>NZ_CP026265.1:3107500-4307500 GCF_003071665.1 Aminobacter sp. MSH1 | reverse complement strand
CGATGATGTCGGTGGCCATGCCGTCTCCTGCAAGAGAAGCTTAGTCTATCGCATCGCTCCTGCCAGCCTGCTGTCATGAGCCAAGGCACCTTGCCTATGCTAGGATCGCCATGGTTTACCGGGAGAAGATCATGGATGCCGCGGGACTGAAGGCGCTGCAGGCGCCGCTGAAGGACGCCTATCGCGAGGATGCCGGGCGGGGGCTGATCACGCTGCGGGCCGCCGGTGCCGTCGACGACCAGTCGATTGCCTGCAAGGTTGATACGGGCAGGGCGATCGTGACCGCCGGCCTGCACCCGGCGACCGGTGGCAGCGGCATGGAGTTGTGTTCCGGTGATATGCTGCTGGAAGCGCTGGTCGCCTGTGCCGGAGTGACCTTGAAGGCGGTTGCCACGGCGTTGGAGTTCAGGCTCGGCGAAGCCAGGGTCTCGGCCGAGGGCGATCTCGACTTTCGCGGCACGCTCGGTGTCGCCAAGGACGCGCCGGTTGGCTTTCGTGCCATCAGGCTGGCCTTCAAGCTCGATACGGACGAGCCGCAGGACCGGATCGACGCGCTGATCAAGCTGACCGAGCGCTACTGCGTCGTTTTCCAGACTTTGAACGTTCGCCCGGACCTTTCGGTATCGGCCGAACGCTAGGGGTGATGCAGGCCGCTCAGTTGGTGGCGAAGCAGTAGAACAGGCCGTCGCCGCCAGTGCCCTTCAGTGCTTCCTGGCCGCATCCGCCACGCGAGGCATGCGAGGAATTCCAGGACTTCGCGGCCGCCGAATCGTCGAGCCCCATGCGGTCATGATGCCCCATCATGGCGACGCCTTCGCCGTCGCTGGTCCAGTTGTTGCAGGACTGGTCGGCGGCCTTGGTGCCGTCAGGCATCGACCCGGTCAGGATGTCGTGCTTGTTGGGCTGGTCACCGCGGCCGTTGACGGCGTTGCCCTTCTCGTCGAGCGCGGTTTCCTTGTTGATGTTGTTGGCGTCGCTGTGCAGCGAGGCGACATCGTCGGCGATCTTCTGGCCCTTGGCATTCGACCATGGGCCGCTGCCGATGCGATCCTTGGCGTCGGTGTCGCTGGTCGAGAGATAGGCATGCCAGGTCTTGCCGGTCGAGCCGGCAGCTTCGGCGAGGCTCTGGCAATGCGCGTCGGCGCCTGCGAGGCCGCCGAGATTTGCGCCCTTGCCCAGGCCGGCGCTGGTCACGAAAAAGCTCATCGTGTTGTCCTGGGCGCTGGCGGTGAGAAGGCCGGAGCACAGTGCCGCGGACAGGATGAGGATGCGTTTCATCGATCGTTCCTCCCAAACTTTACCGATAGACGCGCAAAGCTAGGGCGGGCCGAAATCAACGGCCAATCACGCTTGCGTGTCGCCTACATCGGCCAGACGAGGATTAGCATCGGCACCGCTACCAGGATGACCAGCAATGACAGTGGCAGCCCGAGGCGAGGATAGTCGGAGAATTTGTAGCCGCCCGGTCCCATCACCAGCGTGTTGCACTGGTGGCCGATCGGTGTGAGGAAGTCGCAGCCCGCGCCGATGGCGACTGCCATCAGGAATGCTTCCGGCTGGTAGCCGAGCGAACTGGCGAAGCCCGCGGCAATGGGGGCGACGACAAGCACGGTCGCCGCATTGTTGAGGAACGGCGTGACCGCCATGGCCACCACCATGATGAGGGTCAGTGCCCCTGCAGCCGGCAACCCGGCGGCGAATTCGGCGAGCCAGGCCGAAATGACGTCGGTGGCGCCCGTCCGCCGTAAGGAATCGCTGACGGGAATGAGGGCTGCCAGCATGACCAGGATCGGCCCGTCGATTGCGCCATAGACCTCGCGCAGCGGGATGACACGGAACAGGACCATGGCGACGGCAGCCGAGAAGAAGGCCAGCGGGACAGGCAGCAGGCCCAGGGCGGTCGCCGCCATCGCTGCGATCAGGATCGCCAGCGGAACGATGCCGCGGCGGACGCTGCCGAGGAGGATCGACCGCTCCGCCAGCGGCAGGCAGCCGAGTTCGCGCAGGATCTCCGGCAGGGTCTGCGGATTGCCCTGGAGAACCACCACGTCGCCCATGCGCAGCGTGACTGCACCGAGCCGCTCCTGGATGCGCTCGCCCTTGCGGCTGACGGCCAGCAGGTTGACGTTGAAACGGTCGTAGAGCGCCAGCCTTTGGGCCGACCCGCCGATCAGGCTCGAATTCTCGCCGATGACTGCTTCGACGGCCGCGGCGGCATGCTTGCCGCCGGCGGAATCGCGGCTGCCGGTGACGCTGAGCTTGGCCTGCGCCACCATGCGGTCCAGCACGTCGGGGGCGCCCTCGATCAGGAGGATGTCGCCTTCGCGCAGGATCACATCGGGAAACGGCGTGACGTGCAGCGCACGCGACCGCAGGATCGAGGTGACGACAGCGCGGCTGCCACCGAGCTTCAGCAGATCGCCCAGCGATTTGCCGGCGACGGCGGAGTCGGCGACGATCCGGGCTTCGGTGACGTAGTTGTTGATGTCGATGGCCTCGTGGATGGAGGCCGAGGCGCGCGTACGGCTGGGCAGCAGCCAGTAGAACAGCACCAGGAAGACGATGCCGGCGGCGGCAAGGGCCGCACCCACCGGGGTGAAGTCGAACATCGAAAAGGCCTCGCCGGTCATCTCCTGGCGCACGCGCGATACGACGATGTTGGGCGAGGTGCCGATCAGCGTCATCAGGCCGCCGAGCAGCGAGCCGAACGCCATCGGCATCAGGAACACCGAGGGCGAAACATTGGAGCGGCGAGCGAACTGGAAAGCGATGGGGATCATGATCGCCAGCGCGCCGATGTTCTTTACAAAGGCGGATAGCACCGTGACGACGATGACCAGCAACGCCAATTGCGCCCTGACGCTGGAGACATCGGGAGCGAAGCGCTGGATAGCATATTCCATGATGCCCGAGCGGGCGACGCCGGCACTGACCAGGAGCGCCGAGCCGACGATGATGACGATGTCGTCGCCAAAGCCGCTGAATGCCTTGGCCTGCGGAACGATGCTGGCCGCAACGGCGACGATCAGGGCGCCGCAGGCGACCAGATCATAACGGAACCGACCCCAGATGAACGCCGCCATCATCAGCACGATGACGGCGAGGGACATCATCTGGTCTGTGGTCATGCGGTCGATGTCCCCACATTCGTCGGATCGCGATGGTCAACGCGGCAGCGGTGGTATCGTTGCTTTGTCGGGGCAGGCAGGCCCCGAAGCGGCAGGTGCCGGGCCGGTCGGCAGAAGATGTTCAGGCTGGCTGCTGGTAGGAGACCCAGCGCTGTTCGCGGGCCTGGTAGATCAGGCCGGTCCGGGTGAGGGCAGGGTCGACCATCGGCAGGATGTGGGCTGCGACCTCGGAGGGGTGCGGCAGCGTTTCAGGGTTTTCGCCCGGCACTGCCTGGGCGCGCATCGCCGTGCGGGTGCGACCCGGGTCGAAGGCGTTGACGCGCAGCTTCAGGTTGCGGGTCTCGTCGGCCCACGAGCGCATCAGCGTCTCGGCAGCAGCCTTGGAGGCGGCGTAGGGCGCCCAGAAGGCGCGTGCGGAATGGGCGGCGTTGGAGGTGACGATGACGGCGCGGCCGGCGTCGGAGAGGCGCAGCAGCGGATCGACCGAGCGGATCAGCCGCCAGGTGCCCGTCACGTTGACCGCCATCACCTTGTCGAAGACCTTGGCTTCGACATGGCCGATCGGGGCGATGACGCCGAGAACGGCGGCGTTCGCCACCAGGATATCGAGCTTGCCCCAGCGTTCGTGGATCGAGCCGCCGAGCCGGTCGATGCCGGCCATGTCGGTCAGGTCGAGCGGGACCAGTGTCGCCTGGCCGCCGGCAGCCTTGATTTCGTCGTCGAGTTCTTCGAGGCCGCCGACCGTGCGCGCAACCGCAATGACATGGGCGCCGGCTGCGGCCAGCTGCTTGGCTGTGTTGTAGCCGATGCCGCGCGAGGCGCCGGTGACAAGGGCGATGCGGCCGGAGAGGTCGGGAATGGTGGTCATGCGGGCACCCAATTCGAACTTGTCGATCCGCTGCCTGATAGGACGATTTCGCCGCGAACAAAACCCCGCAGGCCACAATGAGGGCCGACTATGTGTCGCAAGCTGCGAAATTCGCGCCGGCAATGTCGGAAAAGCCTGGCGTCAGGCGTCCTGGGTTGAGAACGATGTTCCCGGAGGTACGAGCCATGAGCAGAACTGTAGCAATCCTTGTCGCCAGACTGATCTTTGCCGGCGCTTTCACCATGGCGGCTGTCTTCAAGTTCGCCGGAATGGAACAAACCGCGGCCTACATCGCGGCGGCCGGCTTTCCCTCCCCGCTGCTCCTCGCGTGGCTTGCGGCCATATTCGAAGTTGCGCTGGTACTGGCCTTCCTGACGGGCGCCTTCTTTTCGGAAGCGGCCGTGCTCGCGGGGGTCTACGTGATCTTCCTGGCCTTCGCTTTCCACGGACCCTCGCTCTGGCAGGGAAACCAGGCTGAGTTCGGCTTCTTCGTCGACCACTTCACCTTCCTCGCGGGACTGCTGTTCGCAGCCGTCCACGGGCCAGGTGAAAAGCTGGCGATGCGGCAAGGTATCATCTGGAAGAACGAGGCGGCTTCCGCGAACTGACGCGAAAGCCAGGCAGCGTCAGAAGGCGCTAGACTCCGCCCGTCGCCAGCAGCGACAGGGTGCGGACATTGTCGGAGCCTTCGAGATCGGCGAGGCGCGTCGGGTACTGGCCGGAGAAGCACGCATCGCAGAACTGCGGCTGTTCGTTGTCGCGGCTGGTCTCGCCGACGGCGCGGTAAAGACCGTCCATCGACAGGAAGCCGAGCGAATCGACGCGGATGAACTCGGCCATTTCCTCGATCGTCATGCGCGAGGCCAAAAGCTTGGATTTCTCCGGCGTGTCGACGCCGTAGAAGCAGGATGCGCGGGTGGGCGGCGAGGCGATGCGCATGTGCACTTCGCGGGCACCGGCGTCACGCACCATCTGCACGATCTTCTGGCTGGTGGTGCCGCGGACGATGGAATCGTCGACCAGCACCACGCGCTTGCCTTCGATCATCCGGCGGTTGGCGTTGTGCTTGAGCTTGACGCCCATATGGCGGATCGAATCGCCGGGCGAAATGAAGGTGCGGCCGACATAGTGGTTGCGGATGATGCCGAGCTCGAAGGGGATGCCTGCCTGCTGCGAGAAGCCGATGGCCGCCGGCGTGCCGGAATCGGGCACGGGCACGACGATGTCGGCATCGACCGGGCTTTCGATGGCGAGTTCGGCACCGATGCGCTTGCGCACGTCATAGACGTTGCGGCCCTCGACCGAGGAGTCGGGGCGGGCGAAATAGACATATTCGAAGATGCAGAAGCGCGGCTTCTGCGGCTCGAACGGGAAGATGCTCTCGATGCCCTTGGAGGTGACGATCACCATCTCGCCGGGCTTGAGATCGCGCACGAAACGCGCGCCGATGATGTCGAGCGCGCAGGTTTCGGAAGCGAGGATCCAGGCACCGTCGAGGTCGCCGAGGACCAGTGGGCGAATGCCGAGCGGATCGCGGCAGCCGATCATCTTCTTCGACGACAGTGCCACCAGCGAGAACGCGCCTTCGACCTGGCGCACCGCATCGATGAAGCGCGCATTGAGATCGCGTTCCTTGGACGTCGCGACCAGGTGCAGGATGGTTTCGGTGTCGGAGGTCGACGAGAAGATCGAGCCCTGCTTCTGCAAGGCGCGCTGCACCGTCATGGCGTTGGTCAGGTTGCCGTTATGCGCAACAGCAAAGCCGCCATCGGCGAGTTCGGCGAAGAAGGGCTGGATGTTGCGGATACCCGCGCCGCCAGTGGTGGCGTAGCGCGTATGGCCGATGGCGCGATTGCCCTTGAGGCTGTCGATGACGCGCTGCTTGGTGAAGGTGTCGCCGATCAGGCCGACATGGCGTTCGACGTGGAACTGGCTGCCGTCGTAGGAGACGATGCCGGCGGCCTCCTGGCCGCGATGCTGGAGCGCATGCAGGCCCAGCGTGACGATGGCTGCTGCGTCCTGCCGGCCAAAGATGCCGAACACGCCGCATTCATCGTGGAAATGATCATCGGCCTCGGCGGAGAGAGGTGTGTCTGCGTCAACCATCGGGTCACGGTCTCGTGTCGGAAAGCCGTCATATAGGGCATGCCGACCTGCAATACCATCACCAATTTTAGCAGGCCTTGTCGCAGGTGGCCTGCGCAGGAGGTAATCCTGCGCAGGCAGCTTGGCCCTAGGCCAGTTCGACGCCCTTGCGTTCCTTGATCAGGAAGACCGTGGCGAGAATGTCGATTGCCCAGACAAAGACCAGGAACGACAATCCGGCGGACAGCGAATATTGCGTTGCCAGCCAGCCGATGACCAGCGGGCCGAAGCCGCCGACGCCGCGGCCGACGTTGAAGAGCACGTTCTGTGCCGTCGCGCGGGCCTGCGTCGGGTAGCTTTCGGAGATCAGGGCGCCATAGCCGCCGATCATGCCGCTCAGGAAGACGCCGGTGATCGCGCCGGCAATGAGCAGCGCCGTGGGGTCCTTGATCTGCGGATAGACGAATGCCATCGCCATGGCGCCGATCTGGAAGGTGATGAACAGAGGCTTGCGGCCGAAGCGGTCCGCCAAATGCCCGAAGATCCACATGCCGACCGCACCGCCGAGCACGGTGACCGACGTCCACAACGCCGACTTGGTGAGCGTGAAGCCCATCTGCGTCGACAGGTAGGCCGGCAGCCAGATCATCGTGCCGTAGTAGCCGAAGTTCTGCGCCGACGTCATGATCCCGATGCCGATCGTCGACCGGATCGTTTCACGGTCTGCAACCAGGTGGCGGAAGGGATTGACGCGCTTGCCGGCGTCCTTCTTGGCCGCCGCCACGAACATTTCAGGCTCATGCAGGTACTTGCGCAGGGCAAAGGCCACAACAGCCGGGATCAGGCCGATCACGAACATGCCGCGCCAGCCGATCAGGGGCAGCAGCAGCGGGGTGAGCAGCGCCGCGGCGAGCACGCCGGCCTGCCAACCCAGGGCGACGTAGGACGAGGCGCGCGCCCGCTTGTGCGCCGGCCAGGCCTCTGCCACCAGGGCCATGCCGATGCCGAACTCGCCGCCCAGGCCGATGCCGGCGATTGTGCGGTAGATCAGCAGATCCCAGTAACCCTGGGCGATGGCACAAAGACCGGTGAACACACCAAACAAAAGGATGGTCCACGACAGGACGCGGATGCGGCCGAAACGGTCGCTGAGTGCCCCAACGATCAGGCCGCCGATCACGGCCCCGATGAGGGTCCAGGTAATGAGCGAGCCCGCCTCCGAACTTGAAAGGGCCAGGCCGACCGTAACCGCCGGCAGCATGAAGCTCAGGATCATCAGGTCGAAACCATCCATCGCGTATCCGAGATTGGATGCGAGCAGCGCCTTGCGCGCATAGCTGTTGACGGGCGCGTCCTTGTCGTCCGCGAGGGTCGGCGATTGCGCCGTAGAAGACTTAATTGACATGCTTTCCTTCCCAAAAAATGCGCTCGGCCCACGCGACACCAGGAAGCGCGGCTTCAAGCCGCGGGAATAAGTATATACATAATTGAAGTTGCGCAAGCTGAGCCAAGTGCTCATGCATGCTGCCGGCTTGACTCGCAAGCGAAGAACTTGGCTACAGCGCGTGGCGCCAAGCAGAGGTCGCCGCGACAATGGTGTCGGAGGCTCGCGGAGGCATGTTGACAAGCTTCCATGCGTATAGAATAGTAATTATGTATATACATAATTTACTGCCGTGACTGGGAATGGAGTTGGGTTATGAAGGCACTACCGCACGTTGGCGACAAGCGCGTGATCGATATGCATGTGCATATCGGACCGGAGTTTTTGCGCCGGAAATATAGCGCTGAAACGCTCGCGGCCGAGGCGCGGAGCGAAGGCTTCGGCGTGGTGATGAAGAATCACTTCCAGCCGACCACCGGACAGGTCAGCCAGTTGCGCCGGCCCGACGACAAGGTGGCGCTGGTTGGTTCCGTCGCCCTGAACTTCGGCTGCGGCGGCGTCGACGACCATGGCGTGCGGTCGGCACTCTCCGGCTGGAAGCGCGACGTGACGGCGGCAGACCCGGATTCCGACCGCTTCGTGGTCTGGATGCCGACGATGTGCTGCGAGGCGCATCTGAAGAAGTACAATCGCCGCGACCTGTCCGAGGCCTGGGGCATCAAGGGGCAGTACACGAGGTATTATGCCGAGGGTACCGGCTATACGCTGGACGAAGGCAATGACGACAAGATGGCCGCGCTGCGGCGCGCCCTGCAGGTGATCGCCGACAACGATCTCATCCTGGCGACAGGGCATTTCGACCGCAACGAGACCCTGACGGTCGTCAGGATCGCGCATGAGATGGGCATCCGCCGGATCATCATGACGCATCCGCTGTTTCAGACCACCGAGCTCGATCCCGAGACGATGCGGCGCATGTGGGAGCAGTACGGTGCCTATAGCGAACTGGCCTTCGTCAATCTCGCCATGGATGACCTGAGCTACGAGCAGTACATCGAAGTCATCGAGGCGGTCGGCTCGCAGGGCGTAATCCTGTCGTCGGACGTCGGGCAGGTGTTCTCGGCCGGCGTCGGCGATGCCCTGCGCGAATTCTTCACGGAGTTGCAGGCACGAGGCGTCAAGGAAGACGACATCGTCCAGATGTCGGTCATGAACACCAACAAGCTGTTGTTCGAAACCATGGAGTGATCGTCGGGAGGGTTCACGCGTCCTGACCGGGGCGCGTCGATCCTGAGTGTCTGCGACGCGCCGAGGAATGCTGCCTGCCGGACCAGCGATACGCAGCCAGAATGCAGAACGCCGTGCCTCCCTTCGGACGCACGGCGTTCAATGTCACGCGCTGATCATCGGTCCCCTGATGATCGCGAAGTCGCTCAGTTGTTGGCGGGCGGCGTTTCCGCTGCGGGCGCGCCGGCAGGCTCGTCAGCTCCACCTTCGGCGGGCGGCGTGGCCGCGCCGGCCTCGGGCTCGCCCTGCGAATTGAGCTTCTTGAGAATCGAATTCTCGGGATCTTCCGGCAGCATGTTTTCGATCGTCGTGCCGATGCTTTCGAGCAGCGGGCGCGACTTGGCCTCGGAAACCCAGGCAGGTGACTTGTCGCCGACCAGCCAGTTGAAGAACAGCAGGCCGACAGCGACCACCAGGATGCCGCGTGCCGCACCGTAGAGGAAGCCGAGCGTGCGATCGAGCGCGCCGATGCGGCTGTCGATGATGAAGTCGGCGATCTTCATGGTGATGATAGTGACGACGATCAGCGCGACGATGAAGACGATGCCGGCGGCTGCGGCCATCGCGATCTTCTCGTTGTCGATATAGGGCTGAACGTAGGGGACGACCGGCTTGTAGAAGAAGAAGGCAGCAGCGGCAGCCGCAGCCCAGGAGGCGACCGAGAGCACCTCCCGCGAGAAGCCGCGCACCATGGCGAGCATCGCCGAAACCAAGGTGAAGCCGACCAGAATTCCGTCAAGCAGCGTAATCGGCATAGTGTCTCTCACTCCCTGACGACGGTTTAGTCCGTCTCTTCCGCTCGGCTTCGTCTTGAGCCGGCTATCCGCGCCACCAGATCCGCGAGTGCGGTCGGCTGGAACGATCCGGCCCCGATTCCACCTGCGATGTCCCCACTGCCGGCGGGCAGGACTGCCCTTCCGAAGCCCAACTTTTCGGCCTCTTTAAGGCGTTGCTGCGCATGCGCAACCGGCCTCACGGCGCCAGAAAGGCTGATTTCGCCGAAATAGACGCAATCAGCGGGCAGGGCAAGACCGGTGAGCGAGGAAACCAGTGCGGAAGCGACCGCCAGATCGGCAGCCGGCTCGGAGATGCGGTAGCCACCGGCGACGTTGAGATAGACGTCGTGCTGGCCGAATCGGACGCCGCAATGGGCCTCGAGCACGGCGAGGATCATCGACAGCCGCGACGAATCCCAGCCGACGACCGCACGACGTGGCGTACCCAGCGTGGAGGCAGCGACGAGGGCCTGGATCTCGACCAGCACCGGCCGTGTGCCTTCGATCGCGGCGAAGACGGCGGCTCCCGGTGCCTTGGCATGGCGCTCGCCCAGGAACAGTTCGGACGGGTTGGCGACCTCGCGCAGGCCCTTGTCGGACATCTCGAAGACGCCGATCTCGTCGGTCGGGCCGAAGCGGTTCTTGACGGTGCGCAGGATGCGGAAGTGGTGGCCGCCTTCGCCTTCGAAATAAAGAACGCCATCGACCATGTGCTCGACGACGCGGGGACCGGCGATCTGGCCTTCCTTGGTGACGTGACCGACAAGCACGACGGCGGCACCCGTCGACTTGGCGTAGCGGATCATCGCCTGGGACGAGGCGCGCACCTGGGTGACGGTGCCGGGGGCTGAATCAGCGAGGTCGGTCCACAGCGTCTGGATCGAATCAATGATGACCAGGTCCGGCCGCTTGCCGTCGGCAATGGTGGCCAGGATGTCTTCGACATTGGTCTCGGCAGCGAGCTCGACCGGCGAGGAGGCGACGCCGAGGCGCTGGGCACGCAGCCTGATCTGGGCGACGGCTTCTTCACCCGAGACATAGACGACGCGGTGGCCACGCGACGCGAGTGCCGCCGCCGCCTGGGTGAGCAGCGTCGACTTGCCGATGCCGGGATCGCCGCCGATGAGCAGCGCCGAGCCGCGAACGAAGCCGCCGCCGGTGGCGCGGTCCAGTTCGCCGATGCCCGAGACGATGCGCGGTGCGTCCTCGATGTCGCCGTCGAGCGAGGTCAGCGTGACGGGGCGGCCCTTGCGGGCGCTCTTGAGCGCGCCCGGGCCGCTGCCGATGCCGCCGGAAGTGCCTTCCTCGACGAGCGTGTTCCACTCGCCGCAGGAATCGCATTTGCCGGCCCAGCGCTGGTGCGCTGCGCCGCAATTCTGGCAGATGAACTGAACGCGCGCTTTAGCCATGGGTGCGATGCAATACTGATTGGGATGGGTCGAGCCCCTTGGCGGGAAGAGGCGCTGCGTTTGACAAGGCCTACTGTTCTCCAAACCTCTCCGGCAGGTGATGCTCGGGCGCGAGGTCGAAGAAGCGGGTGAATTCGCCCTGGAAGCCGAGGCTGACGGTGCCGGTGGGGCCGTGGCGCTGCTTGGCGACGATGACCTCGGCCTTGCCACGCACTTCGGCCATGTCGCCTTCCCACTTGATATATTCGTCGGTGCCGGGTTTCGGCTCCTTGTTCTTGAGGTAGTACTCCTCGCGATAGACGAACAGCACCACGTCGGCGTCCTGCTCGATCGAGCCCGATTCGCGAAGGTCGGAGAGCTGCGGACGCTTGTCGTCGCGGCTTTCGACCTGGCGCGACAGCTGCGACAGCGCGATGATCGGAACGTTGAGCTCCTTTGCCAGCGCCTTGAGGCCGGTGGTGATTTCGGTGATTTCCTGCACGCGGTTCTGCGACGACTTGGCCGATGAGCCCTGCATCAGCTGGATATAGTCGATGATGATGACGTCGAGGCCGCGCTGGCGCTTGAGGCGGCGGGCACGCGCGGCGAGCTGGGCGATCGAGATACCGCCGGTCGAATCGATGAACAGCGGAATCTTCTGCAGCGTCTGGGTGCAGCTGACCAGCTTTTCGAAATCGGCTTCGGTGAGATCGCCGCGGCGGATCTTGGAGGAGGGCACTTCGGCCTGCTCGGAAATGATACGGGTGGCGAGCTGTTCGGACGACATTTCGAGCGAGAAGAAGCCGACGACGCCGCCGTTCTCGGCCTTGAACGAGCCGTCTGCCTGCTGCGCCGGGACATAGGCGTGGGCGACGTTGAAGGCGATGTTGGTGACGAGCGAGGTCTTGCCCATGCCGGGGCGGCCGGCAAGCACGATCAAGTCGGAAGACTGCAGGCCGCCCATGCGGGCGTCGAGATCGTGAAGGCCGCTGGCAACGCCAGACAGATGGCCGTCGCGCATATAGGCGGCGCTGGCCATGTCGATCGCGGTCTTGACCGCATCGGAGAAGCTTTCGAAGCCGCCGTCATAGCGGCCGGTCTCGGCGAGTTCGAACAGGCGGCGCTCGGCATCCTCGATCTGTTCGGACGGCGACATGTCGACCGGCGCGTCATAGGCGATGTTGACCATGTCCTCGCCGACGGTGATCAGCGCACGGCGCGTGGCAAGGTCATAGACGGCGCGGCCGTAGTCGGAGGCGTTGATGACGGTGACGGCATTGGACGCAAGGGCGGCCAGATATTGCGAGACCGTCATGTCGCCGACCTTCTCGTCGGCGGGCAGGAAGGTCTTGATGGTCACCGGGTTCGCCATCTTGCCCATGCGGATCAGCTCGGACGAGACCTCGAAGATCTTGCGGTGCAACGGCTCGTAGAAATGGGTCGCCTTGAGGAAGTCGGAGACGCGGTAGAAGGCGTCGTTGTTGACCAGCATCGCGCCGAGCAGCGCCTGCTCGGCCTCGATGTTGTTCGGGGCTTCCCGGTAGAGCGGGGTTTCCGCCACTTCGAATTTGCGTGCTGCCTCAGCCAATGTCTTCCCCGTCCGTTGCCGAGCAACTGCAGTACCAGAGCCGCGCCACAAACCGTCCATCGTCATTTCAACTGACGCCCACTATTCACACTCGTCCACAGGGACGGCCGGTGCGATGACGGATTCCGGTTGACGCGAATCGGTGCGATTCTAGCTGTGTATCGACAGGAACAGAACAGGAATATGTAGCCGATCGCTGCATTTACCAAGAAAGTGTCCAGAACAATCCAAGGGTAGTTTGTATACATAAGGTGGTTGATTTTACTCGGTTATGCGATGATCCTTGACTTTCGACGGCATACGCCTCGCGATGCGGCACATGGCGATGCATATGCTGGAAGGGCACCAGTGGCCGAAACGCGCTCTGCTGCGGCGTCGGCCTGCCCTGCTTGAGGAGGCAACATGCGCATTTTTCATCCGGCACCGGCGCGATTCGGCTGGCTGGCATCCACCGCCATGCTTTTGTTGGGTTCGACGCAGGCAGGCCTTGCCGCCTGCGACCTGACGCCGACCGCCGGCAACAGCATTTATGTCTGCGACAGTGGTGTCAGCGGAGGGCTGACCGACACCAACGGCACCAACACGCTGACCATGCCGGGTGGTGGTGCCGGCACGATCAATGGCAACGTCGTATTTGGCGGTTTTGTCGACCGCGTTGAGGTCCACAGCGGCGCCATCACAGGCAACGTCCAGCAAGGCGGCGGAAGCGACGACTTCCTGATGAGCGGCGGCCAGATCCAGTCGCTCAGCCAAGGTGATGGTCTCGACACATTCTTCATGTCTGGCGGCCGTATCGTCGATTTCTTCGAAGATGGCGACACGGCATACATGACCGGCGGCCGCATCGGTCGCGTCAACATGAAGCTCGACGACAACCTGTTCGATATGTCTGGCGGCACGATCGACAAGAACCTTGTGACCGGCTTCGGCAATGACACCATCATCCTTTCAGGCGGTACGATCGGCGGCAACATCAGCGTCAGTGGCGGCACCGATAGCGTGACAGTGACAGGCGGCTCCGTCGGCGGCAGCGTGCTGCTGAGCGTCGGCGCGGACACTTTCACCTGGGACGGCGGCGGTATCATCTACGGCACTGTCGATCTTGGCGGTGACAACGACACGGCAATGCTCAGCAATCTCAGCAACGCCAACATCGGCGCGACTGTTGCGGTCAATGGCGGGGACGGCACGGACGGCCTGACTTTCGACAATGTATCGGCAGCCGGCATTGCGCGGTTCCAGAATTGGGAAATGATCGACGCCACCAACGACACCGAACTGACCTTCGACGGCAATCTTGTGCTCGGCGACGCCGGTACCGGAACCGGCACGCTGACGGTCGATGCCACCAGCACCCTTTTCGGCGGTGGTCAAAATGCAAGCGTGCTGGCCGTCAGTGGGCTGGCAAACGTCATCAATGCCGGCCGCATCGACTTGACCAATGGCGGTGGTGGCACTGGCGATACGTTCACGATCAATGGCAACTACCAGGGCAATGGCGGACTGCTGTTCCTCGACGCTATGCTCGGCAGCGACGGCTCGGCCTCGGACAAGCTGGTGATATCCGGTGGCACCGCGACGGGCTCGACCGGCATCGAGATCGTCAATGCCGGCGGTGCCGGCGGATTGACTGTCGCGGATGGCATTCTGGTGGTCGAGGCGATCGGCGGTGCGACGACCGGAGGTGCCTTCGCGCTTGCCAGTCGAGTGGCCGCCGGCGCCTACGAGTATATGCTGTTCAAGGGCGACGCTGCGGGTGCAGGCCAAAACTGGTATCTGCGCTCGACGATGTCCTCGACCAGTCCCGAGCCAGCGCCGGGGCCTTCTCCGATCGAACCGAACCCTCAGCCTGCGCCCGTCGATCCCGAAACGGCACCGCCGCCGCCGACGTCGGCGCTACCGCCGGTGCTGATTCCGGGCGAGGGCGATCCTGTTACCCCGCCCACTGACCCGACCCCGCCGGTGCTGCCGGGGGATACGCCGCCCGAAGCACCGCCAGTACCACCGGTTACCGGCGAGCCGACGCCGCCTCCGCCGACCGAGACGCCGCAATTGGTGCTCAACCCGGCCGAGTCGGCACCGCTGCCCAATCCCGAACGGCTCGAAGGAGGAGCGATGCCGCTCTTCCGTGGCGAGGTTCCGACCTACGCGGTGATCTCGCCACTCGCGCACTACCTCGCCATGACGACGCTGGGCACATTCCATGAGCGCCGCGGCGAGCAGCCCGAAGTACAGGGTGCCGGGCAGATGCCGGCTGCATGGGGGCGTGTCTTTGGCCAGAGTGTCGATATGTCCTGGACCGGAACCCTGACACCGAGCTTCGACGGCACGCTGTTCGGCATGCAGGCCGGCCTCGACATCTATGGCTGGGAAACGGATAGCGGCCATCACGACCGTATCGGCCTGTTTGTCGGCCACACGCGCATCAGCGGCGACGTGAAGTCGCCGACGATCGCCGGGCCGGTAGCCGATTTCGGCGATATCAACGCGAACGGCACCAGCCTGGGTGCCAATTGGACCCATGTCGGCCCAGGCGGCTGGTACCTCGATGCCGTGCTGATGGGCACCTGGTTCGGTGGCGATGTCACCTCCAGCGGCGGCGAAAACCTCGACGTCGGCGGAACCGGGGTCACTGCTTCGCTGGAGGGCGGTTATCCCATCGCGCTGACGCCGGAGTGGACACTGGAGCCGCAGGGCCAGCTGGTCTGGCAACATTTGTCGCTTGACGACCAGGCCGACAGCTTTTCGACGGTGTCCTTCAATTCCGACGATGTGCTGACCGGTCGGCTGGGCGTGCGGTTGCAAGGTCTCTTCCAGACCGAAGCCGCGACGCTGAAGCCGTACCTCAAGGCTAACATCTGGCATGAATTCGACGGTGAGGGGGGCATCAGCCTCGGCGGCGACCCGATTGCCGTCGAGACCGGCGGGACGTCAGTCGAGTTCGGCGGCGGCGTGATTGCGAAGCTGAGCGAACAGACCAGCATGTTTGCCACCGCTGACTACACCACCAATATCGGCGGCGAGAAGAAGCGCGTCTTTGAAGGCAATGTCGGTCTCAGCGTCAAATGGTAAGGGGCGTCGACGCCGGCCGCTCTGTGATCCTGCTCAAGCCCCGCGTGGCGCCAGCAGGATGATCGAGGCGCCGGCGATGCAGACTGCGGCGCCGATGATGTCCCAGCGATCCGGGCGTACGCCTTCGGCAAGCCACAGCCAGCCCAGCGACGCCGCGATGTAGATGCCGCCATAGGCGGCGTAGGCGCGGCCCGCGGCATTGGCTTCGACCAGGGTCAGCAGCCATGCGAAGGCGATCAGCGAGATGACGCCGGGGATGAGCCACAGGGCCGACTTGTCGAGCCGCCACCATGCCCACAAGGCAAAGCAGCCGGCGATTTCGGCAAGAGCTGCGGCAGCATAGATGGCGTAGGTCATGAAAAAGGCCCGGTGCGAATGGCAACGGGCCTATCTCCTACGACGGCCGGGGCCGAGGCAAGGGCGAGTTTCACTCCTTGTCGCCAACCTTCCCGCGACGGGTGGTCTTGCTCGCCGGCGTCGTCTCGCGATGCGCCATCTCGTGCATGGCGAGCGCTTTCTCGCACTTGCCGACGTAGTCGCGGGTCAGCGGCAGCGTGTCGTTGCGATGGGTGAGCTGGATCTGGAATACCATCAGGTCCTGCCAGCGGAAGGCGGCTTCGGAAGCCGCGAGATAGAATTCCCACATCCTGCAGAAGCGCTCGTCATAGATCGCCTTGGCCTTGTCGCGATTGGCGGCGAAACGCTTGCCCCAGTGCTTCAGCGTCTCGGCATAGTGAAGGCGCAGGATTTCGACGTCGGTGACCATCAGTCCCGACTTCTCGATCGCCGGCAGCACTTCCGACAGGGCAGGGATATAGCCACCGGGGAAGATGTATTTGCGGATGAAGGCGCTGGTCGCCGTCGGCGGGCCGAACCGGCCGATCGAATGCAGCACCATCACGCCATCGGGTTTCAGCCGCTTGGCGACGTTGTCGAAGAAGGTGCGGTAATGGTTGACGCCGACATGCTCGAACATGCCGACCGACACGATGCGGTCGAAGCGCTCGACCAGATCGCGATAGTCGCGGATTTCGAAGTGGACGTGGCCGTCGAGCCCTTCGGCCTGGGCGCGTTCAGTCGCCACCGCGTGCTGTTCGGTGGAAAGGGTGACGCCCAGAACCTGCGCTTCGAACGAGCGCGCCAGGTAGAGCCCGAGGCCCCCCCAGCCAGAACCGATGTCGAGCACCGACTGGCCTGGCTTGAGCCGCATCTTGGCGGCGATATGCGCCTTCTTGGCCAGTTGGGCCTCTTCCAGCGTCATTTCGGGGTCGGCGAAATAGGCGCAGGAATATTGCATGTCCTTGTCGAGGAAGAGCCGGTAGAGGTCGCCCGAAAGGTCGTAGTGACGCTCGACGTTGCGTTTCGCCCGCGCCGCAGTGTTGACCTGCTGGAAGCGGCGCAAGGCCACTCGCAGGCCTTCGATGGCGCGTGACCAAGCGGCATCGACCGTGCCGTTGCCGAGATTCTGGAAGGCGATCCGCATGAAGCCGAAGATGTCGCCCTCGACGATGTCCATCTCGCCGTCCATGTAGGCCTCCGGCACGGCCAATGTCGGATCGAAGGTAATGGCCCGTTCGGCTCGCCGCGTTCGGATCAGCATGTGGACGGGTTCGCCGCTGCCGTCGCCGAAGCGATGCGGTCGGCCATCGGGCCCGGTGACGGTCAGGTTTCCTGTGCGTACGAGTTTTGCGAAAATGCGCTGCAGCAACACGTTCATGGGCAATGCTCGCGATGTGTCAGTCCTATTGTCAGAAGCTGGTAACTAGCGCGGGCACGTTCAAGTTCCACCTGGCACAAAAAAACCCGGGTGTTTCCACCCGGGCTTGGTCCAGAAAACTGGATCTGACAACTGAGGCTGAGATCAGCCCTCGTCGCCTTCGCCGTCTTCGTTCGGATCAAAGAAGCTGTCCGGACGGGCGTTTTCGTTGATGTCGTCGCCGTAGATGGCTTCGGCAGTGGTCAGCGTCTCGCCCTTCGACTGACGCTCGGCTTCGTCGGCCGTGCGCGCGATGTTCAGCGTGATGGTGACTTCGACTTCGGCGTGCAGCGAGATCGCCACGTTGGTCAGGCCGATGGTCTTGATCGGCTGGTTGAGCTCGACCTGGTTGCGTGCAACCGTGAAGCCTTCGGCGGCCAGCAGGTCGGCGATGTCGCGGGTCGAGACCGAACCGTAGAGCTGGCCGGTTTCACCAGCCGAGCGGACGGTCACGAAGGTCTTGCCGTCAAGCTTGTCGGCAACCTGCTGGGCTTCCGACTTGCGCTCGAGGTTGCGGGCTTCGAGCTGGGCGCGCTGGCCTTCGAACTTCTTCTTGTTGGCTTCGTTGGCGCGGAGCGCCTTGCCCTTGGGCAGCAGGAAGTTACGGGCAAAGCCGTCCTTGACCTTGACGGTGTCGCCCATCTGGCCGAGGCGGGAAATGCGTTCGAGGAGAATGACGTCCATTTTCCTTGTCCTTTCGTTGGCTGCAAAGGCAGCGAATAAAATTCAACGGGCAAGGAAGCAGGGAAGGGCGTTGCCGCCGGTTTCGCTGTCCTGCCTGTCGCGGCAGTTAGGTCCTCTTTGGAGGTCCAACCCGGGATTTGAAATTCGCCCGACCGCGCCCGTCGCGGGGGGAGGAAGCGGGCAGCGAACCGCCCGCTTCGGATGTCTTACTTCACCACGTAGGGCAGCAGGCCGAGGAAGCGGGCGCGCTTGATCGCCTGGGCGAGTTCACGCTGCTTCTTCTGGCTGACGGCGGTGATGCGCGAAGGAACGATCTTGCCGCGCTCGGAAATGTAGCGCTGCAGCAGACGCACGTCCTTGTAGTCGATCTTCGGAGCGTTGGCGCCGGAGAACGGGCAGGTCTTGCGGCGGCGATGGAAGGGACGACGGGTCGGGATCTGATTGATGTCGACCATTATTCTGCACCCCCTTCAACACCTTCGCGCGGACGGCGCGGGCCACGGTCACCACCGCCATCGCGGTCGCCGAAGCTGCGCGGGCCGCGATCACCACGGTCACGATCGCCGAAGCTGCGCGGACGGTCGCCGAAGCCACCGCGTTCGCCACGCTCGGAGCGCTCTTCGCGCTTCTGCATCATGGCGGAGACGCCTTCTTCATGCGCCTCGACCTTGATGGTCAGGAAGCGCAGGATGTCTTCGGACAGGCCCTGCTGGCGCTCGACTTCCTTGACGGCAGCCGACGGAGCGGTGATGTCCATAAGCGTGTAGTACGCCTTGCGGTTCTTGTTGATGCGGTAGGTGAGGGACTTCAGTCCCCAGTTCTCAACCCGGCCAACCGATCCACCAGCTGCAGTGATGATACCCTTGTAGTGTTCGACAAGTGCATCGACCTGCTGCTGCGAGAGGTCCTGGCGGGCAAGAAACACATGTTCGTAAAGAGCCATAGTTTTTGCCTTTCTTCGTTTCCATCTTCCGGTCCCGGCGGCTAGAGCCTCTGCGACCTCCCTGATCCGTCGAAGGCCTAAGCCATCTCAGGAGAAGAAAGGAGCACGACGAGACGGTCGAGAGCGGAGACACGGGAGGCGGAAGCGTTTTCGCTTCACGCGGCGGCTTTCGAGAAAACCTCCGGCCCTCCGTTCAGCCCCCAGCTGGGACCGGCAGATGGCGGGCGTCTACAGGCAAAGTGCCTTCAAGGCAAGGGGCGGGACCAAGAAACCCGCCGAAATCGGCCCTTTCGGCGGCTTCGGGCCTCAGCCCAGAGCCTCCGGACGCAGGAACAGGGGCGAACGCGTGCGGTCGGCAACCACCTTGTCGACCGTCTCCGGGAAGAACGGCTTGGCGCCGCGGCGCTTGCCGAACATCATGTCGTATTGCAGCCAGCGGTAATCGCGGATCGACGGGTCGATCTCTTTCTGGCGCGACCAGTCGAACACCGACTCGCCGGCCTTCGGCAGAAGCACGTTGCGGTCAACGACGCGGAAGCGTTCGTGCAGGTCGCCGAGGAAGCCGGTGTAGTAGGGGTGGCTGATGCCGGCGGTCTCGAGCACGTGCAGCGGCAGGAAGGCCGGGCTGATCGAGCCGATGTTTTGCGCAGCACCCGTCCGGTTCGACCATACGACCAACGGCGTCTCGTGCTGGACCAGCATCTCGCCGATCGCCGCTTTGCGCTTGGCGACAGGCTCGTTCATGAAACCGGTCTCGACATAGACGGGGCCGAGCGGCGGCAGGTGGTCGCCGAAGAAGGCGATCACGGTCGGGCGCTTGCGCTTGCTGGCCCAGTCCATCAGGCGCTTGAGGCTGCGGTCGGCGTCCGATGCACCTTCGGCATAGGTCAGGATCGATTCGCGTGCCCAGGATGACGTTGCCGCCTCGACCTTGTGGGTGGTGTCGCTGTAGCGGTTCGGCTCGTAGGGGCCGTGGCTCTGCAGCGAGACCGCAAAGAAGAAGAACGGATGCTCGGTCGCATCGGCCTCGCGGATGATCTCTTCGGTCAGAGCGGCGTCGGACACCAGCGGCCCGCGCTTTGCCAGCAGCGGCAGGTTTTCCTCCGACATGAACTGGTCGAAGCCGAACGCCTTGTAGACGGGCGCGCGGTTCCAGAACCAGCCGCCGAACGGGTGGATGGCCTTGGTCTCGTAGCCTTCGCTCTTGAAGAACGTGGCAAGCGACGGCACCGGCGCGCGGACATATTGCTGGTAGGGAATCGAGCCGGCCGGCAGGAAGGCGTTGGAGAAGCCGGTCAGCGCCTCGAACTCGACATTGGCGGTCATGCCGCCGAATTCCGGCGAAAAGACATGGCCGGACTGGGCCGCGCGCACGTTTGCGATCGGATCGGGCGTGATCGAAACGCCGGGCAGGCGCGTCGGATCCCAGAAGGATTCGCTCATCACGATGATGACGTCGGGCTTTTCCTCGGGCAGGACGGCGGCGGCCTGGTCCGGCCGGGCGATGGCGTCGACAGCCTTTTCGGAATAGCCGTGCGGCGCCTTGACCTTGGCCATCGGCACGTTGAGCGCAAACGCGATGGCAAAGCCGTTGGAATTGTAGTTTTCCTTCTGGTCCCACATCATCGGGATGATCTGGAGACGGTCGCGCGTCCACGAGAAGGTCGCGTAGTCCATGATCGAGACGAAGAAGGCGAGGGCCGGAATGGCGATGGCGAGGCGCGAGATGCGCGCCCAGAACGTCAGCGCCGGCATGCGGCGGCGCCAGTAGCGCCAGGCAAGGACGAGGAGCGCAATGCCGGTGACGAGGCCTACGACGATGCCGACGCCGGCCATCGGGCGCTCGCGCACCAGCAACGGCATCAATTCGACGATCTGTCGGGCATAGAGAAAATCGGTCGGGTAGAGTGGGTCGCCGAGATAGAGCGACTTCTGATGCCCGACAAAGGCGAGCAGCAGCGCCACGGGTGCGACGATCAGCAGGCCGTTATGCGGCCGGCCGAGCAAGGCATCGAGGCCAACCAGCAGCAGCGCAAAGAGCGCCACCGTGGTCCAGCTCGGCTTGAACGGCTGCTGGAAGAAATTGAGCGTGTCGACGAAGGAGCCGCGCGCGATGTATTCGATGGCGAAGACCAGCACCGCCGAAACGGCGAGCGTGACCATCACCGAGCGCAGTACGCCCAAGGCATAGGCACGCCGGTCGGACGCGGTCTGCTTCGCGTCCTCAACACTCCTTGCGGCCTTATCGACTACACTTCCCAACTCGACTTCCTCGGCTTTATGACGGCCTCATCATGCAGCGGTCACCTGAACGTCACCTGAACGTCATCAAACTGTCATGCAGAAGCTAGGGCTTATGGCAAAATTGAGAAGCGTTGGCCAACAAATCGTGTTTCGGCTTAATCATGTGTGATTTTCGGCCCGTTTCGGGCCCCGGGACGCACAAGGCTTGACTTGACAGGGCGCATTGCGCCAGAGCCACAGCGATCCGGAGTGCCCGACGTTCCCTGGGGCGGCACGCGTACTTCGGTTTGTTATGTCTGCGCATCGCGCCGAAAGGGCCGGAATGGCCTGAGGCGATGCGCCAGCAGCCAGGAGACGAATATGGCCGTTGCATTTACTTTTCCAGGGCAGGGCAGCCAGGCCGTCGGCATGGGCAAGGAACTGGCCGATGCTTTCCCGGAAGCGCGACGCGTATTCGAGGAGGTCGATGACGCACTTGGCGAAAAGCTGTCGAAGCTGATCTGGGAAGGCCCCGAGGAAACGCTGACGCTGACGGCCAATGCCCAGCCGGCGCTGATGGCTGTTTCGATGGCTGCATTCAGGGCGCTCGAAGCACGCGGCCTGTCGCTCAAGGACAACGTCACATATGTCGCCGGCCACTCGCTGGGCGAATATTCGGCGCTTGCTGCCGCAGGGTTCGTTTCTGTGGCCGACGCTGCGCGGCTGTTGCGCATTCGCGGTGATGCCATGCAGGCCGCTGTACCTGCCGGGCAGGGCGCCATGGCTGCGATCATCGGGCTCGAGCAGGCCGATGTCGACGCGGCTTGCGCCGAAGCAGCCGAGGGTTCGGTCTGCCAGGTCGCCAACGACAATGGCGGCGGCCAACTGGTCATCTCCGGCGAGAAGGCGGCGGTCGAACGCGCGGCCAAGCTGTGCACCGAAAAGGGCGCCAAGCGCGCGCTGATGCTGCAGGTCTCCGCGCCGTTCCATTCCGCGCTGATGGCACCGGCTGCCGAGAAGATGCGCGAGGCGCTTGCCGGCGTGAAGAAGCATGCGCCGATCGTCCCGGTCGTCGCCAATGTCTCGGTCCAGCCGATCACCGATCCTCAAGAGATCGCCGCCCGCCTCGTCGAACAGGTGACCGGCCGCGTCCGCTGGCGCGAGACCGTCGAATGGTTCGGCAACAACGGCGTCACCACGCTCTACGAAGTGGGCGCCGGCAAGGTGCTCTCGGGCCTCGCCCGCCGCATCAACAAGGACATAGCCACGGCCGCGGTCAACAACCCGGCCGACGTCGAGGCGGCAATCGCCGCGCTCGTCTAAACATACTGTGACCCCACCCGTGTGAAGGGTGTGCTCTGGAAGGGATTGGAAAAATGCTCGATCTGACCGGCCGCAAGGCACTCGTCACCGGCGCTTCAGGTGGCATCGGCGAGGAAATCGCCCGCATCTTGCACGCGCAGGGCGCCATCGTCGGCCTGCACGGCACCCGCGTCGAAAAGCTCGAGGCCCTGGCCAACGAGCTCGGTGACCGCGTCAAGCTGTTTCCGGCCAACCTCGCCGACCGCGACGAGGTCAAGGCGCTGGGCCAGAAGGCCGAGGCCGAACTCGAAGGTGTCGACATCCTGGTCAACAACGCCGGCATCACCAAGGACGGCCTGTTCGTGCGCATGTCCGACGCCGACTGGGACTCGGTCATCGAGATCAACCTGACGGCGATGTTCCGCCTGACGCGCGAGCTGACGCATCCGATGATGCGCCGCCGCCATGGCCGCATCATCAACATCACCTCGGTGGTCGGCGTCACCGGCAACCCCGGCCAGACCAACTACTGCGCCTCGAAGGCCGGCATGATCGGCTTTTCCAAGTCGCTCGCCCAGGAAATCGCCACCCGCAACATCACCGTCAACTGCGTCGCCCCCGGCTTCATCGAATCGGCAATGACCGAGAAGCTCAACGACAAGCAGAAAGAGGCGATCATGGCTGCGATCCCGGCCAAGCGCATGGGCACCGGCAAGGAAGTTGCTTCGGCCGTCGCCTACCTCGCCTCCGACGAAGCTGCCTACGTCACCGGCCAGACAATTCACGTCAACGGCGGCATGGCGATGATCTGATTGGGCCGATTGGCCGGGATAACTGGCCCTTTTGCCTTGGACGCGGTCAAGATTTCGTGTATTGCCGCGCTCCATCAGGTGGCCGGACCGAAGACGGACCGCTGCCCGAGCGCTTGGGAAAGCGTAGATTACTGCTTGATTAGCGGCATTCCGCCCGCTAACGAAGACCTAACAAACACCAGACTGAGGATGCCCACATGAGTGACACCGCAGAGCGCGTCAAGAAGATCGTCATCGAACATCTTGGCGTCGACGCCGACAAGGTGACTGAAGCTGCAAGCTTCATCGACGACCTGGGCGCGGACAGCCTCGACACGGTCGAGCTCGTTATGGCGTTCGAAGAAGAATTCGGCGTTGAGATCCCCGACGACGCGGCCGAGACCATCCTCACCGTTGGCGACGCCGTGAAGTACATCGACAAGGCTTCGGCCTGAGCGATCGCGAATTGTCAGGGATGCCTGCGATGAGGCGTGTGGTTGTCACGGGCCTTGGCCTGCTTTCACCGTTCGGCATGGGCTACGAGCACGGCTGGAAAGAGCTTCTTTCCGGCCGTAGCGCCGCAAGGCGGATCACGGAGTTCGAGGTCGAAGACCTCCCCTGCAAGATCGCCAATGTCATCCCTAGGGGTGACGGCACGAACAATACCTTCAATCCCGAAGCAGTCCTCGAACCCAAGGAACTGCGCAAGATCGGCGACTTCATCCTCTACGGGATCGCGGCCGCAGACGAGGCGTTGAAGGATTCGGGCTGGGCGCCCAAGACACCGGACGAGCAGAACGCCACCGGCGTGATGATCGGCTCGGGCATCGGCGGCATTGAGGGCATCGCCGAAAACGCGCTGATCCTCAAGGAACGCGGGCCGCGCCGCATCAGCCCCTTCTTCATTCCCGGTCAGATCATCAATCTAGTTTCGGGTCAGGTCTCGATCCGGCACGGGCTCAAGGGCCCCAACCATGCCGTGGTCACGGCCTGCTCGACCGGCGCGCACGCCATTGGCGACGCAGCCCGCCTGATCATGTTCGGCGATGCCGACGTGATGGTGGCGGGTGGCGCGGAATCGCCGGTGGCACGCCTGTCGCTTGCCGGCTTCGCCGCTTGCAAGGCACTGTCGACCGGGCGCAACGACGACCCCGAAAAGGCCTCGCGCCCTTATGACAGCGACCGCGACGGCTTCGTCATGGGCGAGGGCGCAGGCGTCGTCGTGCTCGAAGAGCTCGAACACGCCAAGGCGCGCGGCGCCAGGATCTATGCCGAGGTTGTCGGCTACGGCCTGACGGGCGACGCACATCACATCACGGCTCCGGCCGAGGATGGCGACGGCGCGTTCCGCTGCATGACCGCCGCCCTCAAGCGCGCCAACCTGTCGCCGGCGGATATCGATTACATCAACGCCCATGGCACCTCGACCATGGCCGATACGATCGAGCTCGGCGCCGTCGAGCGCCTCGTCGGCAATGCCGCCTCGAAGGTCTCGATGTCGTCGACCAAGTCGTCGATCGGCCACCTTTTGGGTGCCGCCGGTGCTGCCGAGGCGATCTTCTCGATCCTCGCCATTCGCGACAACATCGTGCCGGCAACGATCAATCTCGACAATCCCGAGCGTGAGACGGCCATCGATCTCGTGCCGAACAAGCCGCGCGCCCGGCAGGTCGACGTCGCCTTGTCGAACTCCTTCGGCTTTGGCGGTACCAACGCCTCGCTGGTCTTCCAGCGCTACAACGGCTGACAACTCTGTGGGAAGGGGGCGGTAAACGCCCTCTTTGCCGCGATTTTTGCCACATTCGGCTCTAGTCTCCCGGCGGGGATTCGACGCAAGAGGGAGTGGCGAGGCAAAATGAGCATGAATACGCCAGGTCAAGGGGAAGGTGCCGCGCGCGCCGCACCGGCAAATCCGATCGTTCCTAAGACAGCGCAGGAAGCGCTGCGGCCGGAAATCGGCACGCCGCCGCCCAAGCGTTCGCGTGCCTCGCGCAACCAGATCGTCGTGTTCATGAATTTCGTGATGTCGACGGCGGTGCTGGTGATCCTCGCCGGCGGCGCAGCCCTCTATTTTGGCAAGCAGGAATTCAACGGCGAGGGCCCGTCGGCGGTCCCCAGCACATTCCTGGTCAAGGAAAAGACCGGCGTGCAGGACATCGCCGACCAGCTCGAGCGGCGCGGACTGATCAGCGATGCGCGCATCTTCCGGATGGGCGTGCGCGCCTACGGCAACGACGGCTCGCTGAAGGCAGGCGAATACGAAATCCAGGCCGGCGCTTCGATGCACGAGATCATGGAGCTCCTGAAGAGCGGCAAGTCGGTGCAATACTCGCTGACGATCCCGGAAGGACTGACCGTCGAGCAAGCCTGGAAACGCATTGCCGAACAAGAGGCTCTTACCGGCGACATGCCGACGGAGAAGCCGGCCGAGGGCACGCTTGCCGCGGATACGCAGCGCTTCACCCGCGGGCTGACGCGCCAGCAGATCATCAACAAGATGCTGGCCGACCAGAAGGAACTGGTCGAGACCATCTGGCAGCGCCGTACGTCCGACCTTCCGTTGGCCGACATCAACGAATTCGTGACGCTGGCGTCCATCGTCGAGAAGGAAACCGCCCGCGGCGACGAGCGCTCACGCGTGGCCGCCGTCTTCATCAACCGCCTCAACAAGGGCATGCGGCTGCAGTCGGATCCGACGATCATATACGGCATCTTCGGCGGCAAGGGTAAGCCCGCCGACCGGCCGATCTACCGCTCAGACATCGACAAGCCGACGGCGTACAATACCTATACCATCAAGGGCCTGCCGCCGACGCCGATTGCCAATCCGGGCAAGGCTTCGCTCGAGGCGGTGGCCAATCCGTCCAAGACCAAGGACCTGTATTTCGTGGCTGACGGTTCGGGCGGGCATGTCTTTGCCGAGACGCTGGACGAGCACAATGAGAACGTCGCGCGCTGGCGCGCCTTCCAGCGCAAGGTCGTCGAGGACGAGAAGGCAGCCGGCGAGGCCGACCCGGCAAAGAAAGACGCCACGACGACGAACGCCGTCAAGAAGTAGGACAGGCTCGCCGCGCGGCCATCGGGCGCGCGTGGCGCAACAAGAACAGGGACGCGCTGCCAGATGAACCTGCAGAGCATGACAGGCTTCGCCCGCGTCGCGGCCGAGCATGACGGAACCGCCATCGCCTGGGAGGTGAAGTCGGTCAACGGCAAGAGCGTGGAAGTGCGACTGCGCCTGCCGCAGGGCTTTGAACGTCTCGAGCCTTCGGTACGCCAGGCCATCCAGAAGCGCTTTTCGCGCGGCAACGTGCAGGCAACCCTGACAGTGAGCCGCGCCAGCGGCTCGATGGTCCAGCCCGTCATCAACGAAGTGTTTCTGCGCGACGTCGCCGAACTCGCCAACCGGCTGGTTACGCAATTTGGCGCGGCGCCGGCGAGCGCCGACGGGTTGCTGGCGCTGCGCGGCGTCTTCGATGTGCCCGAGGCAGTCGAAACCGAAGAGCAGCGCGCGGCGATCGATGCGGCGATCATAAATTGCCTGGAGACTGGTCTTGTCGGCCTCGTCGAGGCGCGCAAGGCCGAGGGCGAGGCCCTGCGCGGGCTGTTGTCGGGCCATATCGCGACCATCGAGGCGCTGACGCTGCGGGCCGAGGCCGATCCGTCGCGCGAACCGGCGCAAATCCGCCAGCGGCTCGCCGAGCAGGTGCGTCTGCTGCTCGAGGCATCGCCGGCGCTCGACGAGGCACGGCTCAACATGGAGGCGGCGTTTCTCGCCACGAAGGCCGATATTCGCGAGGAAATCGACCGGCTGAAGACGCATGTCGCCTCGGGACGCACGCTGATATCTGGCGGTGGCGCAATCGGCCGCAAGCTCGATTTTCTGGCGCAGGAATTCAATCGCGAATCGAATACTCTATGTTCGAAGTCGAACGCCGCCGCAGTGACCGCCATCGGGCTGGAACTGAAGGCCGTGGTCGACCAGTTTCGCGAGCAGGTTCAGAATCTGGAGTAGCGCATGAGCGCCGAGAACCCTTCAAACGCCATCAGGCGGCGCGGCCTGATGCTGGTGCTGTCTTCGCCGTCGGGCGCAGGCAAGTCGACCATCGCGCGTAACCTGCTGGAAAGCGACCCCGGCCTCGAGCTGTCGGTCAGCGTGACGACCCGCGCTCGCCGCGGCAGCGAGATCGACGGCTTGCACTATCATTTCCGCTCGATGCGCGATTTCGAACGGCTGCGCGACTCCGACGCTCTGCTCGAATGGGCCGAGGTGCATGGCAACTACTATGCCACGCCGCGCGAGCCGGCCGAAATTGCCATGGCGCAAGGTCGCGACATGCTGTTCGACATCGACTGGCAGGGTGCCGAGCAGCTCAAGGAGAAGATGCGGGCCGACATCGTCTCGATCTTCATCCTGCCGCCGTCGATGGGCGAACTGAAGGCGCGCCTGCGCCGCCGTGCCGAGGATCAGGATGCGGTGATCGAGACAAGGCTGCACAACGCCCGTGTCGAGCTCGAGCACTGGCGCGACTATGACTACGTCGTCGTCAACGACGACCTCGACAAGGCCTTTGCCTCGGTCAAGGCGATCGTCACCGCCGAGCGCCTGCGCCGCGACCGCAGGCCGGGATTGTTCGATTTCGTTTCGAAGCTGCTCGACGAGAAGGTCTGAGCGACGGGCGCTCAGACCGCCTTTGCCAGCGCCACGAACTCCTCGACGCTGAGCGTCTCGGCGCGGCGGGTCGGGTCGATGCCGACGGTTTCCAGGAGTCTTTCGCCGCCCATGCTTTTCAGGCTCTGGCGCAGCATCTTGCGGCGTTGGCCGAAGGCCGCCTCGGTGACACGGCCAAGTACCCTCACATCGGCTGGCAGAGGCACCTGACGCGGTTCCAGGTGTACGACGGACGAAGTGACCTTCGGTGGCGGGGTAAAGGCCTGTGGCGGCACATCGAAGGCAATGCGTGCGTCGGTGCGCCAGCCGGCGAGAACACCGAGGCGGCCGAAGGCCGGGCTCGCCGGTTTCGCCACGATGCGTTCGGCGACCTCGCGCTGGAACATCAAGGTCAGCGATTGATAGAACGGCGGCCAGTCCTGGACGGTGAGCCAGCGGACGAGCAGTTCGGTGCCGATGTTGTAGGGCAAGTTGGCGATGATCTTTGTCGGCTCGCCGCCGGCGAGCGCGGCGAAATCGGTCTTCAGCGCGTCGCCCGAGACCACTTCCAGCCGCTCCGGATAATGGTTGGAAATCTCGGCCAGTGCTGAGAGGCAGCGTTCGTCGCGCTCGATGGCGATGACGCGCCTGGCGCCGTTCATCAACAGCGCCCGTGTCAGCCCGCCGGGGCCGGGGCCGACTTCGATGACGGTCACACCGGTGAGATCACCGGCAGCCCGCGCCACCTTGCTGGTCAGGTTGAGGTCGAGCAGGAAATTCTGGCCGAGCGCCTTCTTGGCCTGCAGGCCGTGGCGCTCGATGACGTCGCGAAGCGGCGGCAGGCCGTCGATGCTGGTGGCCGCACTCATGATGACTTGCCCCCAACGTCCGCCAGCCGGCGCGCCAGCTTCAGCGCTGCGATCAGGCTGTCTGGCCGGGCAATGCCCTTGCCGGCGATGTCGAAGGCGGTGCCGTGGTCGGGCGAGGTGCGGATGAAGGGCAGACCGAGCGTGACGTTGACCGTCTCGTCGAAAGCCAGCGCCTTGGCCGGGATCAGTGCCTGGTCGTGATACATGCAGATGGCGGCGTCGTAGCCGGCGCGGGCGCGGGCATGGAACATGGTGTCGGCGGGCAGGGGACCGAAGACGTCGATACCTTCCGCCTTCAGCGCCTCGATCGCCGGGCGGATGATGCGTTCGTCTTCATGGCCCATCGCACCGCCTTCGCCGGCATGCGGATTGAGGCCCGAAACGGCGATGCGCGGCCTGGCGATGCCAAAACGTGTGCGCAGGTCATGCGCGGTGATGCGGGTGGTCTCGATGATCGCCTCGGTCGTAAGCGCCCTCGGCACGTCGGCAAGCGCGATATGGATGGTGACGGGCACGGCGCGAAGCTCCGGCCCGGCAAGCATCATGACCGGCATGACGGCGGAGCCGGTCCTCTGGCTCGCGAGGTGGGCGAGGTATTCGGTATGGCCGGGAAAGCGGAAGCCGGCGTCATAGAGCGGCTTCTTGGCGATCGGGCAGGTGACGACGGCAGCGGCGCGGCCCTCGAATGTGTCCATCACGGCACAGTCGATCGCCTCGATGATGCCGGCGGCGTTCTGCTTGTCGGGCTGGCCCGGCGCGTCGACCAGCGCAGCGGACAGCGGCACGACCGGCAAGGCATCTGCGAACTGCCCGGCAGCATTGGCCGGGTCGGCTTCGGCGATCTGGATTTCGACGCCCAGCGCCAAAGCGCGTGCGGCGACCAAAGCGGGGTCGCCGAGGAGATAGAAGGCAGGCACATCCGCTTCGTTGCGCAGCCGCCAGGCGGCAACTGCGATTTCGGGGCCGATACCTGAGGGATCGCCAACAGTCAGCGCCAGAGGGGCGCCATGCGAGCCCACGACCTAGCGGTTGACGATGCGAGCCTTGGCCCGCAGTTCTTCGATGTACTTCTTGCTGAGCTCGTCGGCTTTTTCGTTGCCTTCCTTACCGAGCCCTTCGGCCTGGAAGACCATCTGCGCGACCTTGTCGTCGGACACTTCGCGGGCGCTGCAAACGCCGATGAACTCGACGCCACGGTCGGTCTCACGCACCGGGGTTGCGCCGCCAGCCTTGAGCTTCTTGATCTGGTCGGCCCATTCCGGCGGCAATTGCGGTGCAAGCACGCGGCCGAGATCGCGCACGGTCACGTCGAGCAGGCCCCTGGCGAATTCGCGCGTCTGCTCGCAACCGTTGAAGCGGCCACGCATGGCATCCGCCTCGCGCTTGCGCTTGCCGATGGAGCCGCGCTCGGATGCCGGCACGACGAAGATCACCTGCTGCAGCATGTATTCGGTGGCGCTCGGCTTGGCGCCGCCCTGCTGCAGCATGCGCCGGACGGCGTCCTGCTCGCTGGTGCCGCCACCGCCGCTGCCCTCGGCGCGGAAGCGGGAACTGAGCGCCTGGTTCCAGCCCATCTGCGTGCGGATGTAGTCCTTGAAATGGCTGCTCGTCACGCCGGCCTGGGCCAGGATCTGGTCCATTTGGGCGGGCTTGAGCTTGTTGGAACCGGCAAAGCGCGCATAGGCGTCGTCGACCTGCTTGTCGGAGATGCGGATGTTGAGCCGCTTCATTTCGGCCTGGCGCAGCGTCTGCTCGATCATTTCCTCGCCGGCATTGCCTTTGCGCTTCTGCAGCTTGAGGAACGCGGCGCGGCGCTGGATGTCGTAGCTGGTAACCGGCACGTCGTTGACGATGTATTTGATCTCGCTCGCCTGGGCCGGCGGCGCATAAGCGGTCATCGAGAGCGACGTTGCCGCCACGAGCAGGGCGAGGCCTGCCGAAAAGAGGTGCTTCCGCATCGATAAAGTCCCGTTCAAACCCCAGATCCGAGCATTGCCCGAATGCATGTTGCCCCGTCCAATGGCCGCGTTATGCGGCAAAACGATGTCAGGTCGCCCCGGCATCGTTCTCTGGCTGCCTTAGAAACTGTTCTTCGCCGTACCGAGATCGCCGAGCGTGCGGAACGAAATGTTGAAGCCTACGGAGCGTGTGACGTCGTCAGGATCGTTGTGATCGCGGCTTTCGGCGTAGGTCATCATGTAGGTGAAGCACTCATCGTCATAGGCGAAGCCGACACCGTTCTTGACGAGCAGGTCGCTCTTGATGTCGTAGGTGCCGGAACCAAACACCCGCCATTCGTCGTTGAAGCGCGCCGTGGCGCCGAGCGTGACCTCGTGACGGTCGTCCTTGAAGCCATAGAGCGGCTGCGCATCGATGAAGGCGTAGCGGGCCGAAACGGCGATCGGGCGCGCATCGAGGCCGACCTTCATTTCGGCGCGGCGGACGTCGAGGCTCTGCTCATCGAAGCGGCCGCTGACCGAGGCCGAGAAGCCGTTCGGGCTGGCGATGCCGGCAAGCGCCACATAGTCGGACGTATCGGTTTCCAGGCCGGAATAGGCGCCTGCGTTGACCAGATCGGGCGCGGCAAACGAGTTGTCGCCGGCGAGTTGGTAGGACTGGCCGAAAAGCGCGTTGGTGGTCCAGCCGTTGCTGTAGCTGCCGGAATAGCGCAGGCCGATATTGGCGCGCGTCCCGCCTTCCATGCGGTCATAGCCCGAGAACTTGTCGCGTTCGAACAGCGACGCCGCGTCGAAGACAAAGCTCTGCGCATCCTCGTTGGGGATGCCGAGCCCGCCGATGGCGCTCTCGCTCGGGCGGGCGAAGACCTGGGCCATCGGTTCGAGCACATGAGTCGAGCTCGTCGACGAGAACAGCACCGGCCAGCGCAGTTCGAGACCGAGCGTCGCCATGTAGCGGAACAGCGATGAGCGTACGTCTGCCGCAACGCCAATGTCCGGATCGAAGGCCATGTTGTTGATGGCGTTCAGCGAGGCGCTGGAGGCGTCGAGGTAGCTGCCGTCGGCGCGGAAAGCCATCAACGGTGTAACCAGCAGGCCACCTTCGGTAACGATCGTGCGTTTCCACTCGGCTTCGGCGGTGATGCGGCTGGACGTTCCTTCGAGGCCGTGAATTGTCGGGCCGTTCAAACCTGGTATCGCGGAATCGAGCTCGGTGCGGCGGATGACGCGTGCATTGAGGTCGAACGACAGTTCGCCGCCGGCCAGCGGCGCGTCGGGAATGTAGGCGTAGTCGAGCGACGGCAGCACCCAGGGCTGCTTGTCGGCACGTGCATCGGGATCGCTATCGAGGGCTTCTTCCTGGACCTGGAAGCGCATGGCGCGCAGGTCGAAGTAGTTTCGGTCGTTGAGGCCGGTGAGATAGACCTCGGAACGATGCGTGCTGTCGGCGAAACCCTCGATGCCGTAGGTGCGCGAGAAATTCTTGTCCGACTGGGCGAGGATGTCCCAGCCGAAGGCCCAGCGCGGATTGAGGTCGAAACGGCCCTTGGTGCCGACCATGCCGCGCAACTTGTTTTCGTCGCCGGTAGGCCCGCTGTCGACGGTGTTGGCGTCGAACTTGTCGGGGTTCATCTGGTGGATGCCGGCGATCTTCAGGCTGTATTGGCCATTGTTGAAGCGCTGGCGCCACTCGGCCTCGCCGAGGAAGCCCTGGCGGGTGTAGCCGGTACCCTTGACGGTCAGGTCGTAGGTCGGCGAGAGCGCGAAATAATAGGGGATCGAAACCCCGACGCCGAGCTCGCTCTTGTAGCTGATGCCGGGCATCAGGAAGCCGCTCTTGCGCTTCACCGTCGGGTCGGCGATCTCGAAGGCGGGCAGGAAGGCGATCGGGAAGCCGAAGAACTCGAAATTCGAGTTTTCGAAACGGACGGTCTTCTTTTCGCCGTTCCAGATAATCTTCTGAGCCTTGATGCGCCAGATTGGCGCCTTGTCGGGCTTTTGCTCGCAAGGTTCGCAGGCCGTGTAGACGCCGTTGTTGAACGTCGTCAGGATGCCGCCTTCGCGCTTGGCGCTCTCGGCCGCAAAATAGGTCTTGTCGACGGTCTCGACGCGCAGGGCGTTGACGAAGCCGTCGGCGAAGTCGTCGGTGATGTCGATCTCTTGCGAGAAGATCTTGGTGCCGTCGGAATTGACGATCTCGACATTGCCGCTGGCGATCAGCCGCGACGTCTTGCGGTCATAAGTGACGCGCTGGGCGACGAGGCGGTTGCCGGCATAGTCGATCTGCACGCCGCCGACGGCGGTGACCGTCTGGACGTCATTGTCATAGACCAGCGTGTCGGCCTCGAGCAGCATCTGCGAGCCCTCGGGCACGCTTGGCGCGAGATCGGCGATGGTCTGGGCGTAAGCTGGTGCGAACGGAAGCGCGCATGCAAACAGGCATGCAAGCGCAGTCGCCCCGAATAGGCGTGCCCTGCGGGCAGTCCTGCGGTTGGCCATTGCGCCCCTCACACTAACCATCCTCGTTGTAGAGCAGGAAAGTCACCCCGAAAAACATTGCTACGACAACTGGAAGCCACGCCGCAATATAAGTCGGCACGAATCCCGCATTGCCAAATGCTTTGACCAGAACCGAAACGACATAAAGCAGAAAGCCGGCGACGACGCCACCCAGAATCATCGTTCCAGACTGCCCCATCCTCGCAAATCGCATCGACACTGTTGCAGCAATGAGCGTCATCGCGACCAGCAGGAAGGGAAGTGCGACAAGTGAATGAAATTGCATGGCAAAAGCATTCGCCCGGAGCCCGAAGGACCGTGCCACTTCGATTTTCGACGGAAGCTGGAAAAAAGGAATGGTTTCGGGCCGCGCCAGCCGCTCCTGGACGAATTCCGGCTTCAGATTCGTGGGCACCTCGGCGGTGGCTTCGGAGGTGAAGTTCTCGCCGCCCCTCATGCTGCGAACATTGACAAGTTCCCAGTGACCGTCACGCAGATAGGCGCGCTCGGCATCCTTGCGTTCGACCATGTTGCCGTCGGCGTCAAAGACGAAAAACACTGCGTCCGACAGTTCCATCCCCTGATTGAGAACCGCCCGGGCGCCGATGATGACCTCGGTGCCGTTGGCTTTCTGGCGCAGCCATGGCGCCGAAAATGCCGAAACCGAATTGGACTGGCGTGAGCGAAGCTCCGACTCCAGCGACTCCGAGTGCGAGAAGCCGTAGGCCGCGATCGGGTTGAGCACGCCGACCGTGATGAAGCCGAAGAGCAACGCGCCGAGGCAGCATGGCAGCAGGAACTGCCATGCCGAAATACCGGCGGCGCGGGCAATGACCAGTTCATAGCGCCGGTTGAGCGACACAAGCGTTGCCATGGCGCTGAACAGTGCGACGAACGGAACGACCTGCAGCATGATCATAGGCACGCGCAGTGCAGAAACAGTCAGGGCGATGCTGAACTTGAAGCCCGGCACGCCGCCGGCATTGTTCGAGAATTCTGTGACGTCGATGATGAAGATGAGCGCGAAAATGCCGATGAAGAACCACGCTGTGATGGTGGCGTAGCGAAAGAAGAAATAGCGCCCGAGCGTCCAGCCCATCATGCTGCTCCCTGACGCGGAGCACCGCCGCTGAACCGCAGGCGCAAAGCCGTGAGTTTTTCGCGGATCTGCGCCACCACGGACGCGATCCGGTCGGCGACCGAAACCGGCAGTTCCATGCTGCGGTTGGTGCGGATGAACCAGATGGCAATCAGCGACGTGGCGATGGGCACGGCGTAGACTACATAGCGGACCCACGCCACCGTCTCGGCCTTGCTGCCGGCGAAGAAGCCAAGCCAGCGGAAGAACAGCGCGATGGTGATGGCGGTGACAAGCGGATGGATGCGCGCTTCACGATGTGATCGCGCGTCGCCTGCCACGGCCAGCGCTATGAGGGCAAAGGCGATCGGGTAGAGCCACTCGGTGAACCGGCGGTCGAGTTCGGCGGTAAACAGCCGGGGATTGCGCTGGTAATATTTGTCGCTTGGCGAGGGGTTCATCAGGTAAGCCGTCGAGCGATCCTTCGGCTGCATCGTGACTTCCTTCGCAGCAGCGGAGAACTCGCTGAGGTCGAATGCGTAGGAATCGAAGCTGATCACCGACACTTCGCCGCCTGGCGCCTTGCGGTGGATCACGCCGTCATTCATCACCAGCATCTGCTTGCTGTCGCGCTCCACGAAGGAGCCGTCCTTGGCGTAGTAGACGAGATCAATGTTGGGTTCGCGAGAATCGGCGACGAAGATGCCGCCAAGGCCGCCATTTGGCAGGCGCTCGCCGACCTGGACGAAGAGACCCTCGTCGACCTTGCGGAACGTGCCTTCCTGGATGATCAGCGACAAGAGATCTGCGCGCGAGGTCGCGATCAGTTCGCGGTTGCGCTGGCGCGCCATCGGATCCGCGATGTTGTGGACCAGGAAGGCGAACAGGCTGGCGCCGATGGCCAGGATGAGGATGGGCCGGATCACGGTCATCCGCGAAGCGCCGGCGGCGTTGAGGATTACAAGTTCGGAATCGCTGTTCATCGAGCTTAGCGTCAACGCCACCGCGATTGTCACCGCAAAAGGCACGACGATCGGAATGAGGGTGGGCAGGATAAGGGCTGCGACCTCAAAGAAGGTCAGCGCCGACTGGCCGCTGTCGGTGACGAGGTCGATTCGCCCGAGCACCTGGGTGGTCCAGACGATCACCAAGGTCCAGGTCAGCGCCGCGATAAAAACCGCGAACGCACGACGCAGGATGTAGCGCTCAACAACCTTCATCGATGATCAGGATTCCGTGTTTCCGACTTGGCCGGCCGACGGGACGTCGAGTGACCGGCAGGTGTCTAAGGTATAGTCCAAGGCAAGCCGGCACAACCGGCCCCTTCAAGCCGGCATCGTTCCAACACCCATCTCCTACCGGCCGCGACTCTCGGCCCCAATGGCTAAGAAAGGCCGAACAGAGGTGGTTAACGCAAGGTTTCCCACCTTTTTTCACCTTTAATCATATCGGGCCAAGATGACGGGAGGCTTGCCAAATTTTTGAAAACGACCAAATGTCGCGCACCATCTGAACGGGATCCGAAAGCAGGACATCATGACCTCCAAGCCGTCGATCAGCTTCGCCAAGGCCGGCACGCCGAAAAAGGGCAGCGTTTTTGTCTTCTCCGCCGAAGATGGCGCGCTGAGCGAGATCGCGCGCGGCAACGATCCGGCCAAGACGCTCGACCGTGCCTTTCCGGTCGCCGACTTCAACGGCAAGTTTGGTGGCGTCGTTGAAGTCCTGGCGCCGGAAGGCACTGGCGTTGACCGGCTGGTGGCTGTCGGCGTGGGCAAGACGTCGAGTCTCGACGAGTATGCCTGGCTGAAGCTTGGCGGCACGCTGGCGGCACAATTGCGCAAGGCAACCGAGATCGGTGTGGTCCTGGACATTCCGGGCGCCACAGTCGACGGCGCTGCCGCCGCTGCTGTTGCAGCCGGCATCCTGCTGCGCAGCTACACCTTCGACAAGTACAAGACCAAGAAGGACAATGGTAACGGCAAGGCCGAGGACAAGAAGCCTGCGAAGGTCACCATCCATTGCGCCGATCCGGTAGCGGCAAAGAAGGCCTTCGCCGACATCGAGGCGGTGGTCGGCGGCGTGCTGCTGGCCCGGGATCTGGTCAACGAACCGGCCAACGTGCTTGGTCCGGTCGAGTTCGCCGCCCAGGCCAAGGAACTGGAAAAGCTTGGCGTCAAGGTCGAAATCCTGACCGAAAAAGAGATGAAGAAGCTCGGCATGGGCGCGCTGCTCGGCGTCGCGCAGGGCTCGGTGCGTCCGCCGCGCATGGCTGTGATGCAGTGGAACGGCGGCAAAGCCAAGGACAAGCCGGTGGCCTTCGTCGGCAAGGGCGTGGTCTTCGATTCGGGTGGCGTGTCGATCAAGCCGGCGGCCGGCATGGAGGACATGAAGGGTGACATGGGTGGCGCCGCCGCCGTCACCGGGCTGATGCATGCGCTTGCAGCACGCAAGGCCAAGGTCAACGTCGTCGGCATCATCGGCCTGGTCGAGAACATGGTCGATGGCAACGCCCAGCGTCCTGGCGACATCGTCACCTCGATGTCGGGCCAGACCATCGAGGTGCTCAACACCGACGCCGAAGGGCGCCTCGTGCTCGCCGACGCGCTCTGGTACTGCAACCAGCGCTTCGAGCCGAAGTTCATGGTCAACCTGGCGACGTTGACCGGCGCAATCATGGTGGCGCTCGGGCAGAGCCACGCCGGGCTGTTCTCCAACAATGACGAGCTTGCCGGGCGCCTGACCTCGTCGGGTACCGCGACGCAGGAAAAGCTGTGGCGCATGCCACTCGGCTCCGAATACGACAAGCTGATCGATTCCAAGAACGCCGACATGAAGAACATCGGCGGCCGCTTCGGTGGCTCGATCACCGCGGCGCAGTTTCTCCAGCGTTTCGTCAAGGAGACGCCCTGGGCGCATCTCGACATCGCCGGAACCGCGATGGGCTCGCCGGCCAGCGAGATCAACCAGTCCTGGGGCTCGGGCTATGGCGTGCGGCTGCTCGACAGGCTGGTGCGCGACCACTACGAAGGGTGAGGCTGGATAAATCGGCCCTGGGTGCGAACTGAGCAATGGCCGAAGTCCTTTTCTACCACCTGACCGAATCGACGCTCGAGGATGCCCTTCCGGGCCTGCTCGAGCGCAGCCTGCAACGCGGCTGGAAAGCGGTAGTGCAGACCGGCACCGAGGAGCGGCGCGATGCATTGGATGCCCATCTCTGGAGCTTCCGCGACGATTCGTTCCTGGCCCATGGCAGCGATCGCGAACCGCATGCGGCGGATCAGCCCGTGGTGCTGACGACAGGTGAAGGCAATCCGAATGCGGCCGAGATCCGCTTTCTGGTCGATGGGGCGGCTCCGCCCGATGTCGGACCCTATCAACGTGCCGTTTTCCTGTTCGATGGCCACGACGCAGCGCAGCTCGAAGGCGCACGCGAGCATTGGAAGACGATGAAGGCCGGTGGGCACGCCGTGACCTACTGGCAGCAGACGCCCGACCGCCGCTGGGAACGCAAGGCCTGAGGCAACATGGCGGCCTGCGAACGGACCGCCTTATGGCTGGAGCCAGCTATTTGGCAGCGCTCATTTCGCCGCCGAGTTCCTTCTTGAAGGTCTCGAAATCGACCTGCATGCCGTTGAAGACAGTGCTCCAGTGGCGAGTCAGCGCGGCCATCGCCACGGCTTCCTGGATCTCTTCGTCGGTCGCGCCTGCCTGCCTGGCGCTCTGGGTGTTGGCCCAGATGCAATAGGTGCACGGGATTTGTGCAGCGACTGCCAGCGAGATCAGCGCCTTTGTCTTCGCCGGCAACGCGGTCTTGTCGCTGAACTCGAGCGCCTTGAGTTCCGACCAGGCGCCGGGCAGGCCGGCCTTCGGGAACTGCTTGACGAAGCTCGGCACGCCGCCCATCGATTTCTGGATGTCTTGAAGCGTGGCGTCGTAATCGTCGGCATGGGTGGAAAGCGGCATCAATGCGAATGTGGCTGAACAGGCTGCTGCGCCGGCCAGGACCGTCATCGTGCGGCGGAACGAGGCGAGGGCGGATGCGTCGAAGAACGACATGACTTCCTCCTCTGGATCATTTTTACCTTACGATGTAAGGTATCCTAGTGATGAGCCTTACAGTGTAAGTTGTCAAGCGAAGCGATGGACAAGCCGATCAACAAAAAGCGAGCGCGCGGGAAGCTGTCGCGCGACAGGATCGAGACCTCGGCGTTCGAGGTCATCGAGCGCGAAGGGCTGTCGGGCTTTTCGATGCGCAAGCTGGCGCAGGCACTGGGCTGCGAGGCGATGAGCATCTACCACCACTATCCCTCCCAGGCGCATCTGTTCGAGGCGCTGGTCGATAGGCTCATCGGCGAATTGGAGATACCGCCCCGTGACCTCCCATGGCGGCAACGGGTCAGGAATGTGCTTCATGGCTATCGTGCCATGGCGCGCAAATACCCCGCATTCGCGCCGTTCATCGTGACCTACCGGATGAATTCGCCGAAATGCCTGAAATGGCTGGATGGCGTGATCGGCCTGTTCGAAGACGGCGGCTTCGGCCGGGAGCGCTCGGCGCGCCTGTTCCGCGCTGTCGGCTACTATCTCATGGGCGCCATCCTCGATGAAACGGCAGGCTATGCCAGGGGGCCGTCGTCGGTGACGAAAGTCGACGACGAGCAATTGCGTACCGACTTTCCCAATGTGGCTGCGGCCGGCCCGTATTTCGCCCCGAGCCAGTTCGACAAGACCTTCTCGATGGGCCTCGAAATGATGCTCGACGAAATGGGCCCCGAAGTTGCAGGCAATGGCCATGCCGGACTTTCCGGCGCCGGCCAAAAGCCGTAGTAGGGAGGCTACTTCCATCCGGCCAGCCACCTCGCGTTAGGCAGCAGCCACAGAGTTTCGAGCGCCATGCGGTTCCTGTTTTTTCTTATCCTGCTTGCCGGCACTGGCCTCGGCATCATCTATCCATGGGCGGCAACCAACTTCACCGGCCGCGAGATCGGGACGTATCGCGTCTACGATCGCGGTGGCAGCTTTCGCCCGGTCGAGGTGGCGCTGGCGACCGCCGACGCACCGGTGCGCGTGCTGGTCGACCTGACGACGCTGGCGCCGCCAGTGGTCCAGCCGGCGCGGGCGATCCTGACGATGACGGCCTCGACGCGCGGCGAAACCGTGCTGGCCCAGGCCCTCAACTTCTATGACACGACACCGCGCGAGCGCAGTCCTCAACTGCCCGATCCGGTGTTCCGCGACGATGCCGGCCTGATCCGCGACGTGAAGGCGGGCAGCTACCGTTTCGTCGTCGCGCCGGGCGATAACGACAACGTCCAGATCCAGCGTGTCGACCTCATCCTGCGTTCGGGCGCTGGCGAAGCGGACCAACGCGCCCAACCGATCGGCTTTTCGCTGATGGCGGTCGGTTTCGTCGGCCTGGTGTTGTCGCTGCGCCGGGGCAAGGGCAGCCGACCCGAAAACCCCAATTCGCAACCGCCGCCGACGCGCTGGGGCCGGGGCAGGGACAGCCAGTCGTGAACTATCGCCACGTCTACCATGCCGGGAATTTTGCCGACGTGGTCAAGCACGCCGTGCTCGCCCGGCTGGTCGAATACCTCAAGCGTAAGGACAAGGCCTTTCGCGTCATCGACACCCATGCCGGCATCGGCCTCTACGACCTGTCGTCCGAGGAAGCGCAGAAAACCGGCGAATGGCATGACGGCATCGGCCGCCTGATCGATGCGACCCTGCCTGCCGACGCTGCCGCGCTGCTTGCGCCGTATCTCGCAGCCGTTCGTACGGTGAATCCAGATGGTGGCATCGAAAAATATCCGGGCTCACCCCTGATCGCGCGGCACCTGCTGCGCAAGCAGGACCGCCTTTCGGCCATTGAGTTGCATCCTGAAGATTCACAAATCCTGGCCAATCTGTTCGAGGGCGACTTCCAGACACGGGTGACCGAACTCGACGGTTGGCTGGCGCTGGGCGCACACCTGCCGCCCAAGGAAAAGCGCGGGCTGGTGCTGGTCGACCCGCCCTTCGAGATCGCCGGCGAGTTCGATCGCCTGGTCGAAGGGCTGAAGAAGGCGCACCGGCGTTGGCCGGGCGGCATCTTCGCCCTGTGGTATCCGGTCAAGGACCGGAAGGCCGTGGCAGCATTCCGCGAGGCACTTGCCGGTGCGGGCATCCCCAAGATCATGGACATCGAGTTCTACATCCGCCCGCCTTCATCGGAGCCGCGGCTCGACGGCACCGGCATGGTCGTGGTCAATCCGCCTTTCCAGTTGGAGAGCGAACTTGCAGTGATGCTGCCGGCGCTCGGCAAGGTTCTCGGCGAGGATGCAAGGGCGCGCTGGACAGTCGAGTGGCTGGCAGGCGAAACGCCGGCTTCTTGACCGCAGCGCGGCGAAACCGCAAACTGAATTGCATCAGCCTTGGAGTGGGAACCATGAGTCGCGTCGCCAGTAGCATCATTGCCGCAATGATCGGCCTCGGAGCGGCCGGGTTGGGCGCGGTTTCCGCGCAGGCCGCCGATCTCTCAGTCTCTTCGGACTATCCCGGCATTTGCGGCAACGCCTCGGTGCTCAATCGCATCACCAGCCGGTTCAGCTACCAGGTTCGCCACGTGCCGAACCTGCCCCAGGTTGGGATCACCGATTTCCAGCGCATCCACGAACACCGCTATCTGCCCGCTGACGAGAGCCATCCGATCGGCCGGCGCTATTGCGGTGCGACGGTGACGCTGTCGGACGGCGGCGACCGCGACATCTGGTACCTGATCGAAGAAGGCATGGGCTTTGCCTCCATCGGCGACAATGTCGAGTTCTGCGTCTCGGGCTTCGATCGCTGGTACGTCTACAACGGGCGCTGCCGCGTTCTGCGCTGAGCCTGGCCGGGCTTCACGATGAGACGGTTGGCGTCTGCGCGAGCATCGGCGGTTGCGGTGTTGCTCGCGCTGTCGGCCTGTGCGCCGTCCGACGAGGCATCCAAGGAAACCCAACCGGCGGTGACTGAGGCGGCCGTGCCGCGTGGCCAGGGGTTTGATTTCTATGTGCTGTCGCTGTCGTGGTCGCCGAGCTATTGCGAGGCCGAGGGCGAACAGGCCAATGGTCAGCAATGCCGCGCCGGCCGGCCTTATGCCTTCGTCGTCCACGGCCTTTGGCCGCAATATGAACGCGGCTATCCCGAGAATTGCCAGGCGGGCGCAAGTAATGTCTCGAACGAGGCGCTCCGCGGCCTTTACGATCTGATGCCGTCGGCCGGGCTCATCCGCCATCAATGGCGCAAGCACGGCACATGTTCTGGCCTCAGCCAGGCCGACTACTTCGAGGTCCTGCGCGCCGCGCGGCAAAAGGTCGAAATTCCCCGGGAATTCAAGCGCCTGGACGCCTATCGCACACTGGCGCCGGGCCAGGCGGAGGGCGCGTTCCTTCAGTCGAACCCAGGACTGCAAGCAGACGCCGTGGCGGTGGCCTGCGACCGCCGCTACCTGCGCGAGGTGCGGATTTGCATGACCAAGGATCTCGAATTTCGATCCTGCGCCGAGGTCGACCGGCGTGCCTGCCGCCTCGACAAGGTGGTGATGCCGCCTGTGCGCGGCCGCTGATCGGCGCGCGCCGCGTTGCCGGAAAGAATAGTGCGGAATATGGTCCGCCGCCAAAGGGAGCCCTCGATGCCGAAATTGTTCTACTCGCCCGCTTCGCCCTACAGTGCCAAGGTGCGCATGGCGGCCGCCTATGCCGGCATCCCGGTCGAATCCGTCACCGTCGAGACCGGGCCGCAACCGGCGCTGCTGACGGACGCCAACCCGCTCGGCAAGATCCCGGTGTGGATCACCGACGAAGGCGAAAGCATCTACGACAGTCGGGTGATCACGCAGTATCTGAACAGGCTTTCCCGCAACAAGCTGTTCCCGCGCAATGCTGAAAAGCGGCTCGATGCCGAACGGCTCGAAGCGCTCGCCGACGGTATCTGCGACTGCCTTCTGGCGATCGTCTACGAGCGCCGGTCGCGGCCGGAGGAGATCGTCCACCAGCCGTGGATCGACAAGCAGTGGTCGAAGGTGACGCGCGCACTCGACCTCTTGAACGCCAACCCGCCCAAGCTGCCGAAGGCGATCAGTGCCGGCCAGATCGCGCTCAGAGTCACCATCGGCTACATGGATCTCCGCTTCGCCGGCAAGTGGGAGAAGGGTCGCCCGCGCCTCAAGCGCTGGGCCGTGCGCTTCGACGAGAAGTTTCCGGACCTGAAGGCGGTCGTGCCGCAGGGGTAATTGCCCAAGGGAAACAAAAAAGCCGGGCGCGAAGCCCGGCTTTTCCGTTGGTGCTGATCTTGTGGATCAGAACTTCATGCCGACGCCGAACTGGATGCGGTGATCCTTGCTCGACACTTCGGTCGAACCGCCGCTCAGGGCGAAGTCGTCGCTGCCGTAGTCGGTGTAGCGGTACTCGACGCGGCCGAAGACCGACTCGGTCAGCTTGACGTCGGTGCCGACGCCAGCGGTCCAGCCAAGCGCGGTGTTCGAGTCTTCCGCGATGCCATCGCTGACTTCGATACGCTTGCCGGCGCCGCCGGCCGTACCGTAGAGCAGGATGTCGGGCGAAACGGCATAGCCGAGACGAGCGCGCAGCGAACCTTCGAAGCCCGACTTGACGTTCACGCCGGCGTTGTCGCCTTCGACGCCGCTGTAGCCGATGTCGCCTTCAGCACCGATCACGATGTTGTCCATCTGGTAGTTGTAGCCGACGAAGGCACCGCCGAGGAAACCATCGGTTTCGACGTTGTTGGTGCCGCCGATGTCGGACTCACCGCTGAAGCCGTAGCCGAGGAACACACCAGCGTAGGGGCCCGACCAGGTGTTGAGCGGGGGCTGCTCCATCGGAGCGGCAGGTGCCGGCGGCTCTTCCATGACGACGTCGGCAGCGAAAGCTGGCATCGACGCCAGCGCGACCAGGCCGAACGCGGCCGCGAGCGGACGGGCGTGCTTGAGTATGGCAGTCATTGTTTTACTCCTTAAGCCAACTAGACACTGGCTCTTTTTAGAAATGGCGCCCCTAGCCCGTCCGGGGGGAGAAACGGTCTGGGCGCCGAACAGTTCCGAATGTCGTGTCGAAATGCGGCTGAACCGAACCTGAAGTGAGGTGATTGCCCGGCGCAAATGAGGCTGAAGCATGACGTTGCTCTAATACAACAACCTTGTCAGGAGCTTTGCCTGCCTTTTGCCGCAGGCCGCTTGGTACATGGGATTGGGCGTTCTATATCTCGCTTGGCCGCATGGTTCGCGGAAAGGTCTTGGGGTGGCATTTGAGGCTCTCGCCACATTGCTGCCAAATCGATGAACCGCTTTTTACATAGGTTACCGAGACGTAACCGCGCCTGCCTCCGAGGAAGCCGGCGGATAGCATGAGAGGAAGGATACTGGATGGCGAACATGGCAGGCAACGTGCTGGTGACGGGTGGGGCCAAGCGCATCGGTCGTGCGATCACCGAGGACCTTGCCGCGCACGGCTTCGGGGTCGCCATCCACTGCAACCATGCGCGCAAGGCAGCCGATGATCTTGCCGCCACGATTAATGCCAATGGTGGCCGCGCGGCAGTGGTGCAGGCCGACCTCGCCGACATGGCTGCCGTGGACGGTTTGCTTGCCGCAGCCGGGGCCGCATTGGGGCCGATCGACCTGCTGGTCAACAACGCTTCCGTCTTCGAAGGCGATCAGGTGACGGATTTCGGCTGGGAGACCTGGGACCGCCATTTTGCCCTGCACGTGAAGGCGCCCGCGCTGCTCGCCAAGAATTTTGCAGCAGCCTTGCCCGAGGGGGCGGAGGGGCTGATCGTCAACATCATCGACCAGCGTGTGCTCAAGCCGACGCCGCAGTATTTCTCCTATTCGCTGTCCAAGGCAACACTTTGGGCGGCGACCAGGACCATGGCGCAGGCGCTCGCGCCGCGAATCCGCGTAAACGCCATTGGCCCGGGCCCGACCTTGCCCAGTTCGCGGCAGGACGCCGATGCCTTTGGCGCCCAACTCGACGGCCTGATCCTGAAGCGCGGGCCGAGCCTGCAGGAGTTCGGCGAGACCATCCGTTATCTCTGGCAGGCGCGCTCGGTGACCGGCCAGATGATCGCGCTCGATGGCGGCCAGCATCTTGCCTGGCAGACGCCGGATGTGACAGGCATGGTGGAATGAGCCCTCGCCAGTCCGATAGCAAGCCGAGCCCCGCAGGAGGCGGCAAGGCTACAGACGACATGCCCGACATCGAACTCGACGACGACGAAGCGGTGGAGGAGGCAATTGCTCCGGGCGGGCCCGAACTTCCGTTCACGGCGATCGACTGGACCGCGCATGCCGGCGACGCCGACGGCATGGTCGGCGCCGAGGTGATCCAGACCCTGGTCAAGCGCCTGCCGAATGCCCCGGGCGTCTACCGCATGATGAATGCCGCCGGCGACGTGCTGTACGTTGGCAAGGCGCGCAGCCTGAAGAAGCGCGTCACCAACTACGCGCAGGGGCGGTTCCACACCAACCGCATCGGCAAGATGGTGCGCGAGACGGCGACGATGGAATTCGTCGTCACCCGCACCGAGATCGAGGCGTTGCTGCTTGAGGCAAACCTCATCAAGCGGCTTCGCCCGCGCTTCAACGTGCTTATGCGCGACGACAAGTCGTTCCCCTACATCATGCTGACCAGCGACCATACCTCGCCGGGCATCTACAAGCATCGTGGCGCGCGCTCGCGCAAGGGCGGCGATTATTTCGGCCCGTTTGCTTCGGCGCAGGCGGTCGGTCGCACCATTAATTCGCTGCAGCGGGCCTTCCTTCTGCGCAGTTGCACCGACAGTTTCTATGACAACCGCACGCGACCGTGCCTGCTGTTCCAGATCAAGCGCTGTGCGGCTCCCTGTACGGGCGAGATTTCGCGCGAGGGCTATGCCGAGCTTGTCGACGAGGCCAAGGACTTCCTGTCCGGCCGCAGCCAGAAGGTGAAGACCGAGATCTCCGGCCAGATGCAGCAGGCGGCGGAAGAACTCGATTTCGAGCGTGCCGCGGTCTATCGTGACCGTCTCGCCGCCCTGTCGCATGTGCAGAGCCACCAGGGCATCAATCCGCAGACCATCGACGAGGCCGACGTGTTTGCCATCCATCAGGAGGGCGGCCAGACCGGCATCCAGGTGTTCTTCTTCCGCACCGGCCAGAACTGGGGCAACCGCGCGTACTTCCCCAAGGCCGATCCGTCGCTGGAAGCGGCCGAGGTGCTCGGCTCTTTCCTGGCCCAGTTCTACGACGACAAGCCGTCGCCGCGCGCCATCCTGCTGTCGCATGCGGTCGAGGAACAGGAATTGTTGGCCGAGGCGCTGTCTACCCGCGGCCGGCACAAGGTGGCGATCTCGGTGCCGCAGCGCGGCGAAAAGAAAGACATCGTCGATCACGCCCTGCAGAATGCCCGCGAGGCGCTTGGGCGCCGGCTGGCCGAAACGTCGACGCAGGGGCGATTGCTGGATGGCTTCGCCCAGACCTTCGGGCTGGAAAAGCCGCCGGTGCGCATCGAGGTCTACGACAACTCGCACATCATGGGCACCAATGCGGTCGGCGGCATGATCGTGGCCGGGCCCGAAGGGTTCGTGAAGAACCAGTATCGCAAGTTCAACATCCGCTCGACCGACATCACGCCCGGCGACGATTTCGGCATGATGCGCGAGGTGATGACGCGACGGTTCTCGCGGCTGCTCAAGGAACATGGTGACGAGAACGTCGAATCCGAAGACGGCCTGGAGGGCAACGGCGCCTTTCCGGCCTGGCCGGACGTCATCCTCATCGACGGCGGCCAGGGGCAAATGAGCGCAGTGCGCGCCATGCTTGCCGAACTCGGTGTCGAGGATCGCGTCGTGGCGATTGGCGTCGCCAAGGGGCAGGATCGAGAGGCCGGGCGCGAGCGCTTCTTCGTCAAAGGCAAGGATTCGTTCTCGCTGCCGGTGCGCGACCCGGTGCTCTATTTTGTCCAGCGCATGCGCGACGAGGCGCATCGCTTCGCCATCGGCTCGCACCGGGCGCGGCGCAAGAAGGAGATGGTCAAGAACCCGCTCGACGAGATCGGCGGAATCGGCCCCTCGCGCAAACGCGCGTTGTTGCATGCCTTCGGCACGGCCAAGGCGGTAAGCCGGGCAGCGGTTGACGACTTGATGGCGGTGGAAGGTATTTCGGAGTCGATTGCACGCCTTGTTTACAACCATTTTCACGATAATGGGTGATGAACGATGGATTGCCGTCCAGTGACCGCCTGGACTATCGATAGGCAGTTGACCCCCAGCCCGCCCTTCTGATTTCACTAAGGCAGACGAAAGAGCATAAGAGACCATGGCCCAGCGCGCATTCAACCTGCCCAACATGCTTACCTATGCGCGCATCCTGGCCGTGCCGCTGGTGGTATTGTGCTTCTTCCTGGAAGGGCGCTTGCAGTCGTCCGACTTCGCCCGCTGGAGTGCGCTTGCCATCTTCGTCGTTGCAAGTATCACCGACTATCTCGATGGCTACCTGGCCCGCGCCTGGAAGCAGACCTCGAACATCGGCAGGATGCTGGACCCGATCGCCGACAAGCTCCTGGTCGCCACCTGCCTGCTGCTGCTGGCCGCCGATACCGACAATCGCGGCGGCATCGCCGGCTGGTCGCTGTGGGCGGCGATCATCATCCTGTGCCGCGAGATCCTGGTCTCGGGCCTGCGCGAATATCTCGCCGCCCTCAAGGTCAGCGTGCCCGTCACCCAGCTTGCCAAGTGGAAGACGGCCATCCAGATGGTGGCGATCGCCTTCCTCCTCGCCGGCCCGGCTGGCGACAAGATCTTCCCGCTGACCACCCAGATTGGCCTGGTCCTGCTGTGGATCGCGGCATTGGTGACGCTATATACCGGCTACGACTATTTCCGTGCCGGCCTGAAGCACATCATGGACGAGTGAAGGCCATGACAAAGCTCATCTATTTCGCCTGGGTGCGCGAGCGCATAGGCAAGGCCGAAGAAGACATCGATTTGCCCGCCGAGGTGAAGACGGTGCGGGATCTTCTGCTGTGGCTGAAGTCGCGCGGCGAGGAATTCGAAAGCGCCTTGCAGCATCCCGAGGTGATCCGCGTCGCGATCAACCAGGAGCATGTCGACCACCGCGAGGCTGTCGCCGGTGCGCGCGAGATTGCGCTGTTCCCGCCGATGACGGGCGGCTAGGCCATGAGCGCCGCTGTCGTGCCGATGGTGCGCATCCAGGCAGCCGATTTCGACGTCGCCGCCGAGATCGCCAGGCTGACGCAGGGCAGGGCCGACGTCGGCGCAGTCGTCACGTTCACGGGCCTTTGCCGCGACGAGGCAGGGACGCTTTCAGCGCTCGAACTGGAACACTACCCCGGCATGGCCGAGGCCGAGATCGCGCGGATTGCAAGCGAGGCGATCGAGCGCTGGCCATTGGCCGGCATCACCGCCATCCATCGCTTTGGCCGAATCCGACCCGGCGAGAACATCGTGCTGGTGGTTGCCGCATCAACGCATCGGCAGGCTGCCTTCGAGGCGGCGAGCTTCCTGATGGACTACCTCAAGTCGCGTGCGCCCTTCTGGAAGAAGGAACATCGCCTCGATGGCAGCGAGGGCGGCTGGGTGGACGCCAAGGAAAGCGATGAGATCGCGGCAGCCCGCTGGGCCGGGCGCTGACGGATGGCTGCGGCGATAGGCGCTCGCGGCCTTGGAACCACCGCAATCCTTTGTAGCTTCAATCGCGAAACGGCGCGCCCCGGCGCGGCACGTCTCGGCAACAACGCAGTGGGGAGAAAGCCATGATCGGCAAACTCGCGGAATTCCTTGTCTTCGGCTTCGCGCCGCTGGTGATCGGCATGCTTGCGGTTCCGGCCATGGCTACGGCCGACGAGAGTTCGGTCACGGGGGAGGTGTTCTATCGCGAGCGCATCGCCCTGCCGCCGAACGCGGTGCTTGAGGTGCAGCTTGCCGACGTCTCCCTTGCCGATGCCCCAGCCAAAATACTCGGCGAGCAGAAGATCGATCCGGCAGGTCAGGTGCCGATCAAGTTTACGATTCCCTTCGATCCAACGGCTATCAAGACCAACATGACCTATGCCTTGCAGGCACGCATCAGCGTCGATGGCCAGCTGTGGTTCATCAATGACGAGCGCCACGCGCTCGATCCGCTGACTGCCGGCCCGCAGACGATGATGGTCAAGATGGTCCGCCAGTCGAGCGCTACCGAGGAAGAAAGCATCTTCGATCGCGATTGGGTGGCGCAAGACATCGGCGGCGCCGCGGTCAGCGAGAAGGCCAAGTCGACGCTGCGCATCGGCAAGGACGGCAAGGTTTCGGGTCGCGGCGGCTGCAACGGCTATTTCGGCAGCGCCAAGATCGACGGCAGCAAGATCGAGTTCGGACAGGTGGGCTCGACGCAGATGGCGTGCGAGCAGGCGGCCATGGACCAGGAGCACAAGTTCCACGAGGCGCTTGGCCGTGCCGCTGCCTTCCGCATCGAGGCAGGCAAGTTGGTCCTGGCCGACAAGGACGGCAAGGACATCGTCCGCTTCGTCGCCGGCTGATTGAATCAGTTTCTCGGCGTTTCATGCCAAGCTGTTGAAATAGCTGGTCTTGCGGTATGGGGTATATTTTTCAAGACAAAGAAAAAGCCGGGGCGCAAACCCCGGCTTTTTTTGATTCTTTGTCAGTGGCTTGAGAGCCGCGGCTTAATCAGCCGACGACCTCGGTGCCCGAGAACCAGTAGGCGATCTCTTCGGCAGCGGTCTCCGGAGCGTCGGAGCCGTGCACCGAGTTCTCGCCGATCGACAGGGCGTGGACCTTGCGGATGGTGCCTTCGGCAGCGTTGGCCGGATTGGTGGCGCCCATCACTTCGCGGTTCTTGGCAATCGCATTCTCGCCTTCGAGAACCTGGACGATCGTCGGGGCCGATGACATGAACTCGACCAGTTCGCCGAAGAAGGGGCGTTCCTTGTGGACGGCGTAGAAGCCCTCGGCCTCGCGGCGGCTCATCCACACGCGCTTGGAAGCGACGACGCGCAGGCCGGCATCCTCGAGCATCTTGGTGATGGCGCCGGTCAGGTTGCGCCTGGTTGCGTCCGGCTTGATCATCGAAAATGTGCGTTCGATCGCCATGGTAGGTCCTTGTGATATGGGGATTTGCAGTGTGGCGGGCTCTATACAGGCCGCCCGCCGCATTGCCAAGGGGTCAGGCTGCCGCTGGCACCCGGTGTCCGAGACCCGCATGGAGATGGAGGCAGCGGCCGAACCACTCGGCGATGGGGTCATCCGCATCGATTGATTGGAATGTCGTGGCGATGCGCACCCACTGGAATGCCCCGAAGACGATGTAGTCGGCAAACAGCGGGCCGCCGCCACCGATCCACGGCTGATAGGTCAGCATGCTGCGCAGCGGCTCGAGCGACGCGCGGAAGGCGGAGAGTCCGGCGTCGCGTCCTGCCGTTACCTCCTCCAGCGGCTTGCCGTAGCGCGCCTCGCGACTGTTGCGGAAATAGCCTGCATTGGCCTCGTCCTGCATGCCGTGCAGGGCGCCGAGGGCGGTCACGCCGAGATAGGGGTGGATGGTCAACTGCGACCAGCGCTCGATGAAGCGCGCATGCGCCTGGCCGCCCTTGCCGCCAAACAGCGTCGGCCGGTCGGGATAGGCTTCTTCGAGATGGAGTGCGATGGCGAAGGAATCGGACACGACCTTGTCGCCGTCGCGGATGACCGGGATGGTCGACGACGCGCCGCCTTCTATTTCGGATACTTCGAGGAAACGCGTCGGCACTGCGCGATAGTCGAGCCCCTTGTGGGCCAATGCCATCGCCACTTTCCAGCAGTGCGGGCTGAAGGGGCGGGCGGCGTCGCTGCCGACAAGATCATAGAGCAAAATGGTCATTGGGTTCCCGGTGGGCTGTAGTAAGGAGGGATTGAATGCGAAGCGCCGAAGGATATCAGATGAAGCAGTATTTCATGATGTTGGCCGCCTACAATCAATGGGCCAACGAGCGCATTTACGAGGCCGCGGCCGCCCTCGACGAAGAACAGTTCGCCCGCGACACCGGCGCTTTCTTCAAGTCGATGAGAGGCACGCTGAACCACCTCCTGGTCGCTGACCGCATCTGGATGAAGCGCTTCACCGGCGAAGGCGATGCGCCCGCGGCGCTGGATACGATCGTCCATGCCGACTTCGACAGGCTGCGGGTGGCACGCAAGGCCGAGGACCAACGCATCGTGGAATGGATCGGCTCGCTCAGCGATGCGGCATTTGCCGGCCGCTTCACCTACATGACCGTCACCGACATGCGCACCATTTCGCAGCGGCTGGCGCCAGCGCTGGTTCACCTCTTCAATCACCAGACCCACCATCGCGGACAGGCCCATATGATCCTGACAGTTCTCGGTCGGGAGTCGGTCGGCCTCGACCTCATTCAATTCCAGAGAACGGAAGATGGCAGGGCATTTGCTTGAAATAGAGCTAAATTTTATATTTTAAATATGAAATATAAAAATCATTGGAGCATTTACTTTCGCAAGTAGAGATGGCCGAAGGCGTAGAGAAAATCTACGGAAAATCAGAAATTGATGAAACTTATTCCTGGGTTGTGGCGTTAGTCGAAGTGCAGCCGGTTTCAGGTGGCTGGTTGTTGTGTTTGGCAACTACAGGGAGAAGGACATGGCCTATTGTTGTTCAAGGACTCTGGTGAAAGCTCTGGCAGGGGGCGTCGTCCTTGCCGCGTTGAGCCTGCCTGCGACGGCACTCGAGATCGGCAGCCGCAGCGGCGGTTTGGGCGTCTCGGTCGATTCTAAGGGCATTGGCGCGACGGTGGGCGGATCGGGCGGCGTCAACGCAGACGTTGGCCTGGGCAGCGGCGGCAGCAAGGGGCTTGCCGGCGCAGATGTCAGCGCCTCGGTCGGCGGCTCGAGGGGCATCAATGCCAATGTCGGCGCGAACGTGGGCGGCAACAAAGGCCTGGTCGATGCCAAGGCCAATGCCACGGTTGGCGGCTCGAGCGGGCTCAATGCCAATCTCGGCGCCAATGTCGGTGGCAGCGGCAGCCTGGCCAAGGTCAGCACCAATGTCGGACTGGGCGGTAGTACGCTGCTCGATCTCGGTGTCAATGTCGGCGGTCCCGGCATCACCGGCCCGGGAGGACCCGGCGGACCTGGTGGCCCGGGCGTTCCTGGTGTGAACCCCGGTGTGGTCAACGGCATGTCGGCAGGGCAGATCGCGGCCTATGTCAAGCGCTGCAAGATGGTGCTGTCGAACCCGATGGCCTTCGAAAGCGACCTGCGCGAGTTGTGCAAGTTGCTGCGCACCGCCAGCCGCTGAGGCACCCAACCAGATTCTTCGGACGGCCCGCTATCTGCGGGCCGTTTCGTTTTCCGAAGGTGCGCATGTTCATGCTCTTCGCCATCCTGTCGGCAGGCAGTGCTGTGGTGTTTGCGCCTCGCAGGCGACGCGCTCCTCCGTGCTGCAAGGCCGGCTTTCGCCTAAAAGCAGCCCGCCTGTCGAGTTTCGACCATGCGTTGCGTCTAACGTGCGCTGCCCACCCTTGCCATTGCAGCAACTCTCCGCCAAAACCGCCGCCATGCTTATCATCAATGATCTTTCCCTCCGTATCGCCGGACGCCTTCTTCTCGACCATGCGTCGCTGACCCTGCCTGCCGGCACCAAGGCCGGCCTCGTCGGCCGCAACGGCACCGGCAAGACGACGCTGTTCAAGGCGATCACAGGCGATTTCAGTTCCGAAAGCGGCAGCATCAGCCTGCCCAAGAACACGCGCATCGGCCAGGTGGCGCAGGAAGCGCCCGGCACCGAGGAGCCGCTGATCGACATCGTGCTCAAGGCCGATGTCGAGCGCGCGGCACTTCTCGCCGAGGAGCAGACGGCCACCGACCCGCATCGCATCGCCGAGATCCACATTCGCCTGGCGGACATCGAGGCGCATTCGGCCGAGTCGCGCGCAGCGACCATTCTCGCCGGTCTCGGCTTCGACGATGAGGCGCAACGCCGCCCGGCGTCGTCGTTCTCCGGCGGCTGGCGCATGCGCGTGGCGCTCGCGGCAGTTCTGTTTTCGGAACCCGATCTTCTGCTGCTCGACGAGCCGACCAACTATCTCGATCTCGAAGGCACGCTGTGGCTGGAGAACTACGTCTCCAAATATCCCCACACCGTGCTTCTGATCAGCCACGACCGCGACCTACTCAACCGCGCGGTCAATTCGATCGTCCATCTCGACCAGAAGAAGATGACCTTCTGGCGCGGCGGCTATGATCAGTTCGAGCGTCAGTTCGCCGAGCAGCGCGAGCTGCAGGAGAAGGGCCGCGTCAAGCAGGAGGCGGCGCGCAAGCATCTGCAGTCCTTCGTCGACCGCTTCCGTGCCAAGGCTTCCAAGGCGCGGCAGGCGCAGTCGCGCATCAAGGCGCTGGAGAAGATGAAACCGATCGCGGCGCTGATGGAGGACAATGTGCGTCCGTTCAGCTTCCCCGAACCGGTGAAGACGGTCGCCTCGCCGATCGTAGCACTTGATCGCGTCAATGTCGGCTATCAGGCCGACAAGCCGATCCTCAAGAAGATGACTTTGCGTATCGACGCCGACGATCGCATCGCGCTTCTCGGCGCCAACGGCAACGGCAAGTCGACTTTCGCCAAACTCCTGGCCGGCCGGTTGAAGGCCGAGACCGGTTCGGTGACGATTGCGCCAGGCCTCAAGGTCGCGATCTTTGCCCAGCACCAGCTCGACGATCTGAGGCCTGAGGAAAACGCCTACGAACACGTGCGCCGGCTGATGCCGGAGGCACCGGAATCGAAGGTGCGCGCCCGCGTCGCCCAGTTCGGCCTTCCCACCGAGAAGATGAACACCGCCGCCAAGGACCTCTCCGGCGGCGAAAAGGCACGGCTGTTGATGGGGCTGTCCGCCTTTGACGGGCCGAACCTGTTCATCCTCGACGAGCCGACCAACCACCTGGATATCGACAGTCGTGAGGCGTTGATCATGGCGCTCAACGACTTTCCGGGCGCGGTGATCCTGATCAGCCACGATCGCCACCTGCTCGAGGCGACGGCCGACCGGCTGTGGCTGGTCAAGGATGGCTCGGTCAACCCGTATGACGGCGATCTCGAGGACTACAAGACGCTGGTGACGGGCGTGTCGGGCGACCGGCGCGAAAAGCGCGAGGCCGACAAGGCATCCAAGGCGGACAAGCGCCGCGAGGCTGCCGCGCGCCGGGCAGCGATGGAGCCGCTGGCCAAGGAAATCCGCGCCACCGAGGCGCTGATGGACCGCATCCGCAAGCGCATCGACAGCATCGAGGATCAACTGGCCGACCCGAAGCTCTATGAGAAAGATCCGACGACGGCGACGCAACTTGCCAAGGAGCGCTCGCAGCTAGGCGCCCAGCTCAATGGCCATGAGGAAAAATGGCTGACCATGTCGGCCGAATATGAGGAAGGCATCGCCGAGTAGGGCTGTTTACCCTCCCCTTTGTGGGGAGGGTCGGACCAAAGGTCCGGGGTGAGGGTGCTACGTCCACTATCACCCCCTACCTTCGGCTTTCTTGGTTGCTTCGCAATCCTCGCTCCCCGACCATACTCGCAACGGGGAGGGGGAGGGCAAGTCAGTGCTCCATGCTGGCCCTACACTCGGCGCCGACATCAGGGTAAAAGGGCGCCATGAACCAGCACGCCAAGATCAGGATCGGCCATTCGGCCTGCCCGCATGACTGCCCGTCGACCTGTGCGCTCGATGTCGAATTGCTCGACGACAAGCGCATCGGTCGCGTCCACGGCGCCAAGGACAACAGCTATACGGCGGGCGTCATCTGCGCCAAGGTTGCGCGCTATGCCGACCGCGTCCACCATCCCGACCGCTTGCTGAAGCCGCTGATCCGCGCCGGCGCCAAGGGCGACGGTAACTGGAAGGAAGCGAGCTGGGAGGCCGCGCTCGACCTCGTGGCGGAAAAATTCATCGCGGCGGAGGAAAAATACGGCTCAGAGACGGTCTGGCCCTATTTTTATGCCGGCACGATGGGGCTGGTGCAGCGCGACGGCATCGAGCGGCTGCGCCATGCCAAGAAATATTCGGGTTTTTTCGGCTCGATCTGCACCAACCTGGCCTGGACCGGCTATGTGATGGGCACCGGTGCGCTGCGCGGTTCCGACCCGCGCGAGATGGCCAAGTCCGATTGCGTCGTCATCTGGGGCACCAACGCGGTCGTCACCCAGGTCAATGTGATGACCCACGCGATCAAGGCCCGCAAGGAACGCGGCGCCAAGATCGTCGTCATCGACATCTACGAGACGGCGACGCTCAAGCAGGCCGACATGGGCCTGGTGCTGAAGCCCGGCACCGACGCAGCGCTGGCCTGCGCCGTCATGCATGTGCTTTTCCGGGAAGGTTTCGCCGACCGCGCCTATCTCGAGACGTACACCGACGATCCGAAGGGCCTGGAAGCGCATCTGCGCGACAGGACGCCGGAATGGGCGGCTGAAATCACCGGCCTGTCGGTCGACGAGATCGAGGCCTTCGCCCGCCTGGTCGGCACGACCAGGAAGACCTTCTTTCGCCTCGGTTATGGCTTCTCGCGCCAGCGCAACGGTTCGGTCAACATGCACGCTGCGCTGTCGATCCCGGCGGTGACGGGTGCCTGGCAGTATGAAGGCGGCGGCGCCTTTCATTCCAATTCGGGCATCTTCAAGCTCAATGGTGAGCTGTTGGAGGGCACGAAGTTTCGCGATCCCGACATCCGCTACCTCGACCATTCGCGCATCGGCCCGGTTCTGACCAACGCCGAGGACGCGCTTTACGGCGGCCCGCCGGTGACGGCGCTGCTGGTCCAGAACACAAATCCGATGAACGTCGCGCCCGAGCAGCGGCTGGTGCGCCAGGGTTTCCTGCGCGACGATCTGTTTTCCTGCGTGCACGAGCAGTTCATGACCGACACGGCGAAGGTCGCCGACGTCGTGCTGCCGGCGACGATGTTCCTCGAGCATGACGACATCTACAAGGGCGGTGGCAACCAGCACATCACGCTCGGGCCGAAGCTGATCGACCCGCCGGAAGGTCCGCGCACCAACCACTATGTCGTCGAGGAGCTTGGCAAGCGCCTGGGCGTGGCGCACCTGCCGGGCTTCGGCATGACCGAGCGCGAACACATCGACGTCATGCTGGCGAAGAAGGGACTCGGCGATTTCGACACGTTCAAGGAACAAAAATGGGTCGACCTGCAGCCGGAATTCGAGGATGCGCATTTCCTCAAGGGGTTCGGCCATCCCGACGGCAAGTTCCGCTTCAAGCCGCATTGGAACGGTGGGACCGCTCCCAACAAGCCGCCGAAGAGCATGGGCATCTTCGGCCCGGTCGCGCAGTTGCCGGAATTCCCCGATCATGTCGACCTGATCGAGGTGGCGGACGCCGAGCACCCGTTCCGGCTGGCGACGTCGCCGGCGCGCAATTTCCTCAACTCGACCTTCGCCGAGACGCCGGTGTCGCGCGAGAAGGAGGGACGGCCGGAGTTGCTGATCCATTCGGAAGACGCAGCGGCGCTCGGCCTAGCCAATGGCGATCGGGTCGAGATCGGCAACACACGCGGCGAAGTCGTGCTGCACGCCAGGCTGTTCGACAAGATCAGGCGCGGCGTCGTCATCGCCGAGGGCATCTGGCCGAATTCGGATCATGAACGCGGCGAGGGCATCAATGTGCTGACCGGTGCCGACGCGCCGGCGCCCTATGGTGGTGCTGCGGTTCACGACAACAAGGTCTGGGTCCGGCCGGCCGGCTGATCCTCAATACGGTCGGAGACTTGTCATGAGCGGCGATCACGATCACGGCGACATGCAGAACACGCCGGAGTCCCGGCTCTGGCTGGCGCTCGGCCTGACCGGCAGCTTCATGATCGCCGAGGTCATCGGTGGCGTCGTCACCGGCAGCCTGGCGCTGATCTCCGATGCGATGCACATGGCGACCGACGCCATGGCACTCGCCATCGCGCTGATCGCCATCAAGGTCGGCCGGCGCGCCGCCGACCTCCTGCGCACCTACGGCTATGCCCGATTCGAGATCCTGGCGGCGGCATTCAACGCACTGGTCCTGCTCGGCATCGCCTTCTACATCCTCTACGAAGCCTATGAGCGGCTGTACCAGTCGACGGAGATAGCCTCGCTCGGCATGCTCGTCGTCGCGGTCATCGGACTTGCCGTCAATTTCACGTCCATGCGCCTGCTGACCGGTCACAAGGACAAGAGCCTCAACGTCAAGGGCGCCTATCTCGAAGTCTGGGCCGACATGCTGGGTTCGCTCGGCGTGATCGCCGGCGCGCTCGTCATCTGGTTCACCGGCTGGCAGTGGGTGGATTCGCTGATCGCCGTCGGCATCGGCTTCATGGTGTTCCCGCGCACCTGGGTGCTGCTCAAGGCATGCGTCAACATCCTGCTCGAAGGCGTGCCGCCCGGCATGAACCTGGCCGAGGTCGAGCAGGCCATTGCCACTGTTCCGGGCGTCGCTTCGGTCCACGACCTGCACCTGTGGGCGATCACCCAGAGCAAGGCGTCGCTGACGGCGCATGCGGTGCTGGACGTCGACGCCGACGCCGAGATGGTGCGGCGGGCGATCGAAGCCCGGCTGCAGGAGAAGTTCGACCTGCATCACACCACGCTGCAGATGGAGCGCGAAAACTGTGCGCCGCTGGAGCGCATCCACTGACGGTTGCGTTAGTTCAGATCCTTGGGACGCAGGCAATGGGTGAGACGGGCGCTGCCGAAGTGCAGTTCATTCCATGCGCCTTCGAATTGCAGCCTGGCCAGCGCGCCAGTCGAAAACTTGTCGGCAAGGAGCTTCAATGCGTTGTCGTCCGAACCCGAACCGGCGAGTTGAAGCGCGAAGTCCTCGAGACCCGGATTGTGGGCAACCACAAGCAGCGTCATGACCGCATCGGATGCCGATTGCACCTCGGCCAGCAACTCCCGCGCAGTGGCTAGGTAGAGGTCGTCGGGGAAGGCAACCGGAGGCTGAGGAACCGGCCAGCGGGCCGAGGCCAACTGCCATGTCTCGCGCGTGCGCACGGAGGGCGAGACCAGCGCGAGGTCGGGCAACCAGCCGCGCTTGAGGATTTCCTCGGCCATCCTGGGTGCGGCCTTGCGCCCGCGCGGTGCGAGCGGACGGTCGAAATCCGCGAGCGCGGTATCGTCCCAGCTCGACTTGGCGTGGCGCAGAAGCAGAAGTTGCCTGATCTTCGCCATGCCGTTCTTCCCGTTCAGGGCGTGATGCGCGCCAACTGTTCGAGGTCGACCTCTTCGCGCGCCGGGCTGGGAGCAGCGACGGTGTCGTGGCTGGTGGTCTCGGCGAAGCCCGAAAAGGCGGTGCGATTGCCGTCCATCCGTACCTTGCCTTCGGCGAACAGCCTGAGCGCAAGCGGATACAGCCTGTGCTCGGCCTTGAGCACGCGGGCCGAAAGCGTCGGCTCGTCGTCGTCGATCAGCACGGGCACGGCCGCCTGGGCGATGATCGGACCGTCGTCCATTGCGGGCGTCACGAAATGAACCGTGCAACCATGGACACGGATACCGGCATCGAGCGCGCGGCCGTGTGTGTCGAGACCCTTGAACGACGGTAGCAATGCTGGATGGATGTTGATCATCCGACCCTGCCACTTCTCGACGAACTCGGTGGTCAAAAGCCGCATGTAGCCCGCAAGGGCGACGATCTCGGCGCCGAAAGTGGCCAACGCGGCATCGATGGCCACGTCATGCGCGTCCTTGCTGGCATGGTCGGCGCGGGCGATGACCTTGGTGGCGACGCCACGGCTGGCCGCAATGCCCAGGCCGAGCGCGTTGGGCTGGTCGGAAATGACGCCGACGATCTCGGCCGGGAAGGCCGGGTCGGCCGCCGCGTCGATCAACGCGGCCATGTTGGAGCCGCGGCCGGAGATCAGGATGACGGTACGTTTGCGCGGCGCATTCATAGGGCGAGCGATCCGCGGTAGATCACGCCGGTGTCACGGCGGGGCACGATGCGGCCGATCGGCGTGACCGTTTCGCCTGCCTCCTGCAGCACTGCCGCGACCTGTGCGGCCTGGCCGGCGGCCACGACCGCGATCATGCCGACGCCGCAATTGAACGTGCGCATCATTTCTTCGGGCGCTACGCCACCGGTCTCGGCCAGCCACGAGAACACGCGCGGCACTTCGATCGCAGAAAGGTCGAGCTCGGCCGAGAACTCCTTGGGCAGGACCCTGGGAATGTTTTCGGGGAAGCCGCCGCCGGTGATGTGGGCCAGCGCCTTGATGCCGTGGGTCTCGCGGATCGCCTTGAGCAACGACTTGACGTAGATGCGGGTCGGCTCGAGCAGGGCCTCTGCCAGCGTCGGTCCGTCGGCGAAGGGCGCGCGGTCGGCCCATTTGACGCCGGATTTCTCGACGATGCGGCGAACCAGCGAATAGCCATTGGAGTGCACGCCCGAAGAGGCGAGGCCGAGCAGCACGTCGCCCTCGACGACATCGTCGGTCGGCAACAGCTGGCCGCGCTCGGCGGCACCAACGGCGAAGCCGGCGAGGTCGTAATCGTTGCCGTGATACATGCCCGGCATTTCGGCGGTCTCGCCGCCGATCAGCGCACAGCCGGCCTGGCGGCAGCCCTCGGCGATACCCGAGACGATGTCGGCGCCCTGGTTGGGGTCGAGCTTGCCGGTGGCGAAGTAGTCGAGAAACAGCAGCGGCTCGGCACCCTGGACGACGATGTCGTTGACGCACATGGCGACGAGGTCGACGCCGATGGTGTCGTGCTTGCCGGCATCGATGGCGATCTTGAGCTTGGTGCCGACGCCGTCATTGGCCGCGACCAGGATCGGATCGCTGAAACCCGCCGCCTTGAGGTCGAACAGGCCACCGAAGCCGCCGATCTCGCCATCCGCACCCGGCCGGCGCGTCGAGCGCACCAGCGGTTTGATCTTCTCGACCATCAGGTTCCCGGCGTCGATGTCGACGCCCGCCTGCGCGTAGGTGAGACCCTTGCTGCCTTCGCTCATCGTCAAAATCCTGATGTCCTACGCCTTTTGCGCGCTATTCGCATGAACGGCCCGTTCCCGCAAGCGACACTGGCCCGGTGCGACCGGATGCGCCTGTCAAAGCCGTGGACAGGGCCTGTCCCTTGCGGTCAGGTGAACTGTCGCCCATGTATCGGAAAAAGACAAAGGGTGGATGCCGGTCGTGACGATTCCCAACATGATCACCATCATGAGGCTCATCCTCGTGCCTTGCGTGATCTATGCCATGCTCTCGGCGCGCTGGGACTGGGCCTTTGCCGGATTTGTCATTGCAGGTGTTTCCGACGGCGTCGACGGCTTCATTGCCCGCCATTTCAACCAGCGTTCCGAACTTGGCGCCTATCTCGATCCTATGGCCGACAAGCTGCTGCTGGTCAGCGTCTTCGTGGTCCTCGGTATCATGGGTCACCTGCCTCTGTGGCTGGTCATGCTGGCCGTTTCCCGCGACGCGCTGATTGTCGGCGCGGTGCTGTTGTCGACCATCATGGGGCACCCGGTGAAAGTGCGCCCGCTCATGGTGTCCAAGGTCAACACCGCGATGCAGATCGTCCTGGCGGCGATTGTCCTTGCCGAACTTGCCTTTACACTCGAGCTTGGCCCGGTTCGGCCGGCGTTGATAATACTGTCCGGCCTCTTGACCGTGGCTTCCGCGGCAGCCTATCTCGTGGCCTGGCTGAGGCACATGAGCGGTTATGGCGAAGGCGAAACTCCCAACCGATAACGAGGCGGCCGAAGAAGCCGCCGCTGCGGCGTTCCGCAAACAGATCCGTTTCTGGCTGATCACCGCCGTCCTGTTCGTCGGTTTCCTCTATTTGTTCAGCAACATCTTGCTGCCCTTCGTGGCCGGCATGGCGCTTGCCTATTTCCTCGATCCGGTCGCCGACCGGCTGCAGCGGCTTGGCCTGTCGCGGATCATGGCGACGGTGGTGATCCTCATCTGTTTCATCGTCTTGCTGACGCTGGCGCTGGTGGTACTGATCCCGGTGCTGGCCTCGCAGATGGCGGATTTCGCCGCCAAGGTGCCGGGATACGTCGAGAAGCTTCAGCAACTGGTCACCAATTTCGACCCGCAATGGCTGGAACAGCGCTTTGGCGTCGATGCGGCCGGCCTGCGCGAGGGCCTCAACTCTCTGCTGAGCACTGGCTTCGGCTTCCTTTCGACCGTTTTCCAGTCGATCTGGAGCTCGGGCGTGGCGCTGTTTTCCATCGCCAGCCTGTTCGTCATCACGCCTGTCGTGGCCTTCTACATGCTGCTCGACTGGGACCGCATGGTTGCCGTCGTCGACAGCTGGGTGCCGCGCGACCACGTCGAGACGGTGCGCCGACTCGCCACCGACATCAACGCGGCGACCGCGGGCTTCGTCCGCGGGCAGGGCACGCTCTGCCTGGTGCTCGGCGTGATGTACGCCATCGGCCTGACGCTGACCGGGCTGAATTTCGGCGTTCTCATTGGCCTGTTCGCGGGGCTGATCAGCTTCATTCCTTATGTCGGCTCGATGGTCGGGCTGGTACTGTCGGTCGGCGTCGCTTTCGTGCAGTTCTGGCCGGACTGGACAATGGTGGTGGCCGTGGCTGCGGTCTTCTTCGTCGGCCAGTTCATCGAGGGTAACATCCTGCAGCCGCGGCTGGTCGGCAAGAGCGTCGGCCTGCATCCGGTCTGGCTGATGTTCGCGCTGTTTGCGTTCGGCGCGCTGTTCGGCTTTGTCGGCTTGCTAGTTGCGGTGCCCGCCGCGGCGGCCGTCGCCGTTCTGGTCCGCTTTGCCATATCGCGTTATCTCGAGTCGCCGCTCTATCACGGCCATGCGGTGCAGCCGCCGGTCGAGGCCCGCAAGGCGAGCGGGACCAGCCCGGATAAATGAACGTGTCGCGCGAGCCCCAGAAACCGCGCCAGTTGCCGCTCGACCTTGGCCATTCGCCGGGCTTCTCACGCGACGACCTCGTCGTCTCAGCGGCCAATGCCCAGGCCGCGTCGCTGATCGACCGATGGCCGGCATGGCCGGCGCCGGTGGTCCTGCTGGCCGGTCCGGCAGGATCGGGCAAGACGCATCTTGCCGCGATCTGGCGCGAGCATGCCGGGGCGGTCGAGCTGTCCGCTTCCGACATCTCCACCCATGTCGGCGACATCGGCGCAACGCCGGTTCTGATTGATGACGCCGACCAGGGCTGGCTCGACCAGGACGGCCTGTTCCACCTCATCAATACCGTGCGCGGCGCTGGCTCCCATCTTTTGCTGACGGCGCGCAGCTTCCCTGCCGCCTGGGGTGTCACCCTTCCCGACCTCGCCTCGCGCCTGAAAGCGGCGGCGACGGTTGAGATCGAGGAGCCGGACGACCTGCTGCTGGCAGGCGTCATCACCAAGCTGTTCGCCGACCGCCAGGTCGAGGTCGACCCGCATGTCGTCCAGTTCCTGGTGCGGCGCATCGAGCGGTCGCTGTCGACGGCCATTCGCGTGGTCGACCGCCTTGACCGTGCAGCGCTGGAGCAGAAGACCCGCATCACGCGCACGCTTGCCGCCGAGACGGTCGGTGCGTTCGATGCCGGGCAGGGCGAACTGGAAGTCTGACCGTCAGGCCAATCGCGAGTAGAGCGCCTTTGCGCCGAGCAGAACGGCGAGGATCGTCGCATTTGAGGCGAGGCCGACGAGTATTGATGTCGGAGTATCTACTGCGCTGTTCGCACCGATGCTGAAAGGGATCAGCACGGCAACGAAGACGATGCCCAAGGCGATCGGAATCCAGCGGTTTAGCGTTTGCGCGGTGTTTGCGGCGGTCAGCACCAGTGCGATCAGCAGGCCGATGCGGAACGGGTCGATGAGCTGCGCGAGATAGATGTCGAGATACGGCACTTTTGTTCCTCCCCGAACTAGATGCGCAGGTCAGCGACCAGCTGTCGAGTAAGCCTATGGTCTAGCCGTCCTTCACGGAGCCGCAAGGCAGCGTCACCCCGAGCAGCAGGCGGACCAGGGCCGATTGCTTGGAAACGCCGGATTTGGCGAAGATCGAGCGCAGATGCGAACGCACGGTCTCCCTCGCGATGCCGAAGTCGTTGCTGATGGCATCGATCGACCGGCCATCGGCGAGCGCCGACGCGATTCGCGCCTCGCTCGGCGTCAGGTCGAACAGTGCTTGCAGCACATTGGCCGGCGGCGCGCCGGGGCCGGGCAAGGGCATGATGACGAGGATGCTGTGGATGCGGCTGAACAGATCGTGCGCCGAACCGCGCACCGGCAGGAGATGGGCGACGCTGGAAGGCTTGCCGTCGCGGCCGGTGATCGGAAACGACTGAACGATGCCGCGCCGGGTGCCGGCGGACAATGCTGTCAGCGCCGTCTCAAGCAGCGCGTCGGCCTTCTTGTCCGTGATCCGGGCGCGGTCGGTGCCGTCCTGGATGGTGGCCGGTATCAGCTCGTGCATCAGTCCGTTGCAGGCCAGCAGTTGTCCGTGCGCGCCCAGTACCGCCGCCGGCAGGCCCAGGGCCTCAAGCGCGTCGGCACCGGCATGTGCTTTTTCGAGACCCATGCGGGCGCTGACCATGGCGGCGCGTGCGAGGTGCGGCCGCATCCGGTCGAGCGAATCGACATAACGCCGCTCGAAGGGACCTCGAACCGTCCGCCGCTCCAGGTTGAAGGACAGCACATCCCCCGTTGGAAGCGGGATGTGGGTACCTGCGGCCCAGCCCATGCCTCTCGGACGCAGGAAGTCGCGGTAGATGGGCTCGCTCTCCAGTTCCTCCTCGGTAAAGGCATCGAGGTCGGTGATGAAACCGGGGTAGGCGAGGGCCGACGCTCGTGCGGCGCGCGCGTTGACGGCCATCCAGCCTTCGCGCATGAACGCTTCGACATGCGCTGCGACCGCTTCCGAGGCGGTAAAGGCCGAAGCGCCTTGGCTGATGGTGAACAGATAGCCGCCCATGCCCTCGACGGCATGCGCGAGGCCGTCGAGCAATGTCGGCCATTTCTCCGGTACGAAGGAAGCCTCGTAGATCTGGTCGATGAATTTCTCGGAAAGTTCCGGCAATCGTTCACTACTCCCACCCAAGTAGAACGATAGCATCAGGCTTGCTGGCGGCAAACTCAGTGACAGGTGCCCAAATGTCGCAAGCCCGGTATTCGCGGATTTGATCGGCGGATTTTGCGGGAGCACGGCACGCGATTTCTGCGGATTACATCCGCCATACGGTCGCGTGCCGGAGAGTTGCAGCAAGGCGGGCCGGGATGCCCGGCCGCCCGTCAGTGCATGGCCCTTAGTTGCTGGCTGCTGCCTGGTCGTAGGCCGCGATCAGCCGGCGGGCCTTGTTACGCACAGTCGTTGCGCCGTCACCCGGGGCATAGAGGTTCGACCCCATGCCGAAGGTCGACACGCCGATCTTCCAGAACTCTGCGAAGGACGCTTCGGAGACGCCGCCGACGACACCGACGATGGTGTCGGCCGGCAGGATGGTCTTGATCGCCGCGATCCCGCTTGTGCCGAGCACGCTGCCGGGGAAGAACTTGAGCGCCGACGAGCCGCACTTGACCGCAAGCAGCGCCTCGGTCGGCGTGAAGACGCCGGGCATGGTCAGCATCTTGTGCTCCGACGCACGCGCAATCACCGACGGTTCGATGTTCGGGCTGACCACCAGGCGGCCGCCCGCATCGGCCAGCCGATCGACCTGTTCGGCGGAAAGTACGGTGCCGGCGCCGATCACGCACTTACTGCCGAACGCGTCAACCGCCCTGCGGATCGAGGTGTAGGGATCTGGCGAATTGAGCGGGATCTCGATCAGTTCGAACCCTTCCTCGACCAGCGTGCCGACGATCGATTCGGCTTCCTCCGGCTTGATGCCGCGCAGGATGGCGACGAGCGAGCGCTGCAGCTGCGGCCAGGCGATGATTGAGGCCATGTCTTTGTTTCCTTATGCCCAGATTGAATGCGCGGCCAGATAGAGGCCCTGGCGAACGGCGTGGTCGGCGTCGACGTGCTTGACGTTGAGACCGACGCGATGGAGCGCCACCCGATAGAGATCGGCCACGGACCCCGAGGCCACCAGGGTGACATCGGTGTGGTCGGGAAAGTTCTGCCTGGCGGCCAGCACCTCGGCTCCGATCAGCAGGCCGGAGAGGTGTGCTGCGCCATCGCTCTTGGCCTCGAAGCCGAGCAGTTGAGCGGCGCGGACGCCGAAAAGCCGGCTCAAAGCCAGGCAGGGATCTGCGACACCCTTGTCGAGTGCGTTGAGGAAAGCCGGCGCGTCGGCGCCGAACTTGACGTCGGCATCGATCGCGAAGGCGAGGGTGGAGTGCTTGTTGAGCAGGCCGAAGAGTTCGCCTGTCATCAGGGTCGCAAATCGTCTCAGCCAGCCATCCTCGAGCACCACCCATTTGCTGTGGGTGCCCGGCATGCAGACGAGCTGGCGCGCGACACCGTCGCCGAGCCCGAGAAGCTGGGTCTCTTCGCCGCGCATCACCTCCGGTGCCAGCGGGTCGCGCTGGGCGACGCCAGGCAGGATGCGGATGTCGGCAAAGCTGTTCGGCACGCTGACGGCCCTGGCTGCGAAGTCGTTGAGCCGCGTCGGCGCGTCGACATAAGGCGCCTCGACCCAGCCTTGGCGCGCCCCGGCCATGCCGCAGATCAGGATCGGCAGGGACGCGGGTGCCGCCAACTTGCCAAGGTGCGCCTGCAGGACCGGCTCGAAGCCCGACGTCACGCAGTGCGTCATGCCTTCGGGCCCGCGGCTTTCAGCCAGCACGCTGCCGACCCGGTCCAGAAGCCAGGCGCGGAAGCTGCTGGTGCCCCAGTCGACCGCCACGCAGAAGGCATCCTTCTGCTGCGCGGGCGATGAGATGGCTGTGTCTTGTGCATTGCTCATGCTGGGAACCCTCGGCATGTTTTCGGAAGAAGCGCGGCCGGCGTCACTGGCTCATCCAGCGCATCGGCGCCATCACAAGTTCAGGGAACAGCACGAGCAGGAACAGAACCACGGTCTCGGCCAGCAGGAACGGCCAGATGCCCTTCATCAGCTTGCCCATCCGCATGTTGCCGACGCCGCACACGACGTTGAGCACGGTGCCGACGGGCGGGGTGATCAGCCCGATCGCGTTGTTCATGATGAACAGCACGCCGAAATAGACCGGGTCGATGCCGGCCTGCTTCAGAACCGGCACCAGAACCGGGGTCAGGATCAGGATGGTAGGCGCGAAGTCGAGCGCGCTGCCGACGATCAGCACCAGCACCATCAGCACCAGGATGAGCAGCATCTGGTTGTCCATGATCGGCTCCAGCAGCGCGACCATCTGGGCTGGCATGTTGGCCGCCGCGATCAGCCAAGCCGAGACCGAAGCCGCAGCCACGAGGAACATCACCACCGAGGTGGTTTTCGCGGCGTTGAGCATGAGGCCGTAGAGCTGGCCGAACTTCAGTTCGCGATTGACGAACAGGCCGATGATCAGGGCGTACACGGCCGCCACGACTGCAGCTTCGGTCGGCGTGAAGAAGCCGAACTTGAGGCCGCCGATGATGATGACCGGCAACATCAGGCCCCAGAAGCTCTCGAGCGTGAGGCTAAGCCGCTCCCTTAGTGGCGGCTTGGGAGCCACCTCGATCTTGTCCTTGCGCGCGACGTACATCCACGTCAGCAGCAGCGACGTACCCATCAGGATGCCAGGCACGATGCCGGCGAGGAACAGCTTGGAGATCGAAACCTGGGCCGCCACGCCGTAGAGGATCATGCCGATCGACGGCGGGATGACGGGGGCGATGATGCCGCCGGCAGCGATCAGGCCGCCGGAACGGTAGGGATCGTAGCCGGCCTGCCGCATCATCGGCAGCAGCACCGCGGCCAGAGCTGCGGTATCGGCAACGGCCGAACCGGAGAGCGATGCCATGACGACGGCAGCGCCGATCGCCACGAAGCCCAGGCCACCGCGCAGGTGTCCCACCCAGGCCATTGCCATGTGGATGATGCGCCGGGTGATGCCGCCGGCGTTCATGAATTCGCCCGCCAGCATGAAGAACGGCACGGCGAGAAGCGGGAAGCTGTTGGCGCCGTCCCACATGTTCTGCACGATGATCTGGGGGTCGGTCATGCCCATGTGGAACATCAGGGCCAGGCCCGAGACGATGAGGGCCAACGCGACCGGCATGCCGATCGCCATCGCGGCGAGCAGGGAAACGACGAAGATAAGGATGGTCATGACTTGCGCGCCGCCTCAACGCTGGAATCGACGTCATGCATGCCTTCTTCCTCGACCTGAATGAGTTCGTCGTCGCGGACTTGGCCGCGCGCGAAACGAACCAGATTGTGGATGCAGAGCGCAGCCATCAGGGCGCCGGTCACGAGCGTTACGTCGTAGACCCAGCTCATGGGCAGCTGCATGACGGTGGAAATGGTGCTGGCGTTGATCTCGTGCTGCATGAAGGTGCCGACGAAGATGTAGACGCTGCAGACGAAGATCAGGATCTGGGAGATCATCCAGCACAGCCGTCGCCACCTGACAGGCAGTGCCAGAACGACGGTGTCGACGCCGAGGTGCCGGTTCTCCCGCATCGCTACCACGGCGCCGATGAAGGTCAGCCAGATGAAGAGGAAGCGGGGAAGCTCTTCGGAGATGTCGATGCCGGTGTTGAACCCGGCGCGCAAGATGACGTTGCCGAGCACCATCACGAACATGCCGGCCATGCAGACCACCATGACGGCTTCAAGCAGGTGAAAAAATCTGTCTACCAGACGCGGCATTGTTCGGACCTCCCGAATGGATCAGGGACGCATGCAGTGATGCCGCAGGCGTTCCCGCCTGCGGCATCACTTGGCTTGTGCGTCAGTTGGCTGCGCCCTTGCGCGCGGCTTCGACGGCGGCCGTGAACTCCGTCACGAAGTCGGCGCCGACCGAGGCGGTGTATTTGTCGACCACCGGCTTGACGATTTCGCGCATCTTGGCGAGTTCGGCTTCCGGCATCGCATCGATCTCGACACCGGTTGCCTTGAGCTGGTCGGTGATCTTGCCGTCGTTTTCGGCGATCAGCTTGGCCTGGTAGGCCGAAGCGTCGGCAGCAGCCGTCATGACCGACTTGCGGTCAGCTTCCGACAGGCCTTCGAACCAGGTCTTGGAAGCGACGATGGCCACCGGCGAATAAACGTGGTTGGTCATCGTGATGTACTTCTGCACTTCGTAGATGCGGTTGGCGTAGATGTGGGCCAGCGGGTTTTCCTGGCCGTCCAGCGCCTTGGTCTCGAGCGCCGAGAAGACTTCCGAGAACGACATCGTCACGGCGTTGGCGCCGAGTGCCTTCCAGGTGTCGAGAGCCACCGGGTTCTGCATGACGCGCAGCTTCAGGCCCGAAATGTCGTCGACCGACTTGATCGGCTTTTCGCCGTTGGTCAGGTTGCGGAAGCCGAATTCGCTCCAGGCGAGACCGGTCAGGCCGATTTCCGACATGCGGTCCAGCATCTTGCGGCCGATCGGGCCGTTCAACACGGCGCCGGCTTCTTCGCGATTGGCAAACATGAACGGGAAGTCGAAGATCTGGACTTCCTTGATCTTGCCGGAAAGCGGCGCGACTCCGCCGATGTAGAGTTCGAGCGTGCCGCTCTGTGCAGCCTGTAGCATCTTGTCGTCGCCGCCGAGGATGCCGCCGTCGAAGACCTGGATCTCGACGCGGTTTTCGGTCGCCTTGGCGACGTCTTCGGCGAACTTCTTCATGGCGACGGCCTGCGGGTGCTCTGCCGGCATGCCATGCCCGAGGCGGGCGGCCGATGCCTGGCCGGCGAGGCCGATGAGGCTGACGGCTGCAGCCAGCGTGAATGCGAGCGCTTTGAGACGCATGTTAACTCCTCTCTTGGGTTTTGATTTCGGGCGATGACCGGGGTGGTGGCGGGATTGCGCCATCCCCGATTGGATCAACTCATAGGCCTGGGCGATTGCGCCTTGCGGTGCGCGACCGTGTGCCGCGCCCGAGCCGTCGAGCACTCATTCTGGCCGGCGGAAACGGCGGGCGCCGACAGCCCGATGTGGCGGACCGCAATGCCTGCGATCGCCGCATCTCCGGCATTCCACGAAACGAACTCGGTCACGCGCCCTCCCAGGCAAACTGGATGCTCTTGACGCCCCAATAACTCCGATTATAAGAGAAAACAAGACTGATTGCTTGACTGCTTGTGGGATCGAGCGTCGCATGCGTCGGCTCAAGGGAGGGCAGCGCGAGGAGGAGTGCCGGCACGCTTGCCGGGGACATCCATCGCCGTCATCCCGCAGTTCCGGCGTCTGCGCGAGCGGGCCAAGAATGGCCGCAGGCGCGTTCAAGCCATCGGTGCCGCACGGCACCGATCAACAACGGGATAGACAAGACGTGACACGGAAATTGCGTTCTCAGGCCTGGTTCGGAGGCTTCGGCAAGGATGCCTTCATCCACCGCAGCTGGATGAAGAACAACGGCCTGCCGGACGATGCCTTCGACGGCCGCCCGGTGATCGGCATCTGCAACACCTTCTCCGAACTCACGCCTTGCAACGCCCACTTCCGCGGGCTGGTCGAGCACGTCAAGGCCGGTATCCTGGAAGCCGGCGGCTTGCCGCTCGAGTTCCCTGTCTTCTCCTGCGGTGAGTCGAACCTGCGCCCGACCGCGATGCTGTTCCGCAATCTCGCCTCGATGGATGTCGAGGAAGCCATTCGCGGCAACCCGATGGACGGCGTGGTGCTGATGGCCGGCTGCGACAAGACCACGCCGTCGCTGGTGATGGGCGCGGCTTCTTGCGACGTGCCGGCGATCGTCGTCTCCGGCGGGCCGATGCTCAACGGCCGCTTCCGCGGCAAGGCCATCGGCTCTGGAACCGACGTCTGGAAATTTTCCGAGGATGTGCGCGCCGGCGTCATGACCGAGCAAGAATTCGCCGCCGCCGAGAGCGCCATGTCGCGCTCGCCCGGCCACTGCATGACCATGGGCACCGCCTCGACCATGGCGTCGATGGTGGAATCGCTCGGTCTGGCCCTGCCGGGCAACGCCGCCTATCCGGCGGTCGATGCGCACCGCGCTCGGCTCGCCCGCCTTTCGGGGCGGCGCATCGTCGAGATGGTCAAGGAAGACCTGCGCCTATCCAAGATCCTCACGCTCAAGGCCTTCGCCAATGCGATCCGCATCAACGGCGCCATCGGTGGCTCGACCAATGCCGTCGTCCACCTGCTGGCGATTGCCGGGCGCATCGGTGCCGAGCTTTCGCTGGACGACTGGGATCGCTACGGCCGCGACATCCCGACCATCCTCAACCTGATGCCGTCCGGCAAGTTCCTGATGGAAGAATTCTGCTACGCCGGTGGTCTGCCGGCTGTGATGAAGGAAATCGCCGACCTGCTCGATCTTGACGCCTTGACGGTGACCGGCAGGACGGTGGGCGAAAACATCGCCGGCGCCGAGAATTTCAACGACGAGGTCATCCTGCCGCGCGACAAGGCGCTGACTTCGCAGGGCGGCATCGCCGTCCTGCGCGGCAACCTTGCCCCCAATGGCGCGATCCTGAAGCCTTCGGCCGCATCGCCCGAATTGATGCGCCACCGCGGCCGCGCCGTCGTCTTCGAGAGCATCGAGCACTACAAGGCACGGGTCGACGACCCGGCGCTCGACATCGACGAGACGTGTGTGATGGTGCTCAAGAATTGCGGCCCCAAGGGTTATCCGGGCATGGCCGAGGTCGGCAACATGGCGCTGCCGCAGAAGCTGCTGGAGAAGGGCGTTCGCGATATGGTGCGCATTTCGGACGCGCGCATGTCGGGCACTGCCTTCGGCACCGTCGTGCTGCATGCCGCGCCCGAAGCGGCTGTCGGCGGCCCGCTCGCGCTGATCGAGGACGGCGACATGATCGAGCTCGACGTCGAGAACCGCCGCTTGCATCTCGAAGTGTCGGACGAAGAACTTGCCCGCCGCCGTGAGCGCTGGACCCCGCCGGTGCCTGACATGCAGGGCGGCTATCAGAGCCTCTATGTCGAGCGTGTCATGCAGGCCGACCGTGGTGCGGACCTCGACTTCCTGGTCGGCTGTCGCGGCCACGACGTGCCGCGCGAAAGCCATTGAGGGAGATGCCGATGTCCGGTTTTCCGGTAGCCGAGATGCACGGCATTCACGCCATCCTCTACGCGCTGTTCGATGAGCAGGAGCGGCTCGACCGTGCCGCGATGCGACGTCAGGTCGAGGTTTGCCTGTCGGCCGGTGTCCATGGCATGGCGGCGCTCGGCCTTGCCACCGAAGTGTCCAAGCTGACCGAAGCCGAGCGTCGGACCGTCATGGACTGGATCGCCGAAGACACCGGCGGTCGGGTGCCGCTGGCGCTGACCGTCTTCGGCTCGTCCGTCGCCGAGCAGATCGCCCAGGTCCGCCATGCCGAAAGCGTCGGCGCGGATTGGCTGATCCTGCAGCCGCCGATGGTCGGCCAATATGGTGCGGCCGAATACATCCGCTTCTTCGGTCGCGTTGCCGAGGCGACCGATCTGCCGGTCGCCATCCAGAATGCGCCGGCCTTCATGGGCCGCGGGCTGAGCTCGACCGAAATCAGCGATCTCGTGCGCCAGCATCCGAACATCCAGTTGGTGAAAGGCGAGGGGCCGGTGGTCGACATCGCCGGCCTGGTCGAGGCGACCGGCGGCAAGCTGCCGATCTTCAACGGTCGGGCCGGGCTGGAGATGCTCGATAATCTGCGCATCGGCTGCCGTGGCCTGATCCTTGCGCCCGATTGCATCGACTATGCGGTCGCAGCCTATGACAGCTTCCGTGCCGGCGACGAAGAAGGTGCGCTGGCGACCTATCGCAGGATGCTTCCGGCTGTCGTCTCGACCATGCAGGGGCTGGAGAACCTGCTGTGCTACGGCAAGCGTCTGTTTGCCCTGCGCACGGGATTGACCGTCCACGATCGCGGCCCCGCGCTGCGTCCGAACGCGACCGGGCTTGCGATGATCGATCGCTTCGCCGCCGACCTCGGGCCTCTGCAACGCAGGACCATCGCGTAAGCGCTGGTTGAATTGCTGCCAATGCTGTGAATTATGACAGCGTGCCAGCGAGATTTCCGGCGCGCTGTGCCGTGCCGGCTGTTACTTCGGAAAATCCATGTCGGGACCGGGTGCCATGACAAAGCCAATGCTGATGCAGGAACGCGGCTTGCCGGCGCAGATCGCCGCCGAGATCGGCCGCCGCATCACGCGCGGCGATCTCAAGCCGGGCGACATGCTGCCGAAGGAACTGGAACTGCTGTCGAGCCTGCAGGTCAGCCGCACGACGCTGCGCGAGGCGCTGAAGATCCTGTCGACCAAGGGATTCATCGAGGCCAAGCCGCGCATGGGCACGCGAGTCCTGCCGGCCGATCGGTGGAACACGCTAGATCCCACCGTCCTGTCATGGCAGGACGATTCCGAAAGCAGCGGAACACTTGCCGAGGAACTGTTCGAGATTCGTCTGTCCATCGAGCCGATGGCCGCCGGCTTGGCCGCGCGTCGCTCGACCGCCGCCGACCGGGCCGGGATTCGCCGCGCCTTCGAGGCGATGTCGCGCCAGTACGATGACGAACGGCAGTCGGTCGAGGCCGACATCGCCTTTCACCTTCAGATCATCCAGGCCGCCCACAACCGCTTCCTGCTGCCGGTTTCGTCGGTGATACGCGCCGCACTCACCGTCAGTATCCCCAAGACGATGCGCGCCTTCGGTGGCATAGGCCACTCGCTGTCCATGCATGAGGCAATTGCCATCGCGATCGAGGCCAAGGATGAGGCGGGCGCGGAGGAAGCCTCGCGCAAGCTGATCCAGGACACCTATCAGCGCAATTTCAAGTCCCCGAAGACCTGAGGGCTGGCGAGAGCCGCATTGGGCTTTCCCGTCTGCCGTCGCGCGCTTCGCAGCCGTCCATATCCATAGCCAACGAGCTAGGGACGAGCCGCGTCGCGCTGTTGCGCGCGGTGCCTTCTGGCAGTCGAGCGTTGACTATGTATGGCGGGGGGATTGCAAGGTCTTGAATGGTCGGAGTGGAGAGATTCGAACTCCCGACCCTCTGGTCCCAAACCAGATGCGCTACCAGACTGCGCTACACTCCGAAATCACATTTCGACGCCGTGCCTAGTGGCTTCCGCTCGACATGGCAAGGGCAAAAAAGCGGAAACCGGCTTTCGCCTTGCAGCAATGACGATTGCGCAGTAAATGACGGGCGCATCTGGATGTCCGCGCACGCTGCGGACTCACGAGTGAGGGAATTATGTCCGCGCGAATTTTCAGCCCCGCCAAGACCGCCATGCAGTCGGGCAAAGCCAAGTCCGGGCACTGGGTGCTCGAATTCGACGCCGAGAAGCCGAAAAAGATCGACCCGCTGATGGGCTACACCAGCTCCGGTGACATGAGGAGCCAGATCCGCCTGACCTTCGAGACCCGCGAAGAGGCGGTGGCCTATGCCGAGCGCGAAGGCATCACCTTCCGCGTGCAGGAGCCCAAGGAAGCCAAGCGCCGGCAGATTTCCTACTCCGACAATTTCCGCTATGACCGCAGGACGCCCTGGACGCACTGACGACCTGAGGCATGGTCATGCCGGCCTGACATGGGCCGGCCAGCGGTCCCGTAGCTCAGTTGGATAGAGCACCGGCCTTCTAAGCCGATGGTCACAGGTTCGAATCCTGTCGGGATCGCCAATCTATTTTCAGCCGTTGATTCCATGGAAGTTTTCGGCCTGCCCACCGCCGCCTTCATGGCGGCCGCTTGATTTCCGGGTAAGGTTGCAACGTTGATCACCTCAAGGGCGGCAGCAGTACGGCCTGGAGGCGATCCTGCAGCAGCAATTGGCGCTCGTGTTGTAGCCCGTCGAAGGCGTGATCCGTCTGCCTTTGGATGTGCGAAGTAGGCATCCCCTGCCAATTCCAAAATAATCAGTACTGACCAGTTGATTTCCACTGATAGGAAAGTAAACTTCCTATCGTGCAGGACGACCTGCGCCTCGATACACACCAAGGGACGGCCCTTCTCTTACGCTGACGTAAGGAGGCCGTCGCGTATCGTTCGGAAGCGGTTCTGACGCTTTGGGTGCGTGTCCAATGCCTCGTTCGCGATGGCATTCTTCTGAAGTCTAGCGTCCATCACTTCCGTCAAATGACCATGAATAGAGCTGTGGCTGGCCGCGTCATCGAGCCGAGCAAGCCATAAGTCATTTCAGGTGTCCGCCGCCGCCCTGGGGAGGAGCTGTTCGACCATTGCGCCATGTGCGCTTGGTCGACGGGCCGACTGTTGTCTGTCGCCCATAGAAATAGAAATGTCAGGGGACCATATGAACAACGAACTAACTGCTCTAACGACAATTTTTACAGAGTTTTACTATTGGGTCACTGTCGTCATGATGTTTCTCATCCATGCCGGCCTGCTCGCCTATGAATTCGGCGTGACCCGCCCCAAGAATCTCAATCAGACTTTGGTCCGCCACACGATGAGTCTGGCACTTGTGACCGTCACCTGGTTCCTGTTTGCCTGGTGGATCTACTGGGCGTTCAACAACGGGCCGTTTCTTTTCGGCGGCGTCATATCCAATGCGGCAACGGCTGCGGCACTGCCTTGGGCAGAGCAGATGGGCCCAAATTTCCAGGACAACATACAGGGCGTTTTCTGGGCGGCATTCCTGCTGTTTTCGTGGGTGATGAGCGCCATCCTTTCCGGGGTGGCGATCGAACGGGTACGAACTGGGGCCTTTATGATCCTGTCCGTCCTGGTTGGATCGATCACCTGGATCTGGCATGCGTCCTGGGGCTGGAACGCCACGGGCTGGACGACGCAGTTGCTCGGCTATCACGACGCTTACGCATCGGGGGTCATTCATGCCATCGCCGGCGGTGCCTGTCTGGCTTTGACGATCGTGCTGGGACCCCGCATCGGCAAGTTTGGTCCAAACGGCGAGGTTCGGGAAATCAAGCCGCACAACTCCTTCCTGTCGGTCCTTGGCCTCTTCATCATCTACACGGGGTTCTGGGGCTTCTATGCTGCGTGCAACATTCCGATCGTCGATGTGAGCCGCGACGCCGAAACTGTCCGCTTCGCTGCGACGACGATCTATGGAACGCCCACGACGCTCTCGGCCATCACCTTCAACTTCCTGATGTCGCTGGCTGGTGGTCTGATGGCGGCTTACGTGGTCAGCCGTGGCGATCCGTTCTGGACGCTGTCCGGGGGTCTTGCCGGCATTATCGCTGCCTCGGCGGGCAATGATCTCTACCATCCGTTGATTGCAATGTTCATCGGCGCGTCGGGCGCGGCGATCGCGTTCAAGCTTCATCATTATGTCGAGCGCCGTTTTCGCATCGACGATCCGGTCGGGGCTATTGCGGTTCACGGCTATGCGGGCGTTTGGGGGCTCATTGTCTGCGGTTTCGTCCTGTGGGGTTATCCCGCCGCACCAGCCGCGCCCGATGTGCAGAACTGGGCAGGCTCGGTTGGATGGCTGGGCACGACGCCGGCGGGAGATCCGGCCATCAATCCGATTGGCATGATCATCGGTGCGATTCTCACCTTCGGGCTGTTTGGCTTTCTTGCCACCTGGGTCGTGGCCAAGGTGCTGCAGCGCATGGGCATCCTGCGTGAACCGTTCGAAGTGGAACTGGCAGGCGCCGACACCTGGCACAACCGGGACATCTATCCCTACGGCGCCGGCGTGGTCACCGAATTCGAAGCGGTTGAGCGCAACGAAGCTGCGCGTTTCTGACTGTCAACCAATTGGAGGAGACCCAAGCTATGGAAACCGGACTGACTGATTGGACCAACCTCGACACCATCGGCGCCTTCTACCCCTTCCAGGGGTTCGAATGGTTGCTGGTGGCAGCCGCCGTATGCTTCTGGCTCTGGTGGCACTATCGCTGCATCGTCGATGAGGACCGCGAAATGCGGGAAGCGGCGGAGTATTACCGCCGTCACGGCATCACGCGCTGCATCTCGGCGGATGGCAAACCGCGACGGCCGCCCGAATCGGTCTGAGGAAGCAAAACACGCCCAGCGGAATTGTCTGCTGGGCGTATGGCGCCAACGGCGTGCGTTACCGCCGGGCGGCGCGCTCGCGGTTCAGTTCACCCTTTTGACCGGCCGCCTAGGCCACGGCGGAAAGAGGCTATGCATTGCCAACAGCGAAAGATGCCAAGATGTTTACGTCGGTTTCGCCGGACCAGAGCCTGGATGTTGCCAATGAACCCGGCGAGGATCGGCTGCAGCTAGCAATTGGAATGGAAGTGCGCGCCTGCCGCAAGCGTCTTGGCATGACCGCAGCCGATCTCGCAGGTGTCGCTTGCATCTCCGTCGGCATGATGTCGAAAATCGAAAACGGGGTGATTTCCGCGTCGTTGGGCACACTCCAGGCGCTGTCGCGGGCGCTTGACGTCCCGCTCACGACGTTTCTGCGCCGTTGCGAGGACGAGGAGAACGCCGTCTTCGTCCCTGCCGGGGACGAAATTGCGGTTGAAAGGTGCGATAGCCGTGCTGGGCACCACTACAAGCTGCTTGGCTATTTTGGCTCCCAGCCGCGCAACTTGACGGTAGAAACCTACCTCTTCACCATGGACAGGGAGACGGACACCCTTCCATCGCTCGAGCATTTCGGAATGGAGTTCCTCTACCTGTTGGAGGGTGAGATGACCTACCGGATCGGCTCGAAGCGTTATCTCATGGGGCCCGGTGACAGCCTGCACTTCGCAGGCCATTCGCCACATGGGCCGGAGCAGTTGAGACGGCTGCCGGTCCGTTTTCTGTCCGTAATTTCGTACAGATAGAGCGCGCCACGTCGCATCGTACGGATCTGTTCGTGTTCCTGGCCCGCCATCTTTTCTTGGCGCTGGCCAATTTTCAACGCTTGGACCGCAACCGGTCGGGCACTCCGTCATGGTCGCCGAGGATCCGCTGAGGCGCGTCGTCCCACCAGTCGTCGCGCATTGCCTTGCGCTCGGGATTGACGGGATAGACGATGCGGTTTTCGGCGTTGGCGGTCTCGCCGACCACCAGCAACCGCACCTCAGCATCTGTGTTGTTAAGGAAGCTGTGCGCCAGTCCGGTGCCCGCGGGAAAGCCGACGGAATCGCCCGGCTTCAGGCGATGCAGGAGGCCATCGAGCCAGACGTCGGGCTCACCCTCCAGCACGTGGACGAACTCCTCCTCCAGACTTTCGGCGTGAGGGAACGACGTGCGCCGGCCCGGCGGCAGCCGGACATGGTGGATGCCAAGCCGCTGCAAGCCGAAATGAGTGGCAAGCGGCGCGCCGAGGCCCCGCAACTCGTCAGTACCGGAAAAGGTCTCGCCGTCGGGGCGCTCGACTTCGGTCCAGTGGGCGATCTCGGCGGGACGGTCGGACGTGGTCATGTTCTTCCTCGCGGAATTTCAATCTGTCCTTGTCGCGGCATGCCTCAGGCTGTCGTCTGGTGCTGGCTCGGCATCGAGAGCCTGATGGCTTCACTCCGCCGCGTTGGCGGCTTGCAGCCCGGCCGCAATATCTTCCTTGAGGTCGGCGACATCTTCAAGCCCGATCTGCAGGCGGATGATCGGGCCCTCATAAGGGGTGACCACCTTGCGGTCGCTGAGGTTGACCGGCACAGCCAGGCTCTCGAAACCACCCCAGGAATAGCCCAGGCCGAAGATCTCGAGCGCGTCGAGGAAGGCGTGTGCCTTGTTCTGGCCGCCGCCGGACAGCACCACGGAGAAGATGCCGCTGGAGCCGCCGAAGTCGCGCTTGAACAGTTCGTGGTCGGGGTGGCTTTCGAGCCCCGGGTGCAGCACGCGGGCCACGCCCGGCTGGCCTTCGAGCCAGCGCGCGATGTCCAGCGCGCTCTTTTCGTGATGGGCGAGCCGGACGCCCATGGTGCGCAGGCCGCGCAGCACCTGGTAGACGTCGTCGGGACCGGCGCAGCAGCCAAGCGTGAAGAACGCCTCGCGAAGCCTGGGCCAGCAGTCGGCGTTTGCCGAAACCGTGCCGCTCAGCACATCGGAATGGCCGGCGGGGTATTTGGTCGCCGCGTGGATGGTGACGTCGACGCCGAAATCGAGCGCCTTGAAATAGAGCGGCGTGGCCCAGGTGTTGTCCATCATGACGATCGCACCGGCGACATGGGCTGCCTTTGATATGGCCGGGATATCCTGGATCTCGAATGTGTTCGAGGCGGGCGATTCGGTGAGCACCACCTTGGTGTTCGGCTTGATGAGGGCGGCGATGCCGGCGCCGACATGCGGATCGTAGTAGTCGACCTCGACACCGAGACGCTTGAGCATGGTGTCGGCGAAGTGGCGCGTCGGGTGGTAGACGGAATCGGTGATCAGGATGTGGTCGCCGGCCGAGAGGAAGCCAAGCAGGGGGATGGTGACGGCCGCAAGCCCCGAAGGCACGGCGATGGTGCCGGCCGAGCCTTCCAGTTCGTCGATGGCCGCGCAAAGGGCATCCGTCGTCGGCGTTCCGCGGGTGCCATATGTGTATTTTTGAGCACGCGCCGCCATCGTTGCAGCGTTGGGATAAAGAACCGTCGAGGCGTGGACCACCGGCGGATTGACAAAGCCATGAAAGCCGTGTGGATCGTGGCCGGAATGCGCGAGCCGCGTGTTGACGCCTTTGATCCTGCCGTTGTCTCGAGTCATGAATCCGCACCCTTTCAGCGAAGACGCCAGCCATAGTGCGCCGACTGGGCCGGCGCAACCGCCGCGGCCCGCCGTTCGGCTGGGCCAGATCTGGCCGGCTGGCCATTTCGGGCGCCTCGCTGAAACGGTGTCGGTTTCCTGGCGCCGGATCTGGCGGGATCCCGTCGGCTTGAACGAGCCGGTATGGACGCGCGAACTGACATGGCTGGTGTCAGTCGGTGCGGTGGCTGCCCTCTTGCTGTTCGTGGTCGACGCGCGGGTCATGGACTTCATACTGTCCAACCGCAACCAGCTCACACGCTGGCTTGCAGAGGCGAGCCAGGCCGGCAGGTCGGAGTGGTACCTGGTCCCGGCACTGCTGGTCTATCTGGTGACGGCCACCGCAGACTGGAGAAACTCAGGCTATCGCGTCAGGGCTAGACTCGTTTCGTGGTTCGGCCAGGCGGCGTTCCTGTTCGGCTCGATTGCCATCACCGGCATCGCCGTCAATCTGGTAAAGATCGTCATCGGACGGGCGCGCCCCTCGATGTTCGGCGAACTCGGTGCCTACCATTTCGACCCGTTCGTGGTGAGCAAGTATTTCTCGAGCTTTCCCTCGGGACATTCGACGACGCTCGGCACCGTTGCCGCCGTCCTGATGATCTGGTTTCCGCGCCAATGGCTGCCGATCGGCCTCGTCTGCCTGATGCTGTCCGCCTTCCGCGTGCCGGCCGCGGCCCACTATCCCTCGGATGTCGTAGCGGGCTTCCTGTTCGGCTTCGTCCTGACCGTCGTCATGGCGCGCTTTCTTGCTGCCCGCCGTGTCGGGTTCCGGCCGAGGCCTGGAAAGATGCTGCCGGCAGCAACCGGGATGCGGCAGAAAAGGCTGCCAGCCGCCTGAGCGTTGAACAACTGTTCAATGCGCTTTGAAGCTGCGCGACAAGGCCGGACTAATACTAAAGGCGGAGCCGGCGGCGGCAGGCCTTTATTGCTTGACCTAACAAGAATTATCGCCTTCGATGGCATTTGTGAACCGGACTGCAGCAAAGCGCACCGGCAAGGTGCGCAATCCGGATATGGGCCGGATAGGGGATGCTGAGTTCACACATTAAAAAGACAGGCAACAGCCTGGAAAAAACAGAAAAGGGTTCGTGGGTCATGAAATACATCATTTCAGGCATTCTCGGGGCTGCTGCGCTCGGCCTTATGGCGACTGCCGCTTCGGCCGGCACGCTCGAGGACGTCAAGGCTAAGGGGTTTCTGCAATGCGGCGTCAGCACCGGCCTGGCCGGTTTTTCGGCGCCGAACGACAAGGGTGACTGGCAGGGTCTGGACGTCGATTTCTGCCGCGCCGTGGCTGCTGCGATCTTTGGCGACGGCACCAAGGTCAAGTTCACGCCGCTTTCGGCCAAGGAGCGCTTCACGGCACTTCAGTCGGGCGAAATCGACATGCTGTCGCGTAACACCACCTGGACCATCAATCGCGATACGGCACTTGGCCTGAACTTCGTCGGCGTCACCTATTATGACGGCCAGGGCTTCATGATCAACGCCAAGAAGCTGCCGGGCGTGAATTCCGCTCTCCAGCTGTCGGGCGCCGCCGTCTGCGTGCAGACCGGCACGACGACCGAACTCAACCTCGCCGACTACTTCAAGGCGAACAAGATGGAGTACAGCCCGGTCGTCTTCGAGAAGCTGGAAGAAGTCGACGCTGCCTATGACGCCGGCCGTTGCGACGTCTACACCACTGACCAGTCGGGTCTCTATGGTATCCGCCTGAAGCTCAGCTCGCCCGACGATCACGTCGTGCTGCCCGAGATCATCTCCAAGGAGCCGCTCGGACCTGCCGTGCGCCAGGGCGACGACAAGTGGTACCACATCGTCAAGTGGGTCTATTTCGGTCTGCTGACCGCCGAGGAACTGGGCATCACCCAGGCCAATGTCGAGGAGATGAAGGCATCGGGCAATCCCGAGATCAAGCGCGTCCTCGGAACTGAAGCGGACACCAAGATCGGTACCGATCTCGGCCTCGGCAACGACTGGGTCGTCAACATCGTAAAGGCCGTGGGTAACTACGGCGAAGTCTTTGAACGCAATGTCGGCCAGGGCAGCCCGCTGAAGATCGCCCGCGGCATCAATGCGCTCTGGACCAAGGGTGGACTGCAGTACGCGCCGCCCATCCGCTGATCCGAAGTCTCGTCCGGAAGGCAGATCTTCTGCCTTCCGGTTACTCTTTCAGAGGGACTTCCGATGGCTACGCAGGACATACCCCAAGACGTAGGGGGCGGCCGCGCGTCGCTTTTCTACGATCCGAAGGTGCGCGGCATCTTCTTCCAGGTCCTCGTGATCGTTGCGCTTGTGGCGTTCGTCTACTGGATCATTGGAAATACCGTCGAAAACCTGAAGCGCGCCAATATTGCTTCGGGTTTCGCCTTTCTCAACGGCCGCGCCGGATTCGACGTCAGCGATACGCTGATCGCCTTCGATTCGGATTCGACCTACAGGCGCGCTTTGCTTGTCGGCTTCATCAACACCTTGGTTGTGGCTGCCGCCGGCATCGTCACCGCTTCGATTCTGGGCTTCCTGATCGGCATCGGCCGGCTGTCGCACAACTGGCTGATCCGCAAGATCTGCACGGTCTATGTCGAGCTGTTCCGCAACATTCCGCCGCTGCTCGTCATCTTCTTCTGGTATTTCGGCGTGCTTTCGGTGCTGCCGCTGCCGAAGGAGAGCATCGAACTGCCCTTCGGCTCCTTCCTCAATAGCCGTGGCTTCTATTTTCCGAAGCTGGTCTGGGGCGACGGGTCGATGCTGGTCCCTGTGGCGCTGCTGCTCGGCGTTGCCATGTCCTGGTTCGTCGCCCGGCGGGCCAAGCAAAGGCAAATGGCCACGGGCGCGACATTTCCCGTGTTTTGGACGTCGCTGGCGCTGATCGTCGGCCTGCCGTTCCTGGCCTTGGTCGCGACTGGCTTTCCGCTCAGCTTCGACTTTCCGCAGAAGTCGACGTTCAACCTGACCGGCGGCCTGCAAATCAAACCGGAATTCCTGTCGCTGTACCTTGCCTTGTCGTTTTATACCGCAGCCTTCATCGCCGAGATCGTCCGCGCGGGCATCCGGGGCGTCAGCAGCGGACAGAGCGAGGCGTCCGCCGCACTTGGCCTCAGGTCCGCGCAGGCGCTCAGGCTGGTGGTGGTGCCGCAGGCGCTGCGCATCGTCATTCCGCCGCTGACCAGCCAGTTCCTCAACCTGACCAAGAACTCGTCTCTGGCGATCGCCATCGGCTATCCGGACCTGGTTGCGGTCGGCGGCACGGTGCTCAACCAGACGGGCCAGGCTATCGAGATCGTCGTCATCTGGATGGTCGTCTATCTCGGTCTCAGCCTGATCACGTCAGCCTTCATGAACTGGTTCAACGCCAAGATGGCGCTGGTGGAAAGGTAGGAGGCGGGCATGTCGCAAGATATCGGATACGTCCGCACCGAAATGGCGCTGCCGCAGCCGGCGCCGCTTCGCGAGCGTGGGCCGCTGGCCTGGATGCGCAAGAACCTGTTCGCCAACCCGTTTGATTCGGTGTTGTCGATCGTGGGGTTTTTCATCGTGGCGATGATCGTCCCGCCGCTGTTCAACTGGGCCATCGTAAATGCCCAGTGGACCGGCACCGATCGAACGTTCTGCGCCACCGTGGCGCAGGGCGGCATCCAGCCCGACGGCTGGTCGGGCGCCTGCTGGGCGTTTGTCAAGGCAAAGTTCGGCCAGTTCATGTTTGGCCGTTATCCCCTGGACGAGCGCTGGCGCGTCATCCTGGTGGCGATCATGTTCGTGGCGCTGCTGGTGCCGCTGCTGGTTCCACGCATCCCGCGCAAGGGGCTCAATTCTGTCCTGTTCTTCCTGGTGCTTCCGGTCGTTTCCTACTTCCTGCTGATCGGTGGCGTGTTTGGCTTGCCGCATGTCGAGACCCCGCTCTGGGGCGGTCTGCTGGTGACGCTTACGCTGTCTTTTGTCGGCATCGTGGTCTCACTGCCTTTCGGCATCCTGCTTGCGCTCGGTCGGCGCTCCAAGATGCCGGTTGTGAAGATGCTCTGCGTCATCTTCATCGAGACGGTGCGTGGCGTACCGCTGATCACGGTGCTGTTCATGGCAAGCGTCATGCTGCCGCTGTTCCTGCCGGCGGGCGTCTCGTTCGACAAGTTCCTGCGCGCGCTGATCGGCGTGTCGCTGTTCGCTTCGGCCTACATGGCCGAAGTCGTGCGCGGCGGCCTGCAGGCCATACCCAAGGGGCAATATGAGGGCGCCGACTCGCTTGGTCTCAGCTACTGGCAGAAGATGGGCCTGATCGTGCTGCCGCAGGCGTTGAAGCTGGTCATTCCCGGCATCGTCAACACCTTCATCGGCATGTTCAAGGACACCAGTCTGGTCTACATCATCTCGATGTTCGACCTGCTCGGCGTCGTGCGCCAGAACTTCTCCGATGCGGCCTGGGCTTCGCCGCAGACTCCGGCTTCGGGGCTTGTCTTCGCAGCCCTCGTCTTTTGGATATTCTGCTTCGGCATGTCGCGCTATTCTATTTTCATGGAGCGCCGGCTCGACACCGGGCATAAGCGATAACGAACAACAAAAGGGAACGGCCCATGGCCATCGAAAACGCAGTCAGCGCCGACGAGATCAAGGTTGATCGGGCGAAGATGCATATCTCGGACACCGATGTCGCCATCGACATCGTCGGCATGCACAAATGGTATGGCGAGTTCAACGTGCTGAAGGACATCAATCTCAGGGTCATGCGCGGCGAGCGCATCGTCATCTGCGGTCCGTCCGGCTCGGGCAAGTCGACCATGATCCGCTGCATCAACCGGCTGGAGGAGCATCAGAAGGGCAAGATCATCGTCGACGGCAAGGAACTGACCAACGATCTCAAGAAGATCGACGAGGTCCGTCGCGAAGTCGGCATGGTGTTCCAGCACTTCAACCTGTTCCCGCACCTGACCATCCTCGAGAACTGTACGCTGGCGCCGATCTGGGTGCGCAAGACGCCGAAGAAGCAGGCCGAGGAGCAGGCGATGCACTTCCTGCGCCGGGTCAAGATCCCCGAGCAGGCCAACAAGTATCCGGGCCAGCTGTCCGGCGGCCAGCAGCAGCGCGTGGCGATTGCGCGGTCGCTGTGCATGAACCCGCGCATCATGCTGTTCGACGAGCCGACCTCGGCGCTCGATCCGGAGATGATCAAGGAAGTGCTGGAGACCATGGTCGGGCTCGCCGAAGAGGGCATGACCATGCTGTGCGTGACCCACGAGATGGGTTTTGCCCGCAAGGTCGCCAACCGGGTGATCTTCATGGACCAGGGCCAGATCGTCGAGGAGAACACGCCGGGCGAGTTCTTCGACAATCCGCGCCACGAGCGCACCAAGCTCTTCCTCAGCCAGATCCTGCACTAGGTTCGGCTGGAAATTCCGCTAAGCCCGGTCGTATTTCGGCCGGGCTTTTTTGTTGGAACCGGCAAAGAGCAGGGGATGTAGAGTCGTTGCGAAGAGCATTACGTCTTCTAGGCATGCTTGCCCTGCTGGTTGCCGCCGGTGTGGCGCTCGGTACCCTGGTGCCGAGGCCGCTGTTCGGCGGCGCTGCCGCAGGCGATGCAACGTCGCGCCACATTCTCGTTTTCACCAACCCGATCCACACTGACATCGCTGTGCCGATCGATGATGGCGTGCTGGAAAAATTCGACTTCCTGCTGGATGCCGGCATTCAGGCCGACCTGCCGGCGGCGCGCTATCTGGTGTTCGGCTGGGGCAGCAAGGCCTTCTATATCGGCACGCCGACATGGTCGGAGCTGAAGCCCGCGCCTGTGCTTGCGGCGCTGACGCTCGACAACTCGGTGATGCATGTCGACCTGGCCGGCGAAATAGCGCTGCCGCAACCCACGGTCAGCCGGTTCGACATCAGCGAGGCAGGTTTTGCCTCCCTGCTCGATTTCATCGACGGCAGCTTCGAGCGGGGCAGTGCGGGCGTTCAACGCATTCCCGGCGTTGCGTACGGTGCCTATGACGGCTTCTTCGACGCCAACGGCAAGTTCAACGCGCTTGCCGGTTGCAACACCTGGACAGCCGCTGCCTTGCGCCAGGCCGGACTGACGACCGGCTGGTGGAACCCGCTGCCTGCGACGCTCAACTGGTCTCTTGGCCTCTACAACCGGCCGTCGTCTTTCCAGCCGGGCGGGGTCCAGCCGTAAAGCCAATCCATGTCGGCTGCGAGGCTGTCCGGCGACTTGAGCTTCAGGAACAGGTTGCGTGCCATCGCCACCGGCCCGGCGGCATGCCAGGCAAGGCGGTTGAGCGCGCCGCGCCGCGCCACTTTCCGCACGCGCGGCTTCCGCAGCATCTCCCACTGCGACAATGCGTTGGCAGTGTTGGGTCCAGAGGCAACGGCGTCGGCCAGGGTGAACGCATCCTCGATCGCCATAGCCGCGCCCTGGGCGGCGAAGGGCGTCATCGCGTGTGCGGCGTCGCCGATAAGGGCGATGCCGCTTGGCGCGGTCCAGGGCCGGGTCGGGTCGACGGCGTGCAAGGGCCAGACCGTCCATGGCCCGGCTTCGTCGATCAGCCTGGACAGAGCAGGAGCCGTACCGCGCATGGCGCGTTTCAACGCATTGGCATCGGTCTCGCCCGACCATTGCTCGGCTATCGAGTTGCCCGGGGTGAATGCGGCGAGGTTGATCGCCGCCCCCGCCCGGATCGGGTAGGCGACGAGATGGAAGCCTGCGTGAAGATAGGTCGTCACCATGGCCGGGGAGCTCAGGGAGGCAAAATGCCGGCCGACGTCGCCATCGGCGGAAAGCGTCGTGCGCCAGGCCAGTTCGCCGGTGAAGCGGCTCTTTTCGTTGGGGCCGACAAGGCGCCGGCTCGACGACCAGACGCCATCCGCTGCAACCAGCAGCGCGGCCTGCTCGTGGGAGACGATGCCCGCTTGCGTGAGTGTTATCCTGTTGCCGCCTGCCTGTGCCTCGACTCCGCTGACGGTGGCGTCCGTCACGATCTCGATCAATGGGCTTTCCGACGCTCGTGCGAGCAGCGCGCTCTGCAGGTCGGCGCGGTGGGCGACCAGATAAGGGGCTTTCCAGCGGCGCTCTGCGGCAGCACCCAGCGGCACACGCGCCCGTTCGCTCAGGGTTGCAGCATCGCGCAATACCACCGCCTCCGGTCGTACGGTCGACGGGCTAACCAGGTCGAGCACGCCAAGACGGTCGAGAATGCGGGTTGCGTTGGGGGAGAGCTGGAGCCCCGCGCCGACTTCCTCAAGCGCCGGCGAGCGTTCGAAAACGCGAACGCCAAAGCCGTGTCTTGCAAAGGCGATTGCTGCAGTGAGCCCGGCAATGCCGGCTCCGGCAACCACTATCTGCCGCGATTGCATGACCGCGGCTTGCGGGTCAGGCTGCGCGGTCGACCACGTAGAGGCAGCCTTGCGGCAGCGTCTCGGTGGCCTTCAGCTTGGGCGAGTAGCGATAGAGCGTCGAGCAATAGGGGCAGACCTTTTCGGCATCCGCACCCATGTCGAGGAACACATGCGGATGGTCGAAGGGCGGGTTGGCGCCCACGCACATGAATTCCTTCACGCCGATTTCGATCACGGCATGTCCAGCATCGTTCTGGAAGTGGGGGATGGAGCCGCCGGCCATGGTGTTTTTCCCTTCTGAGGAACTGCGCGCATGAATGCCATGGCGTCTTTGGCGCGTCCACAGGGCGCGCGACGCCGTTATTCGACAGCGTTTGTATCATAAGCGGCGGGTTTGCAAGATGCTGAAATGAAACTGTCGCAATTGCCTGTCAGAGGATAAGTTGAGCCGGATAAGCGGCGGAACGCGGCAGTGGGGAAGGTTTGCATATGAATCAGTTGAAGCCGGTCCATACCGATTTCGTCAACGACAAGTCGCCGACCGGCGCAATCGACGGTAACCCCGACCGCTTCGTCAATCGGGAGTTCTCCTGGTTGCAGTTCAACCGGCGCGTGCTCGAACAATCGCAGAACCCGAACCATCCGTTGCTGGAGCGCGTCCGCTTCCTGTCGATTTCGGCCGGCAATCTCGACGAGTTCTTCATGGTCCGCGTCGCCGGTCTTGCCGGCCAGGTGCGCGAAGGCATCACCGTCCGCAGTGCCGACGGGCGCACCCCCGAGCAGCAGCTCAATCAGCTGTTGCTCGAGGTCGAACGGCTTCAGGAAGACCAGCAGAAGAGCCTGTCGAGCCTGATGGAACTGCTCAAGCTCGAGGGTATCGAGAGCATAGCGGCGGCCGATCTCGGCAAGGACGAAAGGAAGTGGCTCGAGGACCACTTCATGGAGCAGATCTTCCCGGTACTGACGCCGCTGTCGATCGATCCGGCACATCCGTTCCCGTTCATTCCCAATCTTGGCTTCTCGATCGCGCTGCAGTTGCGTCATCGCAAGAGCGGCGAGGAGATGACGGCGCTGCTGCGCCTGCCGGTGGCGCTGAAGCGCTACATCAGGCTGCCGGACCGCAAGCGCTCGGTGCGTTTCATCCCGATCGAGGAAACGGTGAACCTGTTCATAGGCAAGCTTTTCCCCGGCTACGAGGTCAAGGGATCGGGCACGTTCCAGATCATTCGGGACAGCGATATCGAGGTCGAGGAAGAATCCGAGGATCTTGTGCGGCTGTTCGAGACCGCATTGAAGCGGCGTCGGCGCGGCTCGGTCATCCGCATTGAGTTCGACAGCCAGATGCCATCCCAACTGCGCGACTTCGTTGCCGGCGAACTGGGCGTTTCGGCGAGCCGCATCAGCGTCCTCAGCGGCCCGCTGGCCATCAGCCAGATTTCGGAGATCGTCGCCGTGCCGCGCGACGACCTGAAGTTCCCGCCCTTCAATCCGCGCTTTCCCGAACGCATCCGCGAGCATCGCGGCGACTGTTTCGCCGCGATCCGTGAGAAGGACTTCGTCGTCCACCACCCCTACGAATCGTTCGATGTGGTGGTGCAGTTCCTGCGCCAGGCAGCGATCGATCCCGAGGTCGTGGCGATCAAGCAGACGCTCTACCGCACGTCCAACGACAGCCCGATCGTGCGCGCCCTTGTCGACGCCGCCGAGGCCGGCAAGTCGGTGACCGCACTGGTCGAGCTCAAGGCTCGCTTCGACGAGGAGGCCAACATCCGCTGGGCGCGCGATCTCGAACGCGCCGGCGTGCAGGTCGTGTTCGGCTTCCTGGAGCTCAAGACCCACGCCAAGATGTCGCTGGTGGTCCGCCGCGAGGACGGCCGCCTGCGCAACTACGTCCATCTCGGCACCGGAAACTACCACCCGATCACCGCGCGCATCTACACCGACCTGTCGTTCTTCACCACCGATTCGGCGATCGCGCGCGATGTGGCGCAGATCTTCAACTTCATCACCGGCTACGCCGAGCCGGCGGACGAGATGTGCATCGCCTTGTCGCCCTATACGCTGCGCAGCCGCATCCTCAAGCACATCGCCGACGAGGTCGAACATGCCCGCGCAGGCCGGCCGGCACAGATCTGGATGAAGATGAACTCGCTCGTCGATCCTGACGTGATCGACGCGCTTTATGACGCGAGCCGCAGCGGCGTCGAGATCGACCTCGTCGTACGCGGCATCTGTTGCCTGAGGCCGCAGGTGCCCGGACTGTCGGAGAACATCCGCGTCAGGTCGATCGTCGGCCGCTTCCTCGAGCACAGCCGCATCTATTGCTTCGGCAACGGCCACGGCCTGCCTTCGGACGAAGCCGTGGTCTATATCAGCTCGGCTGATCTGATGCCGCGCAACCTTGATCGCCGTGTCGAATGCATGATCCCGATCGCCACGCATTCGACCGTCCACGAGCAGGTGCTTGGGCAGGTGATGCTTGGAAACATCATGGACAACCAGCAAAGTTTCGAAGTATTGGCGGATGGTACCTCGCGCCGGGTGACGCTGGACGAGGGCGAAGAGCCATTCAACGCGCAGGAATATTTCATGACCAATCCGAGCCTGTCCGGACGGGGTGACGCGCTGAAGTCCCATGCACCCAAACGCATCGCCCAGTTCAAACGTCGCAAGAAGGCGGAGGCGGCGGCCAGCTGATGGCCGAGCTTTCGCAGGGCCGGCTCAAGGACCGCCGACCGCTGTCGATCATCGATATCGGCTCGAACTCCATACGTCTCGTCGTCTATGAGGGCCTGGCGCGCTCGCCGACCCTTCTGTTCAACGAAAAGATGTTGGCTGGCCTTGGCCGCGGCATCGTCTCGACTGGGAAGCTCGATCCGGAGGGCGTGACCCGCTCGATGGAAGAGTTCCGGCGCTTTCGCGCGCTGTCCGAGCAGTCGGGCGCGGAGAAGATGTATGTGCTGGCGACCGCTGCCGCCCGCGAGGCCATCAACGGCCCTGATTTCATCGAGCGTGCCGAACGCGTGCTCGGCACCGAGATACAGGTGCTTACTGGCCGCGAGGAAGCGCATTTCTCGGCGCTGGGCGTGATCTCCGCCTTCCACCCCGCCGACGGCATCGCCGGCGATCTTGGCGGCGGCAGCCTCGAACTGGTCGACGTCAGAGGCGAGGACATCGGCGACGGCATCACGCTTCCGCTGGGCGGACTGCGTCTCCAGGACATGGCCAAGGGTTCGCCCGTCGTGGCAGCCAAGATCGCCCGCACCGAGCTGATGCGTGCCAAACTGCTCAAGGGCGGACAAGGCAGGACCTTCTATGCCGTTGGCGGCACCTGGCGAAACCTCGCCCGGCTGCACATGGGCGTCACCAACTATCCGCTGGAGGTGATGCATCACTACCAGCTCGACCCCGCCAGCATGATCCCGTTTCTCAAGCAGGTGGCACGCGGCGACGTCGAAAAGCTCAAGGGCATCGAGGGCGTGTCGAAAAACCGCCGCACGTTGCTCCCTTATGGTGCCGTGGTGCTTCAGGAAATCATCGCCGCGATGGAGCCATCGAAGATTGTCGTGTCGGCACTTGGCGTGCGCGAGGGCTTTCTGTTTTCGCTGCTCGATGAGGAAGTACGTCGATCCGATCCACTGATCTCGGCGGCCGAGGAACTGGCGGTCCTGCGCGCACGTTCGGTGCGCCATGCCCGTGAATTGACCGAGTGGACCAAGCAGGCTTTCGCTGCCTTCGGCATCGACGAGACCGAGGAGGAGGCGCGATATCGCCATGCCGCCTGCCTGCTTGCCGACATCGGCTGGCGCGCGCATCCCGAATATCGCGGCCGGCAGTCGCTCAACATCATCGCACACGCCTCGTTCATCGGCGTCGACCATCCCGGACGTGCATTTCTGGCCCTGGCAAATCTGTTCAGGCATGATGGCGTCTTCAACGACAGCTTCGCGCCGGAACTGAAGGAGCTGGCGACGCCGCGCTATCTCGAACGGGCGCGCATCCTCGGGGCGATGATGCGCGTGGTTTATCTGCTCTCTGCCTCGATGCCCGGCGTCATGCCCAAGCTGCGCTGGGAAGATAGGGCCGGGGGCGTGCTGGCGCTGGTCATCCCTGCTGAATTTGGCCAGCTCTATGGCGAGCGTCCTGCGGGCCGGCTGGCACAACTCGCCAAGGTTACCGGCCGCAAGCTGGTGCTGGCGGTCGAGGACGGGCCAAGTACCTCGGTCAAATAGCCTGGCGTTGAAGCATGCGATCGAGCGAGATCGCCCCGGCGCCTGCCACTGATAGCGCCAGCAAGCCGCCTGCCGTGGCGATGTCCTTCATCAGCGCCTGCTGGTGCATGAAAAGCAGTGCCGGGTCGTCGCCACCCTGACCGTAGTGGCCGATGAAACCCGCAGACAGCGCGAACGCTGCAAGCAGTGGCGCGGCGATGCGGGTCTGGAAGCCGACCAGGACCAGCACGCCGCCAATCAGCTCGAACAGGCCGACACCCAACGCGAACAATGTCGGCAGCGGAAAGCCAAGTCCGGCAAAGTAGCTGGCGGCGCTGGCGACATTGGACAAGGTGCTGATGCCGGCCGGTACGAACAGTGCCGCAATCAGCATTCTCGCAAGCAGCAACGACGCGTTCCCGAGCATTGGCGCACCCTCGATGGTTCGCCGAGAATGCGCCCGCATCCTTGCAAAGTCATCACATCGCGCCGCGGCAGTGTTGGCACAAAAAAAGCCCGGGACAAGCCCGGGCCATTCCTTGGGAGGAATTTATAAAACTTAGCTGCGACGGCCGTCGATCGACAGGGCGCCGGCGCCGAAGGCGGCGAGCACGAACAGGCCGCCGGCAATCGCCAGGTTCTTCTGCAGGAACATCATCTGGACCTGATCGGCAAAGTCGGTGTGGGCGATAGCAGTAGCGGCCAGCGTGAACACGCCGAGCAGGATGGCGGCGATGCGGGTCTGGAAGCCGACCAGGACGGCGATGCCACCGACCAGTTCAACCAGGCCGACAACGACCGTCGTTACGGTCGGAGCGGGCAGGCCGATGCTGGCAAACCAGCCGGCGGTGCCGGAAATGGCGGTCAGCTTGGCAAAGCCGGCGAGGATGAAGATGACCGAAAGCAGGACGCGGCCTGCCAGGATAAGGGCCGAGGCGTTGCCGCTGACGGCCTTTTCAGAAGCGATGGAAGCGTTGGACATTGGGGTGGGGCTCCGTTGAATTTCGATGCCCCACACCTAACGGATTTCGACTGTTCACTAAAGGTGCGAATGTGTCGACAGATCGTTCACTAATGGAATGAATTTGCGCTGGGTACCTCAACCCGGCCGGGTCATGTCCTCAGGACGGACGATGCGGTCGTAGTCCTCGGCGCTGACCAGGCCGGTGGCGAGGGCCTCCTCGCGCAGCGTGGTGCCGTTCTTGTGCGCGGTCTTGGCGATCTTGGCGGCGTTGTCGTAGCCGATGGTCGGCGCCAGGGCGGTGACCAGCATCAGCGAACGGTCGAGGGCAGCCTTGATGTTGTCCTCGCGCGCCTCGATGCCGACGACGCAGTTGTCGGTGAACGAGACCGCAGCGTCCGCCATCAACTGCACCGATTGCAGGAAGTTGTAGGCCATGACGGGGTTGTAGACGTTGAGTTCGAAATGGCCCTGGCTGCCGGCAAAGGTAAGTGCTGCGTTGTTGCCGAAGACCTGGACGCAGACCTGGGTCAGCGCCTCGCACTGGGTCGGGTTGACCTTGCCCGGCATGATCGACGAGCCGGGTTCGTTTTCGGGCAGCGCCAGCTCGCCGAGGCCCGAACGCGGGCCCGAGCCGAGGAAGCGGATGTCGTTGGCGATCTTGAACAGGGAGGCGGCGGCCGCGTTGATGGCGCCGTGCGAGAAGACCATCGAGTCGTGTGCGGCAAGCGCTTCGAACTTGTTCGGCGCTGTGACGAAAGGCAGGCCGGTGATGGCCGCGATTTGCTCGGCCACCTTCTCGGCAAAGCCGATCGGCGCGTTGAGGCCTGTGCCGACCGCGGTGCCGCCCTGGGCCAGTTCCTGCAGGCCCGGCAGTGTCAGTTCGATGCGCTTGATCGACGAGGCGACCTGCGCGGCATAGCCGCCGAATTCCTGGCCCAGCGTCAGCGGCGTTGCATCCTGGGTGTGGGTGCGGCCGATCTTGATGATATGGTCGAATTCGCGTGCCTTCTTGTCGAGGGCGGCATGCAGGTGCTTCAGCGCCGGCAAGAGGTCGTGGACGATGCGCTCGGCGCAGGCGATATGCATGGCCGTCGGGTAGGTGTCGTTCGACGACTGGCTCATGTTGACGTGGTCATTGGGATGGACCGGCTTCTTCGAGCCCATCTCGCCGCCCAGCATTTCGATGGCGCGGTTGGAGATCACCTCGTTGGCGTTCATGTTCGACTGCGTGCCCGAGCCGGTCTGCCAGACGACGAGCGGGAAATGGTCGTTGAGCTTGCCGTCGATGACTTCCTGGGCGGCTGCCACCACGGTGTTGCCGACCTTGGGGTCGAGGCGGCCAAGCGCCATGTTCGCTTCGGCGCAGGCGCGCTTGACGATGCCCAGTGCGCGCACGACGGAGAGCGGCTGCTTTTCCCAGCCGATCTTGAAATTGCCCAGAGAGCGCTGCGCCTGCGCGCCCCAATAGCGGTCGGAAGCGACCTCGATCGGTCCGAAGGTGTCGGTCTCGGTTCTGGTCTTCTGGGCTGTCACGATCAGGTCTCCGAAAATGTCGTTGCGGGCAACGGCCTATCGCGTTGCACCCAAGGCATCAAGCGGAGAATGGTCCGGTCGGGAAAGCTAATCGGTTCAAGTTGGAAGTCATTTCAGCTGTAACGCTCCGGGCATGAAAAAAGGCGGCCCAGCCGCCTCGTTTCCTATCGGTGCGCGTGGTTCACAGCGCCTTCTTGAACTTCTCTTTGGTATCGCCATAGGCCTTCTGCACCTTGCCGACGATCTTCTCGGCGGTGCCCTTGGCCTGGGTTTCCTTGTTGCCGCTGGCTTTGCCTGCTGCTTCCTTGACGGAGCCGGCAACCTGCTTGGCAACGCCCTTGACCTGGTCCTTGTTCACCATTTCGCATCTCCTGTGGCTGGTGCGACCTTCAACGCCCGGAACCGCCAAGGGTTCCGGCCGCCGATCCGTTGCGAGGGCATATCGATCCGGTTAGGTTCAGGCGGAAATCGAGTGCCAAGGGGGAGTTGCATGCGATTGGCATTTGGTCGTGTCCTTGCGATCGCTGCAGGTCTGTTGTCCGCGGGCTGCGTCGCGGACGATGTCGGCCCGATAAATGTCCTCACTTCGCAGGTCGGGCTTGCATCGCCGGAGTTCATCCCCGATCCCGGCGACGACGGCTCGACTGTGGTCGGGCTGGCGTTCTCCGGCGGCGGCACGCGCGCTGCGGCCTTCGCTTATGGCGTGCTGCGCGAACTCGACGACATGGTCATCGACGAGACCCCGGTCAGGCGCAGCCTCGCCGACGACATACGCATGATTTCGGGTGCCTCGGGCGGCGCGGTCGCCGCATCCTATTTCGGCTACAAGGGCAGGGACGACTATCGCGACTTCCGCGAAAAATTCCTCATCCAGAATGCCGAAGCCAATCTCAGGAAGTCGACTCTGTCGCCGGTAAACCTGATCCGCGCGCTCAATGGCGGGGTCAACGACCGCAATGGCTTTGCCAAATGGCTCGACGACAATCTCTTCAACGGCGCGACCTATGAGGATTTCAGGCGGCCGGATGGCCCGATCGTCTGGATCAATGCTTCCGACATCTACAATCGCACGCCGTTCTTGTTTACCTATGACACCTTCGCCGCCCTGTGCAGCGATCTGGACAAGGTCCGGCTTGCCGACGCCGTTGCGGCTTCGGCCGCCGTACCCGTCGTCTTCGCTCCGGTCGTTGTTTCGGCCCTCAAGCCGGATTGCGGCTACCGCCAGCCGGAATGGCTGAGCCGGGCGCTCGCCGATCCCGATGCATCGGTCAGGCTCAAGGCCTATGCCGGCGCCATCCGGTCCTACCACGAGACCGACAGCCTGGATTACGTCAAGCTGCTCGACGGCGGGCTGACCGACAATCTCGGCATCACCGGCTTTACCATCGAGCGTTCAGCCGCCGGCACGCCCTACGGCCCGCTTTCGCCGGCTGCCGCGGTCAAGCTGCGCAAGCTGCTGTTCATCGTGGCGGACGCCGGCCGCGCTGCAGAGGTCAACTGGGGCGACACGATCAGGGGCCCAAGGCTTGGCAATCTGCTCGAAGCGGTCACCGAGACGACAATGGCGGCCTTGGTGCGCGACCAGCTCGACGCGCTCACATTCGCTGTCGGCGAATGGCGTGGCGAACTCATCCGTTATCGATGCGGCCTGTCTGCCGAAGCAGTGCGGCGTCACCGCGGCACCTTGGCCGGCTGGAATTGCAGGGATGTGCAGTTGGTGGTCGAGCACCTTTCGTTCGGCGATCTCGACCCGTCGCAGCAGGCCAAGCTCAACCGCGTGCCGACACGGTTGAGCTTGCCGGTCGATCAGGTCGACCTGACGATCGCGGCCGGCCGCGAAGCACTTCGGGTCAATGGCCCGCTGCAAAGGGCTGTCGCCGAGATCCGCATGTCGGCGGGTGTTCGCGAACCGCTGGCGATGGCATCTGGCACGCGCTGATCGCTCCAGGCACAAAGCTGGCCGTTCACAGGCACAATAGAGAACGCCTCCCGCACCTGTTGAAGTGCTGGAGGCGTCCTATTTGTCCTTTGGTTTTCCTTCAGGATTGCTCCATCCGGACGTGCCTCGGACAGGTTCAAAACGTCGACATCCGGAAAAGGTTCCGCCTGATTGTAAATTTCTTCTGGAATCTTTGACGCAAAGAAAAAGGGCGCCCGAAGGCGCCCTTTCCGTAAGCTTGAGCCAGATGGCTGGATTAGAAATCCATGCCGCCCATGCCGCCCATGCCGCCGCCGCCCATGCCGCCAGGCATGCCGCCGCCAGCCGAGTCCTTCTTCGGAGCTTCGGCGATCATGGCTTCGGTGGTGACGAGCAGGCCGGCAACCGAAGCTGCGTCCTGCAGAGCGGTACGAACGACCTTGACCGGATCGACGATACCGAAGGCGATCATGTCGCCGTATTCGCCGGTCTGGGCGTTGTAGCCGAAGGTAGCCGTCTTGTTCTCGAGGATCTTGCCGGCAACGATCGAAGCCTCGGCACCAGCGTTCGAAGCGATCTGGCGGGCCGGAGCCTGCAGAGCGCGACGGACGATGTTGATGCCGGCGGCCTGGTCGGAGTTCTCGCCGGTCGCCTTGATGGCGAGCGAAGCGCGCAGCAGAGCCACGCCACCGCCAGGAACGATGCCTTCTTCAACAGCGGCGCGGGTTGCGTTCAGCGCGTCGTCGACGCGGTCCTTGCGCTCCTTGACCTCGATCTCGGTCGCACCGCCGACGCGGATGACGGCAACGCCGCCTGCCAGCTTGGCGAGACGTTCCTGCAGCTTCTCCTTGTCGTAGTCCGACGTGGTCTCTTCGATCTGCTGCTTGATCTGGGCGACGCGGCCCTGGATCTCTGCCTTCTTGCCGGCGCCGTCGACGATGGTGGTGTTCTCCTTGGAGATCGACACCTTCTTGGCGCGGCCGAGCATGTTGAGGCCGACGTTCTCGAGCTTGATGCCGAGGTCTTCGGAGATGACCTGGCCACCGGTCAGGATGGCGATGTCTTCCAGCATGGCCTTGCGGCGATCGCCGAAGCCCGGAGCCTTGACGGCAGCGATCTTCAGGCCGCCACGCAGCTTGTTGACGACGAGCGTGGCCAGAGCCTCGCCTTCGACGTCTTCCGAGATGATGAGCAGCGGCTTCGAGGTCTGCACGACGGCCTCGAGGACCGGCAGCATGGCCTGGAGGTTCGACAGCTTCTTCTCGTGCAGGAGGATGTAGGCGTCTTCGAGGTCAGCAACCATCTTGTCGGGGTTGGTGACGAAGTAGGGGCTGAGGTAGCCGCGGTCGAACTGCATGCCTTCGACGACTTCAAGCTCGGTCTCGGCGGTCTTGGCTTCTTCAACCGTGATGACGCCTTCGTTGCCGACCTTCTGCATCGCTTCCGCGATCATCGAGCCGATTTCCTTCTCGCCGTTTGCCGAGATGGTGCCGACCTGCGCGACTTCTTCCGAAGTCTTAATCTTCTTCGAGCTCTTGACGAGGTGGGTGACGACTTCAGCCACGGCCAGGTCGATGCCGCGCTTCAGGTCCATCGGGTTCATGCCGGCGGCAACGGCCTTGTGGCCTTCCTGAACGATCGACTGGGCCAGAACGGTCGCGGTCGTGGTGCCGTCGCCGGCAATGTCGTTGGTCTTCGAAGCAACTTCGCGGACCATCTGCGCGCCCATGTTCTCGAACTTGTCTTCAAGCTCGATTTCCTTGGCGACGGTGACGCCGTCCTTGGTGATGCGCGGGGCGCCGAACGATTTGTCGATGACGACGTTGCGGCCCTTGGGGCCGAGGGTCACCTTGACCGCGTCGGCGAGGATGTTGACACCGCGCAGCATGCGCTCGCGGGCGTCGCGGGAGAATTTTACTTCCTTGGCAGCCATTTTAAGCTCCTCGATGGGCCTTGGAGGCCCGAATTTCAGATTGGATGGTGCGGATGGGTGGCGATTAGCCGATGATGCCCATGATGTCGGATTCCTTCATGATCAGAAGGTCTTCGCCATTGAGCTTCACTTCGGTGCCCGACCACTTGCCGAACAGCACGCGGTCGCCAGCCTTGACGTCCAGCGGAACGAGCTTGCCGGCTTCATCGCGAGCGCCAGAGCCGACGGCGACGATTTCGCCTTCCTGCGGCTTTTCCTTGGCCGTATCGGGGATGATGATCCCGCCGGCGGTCTTGGATTCGGATTCGACCCGGCGAACGACCACGCGGTCATGAAGCGGGCGGAACTTCGACTTTGCCATTTGAACTTCCTCGGTGAACTGTTGAGAACCCTCGGTCCGGTCTGGCCGGACTTGGTTAGCACTCACTTCAGGCGAGTGCTAACGTGACGGTGAGATAGTCTGTCGCCCTTTTACTGTCAAGGGAACGACAGCTTCACGACAGCCAGATTTCGGCGAATTAGGCGCGTGCCTGGGCGATGGCCTTGCGGAAGTCGTCGGCCGTCATGCCACGCTTGTACAGCGACTTGCCGATCAGGAAGCCAGGGGTGCCCTTGAGCTGGAAGGCTTTGGCCTGCTCTTCGGTTCGCGTCAGCAGGCTGACGAAGATATCCTGTCGCGCGCCGAGTTCGTTCCGGGCCAACTCGACGTCGATGCCGGCATCGCTGAGAAGATTGGCGGTGCTGCGAAAGGTCAGGCGCTCGTTGGCCGTCATCAGCGTCTTCACGGCCTCGGCGTAACGCCCCTGGCTGTGCGACGCCAGCGTCAGGAGCGCTGCGTTGCGGGAAACCTGCCCGAAGATCGGCCAGTCGCGGAGCACGAGTCGAATGTTGCCGTCCTCGGCCATTACTTTCGACAGTTCGATGTAACTCAGCTTGCAGTAGGGGCACTGGTAGTCCGTATACTCGACGACGGTGACGTTGCCATCCGGATTGCCCAGCGCAGGGATGTCGGGGTCGAAGGCGACTTCCTCCACCGTCGGCAGAGGCGCGGCCCAGAGCGGCAAGGGTGCCAAGACGCCCATGCCGGCAAGGGCTTTCAGGAGATAGCGCCGGTTCGGCGGCGGGTTTTGCATGCAATCGGTCCCGTGGCGTGTGGTCCTTTTCGCAAACGATGTGCGGCCGTGATTAACAGGGGCCTAATCGTCGCGCGGGCGCCTATGCCAGGCGTAACATTAGTCCTTGAATGGTAAGCATGCTTATAATATATGCCGCTCATGAAAAATGACGGTACCGAAAGGCTGGGTTTCCTCATCCATGACGCGGCGCGCCTGATACGGCGCAATTTCGAGCAGCGCGGCAGTGAGTTCGGGCTGTCGGCAGCGCAATGGCGACTGCTCGTCAGGCTGGTCAAGGATGAGGGTGTGGCGCAGGCGCGCCTTGCCGAACTTCTCGAAATCGAGCCGATCAGCGTGTCGCGGCTGCTGGACCGCATGGAGGCGGGCGGCTGGATCGAGCGCCGGCAAGGCGCCTCCGATAGGCGTGTGCGCATGATTTTCCCTACCGAAAGGGCACTTGAGGCCTTTTCCAAGGTCAAGGCCGTTGCGGGTGAGGTCTACGAGCGAGCGCTGAGCGGACTTTCCGACGAAGAGCGCCTCGCCACGGTCCATGCCTTGCGTACCATAGTCGACAACCTTTCCGCGGGCGAACCCGCCGATGCGAATTGTTTGAGAGAGAAGACGAAATGAACGCGGTGGCGAAAGTGAACGAAGACAGCGCAAAGGTCGAACTCGCGGCGGCAAGCCAGCTTCCGCCGGCAGCGCCCGCACCGGCGCCGAAGAAGCGTGGACGCTTGATGCTGATGGCTGCACTGCCATTGGCCTTGGTGGTCGGTGGCGGCTATTTCTGGGTGACCGGCGGCCGCTATCAGGAAACCGAAAACGCCAATCTGCGCCAGGCCAGGGTGAACATTGCCTCGGAGGCGGCCGGTCGGATCGTCAAGGTCGACGTCGCCGACAATACTGCCGTGAAGGCTGGCGACGAGCTGTTCCAGGTCGATCCCGAGCCTTACCGGATCGCGCTGGCCCAGGCCGATGCCGCACTTGCGGCTGCACGGCTCAATGTCGAGCAGCTTCGTGCCGGCTATAGCCAGGCCGTGGCACAGGAGCGTGTAGCGGCCAGCGGTCTCGATTACGCCCAGGCGCAGTTCGATCGCAGCAACGGGCTCGTCACCAAGGGCGTGAACACCAAGTCGTCCCTGGACGAGGCCCGCATGGACCTCGACAAGGCCCAGGAACAGCACAGCGCTGCCGTGCAGGGCATCGTCAGCGCCAAGGCGGCGCTCGGCGGCAACCCGGACATCGAGGCCGACCAGCATCCCACGGTGCTGTCGTCGCTGGCAGCACGCGACAAGGCAGCTTTCGATCTGGCCCAGACGACGGTGCGTGCTCCCGCGGATGGCGTGGTCTCGCAGGCAGCATCCTTCAAGATCGGCCAGTATGTCGGCGCCGGAACCGCACTGTTCAGCCTGGTCGAGACCGGCGACACCTGGGTAGAGGCCAATTTCAAGGAAACGCAGCTGACCCATATCAAGCCGGGCCAGGAGGCGGAGATCGTGCTCGACACCTATCCGGACCGTACCTTCCGGGGCACGGTCGAGGCGATCGGCGCGGGCACCGGCGCGGAATTCTCGCTGCTGCCGGCACAGAACGCCACCGGCAACTGGGTCAAGGTGACCCAGCGCATTCCGGTGCGCGTCAAGGTCGATACCGCCGACGGCGGGCTGGCCATGCGCACGGGCATGAGCGCAACCGTGTCGATCGACACCGGTGTCTCGCGCGGCTTTGGCAGCATCTTCGGCCACGCGGTGGCAGCGGAATAACACCCCACCAAGGGTGCGCATAAAGTCCAGGATCGAGCCGGCCGCCATATGCGGCCGGCCCTCCGGTTTTCCGGTCGCCGCTTGACGACCACAAGGTCCCAAAGGTTGGTCGAATGAGCCAGGCAGCCGCAAAGTCTCTCACCGATGTGCCGCATCGCGGATTGATCACCGTCGCCATCATGCTTGCGACGGTGATGCAGGTGCTCGACACCACCATCGCCAACGTCGCGCTGCCCTCGATGGTCGGCGACCTCGGCGCCTCCCAGGACACGATCAACTGGGTGCTGACGTCCTACATCGTCGCCGCCGCCATCATGACGCCGCTGACCGGCTGGATGTCGGATCGCTTCGGCCGCAAGGAACTGTTCCTCGTTTCGGTGGTCGGCTTCACCATCATGTCGATGCTCTGCGGCGTAGCCTGGAGCCTGGAGTCGATGGTGCTGTTCCGCGTCCTGCAGGGCGTGTTCGGCGCGGCGATCGTGCCGCTCAGCCAGACCTTCCTGCTCGACATCAACCCCAAGGAACGCCACGGCCAGGCAATGGCCATGTGGGGCGCCGGCATCATGGTCGGCCCGATCATCGGCCCGACGCTTGGCGGCTGGCTGACCGAGAGCTTCAACTGGCGCTGGGTGTTCTTCATCAACCTGCCGGTGGGCATCGTCGCCTTCATGGGCTCGGCCGCCTATCTGCCGGCAGTGGTCAAACGCCTGCGCGGTTTCGATTTCTTCGGCTTCGCCATGCTGTCGCTCGGCGTTGGCGCGCTCCAGCTCATGCTCGACCGTGGCGGCGAAGTCGACTGGTTCTCGGCTGTCGAGATATGGATCGAGCTCGGGCTCGCCATCACCGGTTTCTGGGTGTTCGCCGTGCACATGGCGACGTCCAAGAATACGTTCCTCGACCCCAAGATATTCACCGACCGCAATTTCGTGACCGGGCTGGTGTTCATCTTTGTCATTGGTGTCATCCTGCTCGCCAGCCTGGCGCTCTTGCCGCCGATGCTGACGCGCATCTATGGCTATCCCACCATCACCACCGGCCTGGTCATGGCGCCGCGCGGCGTCGGCACGATGGTTGCGATGCTGCTCGTCGGGCGCCTGGTACGGCTGGTCGACAACCGCTACCTGGTTGTCGCGGGCCTGCTGCTGACGGCAATCTCGCTCTACTACATGACCGGCTTCACGCCACAGATGGACGCCTTCCTGATCGTCTCGACCGGCGTGATCCAGGGGCTTGGGCTGGGCCTGGTGTTCGTGCCGCTGTCGACGGTGGCATTCGCGACGCTGGAGCCGCGACATCGGACCGATGCCGCGAGCCTGTTCAGCCTCGTCCGCAACATCGGCTCGTCGATCGGCATCTCGATCGTCACGGTGCTGTTGACACGTAACGTTCAGATCAACCACGCCGAGCTGTCGGCCAACATCACGCTCTTCAACCCCAACCTGATGGCGCTGTCGCCGGGCGCTGCCGCCGGCAACCCGGCCGCCTTGTCGCAGGTCGACGGCCTAGTCAACATCCAGTCGCTGATGATTTCCTACATCGACGATTTCAAGCTGATGATGATCGTCTCGCTCTGCGCCATCCCCCTGGCGTTGCTGCTACGCAAGCCGAAGGCGCAGGCCGCCGCCGGTGCACCGGCTGCACATATGGACTGACATGAAAAAGGCGCCCGTCCGCGAGGGAGGGCGCCTTTTGTCCGTCGGTGACAGTCTGCGTCAGCTGACGATGCGCAGGTTGGACAGCTCGTCCGCGATTTCCTTGAAGACCTGCATCAGGGTGTCGCCGGTGGCATTCCAATACAGCTTCTTCCCAACCGTCGTGCGGGAATAGGACGCACAATTCTTGAGAGCGGCGATAGCCTTCTTCTCATCGCTCTTGGCTTCGGTGAGATCCAGGGAGACGGTCATGACGATAATGCTGTCGTTGCCTTCGCCTTGGTCATTGCGGGCACTTGTTCCCTTGGCTTTGGTGCAGACCTGCTGCATCTGCTCGTCCATCGCGGCTTGGTAGTTCTCGCTGGTGTAGGTGGACTTGCCGACAGCGGAACTGGTGTCCATGAAGATGCGGCTGGTGCCGCTGCCATTGTAGCCCTTGCCCGTGTAGCCATATGCCGCATATGTCGATTTGTTGCCGGCAGGATCGGCACTTCCAAGGTCGCCATAGGTATTGGCGCCGTCGGTGAGCACGATGACGACCTTGTCATTTCCCCTCTCACCGTCCGCCCTGCCTTCGGTGAAGGGGGCTCCGCTCGAGACAACACGCCAGCCCCAAGCAGTGCCTTCAGGCACGTTAGTGTTGCCGCTTGGCGTCATCTCGTCGATCGCGGCCTTGATCTGCTGCTTCTCGTCCGCCTTGCTGACATCCCGCAACGGGGTGATCGGGTTTGTCGTGCAGGAGTAATTTGGCCCGTTGCCCTTCTTGGGAGGGTCGGCATCGAAGGGACGAATATCGAAGTACTTCGTCATGTTCTTTTGACGGGAGCGATTGTTGGTCAGTGTGTCGGAACCCTCGATGCCATCGTTCCACCAATTGTTGACCGCGTTGCGGTCGTCTGGGGTGCTGTCCGTCTCGGTTGCCCAATTGTCGCCAGGCTCGTCGGTCGCGAACATCGGCACGAAGAGTGTCGCAGCATTGCTCGTGCTGGGAGTGACATCGTTGTTGTTGTAGGGGGCTGGCCGCGCCTCGACACAGCCTTGCCAGGTCGCGAAAGGCCCGGGAATATCGACGTTGTATCCCTCGATCTTCCAGTCATATGTCTGGCATTTGCCGTTTTTCTTCTTCACGCAGACCCATTCGCGGCTGGTCTCGACGAACTCGCGCGCCACGACTTTCTCGGTGTCCATGTAAAGCGAAAACCGTGTCAGCGGGGTGTCCTCTGTTTCACCCCAGCCGTTGCCCCGCTTGTACCAGACATCGCCCGTCTTTTCGGCGTACTTGTTTGATGCGTTCAATGTAGACCAGTCGAAATTCTCGTGATGGACCGGCGAGATTCCGTCGACATCCATCCATGACTGGTTCGCATTGGTGGGGCTGACATTGACCGAGGCCGCAAAGGGCACAAGCCCAAATTGAACCGGCTTGTCGATCTGTTTCATCTGCAGGGCTTGCATAGCCAGAGTGTCGACAAGCTGCTTGGATGCGTTTTTCAGCAAGTCGATGCGTTTCTGGCCGGTGCCAGATCCGAGGTAGCTCATCGATCCCGAGTTATCGAGCACCAGAGCTACTTCCAGCGTGTTCTTCAGGCGGATGCCCGATCGGACGACAAAGTTCAGGTCAATGTCACTGCTGGACTTGCCTATCAGCGCGGCTGCAGCAGGCAGGAAATATGGCTCATATTTGAGCGTGGACTCCATTTCCAAGGTTCCGCCGCCGAATTCGGCGTTCGGAAGCGTCACCTTCAGCGGGGCGTTGGCAGGTTTGACCGAGCCGAGATTGTTGTTGAAGAAATCGGTGGCATAAGCCTTCAATTGGTCGTCCGTCGGCTGTTCGCCCGGCTTGCCATCGAGAATTCGCCGCGCAACCGCCATGCCGGCAGCATCGAGTGCGTTGCGCACCACCTCGCGCTGTCGCGACACTTCCGCGTAATCGATGGCAAGCGCCAGCGCGCCCATGATCGGCACCATCGCTGCGACCGTCAGAATGGCATAGCTGCCGCGCGTATCCTTCAGGAATTTGCGGATCATTGGATTGCTTCCCCAAGCTCAACCTAGGGACGATCTCATGAAATCCTTAAATTTGCGGTTCTCGAAATCGCGAGAAATATGAGTGATTGCTTAGTAAAGCGATAACCAATGTGCCTGCGGGCGAACTGCGGTTTCGTCGGTGTTGGGACGTCATGCCGCGAAAGCTGGTGACAGGCAGGGCTGGTTCGGATAATTCCGGGCTTCCTGGCCGCTCGGCCAAAACTCCCCCTTTGGGAACGATCGAAGGACAGACAATGGCGGGTTTGCCGCAATCAATCGCGTCGCTCGAAGCCCTCACGGGCCGCTACTCGGCCCTGCTGTGCGACGTCTGGGGCGTCATCCACAATGGTGTGCACGCTTTCCCGGAAGCAGCGGCAGCGCTTGAGGCGGCACGCGCGAAGGGTGTGGCCGTCGTGCTCATCACCAACGCACCGCGCCCGCGCGACGGTGTCATCGTACAACTGGCGAACCTCGGCGTGCCGGCTTCCGCTTGGGATCGCGTCGTCACCTCGGGTGACGTGACGCGCGACCTGATCAGCTCCGGGCCACGCCGCGTCTTCCATATCGGGCCTGAGCGCGACTTCCCGATCTATGACGGTCTCGATGTCGATCTGGTCGAGGAGTTCGAGGCGTCCGTCGTGGTCTGCACCGGGCTTTTCGACGACGAGACCGAAACGCCCGACGACTATGCCGAGATGCTGCGGCGCCTGCGGGCCCGCAACCTGCCGTTCATCTGCGCCAACCCTGATATCGTGGTCGAGCGCGGTCACGAACTGATCTGGTGCGCTGGAGCGCTGGCGCGTGACTATGGCCAGCTTGGCGGTCGTACGCTGGTTTCGGGCAAGCCGCACCGGCCGATCTATGAGGCAGCACTCGCCGCCGCCGGCGAAGTACTCGGCCGCGAGGTCAAGGCATCGGAAGCGCTTGCCATCGGCGACGGCATGTTCACCGACGTCAAGGGTGCAGCCGACAACGGCGTCGACGTTCTTTATGTCTCGGGCGGCATTCACGCCCGCGACTATGGCGATCCACTGGCACCCGATGCCGACAAGCTTGCAGCGTTTCTCGACAAGCATGGCTACGCACCGGTGGCCACCATTCCAAGGCTTCGGTAGGCGAAACGATGGAACAGGCCTTTCTTCGCGTTGCAGGTGAGGAAGCAGTGCCGGATTGGCTGCGCGGCGGCGTCGTTGCCATAGGCAATTTCGACGGCATCCACCGCGGCCACCAGGCGGTGCTGGAGCGCGCGCTGGAAGAGGCGCGCCAGCGCGGCGTGCCGGCACTGGTGCTGACCTTCGAACCGCACCCGCGAAAGGTGTTCCGGCCTGATGCGCCGCTGTTCGTGTTGACGCCGCCGCATGTCAAGGCGCGGCTGATCGAGGCGCTTGGCTTCGCCGGGGTCATCGAGCGGCCTTTCACGCGCGAATTTTCCGGCCTCTCCGCCGAGGATTTCGTCATCGCCATACTGGAGCAGCAGCTTGGTATCAGCCACGCGGTGACCGGCTTCGATTTCCACTTCGGCAAGAACCGCCAGGGCGGCCCGGCCTTCCTGATGGCAGCGGGCGAACGCCACGGTTTTGGGGTGACGCTGGTCGACGCCTTTCGCGACGAGGGCACCGAGATCATATCGTCAAGCCGTATCCGCGAACTGCTGGCCGAAGGCGAGGCGGCGGAGGCGGCCGGCTTGCTCGGCTATCGCTACACGGTCGAGGCCGAGGTCGTGGGCGGCGCGAAATTGGGCCGCACGCTGGGATTTCCGACAGCCAACATGCGGCTGTCGTCCGAGGCCGGGCTCAAGGAAGGCATCTATGCCGTTCGCTTCCGCCGTGCCGATGGCACGCTACATGACGGCGTTGCCAGCTTCGGCCGCCGCCCAACTGTCGACGACCATGGCGCGCCGCTGCTGGAAACCTTTGTCTTCGACTTCTCAGGAGATCTTTACGGCGAGGTCGCCTCGGTGTCGTTCTTCGGCTACCTCAGGGGCGAGGTGAAATTCGAAGGCCTCGACGCACTGGTCGTCCAGATGAAGAGCGACGAAGCCGAGGCGAGGGCGCTGCTCTCCGGCGTGCGCCCGCTCTCGGAGCTTGATCGGGCGATCGCCTTCTAGGCGCCTTTCCTCAGCCCCAGGCCGAAGGCGATGTAGGTGATTCCCTGGAACATCAGGTCGACGGCCAGGAAGATGCCGAGGATGATGAGGCTGTTGACCGGCCAGCCTGCGGCGATGACAAGGCCTGCCAGCACGGTGACGACACCGGCTGCGACGATCCAGCCCCAACTGGCCAGAGCCGACTTGCCCTTGATGCCCATCCAGATTCGCATCAGTCCCGAGGCGACGAGGCTGGCGGCAAGCAGCAGTGTCAGGATGGCCGAGGTCAGCACCGGGTTGACGAAGGCGAGCCAGCCGGCGACGACATAGAGGACGCCGCCAAGCAGCCACCAGAAGAAGCTGCCCCAGCTCTTCACGCCGAACGCGTGGATGATCTCGATCACGCCCGCCACGATCATGAGCGATCCGACGAAGAATACCGACACTACGGTGGCGGCCAGAAGGTTGCCGGCCGCAATGATGCCGAGCGCCAGCACGAGCACGCCAAGCGCGACGAACCAGCCCCATTTCGAGCGCATTTCGGCGAGGTTGCCCTGGGGCATTTGATCGGAAGTTGCCATCGATCCCGTCTCCTTGAATTGAACAATTTTCAACAACGGTGGCGTCGTGCCGGTTTCGGAGGCTAGTCTTGGCAACCGAGTCGGTCCAGTGGCGGGCAACCTGGGAGGGAAATAAACGTCAGTGCGAACGAACGAACTTAATTCAAATTTTACGTTGTTGGCGTCACACCGATTGTTCCTGGCGATTGGTTTCGTAGCGTACGCGGGGTTGTGATGAGGTCTATCGGTCGTATTTCGGCAGCCGTTTCCGTTCTTGCCTTGGTCAATGGACCGGCGATGGCCGGCGAGGGCGCTTTCGGCTTCCTTTCCGGCGACTGGTACCTGACGCTCGGCGCCACTGGCATGGTCGCGCCCAGCTTCGAAGGCTCCAAGAAATACATGTTCTCCGCCCAGCCGATCATCTCGCTCGGCAAGGCTGGCAGCGAGACGCGCTTTTCCTCGCGCAATGATAATATTTCCCTGGCCTTGATCGACGGCGGCGGCGTGCGTGCCGGTCTCAACGGCAAGATCATCTTCGGCCGCGATGCCGAGGACGAGCTCCAGGGGCTCCACGATGTTCGCTGGGGCGGCGAAGTCGGCGGGTTCTTCGAGTTCTATCCGACCGACTGGGTGCGTGCCCGGGCCGAAGTGCGCCACGGCATCCGCGCTCATAGCGGCATTGTCGCCGACGTTGCTGTCGATGCCTTCCACGATGTGACGCCGACGATCCGAGTTTCCGGCGGGCCGCGCGTTTCTTTCGCCACTGACGACTATTTCGACACCTACTACGGTGTCAGCGCGCAAGAAGCGCTGGCATCAGGCATCAGCCAGTATGATCCGGGCAGCGGCATGAAGTCGGCAGGCATCGGCGGTGCGATCACCTGGAAGGCGACCGACAATGTCACCGCCAGCCTGTTCACCGAGTATTCGCGACTGATGGGGCCGGCGGCGGATTCCACCATCGTCAAGGAGCGTGGTTCGCGCGACCAGCTGACGGTTGGCGTCTCGACCAGCTACCGCTTCGACTTCAACCTTTGAATTCGGGCGAATTAGACGCTTTATTCCGCGTCGCGCCTCCGCTAAAAGCGCGGCCATGAGATTTCTCGCGCCTATCTTCGCGACTTCGATACGAATTATGGGCCCGGCCTTCCGGACGCTTTGACGCGTCCGCAAGTCCGGGACGACTTTGCGTGCGCGCCGTAGGGCGCCTTTTCCAGATCACGACAGTTGAACGCCCGTGGCAGCTTTGCCGGGCAAGATGGCAAGACAGATGACCGATACGTCCGAAAAGATCGACTATTCCAAGACCCTCTACCTGCCGCAGACGGAGTTTCCGATGCGCGCCGGCCTGCCCGAGAAAGAGCCGGTGACGGTTGCGCGCTGGCAGAAGATGGGCCTCTACAAGCGCCTGCGCGAAAGCGCTGCCGGCCGCGAGAAATACGTGCTTCACGACGGCCCGCCCTACGCCAACGGCAACATCCATATCGGCCATGCGCTGAACAAGATACTCAAGGACGTCATCACCCGCTCGTTCCAGATGCGCGGCTACGACTCGAACTACGTTCCGGGCTGGGACTGCCACGGCCTGCCGATCGAGTGGAAGATCGAGGAGAAGTACCGCGCCGCCGGCAAGAACAAGGACGAAGTCGAGATCAACGAGTTCCGCAAGGAATGCCGCGAATTCGCCGCCGGCTGGATCAAGGTTCAGGGCGAGGAGTTCCAGCGCCTCGGCGTCATCGGCGATTTCGACAATCCCTACACGACCATGAACTTCCACGCCGAGGCGCGCATCGCCGGCGAACTGTTGAAGTTCGCCATGTCGGGCCAGCTCTATCGCGGCTCCAAGCCAGTGATGTGGTCGGTTGTCGAGCGTACCGCGCTCGCCGAGGCCGAAGTCGAATACCAGGACTACGAGAGCGACACGATCTGGGTAAAGTTCCCGGTGGCTTCCGGCTCGGATGCCTTGGCCGGCGCCCATGTCGTCATCTGGACGACCACGCCCTGGACCATCCCCGGCAACCGCGCGGTGAACTACTCGCCGCGCATCGGCTACGGCCTCTATGAAGTCACTGCAGCCGAGAACGATTTCGGTCCGCAGCCGGGCGAAAAGCTGATCTTTGCCGAAGCCTTGGCTGAAGAAGCTGCGGCCAAAGCCAAGGTGACGTTGAATCTGCTTCGCAGCGTTTCTGGTGAAGAGTTTGGAAAGCTTGTGCTTTCTCATCCGCTCGAAGGCCTTGGCGGCGGCTACGAATTCCCCGTGCCAATGCTGTCGGGCGATCATGTCACCGACGATGCCGGCACCGGCTTCGTGCACACCGCACCCGGCCACGGCCGCGAGGATTTCGACGCGTGGATGGACGCGGTTGCCGAGCTGGAGAAGCGCGGCATCGACCCGGCGATCCCTTTCACGGTGGACGATGCCGGCTTCCTGACCAAGGACGCGCCGGGCTTCGGTCCCGATCGTGAGGGTGGTGCAGTCCGCGTCATCGACGATCACGGCAAGAAGGGCGACGCCAACAAGGCGGTGATCGAAGAGCTGATCAAGCGCAAGGCACTGTTCGCGCGGGGTCGTCTCAAGCACAGCTATCCGCATAGCTGGCGTTCGAAGAAGCCCATCATCTTCCGCAACACGCCGCAGTGGTTTGTCTATATGGACAAGCAGCTCGGCGACGGCACGACGTTGCGCAGCCGCGCGCTTCAGGCCATCGACGACACGCGCTTCGTGCCCGCTGCCGGCCAGACCCGCCTGCGCGCGATGATCGAGGATCGCCCCGACTGGGTGCTGTCGCGCCAGCGCGCCTGGGGCGTGCCGATCGCCATCTTCGCCGACGCCGACGGCAAGGTGCTGAAGGACGAGGCGGTCAATGCCCGCATCGTCGAGGCCTTCGAAAAGGAAGGTGCCGACGCCTGGTTTGCCGAAGGAGCGCGCGAGCGTTTCCTGGGTTCGCGCGCCAATGAGCCGTGGAAGCAGGTGATGGACATCCTCGACGTCTGGTTCGATTCGGGCTCGACGCATGTGTTTACGCTGGAAGACCGTCCGGACATGAAGTGGCCGGCCGATGTCTATCTCGAAGGCTCCGACCAGCATCGCGGCTGGTTCCATTCGTCGCTGCTCGAAAGCTGCGGCACCCGCGGCCGTGCGCCCTACAAAGCAGTCGTCACCCATGGTTTCACCATGGACGAGGAAGGCCGCAAGATGTCGAAGTCGCTCGGCAACACGGTCGTGCCGCAGGATGTCATGAAGCAGTCGGGCGCCGATATTCTGCGCCTGTGGGTGATGACGACCGACTATTGGGAAGACCAGCGCCTCGGCAAGAACGTGCTGCAGACCAACATCGACGCCTACCGCAAGCTGCGCAACACCATCCGCTGGATGCTCGGCACGCTCGCCCATGACGAAGGCGAGGAGATCGCACTTGCCGAAATGCCGGAACTGGAGCGGCTGATGCTGCACCGGCTTGCCGAACTCGATGCACTGGTGCGCAAGGGCTATGACGACTTCGAGTTCAAGCGCATCACGCGTGCGCTGATCGACTTCATGGTCGTCGAGCTGTCGGCCTTCTACTTCGACATCCGCAAGGACGTGCTTTATTGCGACGCGCCATCGAGCGTGCGTCGCAAGGCCGCCGTCCATGTCGTGCGCGAACTGTTCAACTGCCTGGTCAAGTGGCTGGCGCCGATGCTGCCTTTCACCACCGAAGAGGCGTGGCTCGAGCGCAACCCGCAGTCCGAGTCGGTGCACCTCGACCAGTTCCCCGACGTGCCGGCTGCCTGGCGCGACGAGGCGCTGGCCGAGAAATGGCGCAAGATCCGCCAGGTTCGCAGCGTGGTGACCGGTGCTTTGGAGCTTGAGCGTGCCAAGAAGACCATCGGCTCGTCCCTGGAGGCCGTGCCGGTCGTCTACATGACCGATGCGGTGCTCGAAGAGGCACTGACCGGTATCGATCTGGCCGAGATCAGCATCACCAGCGATCTCGTCATCTCGCACGGCGACGTTCCGGCTGATGCCTTCGCCTTGCGCGAGGTTCCCGGCGTGGCGGTGGTCGTGGAGAAGGCGGATGGCCGCGGGCTGGTCAAGTGCGCACGTTCGTGGCGCTACACCGGCGATGTCGGCTCGGACGCTGCATTTGCCGATGTATCGGCCCGCGACGCAGCCGCGCTGCACGAACTGCAGGCCCTCGGCCGGCTCTAGGCTGGTTGCCGAAATGCAACGACCGGTTGGACATCTCCCGCCGGTCGTTGCCCTTGACGGCCCATTAAGGTAAAAGCGCGAAACTTCGGCAGACAAATTGTCGCCGGATTTCCGTCGGATGAGCAAACGGATCGGGACCCGGCTCAAGGCCGGCATCTAGCGAGAGGCGTTCGAGTGAAAATTACTGGCATGACGGACCGCATCAGCGCGCGTGGAGCTTTGCTTGCGTCGCTCGCCGTTTCCGGCCTGGCGCTGACGGGCTGCATGAGCGCGCCCACCTATGGCACCGACAAGACAGCGACCGAGCAGCTTGCCGGCGACGTCACCAACATGTTCTCGATGAAGCCCAAGACCAACAGCATCGATTACAAGCCGCGCCCTGAACTGGTGAAGCCCAAGACCGGGGCGCAGGCAGCACTTCCGGCGCCGCAGGACAACATCGTCAGCACGGCCAGCGCCGATTGGCCCGAATCGCCGGAGGCACGTCGTGCCCGCATCCGCGACGATGCGACCAAGAATCGCGACAATCCGAACTTTGAGCCTCAGGTCGTCAACGACATGACGTCGCTGAACGGCCCGGATATGAGCAAGTGGACGCCCGCGCAGCGCAAGGTAGAGATCGAGCGCCGCCTGCGCGAGAACAAGCAGGGCAGTGCCAGCACGCGCAAGTATCTGAGCGAGCCGCCGCTGGTGTATCGCGAGGCAGCAGCAAGTGCTGCGCAGGATGAGCTCGGCGAAGACGAGATCAAGAAGGAACGCCGCAAGAAGAAGCTTGCCAAGAAGGGCAGCAGCTGGTGGCCGTTCTGATCCAACGCTGACGCGTCGCGCGCCCCTAAAGGTCGCGACGGTCCTTGAAGAAACCTTTCAGTATTTCGGCGGCCCGCGTTTCGCCTATCCCCGGATAGACGTCAGGAGCGTGATGGCAGGTCGGCGTGGCGAAAAAGCGCACGCCGCTGATCACAGCGCCGCCCTTGTCGTCGACCGCGCCGAAGTAGAGCCGCCTCAGCCGCGCAAACGATATGGCGGCCGCGCACATGGTGCAGGGCTCCAGCGTGACATAGAGGTCGTGGCCGGTGAGCCGCTCGGAGCCGAATTTCTCCGACGCCTCGCGGATCGCCAGCACTTCGGCATGGGCCGTGGCGTCGTTCAGTTCGCGTGTGCGGTTGCCCGCGCGGCCGACGATTTCGCTGCCACGGACGACGACTGCGCCGATCGGCACCTCGCCGCGTTTGGCGGCAGCTTCTGCTTCCGCGAACGCCAATGCCATGTAATCGGGCCGTTTCACGCCTCAACCATCCTGTTACCCCTCGCTAACCCCCGAGCTTCCTGTTATCTAGCCGCCGAAAAGGGCAAAGGCCACCATGGACGACGATCGTAAGAAATTCCCGCGCAAGGGCGGCTCCAAGCCGGGTGGCGCAGGTGGCCGCGATGGCGGCGCGAAGAAATTCGGCAAGCCACGCACCGAAGGCGGCGCCAAGCCGTTTGCCAAGAAACCTTTTGTGAAGCGCGCTGAAGGTGCCGAGGGCGGCGAGCGTCCAAAGCGCGACTTTGCTCCGCGCGACGGTGCTGCGCGTCCCGAACGTTCGGCGACGCCGTTCCGCAAGGGCCCGCGCCCTGAGGGCAAGCCTTACGAGAAGCGCGAAGGCGGCCGCTCCTTTGGCGGCGACAAGCCTTATCGTGCGCGTCCCGCCGAGGGCGCAGAGGGTGGCGAACGTCCCAAGCGCGAATTCCGTCCGCGCGACAGCGAGGCGCGGCCGGCAAGCGGCGAACGTCCTTTCCACAAGGGCCCGCGCCCCGAGGGCAAGCCCTACGAAAAGCGCGAGGGCGGCCGCTCCTTTGGTGGTGACAAGCCGTATCGTGCGCGTCCTGCTGAAGGCGGCGATCGTCCGCACCGCGAATTCCGTCCGCGCGACGCCGAGGCGCGTCCTGCCGGCGGCGAGCGCTCATTCCACAAGGGCCCGCGCCCCGAGGGCAAGCCCTACGAGAAGCGCGAGGGCGGCCGCTCCTTTGGTGGTGACAAGCCGTATCGTGCGCGTCCTGCTGAAGGCGGCGAGCGTCCGCACCGCGAATTCCGTCCACGCGACGGCGAGGCGCGGCCCGCAAGTGGCGACCGCCCGTTCCGTTCAGGCCCACGCCCCGAGGGCGGCAGGGCTTATGAGAAGCGCGAAGGCGGCGAGGCGAGGACGTTCCGTCCAAGGCCGCAAGGCGACCACCGTCCCAAGGACGATGGCTTCAAGCCGCGTCCGCGCCAGACGGAAGAGGCTGCCGAGCCGGGCGAGCGTATCGCCAAGCGGCTGGCGCGTGCCGGCATCGCGTCACGTCGCGATGCCGAGGAATTGATCGCTGCTGGCCGCGTCAGGGTCAACGGCCAGGTGCTGTCGTCGCCGGCGTTCAACGTCATGCCGAACGACGTCATCTTCCTCGACGGCACCGAGATTCCGCCGATCGAGCGCACCCGACTGTTCCTGTTCCACAAGCCGGCCGGCTTGGTGACGACCAACCGCGATCCCGAAGGCCGCAAGACCGTCTTCGACGTTCTGCCGGCCGAACTACCGCGACTGATGACCATCGGCCGTCTCGACATCAACACCGAAGGGCTGCTTCTGCTGACCAATGACGGCGGGCTGTCGCGCGTGCTCGAGCTGCCGGCGACCGGCTGGCTGCGGCGCTACCGCGTGCGCGTCCATGGCAAGGTCGAGCAGAAGACGCTCGACGGCCTCAAGGACGGCATCGCCGTCGAGGGCGTGTTCTACGGCTCGATCGAGGCGACCCTCGACCGCGAGCAGGGCACCAATGCCTGGATCACCATCGGCCTTCGCGAAGGCAAGAACCGCGAGGTCAAAAACATCCTCGGCGCGCTCGGCCTGGAAGTGAACCGGCTGATCCGCATCTCCTACGGCCCGTTCCAGCTTGGCGAACTGCCCGAGGGGCACGTCCAGGAGATCAAGGGCAAGATGCTGCGCGACCAGCTGGGCGAGCGGCTGATCGAGGAAGCCGGTGCGAATTTCGATGCCGACATCGTCAACCCCTTCTCCAACAAGCCCACGGTGCGCGCCCGCGAGCCGCGCGAGGAAGAACCGGCACGTCCGAAGTTCCAGCGCGACGGCGAACGCGGCCGTATCGGCGAGGGCGGCCTGATCAAGAACCGCAAGCGTTCCAATGAACGTCACCGCGAAGACGTGCTGGGACGCCTGTCGACCGAGCGCCCCACCTTCGGCGACAAGCCGAGTTTTGGTGACAAGCCAAAGTTCGGCGACAAGCCGAAATTCGGTGATCGGCCCAAGTTTGGCGACAAGCCGAAGTTCGGTGACAAGCCCCGGTCTGGCGGCAGGAAGGGCGACGAGCGCGAGAAGAAGCCGTTCGAAACCCCTGGTGCGCGCCAGGCCAATGTCTGGATGGCACCGGGCGCGCGTCCGCAAAGCGAAAAGGCCAAGGCCGAAGCAGCCGCGAGGCCGCCGCGCGACAAGCCGCGCTTTGATAAGCCTCGCTCGGACAAGCCCCGCTTCGACAGGCCCAAGGGCGATGGTCCGCGTGGCGGCCGGCCGGGCGGTCCGCGCAAGGATCGCGGCTGATGCGGGTTGTCGGTGGCGAATTGCGCGGAAGGCCGTTGGCCACGCCGCGTGACAACGCCATCCGCCCGACCACCGATCGCACCCGCGAGGCGGTGTTCAACATGCTCGCCCATCGCTTTGGCGGCAGGCTCGCTGGCGCGCGCGTGCTCGATCTTTTTGCCGGCACCGGCGCGCTCGGCATCGAGGCGCTGTCGCGCGGTGCTTCCTATTGTGTGTTCATCGAGGAGTCCGCGGAGGGCCGCGGGCTCATCCGTACCAATGTCGAAAGCTTTGGTCTGACCGGGCGGACGAAGATCTTCCGTCGCGACGCGACTGGCCTCGGCGATGCCGGCACGCTGGGACCGTTTGGCCTGGTCTTTGCCGACCCGCCCTATGGCAAGGGACTGGGCGAAGGCGCGTTACGTTCCGCCCAAGCCGGCGGTTGGCTCGCGCCGGGCGCGCTGTGCGTGGTGGAAGAGGTGGCATCGGCTCCATTCGAGCCGGGCCCCGGCTTTTCCGTCGTCGACGAACGCTCCTATGGCGAGACCGTGATCCGCTTCATCGAAGCTGCCTGATCGATCCAATCGCTTGATTCGGGCCTGGCTGCCGCGGGATCCAGCGCCGCACCGGTTCGGCGGAGCCGTCAAAGGTCGCCTCGAAGATTGGCGCTGCAAGCACCGCATGCACGTGGAGTGTTCCAGAGCCGACGTTTCGGAAACCGTGTTTTTGACGGGCTGCAACAATGAGCGACTGTCCGCCGGCGAGGACAACGTGTTTTTCGTCGATCCACATCTCGGCTTCGCCTGAGAGTACGGTGAGCACCTCCTCGACAGGGTGCCAATGCGTGGGAGGTCCGGCTTCTGGCTGCAGCCATTGTTCGAAAATGCAAAGCTGAGTTGCGCCGTTGAGGGCCGAGATCTGCATCCGGCTGATGACCCCCGCCCGCCACTCTTCACGCTGTTGGTCCGCATGGGCAACTACAGTCATCGCCGTTCCTCCTGTTTTTGCTCTCCATTCACGAAACTACGAAGAGGGCCAGCGTTCGCCGTTCCCTGTCGCTATAATACCAACTGTTCCAATGACTTGGCAGTCCTGATCTGGCGAAATTGTTGTCGGCCGCCAGATCCACTTCGCAAAATTGGCGCGCTTGCCGCCTGAGTGTGGCCTTGTTCGGGCTTCATTACGAACAATTCACTTCCCGCCGCTTTGTGCCAACGCCTATAAGGCAGCACGTTCACATTCAGAGGCAGTTGATGATTTTGGGATTCTTGCGGTCGAAGGGCTCGCTGCCGGCCGCGCTCGCCTTGGGCCTGGCGTGGGCAGGACCGGTTCTGGCCGAAGCGCCGCGCGGCGACTGGGACGTCACCAGCTTCACGCTCGACAACGGCATGCAGGTGGTGGTCATCCCCGATCATCGCGCGCCGATCGTCACCCACATGGTCTGGTACAAGGTCGGCAGCGCGGACGAGATGCCGGGAAAGTCCGGCATCGCTCACTTCTTCGAACATCTGATGTTCAAGGGCACGACCAACCACAAGGCTGGCGAGTTTGGCCAAAAGGTCGCCGAGATCGGCGGCAGCGAGAACGCCTTCACTACCTACGACTACACGGCCTACCACCAGACGGTGACCCCCGGCGCGCTCGAAACCATGATGGGCTTCGAGGCCGACCGGATGCGCAACCTGGTCCTGACCGACGCGGTGATCGGCCCCGAGCGAGACGTCATCCTCGAGGAACGCCGCTCGCGCATCGAAAACAATCCCGGCGCTCTGCTCAATGAGGAAGTCGATGCGACGCTGTTCCAGAACCAGCCCTACCGCACGCCGGTCATCGGCTGGATGCACGAGATCGAGAAGCTGAACCGGCTCGATGCGACCGCCTTCTACGACAGGTATTACGCGCCCAACAACGCGATCCTGATCGTCGCCGGCGATGTCGAGCCTGAAAACGTCAAGGCGCTTGCCGAGAAGACCTACGGCCAGGTCGCGCGTGGCCCCGAGCTTCCGCCGCGTATCCGCCCGACGGAGCCGGAGCAGAACACCAAGCGCACGGTCGAGCTTACCGACGAGCGGGTGAGCGTGCCCAGCTTCTCCAAGGCCTGGGTGGTGCCGTCCTACCAGACCGCCGAAGCCGGCGAGGCAGAGGCGCTGGATCTGCTTTCGGAGATCCTGGGTGGCGGCAACCGCAGCCGGCTTTATCAGGCGCTGGTCGTCAAGGATGGCATTGCCTCGTCCGCCGGTGCCTTCTTCGAGGGGACGATGGTCGACGACACCAGCTTCACTGTCTATGGCGCACCGCGTGGCGAGGCCGGGCTGCAACAGGTCGAATCCGCGGTCGACGTCGAAATCCGCCGCATCATCAAGGATGGCGTGACATCGGACGAGCTTGAAAAGGCCAAGGACCGTTTTGTCCGCTCGATGATCTTTGCGCGCGACAACCAGGCGAGCATGGCCAATATCTATGGCAGTACGCTGGCCACCGGCGGCACCGTGGACGACATCAGGCAGTGGCCAGACAGGATACGGGCGGTCAGCGCCGACCAGATCAAGGCGGTTGCCGCCAAATACCTCAATCCCGACCATTCGGTCGCCGGCTATCTGCTGCCGGCGAAATCTGTCGAGAAATGATTTGATGATCACGCTTACGGCAATGCGTTTCAGGATTTCGATGTCGGCGCTGACGCTGATGCTGGCGCTGGTTTTTCTGGTGCTGCCGGCGGTGGTTGCCGCGCGCGCCGAGGTCCGCATCCAGGAGGTCAAGTCGGACAAGGGCATCACCGCCTGGCTGGTCGAGGATTATTCGGTGCCGATCACCGCCATCAAGTTCCTGTTCGATGGCGGCAGCACCCAGGATCCGGTCGGCAAGGAGGGACTTGCCAATCTGATGACCGGTCTCTTTGACGAAGGCGCCGGCGACCTCGACAGCGATGCCTTCCAGATCAGGCTCGACGAAGCCGGCGCCGAAATGGGTTTCAACGAAAGCAACGACGCGGTCGGCGGCGGCATGCGCATGTTGGCCGACAGGCAGGACGAGGCGTTCGAACTGCTCAAGCTGGCGGTCGAGAAACCGCGTTTCGACCAGGCCCCGATCGACCGCATCCGCTCGCAGATCGTTTCCGGCATCGTCGCCAACGCCCGCGATCCCGAAGCACAGGCGGCGCGCAAATGGGCCGAGGCGGTTTATGGCGAACATCCCTATGCCCGGCCCGACCAGGGCACGGAAAAGTCGCTCGCCACAATCACCGCCAACGACCTGCGCGCTTTCCACAAGGCCAATTTCACCCGCCAGAACATTCATGTCGCGGTAGTCGGGGCGATCGATGCCGAGGCGCTGAAGAAGCGGTTGGACCAGGTCTTCGGCGGCTTGCCGGAAAAGGCGGAGCTGCGCGCCGTCGAGCGCGTCGAGCCCAAGCTGCGCCAGACGATGCATATCGAATACCCATTGCCGCAGACCTCGCTGCAGCTGATTTACCCCGGCGTGCCGCGCGAAGCGCCCGATTTCCTTGCAGCCGCGCTGATGGAGCACATCCTTGGCGGCGGCACCTTCTCGTCGCGTCTGTTCGACGAAGTGCGCGAGAAGCGTGGGCTGGCCTATAGCGTCAGTTCCGCGCTGATCAACCAGGAACACGCCTCGTCGCTGATCATCGGCACGGCAACCCGTTCCGACAGGGCGGCGGAGACCTTGGCCGTCATTCGCGATGTGATTGGCAAGATGGCGGAAGATGGCCCCACCGAGGCCGAACTCGAGGCGGCCAAGAAGTACATGCTTGGCGCCTATGCAATCAACAATCTCGACTCCTCGGGCGCTATTGCCAGCACGCTGGTCGACCTGCAGACCGACAAGCTCGGCATCGACTACATGCAGCGGCGGATCGACCTGATCAATGCGGTGACGCTTGATCAGGTGAAGGCTGCGGCGCGCAAGCTCCTGACGGTCGAGCCGGCAGTGATGATCCTCGGCCCCAAATTTGCGGAAGCGAGCAAGGGATGAGCGTGACCTTCGCCCTTGCGCTCGGCGGCGGCGGCGCACGCGGGCTTGCCCATATACACGTTATCGAGGCACTCGACGAGCTCGGCATCAAGCCGGTGGCGATTGCCGGCTCTTCCATCGGCGCCGTCATGGGGGCAGGCATGGCTGCCGGCCTGAGCGGCCGCGAAATCCATGAGCATTCCCGGGCCGTGCTCGGCCGGCCCGCCGAAGTCGCCAGCCGCATGTGGCGGGCGCGGCCTGGCACGCTTTCCGAAATGGTCGAAAGCGGCATCAGGGTGACCCAGTTCAATGTCGAGCGCATTCTCAAGGCATTCCTGCCCGAGGGCGTGCCGGCGACGTTCGAAGAACTCAAGCTGCCGCTCAAGGTGACGGCGACTGACTACTACGGCCATTGCCTGTCGGTGTTCGAGGAAGGCGAGCTGTTCTCGGCGCTCGCCGCATCGGCGGCGATTCCGGCTGTCTTCAAGCCGGTATTGCGCGGCAACACGCTCTATATCGACGGCGGCATCTACAACCCGGTGCCGTTCGATCTGCTCGATGGCGTGGCCGATTTCACCATCGCCATCGATGTCGTCGGCGCACCGTTTGAAAACGGCCGCAAGCAGCCCAATTCGATCGACCTGATGTTCGGTGCCAGCCAGCTGATGATGCAGTCGATCATCGCCAACAAGCTGAGCCAGAACCCACCCGACATTTTCCTGCGACCACCCGTGTCGCGCTTCAGGGCGCTCGATTTCCTCAAGATCGACCAGGTCATGGCCGAGACGGTGGCGATCAAGGACGAACTCAAGCGCGCTGTCGACGAGATCCTGCAGTAGTTCGCTGTGGCGCACACACCTATTGCAGCGTCGATGCCTTGCCGGTGGAGAACGGCGACTGTGCGGCCGGCGGCGGTGTCGGCACGGCTTCGTCCTGATGCTGCGGCTCGTTGGCGATCGCCTTGACGACGCGGAAGCAGACGATCATCGACGCGACGCCGAACACCACCGCCCCGAGGCCCCAGCCGGCTATGACGCCGATGGCGCCCCAGTAATGCGCGCCGGCCCAGACGAAGGGAATGACGCCGAGGGTTGAGCGGCCCCAGTTGAAGACGGTCGAATAGGTCGGATAGCCCAGATTGTTGAAGGCGGCGCTGGAGACGAAGATCGCGCCGTTGAACAGGAAACTGCCGGCGGCGAAGTGGCAGAAGAACACGATCAGGTCGCGCGCAATGCCGTCGGCGCCGAACGCGCTGGCGATAGGATTGGCGAAGATTGCCAGCAGCGCCCATACAGCCAGTACGTAGACGATGGTGAACAGCAGGCTGTCGCGCATCGTCGTCGTCAGCCGGTCGAATTTGCGGGCGCCGTAATTCTGGCCAAGGATCGGTCCGACCGCTCCCGAGAGCGCGAAGATGACGCCGAATGCGACCGGCACGAGGCGGCCGATGATCGCCCAGCCGGCGACGGCCTGGTCGCCGAAGGCGGCCATTTCGATCGTGACATAGGCATTGCCGACGGGTGTGGCGACCTGGGTCAGCATCGCCGGCACACCGATCGCGAAGAACGGCCGCACCGCGTCGCGCAAGCCGCTCAGGTTTGGAAGCCGGATCAGTCTGTGCACGACATGGGCGCCATGCAAGCCGATGGCGAGCATCACGAAGCGCGTCAGCACCGTTGAGATCGCCGCCCCGTCGAGGCCGAGATCGAAGCCGAAGATGAGGATCGGGTCGAGGATCGCCGCCGCGATGCCGCTGCCCAGTGTCACATACATTGCCCGCCGCGCGTCGCCGACGCCGCGCAGGATACCCGTCGTGCACATGCCGAGCGCCATGATCGGAAACGACGGCAGCACGATCTGCAGGAAGCGAGTCGACAGCTCGAGTGTTTCGCCAGTCGCGCCAAGAAGCGCAACCAGGGGCCGCAGGAACGGCATTGCAGCGAGTGTCATCACCAGCGTTGCGAGCCCCATGAAGACCATCGAGGCGCCACCCATGCGCGCGGCCTCTTCGCGCTGGCCGCGCCCGAGGCAGCGGGCCACCAATGCGCCGCAGGCGATGGTGAAGCCGATCGAGATCGAAAGCGTGAAAAACAGCAGCGTCGAGGCAAAGCCGATTGCTGCAGCCAGTTCCTCGATGCCGAGCAACGAAATGTAGAACAGGTTGAGCGCGTCGACGATGAAGATCGCAATCAACCCGATCGACCCGGTGCCGGTCATGACCACGACATGGCGCATGGTCGAGCCGGTGGTGAATTTTGCCGGTGCCTGAGCCTGTGCGGACATGCGAATTCCCGAAGATTTGTGCGGCGATGTGCCTGGCTAGGGTCGTTTGACCATGCACCCGCCCATTGCACAAGCGGGTCGGGGACAATAGATGGAGGGGACGGGCCGTGACCCATGCGGCAAGCAATCGGAACATGCCAATGAACGATACCAACGACGCCGCGAAACTGGCCGACCGGGTGGCGAGCCTCGTCGAGGCGGCAAAACGGGCCGGCGCCGATGCCGCCGATGCGGTTGCAGTGCGCGGGCGTTCGACCAGCGTTTCGGTGCGACTGGGCAAGGTCGAGGGCACCGAGGCGTCCGAGAGCGAGGACATGTCGCTTCGCGTGTTCGTCGGCCAGCGGGTTGCCAGCGTATCTGCCACTGCCGCGTCCGACCCCAAGACCCTCGCAGAACGCGCTGTCGCAATGGCCAAGGTGTCGCCGGAAGATCCGTATCAAGGTCTCGCCGATGCGGCGCTTTTGGCCCCATCGCCGCGCGATCTCGATCTCTTCGACGACACCGAGGTGTCGGCCGAGCGGCTGAGGGAAGACGCGCTTGCCGCCGAAGAGGCCGCACTTGCCGTCAAGGGCGTGACCAACTCGGCCGGCGCCGGTGCTGCCGCGGGGCTTGGCGGCCTGGTGCTCGCCACCTCGCATGGCTTCGTCGGCCACTATGTCGGTTCGCGTTTCTCGCGCTCGGCCAGCGTCATCGCCGGCGAGGGCACGTCGATGGAGCGCGATTACGACTATTCCTCGCGGCTGCATTTCGCCGATCTCGATGCCGCGGCCGACATCGGCCGCAATGCCGGCGAACGCGCGGTCAAGAGGCTCAACGCGCGCAAGGCGGCGACGGGACCGGTCGATGTCGTCTTTGATCCTCGCGTCGCGCGCGGCATTGCCGGGCACCTTGCCGGCGCCATAAACGGTGCCTCGGTGGCCCGTAAGACCAGTTTCCTGCGCGACATGATGGGCAAGCAGGTGGCATCCGCCGCCATCACCGCGATCGACGAGCCGCTCAAGCAGCGCGGCCAGGCATCGCGTCCCTTCGACGGCGAGGGCATCGAGGGTGCCACGCTCAAGATGGTCGACAAGGGCGTGCTCAACCATTGGTTCCTGTCGACTTCGGCGGCGCGAGAACTGGGACTGGTCACCAACGGTCGCGGTGCGCGTGGCGGCTCGTCCGTGTCGCCATCCTCGACCAATTTTGCCATCGAGCCCGGTGAGAAATCGCCCGAAGAGCTGATCCGCTCGCTGAAGCGCGGGTTCTACGTCACCGAAGTGTTCGGTCAGGGCGTCGACATGGTCACCGGCGAATACAGCCGTGGCGCTTCGGGTTTCTGGATCGAGCATGGCGAGCTTGCCTGGGCGGTGTCGGAAGTGACCATCGCCTCCAACCTCAAGGACATGTTCATGCGCATGGTGCCGGCGAGCGACCTCGACCGCAATTTCGGCACCGCCGCGCCGACCCTGTTGATCGAAGGCATGACCCTTGCCGGAGACTGAGATCATAGACCAGGCGGAGCTTCGAGCCGAACTCGAGCTGCTGTGTACGGCAGCCACCGAGGCCGGGCGTATTGCCATGAGCTATTTCCGCCAAAGCCCGGAAGTCTGGTTCAAGGGTGGCAATTCGCCGGTCAGCGAGGCCGACTACGCCGCCGATCGCTACTTACGCGAAACGCTGATGGCGGCGCGGCCGGACTATGGCTGGCTGTCGGAAGAAACCGCAGACAATCTCGACCGGCTTGGCGCGCGCCGCACCTTTGTGGTCGACCCGATTGACGGCACACGCGGCTTCGTCGAAGGCCGCACGGCCTGGTGCGTCAGCGTTGCCGTCGTCGAAAACGGCCGCTCGCTGGCCGGCGTGCTCGAATGCCCGGCGCGCGAAGAGACCTATTGGGCGGTCGCGGGCGGGGGCGCTTTCCTCAACGATGCCCCGATCAGGGTGCGTGATGCGGGCGAGCGCGTGCGCATTGCCGGCCCTAAGCCGATGATCGACCGGATGCCGGAGGAATGGCAGGGCAGGCTGGATCGCGAGGCGTATATTCCTTCGCTCGCCTATCGTCTGGCGATGATCGCCAGCGGCGCGCTCGATGCAACTTTCGTCAAGCCGAACGCACACGACTGGGACATTGCCGCAGCGGAATTGATATTGGCCGAGGCCGGCGGAAAACTGCTCGACAGCCACGGCGGCCTGCCGGCCTTTGCTGGCAGGGAGATCGTCCATGGCGCGCTGATGGCTGGCAGCGGGGCGATGCTCGACGTCATGGCAGGGGTGCTTGCCGGTCAAGAAGGCTGACGAACTGCAAACTGTTCCAAAACGGCCCGGTTTGGTCTAGATCAGGCGGGCCCTGAGATGATGAATCAAGGAAGAAGATGTCCGAAGAAGACGGAAAAAAGCAGCTCTTGCATCTGGTGTTCGGCGGCGAGCTGACGAAACTCGGCGGAACCGAGTTCCGCGATCTCGATGCGCTCGACATCGTTGGCGTCTATCCCGACTACAAGTCGGCCGAGCTTGCCTGGAAGGCGAAGGCGCAAGGGAGCGTCGACAACGCCCATATGCGCTACTTCGTTGTCCACCTGCATCGGCTGCTGGAGCCGGATACGAAGGCGACCGGTCAGAACTGATGGAGCAACCTGGCATGGCGCCGCCGGCCGCGAGGCCTGCGGCGAAGAAAAAGCGTGCCAGAAAGGCACCCAAGACGTTCTGGCGGCGCATTCGCGAACCGCTCGCCCAGTCGCGTTTCGCCAAGGCCGCGATCACCAACCTGTTTGCCTATGGCTTGAGTTTCATTCGCCGGACCAACCCTCTGGTCGAGGGCTCCGTTGATCTCGCCTCCTATGCCTACGCCGACAGCGAGCCGCTTGTATTCGGAATGTGGCACGGCCAGCATCTGCTGGCGCCGGCCATCTATCCAAACAAGCGCGGTCTGGTGGCGATGGTCTCGCGCAGCGCTGATGCCGAGCTCAACGCTCAGGTGGTCGAGAAATTCGGCATCGAGGCCGTGCGCGGCTCTGGCGGGCGGGAAAGCAAAAGCAGGCTCAAAAAGGGCGGCGCGACCGCGTTGATTGCCCTGAAAAAGGCGCTTGATGCCGGCAAGAACGTTGCCATGATTGCAGACATCCCGCATGGCACTCCGCGTGAATCGGGCATGGGCATCGTCCTTTTGGCCCGCCTGTCGGGTCGGCCGATCGCGCCGATCGCGATTGCCACCAGCCGGCGCAAGGTGCTGGAGAAGACCTGGGACAAGACCACGATCAGCCTGCCTTTCGGCGGATGTGCGGTGATCGTCGAGCCGTTGATCCAAGTGCCTGCCGATGCCGACGATGCCGAGATGGAACGGATCCGCGTCGAGGTGACCGCCGCGCTCAATCGGGCGACAGAAAAGGCCTATGGTCTGGTGGACGGTCCCCGATGAGCGAACGCTGGGCCCGCGCATTTCTGGGAGCCTATCGCTATGCGGGCGCCGCAGCCTATCCGATGGTCGGCGGTTACGTCGCCTGGCGTGCCTCCAAGGGCAAGGAGGACCGCAATCGCCGGCGCGAGCGCTATGGCGTGCCGAGCCGCGAAAGGCCCGAGGGTCCACTGATCTGGTTCCACGCGGCGAGCGTCGGCGAGACGATCGCGGTGGTGCCGCTGATCGAGGCCATACTGGGCTACGGCATCCATGTCGTGCTGACGACCGGCACGGTTACCTCCGCGCAGGTCGTGGAAGAGCGCCTGGGCGATCGCGTCATCCATCAATACGTACCGCTCGACCTCAAGCCGGCGGTCAGCCGTTTCCTCGATCATTGGCATCCGGACCTCGCGATCATCGCCGAATCTGAAATCTGGCCGATGACCATCCTCGAACTCGGTGCACGGCGCGTGCCGCAGATCCTGGTCAACGGGCGGCTTTCCGACCGGTCGTTCGCTTCGTGGAAGAGGCGCGCCAACATCGCCGAGGCGCTGTTCGAAAACATGGCCCATGTGGTCGCCCAGTCGGAGGTCGACGGCGAGCGTTTTCGCGCTCTCGGGGCGCGTCCCGTTACCGTTTCCGGCAATCTCAAGGTCGATACGTCACCGCCGCCGGCGGACGAGCGTGCCCTGCATTCGGTCCAGCGCCAGATCGGCCGCCGGCCGACCTGGGCCGCCATCTCCACTCACGACGGGGAGGAGGTCATGGCGGCGGAAGTGCACGCCATGCTGCGCAACCGCCACCGCAATCTGCTGACCATCATCGTGCCGCGTCACCCCGATCGTGCCGTCGCCTTGATGACGGAACTGACGGGCATGGGCCTCAAGGTCGCTCGTCGCAGCAGCGGCGACCACATCCTGCCCGACACCGACATCCTTCTCGGCGATACGATCGGCGAGATGGGGCTGTATCTGCGCCTGACCGAGATCGCATTTGTCGGCCGTTCCATGACCTCGCAGGGCGGCCAGAACCCGCTCGAGCCGGCGATGCTCGACACTGCGGTGCTTGCCGGGCGCAATGTGCAGAATTTCCGCGACACCTATCAGCGGCTGATCGACCGCGGCGGCGCCAAGATCGTGCGCGACCGCGACATGCTCGCAGGCGCGGTCAACTTCCTGCTCGGCAACGAGATCGCGCGGCACGACATGATGGCGGCAGGCGCCCTGACGGTCGAGGAAATGCGCGGCGCGCTTGCCCGCACGCTGAAGTCGCTTGAGCCATTCATCCATCCGCTGATCGTTCAGTCGCGCCTCAAGGGCGCGGGCGGGAGGTAGATCTGGCCAGCGAAGCGCCTCCTTTCTGGTGGGAAAAACCGGATTGGCGCGCCTACGCGCTTTACCCGGTGTCGTCGCTCTATGCTTTCGTTGCCGGCCGGCGCATGAAATCGGCCCGCCGGGAGAAGATGGACGCTCCCGTGCTTTGCGTCGGCAACTTCACCGTCGGCGGCACCGGCAAGACCCCGATTGCGATCGCGCTCGCCAAACAGGCCAAGCGCATGCAACTGGTGCCCGGCTTCCTGTCACGTGGCCATGGCGGCAGCTTCGCCGAGCCGCATGTCGTCGACACCCGCCATGACAGTGCCAAGCATGTCGGCGACGAGCCGCTGTTGCTCGCCGAGCACGCGCTGGTTGCCGTCTCCGCCAACCGGGCGGCCGGCGCACGCCTGCTCATCGAGCGGGGCTGCAATTTCCTGATCATGGACGACGGCTTTCAGAGCGCGCGCATCCATATCGACTATGCGCTGATCGTGGTCGATGCGCGTTTCGGCCTGGGCAACGGCCACGTCATTCCAGGCGGTCCGATGCGCGCCCGGCTGATCGACCAGCTTCGGTTTGCCGATGCCATCCTCAAGATGGGCGAGGGCGAAAGGGCCGATTCCGTCGTGCGCCAGGCAGCGCGGGCCGGAAAACCGGTCTTTTCGGCGACGGCCCGGCCGCGCGGCAAGAAGGCCTTCGCAGGGCGGCGCTTCCTGGCCTTTGCCGGCATCGGCCATCCCGAAAAGTTCTTCGACACGGTTGGCAAGGCCGGCGGCACCGTGGTTCTGGCGCACGCCTTCGCCGACCATCATTTCTATCTTCCGGACGAACTGGACGATCTGGTGGCAGCGGCCGACGCCGGCGAACTGGAACTGCTCACGACGTCCAAGGATGCGGCGCGCCTGCGCCACGGCGCGGCATCGCCGGAATTCCTCGAGCGCCTCAACGTGCTGGAGATCGATGCGGTGTTCGACATCGAACATTCGGCCGAGCGCATCGTCGACGAAACGCTCGATGCCTGGCGCCGGCGGAAGATTGCTGGCTGAGGGCCGTTAGCGGCGCTTGCGCAGATCCGGGTTCATATCGATCTCGCGTGCCAGCGAGACCGCCGCGTCGCGATAGGGCTCCTGGCGGGCGACGCTCCAGTATTTGAGCTCGTCGAGCGGGATCGAGTCGGACGTCACCGCACAGCGCACGAAGGAACCGGGGCTCGTCACCTGGAAATCGCCGTCGAGATAGCGGATGCGGGCTTCGCGTGCGCCGGGGCCTTCGAAACGGTTCATCATCGCTTTTTGCTCAACTTCCTTGCTCGGCTTTTAAGGCTACCGAATGCCCGAGGTCAAGCTGCCGCCTTTGGGCGGTGGGCGGCGAAATGCGTCAGCGCCGGCCGAACAGCTTTTCGATGTCCGCGAGCTTGAGTTCGATATAGGTCGGCCGGCCGTGGTTGCAGGTGCCGGAACCCGGCGTCGCTTCCATCTGGCGCAGCAGCGCGTTCATCTCCTCAGGCCGCAACCGCCGTCCGGATCGCACGGAGCCATGGCAGGCCATAGTCGCGGCAATGGCGTCGAGCCGCTCCTTGAGCGTATCCGACGTGTCGCTGTCGGCGATCTCGTCGGCGAGGTCGCGCACCAGTTGGGTGACGTCGGTCTCGCCAAGCATGGCCGGCGTCTCGCGCACGGCGACTGCGCCCGGACCGAAGCGCTCGATGCCGAGGCCGAAGCGGGCCAGCGTTTCCGCATGCAGCGCCAGCCGCTCGGCGTCTTCTTCCGGCAGGTCGACGATCTCCGGCATCAAAAGCATCTGTGCCGGCACCGGGCGCGAATGCAGGGCGTTCTTAAGCGCCTCATAGACCAGCCGCTCGTGAGCCGCGTGCTGGTCGACGATGACAAGGGAATCCCGCGTTTGCGCGACGATGTAGTTTTCGTGCACCTGTGCCCGGGCTGCGCCTAGTTCGGTCTGCAGCAGCACCTCCGCCACTTCAGTCAGCCCGGCGCGGGCATCGGCGCTGTGCAGCGGACCCGTGTCGAAGCTCGCCTGTGCCGCCTCGGCGAAGCCGGCATCGAGTGGCCGGAACGGCGAGCGTTGCGGCTCGTATCCTGCCGAGGTTGCCGCTCTGAAGTCGGGATTGTAGGCGCGATGGCCGTTGGCCGGGCCGGGGTGGCCGTAGCTGGTGGTTCCCGGCCGGAAAGCCCCCATCATCGCCTGCGTGCCTGTTGTTGCTGGTCGGATGCCCGCGCCGGCCAGCGCCTGGCGGATCGCGCCGACGATCAGGCCGCGCACTAGCCCCGGATCGCGGAAGCGCACGTCGGCCTTGGCCGGATGTACGTTGACGTCGACAAAGGCCGGGTCGAGCGACAGGAACAGCACCGTCACCGCATGGCGGTCGCGCGGCAGGACGTCGGCATAGGCGCCGCGTATCGCCGAGGCGATCAGCTTGTCGCGCACCGGCCGGCCGTTGACATAGGCATATTGCTGCAGCGCGTTGCCGCGGGTGTAGGACGGGATCGAGACATGGCCTTCCAGTCGAACGCTCTCCCGCGCGGCATCGATGACGATCGAATTGTCGGGGAAGTCGGTGCCCATCACCTGGGCGATGCGGGCGAGCCTGCCTTCGACGTCGTCCGATGTCGCGGACAGCTCCAGCGTCGAACGGTCGGTGCCGGACAGGGTGAAGCGCACGGCCGGGAAGGCAATCGCAATGCGCTTGATGATGTCGGCGATGGCCGTCGCCTCGGCGCGCTCGGTCTTCATGAACTTGAGCCGGGCCGGAGTGGCGAAGAACAGGTCGCGCACCTCGACCGATGTACCGCGGTTGGTCGGTGCCGGCCGCACGGATGAGACGCGCCCGCCCTCGACCGCAATCTCGGCGCCGCTGTCGGCCTGGCGCGTGCGCGAGCGGATGGCGAGTTTCGATACCGAGCCGATCGAAGGCAGCGCTTCGCCTCGGAAGCCGAGAGAGCGGATGTCGAGGATGTCGTCGCCGAGCTTTGAAGTGCAGTGGCGCGAAATCGCCAGTGCCAGTTCCTCCTCCGGCATGCCCGAGCCGTCGTCGACGACGCGGATCAGGTTGAGCCCGCCGCCTGCCGTGGCGACCTCGATGCGCGAGGCACCCGCGTCGAGCGCGTTCTCGACCAGTTCCTTGACCACGCTGGCAGGTCGCTCGACGACCTCGCCGGCGGCGATCTGGTTGATCATCGTTTCGGAAAGCTGGCGAATGGGCATCTTGGTATCATAGCTGGATTCGGTTCGGCACGGACAGGCCGAGTTGCATAGTTGGCGGAAACACCTGTCAATAAAAGAAGCCAGCCTTAAGCCTGAGCGGCCAACCAGTCGCGCACCTTCTCCGCGCTCTCGCTGAGCGGACGGTTCTTCGGCCAAGCAACGTGAAAACCCTTGCCGGTCGTCATCACGTGGTCGGAAAGCCGGACCAGCAGCCCCGCCGCGATCAGCCGGTCGGTGAGATGGCGCCAGCCGAGCGCGATGCCCTGGCCTTCCATGACAGCCTGGATGACGAGCACATAGTCGTTGATGACCAGCCCGCGCTTGGCAACGGCGCCATTCAGGCCGGCCGACTGGAACCACTCGTTCCAGGTCGCGGCCGGGCGATAGGGTTCTTCGAGATGGATCAGGTGATGCAGGGTCATCTCCGCCGGTGTCGTTGGCGTGCCGGCGCGCGCCAGATAGGCCGGGCCGGCGACCGGATAGACCTCCTCGTCGGCGATCTGCAGCAGCTCATAGTCCGGCCAGTCGGTGGCGTCGCCGCCGCGGATGCCCAAGGGAATGCCCTCGGCGACGAGATCAAGGTCGCGGTCGGCGGTCTGGATGCGCAGGTCGATGCCCGGAAGGTCGTCGCGGAACTTCTGCAGCCGCGGCATCATCCAGAACGAGGCGAAGGCGGTCGAGGCCGACAGCGTGACATGCATACCGCCGGACCGTGCCCTGAGCTCCTCCGCCGACTTGCGGATATGCGACAGGCCGAGCGTGACGTCGGCATGGAAACGCTCGCCGGCCTCCGTCAGCAGCACCTGCCTGTGGCGGCGCTGGAACAGCTTGGCGCCGAACTGGTCCTCCAGTCCGCGGATCGCATAGGAGACCGCCGCTTGGGTCATGCCGAGCTCGCGGCCGGCGGCGGTGAAGCTCGCCAGCCGTCCTGCCGCTTCGAAGACGATGAGGCTGCCGGCGGATGGCAGCAGATGGCGCAGGCTTTGCATAAATACAGCTTATGCAAACAATCAGGATTTTCAAGCGTCACAGCCGCGCTGCCAAAGGCTAGCTTCATGCTGGAATGTTCAGGAGCCCTGCATGAACGTCGTTGCCCCCGAAACCCAGGCAGAGCCTGCCAAACGCCGTGAGCGCGGCGGCCGCAACGCCCGTCGCGAACAGCGCTCGCACGGGCCCGAAGCGCATGGCCGACCCTACATCCTCCGCAACATCCCGACCTACGACATCCTGTCCGAGGAGAACCTGATCCGCATCGAGGAGACGGCCGACCGCATCCTCGCCGAGATCGGCATCGAGTTCCGCGACGATCCGGCAGCGCTCGATCACTGGAAACGGGCAGGGGCCAAGGTCGAGGGCGTGTTGGTCAAGTTCGAGCCCGGCCTGTTGCGCGAAGTGCTCAAGACGGCGCCCGCGACCTTCACCCAGCATGCCCGCAATCCCGAGCGTTCGGTCGAGATTGGTGGCAAGAGCGTGGTGTTTTCGCCGGCCTACGGCTCGCCCTTTGTCATGGATCTCGACAACGGGCGCCGCTACGGCACTATCGAGGACTTCCGCAACTTCGTGAAACTGGCGCAGTCTTCGCCCTGGCTCCATCATTCCGGCGGCACGATCTGCGAGCCGGTCGACGTGCCGGTCAACAAGCGCCATCTCGACATGGTCTACAGCCATATCCGCTATTCCGACCGCGGCTTCATGGGCTCGGTGACCTCGGAGAGCCGGGCTGAAGACTCCATCGACATGGCGCGCATCGTCTTCGGCGAGGAATTCACCGACCGGAACTGCGTCATCCTCGGCAACGTCAACGTCAATTCGCCGCTGGTCTGGGACGCGACCATGACCACCGCCCTGCGCGCCTATGCCCGCGCCAACCAGGCGGCGGTTGTGGTGCCCTTCATCCTCGGCGGTGCCATGGGCCCGGTCACCAATGCCGGCGCGATCGCCCAGTCGCTGGCCGAGACCATGGCCGGCTGTGCGCTGACCCAGCTCGAGCGGCCCGGCGCGCCTGTCATCTTCGGCAACTTCCTGTCGTCGATGTCGCTCCGCTCGGGCTCGCCGACTTTCGGCACGCCCGAGCCGGCCATCGGCTCGATGGTCATCGGGCAGCTTGCGCGGAGACTTGATCTCCCCCTCAGATGCTCCGGCAACTTCACCACATCGAAGCTACCCGACGCCCACGCCATGAACGAAGGCACCATGTCGATGCTGGCCGCCGTGCACTCCGGCGCCAACTTCATCCTGCATTCCGCCGGCTTCCTCGACGGGCTGTTGTCGATGTCCTACGAGAAGTTCGTCATGGACGCCGATTTCTGCGGCGCGCTGCACACCTATCTCGACGGCGTCAAGATCGACGACAACCAGTTGGCGCTCGACGCCTTCCGCGAGGTCGGCCCCGGCAGCCACTTCTTTGGCTGCGCCCACACCATGGCCAATTACGAGACGGCCTTCTGGGATTCGGCCATCGCCGACAACGAGCCTTATGAGAAGTGGCAGGCGGCAGGCTCGGTCGACGCTGCCACCCGCGCCAACAAGCGCTGGAAGACGATGCTCGCCGAATACGAGGCGCCGCCGCTCGACCCCGGCATCGACGAGGCGCTGCAGGACTTCATGACGCGCAAGAAGACGTCGATGGAAGACGCGTGGTATTGACGGAGGACTCGCGGGAGCGAAATATTGTCTCCACATATGCGAGGATGAGACATGACCAAGCTACTCGAACAGGCATTGGAGGCAGCTCGAAAGCTCTCCAGGGATGACCAGGACGAGATTGCCCGCGCGATCTTTGAACTCGTAGGTGCTGGTGCTGTGGCGCCTGTTCTGCTGACGGCTGACGAGCGAGTTGCCATCGAAAGATCCCGCGCGGCTGCCCTTCGTGGTGAATTTGCTTCGGAGAAAAATGTCGCGGCGGTCTGGGCGAAGCACGGCGCATGAGATTGCGCTACACCCTTCCGGCACTTGCCGATCTTGAGGGGATACTCGATCACATCGCGGCTGAATCGCCGTCTGCGGCCAAAAAGGTGGCAAAGCGCATCAAGGTGATCACGGAATTGCTGCAGCGTCATCCCGAGGTCGGCCGGTTGACCGACGAAGACGGCATCCGGCGGATCAACACAAGACCTTATCCATATTTGATCTTTTATGAACACGGAGGCGACGAGGTTGTCATTCACGCGGTGCGCCACGGTGCACGCGATCCAGCTGACATGCAGGGATATGGCGGTTCGTGACACTCCGCCGCGTTGCCAGCAACGTGCTCGAAATTCCCGGCTCAGCCGCGGCCGCGATAGGGCGCAACACCCGTTTCGGGCAGCCACGATCCCTCCGGCGGCGTGCCGGTCTGCCAGAACACGTCGATCGGGATGCCGCCGCGCGGATACCAGTAGCCGGCGATGCGCAGCCACAGCGGCTTTGTCGCTTCGACGACGCGGCGGCCGATCATGACCGTGCAATCCTCGTGGAAGGCGCCGTGATTGCGGAACGACACCATGAACAGCTTCAGCGACTTGGATTCGACCAGCATCTTGTCCGGCGCATAATCGATGACGATGTGCGCGAAGTCGGGCTGGCCGGTCACCGGGCAGAGCGAAGTGAATTCCGGGCAGGTGAAGCGCACGATGGCCGGCGGGCCTTCGACGCGGGTGTAGGGCACGGTTTCGAGCACTGCGGTTTCCGGCGAGGTCGGCGTTTCGACCTTGGTGCCGAGCTGGGTGAGGGTATCGGTGATGGTCATTGGGCGGCTCTTGGGCTGGGCTTGGCTCATTGCATCGGCGCGATTGTCCGCGAAAAGTCGCGTTGCCGCGCCGGCATCGGTTTTCGAGTGGCGTGTATTAGCGCCGGATAATGCAGGAAGGCAATGACCAGCAACGACCCGCTTCTCCAGCCATACCGGCTCAAGCACCTGACGCTGAAGAACCGCGTCATGTCGACGAGCCACGAACCGGCATACTCCGAAGACGGCATGCCCAAGGAGCGCTACCGGCTCTACCATGCCGAGAAGGCCAAGGGCGGCATGGCGCTGACCATGACGGCCGGCTCGGCCATCGTCTCGCGCGACAGCCCGGCCGCATTCGGCAATCTCCACGCCTATGACGACGCGATCGTGCCTTGGCTGCGCGAACTCGTCGACGACTGTCACGAGCACGACTGCAAGGTGATGATCCAGATCACCCACCTTGGCCGCCGCACCAACTGGAACAAGGCCGACTGGCTGCCGGTGCTCAGCGCTTCCCCGGTGCGCGAAGCCGCCCACCGCACCTTCCCCAAGACCATCGAAGACTGGGACATCGAGCGTATCGTCGCCGACTATGCCTCGGCCGCCCAGCGCATGCAGGCGGCCGGGCTCGATGGCATCGAGTTCGAGGCCTACGGCCATTTGATGGACGGCTTCTGGTCTCCGGCGACCAACCACCGCGACGACGACTATGGTGGCTCGCTCGACAACCGGCTGCGCTTCACTTGGCGGGTGATCGATGCCGTGCGCGCTGCTGTCGGTCCCGATTTCGTCGTCGGCATCCGCATGGTCGCCGACGAGGACTTCGACAAGGGCCTGTCGAAGGAGGAGGGCATCGAGATCGCGCGACGCCTGGCGTCGTCGGGAAAATTCGACTTCCTCAACATCATCCGCGGCCATATCGACACCGACGCAGCACTGACCGGTGTCATCCCGCTGCACGGCATGCCGTCGTCGCCGCATCTCGATTTCGCCGGCGAGGTCAGGGCGGCGACCAAATTCCCGGTCTTCCACGCCGCGCGCATATCGGATGTCGCCACGGCCCGCCACGCCATCGCCGCCGGCAAGCTCGACATGGTTGGCATGACGCGCGCCCACATCGCCGAGCCGCATATCGTCAAGAAGGTGATGGAAGGCCGTGAGCACCAGATCAGGCCGTGCGTCGGCGCAACCTACTGCCTCGACCGCATTTACGAGGGCGGCGGCGCGCTCTGCATCCACAATGCCGCCACCGGCCGCGAGGCGACGATCCCCCATGTCATTTCCCGCACCGATGGCCCGCTGCGCAGTGTCGCCGTGGTCGGTGCCGGTGCTGCCGGCCTTGAGGCTGCGCGCGTGCTGGCCGAGCGCGGGCACAAGGTGACCGTGCTGGAGGCATCGAGCCAGGCCGGCGGCCAGGTGCGGCTTGCGGCGCAGAATCCGCGGAGGCGCGAGCTGATCGGCATCGTCGACTGGCGGCTGGCCGAGCTGGAGCGGCTCGGCGTAGAGATCCGCTACGACATCTGGGCGGGTGTGGACGACGTGCTGGCGCTCGACCCGGATGCCGTGGTGATTGCCACCGGCGGCCTGCCGCAGAGCCCGCCGCTCGATGCGGGCGACGATCTGGTCACGTCGAGCTGGGATATCATCGCCGGCAGCGTCAAGCCGGCCGAGAATGTGCTGCTCTATGACGACAATGGCGGCCACCAGGGCATGACGGCTGCCGAACTGATCGGCAAGGCAGGCAGCAAGCTCGAACTGCTGACGCCGGAGCGCTTCTTTGCCCCTGAGATCGGCGGCATGAACCACGTGCCCTACATGGAGGCGTTTCATCGCTCTGGCGTGAAAATCACCATCAACACGCGGCTGAAGTCGGTCAGGCGCGAAGGGAATCAGTTGGTTGCTACCCTTTTTTCCGACTACGCCAAGGGTTGGCACGAGGAGCGCCGTGTCGATCAGGTGGTCGTTGAGTATGGCACGTTGCCGCTCGACGAGCTCTATCTCGAGCTCAAGCCGCTGTCGAAAAATGGCGGCGCCATCGACTACGAGCGCCTGATCCATGGCGGCGACATCTTCCCGGCCAAGAACCCGGATGGCCGTTTCCTGCTGCTGCGCATCGGCGATGCCGTGCAGGCGCGCAACATCCACGCCGCCATCTATGACGGCATCAGGTTTGGACTCAGAATCTGACCGGCTGGTCCGCCGCTTCGGCCGCCAACCAGCGGACGAATTCGCGCAAGCCGGGCCGGTCCTCGCTGCCGGGCCGGAAGGCGAGCCGGTAAGGCACTTCGCCGGCAATGCGGTTGGGTGAGGCCAGTACCAGTCTGCCGGCGGCGAGTTCGCGCTCTGCCAACACTTCCGGCACCAGGGCCACGCCGAGCCCGGCGACCGCCGCCTCGACCACCATGGAGAATTGTTCGAAACGGTGGCCGCGCAAAGTGGTGCGTGGATCGATGCCAGCGGCCTGGAACCATCGCAGCCACAGGGTCGGCCGGGTCGACTGCTGCAGCAGCGGCAGCGCGGCAAGCTCGGCATCATCGAGGGCGGCGCGCCCGTCCAGCAAAGCCGGTGAAGCCACCACCACAAGCTCCTCGTCGAACAGGCGGACGATGCCCGGTTGTCCCGACTCTGCCGGACCGCGCTGGATCGCGGCGTCGAAAGTTTCTGTTTCTAGGTCGACGGTCTCCAGCCGCACCGCAAGGTCGATGGCGACGTGCGGATGGGCGGCGTGGAAGCCCGCGAGTCTTGGGATCAGCCAGCGGTCGGCCAATGTCGGCAGCACCGCGATGCTCAGCACGTCCGACTGGCCGCCGAAGGCCATGGTACGCACCGCCGCCTCATGCAGGCTGTCGAGGATCGCCTCGGCATCGCGAGCGAAGCGGCGGCCGGCATCGGAAAGCGCCAGCCGCTGCCGGACGCGGTGGAACAACGCCACGCCCAGCCGGTCCTCGAGCTGGCCGATCGAACGGCTGACCGAGCTCTGGGTCAGGCCGAGGTGATCGGCGGCGCGAATTGTCGTGCCGAGGCCGGCGCAGGCGCGGAAGGCCTCAAGCTCTGCAATCGTGGGGACATAGCTGCGGCGCATCGTCGGGCCTGGCCTTGAGTTGATCGAATTTACGCATAAACCTTACGAGATTACTTGTTAGCGAAAAGTGCTGAAGCGGTCTAGAATGACGGAAAATCACCATTCTCCGGAGGAACCATGAGCGCATCCACACCGGCCGGCGGCGGCAGCTTTGTCTGGGCCGACCCTTTCCTGATCGAAGACCAGCTGTCCGAAGACGAGCGCATGGTACGCGACGGCGCGGCCGCTTTTGCTGCCGACAAGCTCGCGCCGCGCATCGAGGAAGCCTATCTCGACGAGAAGACCGATCCGGCGATCTTCCGCGAGATGGGCGAGGCCGGCCTGCTCGGCATCACCGTTCCCGAGGAGTATGGCGGCCTGGGCGCCGGCTACGTCACCTACGGCCTGGTCGCCCGCGAAGTCGAACGCGTCGATTCGGGCTACCGATCGATGATGTCGGTGCAGTCGTCGCTGGTGATGTACCCGATATATGCCTATGGCTCCGAGGAGCAGCGCAAGAAGTACCTCCCCAAGCTTGCCTCGGGCGAGTGGATCGGCTGCTTCGGCCTGACCGAGCCGGATGCAGGTTCCGATCCAGGCGGCATGAAGACCCGCGCTGAAAAGACCGCGAATGGCTACAAGATCAGCGGCTCGAAGATGTGGATCTCCAACGCGCCAATCGCCGACGTCTTCGTCGTCTGGGCCAAGTCGGCGGCCCACGAAAACCAGATCCGCGGCTTCGTGCTTGAAAAGGGCATGAAGGGCCTGTCGGCGCCGAAGATCGGCGGCAAGCTGTCGCTGCGCGCCTCGATCACCGGCGAGATCGTCATGGAAGGCGTGGAAGTCGGCGAAGATGCGCTGCTGCCGAACGTTTCGGGCCTCAAGGGTCCGTTCGGTTGCCTCAACCGCGCCCGCTACGGCATTTCCTGGGGCGTCATGGGCGCCGCCGAGGATTGCTGGCACCGTGCCCGTCAGTACGGCCTCGACCGCAAGCAGTTCAACAAGCCGCTCGCCGGCATGCAGCTCTACCAGAAGAAGCTGGCCGACATGCAGACCGAGATCGCGCTCGGCCTCCAGGGCTCGTTGCGCGTCGGCCGCCTGATGGACGAGCACAAGTTCGCGCCCGAGATGATCAGCCTCGTCAAGCGCAACAACTGCGGCAAGGCGCTCGACATCGCCCGCCAGGCCCGCGATATGCATGGCGGCAACGGCATCCAGATCGGTTACCACGTCATGCGCCACGCGCAGAACCTCGAGACCGTGAACACCTACGAAGGCACTCATGACGTGCATGCGCTGATTTTGGGCCGCGCCCAGACAGGTCTGCAGGCTTTCTTCTAGGCCTTCGATTGACACGCTGAAGGTCGTAACGGCCGCATGGACACGCCATGCGGCCGTTTTCTTGTTGGCAGGCGCAAGTCGCTACGGTGCGTCCATGGTTCGCTTTGTAGTTTAGCTGGTGCGATTACAGTTCGCCTATAGCGCGAATTGTTTCATGACTTTGAAACACACCGCCTGCTTCTCGACGTCAGGCGGATACATGGCGTCGATAATCCCCAAGGGCGTACGGCAGTTTTTCGCCGGACGGGCAGAGGGGATATTGTCGATGAACGCCCAGACCAAGTTCGAGAATGCCGGCCAGATCCTGTGGTTCGGCGACAATCTCATGACGATCCGCACAGCCGCAAGCGTCGAAAACGACCAGATCAGCATCATCGAATGCCGCATGCCCGCAGGCGGCTCGTCGCCGCTGCAGGTGACCTTGAGCGGCGACGAACTCATCCATATTCTCGAAGGCATGATGCGTTTCCAGGTTGGCGAAACGGTTTTCCTCGCCCATGTCGGGCAGACCGTCATGGCGCCGAAGGGGATTCCTCACGATTTTCAGATACTGTCCGCCGATGGCGCGACCTGTCTCATCGTCACCCAGGGTGGGGAGTTTGAGCAGATGGTTCGCCAGATGAGCCGTCCGGCTCCTTCCGTTTCGAGAGAATCTTTCCCGGACAATCGCGTGAACAGTTCCATCGAGGTCGTCGGCGCCCCGCTACCATAGCGCCGATGCTGGGCTGGACGGGTGCGGGGGCGTGTCCGTCCAGCCATCCTCTCAGGTAGAGCAGCTGAAGATTGGCTCGCCAAAGGCGTGAGCATCGACGTCGAGGCCAAGCCCTGGGCCGCCGGGCAGGCGCATCATGCCATCGGCGATGGCAAAATCGCCGCGTGCGTTCGACACCGTCACCCAGTTGTGGAAGTCGACGGTGTGTTGTCTGAGATGTTCCGGTGTCGACAACAGCAGGCCGGAATAGGCGGCCGTGTCGATCTGGGCGCCGCCCGTATCCTCGATGGTGACCTTGAGATTTTTGGCAATCGCGATGTCGCGCAACAGTCTTGCCTTGCTCAGGCCGCCGACACGCGCCAGCTTGATGGTGATCCCGTCGACCAGCCCGTCGGATATGGCGCGGACCAGCACGTCAACACCGTCGATGGTTTCGTCGAGCACAAGAGGCCGGTCGGTGGCGCGGCGGATGGCGAGGTTCTCCTCGTAGCTCGCGCAAGGTTGCTCCAGTGTGTAGTCGAGATTGCGCGTCGCCAACAGGAAGCGGCGTGTCTCTGCCGTACCCCAGCTTGCATTTGCATCGCAAAACAGAACGGTGTCGGCCGGAACGCTTGCCCGTACCGCCTCGAGCCGGGCAATATCCTCGTTGACGTCAAGCCCGACCTTTACCTGCAGGCGGCGGTAGCCCTCGGCGATGTACTTTTGCGCTCGCATGGCCATCGCGTCGGGAGCCTGTTGGGCGATGGAGCGATATAGTGCCAGCGCCGATCCCTCCGCGCCGCCGCTCATCGCGGCTAGAGACAGCCCTGAGCGTTTGCCGGCAAGGTCCCACAGCGCCATGTCGAGCGCCGACTTCGCATAGGGATGGCCCTTGAGCAGCAGGTCCATGCGTCGGTTCAGGGCCTCGATACCCGATGCGTCGCAGCCCAGCATTTGCGGTGCCAGTTCCCGCATCGCTTCGCGCGCGCCGGCGGCAAATGCCGGGTCGTAGAAGCTGCCCAGCGGCGCCATTTCTCCGTATCCGGTGGTGCCGTCGCGACTGGTGATCTCGACGATGGTCGAATCGAAGCCTTCCGCACTGCGCCCGCCCGAGCAGCGATAGGTGCCGTCGCGAAACGGCTGCCATTGCCGGAAGATGCGAATGCTCGAAATCGTCGCGTCGGTCATGCTGTCCCCAAGGCGCAGGCTTGATGTGCGCCAAGGATAGCGTGGCCGACGCCCCGCTGCGGTCAAGGAAGCGGCGCGTGCGGGCGTCGTATTCCTAACAGACTTGTCTCGGCATCCTGGTTCATATCAGGTGCGAAATGTTTCAGGTTACAGATACAGCTTTCGGTTTTGCTGAATTCGAACGGATACGCTCGCCCCTTAGATCAAGGCCACTGCGGCCCGGCGCCGCGCTTGTTCGAAAGGAAAACACAGTGACCATTCATGCAAAGACCGAGAATGACGGCGAACTGCTGTGGTTCAACGGCACGCTTGCAACCATCCGGGTTTCGGGTCAGGCGGGAGCCGACACCATCAGCGTCATCGAACACCTGATGCCATACGGATCGTCGCCGCCGCTCCATATTCACCACAACGAGGACGAGGTCTTCCACATCCTCGAGGGCGTGGTGCGTTTCAACGTCGGTGGCAAGGATCTCTACGGCCGCGCCGGCCAGATCCTGCTGGCGCCGAAGGGCATTCCGCACAGCTATCGCGTCGAATCCGCCGAGGGCGCCCGCTGCCTGACCATCACCACAGGCGGCGACTTCGAGCGCATGGTGCGCGAAGTCAGCATTCCGGCCCCCAGGGCGGAGATCCCACCGCAGGAAGCGCCGACGCCCGAAGTTATTGCCATGCTGAGCGAGGCTTGCGCCCGCAACGGCATCGACATCATCGGCGCGCCGTTGAGCTGACGTGACTGGGGTGGCGGGGCGGATGGCGTCCATTCGTCCCGCCGTCGCTTTTGTGATGGATTTTCACCTTGCCAGGCGCGACACTTGCCCAGATGCACTCCAATTCGAGGCGGCAAGCTGGCCATGAGCAACGCGTTTTTGTCCCATCTTTCCTCCGAACTGGAGGGACTGAAGTCGGCAGGGCTCTACAAGTCCGAGCGCGTCATCACCTCGACGCAGAGTGCCGAGATCGAGGTCGGCGGCGAAAAGGTGCTGAACTTCTGCGCCAACAACTATCTCGGCCTCGCCGATAGCCATGAGTTGCGCGACGCCGCCAAGAAGGCACTCGACCGCTACGGTTATGGCATGGCCTCGGTGCGCTTCATCTGCGGCACCCAGGAAGAGCACAAGCAACTGGAGGCGAAGCTGTCGGCGTTCCTCGGCATGGAGGACACGATCCTCTATTCCTCCTGTTTCGACGCCAATGCCGGCCTGTTCGAAACATTGCTTTCCGAGGACGACGCCATCATTTCCGATGCCCTCAACCACGCCTCGATCATCGACGGCGTGCGCCTCTCCAAGGCCAAGCGCTTCCGCTACGCCAACAACGACATGGCAGCGCTCGAAGAGGAACTGAAGAAGGCCGAAGGCAGCCGCTTCAAGCTGATCGCTACTGACGGCGTGTTCTCGATGGACGGCATCATTGCCAATCTCGGCGGCGTCTGCGACCTGGCTGAAAAATACGGGGCGATGGTGATGGTCGACGACAGCCATGCCGTCGGCTTTGTCGGCAAGCACGGCCGCGGCACGCCGGAGCACTGCGGCGTCGAGGGCAGGGTCGACATCATCACCGGTACGCTCGGCAAGGCTCTGGGCGGCGCCTCGGGTGGCTACACATCGGCCAAGCGCGAGGTTGTCGACTGGCTGCGCCAGCGGTCGCGCCCCTACCTGTTTTCCAACACGCTAGCGCCCTCGATCGCCGGAGCGTCGATCAAGGTGCTCGACATGATCGCCTCAGGCGGCGCCTTGCGCGAAAAGCTCTATGCCAATGCCGAGCGCTTCCGCTCGGGCATGGGCAAGCTTGGCTTCACGCTTGCCGGTGCCGACCATCCCATCATTCCTGTCATGCTGGGCGACGCCGCCCTCGCCCAGGAGGTGGCGGCGCGGATGCTCAAGCGCGGCATCTACGTTATCGGTTTCTCGTTCCCGGTCGTGCCCAAGGGGCAGGCGCGCATCCGCACCCAGATGTCGGCGGCACATTCGGCTGCCGACATTGACCGGGCGGTGGCCGCTTTCGGCGAAGTCGGACGAGAGTTGGGCGTCGTTTCGTAAGCTGCCAGCGGCGCCAAAAGCGATTCTGGATCAAGGGATTCGCAGGAGAAGACAATGTCGAACATGATGCGCGCTCTGGTGAAGGCCAAGGCCGAACCCGGCATCTGGATGGAAGAGGTGCCGGTGCCCGAGGTCGGTCCCAACGACGTGCTGATCAAGGTCAGGAAGTCGGCGATCTGCGGCACCGACGTCCACATCTACAACTGGGACCAGTGGGCGCAAAAGACGGTGCCGGTGCCGATGGTCACAGGACACGAGTTCGTCGGCACGGTTGCCGATTTCGGCGCCGGCGTGAAGGACTACAAGGTCGGCCAGCGGGTCTCGGGCGAGGGCCATATCGTTTGCGGCCATTGCCGCAATTGCCGCGCGGGGCGAGGGCATCTCTGCCGCAACACGCTGGGCGTCGGCGTCAATCGCCCGGGCTCCTTCGCTGAATATGTCGCCATTCCCCAGCACAACGTCGTGCCGATCCCCGACGACGTGCCCGACGAGATCGCCGCGATTTTCGACCCGCTCGGCAATGCCGTGCACACGGCCCTTTCTTTCGACCTGGTCGGCGAGGATGTGCTGGTAACCGGCGCCGGCCCGATCGGCATCATGGGGGCGTTGGTGGCGCAATGCGTTGGCGCGAGAAAGGTCGTCATCACCGATATCAACCCTGTCCGTCTGGCGCTGGCGAAAAAGCTGGGCGTTCATCATGTGGTCGATGCCTCGAGGGAAAAGTTGCGCGACGTGATGCGCGACGAGGGCATGACCGAAGGGTTCGATATCGGGCTTGAGATGTCAGGCTCGGCGGTCGCCTTCCGCGACATGATCGACACCATGAACAATGGAGGCAAGATCGCCATCCTCGGCATCGCGCCGACCGGCTTCGAGATCGATTGGAACAAGGTCATCTTCAAGATGCTGCATCTCAAGGGCATCTATGGTCGCGAGATGTTCGAGACTTGGTACAAGATGATCGCGCTGGTGCAGGGGCCGCTCGACGTGACGGGTCTCATCACCCATCGCATCGGCATCGACGACTACCAGGCCGGGTTCGATGCCATGCGCAGCGGCAATTCCGGCAAGGTGGTCATGGATTGGTGAGCCACAGGAACGTTTTTTCACTATAGGGCGAATTTTTCGAACAAACCAGCGTTGCCAAACGAACAGGCGATTTGCTATTGGAGCAGACCGTTCGCCTGGAATCGATGATGCGCCGCCATATTCGCACGCTTACCGCCCGGCACGAACCGCAAGGGCAATTCCTTTCGCACCTCAAGTCGGGGTCGGGGGCGGTCGTGGGTATGGCGACCGTGGGTGGTTTGGCCTCGGTCACTGGCTTGCCGATGCTGATTGCACCGTTGGGCGCGACTGCGGTTCTCCTGTTTGGCCAGCCAGCGAGCCCACTGGCACAGCCGATCAATATTTTCGCCGGCTATTTCATCGCAACCTTGATCGGCGTGGCCGCGGCTATGACTTTCCCGGGGCTGTGGGAAGTGTCGGCGGTCGCTGTCGGCGTTTCGATCGCGCTGATGCTGATGTTCCGCGTAACGCATCCGCCGGCGGGCGCGATCCCGCTCGTGGCAACCGCTTCGCCCTATCAGGGCGGCACGCTCTTCGTTGTCATTCTGCTCGGCTGCGTCAGCCTTCTGGTGCTGGCATTGGTTCACCACTGGATTCCGCCGCGGGCGCAATATCCACGCCGCGTCGACTGACGCTTTCGCCTTGCCATGAACCTTGACGGCGCTTTAGCTTGGGCGCCTGCAGCGAGGTGTGGCATGAATCAGGATATCGGAGCGACAGGCTCGGCGCGGGGCAGAAGCGCATGAGCGATCGTCTCGTTCTGCTCGGCACCAAGGGTGGTCCGGCGATCCGACCCGGTGGGCCCTGGCCGACTTCCACACTTCTCGAACTCGGCGGCCGCACCATCGTCGTCGATTGCGGGCTCGGCGTGACGCGCGGCCTGACCGACGCGGGCCTGAGCCTGAAAGCGCTCGATCTCATCTTCATTACCCATCTTCATTCCGACCATGTGCTTGAACTGGGAGCGTTGATTCATACCGCGTGGACGGCCGGGCTCGCGACACCGGTCCGGCTGTTTGGCCCCATCGGGTTGAATCGATACTGGCAAAGTTTCGTGCAAGCGCTTGAATTCGACATCGAAACCCGGATCGACGATGAGGGCCGTCCCGACCTGCGCAGGATGGTCGAGGTTGTCGAGTTCGGCGAAGGGGATGTGCTGCACGACGGCGCCCTCGCTGTCACCGCCCTGCGTGTCGACCACCCGCCAGTGACCGAGTGTTTCGCCCTTCGCTTCGAGCATGCGGGCACGAGCATCGTATTTTCCGCCGACACGGCCTTCTTTCCACCGCTCGCCGATTTTGCCCGCGGCGCCGCAATACTGCTCCACGAAGCGATGCTGGAAGAGGGCGTCGAACGGCTGGTGGCGCGTACCGGCAATGGCGTCCGCCTGAGGCAGCACCTGATGGCAAGCCATAGCCTGGCAGGGGAAGCTGGCACCATTGCTGCCAGGGCCGGGGTTGGACGGCTGGTGCTCAACCACCTCATTCCAGCTGATGATACCGAGATCGGCGAAGCCGACTGGATCGAGGCTGTCAGGAAAACATGGAATGGTCCCTTGACGATCGGCCGCGACGGGCTTGTTGTGGTGGTCGAGGGCGATGACGCCCGCAATCGGGAGGACCTGCATGAAACTGGCGACGCTGAAGAACGGTTCGCGTGACGGGAAACTGGTCATCGTCTCGCGCGACCTGACGCGATACACCGATGCCTCCTTCCTGGCGCCGAATTTGCAGGCGGCGCTGGACGACTGGCGCCGGATTTTCCCGCATCTCACAGCATTGGCCGATTCGCTGGAAATAGGCTCGGTGCCTTCGTCGCGCTTCCATGAGCATGACGCCCATTCGCCCCTGCCGCGCGCCTACCAGCGCCTGGGCGGAGGCGATGCCTTTGTTGGCCCGCGCGATCCGATCGAACTCGCCGGCAAGACGCGTGACGCCAAGATCGAGGCGGCCGTTGCGGTGATCGTCGCGGACGTTGCGATGGCGGCGACAGCAGACAGCGCCAAGGACGCCATTGCCCTTGTCGTGCTTTCGGCCGATACGGACCTCGATGCCGGGCAGAGCGGAACGTCGGCGCTGTCGCCTGTTGCGGTGACGCCGGACGAACTTGGCGATGCCTGGGACGGTGCGGTGCATCTGCCGCTGCTGGCAGGCACGCGAAGCATTGCCTCGGTCGGCTGGACCAGCTTTCCCAAGCTGATTGCCGATGCGGCGGCGACCAGGCCGCTGGGCACCGGTGCCATTGTCAGGGGCGCGGTCGAGACATTGTCGGTTTCGCTCGGCGACACGCTGCGCGTCGAAATGAAGGACAAGTCCGGCCACTCCATCTTCGGCGCGATCGAACGCCAGGTCGGCCGCTTCGAGCCGGCCTGAGGCCGCCGTGGACTTGACGAGCCACTTTCGCTGCATGGCGCGGAACAATCTGTGGTCGAACGACCGCATCTACCGCGCCGTGCAGGCCTTGAGGCCGGGCGAATTCGAGGCTGTGCGGACCAGTTTCTTTCCGTCCCTCAAGGAGACGCTCAACCATATCCTGTCAGTCGATATCTATTATCTCGACATGATCGAAGAGGGCGGTGAGGGGCGAAGGGTGTTCGACCGTTTTGTCGATTTCGACGACGCGGTGGCGTTGGCAAGAGCTCAGGCGGAGTTCGACCGCCGGCTGATCGGCTGTTGCGACCGGCTGACGGAGGCCGATCTCGACAGGCCGGTGCTCTCCGACCGCGGCGAGGCGGGGCAGATACCCGAGCGCATCGGCGATCTGCTTGCGCATCTCTACATCCACCAGATCCACCATCGTGGTCAGGTGCATGCGATGTTGTCGGGCACTTCCGCCGCCCCGCCGCAACTCGACGAGTTCTTCCTCGACTACGATCTGCAGTTCCGCAGCGAAGAGGTCGAGCGGCTGGGGCTTCAGACGAGTGCGACGTCGTAGTGCGAGAACAATGGATCGGCGGTGAGGATCGACAGGTTCTCGGTCTGCGCTTGTGCGATCAGGAGCCGGTCGAATGGGTCGCCGTGATGGCGAGGCAATCCTGCCACGCGCTGTGCGTGCTCGATGGTGATGGCAAGCGGCGTAAACTGCATTCTAGGAAGGAGGACGTCGAGATTGGTCGGCGCGTCCAACTTTCCGATGTTCTGCTTGATCGCAATCTCCCAGACGCTCGCCGCGCTGGCATAGACAATCGCCGAAGAGGCGAGAATCTTGCGGTGCGCTGGCCTCAGTCGTGAGTCGTCGTTGACCGACCACAGGATGATATGGGTGTCGGCGAGAAAGGCCTCGCCGGTCACTTCATGTAGTCCTTGAAATCATCAAGCGGTGCGTCAAAATCATCAGCGATCCAGATCTTGCCCTTGAGCGCACCGATCCGTGGAAGCAATTCCTGTTCTGGCTCCGGCGGCATGACGCGCGCCACGGCCTTGCCGTGGCGCGTGACGACAATCTCCTCGCCGGCTTCAGCCCGCTTGATGAGTTCGGAGAACTTGGCTTTGGCCTCGGCGACGGAAACGTTCATGGGCACAATCCTTATGACCATAATTTAGGTCATAATTGGTGGTCCTGCAAATCGAAGCGCGTCCGCTGCCGCTCCAATCAACCCTTGCTCTGCTGGATTGCCATGTAGAGGTTGGTGCAGCGGGCGCCCGAGCGGCAATAGGCGAAGACCGGACCTTCCATCTCGTCGAGCGCATCGGCCATGTCGGCAACATTGTCGCCGGTCATCTGGCCGCTGATGACGGGGATGTGGCGGAAAGCAAGGCCGGCTGCCTCGACTGCTGCCTTGACGCTGCCTGCGGAAGGCTGGCCGGGCTGCTCGTCGTCGGGCCGGTTGCAGATCACGCTCTTAAAGCCTGCGGCCTTGACGGCGGCAACTTCGTCCGGCGTGATCTGGCCGGAAACCGAGTAATCGTCGGTGATCTGGCGAATTTCCATGTTCGTCCTCGCAAGGGTTCGTGGGCCGCAGTCGCAGCCGGTCGGCGCCAGTCTTGCCACTGCTGGCGCTCCGGGGCAACCATCTGCTGGTAGCAGATGCAGGACGGGGGAGCCGGTGTGTGCCGGCTCCCCCGTCATTTCAATGGGCTTCGCCGGAGCCGCCGACGGCGACCAGGTTGAACGGCTTGCCCGCGAGTGCGATGTCCTCGCCCTGCGTGAAGCTTGCGGCATCGACGGTATGCAGGACGCCTTTCAGCGGGTCCGAGACGACGATGCGATCGCCGGCGACGGCGATGCGTGGACGCGGATCGCTCCAGTGGCCGTCCATGCTGTAGGGCTCGGTCAGCTTGAGCGAGGCATCCAGCTTGCCAGCCACCACGTCGATCTTGTGCAATTGGCCATCTTCGGTGAAGACGTAGGCGAACTTCGCCCGCACAGGATCGACGGTGAAATGCACGCGGCGTGTTGGCAGTTCGATCAGCCTGAAGGCGTCTTCGGACTTCGGATCGATCAGGACGACGGCGCTGGGACCATAATTGCCGAGGAAGTATTGCAGGCCGCGACCGCCCACCAGCGTCGTCGATTTGCCTTCGGGAAGATCGGCGTAGGGCAGCAGATTGACCTTCGGGGTGCCGTTGCCTGCTGAGGTGATGAGCAGGCCTTTGGCGCATGCAACCGCAACAAGGTTGCCCGATGACGCCTCGCCATGCAGGTCCGGGCAATCGTGCAGGCCGCCGACGGACGCTCCCGAACGGTCGACCACGCGAATGCCAATGGGCAGTTCATCGGGCTTCGCCAGGTTCGGCTCCGACACAAGCACGTGGTCGCCCAGGGCGATGGCCACGCCGTGATGCGGCGCGTCGGTGGTCACTTCGCGAATGGCCGGCTTGCCCTCGAGAATGTCAGCCTCACGTGTGACCCGCGTCTTTCCCTCGTCGTCGAAGAACAGGGCGATGTCGCCCTCATGGTCGACGAAATGCGACGGCTTCTTGCCCTCGAAGCTGACATCCAGAAGCCTTGGCGCCTCGACGCTGATGTCGCCGTGGTCGCCATGGTCGCCGAAAGAAATGCCGCTCGAAAGCACCGAGATCACATCGCCCTTGCCCTGCACGGCAAAGACGGTGCGGCCGCTGCTGGAGCGATAGAGGCTGGTTGGCGCCTTGACGTTGAACGTGTCGATCTTCTGGCCGGTCTCCATGTCGATGGCGTGGACGATCGGTTGGGCGTGATCGGAAACGAACAGCCGCCATGCGGTTTGTTTCTCGGCGAAGGCTGGAGCGGCGGCGACGCCGAGTAGAACGGCAAGCGCAGACGTGGTGGCGAGTAGATGTTTCATATTATCCTCATGAATGTTATTACATAACAGGTGGAGTTTGAGAAAAAGGCGAGGTTTTGGGCCCCGCCTCATGCCGGCTGGTTGGTCGGATCGGATTGTCGGGCCAAAAGGCGGCCTGCTGGCCGCTTGGCGATATCCGGTTAGCTGCCGAGGATCGCGCCCTTGATGGTGGCGATGTTGGCCTTCATCATGTCGATGTAGGTCGCGGCCGCGCCGTCGGCCTTGGACAGCGCGTCGGAATAGAGCGTTCCACCGACTTTGACACCGGTTTCCGAGGAGATCTGCTCGATCAGGCGCGGATTTGTGATGTTTTCCAGAAAGATCGCCGATGCCTTGTCGCCACGCACCTGCGAGATCAGCGCCGCGACATCGGCCGCCGAAGCCTCCGCTTCGGTCGAAATGCCCTCCGGCGCCAGGAAGGTCAGGCCGTAGGCGTTCTCGAAATAGCCGAAGGCATCGTGCGAGGTGATGACGATGCGCTTGTCCTCCGGGATCGCCGCCACCGCCACCTTGACCTCGGCATCGGCCGCGTCGAGTTTGGCGGTATAGACTTCGGCGTTTGCCTTGTAGCTATCGCAGCCGCTGGCGTCGGCAGCGCAGAAGGCGTCGGCGATATTCTTCACATAGATCCTGGCGTTGGCGATCGACTGGAAGGCGTGCGGATCGAGGTCGCCGTGGTTGTGATCGTCGCTGCCTGCCTCGGCAGCGTGCTCATGCCCTTCCTTCATCTTGATGGGCTCGACACCCATGGTCAGTTCGACCACCGAAGCCTTGGTGGCGCTGGCCTCGACTAGGCGCTGCAGGAAGCCTTCGAACTGCAGGCCGTTGACCAGGACGACATTGGCCTTGGACATGGTCACCGCGTCGGCGGGGGATGGCTCGTAGACATGGGCGTCGCCGTCCGGTCCGACCAGAGTGGTGAGTTCGATGCGGTCGCCGCCGACATTCCGGGCAAAGTCGCCGATGATCGAGAAGCTTGCCACGACCTTGAGCGGATCGGCAGAGGCCGAAGTCGCGGTGAAGGAAGTTAATGTTATAACGCTCATAAGCGAGGCGAAGCCAATTGTCCTGAGCATATGTCTCTCCATGTTGAAGCGGATCAGGCGGTGCGGTGGCGGTGGCGGCGAAGCTTGGTGTTGAAGACGCCGCGCGTGCCGAAAAGAATGGAAGCGAGATAGATCGCCCCTGCCGAAAGGATGATCGCCGGGCCGGAGGGCAGGGAGGCGTGATAAGAGACCAGCAGCCCGGCAACGCAGGAAATCGCGCCAAAACCGAAGGCCAGCGCGCACATCGGCTCGACCCGTGCCGTCCAGAACCGGGCGGCCGCAGCCGGCAGCATCATCAGGCCGACGGAGAGCAGGGTTCCAAGCGCCTGGAAGCCGCCGACGAGATTGAGCACGACGAGGCCGAGGAAGATGAAGTGGACCGGCGTACCGAGCCGGCTGACCGAGCGCAGGAACAGCGGGTCGAGGCATTCGGCGACCAATGCGCGCCAGAAGACGGCAAGCGTCAGCAACGTGAATCCTGAAATCAGCGCAATCAGCGTCAGCGCGTCGTCGTTCAACGCCAGCACGGTGCCGAACAGCACATGCATGAGATCGACGCTCGAGCCGCGCAGCGACACGATGAGCACGCCGAGCGCCAGCGAAATCAGGTAGAACGCCGCCATCGAGGCATCTTCGCGCTGTACGGTGAAGCGCGAGACCGCGCCCGCGCCGAGCGCCACGATGACGCCCGCAATCAGTCCACCGATGGTCATCGGCACGATCTGCAGGCCGTAGAGCAGGAAGCCGGCGGCAGCGCCCGGCAGGATGGCATGCGCCATGGCGTCGCCGGTCAGGCTCATGCGCCTCAGCATCAGGAACACGCCGACCGGGCATCCGCCCAGCGCCAGCATCAGCGAGCCGGCAAGCGCGCGCTGCATGAAGCCGAATTCGACGAACGGAGCGATCAGGAAATCATACATGTTCAGGCTGCCCGCGGGCCGGATTCGTGGTCGGGATGGCCGTGGACCTCGCCGTGCTCATGATGGTGATGATCGTCATGGCTGTGCGCGTGGACATGGCCTGGTTCCGGTTCGCACCATGGCGCATCGTCATGCCAGGCTTCGTCGAAGCGCCGGGCTCTCAGGAGGTTTTCCGGGCGCAGCGTCTCGATGGTTTCGCCCCAGGCAACCGGCTGGCGTGCGAGCAGCAGGGTGTTGGGAAAATGGGCGCGCACCAGCTCGAGGTCGTGGGCGACCACCATCACCGTGCGGTTTTCGCCGTGCCAGCGCTTGATCAGCCGGATCAGGTCGCCGACCGTCTTGGCGTCGACCGCGTTGAACGGCTCGTCGAGCAGGATGATGTCGGCGTCCTGGACCAGCACGCGGGCAAACAGGGCGCGTTGCAACTGGCCGCCCGAAAGCGTGTCGATTGGGCGCTTCTCGAAGCCTTCCAGCCCGACGGCCATCAATGCGTGGTTGACGGCCTCGCGATCCTCTTTGGTGTAGCGGCCGAGCAGGCCACGCCTTGGCCACAGGCCAAGCGAAACGAGATTGATGACGCGGGCGGGAAAGCTGCGGTCGAGTTCCGACTGCTGCGGCAGATAGGCGATGCGTTTTCCCGGAGCGACGGTGCAGGAGCCGGCCATCGGCTTCAACACGCCGACGATGCCCTTCATCAGGGTGGATTTGCCCGAGCCATTGGCGCCGACGACCGCCGTCAACGAACCGGCCTTGATCGAGCCGTTGAGATGGTGGACCGCTGGATGGCTACTGTAGCCCAGCGTCAGGTCCTTGAATGTCAGGCAGGCGTCGGTCATCGGTCTGTCCACAGGCGGCCGCTCGTTCGAACTCTGGATATGTGATGTTATTACATTAGTCAACGAGGCGGTGCGACAAAGCGGTGCATTTTCCCCATAGGGCCGCAACTGACAGGACTGGCCCACGGAATTTGACCATTGCGGCCTTGCGCCGATGGGGCAGCAAAATCTAAGAAGGCGCCACCTGTAACGGAAGGAGACCACCATGAGCGTTCGTCGTATCGATGTCGGCCCTCGCATGAGCCAGATCGTCATCCACAACAACACCGTTTACCTGGCTGGCCAGGTTGGCGCCCCGGGCGAAAGCGTTGCCGCGCAGACCAAGGCCATCCTGGCCGAGATCGACGCCCTGCTGGCCAAGGCCGGCACCGACAAGACCAAGATCCTGCAGGCGATCATCTGGCTCGACGACATGTCGACCTTCGCCGAAATGAACTCGGTCTGGGATGGCTGGGTGCCTCAGGGCAACACGCCTGCACGTGCAACCGGTGAAGCCAAGCTCGCCGGTCCGGAATACAAGGTCGAGATCATCGTCACGGCTGCTGCCTGACGATAGCCTTCGGCTTCAAACCTAGCGAAACGCCGCGCGTCCCCGGGATGCGCGGCGTTTTTGCTTAGCTGTCGGATGGTGTGAAGCGGGCGACCACCGCATGGGCATTCGCCGGATAGGTGAAGCGCACATGCGTGACCGGGCGCTCGGCGCTCCATGTCCGCCTTTCGATGACCAGGCAGGGCGCCCCGGCGGCAAGGCCAAGGTCCGAGGCAATCTCGGCATCGGCCGCCGCCGCACGGATGACGTGTTCTGCCGCACTCCAGGGCACTTGTCCGATCAGCCAGGGGCCGGGGGCCGTTTCAAGGAACTCCTCGTCCGCAGCCTCAGGCACGGCAGCGAGGTTGATCAGCCGGTCTTCCGTGCAAAACGGCCGCGCACCGGCATAGTGGCGGCATTTCAACGCCAGAAGCTGGCCCGAAACGCCGGCCCCCAGCCTGTCACGGTCGGCCGCGCCGGCGCGTCGCTTGAGCTGCGAGATCAGTTCGTAGCGGTAGGGCAGGCCGAGCGCTTCGACCTCGATGCGGATGTCGTGGATTTCGAGCACGGCTGCCTGCGACTGCGGCCTGCGCACGAAGCTGCCAGAGCGCCGACGCCGTTCGATCAGCCCGGCTTTGGCGAGTTGCGACAGCGCCTTGTTCACGGTCATGCGCGAACAGCCATACTCTTCGGTCAGTTCGTGTTCGAAGGGGATGCGGTACCCCGGCTCCCATTCGCCCGAAACGATGCGGTCGCGGATGTCGTTGAGGATGCGCTGGTAGAGCGATGTCGATGCATCGCCGCTTTCCGGCGCTTCAACTAGGTCCGCTATCGAATCAGGCACCAGGATTTCCTCGCCTTTACGCCGCCGTCAGTTGCATCATCACGCTCCGGAACCGCGCCGCAATAGCATCGCGGCGGAAATGTTGGCCGCCCGACACGACTTTGCGTCCCCGGACCCAGGCACAATCGACCTTGCCGCCGCGCGCGAAGATCCAGGCGTCGAGAATGGCGTCGCCGGTTTTCCCTGCGAGGGTGGGGTGGCCTGCGTCGAGCGAGATGAAATCGGCCGGCGCACCCGCGGCAATGGCGGCGTTCCCTGCGCCGAGCGCTTGTGCTCCGCCTTCGAGTGCCCGGTCGAACAGTGCGCGGCCGGTCGATTGGCCTGATGTCGCAAGCACATTGCGGGCCCGGTGCGCCAGCCGCTGCGAGTACTCGAGCATGCGGAGTTCGCCGCCGACGCCGATCTCGACATTCGAATCCGAGCCGACGCCGTATTTGCCGCCGTGTTCGACGAATAGCGGCGCAGAAAAGACGCCGTCGCCGAGATTGGCCTCGGTGATCGGGCACAGGCCGGCGACCGCTCCCGACCGAGCCATGGCGATCGTCTCGGCCTCGGTCATGTGCGTGGCGTGGATCAGGCACCAGCGCCTGTCGACATCGGCGTTGCGCAACAGCCACTCGACGGGCCGGGCCCCTGACCAGGCGACGCAGTCTTCGACCTCTTTCACCTGTTCGGCGATGTGGATGTGGATCGGCCCGGTGGTCATGGCTGTGACAACCGGCAATTCATCCGGGGTCGCCGCGCGCAGGCTGTGGGGCGCAAGTCCGAGCACCGCGCCGTCGATGCCGGCAACCGCTTCGCTGCACTTCTCAAAAAGCTGTGCGAAGCGATTCGTATCGTTGATGAATCGCCGCTGGCCTTCATTTGCCGGAGTGCCGCCGAAACCGGAATGGGCGTAGAAAACCGGCAGAAGGGTGAGCCCGATGCCGGTGTCGACCGAAGCTGCCGCGATGCGTTCGGCCATCTCGGCGATGTTGGCGTAGGGGCTGCCGTCGCGGTCGTGGTGGAGATAGTGAAACTCGCCGACGCGCGAAAATCCTGCCTCCAGCATTTCGACATAAAGCTGCGCCGCTACCGCCTCGACCTGGTCCGGCGTCATCGACAGCGCGAAACGGTACATCAGCTCGCGCCACGACCAGAAGCTGTCGGACGACGGGCCGCGGATTTCGGCGAGGCCGGCCATGCCGCGCTGGAAGGCGTGACTGTGCAGGTTTGGCATGCCCGGCAGCACGATGGCGTGGCGCTCGTCGTTAGAGGCGGCGACGGCTCCGGCTTCCACCTGTTCGATGCGTCCGCCGGCCAGCGTCAGCCTCACATCTCGTTGCCAGCCATCGGCCAGAAGCGCCTGTTCCGCAAAGATTGTTGCCACCATAATCTCCTCACCACTGTCGCGAACCGCACGATAGCACTTGCATCGCGCTTAGATATGTATATACATAATTGAAAGTGGAGGAAACGAAAAAGATCATGGCTGGAGCGCAATCGACAGGATCGGCAAGGGTTTGGCGCAATGCGCGGCTGGCGACGCTGGCTGAAAGCAAGGCCGGCCTTGGCATTGTCGATGCGGGCGCGGTCGCAGCACGAGACGGCCGCATCGTCTATGCCGGTGCTGAGGCTGACATGCCGGCCGAGCTGCTGTCGGGTGCCGAGGTTGTGGATTGCCATGGTCGCTGGATCACGCCGGGCCTGATCGACTGCCACACCCATCTTATTCACGCCGGAAATCGCGCCAACGAGTTTGAGATGCGTCTGGCCGGTGCCACCTATGAAGAGGTGGCGCGGGCAGGGGGCGGCATCGTCTCGTCTGTCAAGTCGTTGCGTGCGGCGAGCGAGGCAGACCTCGTGGCGCAGACCTTGCCGCGCCTCGATGCACTGATCGCCGAAGGCGTGACGACCGTCGAGATCAAGTCGGGCTACGGGCTCGACCTCGACAATGAAGGCAAGTCGCTGCGCGCAGCGCGGCAACTGGCCGGGCGGCGGCCTGTGACAGTGCGCACGACTTTCCTCGGCGCCCATGCGCTGCCGTCGGAAGCCAACGGCGATAAGGATGCCTATATCGATCTCGTCGCCGGTCCGATGCTGGCGAAAATAGCTGATGAAGGCCTTGCCGACGCAGTCGACGGCTTCTGCGAGGGCATCGCCTTCTCGCCCGATCAGATGGCACGTGTTTTCGATGCGGCTACAGAGCGCGGCCTGCCGGTTAAGCTCCATGCCGACCAGTTGTCCAATCTCGGCGGCGCGGCATTGGCCGCCAGCTACGGCGCGCTGTCGGCCGATCATCTTGAGTATACCGACGAGGCTGGCGCTGCCGCGATGGCCAAGGCCGGCACGGTCGCGGTTGTCCTGCCGGGCGCCTACTATTTCATCCGCGAGACCAAAAAGCCGCGGCTCGACCTGTTCCGCAAGCACGGCGTCAAGATGGCCGTCGCCACCGACAACAATCCCGGCACCTCGCCGCTGACCTCGCTGCTTCTGACCATGAACATGGCCGCCACCTTGTTTGCCATGACCGTCGACGAATGCATCGCCGGAGTCACCCGCGAAGCCGCGCGTGCGCTCGGCCTGCAGGCCGAGACCGGCACGCTCGAAGCCGGCAAATGGGCCGACCTTGCCATCTGGGACATCGAAAGCCCGGCCGAACTTGTCTATCGCATGGGGTTCAATCCGCTCCATGCCCGTATCTGGAGAGGTAAATGACTACGCTCGTTCTGAAGCCCGGTAACGCAACGCTGGCCGAATGGCGCGCCATTTATCGTGGCGCCGTGCCCGAACTCGATCCGGCCTGCCGCCCCAGGATCAGGGCCAGCGCCGAAACGGTGGCAAGGATCGTCGCCAAGGGCGAGCCGGTCTACGGTATCAACACCGGCTTCGGTAAGCTGGCCAGCGTCCGCATCCCGGCGGACGACCTGGAAACCCTGCAGCGCAACATCGTGCTTTCCCATGCCGCGGGCGTCGGCGAGGCAATGCCGGTCGCGGTGACGCGCCTGATGATGGCGCTCAAGCTTGCCAGCCTGGCGCAGGGCGCTTCCGGCGTGCGCGAACAGACCATCGACCTGCTGCAGGCCATGCTGGCCAAGGGTGTCATTCCGGTCGTGCCGGCCCAGGGCTCGGTCGGCGCATCGGGCGATCTGGCGCCGCTGTCGCACATGACCGCGACGATGATCGGCGTCGGCGATTGCCATACGCCGCATGGCATCGTGCCGGCCAAGGTCGCCTTCGTCACCCACGAACTCGAGCAGATCACCCTCGGCGCCAAGGAAGGCCTGGCGCTGCTCAACGGTACCCAGTTTTCGACCGCCTATGCGCTTGCAGCCCTGTTCGATGCCGAGGTTCTGTACAAGTCGGCGCTTGTCACCGGCGCGCTGTCGACGGACGCGGCCAAGGGCTCGGACGCGCCGTTCGATCCGCGCATCCACCTGCTGCGTAAGCATCGCGGCCAGATGGAAACGGCGGATGCGCTGCGCAACCTGATGGCCGGCAGCGCCATCCGCGAGAGCCACCGTGTCGGCGACGAACGTGTCCAGGACCCGTATTGCCTGCGCTGCCAGCCGCAGGTGATGGGCGCAGCCCTGACCTTGCTGCGCCAGGCGGCCGACACGCTTGGCACCGAGGCCAATGGTGTCACTGACAACCCGCTGATCTTCACAGAGGACGATACGGCTCTTTCCGGCGGCAATTTCCACGCCGAGCCGGTTGCCTTTGCTGCCGACATGATCGCGCTCGCGGTTTGCGAGATCGGCTCGCTGTCCGAGCGCCGCATCGCCATGCTGGTCGACCCCGCATTGTCCGGCATGCCGGCTTTCCTGACGCCGAAGCCGGGCCTCAATTCCGGTTTCATGATCCCGCAGGTCACGGCTGCAGCACTGGTTTCCGAGAACAAGCAGAGGGCCTACCCGGCATCCGTCGATTCCATCCCGACTTCCGCCAACCAGGAAGATCATGTCTCGATGGCTGCCCACGGCGCGCGCCGGCTGCTGTCGATGATCGAAAACGCCAATGGCGTTATCGGCATCGAACTGCTGGCTGCTGCCCAAGGCTGCGATTTCCATGCCCCGCTGGCATCGAGTGGGGCGCTCGAAGCGGTGCGCAAGCTGGTCCGGGCGCAGGTGCCGCATCTCGATGACGACCGCCATTTCCATCCCGACATGGAAAAGGCCATCGCTTTGGTCCGCAACGGGGCGATCGTCGAAGCGGCTGGCGCCGTTTCCTTGCCGCAGATTTCAGGGGCTCAGGCATGAGCGATAGGTCCTGGCTGACGGTCAAGCAGGGCGACGCCCCGCTGCTCGTCAGTATCCCCCACACCGGTACCGATCTTGCTGGGCTCGACGACAGCTTCGTCTCGCCCTGGCTGGCCCGGCGCGACACCGACTGGTGGATCGAGCAGCTTTATGACTTTGCCGGTGAGCTGGGCGCTACCATCGTCCGCACCACGGTTTCGCGCTCGATCATCGACGTCAACCGCGATCCCTCGGGCGCCTCACTTTATCCCGGCCAGGCGACCACGGAGCTTTGCCCGACCACGACTTTTGACGGCGAGGAGTTGTACAGGGAAGGGCAGGTGCCCGATGCCGACGAGGTGGCCCGGCGCCGCGCGGCTTATTTCGGCCCATACCACGCGGCGCTGGAGGGTGAGATTGCCCGCCTGCGTGCGCTGCATCCCCACGTCGTGCTTTACGATTGCCATTCGATCCGGTCGGTCATCCCCAGGCTCTTCGAGGGCAAGCTGCCGCTGTTCAATCTCGGCACCAATTCCGGCAACAGCGCCGACCCCGCCTTGCAGGAACAGGTTGCTGCGCTGATGGCGGCGACGGGCCGGCCTTCTGTCGTCAATGGCCGTTTCAAGGGCGGCTGGATCACCCGCCACCACGGCCGCCCGGAGCAGGGTGTCCATGCTCTGCAGATGGAGCTTTCCTGCCGCGGCTACATGCTCGAGCCGGAGGGCAAGATCGAACGGTCCAACTGGCCGAGCCGCTACGACCCCGCCTTCGCCGCGCCGATGCGTGCGACGCTGACCAAGATTTTCGAAACCGCGCTCGCATGGGCGGGCAGCCGACACTCCTAGGAGGCTTACGCATGACCCAACATTCCCGCATCGACAATGACCGCGTCATCCGCGCCGCCACCGGCACGGAACTCACCGCAAAGAGCTGGCTCACCGAAGCGCCGCTGCGCATGCTGATGAACAATCTCGACCCGATGGTCGCCGAAAAGCCGAGCGAACTCGTCGTCTATGGCGGAATCGGCCGTGCCGCCCGTGACTGGGAGAGCTTCGACCGTATCGTCGCCGCACTGCGCAAGCTCGAGGCGGACGAGACGCTGCTGATCCAGTCGGGCAAGCCGGTCGGCGTGTTCCGCACCCACAAGGATGCGCCGCGCGTCCTGCTCGCCAACTCGAACCTCGTGCCGCACTGGGCCAACTGGGATCATTTTAACGCCCTCGATAAGAAGGGCTTGATGATGTACGGCCAGATGACCGCCGGCTCGTGGATCTATATCGGCAGCCAGGGCATCGTTCAGGGCACCTACGAGACCTTCGTCGAGATGGGCCGCCAGCATTTTGGCGGCGACTTGGCTGGCCGATGGATCCTGACGGCCGGCCTCGGCGGCATGGGCGGCGCGCAGCCGCTGGCCGCCACCATGGCTGGAGCCTCCTGTCTTGCCGTCGAATGTCAGCCGAGCCGCATCGAGATGCGGCTGAAGACCGGCTATGTCGACGTCCAGGCCAAGGACCTCGACGACGCTTTGGCAATCATCGACAAGGCAAGCAAGGAAAAGAAGGCGATTTCCGTCGCCCTGCTCGGCAATGCCGCCGACGTCTTCCCCGAACTCGTCAAGCGTGGCGTCAAGCCGGACGCGGTGACAGACCAGACCTCGGCGCATGACCCCGTCAACGGTTACCTTCCTCAGGGCTGGACGGTCGCAGAGTGGGAAGACAAGCGCCAGCGGGATCCCAAGGCGGTGGCGAAAGCCGCGCGCGCCTCAATGGCCGTGCACGTCAAGGCGATGCTTGACTTCCACAAGATGGGCATCCCCACGGTCGATTACGGCAACAACATCCGCCAGATGGCGCTGGAAGAAGGCGTGGAGAACGCGTTCGACTTCCCCGGCTTCGTGCCGGCCTATATCCGTCCGCTGTTCTGCCGCGGCATCGGTCCGTTCCGCTGGGCAGCGCTTTCGGGCGATCCGGAGGATATCTACAAGACCGACGCCAAGGTGAGGGAACTCACCCCCGGCAACACGCACCTGCACAACTGGCTCGACATGGCCGCCAAGCGCATCCATTTCCAGGGTCTGCCGGCGCGCATCTGCTGGGTCGGCCTCGGTGACCGCCACCGCCTCGGCCTCGCCTTCAACGAGATGGTCGCCAAGGGCGAGCTCAAGGCGCCGGTCGTCATTGGCCGCGATCACCTGGACTCGGGCTCGGTCGCGTCGCCGAACCGCGAGACCGAGGCGATGAAGGACGGATCGGATGCCGTGTCCGACTGGCCGCTGCTCAATGCGCTGCTCAACACCGCCTCCGGCGCCACCTGGGTGTCGCTGCACCATGGCGGCGGCGTCGGCATGGGCTTCTCGCAGCATTCGGGCGTGGTCATCTGTGCCGACGGCACCGAGGACGCAGCACGCCGCCTGGAGCGCGTGCTGTGGAACGACCCCGCGACCGGCGTCATGCGCCACGCCGATGCCGGCTACGACATCGCCCTCGACTGCGCCAGGGACAAGGGCCTCAACCTGCCGGGCATTCTGGGCTGACCATGCGTATCATCCGTCACGCCGACTGTCGCTCCATGCCGTGGAAGAACGGCGGCGGCGTGACGACCGAAATCATGGCCTGGCCGCCCGCGGCCGGGCTCGACGACTTCGACTGGCGCATCTCGATGGCGCAAGTCGCAAGCGGCGGACCGTTTTCCGTCTTTGCCGGCATCGACCGGACGCTGACGGTCCTGGCCGGCAGCATGGAGCTCGCGGCGGGCGATGCGGCGCCGGTGGCACTGTCTCCACGGTCAGAGCCTTACATTTTTCCGGGCGATGTCAGCACCGAGGCGAAGTTCATCGACGGCCCGGTTCTCGATTTCAACGTCATGACCCGGCGGGGCCGCATCAGCCACTCGGTCCAGCGGCTGGAAATTTCAGAGCCGACCAGGATTGGCGTGGGTGAGGGGACCAGCCTGGTTTTCTTCGCCTCGGGCTCGGCGCGTATCGGCAATGAGAAAATCGCCGCGCTGGACACGCTGCATATCGAAGCTGGCCCAGTTGTGCTGGAAATAGAGCCTAGCGAAGCGGTATCGCTCCTGCTCGTCTCCATTCGCCGCCAATAAGCGCGTAATCTCCAAAATCGTCGTGACATCCGGCCGGAACTGGCAAACTATCCAATCGGGGTGGGTAGGTCAGGTCGGCGACCGATATCGCACGGCGAAATGGAGAATGTGCCATGGACACCTACAAGGTCGGTTATTTCATAGGCAGCCTTGCCGCAGGCTCGATCAACCGCAAGCTCGCCAAGGCGCTTGTCAGGCTCGCACCCAAGCATCTCGAAATGGAGGAAATCTCGTTTCGGGACCTGCCGCTCTACAGCTACGACTATGACGCCGATTTTCCGCCGCCCGCCCGCGCGTTCAAGCAGGCGCTTGCTGGTGTCGACGCCATCCTGTTCGTCACGCCCGAGTACAACCGGTCCATCCCCGGCGGCCTGAAGAACGCCATCGACTGGGCGAGCCGGCCCTATGGCACCAATTCGTTCACCCGCAAGCCTTCGGCCGTCATCGGAACGTCGCCGGGTGCGATCGGCACGGCGGTCGCGCAACAAAGCCTGCGCAGCGTGCTGAGCTTTTGCAATTCGCCGCAAATGAATGCACCGGAAGCCTACATCCAGTTCAAGCCGGGGCTGATCACCGATGAAGGCGAGGTGACCAATGAGGATACCGCCGAATTCCTCAGGAATTACATGGCCGAATTCCACGCTTTTGTCGTCAGGGTCTACACCGTATTGCCGCGCGGCGGATGACCTTCGCCCGACGACTTGGCGGGGCGGAAATTCGTCCGGCCCAAGAAGGATCCGGGCGCGGAGCAAGGCGATTCGTGCCTCGCAATTGCCAAAGCGAGTTCCTTTGACGGGCACTGCCTGAAATATGGCCAAATTCGAGCATCGAACACGAAAAAGCCTGAATCCTTCCGTTCCGGTCTCTACCCGGCACTGCTATGAGGCGCCTGGCGACGTGGGTGATGACGGCGCCATATTTTCACTCAATCGCGGTGCAAGAGCGATCAATCGACCTGTTGTGTTGCCATGCAACCAATTCTTGTTTGAAACGGTTTATGCGACAGGTCCGCGGCGCCGAAAGGCGTGGCGGACTTTCTGTCAGACGGAAATGCTGTAGATGAATATTCAGACCGACCCGCGCCGGATCAAAGATGTAGTGCCTAGTTTTCCGGCTGTGGCAGAACAGCCGATAAGGGCCACGGTGCTCCATGAGGACCGGCTCAGGGCGACGGGCGAAAGTCTGGCCCGCAAGGAGTTGCGCTCCTATGCCGGTCTCGAAGCGTTCGACTTCCACGCCCGCATTCGCGAGAGCGCCAAGAAGATCCTTCAGGTCTATCGAGACACCAATGCCGCGCAGGGCAGGGGCGAGCCGATCACGCCCGCCGCGCAATGGCTGCTCGACAATAACTATCTGGTCGAGGAGACGATCTATCAGGTCAAGCGCGACCTGCCGCGCCGCTTCTACCGCGAACTGCCGACCATCGAACTCGGCGAAGGACAGCAGGTTCCGCGCGCGCTCGCCATCGCCTGGATCTACGTCGCCCACTCCGACAGCACCGTGTCGGCGCAGATGTTCAAGTCGATAGTCGAGGGCTACCAGTCCGTCGAGCCGCTGCACATCGGCGAACTCTGGGCGCTGCCTTCACTCCTGCGCTTCGTGCTGGTCGAGAACCTCCGCCGCATCGCCGTGCGGGTCAATCGCGCCCGCGAAATGCGAGCGATTGCCAACGACGTCGCCGACCGCCTGCAGGGGGTGCAGGAACAGGATGACGGCCTGGCCTTGCTCAGGGCCTATGCGGCGCATGCCCGTGACACGACCTTTGCGACACAACTGCTCTATCGTTTGCGCGATGGCTCGCAAAATGCCGGCAAAGCATTGATCTGGCTCGAAAACGAGCTTGAGAAGTCTGGTAGCGACGCCGAAGAGATCATCATCGGCGAGCACCACACGCTCTCGAGCGGCAACGTCACCACCGGCAACATCATCCGAGGCCTTCGCCTCATCAACGACCAGGACTGGACGGTCTGGTTCGAAGATGTCAGCCGCGTCGACACGCTGTTGCGCGAGCGTACCAATTTTGCAGCGCTCGATTTCGCCTCACGCGACCAGTATCGCACCGCGATCGAGGATCTGGCCCGCCACTCCAAGCTTTCCGAATTTCAGGTCGCCGAGCGTGCGACCGATTTCGCGCACACGGAAAAGCCTGCGCCGCTTGCGGATCGGGACGATCTGCAGAAGGAATGTTCGGACGTCGGTTTCTTCCTTGTCGGCCCGCGCCGGCAGGAATTGGAGCAGGCGATCGGCTATCGCCCGACGATCGGCCGCGTCATCAATCGTGCCTTCCGCAAGACCAACTGGCTCGGCATAGCCCTTCCGGTCTTTGCGCTTACCGTGGTCCTGCTTTTGCTCGCCGGCAACGCGCTCGCGGCCCTTGGCCTGCCGACGGCAGCGATCGCGCTGATGCTGACGCTGTTTGCTGTTCCGGCAAGTGAAGGCGCACTCGCTTTCTTCAACACCATCGTGCTCAAGTTCCTGGAGCCGACCCGGCTCATCGGCTACGAGTTCAAGCACGGCGTGCCGGCTGAAGCCCGAACGCTCGTGGTGGTGCCGTCGCTGATCGGCTCGCGCGACGATGTCGAGGAAAACATCCGCAATATCGAGGTGCATTATCTCGCCAACATGTCGGGTGAACTTCATTTCGCCGTGCTCTCCGACTGGCCCGACAGCCAGGCCGAGATTTCGGCCGGCGACCGCGAAATCTACGATTACGCCCGCCGCGAGATCGCCAAGCTCAACCAGCGCTATCCGAGCGAGGGCGCGCCGCGGTTCTATCTGCTGCACCGCCGCCGGCTCTACAATCCGGCGCAAGGCTGCTGGATGGGCTGGGAGCGCAAGCGCGGCAAGCTGCACGAACTGAACCTTTTGCTGCGCGGCGACGGCGACACCACCTTCATGCCGACGGACGTGGCGCTGCCCGACAACATCGTTCACGTCATGACGCTCGACGCCGATACGCGCATGACGCGTGGCGTGGTCACCAAGCTGGTGGGCAAGATGTGCCACCCGCTCAACCGGCCGGAGTTCGACACCGAAAAGCGCCTGGTGACGGCTGGTTATGCAATCTTGCAGCCGCGCGTGACGCCGTCACTGACGACGGGCGATGAAGCCTCTTTCTTCCAGCGCGTCTTCTCGGCCCATCGCGGCCTCGACCCTTACGTCTTTGCCGTTTCCGATCTCTATCAGGACGTGTTCGGCGAAGGCACCTTCACCGGCAAGGGGCTGTATCATGTCGACGCGATAGAGGCTGCGCTCAAGGGCCGTATCGCCGAAAACACCGTGCTCAGCCACGATCTGCTCGAAGGTGCGCTCGCGCGCTCGGCGCTCGTCACCGATGTCGAGGTCGTCGAGGACTACCCGACCCGTTATTCGGTCGACGCATCGCGCCAGCACCGCTGGGCGCGTGGCGACTGGCAGCTGCTCGGCTTCATCTTCGATCCGAAATCGGGCGTTCCGGCGCTGTCGCGCTGGAAGATGGTCGACAATCTCAGGCGCTCGCTGACCCCCATCTTCTGGGTCTTGGCGGCGATTGCCGGCTGGACGCTGCTGCCCTTCACCCAGGCGGCGCAATGGCAGGCGCTGTTGATCCTCAGCCTGTTCATGGCGCCGACCTTCGACATCATCGACGCCATCCTGCCGAAGAACCGCGACGCCACGCCGCGAGGCCATTTCAGCGCGCTTGGCCGCGACCTGGCATTCGGCACGGCGATGGTGGCGTTGAAGATCGTGCTCATGGCGCATCTCGCCTGGATGATGGGCGACGCCATCGTCCGCACGCTCTACCGCCTGTTCGTCAGCCGCAAGGACCTGTTGGAATGGCGCACCGCCTCGCAGGCGCACAAATCAGGCGGCAACGACCTCGCTGCCTACTACAGGATGATGTATGGCGCGGTGATCATTGCCGTCATCGGCCTGGCAGTGCCGGTTTTCGCGGATTCGACCGGCGCGTTCGTTGCCTTCGCATTCGCCGTCTTCTGGGCCGGCTCGCCCGCCTTCGCCTGGCTGATCAGCCGCTCGGCCGAGACCGAGGACCGGCTGCACGTCATGCCTTGGGATGTGCATACGCTGCGCACGGTGGCCCGCCGCACCTGGCACTACTTCGAAACTTTCGTGACGCCCGAGCAGAACCACCTGCCGCCGGACAATTTCCAGGAAAACCCGACCGGCGTCATCGCCACCCGCACCTCGCCGACCAATATCGGCGTCTATCTGCTGTCGGTCGTCTCCGCCCGGGATTTCGGCTGGATCAGCCTTGCGGATGCGGTTGCGCGCATCGACGCCACGGTTTCGACCATCGAGAAGATGGAGCGCTACAGGGGGCATCTCTACAACTGGTACGACACCACCAACCTGCGTCCGCTCTATCCGCTTTATGTCTCAAGCGTCGACAGCGGCAATCTCGCCGGCCATCTGGTGGCGGTCGCCACGGCCTGTTCTGAATGGGCGGAAGCGCCCTCGGTCCATCTGCAGGGCGATTTCGAAGGCATTCTCGACATCGTCTCGATCATCGAGGAAAGCGTAGCCGACCTGCCGGATGATCGCCGGCAGTTGAGGCCGCTGCGCCAGCGGCTCATCGACCGCATCGACGGCATGCGCCGCGCGGTGGAGACGATCAAGTCGCAGCCCGAAATGGCCTCGATCCGCACCATCAATCTGGCGGTCTTGTCGGGCGAGATCCGCAAGCTGGCGGGCGCCATCCATACGGAGGCGGTATCGACCAAGAGCGAAGTCCTGTCCGATTGGGCGCGGACGCTCGAGGTCACCTGCGAGGCGCATGTCCATGACGCGCACAGCGACGACCAGGCTGTTGCCGCTCTGCGAGCCAAGCTGATGGAACTGCGCGAGCGCACCCGCAAGTTCGCTTTCGAGATGAATTTCTCGTTCCTGATGCGCAATGAGCGCAAGCTGCTGTCCATCGGCTATCGCGTCGAGGAACATCAACTCGACGAAAGCTGTTACGACCTTTTGGCTTCCGAGGCGCGTCTGACCAGCCTGTTCGGCATCGCCAAGGGCGACATTCCGACCGAGCACTGGTTCCGGCTCGGCCGGCCGATCGTCGAGATCGGTTTCCAGGGCGCGCTGATGTCGTGGTCGGGCTCGATGTTCGAATACCTGATGCCGCCCCTGGTCATGAAGGAGCCGCAGGGCGGCATTCTCAATCAGACTAACAAGCTCATCATCCGCCGGCAGATCCAGTATGGCCGCTCGAAGGGTATTCCGTGGGGCATTTCGGAAGCCGCCTACAATGGCCGCGACCGCGAACTGACATATCAGTACACCAACTTCGGCGTGCCGGGCCTCGGCCTCAAACGTGGCCTTGGCCAGAATACGGTCATTGCGCCCTATGCGACCGTGCTGGCAGCCCAGTTCATGCCGAGCGAGGCGACCGCGAACCTCCGGCGCTTGCGAAAGATCGGGGCGCTCGGTCGCTACGGCTACTACGACGCCGTCGACTACACGCCGCAGCGCGTGCCGGAAGGTGCCGATCATGCCATCGTCTACAACTACATGGCCCACCACCAGGGCATGTCGATCGTATCGATTGCCAACGCCATCTTCGAAGGCCGGATGCGCGACCGGTTCCACAGCGACCAGGTGATCGAGGCTGCCGAGCTTCTGTTGCAGGAGAAGGCGCCGCGCGACATCCCAGTCGCAACCGTTCGCACGGAGGTTGCCGAGCACACCAAGGACGAGACCACTGACCACAGCGCCGACACGCGCCTGGTGCTCAATCCGATGCGGGCGTTGCGCTCGACCAACCTGATGTCGAATGGCCGCTATTCGGTGATGGTGTCCGCCACCGGTTCCGGCTACAGCCGCTGGAACGACATGGCGATCACGCGCTGGCAGCCGGACCCGACCGAGGATCGGCTGGGCACCTATTTGTTCCTGCGCGACACTGATACCGGTGACTGGTGGTCGGCGACCGCCGAACCCAAGCGCGCCACCGGCGAGCAGACCCAGACGCTGTTCTGCGACGACAAGGCGAGCTTCATCAAGACCGTCGGCACGCTGCGCAGCGAGGTCGAGTGCATCGTCGTTTCCGAAGGCAATGGTGAGGCCCGGCGCATCGTCATCTGGAACGATGCCGCCGTCGATCGTCACATCGAGGTGACGTCTTTTGCCGAGCTGGTGCTTGCACCCGAGGCCAACGACAACGCCCACCCGGCGTTCTCGAAGATGTTCGTCGAAACCGAGATCACCCACAACGGCAGCGCGATCCTGGCGACCCGGCAGAAGCGGGCGGCCAATGAGCCCTCGGTCGTGGCCGCGCACTTCGTCACCGATCAGTCTGGCTTTGCACGCGATACCGAGGCCGAGACCGACCGCCGCGCCTTCATCGGCCGTGGCCGTACCATCGCCGATCCGGCAGCCTTCGACGCGGGCGCCAAGCTTTCTGGCAGTGCCGGCTTCACCCTCGACCCTGTAGCGGCACTTCGCCGCCGCGTCCGCGTGCCGGCCAACAAAAAGGTCTCGCTGACGTTCTGGACCGTCGTAGGTTCGACCCGCGAGGAAGTCGAGGAGACGGTAGCCCGGCTCGACCATCCCGAGGGTTTCCCGCGCCAGGCCATGCTGTCCTGGACGCGTTCGCAGGTTCAGACACGCCACCTCGGCCTCAATCTCGCCGATGCCGCCAATGTGCAGAAGCTGGCGCGCTATCTGATCTATCCCGATCCGTTCCTGCGTCTTTCGGCGGACGCGATCGCCTCCGGACTCGGCCGGCAGTCGGCGCTGTGGCCGATGGCGATTTCCGGCGATTTCCCGATCCTGGCGATCCGGATCGGCGACATTGCCGATATCGAGATCGTCGCCCAGGCGCTGAGGTTCCAGGAGTACATGCGGGCTCGCGGCCTGGTCGCCGATCTCGTCATCGTCAACGAGCAGGCTTCGTCCTATGTGCAGGATCTGCAGCAGGCCATCGAGCACCTGTGCGAGAACAGCCGCCTGCGCGGCAAGGAACTCGGCCCGCGCCAGCACATCTTCGCCGTGCGCCGCGACCTGATGGACGAAGCGTCCTATCGCACGCTGCTCGCTGTCGCGCGGGTCTGCCTGCACACCCGCAACGGCACCATCTTCGACCAGATCGAGCGCGCCGAGGCCGCCGCTCTTCAGGCGCGTGACGCGCTGGCGACGGCTCAGGCAACGGACCGCCCGGAATCGACGGCAACGGCAGCTTTGCCTTCGCGGAACGCGCGCAAGGCCGCCGGCGACGGACTTTCCCACTGGAACGGATTTGGCGGTTTCGACGCTGACGGCCGCGACTATGTCGTGCGCCTCAACGGCATGCGTGCCACGCCGCAGCCCTGGATCAACGTCGTTGCCAATGCCGGCTTCGGCTTCCACAGTTCGGCCGAGGGCGCTTCCTTCACTTGGAGCCGCAACAGCCGCGATTACCAGCTGACGCCGTGGTCGAACGACCCGGTCACCAACCGGCCGGGCGAGGCGATCTACGTCTTCGACCGCACCAGCGGCAGGACCTACTCGCCGATTGCCGCTGTCGCGCGTGATGCGAGCGCTTCCTACGAGGCGCGTCACGGTCAGGGCTTCTCGACCTTCCGCTCCAAGCGCGGCACGCTGACGACCGAGTTGACCCACCTTGTAGACCCGGCGGATCCTGTCCGTGTCTCGCGACTGCGCATCGAGAATTCCGGCGCCGTGGCGGCCAAGCTCAGGGTCTATGCCTATGCCGAGTGGGTGCTCGGCACCGGGCGGGCCAAGACCGCGCCGAACATCGTTCCCTCGCTCGATCCGGCGACCGGCGCACTGTTGGCGCGCAACACCTATGGTCTCGATTTCGGCGAGCGCGTCGCCTTCATGGCGATGGACGGCAAGGCCGGTTCGGTCACCGCCGATCGCCTCGAGTTCATCGGCACGGGAGGAACGGTCGAGGCGCCGCGCGCGGTGACGCTCGGTGTGGAACTGACCGGCCGCGTGGAAGCTGGCGTTGATCCTTGTGCCGCGATTGCGCGGGACGTCGAGGTGCCGGCTGGTGGCTCTGTGTCGTTGTTGTGGTTGCTCGGCGATGCCGGCTCCGACGAAGAGGCGAGCGCACTTGTTGCCCGTCATCTCAAGGTCGATTTCGACAAGCGGCTTGCCGACAATGCGGATGACTGGCGCTCGTTCCTCGGCACGATCGAAGTCGACACGCCGGACAAGGCGCTCGACGCGATGGTCAACCACTGGCTGCCCTATCAAAGCCTGGCCTGCCGCATCCGTGCGCGCTCGGCCTTCTATCAGGCGAGCGGTGCGTTCGGTTTCCGCGACCAGTTGCAGGACACGCTTGCGCTGCTGATGCATGACGCAAGCCTGGCCCGTGCACAGATATTGAATGCGGCTGGCCGGCAATTTGCCGAAGGCGACGTGCAGCACTGGTGGCTGCCGCGCACCGGTGCCGGCGTGCGCACGATGATCTCCGACGACGTCGTCTGGCTGGCCAGCGCCACGGCGCGCTATGTCACCGTGACCGGCGACGCCGCGATCCTGGCCGAGCAATTGCCCTTCATCGAAGGACAGCAGCTCAACCCTGGCGAGCATGATGCCTTCTTCACGCCCGAGGCGTCGAAGAAGAAGGCTTCGCTCTACGAGCATTGCGCCCGCGCGCTCGACCTCGCCATCAAGCGGACGGCCAAGAACGGCCTGCCGCTAATCCTCGGTGGCGACTGGAACGACGGCATGAACCGCGTCGGCGAGGAGGGCAAGGGCGACAGCGTCTGGCTTGGTTGGTTCCTGCTGAAGACGCTGGGCGAGTTTGCGCCCCTGGCCAAGGCAGAGGGCGACTCCAAGCGCGCCAATGCCTGGGACAAGCATGCCAATGCCCTGAAGCGGGCGCTGGAGAATGCCGCCTGGGACGGCGAGTGGTATCGTCGCGGCAGTTTCGACGATGGCACGCCGCTCGGCTCACGCAATTCCGACGAATGCAAGATCGATTCGATCGCCCAGTCGTGGAGCGTGATCTCGGGCGAGGGAGATCCTGCCCGTTCGCGCACCGCCATGGCGCAGGCGACCAAGATGCTGGTCGATGACGAGATGCAGCTCATCAGGCTGTTCACGCCGCCGTTCTCCGAGACGGAGAAGGAACCCGGCTACATCAAGTCCTATCCGCCAGGCGTACGCGAGAACGGTGGCCAGTACACCCATGCGGCGACGTGGTTTGTCATCGCGCTGGCGGAAATGGGGCAGGTCGACGAGGCCTACCGCTGCTTCTCCATGCTCAACCCGGTCAACCATGCGCTCGACGAGCATTCGGCGGAGACCTACCGGGTCGAACCCTATGTCGTGGCGGCCGATGTCTATGCCGACGCATCCAAGGCAGGGCGCGGTGGCTGGACCTGGTACACAGGTTCGGCCGGCTGGCTCTATCGCGCTGCGGTCGAGAGCATCCTCGGCATCAGCCGGCGCGGCGACCGCCTTGTGGTTTCGCCAGCCATCCCCAAGCATTGGGAGGGCTACGCTGCGACCCTGCGCTTGGGTGGAGCTGTCTATAGGTTGCGGGTGGTGAGAGACAAAACCACTAAGGCTGCGAAGGCCGATGTCGATGGCGTGAAGGGCAAGGATGCGTCTTTTGCCATGCGCGATCGTGGCGAGATCGAGGTGGTGGTGCGCATTCCGGCCTGACCGGAATGCCCCTGCGTTAACTTGTCCGTCATCTTCGTCATCATTTCGCCGCAACGATGCCTTTTTTCGTTAGTTCTCAATTCCTTATCGGATCACACGAGATTACCGAGCGTAGCTATGTGTTGTTCGATTTTTTTGAACTCAGAGGTTATCTGCGCATTGTCTTGCGGACCCGAGGTCGCTATTTGTCGGCCATGGTGCAGTGCACAATAAAGGGACGAACGGGACTCAAGGGGTACCAAAGTGTCGTTGCTTGAGGTTTATTGGAGAGCCCTTCGCTATCTTGCCGCAGACGGCAAGAAGGTCGGGCTGATTTGCGCAGCCAACGTCGTGTTGGCCATCGTCACTATTGCCGAGCCGATTCTGTTCGGACGCATCATCGATGCCATTGCCGGAAAGACGGAAGTCGTTCCCACGATGGCGCTGTGGGCCAGCTTCGGCGCGTTCAACATTGTCGCTTTCGTTCTGGTGGCGCGTGGCGCCGACCGCCTGGCCCATGCGCGGCGCGGCGAAGTTCTCTGCCAGTCGTTCGAACGCGTCATCACCATGCCGCTTGCCTGGCACCAGCAGCGTGGCACGTCGCACTCGCTGCACACGCTGCTGCGCGCGGTAGAGGCGCTGTTCAGCCTGTGGCTCGAATTCATGCGCACCCACCTGTCGACCGCCGTGGCGCTGACGCTGCTCATCCCGACGGCCTTCGCGATGGACGTCCGCATGTCGCTGGTGCTGATCGGCCTCGGCGCGCTCTATCTGATGATCGGCCGGCTGGTGATGCGCAAGACCAAGGAAGGCCAGGCTTCGGTCGAACGCCACTATCACAAGGTCTTTTCCCACGTCTCCGACTCGGTCAGCAACGTGGCGGTGCTGCAGAGCTACAACCGTATCGGCCAAGAGACGGAATCGCTGCGCGATTACGTCAAGGCGCTGATCACCACGCAGAACCCGGTCCTCGATTGGTGGGCGCTGGCTTCCGCCATGCATCGGCTCGCCTCGACGATCTCGATGATGGTGGTGCTGCTCATCGGTGCCTATCTCGTCACCCAGGGCCAGTTGCGGATCGGCGATATCGTTGCCTTCACCGGCTTTGCCGCCTTGCTGATCAGCCGCCTCGACCAGGTTTCGAATTTCGCCAACCAGATCTTCGACGCCCGTTCGAAGCTGGAGGAGTTCTATCGTCTCGAGGATACCGCCGCCGACCATCGCGAGCCCGAGGGCCTGCGTGAGCTGGAAAACGTTACCGGCCATGTCCGCTTCGAAAATGTCAGCTTCGAGTTTCCGAATTCGGGGCAGGGCGTCAGCGACGTTTCCTTCGAGGTCAGCGCCGGCCAGACCGTTGCCATCGTCGGCCCGACCGGCGCGGGCAAGACCACGCTTATCAACCTCCTGCAACGCGTTCATGCGCCGGAGCATGGCCGTATCCTGATCGACGGTATCGATACGCGCAGCGTGACCAAGAAGTCGCTGCGCCATTCGATCGCCACCGTGTTCCAGGATGCCGGCATGCTCAACCGCTCGATCGAGGCCAACATCCGCGTCGGCCGCGCCAGCGCCAGCTATGAGGAAGTGCACGCCGCAGCCAGCGCCGCGGCAGCGCAGGACTTCATCCTGTCGAAGAGCGAAGGCTATGACACCAATGTCGGCGAGCGCGGTGGGCAGTTGTCCGGCGGCGAGCGCCAACGCATCGCGATTGCCCGCGCCATCCTCAAGAGCGCGCCGATCCTGGTGCTGGACGAGGCGACCAGCGCGCTCGACGTCGAGACAGAGAACCGCGTCAAGGACGCGATCGACATGCTGCGCGATGGCCGCACGACGTTCATCATCGCCCACCGCCTGAGCACTGTTCGCGACGCCGACCTCGTCGTGTTCATGGATCACGGCCGTGTCGTCGAGATGGGCGGCTTTGGCGAGCTTTCGGCTCGCAACGGGCGCTTTGCCTCGCTGCTGCGCGCCGGTGGCCTGCTCAACGACGAAGAGGTCCGTCGCGTCACCCATGTCGAGGCAGCGGCCTGACGCTGTCCTCGAGGCGGCGGGGCCTGAGGCCGATCTGGTTTTTGTCTGCGGGGCGCTTCGGCGCCCCCTTTGCGTTGGCGGGCCGCGACGTTGGAACTGATTGCGAAGAAGGCCGGCCACGGCTATTTAGCGTCCATGACACAGACGAGTTCGCAGGCTTGGCGTTTCAGCGACCTGGCCAACCCGACCCGCTTCATCGCGCTGGTGGACAAGGTTGTCCCTTGGCTCGCCGGCGCTTCGGCGCTGGTGCTCGCTGCAGGTTTGTATCTCGGCTTTGCCGCGCCCGGTGATTTCCAGCAGGGCATCACCGTCCGCATCATGTACATCCACGTGCCCTTCGCCTGGCTCGCCATGATGTGCTACTCCGTGATGGCAATTGCGGCACTGGGAACGCTTGTCTGGCGCCACCCGCTCGCCGACGTGGCACTGAAGTCGGCAGCACCGGTTGGTGCCGTGTTCACGGCCCTGGCGCTGCTTACAGGCTCGATCTGGGGCAAGCCGATGTGGGGCACCTGGTGGGTGTGGGACGCGCGGCTGACCTCGGTCTTCGTGCTTTTCCTGATGTATCTCGGCATCATCGCGCTGACGCGCGCGCTCGACGACCCTGCGCGCTCGGCGCGTGCCGCGGCGGTCATCACGCTGGTCGGCTTCGTCAATATCCCGATCATCAAGTTTTCGGTCGAATGGTGGAACACGCTGCACCAGCCAGCTTCGGTATTCCGTCTCGATGGCCCGACGATCCATCCCAGCCTGCTCTGGCCCCTGCTTGTGATGGCGCTTGGCTTTACCCTTCTGTTCTTCACTCTGCATCTAATGGCGATGCGCACCGAGATATTGCGGCGCCGTGTGATGGCCATGCGCCAGATCGCTGCCCGGAAGGCCGAGCGCCAGCGGCACTGAACGGCCAAACCCAGGAAGGAAGCCAACATGTGGCCCGATCGTCGAATTCTTGATCTCCTGGGCCTCGACCTTCCGATCTTGCAGGCGCCGATGGCCGGGCCTGTCGATTCCGAGATGGTGATTGCCGTTTCCGAAGTTGGCGGACTGGGCGGCTTGCCCTGTGCGCTGATGACCCCTGAGAAGACGCGCACCGAACTCGGCATCATCCGCCAGCGCACCTCGCGGCCGATCAGCGTCAATTTCTTCTGCCACAGGCAGCCCGAGGAAGACCTCGCCCGCGAATCCGCGTGGAAACGCCGCCTAGAACCATTTTACCTTGAACTCGGACTCGATCCTGCAGCACCCACACCACGCTCGGCGCGAGCGCCTTTCGATGCCGAGTTCTGCGAGATCGTCGAGGAGTTCCGCCCCGAGGTGGTAAGCTTCCATTTCGGCCTGCCCGACGCTGGCCTGCTCGACCGGGTCAAGGCGACCGGCGCCAAGGTGCTGTCGTCGGCGACGACAGCCGACGAAGCGGTGTGGCTGGAGCAGCACGGCTGCGATGCCATCATCGCGCAAGGGGCCGAGGCCGGTGGCCATCGCGGCATTTTCCTCACCGACGACGTCGCCAATCAGGCAGGCACCTTCGCGCTGGTGCCGCAGGTGGTCGACGCGGTCAAGGTGCCGGTCATCGCAGCCGGCGGCATCGCCGATGCACGCGGTATCGTTGCGGCCTTCGTGCTTGGAGCCTCGGCGGTGCAGATCGGCACCGCCTATCTGTTCTGCCCGGAAGCCAAGGTGGCGGCCCCTCACAAGGCAGTGCTGCGCACCGCCAAGGACGATCATACCGCTCTGACCAATGTCTTCACCGGCCGGCCGGCGCGCGGCATCGTCAACCGCATCATGCGCGAAGTCGGCCCGCTGTCCGACCTGGCGCCCGCTTTTCCACTTGCCGGCGGCGCACTGGCGCCGCTTCGGGCGAAGTCCGAGCCGCAGGGTTCGGGCGACTTCATGTCGTTGTGGTCAGGCCAGGCCGCACGCCTCGGCCGCGAAATGCCGGCGGCCGAGCTGACGCGAACCCTTGCCGAAGAGGCGCAGGCGCTGCTTTCGAGCTTCGCCAGATAAGCTGACGGCCTCGAACAGCTACTTCGGCGTCAGCGTGCGGCGCACCGCGTCGTGCCAGCCCTTCAGCTTAGCGGCGCGCACGGCCGGTTGCATCTCGGGCTTGAACTGCCGGTCGAGCGCCCAGGCCTTGGCGAAATCCTTGGCCTTTGGCCACACGCCCGCCCGCGAGCCGGCGAGCCAGGCAGCGCCAAGCGCGGTGGTCTCGAGCACTGTCGGACGGTCGACCGGTGCGTCGAGGATGTCGGCGAGGCGCTGCATCGTCCAGTCGGAGGCGACCATGCCGCCGTCGACACGCAGCACCGTCTTGCCGTTCCTGGTCTTCCAGTCCTTCTTCATCGCGTCGAGCAGATCGCGGGTCTGGTAGGCGACGGACTCCAGCGCCGCCCGGGCGAATTCTTCAGGGCCGGTATTGCGGGTCAGCCCGTAAATGGCGCCACGTGCCTCGGCATCCCAGTGCGGCGCGCCGAGGCCTACGAAGGCCGGCACGAGATAGACGCTCTGTGTATCGTCGGCCTGTGCCGCCATCTCGCCACTGTGCTCGGCCTTGCCGATCACCTTGATGCCGTCGCGCAGCCACTGCACCGCAGCGCCGGCGATGAAGATCGACCCTTCGAGTGCATAGGTCGTCTTGCCGTCAAGCCGGTAGGCGATGGTGGTGAGCAGCCGGTTCTTCGAGCGCACGATATCGCTGCCGGTATTGAGGATGGCAAAGCAGCCGGTGCCGTAGGTGGATTTCATCATGCCTGGCTCGAAACAGGCCTGGCCGATGGTTGCCGCCTGCTGGTCGCCGGCCACGCCCAGGATCGGAATCTCGGCGCCGAACAACGCTTTCTCCGTGACGCCGAAGTCTGCGGCGCAATCCTTGACCTCGGGCAGCATCGCGGCCGGGATGCGCAGGATGTCGAGAAGTTCGGCGTCCCATGCGTTCTTTTCTATATTGTAGACCAGCGTGCGCGAGGCGTTGGTAGCGTCCGTCGCGTGCACCTTGCCGCCGGTAAGCCGCCAGATCAGGAACGAGTCGATGGTGCCGGTAAGCAGTTCGCCGCGCTCCGCACGTTTGCGCGCGCCCTTCACCTTGTCGAGCAGCCAGGCGATCTTGGTGCCGGAGAAATAGGGGTCCAACAGCAGTCCGGTCTTTTTGGTGAAGCGCGGCTCCAGCCCTTGCTTCTTGAGCTTGGCGCACAGCGGCGCGGTGCGCCGGTCCTGCCAGACGATGGCGTTGTGGATCGGTTTGCCCGTGGCTTTGTCCCAGATGACCACGGTTTCGCGCTGGTTGGTGATGCCGATAGCGGCGATGTCGGCGGCGTCCTTGCCGGCCTTCTTCAATGCAGTCTTGCAGGTCGAAACCACGCTGTCCCAGATTTCTTCCGGATCATGTTCGACCCAGCCCGACGCTGGGAAATGCTGGGTGAATTCCTTCTGGCCGATGCCGACAACTCTCATTGCCTGATCGAACACGATCGCCCGGCTGGACGTGGTGCCCTGATCGATCGCCAGAACGAAACCGCTCATTTCCGTCTCCTGCAGTCACTTGCAAAAATAGGGGAGACGGCACTGTGCCGTCTCCCCAGGTCCTGCCAGGCGGAAATTCCGCCTGAACCCTTACTTGCTCCAGCTCTTCACCAGTTCGTCGTAATTGACGGTGATCGGCTTTTCCTTCTCGTTCTCGATCTTCAGCTGAGGCGCAAGATTGCCGGCCTTGACCGCTTCCGCGTTCCAGTAGGCGAGATCATGCTCTTCCGCCAGCTTCGGACCGATATCGCCCTGGATGCCGGCGCGTTCGAGGCGTTCCATCACCTTTTCCTGCTCGGCGCAAAGCGAGTCCATGGCTTCCTGGGCCGTCTTGGCACCCGACGAAGCATCGCCGATCGCCTGCCACCACAGCTGGGCCAGTTTCGGATAGTCGGGCACGTTGGTGCCGGTCGGCGACCACTGGACGCGGGCCGGCGAACGGTAGAACTCGACCAGGCCGCCGAGCTGCGGCGCACGATCGCTGAAGCTCTTGTGGTCGAGGGTCGACTGGCGGATGAAGGTCAGGCCGACATGGCTCTTCTTCACGTCCACGGTCTTCGACGTCACGAACTGCGCGTAGAGCCAGGCGGCCTTGGCGCGGTCGTCAGGCGTGGATTTCAGGATCGTCCACGAACCGACGTCCTGGTAGCCGAGCTTCATGCCGTCCTTCCAGTAGACGCCGTGCGGCGAGGGCGCCATGCGCCACTTCGGCGTGCCGTCCTCGTTCATCACCGGCAGGCCTGGCTTGACCATGTCGGCGGTGAAGGCGGTGTACCAGAAGATCTGCTGGGCAACCGCGCCCTGGGCCGGAACCGGGCCGGATTCGGAGAAAGTCATGCCCTGCGCTTCCGGCGGAGCATAGGCCTTGAGCCAGTCGAGATACTTGACGATCGAGTAGACCGAGGCCGGGCCGTTGGTGTCGCCGCCGCGTGCTACGCACGAGCCGACGGGCTGTGACTTCTCGTTGACCTTGATGCCCCATTCGTCGACCGGCAGGCCGTTTGGCAGGCCCTTGTCGCCGTTGCCGGCCATCGACAGCCAGGCATCGGTGAAGCGCCAGCCGAGCGAGGGGTCCTTCTTGCCGTAGTCCATGTGGCCATAGACCTTCTGGCCGTTGATATCGCGGCCGGTGAAGAACTCGGCGATATCCTCGTAAGCTGACCAGTTGACCGGAACGCCGAGGTCGTAGCCGTATTTTGCCTTGAAATCGGCCTTGTTCTTCTCGTCGTTGAACCAGTCGTAGCGGAACCAGTACAGGTTCGCGAACTGCTGGTCGGGAAGCTGGTAGAGCTTGCCGTCCGGGGCGGTCGTGAACTTGCTGCCGATGAAGTCGGCGATGTCGAGGTTCGGATTGGTGACGTCCTTGCCTTCGTTGGCCATCCAGTCGGTCAGGCTGCGCGCCTGCAGATAGCGCCAGTGGGTGCCGATCAGGTCGGAATCGTTGACATAGGCGTCATAGATGTTTTCGCCCGACTGCATCTGCGTCTGCAGCTTTTCGATGACGTCGCCCTCGCCGATGAGGTCGTGCGTGATCTTGATGCCGGTGATGTCCGAGAACGCCTTGGCGAGCGTCTTCGATTCATATTCGTGCGTGGTGATGGTTTCCGAAACGACCTTGATGTCCATGCCGGCGAAAGGTTTCGCCGCATCAATGAACCACTGCATTTCGGCTTCCTGGCCAGCGCGGTCGAGCGCCGACATGTCCTTGATCTCGGTATCGAGGAAGGTTTTCGCTTCCTCCATGCCGGCAAAGGCATTGCCTGCGCCCAAAAGCAGGGCGATCACACTCGTTGATGCTAGAATATGGCGTCGCATTAATTTCCTCCCAAACAAGGTTGCATTGCCATTTGGCGCCGCCGCGGGCTTGCGGCGGCCCAACATTTCCCCCTCTAGACGAAGCGGAATACGCCGATGGCGTAGACCACTGCGAGAGCGAGAGCCCACCACAGGTTGGGCCCGATCAGGCCCAGCCATGCGAGATGAATGAAGGCGCTGCCGAGCAGCGAAACGAAAAGCCTGTCTCCTCGGGTCGTCTCGAACCTGAGGATCCCGACGCGCGGATTGCCGCCGGGCGAAAAATACTCCCACACGCCCATGCCAACCAGCATGAGGAAGATGGTGATGAAGAACGCCGCCGTCGGCAGCGTCCAGGCCATCCAGGAAAAGTCCATCACAAACGCTCCCTCAGACGCGGCCCAGGGCAAAGCCCTTGGCGATGTAGTTGCGGACAAACCAGATGACGAGCGCGCCCGGGATGATGGTCAAGACACCCGCCGCGGCAAGCACGCCCCAGTCCATGCCCGAGGCCGAGACCGTGCGCGTCATGATGGCGGCGATCGGCTTGGCGTCGGTGGTAGTCAGGGTGCGGGCGATCAACAGTTCGACCCAGGAGAACATGAAGGTGAAGAACGCCGCGACCCCGATGCCGCTTGCGATCAGCGGCACGAAGATCTTCACGAAAAAGCGCGGGAACGAGTAGCCGTCGATGTAGGCGGTCTCGTCGATCTCCTTGGGTACGCCCGACATGAAACCTTCGAGGATCCACACCGCCAGGGGCACGTTGAACAGGCAATGGGCGAGCGCGACGGCGATATGCGTGTCGATCAGGCCAAAGGCGGAATAGAGCTGGAAGAAGGGCAGGGCGAACACCGCCGGCGGGGCCATGCGGTTGGTCAGAAGCCAGAAGAACAGGTGCTTGTCGCCCAAGAAGCGATAGCGCGAGAAGGCATAGGCCGCAGGCAGGGCAACGGAGATCGAAATCACCGTGTTCATGACCACGTAGATGATCGAGTTGATGTAGCCCTTGTACCAGGACGGATCGGTGAAGATCACGCTGTAGTTGCGCAGCGTCGGGTTTTGCGGCCAGAGCGAGAAGGCGCCCAGGATTTCCTGGTTTGACTTGAAGCTCATGTTGATCAGCCAATAGATCGGCAGCATCAAGAGGATGATGTAGATCGTCGGCACCACCCACCAGAAGCGCGATTCCTCGCCGCGCCGCCGCATCCGCCGGGCGAGCGCCGCGTCCGCAGGGCCGCCATGGGCGGCGCGTTCCGCAGCCGGCGCATTGCGCATCATCTGGTCCTTGTCGACGTTCACGACGGCTTCCCTTGTCCCCGCCATCTCACTTCTCCACGTCGTAGTTGGTCATGACGGTGTAGAAGACCCATGACAGCAGCAGCACGATCAGGAAGTAGATGATCGACATCGCCGCCGCCGGGCCGAGGTCGAACTGGCCGACCGCCATCTTGACGAGGTCGATCGACAGGAAGGTCGTCGAATTGCCGGGCCCGCCGCCGGTGACGACGAAGGGCTCGGTGTAGATCATGAAACTGTCCATGAAGCGCAGCAGCACGGCGATCAGAAGCACGCGCTGCATTTTCGGCAGCTGGATGTAGCGGAACACCGCCCAGCGCGAGGCGCCGTCGATCTTGGCCGCCTGGTAGAACGCGTCGGGGATCGACACCAGCCCGGCATAGCAGAGCAGCACGACCAGGCTGGTCCAGTGCCAGACGTCCATGACGATGACCGTCACCCAGGCGTCGAACGGGTCGTTGACGTAGTTGTAGTCGAAGCCGAGGGCGTGCAGCGTGTAGCCAAGCAGGCCGATGTCGATGCGTCCGAAGACCTGCCAGATGGTGCCGACGACATTCCACGGAATGAGCAGCGGCAGCGCCATCAGCACCAGGCAGACGGGCACGCCCCAGCCTTTCCTGGGCATGTTCAGCGCGATGAAGATGCCGAGCGGGATCTGGATCGCCAGGATGATCGCCGAGAAGATCAGGTTGCGGCCCATCGCCGCCCAGAAGCGGTCGGAGTGCAGCATCTCCTCGAACCATTCGGCGCCGGCCCAGAAGAACTGGTTGCCGCCGAACGTGTCCTGCACCGAATAGTTGACCACCGTCATCAGCGGGATGACCGCCGAGAACGCCACCAGCACGAGCACCGGCAGCACCATGAACCAGGCTTTGTTGTTCCAGGTCTTTTCCATGGTCAGGCTCCCATCTCGACGCGCCAGGACTTGTCGTAGAGGTTGATGCCGGCGGGATCGAAGGTGACGTGCGGATCGGCTGGCACGTTGTCGTCTTCGCCCAGGATCGCCGCGATCTCGCGGCCTTCGAGGCTGGCGCGCACCACCTTGTGGCGGCCGATATCCTCGACCTTGCGCACGGTGACGGGCATGCCCTTGGCGCCCAGCCGTACGTATTCGGGGCGGATGCCGAGTTCGATGCCATTGCCTTCGGCCTTGGGCGCGCCGGGCAGGTCGATTACTTGCTCGCCGAGCCGGGCGCGCCTGCCATCAACTGCCACCGGCATGACGTTCATGCCGGGCGAGCCGATGAAATAGCCGACGAAGGTGTGCTTGGGGCGCTCGAACAGTTCGGCCGGTGTGCCGATCTGGACGATCTCGCCGTCATACATCACCACCACCTTTTCGGCGAAGGTCAGTGCTTCGGTCTGGTCGTGGGTGACGTAGATCATGGTGTAGCCAAAGCGGCGGTGAAGCTGCTTGAGCTGCGAACGCAGTACCCACTTCATGTGCGGGTCGATGACGGTCAGCGGTTCGTCGAACAGGATGGCGTTGACGTCCGAGCGTACCAGTCCGCGGCCGAGCGAGATTTTCTGCTTCTGGTCGGCGGTCAGCCCGCGCGCCTTGCGCTTGGCCCAGCTGGCGAGGTCGATCATCTCGAGCGTCTCGCGCACCTTTCGGTCGACATCGGCCTCGGCGACGCCACGGTTGCGCAGCGGGAAGGCGAGATTGTCGTAGACCGTCATGGTGTCGTAGATGACCGGGAACTGGAACACCTGGGCGATGTTGCGCTCCTGCGTCGACAGCCGGGTCACGTCCTTGCCGTCGAACAGAAGCTGCCCGTGCGAGGCGTGCAGCAGCCCCGAAATGATGTTGAGCAGCGTGGTCTTGCCACAGCCGGACGGGCCGAGCAGCGCATAGGCGCCGCCATCGTCGAAGCTGTGATGCACTTCCCTCAGCGCATAGTCCTTGTCGGATTTCGGGTTGGCGCCGTAGGCGTGGCGGATGTGGTTCAGGTCGATGCGTGCCATCTCGCCCTCCTATGCTGCCAGTTGCGATGGCGAGGCGGCCGAACGGCCGTTCGCGTCGAACACCATGACGTGGCGTGGATCGATGAAGACCTCGATCGCCTCGTCCGGCTCGAACTGGCGGATGCCATGGGCGAGCATCACCCATCGCGCATCTGCGTAGTTGAGATGAACGAAGCTTTCAGAGCCGGTAATCTCGGTCACCGTCACCTTGGCCTTCACGCCAACCGCATCTGCGGTGCGCTTTTCGAAAGAAAGATGGTGGGGTTGGAAGCCGATCGTATAGCTGGCGTCGGCAATGCCGGCGAGGTCTGCCGGCACCGGGAGGTCCACCCCACCATCAAGCTGGAAACTGCGACCGCTCTTCTTCAACACGATCGTGTTGAGCGGCGGGTCGGCAAAGGTCCGCGCCGTGACCAGGTCGTTCGGCTTGCGGAACACCTCGATCGTCGGACCGAACTGCGTGATGTGGCCTTCCGACAGCGTCGCGACATTGCCGCCGAGCAGCAGCGCCTCATGCGGTTCGGTCGTCGCATAGACGAAGATCGCGCCGGTCTCGGCGAAGATCTTCGGAAGTTCGGCGCGCAGTTCCTCGCGCAGCTTGTAGTCGAGATTGGCCAGCGGCTCGTCGAGCAGCACCAGCCTGGCATTCTTGACGATGGCGCGGGCAAGTGCTGTGCGCTGCTGCTGGCCGCCGGAGAGATTGAGCGGGGTGCGGTCGAGATAGGGCGTCAGCTTGAGCAATTCGGCGGCGCGCTTGACTTCCTGGTCGATCCTGGCCTTGTCGGCGCCGGCAACGCGCAGCGGCGAGGCGATGTTCTCGTACACCGTCATCGCCGGATAATTGATGAACTGCTGGTAGACCATCGCGATGTTACGCTTTTGCACCGGAACGCCGGTGACATCCACGCCATCGAACCAGACCGAGCCGGAGGTCGGCTTGTCGAGCCCGGCCATCAGCCGCATCAGGCTGGTCTTGCCGGACAGCGTCGGCCCCAGCAGCACGTTCAAGCTGCCATGCTGCAGCTTGAGCGAGACGTCGCGGATGTGGTCCGCGCCGGCAACGGTCTTGGTTACATTGCGTAATTCCAGCATTTCCCCTCCTCCCAGAGGCAGATTCAGGCGGTGGCGCCTACTCCGCCGCGGCGTTGTGCACGCCCGGGCTTATTCCATGCATGAATTCGTCAAGTGACGCGGCCTGCTCCTTGCCGAGCTTGAGACCGCGTTTGGTGCGTCGCCAAAGAACATCCTCTGCCGTCACCGCCCATTCGTTGTCGGCGAGGTAGCGAACTTCTGCCTCGTAAAGATCGGCACCGAAATTGCGCCCGAGGTCCGTCTCCGATCTGGCAAGGCCAAGCAACGCCTTGGCGCGCGTGCCGTAGAGACGGGTCAGGCGCCGTGCTAGACGCATGTCGAGAAACGGGTAGGCGGCCTTGAGCTTCACCACTTCCGTATCGAAGGCTGTCGCCTCGAACTCGCCACCTGGCAGGGCAGCCGTCGCGGTCCAGGATTTGCCCTTCTTGCCCAGGTGCTTTTCGATGATTTCCAGCATCGACTCGGCCAGGCGCCGGTAGGTTGTGATCTTGCCGCCGAAGATGTTGACGATCGGGGCATGGCCGTCGCGACCTTCGGACTTCAGCACGTAGTCGCGCGTCGCTTCCTGGGCCTTGCTGGCACCGTCGTCATAGAGCGGCCGCACGCCGGAATAGGTCCAGACGATATGCTCTGGCCTGACCGGTTCAGCGAAGTATTCACTCGCCGCGTTGCAGAGGTAGTCGATCTCGGCCTGGCTGATCTTTGCCTGGCGCGGGTCGCCGTCATAGTCCTGGTCGGTGGTGCCGATGAGAGTGAAGTCTTCCTCATAGGGAATGGCGAAGATGATCCGCCCGTCCTTGTTCTGGAAGAAATAGGCGCGCGGGTCGTCGAACTTCTTCGCAACCACGATATGGCTGCCCTGGACCAGGCGCACATTGTGGACGTTGTTCTGCCCGACGGTCTCGGTCAGGACATGGTCGATCCACGGGCCGGCAGCGTTGACGATCAGCCGCGCCTTGACCTCTTCGATCTGACCGCTGCGGAGATCTTCGACGAGGATGTTCCAATGACCGTTGTCACGTCGCGCGCTCGTCACCTTGGTGCGGGTGCGGATGACGGCCCCGCGGTCAGCCGCGTCGCGGGCGTTGAGCACCACAAGACGGGCGTCGTTGACCCAGCCGTCCGAATATTCGAAGGCACGCAAGAACATCGGCTTGAGCGGCTTGCCGGCGGCGTCGCTGCGCATGTCGAGCGTGCGGGTTGCTGGCAGAAGCTTGCGGCCACCGATATGGTCGTAGAGAAACAGCCCGAGCCGGATCAGCCAGGCGGGACGCAGGCCCTTGGCGTAGGGCAGGACGAAGCGCATCGGCCAAATGATGTGCGGCGCGTTGCGCCACAGCACCTCGCGTTCCATCAGCGCTTCGCGAACCAGCCTGAACTCGTAGTGCTCGAGATAACGCAGGCCGCCATGGATCAGCTTGGTCGAATAGGAAGACGTGCCGCTGGCCAGATCGCTCATTTCGGCGAGGTAGACGGAGTAGCCGCGACCAGCTGCGTCGCGTGCGATCCCGCAGCCGTTGATGCCGCCGCCGATGACGAAGATGTCGTGTATCTCGGGTATGCTCACGCCTTCGTCGCCTTTTCGCACTGCAGCAATTTCAGGATATTCCGAAGCTCAATTTCGATTATTTCGAACTGGAAATGAATGTCAAACGAAATATACCGATGATCGAGTCGCTCGGCTTTACGCAACGGAGCATGGCTGACTTCACCGAATTTGCGACGATTTTTGCCTGAAATGCGTTGAATCTTCTGTTCTTGAACCCGCGAACCGGATTCGGCGTGGGGATTGCAAGGCAATTGCCGGTTGCGATGTTCGTTTTCCACGATGCCGTACAAAAACGAAAGGGCCGCGGCCATCGCGATTTGCATCGCCGATCGCGGCCACGATGGAGTGATCGTTGCTGGTCAGCGTCTCGCAAGGGTGCGAGAATTGGGTGACCCGCGTCTATGCCAGGGCGGGGAAAACAGGCGGCGGAATGCGAGGGAGCAGAAACAGGCAACGTCAGGGGTGAAGCGATGTTTCGAACGCCGATTGGACTTGCATTGTGGGCCGCAACATTTGCCATGTCTTCGGCAGCTATTGCCGACGAGGCGCAGGTGGCACGAGGCGAATATCTCGTGACGATGGGCGGCTGCACCGACTGCCACACGCCGGGCTATCTCTTGGGCAAACCCGATGATTCGAAGTTTCTCGGCGGCTCGGATGTCGGTTTTGAGATTCCGGGTTTGGGTGTCTTCGTTGGCCGCAACATCACGCCAGACAAGGAGACGGGCATCGGCAACTGGACGACCGAGCAGATCGTCACCGCGCTCCAGACCGGCCAAAGGCCGGACGGGCGGGAATTGGCTCCGATCATGCCCTGGCGTGCCCTGGCCCAACTCACCCCCGAAGATGTGGGCGCGATTGCCGCCTTTCTCCAGAGCGTGAAGCCGGTCAGCAATGCCGTGCCGGGGCCGTTCAAGCCGGGCGAAAAGGTATCGACCTTCACGTTCCGGATCTTGCCGCCGGGCGAGACCGCGGCAGCGGCGCCCAAGTGAGGCAGTCGTCCGTACGGCTGGGCTGAAACGAAAATCGCCGGAGGCTGCTGACACAGCCTCCGGCGATGCTGTTGTGGAGCTTCAGTGCGGGAAGAAAGCGAAGCGGATGATGAACAGCGCTGCCACCAGCCACGTTGCCATGTGCACCTCGCCGGGCCGTCCGGTCAGGAGCTTGAGTGCTGCGTAGCTGACGAAGCCGAACGCCAGGCCGTTGGCGATCGAATAGGTGAGCGGCATCATCAACGCGGTCAGCGCCGCAGGTGCCGCCTCGGTGATGTCGGCCCATTCGACCTCGACGAGTTCGCGCATCATCAGGCAGGCGACGTAGAGCAGGGCAGGGGCCGTCGCATAAGCCGGCACCGAGCTGGCCAGCGGCGAGAAGAAAAGCGCTGCAAGGAACAGCACGGCAATGACCAGTGCGGTAAGGCCGGTGCGGCCGCCGGCCTGCACGCCCGAGGCACTTTCGACATAGGCGGTGGTGCTGCTGGTGCCGAGCAGCGAGCCGGCAACGATTGCCGTGCTGTCGGCCAGAAGCGCGCGTCCGAGGCGGTTCGGCTTGCCCGGCTCGATCAGGCCGGCGCGCTTGGCGACGCCGATCAGCGTGCCGGTTGCATCGAACACCTCGACCAGGACGAACACCAGGATGACGTGCACCAGGCCTGCATGCAGCGCGCCAACGACGTCGAGCTGCAGGAAGGTCGGCAGGATGGATGGCGGCATCGAGACGATGCCGTTGAACTGGCTGACACCGAGCGCCATGGAGGCGATGGTGATCACCAGGATACCGATCAGGATCGCGCCGCGCACCTTGAGCGCGTCGAGTGCCGCGATGATGAAGAAGCCGGCGATGGCCAGCAGCGTTCCGGTCTGGCTGAGGTCGCCGAGCGTCACCAGGGTTGCCGGGCTGGCAACGACGATGCCCGAGCTTTTCAGCGCGATGATGCCGAGGAACAGGCCGATACCGGCGGCGATCGCGCTGCGCATCGATTGCGGGATGCCGGCGATCAGCCAGCTGCGCACGCCGCTGACGGTCAGCAACAGGAAGATGACGCCCGAAATGAAGACGGCACCCAGAGCCTGCTGCCAGGAAAAGCCCATGGCGCCGACCACGGTGAAGGCGAAGAAGGCGTTGAGGCCCATGCCCGGAGCCATGCCGATCGGCCATTTTGCCACCAGGCCCATGATCAGCGAGCCGAGTGCCGCGGCAAGACAGGTCGCCACGAACACGGCGTTGCGGTCCATGCCCGTCGACGACAGGATCTCTGGGTTGACGAAGATGATGTAGGCCATCGTCAGGAAGGTCGTGACGCCGGCGATCACTTCGGTGCGAACCGTCGTCCCTTGTTCCTTCAGGTTGAAATACTTCTCGAGCACTCTTTGCTTCCTCCCATGCGGTGCGGGGAGCGGCCGTCCGTCACGCGCAAGGCTGCAATGGTCCATGATCCCGAGCGGATCGAAGAACCCCGTGGCCTTGCCGAGCGTTGCTGCTCCTCACGCCGTCGGCTTTGACGCTGTTCCAGCGTGTCCATCCCAGCCGACTGTGGCCCATAATCCAGCGCAAGACATGGCTGTCTGCGCAAACCGGATTAACTTCTGCTCGTTGCATTGATGGCACAAGAGGCCACACAGCTAATTCTGTGAGAAGCAGTTTCGCGTTTTTGGGGAGGAATTGCCGGCCGACTTATACCCAGTGACTTGTCTTACGACGATACTTCGCAAGCCTTTCCGGTCTTGGGATCGAAAAGATGCAATGCTTCTTCATCGAACGCAAATCTGTGGTTTTCCCCTTCGCTGATCCGCGCGCGTGGCGCAAGGCACGCAATCAGCTTCTGCCCGCCGATCCGCGCTGTCGTGATCAATTCCGGACCGGTCAGTTCGACGACTTCGACCGTTGCCGGCAACGACAGCCCGGCGACGTTTTCGGTTGCGAGCCGTAGCGCCTCGGGGCGTATGCCAAGCGAAAGCCTGGCCCCATCGCCGATCGCAGCGTATCGCGCCGGCAGCGGGATCGCCACATCAGATCCTGCCACCTCGAGCGCGCCTCCGCGCACAGTGACGTCAAGGATGTTCATCGGCGGCGCGCCGACAAAGCCCGCGACATAGAGCGTGGCCGGGCGGTTGTAGATCTCTTCCGGGGTTCCCAGTTGCTCGATCCGGCCGTCCTTCATCACCGCGATCCGGGTGGCCAGCGTCATCGCTTCGATCTGGTCGTGCGTGACATAGACCACGGTCGTTCTCAGCATCTGGTGCAGGCGCTTGAGTTCGGTGCGCATCTCCAGCCGCAGCTTGGCATCGAGGTTGGAAAGCGGTTCGTCGAACAGGAACACCTGTGGTTTGCGCACCAGCGCCCGGCCGATGGCAACGCGCTGGCGCTGGCCGCCGGAGAGCTGGCTCGGCTTGCGGTCGAGCAGCGCTTCGATCTGCAGCAGCCGGGCCGCTTCCTGTACGGCCTTGTCGCGCTCTGCGACTGGCACCTTGCGCATCTCGAGCCCGAAGCCGATGTTCCGGCGGACGCTGAGATTGGGGTAGAGGGCGTAGGACTGGAACACCATCGCGATGTCGCGGTCCTTGGGGTGGACGCCGAGGATCGAGCGGTCGCCGATCCTGATGTCGCCGCTTGTCGCCTCGACCAGCCCGGCGATGATGTTGAGCAGGGTGGACTTTCCACAACCCGACGAGCCGAGCAGCACCAGGAACTCGCCGCTCTGCAGGGCGATATCGATACCCTTCAGTGTTTCGATGGCCCCGTAGCTCTTGCGGATGTTCTGGATTTCAAGCGCACTCATGCAATACCGTTCCTGAAATCCGGCAGGCTGCCGTAGCTGCGGGGCAGGGTGGAGATTGCGCGCGATGCCACCTGCGTTCCCGCAGCCAGGCACGCGGCGAGGGGCTGGTCCTTGGCAAGGGCCGCGAGAAAGGCCGAATTGAAGACGTCGCCGGCGCCGATCGTGTCGACGACCTTCACTTGCGGGGCGGTTGCCGATGCCAGCTTGGCATCGGCATCGATGGCGATGGCGCCATCCGGTCCGCACTTGACCACGACGATGGCGCCCTTGCGCATGCTGGACCAGATCGCCTGTGCCGCCTCGGCGGGATCGTCGCGGCCGGCCAGCGTCGTCATTTCGACCTCGTTCAAGAGCGCGCAATCGCAACGTGAAAGCCAGGCGCGGGTCGTTGCGCAGTTCGCCGCGGTCCAGCCGTCCGGCGGCCAGCCCGTATCGAGAACGACCGAGATGTCGTGGCCATGCGCCCAGTCGAAGAAGGCCTCGTATTCGCGGGCGAGGTCAGTGGTCAGGAACGAGCCACAAAGCAGAGCATAGCCGCCGGCGAGCCGTTTGCCGTCGAGTACTGAAAGCGTGTCGGCAAGGCTGAAGCGGGGCAGGTGGCCGTGCGTGGTGAAGAACGTGCGTTCGCCGTCGGGGTGGGTGATGCCGACCGACAGCGTCGTGCGCTCCGAAGAAATGGCCCACTTCGCCGCGCGGCGGCCAAAGGCTGTGCGCAGCCATAAGCCGAACTGGTCGTTGCCGACATTGGCGGCGATCTCGAAATCGACGCCGAGCGCCTCCCAGGCAAGGGCAGAGTTGCCCGCCTGGCCGCCGACGCGCAACTCGTCGTGGTCGACGATGATCTCAGTACCGGCCTTGGGCCAGGGGGCCGTCGGTCCGAGAATGAGGTCGACATTGACGTTGCCGATCACCGCTAGAGGCCGCATTCATTCGCTCCGGGTAATCTTGGTCGAGCGCACCGGCGTGCCGGCATTGTCGACGCGGGCATCGGCGAAGGCGATCATCAGGCGCTGTGCCGTCGGCAGCATCGCAAAGATGGCGGCCATGCCGGTGGCCCGCTTGAACCGAAGCGTGACGGCGCCGGCAACGGGTGCCACGCCGGACGAATCGAAGATGACGACCGGTGCTCCTGTCTCGATGGCCGACAACGCCATTGCCGTGACGAGAGAGGCTGTCGGGTCGTCGCCGCGAAACAGCACGACGCCGATGTCGGGGCCGAGCATTTCCATCGGTCCATGACGAAGCTGCCCGCCTTCGAGCGAGAAGCACGGACGCCGCGACAGCTCAGTCAGACCGAGGGCGAGGGCTTCGGCAACGCCTTGCAGGCGACGCCCCGAGGTGACGACGGTGGCGACGTTCTCCAATGCGGCGAGTGCGGGGCGGATGTCGACGACTTCGGGTGCCTGGAGCGCGACGAGCGCCCCGCTCGGGTGTTCGCCAAGTGCGGCCAGGATGGCGAGATGCAAGGCCAGGGTGACGGTCAGGCTTCGCGTTGCCGCAAAGGCGAGCTCGGTGCCGCCGATGCCGACCAGCGACGGCGCGGTGCGAGCCAGGAATGAGCCGGCCTCCAGCGTCAGCCCGAATGTCTCGGAATTTCCGCCGGCCTCGGCGAACCAGCGCAAGACCTCGGCGCTTTCACCCGATTGCGAGGTCATCAGCACCGTGCGGCCATCGAGCGCCAGCGGCTGGCCGAGCTGTTCCGATAATGGCAGTGCGATGGCATCGATACCGAGCGCGCGATAGAGCGGCTCGACCGCGCGTCCGACAGCATGCGAACCACCCATGCCGAGTAGCAGCAACTGCCCCGTGCTGGCCAGCGAGGCGGCAACCCTGGCGGCCATTTCCGCGGATTCTGCGAACGATGCCAGTGCATCGCCGTACTGGCGCGCCATTTCGCGGTCGATCGCCACGAGCCCGGCAGGCCTGGTCTCTTGTTGCGTCATGGTCATCCTTTCACGCCGCCGCTGGTCAGCCCCGAAATCAGGGCGCGTTGCATGACGAGGCCGATCAGCACCGGGGGAAGTGCGGCGAGAACGCCCGCGGTGGCGATCAGTCCGTAGTCGGAAACGCGCCCGCCAGCGAGATCGGCAATGGCCACCGTCAGCGTCTTGGCGCGCAGGTCCGACGTGAACAACAGTGCATAGAAGAATTCGTCCCACGCAAGCAGCAGCGCAAACAGCGCTGACGTCGCCACCACCGGCGCTGCCAGCGGCAGGGTGATGATGCGTAGTGTCTGGAACAGGCTGGCGCCGTCGATCATCGCCGCGGACTCGATTTCCCTCGGGATGGAATCGAAGCCCGACTTCATCAGCCACGTCGTGAACGGCGCAAGGATGGTCAGGTAGACGAGCGCCAGGCCGAAGATGTTGTTGAGCAGGCCGAGCCAGGCAAGGCCCATGTACAGCGGCACGGCCAGCGCCACCGGCGGCAGCATGTAGGTGGCGATCACCATCGAAAGCGACCAGCCCACCGTCGGCGTGCGTGACACCGCCCAGCCGGCGGGGATGGCCAGCGCGATCGCAGCGACTGTTGCCATGCCGGCGATCCTCAAGCTGTTGTAGAGCGAGGCGACAAAGGCAGCCCCCGCGCTGTTTTCGACCGTCGACAGCAGCATCCGGTAGCGCGAGAAGTCGACCTCCTGCGGCCACCAGCGCAGCGGCTTGGCCGACAGGTCCGCGGCAGGCGAGATGCTCATGATGAACAGCCACAGCACGGGTGCCAGGATCAACACCGCCAGCAGAAGTGCCGACGCGTAGATGAAGACAGTGAAAACGAGGCCCTTGCGTTCCATCAGGCGGTGCTCCCCGCGACTTTCCTGACCAAAGCGGCATAGGCAACGGCCAGGACCGTGACCAGCAAGGTGACGATCAGCGCCAGCGATGCGCCGGAACCGGCGCGCTGGAACGAGAATGCCTCCTGGTAGACAAGGATCGACAGCGTCCGCGTCGAATTGGCAGGCCCGCCGCGGGTCATCACCCAGATGATGTCGAAGACCTTGAACGCCTCGATCGTGCGCAGCACCAGTGCCACCATCAGCGGTCCGGCCAGATAGGGCAGGATGACGAAGCGGAAGCGGTTGATTGGTCCGGCGCCATCGACGAGCGATGCCGCGGTGATGTCGCGCGGTACGGCCTGCAGGGCAGCCAGTGCGATGAGTGCGACGAGCGGGAAATTCTTCCAGCAGTCGGCAACGATCAGGGCTGTGAGCGCGGTATTGGGTTCGCCGAGCCAGGAACGGTAGGCATCAAGCAGGCCGATCTGCGTCAGTGCGGCGTTCAAGGCGCCATATTCGGGATTGTAGATCAGCCGCCACAGCGTGGCGTTGACCACGGTCGGCAGTGCCCAGGGCAGGATCATCAGGGCGCGCAAAAGCGCGCGGCCACGAAACTGCTGGTTCAGCAAGAGGGCGGCAAGGACGCCCAGTACCATTTCCGCTGCGACGGAGATGACCGCGAACCACGTCGTGGTTATTAGCGTACGCTGGAAATTCGAGCCTGACAGCATCTTTGCGTAGTTGTCGAAGCCGACGAAATTGCCCTGGGTGCCGACGAGCTTGGCATCGGTGAACGACAGGCGGACGGTGTCGACGAGGGGCCAGCCGATGACTGATATCATGACCACGAGCAAGGGCAGCATCAGCAGCCATGCGCGGGTCGTCATCCATGAGCCCGACATGAGGAGACTCTTTCACCGGAACCGAAAGGGCCGGGCGGCCGAAGCCGCCCGGAGAGTTGGGGCAGTAAAACCTAGAGGCCGCTGTTTTCGGCGGCACCCTTCAAGGCGTCTTCCGGCTTGGCCTGGCCGAGCAGGGATTCCTGGATTGCCTGCTGCAGCGCCGTCGACAATTCCTGGTATTTCGGCGTCGTCGGGCGCGGATACATCGCGGCCAGGCCGATCTTGGCTGCGGCGATCAGCTCTTCCTGTCCCTTGGTGACGGCCGGATCCTCGTAGGACGAAGCCCAGATCGGCAGGCTCAGCTTGGCATACTGGTTCTGCGTCGCCTGCGAGGTCATGAAGGTGATGAACTTCCATGCCTCGTCGGGGTTCTTGCTGGCAGAGGTGATGCCGAGGCCCATCGAACCGTTGACGGCTGAAACCTCGCTCTTGCCGGCGACGCCGGGGGCGGGAACGACACCGACCTTGCCCGCGACCTTGCTGTCCTTGGGGTCGTTGGCCATGTTGTACATATAGGTCCAGTTGAGTGCGAAGGCCGCTTCGCCGTTCTGGAAGACCTTGCGCACGTCCTCTTCGAGGAATTCCTTGGAGTTCGGGTTGGTCAAGCCGGAGGTGTAGCTGGTCACCATGTAGTTCAGGGCGTCGAGCCCGCCGCCGCTCTGGAACGCCGGCTTGCCGTCCTTGAGGAACTCGCCGCCATAGGCACTGACCAGCGTGGTGTAGTCGCAGATCGCGGCTTCGGCCTGCGACCAGCTCCACGAGATCGGTGTTGCCAGAAGGCCCTTGTCCTTGATGATCTTGGCCTGCTCGGCCAGTTCGTCCCAGGTCTTGGGCGGGTTCTTGATGCCGGCCTTCTCAAGGATTTCCTTGTTGTAGAACAGATACTTGGTGTCGAGAATCCAAGGCATGCCGTAGGACTTGCCGTCATAGTTGACGGTGGTCCAGGCGCCGGGCAGGACGCCCTTCTTCATGTCGTCGGTGATGCGCGAGGAGACGTCGACCAGCACGTTGTTGCTAGCATATTCGGCCGGCCAGATGACGTCGAACAGCACCACGTCGTAGCCGCCGCCCGAACCTTGGGCGAGCACGGTCTTGTCGTGCAGGCCTTCGTAGGGCACGAATTCGAGATTGACCTTGATTTCGGGATTGGCCTTGGTGAAGGCCTCGGTCATGGCCCGCACGTCCGCCTCGCTGTAGGCGGCCTGCGCCATGAACAGCGCATTGATCGACGTTTCGGCGAAAGCCTGGGGCACGAAAGCTGCGCCAATGAGAGTGGCACCCAGCAGCGCCCTGCTAAACGATTTCAACATTGCATCCTCCATTATCTGACGTTGGCAAATCCTGTGATGCCGGCGCCACGCGCCGCCATCTCGCTTCGGAAAGGCGTCGCACGAAGGTCTCGGCGTTCTTTCCCAGGCGGTGTCACAGTCGAAAAGCACGACGGCTCCAGCCGTCTTCATTCCCCGGAACTCTCACGGTTCCTTATTAAGTCAACTGACTTGACTTATTACTTCTGCAATTATCTATTGGAGTCAAGAGGGGAAACAGTGGTGAACGATATCAGGCCGATCCGAGCCACCAGCGGCACCAACCAGGAAGGCGCGAGCGCGCACAACCGCCGCGTCATGATCGACGCGTTGCGGCTCAATGGAGCTCTGTCGCGTGCCGACCTGGCTCGGGCGACGCAACTCACCAAGCAGGCCGTGTCCAACATCATCGACGAGCTCGAGCGCGACGGCTTCGTGGTGCCTCTGGAGGCGGTGAGAAAGGGCAGGGGGCAGCCGTCGACGCCCTACAGGCTCGTGCCGGAAGGCGCATTCGCCATCGGCCTCCAGATCGACCGCCACCTGACCCGCGCGGTTGCGGTCGATCTCGTCGGCACCGTCCTGGTCCGTTCAGAGGCGAACCTGCCACCCGACGATCCCGCGGGCGGTGTCAGGGTTATTCTCGGCCTGATCGAAGGCATCCGGACCGAGCTTTCGCGCATCTCGGCACAGTCGGAAAAGCGCCTTGTCGGCCTCGGCGTCGCCATGCCGGGCCCGTTCGGGCTGGCAGAGTTCGGCGACAACAAATGGATGATGCCGGCCTGGCAGAAATTTCCGCTGCTCGGGACGCTTGCCGCCGGCACGGGGCTGGAGGTCGGCCTGCAGAACGACGCCGCCGCCTGTGCCACGGCCGAGCGCATGGTGGGGGCGGCACATGGCGTCGACCACGCCGTCTGCCTCTATGTCGGCTACGGCATCGGCGCCGGCCTCATCCTCAATGGCGAACTGTACCGCGGCGGCAATGGCAATGCCGGCGAGATCGGCATGGCACTGCTGTCGCCGCGTGGCGCTGACGGCACGGTCCTTGAACACCGTGCGTCGCTCGCCTCGCTTTATCAGCATCTGGATCTCGACCCCTCCGATGCCGGCATTTACGAACATGTCGATACCCTCGCCATGGCCGGGGACCCGGAGCTGCTGGGCTGGGTGGATGCCGCCGCCCAGGACCTGCGCTGGAGCGTGCAACTCATCGAAACGCTTTTCGATCCGCAGACGGTCATCTTGACCAGTGGCGCGCCCGAGGCGCTGGCCCGCCTCATCTTGCAGGCAATGCATCCACTGCTGCAGTCGATCGCTGCCCGGCCGGATCGAATCTTGCCGCGCCTGCAACTAGGCATCACCGACCCGTGGTCGATCGCGCTCGGGGCCGCTTCGGAGCCGATCAGCCGGGCGTTCGATCCGCGCTTTTCGGCGATCCTGAAGAACCGGGTCGGCGCAGGGTAGATCATCGGGAGCACACTCCCGCCTTGCCAATCAATAAGAAGTGCCCATGGCGGGGACCGCCTTGGGCACGTTTACCTGAAGCTCCACGCCTAGCGGCGGCTGTCAATCCACCTCGTCAGGCGCGTTTACCGGCTCGCGCCTGCCGAGCATGATCTCGCGCTTGCCGACATGGTTGGGCGCACCGACGATGCCTTCTTTTTCCATGCGCTCGACCAGCGAGGCGGCGCGGTTGTAGCCGATGCCGAGCCGGCGCTGGATGTAGGAGGTCGAGCACTTCTTGTCGCGCAGCACCACCTTGACCGCCTCGTCGTAGATGTTGTCGCCGTCCTCGGCAGCGACCGATCCCTTGTCGAAGACGGGGCTGTCGTCGGCTTCCGGCACCTCGTCTTCCTCGTCCGCGGTAACCGTCTCAAGATACTCGGGCCGTCCCTGCGACTTGAGATGGGCTACGACCTGCTCGACCTCGGCGTCGGAGACGAACGGGCCGTGGACACGGGCGATGCGGCCGCCGCCGGCCATGTGCAGCATGTCGCCCTGGCCGAGCAGTTGCTCGGCGCCCTGTTCGCCAAGGATGGTGCGGCTGTCGATCTTCGACGTCACCTGGAACGAGATGCGGGTCGGGAAGTTGGCCTTGATGGTGCCGGTGATGACGTCGACCGATGGGCGCTGGGTCGCCATGATCAGGTGGATGCCGGCGGCGCGCGCCATCTGGGCGAGGCGCTGGATGGCGCCCTCGATCTCCTTGCCCGCGACCATCATCAGGTCGGCCATCTCGTCGACGATAACGACGATGTAGGGCATCGGCGCGAGGTCGATCTCCTGCTCCTCGAACAGCGGAGCGCCGGTGCCCTTTTCGAAGCCGGTCTGCACCTGCATCACCACGGTCTCGCCCTTGTCGCGGGCGACCGCTGCGCGCTGGTTGTAGCCGTCGATGTTGCGCACGCCGAGCCGCGCCATCTTGCGATAGCGGTCCTCCATCTCGCGCACCGCCCATTTCAAAGCGGTGACCGCTTTCTTGGGGTCGGTGACGACGGGGGTCAGGAGGTGCGGGATACCGTCATAGACCGATAGCTCCAGCATCTTGGGGTCGACCATGATAAGGCGGCATTCCTCCGGCTTCAGCCGGTAGAGCAGCGACAGGATCATGGTGTTGATGGCGACCGACTTGCCCGAGCCGGTGGTGCCAGCGACGAGCAGGTGGGGCATCTTGGCGAGTTCGGCGATCACAGGCTCGCCACCTATCGTCTTGCCCAGGCAGAGCGCCAGCTTGCAGCTGGTATTGCGGAAGTCGCCGGACTCGATCAACTCGCGGAAATAGACGGTCTCGCGCGTCTCGTTGGGCAGCTCGATGCCGATGACGTTGCGGCCGGGCACGACGGCGACGCGCGCCGAGATCGCCGACATGGAGCGGGCGATGTCGTCGGCGAGGCCGATGACACGGGAGGATTTGACGCCCGGCGCCGGCTCGAATTCGTAGAGGGTGACGACCGGCCCCGGGCGGACATGGATGATCTCGCCGCGCACGCCGAAATCCTCGAGGACGCTTTCCAGAAGGTCGGCATTCTGCTCCAGCCGCTCCTGCGACATGTAGAAGCCCTGGCCCTCTGGCGGCTGCTGCAACAGCTCCTCGGAGGGAAGCTCGTAAGCCTCGCCCGCCCCGGAATGAATGAGGGCAGTGATTGGAGGCAGGGGCGAGACCGGTCGCGCCACCGGAACCGGCATGGTGATTTCCACGCTTTTGGCCGCCGGCGCCGGAACCGCATCGTTTGCTGCGACGAGTGGTGCGATGGCTGGTTCCTGCGGCATCGGCTTGGCCGTTGGAGCCTCGCTGGCTTCGGCCTTGTTTGCTGCTACGGCGGCCTTCTCGCTTGCGGCAGTCGGGGCGGCAGCTGTCTGCGCCTTTGACGGGCGCTCGATGACGCGGAAGAGCGAGGTGACATCGACCGTAGGCGCCGAACGGACGTCTACGCGCCTGACGGCAGTTGGAGCTGGTGCAATCGGGGCCGCCACGGCCGGCGCCACGCGAGTCGGGGCAGGTTGCGAAGGCACGGCGCCCTTCGTGCTCTCGACCACGTAGGGCGCCATGAACTCGAAGAAGGCATGGTCGGAAAGATACGACCAGCGGGTCTCCTTACGGTTGGCTGTCTCGTTCGGCGCGTCGGTATGCCGGGAAACTGCTTGCCGGGCAGCAGCGCTCCCCGTAGCGGCCGCAGCCGGAGCCGCCGATTGCAGAACCTGCGCTTTTTCCACGACACGCTGCAGCGGACCGGGCGCCATGGCCGGCGACGGCTGTGTCTTGTTGCCGGACGTTGGCTGCGCGGTGATCCGATTGTTCACCTGTGACTGGCTGGCTGAATATGCCTGGGAGACCATGGGTGCAGCGGCTTCGATTGCCGCCTGCTGCGCCGAGCTCTTGTCCTCCGTCGTGCCTTCGACATCGTTCTCGCTATCTCGTGGCGAACGTTTCGCCGCCTCGTAGTCGGGCGTACGAGTGAAGCGCACATTAGGTGCCAGGAAGAAATAATCTTGCCAAGCGGGGCCTTCCATTCCGCTGAGTTTTGGAGAGGCATTGCCGGCCGGGGTGTTGCCCCTGGGCTTCATGTAGGACTGCTCGTTGCCATAGAGATTGACGACGCGACCGGAATAACCGGCGGCGTCCCCCGGCTGCTCGGAGCTGTCGGGCGAGGTTGGGTTCGAAGGATTGGTTCGAGGATAACGCGTGTATGCCATACTCAAGACTCGCCGATGAAACGTACCCCCGAGCAATAGGAAGCGAGTGGTTAACAGTTCCTTCCCGCCGGGCTCTGCTTTTGCCGCAGCGGGGTCCGTGTGGCGGATAGGAGACGCTCTCTTCGCCGCCCGATTGCGAAGCAGGATGCAGTGTGGCTCGAGGATGGTGCCATTCCCTGCAACATGGAATCTGGTCGGGGCTATTTTCACTCCAGGAAGGTGGGGTGTATGAATGAGGTGTGACAGCGAGAGACATGCCAAGAGCAAGGTCATTGCCGGCCATCGTCCTGATGGCTTGCGCGGCAATTCTGTCGTGGCTGGCCGGAATTGGTTTTGCTGCCGACTTTCCGGCAATCGCGCTTGAGTCGACCTCGAATGCCGATCTAGACAAGGCCTTGCGGGCGAGCCTGAACGCGCCGGAACTGGAGCGGTCGAGGGCAGGCACTGATCAGCAGGGCTCCTGGAAGCCGCTTGTCGAAGCCGAGCGCCACCGTCTGGAAGAACTGATGCGGGGCCGAGGCTATCGCGACGCACGCATCGACGTCTCCGGCTATTCGCAAGATGACGCGCCGCCAAAGGTCATGTTCAAGCCGCACCCCGGCCCGCTCTACCGTGTCGGCATGATCGAGGTCGATGGTGTCGGCGGCCTTTCGCAGGCGGTCCGCGACGACCTTTCACGGCAGTTGGCCACCGCCACCGGCGAGCCGGTCAGTGGCAAGGTTCTGGCGACCCTGGAGGATGAGATACTTTGGCGCGTTCGCAGCGCTTCGTACCCTTTTGTCCACATCGCCGATCGCCAAATGCAGTCGATGCCGGGCAGGCACCTGGCGATGGTTCGCATGACAGTCGATCCCGGCGCGGTGGCCACATTCGGTACCGTCACCTACAGCGGGCTCGTTGTCCTCAAGGAACAGGATTTGATCCGCCTGCAGCCATTCAAGCCCGGCGATGCCTATGATCCGCTGGTGCTGGATCGTTTTCGCGATGCGCTGATCGCTCATCCCTCGATCAGGACCGCAAGGGTACTGAGCGCCGACGGCGTTGACGGCAACGGCCAAGTGCAGCTCAAGGCCGAGATCGGCGAGGAACAGTTGCGAGTTGGCGACGCTGCTGGCGGCTATCCCAACGGTGTCCTTGCCGTGGCATCCGCCATCGCGGTGCTTGCCTTTCGCCAGATATCGGTCGCGAGCTTGCGGCCCGGTCGCACGCATTGGCCCTGGTGGCTCGAGGCTGCGGCCATGGTGCTGCTCGCAGCGGCCTTCTTTTTCGGCGCGCAGCGACTGGTGTTGCTGGCGGTGCCGGGATGATGCGTTTCTTCAGGTATCCTTGAAGCCGATCATCCATTTCGCTGCCCTTCGCAGCTGACCGTCCGCAGCCGTTATCGGCAGCTTCTCCAGGAAATACTCCGCATGCGGGTGGGGAGTGGCGCCAAATCGTTGCTTGTAGTGTGCAAGAGAGGTGGAAGCGCCGGTCTCGCCGAAATGATAATACCGGCATCCGCTGCGACAGGCTTCCTCGATCGACAGTTTCTGGATCAGGTCGTTGGCGCCGGACGTGCCGAGCGCCTGGCGGTCTATGGCGCCGCGGGCGTCGTTGACGTTACCGTATTGAAGCACGAATGCGGCAGCTGCCGGCTTACCCTCCACCCACGCGATCCAGACGTGGCATGCCTCGCCGAAGTGCCTGGCAATCGAACTGAACTTGATCATCGGGTCGCGTCGGCCTCCGCGCAGGTTTGCGAGCAGCCGTGGCTCGTGCTGCTTGTCGGCCCATCGGTTGAAGGATGAGCGAAGCAACTGATGGAACACCGGCACCAGTCTTCCGGTGGTATCGCGTTCGACGACGATGCTGGTGCGTTCGGCTTTGCGGACGCGTGTACGTGTCGTCTTCTTGAAACGCCTCGACCATACCTCCTCGAATCCGCCACTCAGGTCGAGTACGTGGGCAAGGCCCGGTACGACGGTGACAGACGAGGGCGCCGCGGCCGACCACAGATGGGCGTGGCGCGGGTTGGGCCGCACTGCAATCCTGAGATAGGGCAGGCCGGCCAGATCTTCGAAAATGGCGCGCAGGTGCTCTACCCGGGGTGGAGCCGAAGAGATGACCCCGCCGCGGCCCCAGGCATAGGGCATCGACTCTGCCACCGACAGCCGTTCCGGCAATCCCCTGCGACTGACCATCGGCAGGATGTATTGGTGGCCGCCGTCGAAGCGATAGGCGCGGCTCGCATCCTTGTGCTTGCCGAGTGCGCAAAGACTGTCGAGCCAGGCCGGCGATTGATAGGGAAGGGCTTCGTGATCGAGCAGCATCAGGCGCCGCCAGACTTCGCGCGGCGCAGGGCTTTGCACGACGAACCCGCGCGATTGCGCGACTGCCGCGGCGAGCGGGTTCTCGGTCATCGTGAAATCAATCGGGTCCGTGAACCCCTCCCGTTTTGCCGGCCAATGTCACAGGTTCTGCAAAACTGCACTATCGCGCGGGTGAAAGTTACTTTCACAGTTTCGTGTTTATCAAGAAGCGTCGACAATCTGAGTTGATAGAGATTTTCTATCAGTAACTTATTATTTGATCGCCACGATATGGATTATAGTCTGTAAATTCAGCGTGTAAGTAAATCATTCGATCTATTGTAAGAGCATAGAGATAGTTCGGCTGCTCAAAATGACGTGATCGTTTTCGGTTTCGGTGACCTTGGCATGTGCGCCGGAACGCCGGTGTCATTTACCGCGGGAGGCGAAATTGCTTGACGAACCGTACCCCGGTCGGTCCTAGTTAACAGATCGTAAGCGTCGAACTGCCTGTCACCGTTGGCAAATGCGCGCGATCCATCTTGCGGAACCACGCAGGTAACCGCAGTCTGGTATGTTCTACGGCGGGCCAATGTAATCGGACCTATTGGGTTGTTGCATGGGTATGGGATCTTGGGGTGCGGCGCTGGTAGGGCTGGCGTGCGTCGGGTGGTTCACGCAGGCGGGTGCTTTCGCTCAAGAGCTCGAGCCGCCGCTCATCAAGGGGCAATGGGAACGAATCTTCACCGAGGAGTTCAACCGGCCAATGCTCGACCGCAGCAAATGGACCCGCTGCTACTGGTGGGACAAGGGCGGCTGCACCAACCTCGCCAACAAGGAACTGCAGTGGTACATGCCCGACAACGTCAGTGTTGCCGACGGCCACCTGCGCCTGACGGCACGGCCTGAGAAAGTCGCCGGCCATGAGGGCCGAACCTTCAACTACACTTCCGGCATGGTGACGACGGGACGAGATTATCTCGAGCGGGCGCGGCCCGACCGTTTTGCCACGAAATACGGCTACTTCGAAATCCGGGCCAAGGTACCGCGCGGCAAGGGCCTGTGGCCGGCCATCTGGCTGCTGCCGTCGACGCAGGAACCGCGTCCGGAGATCGACATTCTCGAAGTGCTCGGCCACGCGACCAGCACTTATGAGATGCACCTGCACTATCTCGATAAGCAGAAGAACTGGAAGAGCGCTGGCAAGAATGCCAGGACGGTCGACCTTGCCGACAACTGGCACGTCTATGGCCTGGAGTGGCGGAAGGACGCCGTCATCTGGTATCTCGATGGCAAGGAGATGTGGCGCTACACCAATCCGGAGGGCATTTCCCAGGAGCCGATGTACCTGCTCATCAACCTGGCGGTGGGCGGGAATTGGCCAGGCTCGCCCGATGCCAGGACGGAGTTCCCGGCCGATTTCCTGATCGACTATGTCCGTGTCTGGCGGCGGGTGGGTGAATGACCGCCCACCCGCCCAGCCTGCGGCATCCTGGACCGGCACAGATGCCGGTCAGCGGCAGGCGTGGACGGGGCTGGAAATCGCTTGTGCCGTCGGGATTGATGGCGTCGTCGCTGCTGCGCAACGGCTACGCGCTCATAGCCAACAGCGGGTTGAGCGCCGTGCTGGGCTTGGCATTCTGGTTTTTGGCGGCCCGCTATTGCTCGCAGGAGGCGATTGGTCTCGGTGGTGCGATCACGGCGACCATCGTCAACCTCTCCAACGCCGCCCAGCTCAATTTCGGCAACCTGCTGGTCCGCTTTGTTCCGACCATAGGGGGGCGTGCCGGAAGGCTGATCCTGTTTGCCTATGCGACATCGGTGGTTGCCTCGGTGATCGTGGCGGCAGGCTTCCTTTTGGTCGTTGGCGCATTCATGCCGAAGCTTGGCGTGCTGACAGAAAGCGCCGGCGTCATTGCATGGTTCGTGGTGACGGTCGCCATATGGTCGGTCTTTGCGCTGCAAGACAGCGCGCTGTCGGGCCTGCGGCAGTCGATATGGGTTCCGGTCTCCAAGACGATCTATCAGGTCGTCAAGATCGCGATGCTGGTGCCGCTCGCGCTCGTCGGGCTCGGCTGGGAGGCGATAGCGCTGTCGTGGACGGCACCGGTCGTGGTCTTTGTCCTGGCCGTCAATCTGCTGATCTTCAGACGTCTTTTGCCAAAGGCCGAACCAGGGGATCTGCACCTGCTCGACCGCCGCGCCATGGCCCGCTTCTTCGGCTGGGACTATATCGGGTCGGTGTCGATGATGGTGGCCTGGACTGCGACACCCCTGATCGTGCTCAACTTTGTCGGTGCTGCCGAGAGCGCCAGCTTCTTCGTCGCGTGGACGATCTTCACGTCCCTCTATTACGTCGGCAGTTCGATGGGGCTTTCGCTGCTCGCCGAAGGGGCCAGCGACAGCGGCCGGCTGCGCTCGCTCGCCGCGGATGCCGCCGTCATGTCGGTGCTGCCGCTGCTCGGCCTCGTGGTGCTGATGCTGGTATTCGCGCACCCGGTCATGTCGGTGTTCGGCGCTGCCTATGCCGCCGAAGGTGCGTCCATTCTGCGCGTCCTTACGATCACCAGCGTCATCTCCGCCGCACTGTCGATCTACCTCTCGATCGCCCGCACCAAGGGGTGGATGCGGTCGGTGGCTGCCGTCGAGGTTTCGTTGATGGTGCTGGCGCTCGGCGCCGGTGCCGTCCTCGTCCCTCTTCAGGGGCCGATCGGTATGGCCCATGCGTGGCTGCTGGCTATGCTGGCGGTCACATGCGGGGTTGGCGTGCTCGCCCTTGTCACCAATCGCCGCCACAGCGTGCACGACTGGGGCATGGCAGTGGCGGCATCGCTGAAGAGGCTGTCGTCGCAATTCCTGCCCTTCGGGCGCCCCCCTGAACCGGCGCTTCCCGTCGAAGCGGACCTTCGTCCAATACTGGCGTTCACCGCCAGGCCTGATGCGTCGAACTGGCGGGCTCTCGCTGCAGAGCCAGGGCCTGAAGGGACGAGCGTCATCTACCTCGGCGATCACGCGGCCGATGGGGCGGTCGTGCACGAGACAGAGACCAAGGCCATACTTCGCAGCGGACACGATCCCATTGCAGCTGCCTATCTCGAGCGGATGATCGACAATCTCGACCTGCTGCAGGCTGACCCGCGGTTTGAAGGGCTCTCGAAGGTGCTGCCCTCCCGGTTGGCGGTCAGGCGGACAGAGGGCGGTGTCGACTGCATCGAGACAGTGGTTGAAGGGGAGGATGGGCGCGCCTTGCTGCGAAATCCGGCACAACTGCAATCCGGGCTGGTGGCTGCTGGCCGCGCCGCAACGCTCGTGCATGGTTGGACGGCGTCGCAACGCAGCATTGACGAGGTCTGGTTCCGGGAATGGGTTGAGCGCCCCGCAGCACAGTTGCTGCATCTGCCGGGCTCGATGATGTCGTCCGCCAGGCGAAAGCAGGCGCTCGACATATTCGTGGCGGAGCAACGCAGGTACTGGTTGGGCCGAGACGAGCGTCTCGGCTGGTGCCACGGCGACCTGCAATTGCGCAACCTCCGCTTTGCCAGGGCTGGCGGCGATATCGTCTCCCTCGCGAGCATCCTGGAGTGGGGCAATGCCCGATCCAATGCTCCGGACGGCTTCGATGCGTGTGGGCTGGCAATCGCCATGCGCATGACCGCTTCGGCGGAGCCACTCGGCGCTGTCGTCTCAGATCTCCTGTGGGTCCCGGAATGGCATGCTGATGAACGGACCTGGCTTGCCGCCGGCACTGGCGACGACCACCATTGGAGCGACGACGCCGGTGCGACTCGCGCAATGGTCTCTCTGGTGTGGCTCCACCAGGTCAGCGAGCGGATGCGGCACCCCGATCCGGAGGGCATCGGCCGGCTCTGGATGGCTTCCAATGTCGATCGCGTGCTGCGTATCGTATCCTCCAATGGAGGCTCGATATGAATGTGATCGTCACCGAGTCTCGTCTCGCGCTTGCCAGGCCGGTAATCGGCCAGCCGCTTGCCGTAAGGGATGACCGGGCTTTGGGCCGCTCGGCCGTTCTATCCCTAGGTTGCCTCGGGCTGGCGTTCGCGCTTTGGGTGGTCAGCCTGTATCTCACCGACCCCGCAGGTGTGGACGACTACGGCCTGTTTTCGGTTATGCCCCTCACCATCTGGGCGGCATACGCTGCGGTTGGCGTCGGCTTCGCGCTCAGTCTGAGGCGTGGCGTATGCGAGACCCGCATTCCGCTGCTGCACATCGCCATGCTGGTCTTGCTGCTGCATGGCACGCCCGCGATCGTCTACGATACCTTGCGTTATGCCTGGGCCTGGAAGCATGTCGGGGTTGTCGACTACGTGCAGCGGCATGGCCAGATCGACCCGACGGCCCCCTTCCTGGCAGCCTACAGCAACTGGCCTGGGCTGTTCGTCGTCAGCGCCGCAATCGCCAACCTGTTCGACATCAGGCCGATCCAACTCGCCAACATCGCGCGGTTTTCGCCGCCGGTGCTCAATTTCCTCTACATCCTCGTGCTGCCGCTCATCTATCGCCGCTTCACTGCCGACCCCAGGCTTGTCTGGGGTGCTGTCTGGCTCTTCGCTGTCGGAAACTGGATCGGCCAGGACTACTACTCGCCGCAGGGCGTAGCCTTCCTTTTCTACTTGATGCTCATCGCGCTGTGTGTCGGCCCGCTTCGCATCGAGCATAGCTGGGGCGATCCCGACGGTCGTGGTCTCGCCGGGCTCGCCGGTCGCTATTTCGCCCTGGTTTCGCGCGGCCAGCCCTTGATGACGCTTGGGGTCGCGCCGCATGTACGCGTGCTGGCCTCGGTGCTGGCCATGGTGCTGATTGCCGCCATCGTGGCGACCCACCCTCTGACGCCCATGGTGGTCATGGTGGCACTAGGCGGCCTGTGGTTCCTGGGACAGCTCAGTTTGGGCTATCTGGTTTTTGCCGTTCTGGTCGAGGCCGCCTGGCTGCTGTTCTACGCCGACGGCTACATGGCGACAGTCTTGCCGGAACTGGTCCAGCGCTTCGGCAATACATCGACCGAGATTGGCGAACGCCTGGTCGACACCTCCATCGTAAGCCCTGGACAGGTGGTGGTTTCATGGGCATCGCGCGCGCTGACGGGCATCATCGCGCTGGCCGCGATGCTTGGCGGATTGCGGCGGCTCGTGGCGGGCTTCCGCGACGGGCCGGCGGTCGTGCTGACGCTTGCCCCTGCTTTCCTGTTGGTCGCGACGTCTTATGGCGGCGAGATCGCCTTCCGCGTCTACCTGTTTGCCCTGCCTTTCCTTGCATTTTTCGCTGCGGCCTTGTTTTTCCCTTGGTCGGGTACGCAGCGTGATGCGATCGCGCGCTATGCCCTGGGAACGCTGGGCGCAGTTCTGTCGGTGGCCTTCGTCCTCGCCAACAACGGCAAGGACAGGCAGTACAGCTTCACCCAGGCCGAGGTTGAGGCATCGCAATGGCTTTATGCCAATGCGCCGGCCGGTTCTATCCTGGTCGAGGGCGCGCCCAACTACCCCCAGCAGTTCATGAATTACGAGAATTTCACCTATGTGCCGATCTCGACCGAGAGCAAGCAGTCAATCGCCGCGGTACTCGCCGACCCCGCGGCGGAGCTGTCGGGTTGGCTGCGCGGCCGGCCGCCGGGCACGGCTTTCGTCATCATCACCCGAAGCCAGAAGGCCTACATCGACGACCTCGGGGTCATGCCGAAAGGCTCGCTTGACGCCATCGAAACAGCATTGCGGGCCTCGGCGCGGTTCCGGTTGGTGAGGGCGACAGCAGACGCCAGTGTCTTCGTTCCGGATGATGCAGGCATAAGGATGGGCGAATGGGTCAAGTAGGACCGTGCCGCCTTTGGTGCCGTACCTTGGAAAGCCAGCCTGCGCGGACAGGCGCGGCTGACACTGCAGGTCGAAATTGTTCTTGCCGGGAAAGTGCAATGATTGTTTCATATTAGCGTTGCTGCATTTGCTTGAATGCAGTCATCGCGCTGTCGGGAGCTTGGGCCCATGCGTATCGGCTGGTTGTGTCTTGCCAGCGTCATGATGTCGGGAATCGCGGCTGAAGCCAGCCCCGACGCGCAGGCTCCGTCGTCGCCCGCAGCCGCGCCGCCGGTCCTGCGAAGCCAGCAGTCAACGCCGACCGACGGCTTCATCAAGGCCGTTGCTTCCTCCTACATGGCGCTCGGCGACCTCTATCGTGATGGCAAGACGACGGTCGGGGGTGCCGAGGCGGCGCTCGCTTACTATCGCGGCCTGGCCAACCCGGGCCGGCCCGACGCCATCTACGCGATCATTTCACCATCCGACCTGATTGGAGCCTCCGAGGATGCTCCGGCCGATCCCTTCGCAGCGACCGAACTCTACCTTCAGGCTGCGGCGATGGGCAGCGCCGAGGCGCTGATGCGGCTTGGCGATCTCTACCGTGAGGGCAGGGTGGTGGCCGCCGACCCGAAACGGGCCTACCTCTTCTATGATCAGGCTGCCAAGGCCGGAAGCGACGATGCCAAGCTACGGGTTGGCGAGATGCTGGCGCGCGGGCAGGGCGTGGCCCGCGATACCGGCAAGGGATTGGCCATCATCGCCGCGCTCGCCGACAGCGGCAACGCCGAGGCGCTGGTGCTGCTGGGCGATCTATATAGACCGGGCGGCCCGGGCATGGTGGCCATGGATCCGGCCAAGGCGTTCGACTTCTACCGAAAGGCCGTTGCGCTTGGCTACGATGCCGCCAAGCTTCGGATTGGCGAAATGACGGCCATTGGCCAGGGCGTCGCCAAGGACGTCAATGCCGGGATCGGGATGATCGAGGAAGTGGTTGCCCGCACCCGCAATCCTGCCGGGCTCGTGCTTTTGGGTTCGCTCTACAGCCGAACCGACGGCGGTGTCATCTCGATCGATTTTGCCAAGGCGTTCGGTTATTTCCGCCGCGCCGCCGACAGCGGCGACGAGACCGGGATCCTGCGGACCGGCGAGATGCTGGCCCGCGGACGTGGCACTGGCCAGTCCTACCAGGCGGGGCGCGCAATGCTGGCCGGCCTTGCCGGCCACGGCGATACCTTCGCGCTGATCGCGCTTGGCGATCTGCTCAGCGACCCGACTGTGGCGCCTGTCGACCTCCCTGCAGCTGTAGCCTCCTACGACAAGGCGGCTTCGCTCGGCCATTCTGATGCACTGGTCAGGCTTGGCGATCTCTACAGCCGCAACGGCTCGGTGGCGTCGGAGCTGCCCAGGGCGTTCTCCTACTACGTCAGGGCTTCTCAGGCTGGAAATATCGTCGGCAAGCTACGGGTCGGTGAGATGACCCTGCTCGGGCGCGGCACGAACCGCGACGTCGACGCGGGGCTGGCTCAGATGAATGCGCTCGCAGACGACGGAGACCCCGAAGCGCTGAACCTGCTCGGGGCGCTTTACCAGCGTGGCATAGGGGGGCTTCTGCAGGCCGACCCGGCCCGGGCATACGGCTATTTCAGCAAGTCGGCTGATGCCGGCAACGTGATCGGCAGCGTGCGCGCCGGCGAGATGATGGTACGCGGCCAGGGCACAACCAAGAACGTTGTCGATGGCCTGGCGCTGGTGCGGGCGGCGGCAGATGCCGGCAGCAGCGAAGCGCTAATGTCGTTGGGAACACTAATGGCGGACGGGTCGACAGGCGCGTTCGATGCGCCGGAGGCCGTGCGTGCCTATGAGAAGGCGGCAGTTCTCGGTCGACCCGATGCGCTGGTGCGCATCGGCGACATCTATCGGGTGGGCGGACCTATCCCTGTCGATCCGGGCAAGGCATTCGAGTTCTACCGCAGGGCCGGGCTGGCCGGAGATGAGACCGGCCGACTGCGGCAGGGCGAGATGACCGCGCGCGGCGAAGGTACATCCCAGGACATCGCGGCGGGTCTCGACCTTGTCAGGCAGGTCGGCGCCGCCGGTGACCCCTACGCCTATGTCGTTCTCGGCGACCTTCATCTTTCGGGGGCCATTGGGTCCATCGATGGTCCGGCCGCGGTGGCGGCCTACGAGAGTGCCGCGCGGCAGGGGCGGGCGGATGCCTTGCTCCGGCTCGGCGACCTCTATCGCGACGGCAGGGGCGTGCCGGCGGACGGCAAAAAGGCGGCGGAGTACTATCTGAAGGCGGTCGACGCAGAAGACCCGACGGCAACGGCGCCGGGTGAAAGCGTCCGTTACTGAACAGCACGGGTGTTGTGGCTGGGGAGTTGGCTTTGTCGCGTATAAGTCATGTCGCGTTATCCGTTGTTGTCGCGATCCTCCTGGCGGGTACGGCATCGTCGGCACAAATCGCACCGGAGACGGGCGGATCTGCAGGCTCGGGCGATGCCGCGACGCCCGGCCGCATAGTCAATGCCGACGCGCTGTTGCGCCTTGGCGATCTCTACAGTGATTCAGCATACACCAATCGCGATCTATCAAAGGCATTCGACTACTATCGTCAGGCTGCCGAAGCCGGCAGCACCCCCGCCAGGCTTCGCGTCGGGGAAATGCGTGTGCTTGGCGAAGGCACTGAAAGCGATGTCGAGGCAGGCCTTGCCGCCATCGAAGAGGTCGCTTCCGCTGGTGATGGCGCTGCCCTTGCCTTGCTGGGTGATCTTTACAGCCGTCCCGGCATCCACGGACTCTCAGTCGATCTGAAGCGCGCCTACGGCTATTTCCGCCGCGCCGCGGCGGCTGGGAACGAAACAGGCATTCTGCGCAGCGGCGAAATGCTGGCGCGCGGCCAGGGCCCTGAAAAGGACAGCACGGCCGGCCGCGCGCTGGTGCGTTCGCTTGCCGATCGCGGCAATTTGCACGCGCTCGTTTCGCTGGGCGACATCATGAGCGACAGCAATGTCGGCCCGCTCGACATCCAGGAGGCGGAGACGGCCTACACCAAGGCGGTTGCCCTTGGCCATCTCGATGCGTCGCTGCGGCTCGGCGACCTCTATGGCAGTGGCCGCGCCGGCAAACCGGACTTTGCCAAGGCGTTTGAATTTTACGACAAGGCGGCGAGGGCCGGACAGCAACTCGGCAAGCTGCGTGTCGCCGAGCTGACGTTCCGCGGGCTGGGCACGAGACGGGACGTCGAGGGAGGATTGTCCTCGATAAAGGCCATCGCCGGTACCGGCGATGCCGAGGCACTGTCATTGCTTGGCGACATCTATAGCGTTCTGACACCGGGACTGCCGGCAACCGACTTCCCCGCAGCACTCGGCTACTACAAGCAGGCGGCCGACGCCGGCAACATCCACGCCGCCCTGCGGGTGGGCGAACTGACGGCGCACGGACTTGGTACGGCGCGCGACGTCGAGGGCGGGCGCAGCATCGTTCGGCGGATCGCCGATGCAGGCAATCCGGTGGCGCTGATAAGCCTGGGCGATCTGCTGCGGGAGCCGCAATCGGGCGATGTCGACGGCGAAGGCGCCGTTGCAGCCTACAAGCGCGCGGCCGATCTCGACGACGCGGACGCACTGGTGCGGCTCGGTGACTTCTACAGCGATGGCATGACTGAGGCGGTCGATCTGCCGAAGGCGCTCGATTATTACCGCCAGGCTGCGGCGCGCGGCAACGTTGTCGGCGCGGTTCGGGCTGGCGCCATGACGGCGCGAGGGCAGGGCACCACGCAGGACGTAGCGGCAGGTCGCGCCATGGTAAGGAAGGCAACGGAAAGCGGCGAGGGCGAGGCGCATGTCGTCATGGGCGATTTGTTGACCCGAGGCGATGCCGGTCCGCCCGATATTTCGGCGGCGATGCGGGCATATGCCGAAGCTGCGTCGCTCGGCTGGACGCAGGGCCTGATACGGCTCGGCGATCTCTACCGCGAAGGCAAACTGCTGCAGAGCAATGGTCGGCGTGCCGCGGGATATTACCGCCAAGCGGCCGAGGCTGGCGACGCCTACGGTCTGCTCATTCTCGGCTCTGCAGTGTCGGAAAGCCTGCTGCGCAACGCCGGCAAACCGGCCGACGGCGTTGCGGCGCTGCGCCAGGCCGAGGCGATGGGCCTGAACGATGCGGTCGTCCCGCTGGCCGACGCTATGCTCTACGGCATGGGCACGAAACGCGACGCCAAGGCTGCGGTGGCTATTCTTGAGCGAGCAGCCGCCAGCGGCAACATCGCGGCTGCGCGCCACCTGATCAGCTATTATCGTGACGGCCGTCGTTACGGACGGACGACCTTCATCAAGGCCGATCCGAAGCGCGCCCGGCAGTTGTTCGCCGGGCTGTCGCCTTGGCTGTCGCGCGGTGACCGGCTTGTCGAGGAAATGTTGTTCTCCGCTGACGCTTCAGGGCGGGGGGACTACCAGCAGATCGCAGCGCGCATGCATGAGCTCTCGGCGGAGTCGCGCCAATCGCTCATCCGCATGATGCGCACCACCCATCCCAATGCCTACATCTACCTGGCCCAGCACCAGCTCAAGCAGGCCGGTTTCTACAATGGTCCGGTAAACGGCGTGCTCAGTGGAACCACGACGCGCGCGGTCAACCGGTTTTGCGTGTCGAAATCGATGCGGGGCGCCTGCCGCTACGGACCGATGAGCAGCCAGGCCGGAGATATTCTGTCCTACGCTTTCTAAGCCGGTGGTTCAGTCGAACCTGTCGCCGAATATCCGGCTCCAGTGTTCGCCCACCAACCCGTTGAAGAAGCCGTTGCCGGCCTGGAACTGCCGGACGAGTTCCGGATCGCGGGCGTGCACCACGGTCGAATTGACGTTGATGAAGATTATTTGTCGACCGAGCATCGCTTCCAGCAATGCAGGCTGGGTTCGTCCCCTGACGGCTGCGAGGCCCGCTGTTGCCGCATGAGCAATCAGGCAATCGATCACTGCTCCGGCCTGGCCGGGCAGGGCCAAGACCTGGAGGACGTGGCCTATTTCGCCAGCCTGCCCAAAATACATGAAGGCGCCGATGACGGCACCGGTTCGGGTCGACACGGTGCATCGGATAGCCGCACCGAAGTCCTTCTTGGCCGAGGCGTCCGCCATGATGCGCGAGAGCAAGGCATCGTTCCATTCCGGATGGACCGCGAACCTTGACGTGAATTTGCCGAGCAGCCTTGAAAATCCGTCCTGGTCGATGTCGGAGACCTTGTAGCGACCGAGTGTCGCCGCGGCGTCGCGGGCACCGAACCAGCGCGAGAACTCGCCGCTGCGACGGAGCCGCAGGCCGGCGTCCGCGGCACGGGCAATTGGTGCGGCAAAACGGGCGATCGGTACGCGGGCTTTGGCCCCCGCGACGGTGAAGCTCGCGGGTTTGATGACCTTGATCCAGTCGAGGCTGTATTGCGGCAGGATCGTGCCGCGCAGCGTCGTCCACATGTTGGCGGTGACATCGCTTGCCGTCTCGCTGAAGGAAATGTCCTGCGGCCCGGCAAGGAATGCCTTGAGAAGCCTGGCCCCGGAAAGGTCGTTGCGCTGGTCCTCGTCGACCATCAGCGACCCGCAGATCGAGGCGTTCAGCCTGGTTTCCGCAAAGCGCATGGGCAGCGACGTAACGCCGACGAAGCCTGAAACGCGACCGTTGTCGGCGACGTGGACAAGCGACGGCGATCCGGCGTTGCCGTCGGTGGCATCGAGATAGAGGCGCTGGAGGTAGCCGGCCAGCGACGCAGGCGTCGGCGTGCGTCGTTTGCGCAGCACGCGCTGGAACATGTCGGCGACGACTGGGAGGTCGTCGGCCTGCAATGGACGAATTTCAGGCATCGGGCGAAGCCTCGGTCATTTCGCGACAGCAATGGCTTAGGGTGGAAATATCTAGGAAGGGTTTCGATATTCGAATTCGGTTCACGCTGGGGCGAGCTTCCGGGCGATCGCCACGCGCGGCAACCGTGCTGCGTCGGTGGCGAACTCCACTGGCGCGTAGGCGCGCCCCCTGGCAACCAAAGCCGCGACCTGGCGGTCCTGGCCTTCGCCGAATTCGAACGCCAGCCATCCCCCCGGCTTGAGGAATGCCACCGCATCGCGGATCAGCCGCTGGTGGATCGACAGGCCGTAGGGGCCGCCATCGAAGGCTTCGCGCGGCTCGGACGCGAGCAACTCGCTGCGTTCGCCCTCCAGTCGGGCAGACGAAATGTAGGGCGGGTTGCAGATGACGAGGTCCACGGTTCCGGCGAGACCGAGCCCGTCAAACGCACCGAACAGGTCGCCTTGTGCAATTGTCACCCGATCGGCCAGCCCAAGTCGCTTGACGTTTCGCCGGGCTACCGCCACGGTTGCGTCCGTCAGATCGGCGCTCCAGACCTCGGCGCTTGGTACCTTGCTGGCGACCGCCAGGCCCAAATTGCCTGAGCCGCAACACATGTCGATCACGCGCGCGCCTGCCGCGCGTCCGCCCAGGATAGCGATCGCGGCATTGCCCAATATCTCGGTCTCCTCGCGCGGCACGAGCACGCCGGGTCCAAGCTCCAGTTCGACCCCCATGAAGCGGTGGAGGCGAATATTGTCGCCGTCGCCCTTAACGATATGCATTGTTGCCCTCGCCAAGTCTTTCGCGACGTCCATCACAACCTGCTGCGGCCAAGATCGTCAACTGATCAATGCATTCGCCGGCAAGGATGACCATCAACATGACTTGTTCATACAATTGCTTACATGGTGAGGCTTCGTTCCTGGGATGTCGAGCGCCCGGAAGGCCAAGACTGTCGCCATTGTGATGTGTCTTGGGAACCGAAGTGTGCTTTCCTATCATTGATTAACCTGCGCTATAGCAAGTGCGTTCGTCGCGCTAGCGGATCAGGGTTTGGCGTATGTGTGGATTTGTTGGGTACCTTGGCGATGTCGAGCCCGCTGCAGCTGAAAAGTTGCTGCGCCGGATGACCGACAGCATCGCGCACCGGGGACCTGACGAGCAAGGCGTGTATGTTTCACCCGGGGCCGGGCTTGGCCACGCGCGCCTGTCGGTCGTCGGACTTGGCGACGGGCAGCAGCCGATGGCCAGTGCCTCGGGCGATCTCCACATCGCCTTCAACGGCGAGATATTCAACTATGTCGAGTTGCGCGACGAACTGAAGGCGCGAGGGCGTCGATTCCGAACCGGAAGCGACACCGAGGTGATCTTGCATCTCTATGAAGAGATGGGCCCCGATTGCGTCGATGTGATGAACGGCGACTTCGCCTTCGCTATCTGGGACGCGTCGCGCCAGCGCATGTTCTTTGCCCGTGACAGGATGGGCGTGCGGCCGCTCTTCTACACCGAAGTGCGCGGCACCTTGTATTTCGCCTCCGAAGTAAAGGCGTTGCTGCAGGTTCCCGGCTCTGCGGCCGAGCTCGACGAGATTGCGCTCGACCAGATATTCACGCTCTGGGCGCCGATCGCCCCGCGTACGGCGTTCAAGAACGTCTACGAGCTCGAGCCCGCGCACATCATGATCGCCGACAAGGGCGGGCTTGCCACGCGTCCGTACTGGCGGCTCGATTTCCCCGACGCCGAAGCGAGCCGCGAACCGCGTGACGAAGTCCGCGCGGCGGAGGAACTCAGGGCGCTGCTGACCGATGCGACGTGCATACGCATGCGCGCCGACGTGACGGTCGGCTCCTACCTCTCGGGCGGCCTGGATTCCTCGATCGTCTCGGCGCTCGCCGCACCGATGGCGGCAGGAGGGCTGCGCACCTTTTCGGTGACGTTCGACAGTGCCGAGCATGACGAAAGCGAATTCCAGGAGGAAATGGCCCTTGCCATCGGTTCGCATCATAGCGCGGTAAATGTCGGACCGGGCGACATCGCGTCGGTGTTCCCCAAAGTGATCGATGCCACTGAAAGGCCGGTCATCCGCACGGCGCCGGCGCCGCTCTACCAGCTGTCCGGCCTTGTCCGCGCCAGGGGCATCAAGGTCGTGCTGACGGGCGAAGGGGCCGACGAGGTCTTCGCCGGCTACGACATCTTCAAGGAGACGCTTGTGCGGCGGTTCTGCGACCGGCAGCCTGGTTCGACAGGCAGGCCGCATCTTTTCCGCAAGCTCTATCCCTATCTGCCCGGGCTGCAGAAACAGTCGGCGGCCTATCTCGCGGCGTTCTTCGGCGCCGGCAAGGACAGCCTCGACGACCCGCTCTATTCGCATCGTCCCCGGATGCGCAACACCGCGGCGGCAAAGCTGTTCTTCTCGGCCGACCTGCGCGCCAGGCTTGCTCCATACGATGCTGCCGCCGAACTTGCTGCGTCCCTGCCGGAGCGGTTCTCCCGCTGGCACCCGTTGCACCAGGCGCAATATCTCGAAAGCCGCTACCTGCTGCCGGGCTACATCCTGTCGAGCCAGGGCGACCGCATGGCGATGGCGCATGGCATCGAGGGGCGCTTCCCGTTCCTCGATCATCGCCTGGTGGAGTTTGCCAGCCGGCTGCCGCCTTCGATGAAGCTCAAGGGGCTGGTGGAAAAGCACATCCTGCGGGAAGCGACCAAGGACCTCCTGCCGGCGTCGATCGGCCGGCGGGTCAAGCAGCCTTACCGCGCCCCGGATTCGCAGTCTTTCGTCGGCGCAGGCGAACAGGAGTGGATGCGCGAGGCGATGAGCCCGGAAGCGATCGCGGATTCGGGATTCTTTGACGTTTCGACGGTACGGAAGCTGACGGAAAAGTGCCGGCATCAGCCGGTGACCGGTTTCCGCGACAATGCCGCCTTCGTCGGCATCCTGTCGACGCAGTTGTGGAACCGGTCATTTGCCGGGAAGAGGGCGGGCGCCACCGTGGCTGCCTGAGGATGGACCAGAGGAAGAGAGCATGACGCAGCAGATCAAGGACACCGTCAAAGCCTTCATCATCGAAAATTTCCTGTTCGGGGATACTTCCTATGCATTGGACGATGACGTCTCGCTGATCGAAAGCGGCGTGGTCGATTCCACCGGCGTGCTTGAACTTGTCACCTTCATCGAGGATCAGTTCGGGCTCGAGATGGCGGATTCCGACATCGTTCCCGCCAATCTCGACTCGCTGGTGCGTATCGCGGCCTTCATCGAGACCAAGACGGCAAAGGCGCAGCCCGCGGAGCAGGCAGCAGGCGCCGCCTGAGGGCGTTGGGAGAGGGGCAATGCGACTGGAGCAATTCTTGCGCGACAGCGCGCGCTTGCGGGGCGACAAGATTGCTCTGATTGCGCGCGACGCGCGCCTGTCCTATGCCGAACTCGACAGCCTGTCTGATCGGCTTGCCGCAGCGCTTGGCGATCGCGGCATCGGACGCGGCGACCGCGTGCTGGTCTTCATGGACAATTGCTGGGAAGCCGCGGTGTTGGTCTTCGCCATTGCCAAGGCGGGAGCGGTCTTCAGCCCGATCAACCCGTCGACCAAGGCTGACAAGCTCGACTTCATCATCGGCAACTGCCGCGCGCGTGCCGTGCTGACCCAGGCCAGGCTTTTGCCCGTCGTCAGCGAGGCGCTGGCCGCACGCGACAACGACTTGCTGGTGGTCTCGACCGCAGCCGGGGGTGTTGCACCGAAGGGGGCTGTCTCGTTCGAGCAATGCCTCGCAAGTGACGCTCCGCCGGCCAACCATGGCGGCATAGATGTCGACCTTGCCATGCTGATCTACACCTCGGGTTCGACGGGCCGGCCCAAGGGCGTGATGATGACCCACCGCAACATCGAGGCTGCGGCCGGCTCGATCACCACCTATCTTGAAAACACGCCCGACGACATCATCCTCAACGTGCTGCCGCTGGCCTTCGACTACGGCCTCTACCAGTTGATCATGTCGGTCAAGATGGGCGCGACGCTGGTGCTCGAAAAGTCTTTTTCGTTTCCGCAGGCGATCTTCGATGTCATTCGCGCCGAAAGCGTCACCGGCTTCCCGCTCGTTCCGACGATGGCCGCGCTGATCCTGCAGATGCGCGACATCAAGCCGGGGTTCCTGCCGAGCCTGCGTTATGTCACCAACACGGCGGCGGCGCTGCCGCCCGCGCATATAGCCAGGCTGCGTGAGCTCTTCACCGGGGTCAGGCTCTACTCGATGTACGGCCTGACCGAGTGCAAGCGCTGCACCTACCTGCCGCCGGCGGAACTCGACCGGCGCCCCGGTTCGGTCGGCATCGCCATCCCCAACACGGAAGCCTTCGTGCTCGACGACGACGGCAATCCGGCACCGCCCGGCACGCCGGGTGAACTGGTGATCCGCGGGCCACATGTCATGCAGGGCTATTGGGAGAACGAAGAAGCGACAAACCGCATGCTGCGCCCGGGGAAAAATCCGTGGGAAAAGCTGCTCTACACCGGCGACCTGTTTAGCCGTGATGCTGAGGGTTTCCTCTATTTTGTCGGGCGCAAGGACGACATCATCAAGACGCGCGGCGAAAAGGTCGCGCCCAAGGAGGTCGAGGCCGTGCTGCACGCCTGTCCCGGCATTGCCGAGGCCGTGGTGATCGGCGTGCCGGACCCCATTCTCGGCCATGCCATCGGAGCGCTCGTCGTGCTGTCCGATCCCGGCGTGACCCAGCGTGAAATCCTGCGCCACTGCCAGGCGCATCTCGAGGATTTCATGGTACCGAAAATCATCGAGTTTCGATCCGAGTTGCCGAGGACCGACACTGGCAAGGTGAGCCGGCGTCTGGCCGCCGAATCCATGGAACCGACGGGATGAACATGACTGTGGCCCAAGCCGGAAGCTTCAGCGCAGCGACGCTGGCGATCGATCCCGAGGCCGAAGCCGCAAGGATTGCGGCGGCCCTGCGCAACCAGTTGACCGGCACGCTGCGCCGGCGAGGGCTTGTCCTGGGCCTGTCCGGTGGCGTCGATTCCAGTGTCAGCGCTGCCCTGGCGGTACGTGCGGTCGGGGCCAAGAACGTGTTCGCCCTGTTCATGCCGGAAGACGATTCCGACCCGGAGAGCCTGCGACTAGGGAGCCTTGTCGCTGAAACCTTCGGCATCGCGGCGGTTGTCGAGAATATCGGTCCGACCCTGAAGGCGATGGGATGCTATGAGCGCCGCGACGCCTTCATCCGCCAGCTTGTGCCCGAATACGGGCCCGGCTGGGCCTGCAAGATCGTGATTGCCAACGCGCTGACCAACGAAGGCTACAACATCTCTTCGCTGGTGGTGCAGGATCCCGACGGCAAGCAGACCAAGCTGCGCATGCCGCCGCAGGTCTATCTCGGCATTGTCGCGTCCACCAACATGAAGCAGCGTACGCGCAAGCAGGTCGAGTATTTCCACGCCGATCGTCTCAACTATGCGGTGATCGGCACGCCGAACCGGCTGGAATACGACCAGGGCTTCTTCGTCAAGAACGGCGACGGCGCCGCCGACGTCAAGCCGATCGCGCATCTTTACAAGTCGCAGGTCTACCAGCTTGCGGAGTGCCTCGGCGTGCCGGAGGAAATCCGTCGGCGGCCGCCGACGACCGACACCTATTCGCTGCAGCAGACGCAGGAGGAGTTCTATTTCTCCTTGCCCTATGACCGCATGGACCTGTGCCTCTACGGGCTCAATCATGGCGTGCCGGCAGAAGAAGTCGGTCGTGCTACGGGCCTGACTGTGGAGCAGGTCGGGCGGGTGTGGACGGATATTGCATCGAAGCGCAAGACGACACGTTATCTGCACAGCGGGCCGCTGCTCGTCGATCCGGTTCCCGAGATTTGAACCAGGCAGCAGTTGGGGCTGCTTGTCTGGTTGGGTAGGGCGGCTACGGGGCGGCGTTCCGGATCAGGTCGACAGGTGCGTCCAGCGTCCAGGTGATGCCATTCGGTTCAAAGTTGAGATGACCGACGCCGCTCAGTGCCAGCGGCGCGATCCGCTCGAGCACGATCTTGCCGAAGCCGGCTCGCGACGCCTTTTCGACCGTCGGCCCATTGCTTTCCTTCCAGGTCAGGCGGAAGCGACCGGACGTTGTCCAGCCGACCTCGACGGTCCCGCCGGGCGACGAAAGCGCGCCATGCTTGGCCGAATTGGTGGCGAGTTCGTGAAACGCCATGCCGAGGTTCTGGACTGCGACGGTCGACAGGATGATCGGCTCCCCCGAGATCTTGACACGATGCTCTGCCGCGAATGGCCGGATCTGGTTATCGACCAGGTCGGCGAGGTTCGCGCCGCGCCAGTCGCCGTCGACGAGCAGGTCCTGGGACCGCGACAGTGCCATGATGCGGTTGCGGATCTGCTTTTCGAACTCGGCAATCGTCGTCGTGTGTTTGCCAGTCTCGCGGATCATCGAAAGGATCACGGCGAACTGGTTCTTCACGCGATGGTTGACCTCACGCATCAGCATGCGGATGCGGTTTTCGCTTTCTTTGCGCTCGGTGACGTCCCTGGCGATCTTGGAGGCGCCGATGACCTTGCCGGAGGGGCTGCGCACGGGTGAGACGGTCAGCGAAATCGCCACCTCCCGGCCGTCCTTGCGCCTTCTGATCGTGTCGAAATGGTCGACGCGCTCGCCCTTCCGGACTTTGCCGATGATGAGGTCTTCCTCGTCCCGCCGGTCGGCAGGGATCAGCATCATGATGTGCTTTCCGATGGCCTCGTCCGCAGAGTAGCCGAAAAGCCGCGTCGCGCTGGCGTTCCAGCTCTCGATGATGCCACACAGGTTCTTGCTGATGATGGCATCGTCCGAAGATTCGACGATCGACGCCAGGCGCATCGTCTGCACTTCCGCCTGCTTTTGCACCGAGATGTCGATCAGCAGGTTGATGGCGCCCGTGACGTTGCCCGATGCGTCGCGCAGCGGTGCGGGGAATGCCAGGAACGGCACGAGCGTTCCGTCGGGCCGCTCGGCGATCGCTTCGGCACCGCGGATTGCCCGGCCTTCCCTGAGCGCCAGCGCCATCGGGCAGTCGCTATGCGCGAGGGGCTCGCCGTCGGCCGTCCTGAGTCGCCAGGAACCGCACCATTCATCTTTGCCGATTTCGGGTGTGTGCCCCCAGAGCTCGGCTGCCGCATCATTGAAGTAGGTGATCCGACCGTTTGCATCGGTCGTGTAGGCTGCGGCAGGCAGCGGGCCGAGTAGATGTTCACTGGTAGTCATCAACGCCCGCCGCTTCGAATTCCGGTAAGCTTTAACGGGCAACAGTCCCGGGAGTTCCGTTTACGCTACAGATACACCCAATCCTCGATCGAGCACCCAGTGGTGAACGATGGTTATCGCCCATCCGGCGTGTCGGCGAGATGATCCGGCGGCTCCTCGGAACCGCCTTCCGAACGGTCGCGATAGAGTGCCGCGCGTGCAAGCAGCATCAGCGTCACCGGCGTGGTGATGCTGATGAACACGCCGATGAGGATTTCGTGCAGCACCGGTCGCGAACCGAGCACCGAAAACAGGATCATCGATGCGAGCACGATCGCGCCCGTGCCCCAGCTCGTGCCCAAGGTCGGCGCGTGGACCCGTTCGAAGAAGCTGCGGAAACGCAGCGTGCCGATCGCCCCGATCAGGGTCAGGCCGGCACCGGCCAGCACCAGCAACGCCACCAGAAGTGCCGCCCATGCGGGCAGGTTTTCGGCATGGGTCATTCGATCACCTCGCCACGCATCAGGAACTTGGCAAGAGCCACGGTCGAGATGAAGCCGAGCAGCGAGATCACCAGCGCCGCCTCGAAATAGAGCGCATTGCCGGTGCGGATGCCGAAGGTCAGAACCAGCAGCATTGCGTTGACATAGAGCGCGTCCAGGCAGAGCACGCGATCCTGGGCGCGCGGCCCAACAATGAGCCGGTAGGTGTTGCAGGACATGGCGGCGACCAGCATGAGCTGGGCTGCGGTCACCGACCAGGCGAGGATGGCGGAGGTCATTCGAAAATCTCCCGCAGGGTCGCTTCGTAGCGTGTCTTGATCAGGTCGATCCATTCCTGCTCGTCGACGAGGTCGAGGACATGGATGAGCAGGACGCCCGAAGCAGAATTGTATTCCACCCAGGCGGTGCCGGGCGTGCTGGTCACGATGCAGGCAAGTACTGCAAGCCCGGTACGGTCGCGAAGGTCGAGCGGGATCGAAACAAAACCCGCAGTGCGACCGCGCCGGCCACCCTGGAGGATGATGGTGGCGACGGCAATGTTGGAGCGCGCGATGTCCAGCAGGACGATGCCGCACAAATACGGGATGAGCTGCCAGCGCCGCAGACGCGGCTTGGACGGCTCAAGCTGCATCATGGCACGCGAGGCACCGATCGCCACGACCAGTCCGAGCAGGAAATGGCCCAGGGAAAATGCGTTGAGCAGCATCCATACGATGACGAGCGATGCGGTGAGAACGGGATACGGCAGGATGCGTCTCATTGTGTCGACACCCCGCTTGCCGACTCGGATCCGGGCAGAACGCCTTCGATGTAGGAACGCGGTTCGTGCAGCGCCTGCGCTGCGGCATCGGTGTAGCGCATGACAGCCCCGGCCTGGACCGTCAGCAGGAAGCAAAGCCCGATGAGCAGGATGATCGGCACGATCTCGACCACCAGCACCCTGGGCACGATGACCTCCAATGGTGCCCAGAAGGTGCGGATGCCGGTTCGCATCATGGCGAGCAGGGCGGCAAGACCCGACAGGATCAGAAGCGCCGTAAGGATCCATCCGATGCTATCCGGACCGCCGGCCGCAGTGCCGAGACCTTGGGGATTGAAGATGGCATTGATCAGCGCGAATTTGCCGATGAAGCCGGACAGAGGCGGCAGGCCAGCGAGCAGCAGGCCAAGGCAGCCGAAGCAGACGCCAAGGATCGCAAGCGCTCCCGGCATCACCACGCCGACTTCTTCCTCGTCCTCCTCTTCGGGTTCGATATCGTCTCCATAGGCTTCCATGGTGACAGTCAGAAGGTTTGCGGCAGGCTCCTGCGCCCGCTCCACGAGCTCGATGATCAGGAACAGCGCGCTGACGGTGATCGTCGAACTAACGACATAGAACATTGCGCCGGAGACCACGGCCTGGTCGCCAAGTCCAACGGCGGCGAGCAGAGTGCCGGACGACACCAGAATGCTGTATCCGGCGAGCCGGCCAAGCGATTGTGATGCGAGCACGCCGAACGCGCCGAAGGCGATCGTCGCCATGCCACCGATCAACAGCACCTGGCTGCCGAAGCCGGCGAGCGGGCCAGCATCGGCGCCGAACAACAGCAAGGTGAGCCGCAGCAGCACATAGAAGCCAACCTTGCTCAGGATGGCAAAGAGCGCCGATGCCGGCGCCGAGGCCGCCATATAGGCCGACGGCAGCCAGAAACACAGGGGCCACATGCCGGCTTTGACGAGGAACGCGATCCCGAGAACGGCGGCGCCTGCTGCGAGCAAGGCCTGGTTTTCCGGCGCGACCTCGGGGATGCGCATGGCAAGGTCGGCCATGTTGAGGGTGCCGGTCACGCCGTAGATCAGGCTGACGCCGATCAGGAACAGCAGCGAAGCAGCCAGGTTGATGGCGATGTAGTGCAGGCCGGCGCGTACACGGAAGGCGCCCGAACCATGCAGCATCAGGCCGTAGGAGGCAGCCAGCAGGACCTCGAAGAAGACGAAGAGATTAAAAAGGTCGCCTGTGAGGAAGGCACCGTTCACGCCCATCAGCAGGAACTGGAACAGGGTGTGGAAATGCGGGCCCGCCTTGTGCCAGCGCGCCAAGGAGAAGACCAGCGTTGCGGCGGCAAGCACCGAGGCCAGCACCAGCATCAGGGCCGACAGCCGATCGAGGACCAGCACGATGCCGAACGGCGGGGCCCAGTCGCCCAGCCGATACGTGTGTGTCACAGCACCGCCTGCCGCATCTCCGGTGTCGGCGAGGCGGAGTAGTGCGAAAGCCAGGCCCAGGAGTAGGGCCGTGGCGGCGATGTTGATGCCGGCTTTAAGGCTGTGGCGCCGCTCTTCGAACAACAGCAGGATTGCTCCCGCGGCCATCGGCAGCAGGATCGGCAGGATCAGGAGGTGCTGCGAGAAACCCATCATGGCTCCCGCCCGTCGACATGGTCGCTGCCGGTCAGGCCGCGCGCGGCGAGCAGCACGACGAGGAATAGTGCCGTGGTGGCAAAGCCGATCACGATGGCCGTCAGCACCAGGGCTTGCGGGATCGGATCCGCATAGTCTGCTGGATTGACGGCGCCGCTGCCGTCCAGCACGGGCGCGGCCCCGACGCGAAGCCTGCCCATGCTGAAGATGAAGAGGTTCACGGCATAGGACAGCAGCGAAAGCCCGATGACAACCTGGTAGGTGCGCGGACGCAGCAGCAGCCACACACCCGATCCCGTCAAGCAGCCGATGGCGATTGCGAGCGTCAGTTCCATCACGGCTGCTCCTCGATGCGCGAAGCCCGCAGCCTGCGGACGGATTGGTGGGCAAGCGCAATGAGCATCAGCACGGTCGCACCAACGACCAGCGTCAGCACGCCGAGGTCGAACAGTGCCGCCGTCGCCAGCGGTATCTTGCCGATGAGAGGCAGGTCGACATACTGCGCGTGTGAGGTCAGGAAGGGCTTGCCGAACACCCAGGCGCCGATTCCTGTGGAAAGGGCCAGGAGCAGGCCGCCGCCGATCCAGGTCACCGGCAGGATGCGCAGCCTGTCCTCCACCCAGATGGTTCCCGCCGCCATGTACTGCAGGATGAAGCCGGCAGCCATTGCCACGCCGGCGGCGAAGCCGCCGCCCGGCGAATCGTGGCCGCGCAGGAACAGATAGGCCGAGAACATGATGATGACAGGGAACATCCACTGCATGATCACCGACGGCACGAACAGGTAGTCGGCGGCGGTTGCGCCCGCCTGGCGATCCGGCTGTGCCTCGTCATAAGCGCCTTGGATGCGCTGCTGTTCCGGCCGCTCGACGCTGTCGGGTGCGGGCCGGAACCGGCGCAGCAGCGCAAACACCGTGAGCGCCACGATGCCGAGCACGGTGATCTCGCCGAGCGTGTCGAAGCCGCGGAAATCGACGAGGATCACATTGACCACGTTGCGTCCGCCGCCCTCGCTGTAGGCCTTCTCGAGGAAGAAATCGGCGATGGTGTCGGGAGCCGGGCGTGTCATCACAGCATAGGCGATGACGGTCATGCCCAAGCCTGCGGCGACGGCCATCGTCAGGTCGCGCAGGCGGCGCAGGCGCGCCATCGGCCCCAGCGGTTCGCTGAGCGCCTGCGAGCGCTTCGGCAGCCAGCGCAGGCCGAGCAGGATGAGAATGGTCGTCACGATCTCGACGACCAGCTGCGTCACCGCGAGGTCGGGGGCCGACAGCCAGACGAAGGTCATGCAGGTGACGAGGCCTGTGCCGCCGAGCAGGGCAAGCGCTGCCAGGCGATGGAATTTGGCCTGGTGGGCGGCCGCAATCGCACAGGTCACGCCCACGGCCCACATGCCGGTGAAAACCCAGTCCGTGCCTGCCAACTGCACCGGCGCCAGCCCGATGTCGCTGCCGAACAGCGAAAGCAGGGCCGCGGCGAATGCAACGAACACAAGCAGGCGCAACTGCGGTTGCAGGCGTCGCGTGCCGAGATTGGTCTCGATGAAGCGGGCCCACCGCCATGAGACGGTGACCATGACCTGCTCGAAGATGCGCTGGGCCTGGAAGCGGCGCAGCAGGAACACCCCTTCGGCGCGCTCGAGATAGTCGCCGATGACGAGATAGAGCAGGGCGCCGCCGACCAGTGCGACCAGGCTCATGATCAGGGGCACCGTGAAGCCGTGCCAGACGGCGAGGCTGTATTCCGGCGTCGCAGCCCCCAGCACCGACGTGACCGCGATATGCAGATACGGTCCGATCGTCAGCCCTGGAACGATGCCGACCACCAAGCATGCGAATACCAGCAGCGTGACCGGAAGTCGCATGAAGAAAGGTGGCTCGTGCGGTTCGCGCGGAAAGCTCTCGGGCGGCTTGCCGAGGAAGATCGAGTGGATCAGGCGCATCGAATAGGTCACCGCCAGCGCGCTGGCCAGCACGGCGGCATAGGGCGCCACAGTGTCGAGCCAGGAATCGGCATGCGTCTCCACGGCTTCGGCGAAGAACATCTCCTTCGACAGGAAGCCGTTGAGCAGCGGGACGCCGGCCATGGCGGCACTTGCCACCATCACTAGCGTTCCGGTGATGGGCATGAAGCGGAAGAGCCCGCTCAGTTTCCTGAGGTCGCGCGTCCCGGTCTCGTGGTCGATGATGCCGGCCGCCATGAACAGCGACGCCTTGAAGGTCGCATGGTTCATCATGTGGAAGATGGCTGCGACCAGCGCGAGCGGGCTGCCGAGGCTGAGGAGCAGGGTGATCAGGCCGAGGTGGCTGATGGTCGAATAGGCGAGCAGGCCCTTCAGGTCCTGCTGGAACATGGCGACGTATGCGCCGAAGACGAGCGAGGCCATGCCGGCCAGGCCGACGATCATGAACCATTCCGGCGTGCCCGAAAGCACCGGCCAGAGGCGTGCCATCAGGAACACCCCGGCCTTCACCATGGTGGCCGAATGCAGGTAGGCGGAGACCGGCGTTGGCGCGGCCATCGCGTTCGGCAGCCAGAAGTGGAACGGAAACTGGGCGCTCTTGGTCAGCGCCCCGAGCAATACCAGCAGCAAGGCCGGAACGTAGAGCGGGTGGGAGCGGATCAGGTCGCCGGATGCCAGCACCCGGTCGAGGTCGTAGCTTCCGACGATGTGCCCGATCACCATCACCCCTGCCAGGAGGCCGAGCCCGCCGATCGCAGTGACGGTCAGCGACATGCGGGCGCCGTCGCGCGCCGCCTGGTTGTGGTGCCAGTAGCCGATGAGCAGGAAGGAGGTGATGCTGGTCAGCTCCCAGAACACGACCAGCAGGATCAGGTTGCCGGAGACGACGATGCCGAGCATTGCTCCCATGAAGGCCTGGAAGAAGGAGAAGAAACGCGGCACCGGATCTTCCGCCGACATGTAGTAGCGGGCGTAGAGGACGACGAGCACCCCGATTCCGCTGACCAGCAGCGCAAAGAGCCAGGCGAAGCCGTCCAGCCGCAGCGACACGGTCAGGCCGAGGCTGGGCACCCATTCGTACACCGCGTGGACCACTTGGTTGTCCCGGACGGGGACATAGAGGAGCCAGGCCAGCAGATGGCAGGCAAGCGCCACAGCACCTGCAATGCCACCGGCGAGGTTTCGCGACGTCGATGCCAGCATGACGGTTACCAGGCTTCCCAGGAACGGCAGCACAATAAGTAACGTCAGCAAGCTGTTGTCCGGCATCAGTATCTCGGTGCTCCCTTTGTCGCTCGGCTCCCTACCTCACTAACCATCGATGGCTGTCGTGACAATTGCCAAAGCCATGGCAGCCGCGATGATCTGTGTGCCTTACGGTTTATCGCCCGCTTGTGCTCGGTCGAGCACGATGAATGACGAGAGAAAGCCGACCGCGGATCATCCGAAGCGAATGATCCTCGTTGTCGTGATGTTTCACAAACGCGACAGAATCGCCCAGCGCCGGAGAAGCGCCCCCTAATGAGGGCTGGCAGTAGGACGCACGATGATCTCGCCGACGTCCACATCCTCTGGCTGTCCAATGGTGTAGGCGATCGAAGCGGTGATTGCTTCTGATGCAGATCGCCCGCCAGGCATTCATCGCATCCCGTGCTGTGGAAACGCTGGGGCTTTCGTAAGCCTTATGGCACCCCAAACCTTTCACCAAATGCGACTTTAGGGACGGGTGCGACGAATGGATGCTTCTGGCGCGAGCTGACGTATGCGCCGCCCATCAGCAAGCCATATTTGCCTTGGCGCTTCCTCATCTGGCATCTTTTCTGACTTCTCCCACGGGCAGACGCCGGCCGGGCAGGGTTGGCCTTTGGTCGCCGCGTCCTGTCTCGGACCATCTTCGTGGACGCTGGGCGACTCGTGCGGCCACTTGAACCTCAGGTATGCGTCCGGCAACTCCGGGCATTCCGAATTTCGTTCCTCCGTGAAAATCTCGACAGCAATAGATGCGATTGAAATGGCCTGTTGAAAGGGCCTCGCCAAAGCAGCCATGGAACAATGCTGGGCATGTGCCAGCCCCAATTCTTCCATGGCCGAGGTGAATTTGATCGTGTCGGGGAAACCGGTGCGCATCGACATCGGTAATTGCTGCCCCGCTCGTGGGGCGCGTGGAGGAAAGACTTCTATGGACGACGTCAAATTCATCACCGGCCTGACCGCCGCGGCCGATGCCCGGGTTGCATTCCGCGGTACGCCGTTCGTCGAGCGCACGGCGCCGCTGAACCAGAACGCCTTGTGGATGCGCTGGGACAGGAACATGGTCGTCGACGCCTACTCCGACATGGTCGAGGAACTGGCTGCGATCCGCAATCGGGTCGCCATGGGCGACATGTCGCCGCTGTCGAAATACGTCATCACTGGGCCTGATGCGGAAAGGCTGATGGACAGCCTGATCCCGCGCGACATCACCAAGCTGAAGGTCGGCCAGATCTACTACGCGCCGTGGTGCGACGAGAACGGCCACGTCGTCGGCGACGGCCTCGTTTTCCGCATGGACGAAGCCACATTCCGCGTTTCGGCCGATCCCGGCTTCACCTGGTGGAAGAGCCATGCCGAGGGCCTCGACGTCGTGGTGACCGACATCACCGATGACTATGGCATCCTCACCCTGCAGGGGCCGCGCTCACGGGAAGTGCTACGCGCTGTGACCGGCAATGCCTTCGACGAGTTGCCGTTTTCGCGGCTCGGTTTCGTCACCATCGCCGGCCGGCAGGTCGAGATATTGCGCCAGGGCTTCACCGGCGAGCACGGCTACGAGCTCTGGGTCAGGGCCGCCGACGGCGCAGCCGTCTGGGATGCGGTACAGGAAGCGGGCCAGCCTTTCGGCATCCTGCCCGCGGGTGCCTGGGCGCTCGATTTGGCCCGGCTCGAAGCCGGCCTGCTGATCGTCGGCTACGACTACACCAGCGCCGGCCCCGATCACGGTGGCGCCGGTATCCAGGCAGCCGGCAAGTTCCGGGCTTCGCCTTACGATCTGGGTCTTGGCCGGCTGATCGATCTGCGCAAGAGCGACTTCGTTGGCAAGGCCGCGCTGCAGCGCATGTCGGAAGCGGGCGACCACCGCCAACTCGTCGGACTCGACATCGACTGGTCGCAGGCTGCCGGCGGCAAGGGCCTCGACGGCGGCACGCCGGGTAACCTGCGGCGCGTGCGCTGGTATCCGGTGCCAGCCTTCCATGACGGAGCTGAAGTGGGGCATGCCTCGAGCGTCGCCTGGGCACCGTCGATCGGCAAGATGATCGGCTTCGGACATCTGCGCGGCAAGGCAGCCGAAATTGGCTCGCAGCTGACACTGCGCTGGAACAAGGACGGCGAGACGATTGACGTCAATGCGCGCGTCATCGAGCTGCCGTTCCTGTCGCTCAAGCGCGCCAAAGGCTGACGCGGCAAGCGTCGCATCCTCCCTGAAGAACCGCTGGGCGGCATGTTCCGCCCGGCAACCCTGGACAATCGGCGGCGCCAGCCATGGCGGCGAACGCCGCAGGCTGGTCGCAATCGACCAAGGGCAGACATGACCGAAACAAGTGAAGCCGTTGCCGATAGGCCATCTGCCCGTGCTGTCGGGCCTGCCATGTCGATCGAGCTCGCGCCGGAGCAGGCGCGCAGCTTTGCGCCCGAGGTCTCGCACTTCCCGCTGGGCTCACGCGTGTTCCTGACCCATCTCACCGGCAAGCCAGAGGCGATGCAGGTCGAAGCGGCTCTGCGTATCAGGGAAAAGGGCTACATCGCCGTGCCGCATCTCGGCGCGCGCAACTTCAAGGCCGAGAAGGATTTTGTCGATCTCATCGCTGCGCACAGCCGCAACGGCATTACCGAAGCGTTGTTTCTGGGCGGCAATCCGGCACTTTTTCCGGGGCCGATGGGTGAATCGGCGCAACTGCTGGCCCATCCCGTGCTGCGCGACTCGACCATTCGTACGGCCTTTGTCGCGGGCTACCCCGAGGGACATCCAAATATTGGCGATGCCGATCTCGCGGATGCGCTTCGGCGCAAGCTCGAAATCTGCGATGCCCGCTCCATCGATGCCCGGGTCGTCTCGCAGTTCGCTTTCGATGGTGCAGCGATGGGCGCCTGGGCACGAGGCTTGCATGGACGATATCCGGGGCTTCCCGTGCATGTCGGGCTTGCGGGCGTGACCAGCCTGGCCAAGCTGGTCAAGTTCGCCATGATGTGCGGGGTAGGGCCTTCGATCGCGGCGCTGAAGCGTTCGGCGAGCGGGCTGTTCAACGTCATTGCCGACCGCAATCCGGCCGATGTGATTGAAGCAATGTCAACGAGCTATCCGCAACCGGTGGGACCGCTGCATTTGCACTTCTTCCCCTTCGGCGGCTGGGAAAAGACGCTGGCCTGGTACAGCGAACATCGGGGAGCCCGTCGGCTGCGCCCCGGCGACTGATGAGCCGGGCCGTAACGGCCCGCCATGTCACCTGACCCGGCCATCGAACAGGAAACCGAGCGTGTGACGCATGCGATGAGCGTGCAGGACTTCGCGGCCTCTGGCCGCGACAGCAAAGCCGCATGCTTGCGCGTGCCTCGCCATGTTGAACGGACGCCAGATGGTCGTGTTCGCCTATGCGCGAGGAGCCACCAGAACCAGTGCAGGCAAGCCCGCCAATCGGGCGCCGATGCGAGGGACGATCGCAGGTCGTCGCGCGCCGACATCAAACAGGAGGAACATCCGATGAAGAATGGAACCACGCATCTTTTCGTGCCTGGACCGACGAACATCCCCGATGCCGTTCGACGGGCGATGAATGTCTCGATGCAGGACATGCGCGCACCGGACTATCCGGAATTGACGCTGCCGCTGTTTGCCGATCTCAAGAAGGTGTTCAAGACCGAGGCGGGTACCGTTTTCATCTATCCCGGCTCAGGCACGGGTGCCTGGGAAGCGGCCATCTCCAATACGCTGAACCGCGGCGACCGCGTGCTGATGTCGCGCTTCGGTCAGTTCTCGCATCTGTGGGTCGACATGGCCCAGAGGCTGGGCCTCGAGGTCGACTGCATCGACGTCGAGTGGGGCGAGGGGATTCCGGTCGAGGAATACCAGCGGCGGCTGAGCGATGACAAGCACGGCCGTATCAAGGCGGTGTTTGCCACGCATAATGAAACGGCCACGGGCGTCACGTCAGATGTCGCCGGTGTACGCACGGCCCTCGACGCAGCCGGCCATGGCGCCCTGCTGTTCGTCGATGGCGTCAGCTCGATTGGCTCGATCGATTTTCGCATGGACGAATGGGGCGTCGACCTTGCCGTCACCGGCTCGCAGAAGGGTCTGATGCTGCCGGCCGGCCTCGGCATCCTTGCCGTGAGCGAAAAGGCACTCGAAGCGCACAAGCAATCGCGCATGGAGCGCTGCTATTTCAGCTTTGAAGACATGAAGGCGTCATCGTCGACCGGCTTCTTCCCCTACACGCCACCGACCCAGTTGCTGCATGGGCTGCGTGCATCTCTCGACCTGATCTTTGCCGAAGGGCTCGACAACATCATCGCGCGCCACCATCGCCTCGCGGAGGGCGTGCGCCGCGGCGTGCATGCCTGGGGGCTCAGGCTCTGCGCCAAGGAAGCGAAGTGGTGGTCGAACACCGTTTCGGCGATCGTCGTGCCCGACGAAATCGATGCGCGGCATGTCATCGCCAACGGCTACTCCAGGTATCGGACGTCATTCGGCGCCGGGCTGAGCAAGGTCGCGGGCCGTGTCTTCCGCATCGGCCACCTCGGCGATCTCAACGAAGTGATGTGCCTGGCGGCGTTGGCCTCGGCGGAAATGTCGTTGCGCGATGCCGGCGCCAAGATCGAAGCCGGTTCCGGCGTCGCCGCGGCCCAGGAATGGTACCGCGCCGAGGTCACCGGCAATCTGCAGCCGCAGCAAGACCGCGCGGCTTGAGGGGACAGGATGACCAGACCGAAGGTAATCGTCACCCGTCGCTGGCCGCTCGAAGTCGAGGAGCGGCTGGCTAGCCAGTTCGACGTCAGGCTCAACGAAACAGACCGCCCGTACAATCGCAGTGAGCTGCGCCTGGCGCTGCAGGAAGCCGATGCGGTGCTGCCCACCGTGTCGGACAGGCTTGGCGCCGAGCTGTTTACCGATGGTGTCCAGGCAAAAATCCTCGGTAATTTCGGCGTCGGCTACAACCACATCGACGTTGAGGCGGCGAAGACAGCTGGCGTCGTGGTCACCAATACGCCTGCGGTGCTTACCGATGCGACCGCCGATCTTGCCATGACGCTGCTGTTGATGTGTGCCCGCCGCGCCCGGGAAGGCGAGCGTGAACTGCGCTCCGGAAAATGGACCGGCTGGCGGCCGACCCATCTCTGCGGCACCCAGGTCACCGGCAAGACCATCGGCATCATCGGCATGGGTCGCATCGGCCAGGCCATGGCACGGCGCTGCCATTACGGTTTCGGCATGGACGTCGTCTTCTACGACAGCCAGCCGGTTGCCGATCCCGGCATGCCGGCGCGCCAGCTGGCCACGGTCGACGACGTGCTGGCGGTGGCCGATTTCGTGTCGCTGCATTGTCCAGGTGGTGGCGAAAACCACTATCTCATCAACAGCCGTCGTCTCGGCAACATGAAAAAATCTGCCTTCCTGATCAACACCGCGCGTGGTGATGTCGTCGACGAACGTGCCCTGGTCAATGCGCTCGACGAAGGGCGCATCGCCGGTGCAGGGCTCGATGTGTTCGAAACCGAGCCGGTGGTGCCGCGCTCGCTGACCGAGCGCGACGACGTCGTGCTGTTGCCGCATCTAGGCAGCGCCACCAACGAAACGCGTATCGCCATGGGCATGCGGGTGATCGACAACCTCACCGCCTTCTTCGAAGGCCGATCGCCGCCCGACGCCGTCAACTAGTCCCCGTTTCAATTTACCAACACCAAGCCAAGGGCAGGCGCCAAACGGTGTCTGCCCCTTGCCGCCAGGAGACAAGAATGTCCGGCTTTTTCCAACGCGACTTGAAGCGCCAGGATCCGGTGATCGCCGGCGCGATCGCACGCGAAACCGCCCGCCAGCGGTCGGAGATCGAACTGATCGCCTCCGAGAACATCGTCTCGCCCGCCGTGCTCGAAGCACAAGGCTCGGTGCTGACCAACAAATATGCCGAGGGCTATCCCGGCCACCGCTATTATGGTGGCTGTCAGTATGTCGACCTAGCAGAAGCCGCAGCGATCGAGCGGGCGAGCCGGCTGTTCGGCGCGGCCCATGTCAATGTGCAGCCACACTCGGGCGCCCAGGCTAATGGCGCGGTCATGCTCGCCATGCTGAAGCCCGGCGACACCTTCATGGGCCTGTCGCTTGCCGCCGGTGGGCACCTGACTCACGGTGCCCGACCGACGCTGTCGGGCAAGTGGTTCAACGCGGTACAGTATGGTGTGCGCAAGAGTGACAGCCTGATCGACTACGACGAACTGGAGGTCAAGGCGCTCGAAACGCGGCCGAAGCTGATCATCGCCGGGGGCTCGGCCTACCCGCGCATCATCGATTTCAAACGCATCCGGGCGATCGCCGACAGCGTCGGCGCGCTGATGATGGTCGACATGGCGCATTTCGCCGGACTGGTTGCCGGCGGCGTGCATCCCAACCCGCTGGAAGTCGCCGACATCGTGACCACGACCACGCACAAGACGCTGCGTGGTCCGCGGGGCGGCATGATCCTCACCAACAATGCCGACATCGCCAAGAAGCTGAACTCGGCGGTCTTTCCTGGCCTGCAGGGTGGTCCGCTGATGCATGTCATCGCCGCCAAGGCGGTTGCCTTGGGCGAGGCGCTTGAGGATGGATTCAAAGAATATGCCAGGCAGATGGTGGCCAATGCGCGCACGCTTGCCACGACACTTTCGGCGCGCGGTTTCGATATCGTTTCAGGTGGCACCGACACGCATCTGATGCTGGTCGACCTGCGCAGCAAGGGTATCTCCGGCAAGGACGCCGAAGAGGCACTCGGCCGGGCCGGGCTGACCTGCAACAAGAACGGCATTCCGTTCGATCCAGCGCCGCCCGCGGTTACCTCAGGGATTCGGCTGGGCACGCCGGCTGCCACCACCCGTGGCTTCCGCGAGGCCGAGTTTGCCCAGGTCGGCACGCTGATCGCCGACGTGCTGGACGCCGTCGGCACCGACCGTGGCACTGAGCAGGAACGTGCAGTTCACTCGACGGTGGAGTGGCTGTGCGCAGCGTTCCCGATCTACGAAGGCCGTTCAATCTGACCTTGGGCGGCTGACCGCCAATGCAGCAGCTTGGCCGCTGCTGCATTGGCTCTTTTTCGCATTACCTGCAGATATGGTTTTGCGTATCTCGGCCATTCGGACGGTGCCGCGCCTGTCCTAACGTCGCAACGCAATCGCCGCACACACCAACATCCAGGCCGGTCGTTGATCGGCAGGCAGCATGCACCTCCGTCACGCGATGGGGGGCGACGCATGCTGCCTGACGCTGACGGGGAGGAACGCCTGGATCGCGACGATTGCCGCCTGCATGCGGGATGTCCACCCCGGCATGAAAACCAGAACATCTACAAATCGGGAGGGAACCGGGACAATGAATTACAGGAAAATTGCGCTTGGCTGCGCGCTGGCAATCGGTGCGCCCTATGGCGCCCAGGCCGCTGATGCCGTGGTCGTCGCCGAACCGGAGCCGATCGGCTATGTCCGCGTCTGCGATACCTACGGTGCCGGCTTCTACTATCTGCCGGGGACTGAAACCTGCCTGCGCGTCGGCGGCTACATTCGCTACGAGATCGGTGTGGGCGACCTTTTTGGCGCGGACCGTGACGACGACGGCCGGGGCGACACCTATTTCAAGCGTGCCCGCGCGGCGTTGAAGATCGATGCCCGCTCGGAGACTGAATTGGGCACGTTGCGCCGCTACATGCACATCAACTTCCAGCATGACATCGACTCTGACGGCGGTCACGAAGCGATGGAAATCGAGAGTGCCATCATCGAGCTGGGTGGCTTGCGCATCGGCGTGAACGACTCGCTGTTCATCACCTTCGTCAATTATGCCGGTTATGTCTCCAAGGACGACGTGATCGGCTACGGCCCGTTCGCCACGCCGCAGATCGCCTACACCTACAAGAACGAAAACGGCTTCACCGCGGCCGTTTCTCTCGAAACCGGCTACGACCCGTTCGTCGTCGACAGCTACATGCCGCATGTCGTGGCAGGCCTGTCCTACGCGCAATCCTGGGGTGGCGTGGCCCTGGTTGCTGCCTATGACTCGGTTTCGGAGGAGTGGTCAGGCAAACTGCGCCTCGATGCCACCTTCAGCGATACAGTTTCCGCATTCGCAATGGCAGGACTCAAGAGCGACGACAGCGCACCCTATTCCCAGTTCTACGGTATCTGGGGCGGCCGGTGGGCCGTGTGGGGCGGCGCCACGATCAAGGCTTCCGACAAAGCCTCGGTGAACTTCCAGCTGTCTTATGACGAAGACGAGAACTTTGCCGCGGTTGCCAATGTCGCATATCAGGTCGCGCCGGATCTGATGGTCACGCCGGAGATCGGCTTCTACGACAATTTTGCCGTCGACGGCGCCGATATGATCGGCGGCTTCGTGCGCATGGAGGCATCGTTCTAGCGCGTCTTGCGAGTAGACGCGGCTCCGTCGGCTTGCGCCGGCGGAGCAATGCCCCGATGATCATGCGCACAGTACATCAGGGCAGGGGTGAGCTCTGGCTCGCGTCCGTGAACATTGCGAAAGATCAGTATGCGTCTGCCCCCGATCGATCTCAGCCGCGAAAACACCTTCGGGGAACTGACCTATGAGACCGGCGGCCAGTATGGGCCGATCATGGGCGATTACCTCGCCTTCATCGTCGTCCATATCGGCAGCGCCACGATCGAGGCTGATGACAGCGTCACCCGTCTCGAGGCCGGGCAGTGCGCTTTCTCGCTGACGCATGACCGTTACAACTACATTGCGCAGGAGGGGGTCTTCTCGCATGTCAGCTGGTGCGACGGTCGCCCTCAGAACGCCGGCTGGCTCTACCAGGAGGCCGGCAAGATCGCGCCTTTCATCGACGCAACGCCTCAAGTCCAGGCGCTCATGCAACTTGGCGTCGACCTTGGCATCGGCGACCGCGACAGCCGCAGCGGACTGCGCGAGGCGCTGACAAACGCGCTGCTCAACGCTTACATCTACGAGGCAGGGGTCCTGGCAGCGGAAAAGCCGGTGCCGCAGACGATCCTGCGCGCCAGGCGCTACCTCGACGAGCACTTCGCCGGCGACCTCACCATCGAACATGTTGCAGAACAGGTGCGGGTCAGCCCGCAGTATCTGGTCTCTGCTTTCAAGAAGCATATGGGCATGACGCCGGCGCGTTATCTCTGGCGCTGCCGTGTCGACTATGGCGCCCACCTTTTGCAGCGGACCGGGTTGTCGATCAGCGAGATTGCCTACAAGGTCGGCTACAAGAACCCCTACCACTTTTCTCGTCAGGTGAAGCTGGCGTTCGACTGTTCCCCGACGGAGCTGCGCGAGCAGGCGCGCAGCGCCTAGTCGCAAGCCGACGCATGCTTGCCGCGGGGTGAACTGGCGATATGCGATTGCCAACCGCATGCATGGCGGATTGGGCGTCATCCGTGGAATTCTTCATCTGCCGATCCGAACTGGGCCAAGACACCAGCCAGACCGGCAGCGGAGGAACGACTGTATAAGGCACTCAGGTGCTCGCCAGATATGGCGCCGGGCAAATGCCGCCCGCAATCGCTCCGAAATCGCTGAACCGAACGACTATCGCCTGCGGCCTGTTTCGAGGCTGCAATGTGCTGAACGAGTATTGCGGATGGCCAGTATGGGAAACCTCGCTTCGATAGATCCGGTCGCTCTCGACGAGTGGCATGTCGTGGCTTCCCTCGACGAGTTGCCTGCCCAAGCGACGATCTCGACGATCCTGCTCGGCCAGGCGATCCAGGTCGGGCGGCGTGGTGACGTGCTCGGCGTATGGCGGGGCGATGAAATGCTGCCTTTGATCGAACGCTTCGGCTATCTGTGGACGACGCTGGGCAATCCTCCGCGCGACCTGTTCGAGATCGTCGAGTTCAACGAACCCGACCGCAATGTCATCGTCCAGGGCGTCACGCGCGTCGCCGTGTCGGCACCGCGCGCCGTCGAGAACTTTCTCGACATGGGGCATTTTCCCTTCGTCCACACCGGCATCCTCGGCGAAGAGCCGCACACCGAGGTCAAGCCCTATAAGGTCACCGTCTATCCGGAGCCGCCGGAAATTCTGGTCACCGAATGCGAGTTCTACCAGCCGCAGGCCAATGCCGGTTCTGATAGCGGCGTGGATACGGAATATATCTACCGCATCCCGCATCCGTTTTGCGCGGTGCTCTACAAGACAGGCTCGACGGACGCCAAGCGCCGCGACGTCATTGCCTTGTTTGGCCAGCCGGTCAGCGAAGAATGCGTGCTGGTCCATATCGTCATCTGCCTTGTCGACGATGTAACCAACCTCGCTGCGATGCGCAGCTTCCACCAGACCATTCTTGGCCAGGACAAGCCGATCCTGGAAAACCAGGTGCCGAAGCGGTTGCCGCTCGACACGCGCGCAGAAGTGCCGATCCGCGCGGACGCGGCCTCTGCTGCCTATCGCCGCTGGCTTCGCGACCGCGGGCTTCGTTACGGCGTCATCTTGGGCAACACCAGCCGCGCCGCATGAAGTGCAGCCGTTGTCTTTAACCAGGGATATGCCTGACTGAAATAGCAGCCATTGTTGCGCCCAAGCCGGCATGAAAGCTTGAGCTAATGGTTGCAAGACCGAAAACCGACGACAGATAAGACCAAGGGGAACGTCGTTGGTGCAGGAATTCCGCCGCTTTGCGCGGCCTGCCCTGTGCAGGCTGAGCACGAGCAGTCAGGCGGAATGGGACAGTTTTCGAGCTGGAATGGAGGAACCTTACATGGCACCGAACATCACCCGTCGCGCGGCACTTCTCGGCTCTGCGGGAGCAATCCTGCTGGCGGGCTTTGCCCGCTCATTGGCGGCCGAGCCGACCAAACTGAAGATTGCCATCATCATGGAGAGCCGCGTCGATGTCGGCTGGTGCAGCACGCTTCTCGACTCGCTCAACAAGATCAAGGGCGAGCTCGCGCCGACCGTCGACCTTTCCTGGGAATACACCGATCCGCTGTGGAACGAGGACGCCGAGAATGCGATGCGCCTCTACGCCGAGAGCGGCGAATACGACATCATCTGGGGCCATGGCCGCTATTCCGACCAGATCAAGAAGCTGAACACCGAATTCCCCGACATCATGTTCGTGGTGGCCGGCTCCGGCAATGCGCCGATCGGCGCTAACCAGTACTGGCTCTACAAGCGCCTGCATGAGCCGTCCTATCTGCTTGGCATGCTCGCCGGACGGACGACGAAGTCCGGTGTCATCGGACTGGTCGGCACCTTTGCCGCCGACGACGTCAACGACCAGATCAACGCTTATCTCGAGGGAGCGCGTTCGGTCCGCTCCGACATCCAGCATCGCGTTTCGTTCATCGGCTCGTGGTCGGACAATGCGCTGGCCGCCGAGCATGCCAATGTGCAGATCGCTTCCGGTGCTGACGTCGTGTTCATGCTGACCGACAACTTCAAGCCTTGCGAGGAGCACAACATAATGTGCTTCGCCAACATCAGCGACCAGAGCAAGAATGCACCGACAGCGCTTGCTTCCAGCGCGGTCATCAACTGGGAGCCCGACCTCAAATGGCTTGTCGGCGAGTGGCAGAAGCACAAGGCCGGTGGCCAGTTTAGCGGCAACGCGGAACCGAAATGGTTCTCCATGGCCGATGGCGGCACCGACATCGCGCCCTTCCATGAGTTCGAAGCCAAGTTGCCTGATGCCGTGAAGCAGGAAATTGCCGCGACCCGGCAGAAGATCCTTTCGCGTGAACTCGTCGTTGCAGTGAACACGGCGGAAGTGAAGTGAACTGCACGGCGCAAATGGTGCGGCCTGTCGTGGTGGAAGAGCTGCTCAAGGTCCAGAATCTCACCAAGCGCTTTGGCGCGGTCGCCGCCAATGACGGCGTCAGCCTCGACGTGCGCAAGGGCGAGATTCACTGCCTCTTCGGCGAGAACGGTGCCGGCAAGTCGACGCTCTCGGCCTGTCTGTACGGCTATTACCGCGCCGACAGCGGAGAGATCGTGTTCAAGGGCAAGACCGCCGAACTGAACTCGCCCGCCGACGCGCTCCGCCTCGGCATCGGCATGGTGCACCAGCATTTCGTGCTGGTCTCCAACTTCACGGTTCTTGAAAACATCATCGTCGGCAGCTCCGACGTCGGCGTCTTCCTCAACAAGTCGGAAGCCCGCCGCAAGGTGGTTGCCCTTTGCCAGGAGTGCGGCATCGACATCGACCTGGATCGCGAGATCTGGCAGCTTTCGGTCGGCGAGCAGCAATGGGTGGAAATCCTCAAGGCGCTCTATTTCGGCGCCGAATTGCTGATCCTCGACGAGCCCACCGCGGTTTTGACCCCGCAGCAGTCGGACCAGCTGTTCAGGATCATCTCGGGCATGCGCAGCCGCGGCCTGTCGATCATCCTGATCAGCCACAAGCTGCGTGAGGTGATGCAGTCCGACCGCGTCACCATTCTGCGCAAGGGCAAGGTCGTGGCCACCGTGGAAACGGCCGGTAGCACGGCGGAGGCGATCACCGCGCTGATGGTCGGCCACAAGGTGACAAAGCACGTCCGCGACCGAACCGTTACGCCGGCTGGCGATTTCCTTTCCGTGCGCAATGTCTGCGCCAAGGGCGACTGGGCCGAGGATGTACTCAAGGATGTCAGCTTCGACATCGCCAAGCATGAGGTTCTTGGCTTGGCAGGTGTCGCCGGCAACGGCCAGAAGGAGCTGTTCGAAGTCCTGATGGGGGTGCGTGCGGCGAGCTCCGGCGGCTTTTCGCTCGACGGCGAGGCGATCGTAGCACCGACATCACGCGAAATGCTGGACCGTGGTGTCGGCTTCGTGCCCGACGACCGCTTTCGCGAAGGGTTGATCCCGGAATTCGGCACCGCCGAGAATCTCGTGCTTGGCTGGCAGCGCGCGCCCGAATATCGCCGTGGGCCGTTCCTCGACCGGCGCAAGCTCGGCGTGCTCGCCCGCAAGAAGATCGAGGAATTCAAGGTGGTGACGGCATCAGCCGAACTGCCGGTCGAAAGGCTGTCCGGCGGCAACGCGCAACGCGTCATCCTGGCGCGTGAATTCCTGCATGCGCGCGGGCTGCTGCTCGCCAACCAGCCGACGCGCGGGCTCGACGTCGCGGCTTCCGAATTCGTCTACGAAAAGATCCTGGAGAAGCGCGCTGCCGGTTTCGCCGTGCTGCTGGCCTCGGAGGAACTCGATGATTTGCTGCGCCTCTGCGACCGCATCGCGGTGATCTTCAAAGGGCGGATCATGGGCATCGTACGTCCTGAAGAAACCTCATTGCTCGACCTCGGAATGATGATGGCGGGAGACGCCAAAGAGCCTGAACGGACAGTCCAATGATTTCAGTTCAACGACGCTCGGGCAGCAGCCTGAGCTGGAATGTCGCCTGTTACTCCGCAGCGATGATATGTGCATTCCTGACGTCGGCAGCTTTGCTGGCCTTTTCGGGCGGTGACCCTGCGAAGGCGTTCTCGGCGCTGCTGACAGGCGCCTTCGGCAGCCAGAACGCGCTCTATGGTTCGCTGGCAAAAGCGACCCCGCTTTTGCTTGTCGGGCTCGGTACGGTCATCGCCTTCCGCGCCAAGATCTGGAACATCGGCCAGGAGGGGCAGGTCTTTGCCGGCGCGATGGCCGCCTACTGGATGAGCCTTTGGGTGGCACCGTTGCCCTATTGGCTGGCGTGGCTGCTGATTGCCATTGCCGGGCTTGTCGGCGGCGGCGTGCTCGGCCTGCTTGCCGGCTATCTCAAGGTCCGCTTCGGCACCAGCGAGGTCATCTCGACCGTGATGTTGAACTACATCGTCATCTACATCCTCGCCTATCTTCTCGATGGCGGCCCGTGGATGGAGAGTGGGCTGACTGTTGCCTATCACCAGTCGTCGCCGGTCAACCCGCTGCTCGAATGGCCGATCCTGCTCGGCCAGGGCTCAGGCAAGATGCATATCGGCTTCATCCTGGCGCTTGCCGCTGCTGCCTTCTGCGCCGTGCTCCTCGAGAAAACGTCACTCGGCTACGAGATTCGCGCCTTCGGCTCCAACCCGACCGCGCTGCGTTTCCGCGGCACCAACATCCGGCGGCTGCTGCTGGTCGTGATGCTGCTGTCGGGTGCGCTCGCCGGTCTTGCCGGTGCTGGCGAACTGTTCGGCACCTCGCACCGCCTGCGTGCCGAGACGCTGCTTGGCATCGGCAGCTCCGGCATCGTCGTTGCCATGGTCGGCGGCCTGCGGCCGAGCGGTGTGATGCTGGCCGCACTTTTCTTCGGCGCGCTGAAGAGCGGGGCCATCTACATGCGATTGAAAAGCGGAACGCCGGCGGGCCTGGTCTCGGCGATGGAAGGGCTGGTGCTGCTCTTCTTCCTCTGTGCCGCAGTCGCGACAAAGCTTCAGTTGGTGCGCGTCGAGGAGAAAGTCCATGCTTGAGTTGCTGCAAGGTCCGCTGCTGATCAGCATCCTGGCCGGCATGGTCCGGATCGCGACGCCGCTCTTGTTCTCGGCCATGGGCGAACTGGTTACCCAGCGCGCCGGCATCTGGAACATCTCGGTCGAAGGCACGATGCTGCTGGGAGCGGTTGTCGCCTATGTCGTCGCCTCGACCACCGGCTCGCCGTGGCTGGCGCTGCTTGCAGCCGTGCTCGCTTGTGCCCTGATCAGCCTGATCATGTCCTTTGTCACGATCGTCCTGAAGGCGGAACAGTTCGTTGCCGGCCTGGCGCTGAACCTCCTGGCTTCGGGCCTCACCCTGTTCTGGTTCCAGACCTATGTCATCGGCCGCGAGCCGCCGAAGTTCGCCGGTTTCGACCAGGTCGACATTCCGCTGCTGTCGGATATTCCGTTCCTCGGCCCGATCCTGTTCTCGCAGCGCCTGTTGACCTATGTCGCGTTTTTGCTGCCGGTCGCAGTGTGGTTCTTTCTCTACCGCACCAAATACGGCCTCGAGATCCGCTGCGTCGGCGAGAACCCCAAGGCGCTTGACGTCAAGGGTTTGAGCGTCGGCTGGCGCCAGTGCCTGGCAATCATGTTCGGCAGCCTGATGTCGGGCTTCGGCGGGGCCTTCCTCATGCTCGGCTATTCCGACCGCTTCGTGCCCGATCTCATCGCCGGCCGCGGCTGGCTGGTCGTCGTCGCCATCATTGCCGGCAACTGGATGCCGTTCCGTGTGGTCGGTGCGATCTTCATCTTCGCCCTGCTCGAGGCGATTGCGATCCATGCCCAGGTGGTCGGCGTTTCCATCCCCCACCACTTCTTCCTGATCCTGCCCTATGTCGCCTCGCTGGTATTGCTGGCTGGGCTCAGGTCGCGCACGCACCAGCCCGAAGCGCTCGGCGTGCCCTACAGCAGAGAGTGAGCGATCCCGCTTGCGGCTATGATGCCGTAGGCTCCCTGGAGATCCCATGAGCCGCCTGGGCGCGAAGCTCCGTCGGCGACATGCCAAAATGCAGTCTGATCTGACGCGAGAAGTGATAGGGATTCTTGTAGCCGCACCGTTCGGCTATTTCCATCACCGGTAGTTCGCTGTGAAGCAGCAGTTGCCGGCCATGGTTCGCCCGTATCTGCCAGAGATAGCGAACTGGCGTGACACCAATGTGCTTGCGGAACGACGAGACCAGATGCTGGGGGGTGAGCGCAAGCATGTCGGCCAGTTGGCCAAGCGTCAGCTCCTTTGCAAAGTTTTCTTCGAGATAACGACGGGCGCGGTGGATGGAGCGGGGCGTGTGCCGTTCTCGCTCCGATATCTGCGCCTCATGGAAGTAAGCGGCGAGCAGCGACTGCCCCAATGTTTCGCAAAGGATGTGGGTGTCCGCGTCAGAACCCTGCGTCAGCCCCAAACCCAGTCGCTGGAGAGTCTCGATCCGTGCGGAGATCGGGATCTTGCTGGTCGCGTTGCGCAAGCTTAGCGCGGCAGAGTCCGGGAGGTTCGCAGGAAACGCCTCGCACCAGCCCACCTTGTTGCGTGTGCCTTTCTCGTACTCAAACACGGACAGCTGCTCACCCAGAAACAAGCCGCACTCGCCGGCTTCGACGATGGTGATCTTGCCGTCGCATGTCGCCTTGGCGGTGCCTTCATGCACCAGCAGCAGCGCGACATAGTTGCCGGTTAGCGGCCCGTACACTCCCCCCACGGGATACACGGCCTCGCCAAAGGAAAAACCGTCCTCCTGGTCAACGACGATCTTCATCTACTCGCCCCGATAGCCGCTGCATTCTGCGTGATTGCCCTCAGGCCCGCAACGTTGGCTCATCGCTATCTTCATTCACGATATGCTTCGAAGCGTCGCCGATATTTCGTTTGCTGCCTTGATGCATGACACTTTGGCCATTGCGATGAGACGATGAGGCAGCCGGCCACAACCGCCAAATGCCTTGGTGAAGTTCGATGTGGCCAGAAAATCGTCCACCTGGCGTCCGCGCAATACAAGTTGCGAGCTACGTTGGCAGTGGAGAAGACCAGTGAATATTCAAGAATTCATCCGGAAAGTCCCAAAAACCGAGCTTCACCTTCATCTGGAGGGAGCCATTTACCCGCAAACCGCACTGGATCTGGCCAGGAAGAATGGCGTGCATCTGCCACCAGTCGACGACGCGAAGGACCTCTATCGTTTCAAGAGCCTGGAGGATTTCCTCGTCATCTACTCCGCAGTGTCGGCAAGCGTCGTCGACGTCGACGATTTCAGGCGCATCACCTACGAGATGCTCGAGCGCTGTGCCCGCAGCGGCGCGCGCTACGTCGAGTTCTTCTTCAGCCCGCACGCACATCTTGATTGCGGGGTAGCATATGAAACGCAGCTCAAGGGCATCCTGAGCGGCATGAAGGACGCCGAGACGGATTTTCGCGTTGTCAGCCGCATCGTGCCCGGCATCAACCGCGAACGCGGGCCGGCGGCAGGACAAGAGATGGTCGAACTGATCCTCGCGCATCGAACCGACGAAGTGATCGGTATCGGCCTGGACTTCAACGAGGCGCCATTTCCGCCCGAGCCTTTCGGCGACGTCTTTGCACATGCGCGCAAGTCCGGGCTGCATGTGACCGCACATGCCGGCGAAACGGGGCCGGCCGCCTACATCAGAGGCTCGCTTGACGCCTTGAAGGTCGAGCGCATCGATCATGGCTACAATGTCGTCAATGACCCGCAACTAATGCAGCGCTGCAAGGATGAGGGTGTGCTCTTCACCGTATGCCCCTCGACTGCAGCGGTCACTTCGGCGTGGCACGATCTGTCGGCGCCAGATCACGCCATTCGCCAGATGCTTGATTTCGGACTGACACTTTCGATCCACAGCGACGATCCACCGATGTTTTTCACCGACCTCGAGAACGAATACGTCAAGGCGGTTGAACAGCTGAAATTCACCCCGCGCGACATCCGGGATGCCATCCTGGCGGGCATCGACGGCTCCTGGCTCGATGCAACGACAAAGCGTCGGTGGCTGCAGGAATGGTCGGAAGAGATCGACGGGCTGATGACGGCGTTGTCGCCCAACTAGGTACGGCGTTCGGGCGGTCGACAACGGCGCGATCCGGTTGCGGCCATATCACTTAAGATCAGCCGGGCTTGCCTTGTCGCGGCCCGGCTGACAGACCACGAAAATTCCACACCGCTCAGTACGCGATATCGACCGTATCTTCGGCAACTTCGCTTGGCTTATGGTAGCCCATATTCGCGCGCACTTCAGTTGGCGACATACCGAAAAGCTGCTTGATCTGACGCGAGAAATGGTAGGGGTTCTTGTAGCCGCATTGATATGCGATTTCCGCTATCGTCAGGCCGCTGTGCAAGAGCAGATGACGCGCCCGTTTTCCGCGCACCTGCCAGAGATAGCGGGCCGGTGTGACGCCGATATGTTTGCGGAACGACAGAATGAGGTGCTGCGGCGTTCGCGCCACCAGATCTGCCAGACTGTTGATCGTGACGTCCTTCTCGGAATTTTCCTCGATGTAGTTTCTGGCGCGATGGACGGGTCGGGGAATATGCCGATCCCGCTCTGAAACGTGGGCTTCGTGAAAATAGACTGCGTAGAGTGTCTGCCCCAGAGCGTTGCGCAGCATGTTGAGATTGGCCGTGGATCCGGAGCCCAGTTCGACGCCAAGGCGCTGAAGTGCTTCAAGCGACTCGGATATCGGAATCTTGGCGGGCACTTGGCGCAGACGCTGCGCAATCGACTCCGTCAAGGTTCCCGGTGAGCCTTCGCACCAACTCACCCGGCCGCGATCATATTCGAACAAAACGTATTGTTCGTTGCGAAAGACGCCGCATTCGCCACGCTCCACGATCGTCACTTCGTCGTCGCAGGTCACCTTGGCTGTTCCTTCGTGGACCAGCAGCAGCGTCACGTAACGATTACGAAGCGGGCCATAAACCCCTCCCACATTGTACAGCGCCTCACCGAAAGTGAAGCCGTGCTCCGGGTCGACGATTGTCTGCATTGGCTGGCTCCAACCGGCAGTGGATGAGCACGTAACGTACCTCGCTGTCCCGGCATTTCAAGCGGCGGTCCATCGCGATCTTCATTCAAGATATCCATTGGATCGGCAAGGACATTCCTCAAAAACCTCTGTTCGCCGACTATCCAGCTACGAAAATCAAAGCCGATCCGACGAACCAGATATGGCAAATCGGGCCGGGCTCCAGGGAGCTGAACTTATGTTTTTGCCCGTCGACAACTCGAAGACGAAGAGCGAGCTGCCGCCCGGATGCACATTCGCGGAAAGCGACTGGCATATCCTCTCCTCGTTCTGGCATCCCGTGGAATATGCTCACGAAGTTGGCGAAAAGCCCGTGCGGGCCCGCCTCCTGGATGTCGACCTTGTGCTCTACAGGACGTCGCAGGGCGTGGCCGTCGCCCGCGACATCTGTCCCCACCGCGGCACCAGGATCAGCTCCGGCTGGATGGCCGACGGCCAGATCGTCTGCCCGATGCATGGCTTGCATTTCGACCATGGCGGACAGTGCACCAAGATTCCGTCGATGACCGATCCGACGGCAAAGATACCGCCCAGGCTCAGGCTGCTGACCGTGCTTTCAGAGGAGCGCTACGGCATAATCTGGGTATGCCTCAAGGGCGAGCCGATCTGGCCGATCCCGCAATGGCCTGGACTTTCCAACGCGGACTGGAAGACGGTCTATCTGCCCAAGGATACGTGGAACGCGGCGGCGAGCCGCCATGTCGAAAACTTCAATGACGTCGCCCATTTTCCATGGGTTCATGCCGAAAGCTTCGGCTCGGCGACAGCGGTTCCTATTCCGCAATACACGGTCGATCATGCGGAGTTCGGACTGCGCTTTTCCTATCCATACCCGAACGGCGCCAACTATTACCCTGACGGCGTCGAGGGCACCGAGCGCAACGTCGTCTACAGCTATGAGCTGACCTATCCGTTTTCGACGATCATCATCATCGATCCGGAAGGCTCGGATTACGTGCAATATCTGGCGGATACGGTGTGTCCGGTTTCAGCCCGCGAAACCCGCATTTTCCAGCTGCTCACCGACACCACCGGCAATCCGGACGGCGAATACTGGAAGAAGTTCCAGATGCTGATCAACGACGAAGACAAGTCGATGGTCGAAGAACAGCGCCCGGAAGACCTGCCGCTCGATCTGACAGAGGAAATCCACGTTCCCTGCGATCGCCTGTCGCTTGAATACCGGCGTGCGCTCGCCAAGAAATTCGGGCTCGGCGCGCAGATCGCGAGTTGAGCAGGCCAGTTCAGCGAAATCGGAACCGTAGCCGCAAAGTTCCACGTTTTGCCTGACAGGCCAGGAAGGAGCCGAGCATGAACATCGCGCTGTCTGCCCATGGAAATGCTATGATCCACCAGGTCAACCGTTCTGCGCGCCTGCAAGTCCGGGTCGCTGCCAAAACCACCGAAGCCCAGGATATTGCCGGCTTCGAACTGGTCGATTGCAGTGGCGAGGACCTGCCGGCTTTCACGGCGGGGTCGCATGTCGATGTCTTCATGGCCAACGGGCTTGTTCGCCAATATTCGCTTCGCAACAATCCCAGTGAGCGCCACCGCTACCGCCTGGGTGTGCTGCGTGATCAGAAGGGCGCTGGCGGCTCGATCTTCATGCACGATATGCTGAAGTCAGGCGATGTGATCGAGATCAGCCACCCACGCAACGCCTTTCCGCTGAATGAACAGGCGTCATCGTCACTGCTGCTGGCCGGAGGGATTGGCGTGACGCCGATCCTGTCGATGTCCCACAGGCTATCGACCCTGGGACAGGACTTCGCGCTGCATTACTGCGCCAGAAACCTCGACCGGATGGCTTTCCGGTCCGAGCTAGAGACGGGTCCGTTCAAGACGCAGGTTCATTTTCACCGCGATGACGGACCACCCGAGCAGAAACTGAACATCGCGGAATTGTTGCAGTGGAGCCCAAAGGGCACGCATCTCTATGTTTGCGGACCACGCGGTTTCATGGACGCCGTCATCGGCGAAGCCGAACGGTCGTGGCCGAAGGAAACCATTCACCGCGAGTATTTCGGCAAGATCGCTGATGTCGGATCAAGCGATGACAGGCCGTTTGCCGTCCAGATTGCCAGCACGGGCCAGGTCTTTGCCGTTCCAGCAGGCGAAAGCGTCGTCTCGGTGCTCGGCACCAACGGTATCGAGATCCCGGTATCTTGCGAGCAAGGCATCTGCGGAACCTGCGTGACCCGCGTGCTTGCCGGGCTGCCTGACCACCGCGACCTCTATCTGACCGATGCCGAACATGCAGCCAATGACCAGATGACGCCGTGCTGTTCGCGGGCGCTGTCGGAAATCGTCGTGCTGGATTTGTGAACGAGGGAAATATGCACCGGTGGACATACACCGGGCAAAGCAGGGCCTGACCAAACTGGGCCAGACAACCAATGGGAGTTAGAAATCATGATTGGACGATTGACCGGCAGGCTGGTTGCCTCCTTGGCAATGGCTGTGCTTGCGCTGTTTGCGCTTTCGTCGGTGTCGCGCGCCGAAAATCCGGACAAGCTTCGCATCGCGGTCATTCTGGCTTCCGGCGTGGAAAGCGGCTGGGACGGAACACTGATAGAATCGCTCGAGCGGGTGAAGGCGGCGAAGCCGCATGGGCTTGAGCTGAGCTGGAAATACACCGACCCGCTATGGGGCGACGATGCGGGCGACGCCATGCGGCTGTTCGCCGAAAGTGGCCAGTATGACGTCATCTGGGCGCACAGCACCTATTCCGACCAGGTCAAGAAGCTGAAGGACGAATTCCCCGAGATACTCTTCGTCGTCACGGGTTCGGGGAACGAAGGCTTGGGCGGCAACCAGTACATGCTCTACAAGCGTGTCCACGAACCTGCCTACCTGCTTGGCGTCATCGCCGGCCGCATGACCAAGACCAACGTGCTTGGCACGGTGGGCACATTTCCCGCCGACGACGTGAACGACTCGATCAACGCCTTCTTTGCCGGGGCAAGGTCGGTAAATCCGTCGATCAAGGAAAAGGTCGTTTTCATTGAGTCCTGGTATGACCCAGCCAAGTCTGCCGAATACACCCATGCGCAGATCGCCACCGGCGCCGACGTCATCTTCCAGCAGACCGACAACTTCAAGGAATGCGAGGCTGCAAAGATCATCTGCTTCGGCAGCAATCAGGATCAGTCCAGCTTCTCCCCGACCACCATCGTCAGCAGCACCGTGATCCGTTGGGATCCGGACATCACCCATGTCGTCGATGCCTGGTGGCAGCATAAGGTCGAGGGAAAGCCTTTTGCCGGCAGCACGGAGCGGATTTGGCGCGGCATGAAGGATGGCGGTGCCGGCATGGCTCCCTATCACGGCTTCGAAGCAACGCTGCCGCAACCGGTGATATCAGAGGTCGAGGCGCTGAAGGCCAAGATCATCTCAGGCGAGTTCCAGGTACCGCTCGATGTATCAGCCCCCAAGCCCAATTGAGACAACGCTCCTGCCGGGCCGAGAAGTCGGTCCGGCAGTAGGCGGGACTCGGTCGTCAGTCAAAAGACCATGTTCACTGCGTTTTCGGCGACACGACTTGGTTTGCGGTAATCCATATTGGCACGCAGTTCCGTAGGCGACATGCCGAAATGCAGCTTGATCTGCCGCGAGAAATGAAAGGGATTCTTGTAGCCGCATTGATACGCGATTTCTGAGATCGTCAAACCGGTATGCAAGAGGCGTTGCTTGCCACGGTTCGCCCGTATCTGCCAGAGATAGCGGACAGGCGTTACTCCGATGTGTTTTCGGAACGATGAGATCAGATGTTGGGGCGTGACGGCCACCACATCCGCCACATGGCCGACAGTCATCTCCTTTTCGAAATTGTCCTCCAGATAGCGCCGGGCTTGATGAATCGAACGGGGGATGTGGCGCTCCAGCTCCGAGACCTGTGCTTCATGGAAATAGGCGGTGAACAGCGACTGCCCCAAATTGTTCCGGAGCATGTTGACGTAGGCCCCGGTCCCTGAGCCCAGTTCCAGACCCAGGCGCACAAGTGTTGCCAGCCGGTCGGTAATGGGAATTTGAGACGGCACATCGCGCAGGCGCAAGACAACGGACTCCGGCAGGCTGGCCGGAAATCCCTCACACCAGCTTACCCTGTCGCGCTGGCCTTTCTCATATTCGAACAGCGAAACGCCTTCGCACAGGATGAAGCCGCATTGCCCGTTTTCGACGATGGTGACTTCCCCATCGCATGTCACCTTTGCGCTGCCTTCGTGCATCATCAGCAACGTAACGTAGCGTCTGGTCAGTGGTCCGTAGACCCCTCCGGTTGAGTAGTCGGCTTCCCCAAACGAGAAGCCGTGTTCGGGATCTACAACACTGTCCACTGGCTCCCTCCACCCTTCGGGCATTCCAAACATTAGCTCGGCGCAATCTTAATTCAAGACATGCTTCGGATCGGCGGCGATATTCCGCTTGGCGCCGCGATGCACGACAATCCGGTCACAGCGAATAGACAGCTCGGCTTGATCGATGATGGAAATCCATCCGTGATTGTCGGCAAAAATGACTATCGCACGGGGTCGGTACTCGCTCGTGCGACGTTCGCGCGACAGGGGTCTTGAGCGGCGATAAAGATGGAGAAGATCGATGGCTCTGGAAGCGTTCATAAGAAATATCCCGAAAACAGAAATCCATATTCACTTGGAAGGCGCAATAAATCCAGAGACATTTCTTAAATTATCTAGGAAAAATAAACTAGAAATTCCAGATCATAAGAATGTGTCTGAAATTTATCAATACGATAATCTTCTGGATTTCCTAAAGGTTTACAATATGGCATCCAGGTCGGTGATAGATGCCGACGATTTCCATCTCATCACCTACGAGATGCTGCAAGCTTGTGCCAACAGCGGCGCCCGTTACGTCGAGTTCTTCTTCAGTCCACATGTTCATCTGGAATGCGACGTGGCCTATCAGACCATGCTTGCCGGCATGTTCCGCGCGATGGATGACATCGAGACGGACTTCGGGCTGATTTCGAGGCTGATACCCGCGCACAATCGCGAACTTGGGCTCGAGCGGGGTTTCGAGTTTCTGGACATGGTGCTTGCCCACCGAACCGACAAGGTGATCGGCATCGGTCTCGATTTTGACGAAACACCTTTCCCGCCGGCGCAATTCAAGCCGCTTTTCGATCGGGCACGCCAGGCGGGACTTCATCGCACTGCTCATGCCGGAGAGGGCGGCCCGGCGTCCAACGTGCGGGACTCGCTGGATTTGCTGAAGGTCGAGCGCATCGACCACGGTTATCGTGTGATGGAGGATCTCGATCTGGTCGCCCGCTGTCGCGCTGACCGGACCGTCTTCACCATCTGCCCGAGTTCAACCGTTGGGGTGACGATCTGGCGCGATCTTGCCGCGAAGGATCATCCTATTCGGCAAATGATCGAAGCCGGACTGACGATCGTTGTGGCAGCGGATGATCCGCCAATGTTCGAGACCGATCTGGCAAACGAGTATCAGATGCTTGCCACGAATATGAATCTCGATGCCGCAGCATTGAAGACGCTTGCGCTCAATTCCCTCGAGGCGTCGTGGCTCGACGAGTCCGTCAAGCGGGACTGGCGCGCATCATGGTCACGCGAAATCGATGAGCAGATTGCTCTTCTGGATGCGGAAAACAGTGATGCACTCACGTCTGCATAAGGCAGCGACGGCGCAATAAAAAACAGAAGCGCCGTCGGAAAATGAATGGGAGCAATGGAATGTTAGGTCAATTATCAAGACGATTACTAGCCATCTGGGTGCTGACTTTATTCGTCGTTTTCGGACACACGAACGGCACGTACGCGGGCTCACCCGAAAAGCTCCGCATCGCGGTCATCTTGTCGGCTGGTCTGGACCATGGCTTCGATGCAACGCTGATCAAGTCGCTCGAACGCGTCAAGCAAGCAAAGCCACATGGTCTCGACATCGAGTGGAAGTCGACCGAGCCGCTTTGGGGCGACGACGCCGGCGATGCGATGCGCCTGTTCGCCGAAAGCGGTGACTACGACATCATCTGGGCCCATAGCACCTATTCCGACCAGGTCAAGAAGCTGAAGGACGAGTTTCCGGAAATTCTCTTCGTTGTCGTCGGTGCCGGCAATGAAGGTCTCGGTGGCAATCAGTATTGGGTCTATAAGCGTCTCCACGAACCTGCCTATCTGCTTGGCGTTTTGGCAGGACGGATGACCAAATCCGATGTGCTTGGCGTAGTCGCGCCCTTTTTCATCGAAGACATCAATGACTCGATCAACGCATTTTTCGCCGGTGCGCGGGCAGTCAATCCGGCGATCGCCCGGAAAGTAGCGTTTGTCGGATCCTGGTATGACCCTGCCAAGGCGGCTGAATATGCCGGCGCTCAGATTGCGGCCGGAGCCGATGTGATTTTCCAGCTGTCCGGCAATTTCAAGCCGTGCGAGGCCGCGAAAATCCTGTGCTTCGGCAGTTTCCAGGATGAAAGCAACTTTTCGCCGGCCACGATCCTCAGCAGCACCGTAGCCGTGTGGGACCCTGATTTGATGTGGATCATCGAAAACTGGTGGAGCCACAAGGCAGAAGGCAAGCCTTACGGCGGCAACCTCAAGGAGCATTGGTTCGGCATGAAGGATGGCGGAGCCGCGTTTGCTCCCTACCATGATCTGGAAGCGAGCCTGCCAGTGGACGTGCGGACGGAAGTTGAGACGCTAAAGGCAAAGATCGCCTCAGGTGAACTCGAAATTCCAGTCGACCTATCGGAACCGAAGTCAGATTAGCCGCTGCGCCACCTCCACTGCTGCTTGCGCAGTTTTTTGAGTGAACTTGATCAAGGAACCACCATGTCGCTCTTACCGAGCATCAAAGAACCGACGCCGGCGAATGCCAGAAAGGCGGGTACTGAGGAAACACCTCTGGCTCTGCGCGTTGAAGGTCTGACCAAGCGCTTCGCCGGCGTGACGGCCAATGACGGCGTCGACTTCGAGCTGGAGGTCGGCGAGATCCACTGCCTGTTCGGTGAAAATGGCGCGGGCAAGTCGACCTTGTCGGCCTGCATCTTCGGTTTCTGCACGCCGGACGCCGGGCAGATCGTCGTACGCGGCCAACCAGTCGAGATGCACTCGCCAAGGGACGCGATCAAGCTCGGCATCGGCATGGTGCATCAGCATTTCGTGCTGGTGCCCGAATTTACCGTGCTGGAAAATATCATTGTCGGAACCCAGAAATCCGGGTGGCGGCTGGACGACAGAGCAGCCAGGCAAAAGCTGAAGAGCCTGTGCGACGCCTACGGCATCGAGATCGATCTCGACGCCTATGTCTGGGAACTGGCGGTCGGGCGCCAGCAATGGGTCGAGATTCTCAAGGCGCTCTACCTCGACGTCCAGATCCTCATTCTCGACGAACCGACGGCGGTGCTGACACCTGATGAGTCCGCGCGCCTGTTCGCCATCATGCGCAAGATGTGCGCCAACGGCATGTCGATCATCCTGATCACCCACAAGGTCGCCGAAGTGATGCAGTCGAACCGCGTCACCGTTCTGCGCAAGGGCAAGGCAGTCGCCACCGTTCAGACCAAGGACACCTCGCCTGAGGAACTGGCGCGGCTCATGGTTGGCCGCGAGGTGTCGTTTTCGGTCAACAAGTCGACAGTTGCGCCCGGTGATACGGTGCTCGAGGTCAGCGGCCTCGGCGCCAGGGGCTACTGGAACGAGGCGGTGCTGAACCAGGTGTCGCTGTCGATCGCGCGGCACGAAATCCTCGGCATCGCCGGTGTCGCGGGCAATGGCCAGAAGGAGCTTTTCGAGGTTCTTTCGGGTGTGCGCTGGTCACGCGAAGGCACGATCAGGCTGAACGGCGAGGACGTCAGCCGGCTCACGCCGCGCGCGATGATGGACAGGGGCGTGGGACACATTCCCGACGACCGTTTTCGTGAGGGTCTGGTCGGGCCGTTCAGCATCGCCGAAAACCTCATCCTCGGCTGGCAGCGCAACGCCAAGTATCGCAGCGGCCTGTTTCTGGACCGCGGCAAGATCGCAGCGCTGTCGAAGACGATGATGGCCCGCTACCAGATCGCCGCGCGCGACGACGAGGTGCCGGTCGAAAACCTCTCCGGTGGCAACGCCCAGAAGGTCATCCTGGCGCGCGAGTTCCTGCATTCGTCGGGGCTGCTGCTCGCCAACCAGCCGACGCGCGGCCTCGACATCGGCGTCATCGAATATGTCTACGCCCAATTGCTCCAGAAGCGCGAAGAGGGTTTCGCGATCCTGCTCGCCTCCGAAGAGCTCAGCGACCTGTTCAATCTCGCCGACCGCATAGCGGTGATGTTCAAGGGCGAGATCGTCGGTGTCGTCGATCCCAAGACAGCGACAGTGGAAGAGGTCGGCATGCTGATGGCCGGACGCAGGATGGAGGCTGGACGATGATCCGGATCGAACGGCGCATCGACGCCAATCCATGGTGGACAGCCGGCACGCTGGTGGCCGCACTGGCCGCTGGCATGCTTGCCTCCGCACTCATCGTGGCGACGGCCGGCGCTGATCCCCTCGAGGCGTTCAGGACTTTGTTCTTCGGTGCCTTTGGCTCGCAGAAAGCGGTGATGACCACGCTCATCAAGTCGACGCCGCTGATCCTGACGGGATTGGCGACCGTCATCGCCTTTCGCGCCCAGATATGGAGCATCGGCCAGGAAGGCCAGGTCTTCGCCGGCGCGATGGCCGGCTATCTCGGCAGCCAGATCCTGGCTGGCCTGCCGCCACTGCTGTTCTTTCCCGGGGTTATCCTGTTCGGCGTGGCCGGCGGGCTGCTGCTGGGCGGGGCGTGCGCGATCCTCAAGACACGCTTTGGCGTCAACGAGATCGTTTCGACCGTGATGACCAACTACCTTGCAATCTACCTGTTGTCTTACCTTCTGGCGGGCGGACCCTGGGCCGAAATCGGCGATGGCGCTTCTTATCAGCAGTCGGTGCCGCTTCCGGCCGCGGAGCAATTGCCGCTGCTGTTTGGAACCAAGCTCCATATCGGCGTGCTATTGCCCTTCGTCGCTGCGATTTGCTGTGCCGTCATGCTCGACCGGACCGCACTCGGCTACGAGATAAAGGCACTGGGAACCAATCCTGTCGCGCTTGGCTACAAGGGCACTAATATCGCCAGGACCATCATTGCGGTGATGTGCATCAGCGGTGGACTCGCAGCCCTTGCCGGGGTCATCGAACTCTACGGCGTCGGGCACCGGCTGAAGGCCGACAACCTGGTCGGACTTGGCTACGCCGGCATCATCGTCGGCATGATCGGCGGCTTGCGGCCGCTGGGCACTGTGCTTGCGGGACTGCTGTTTGGCGGGCTGGCAAGCGGTGCCGTGTCGATGCGGGTGGTCAGTGACATCCCGGCGTCTCTCGTGCCAGCCATGCAGGGCATCATCCTGCTTTTCGTCCTCTGTGCCAGCGTGATGGCGCGTTACAAGATCGTCAGGGGTACCGCGTCATGAGCGGATTGTTTCAGGAAGCCATCCTCATCAGCATTTTCGCAGCGACTTTGCGGACGATGACGCCGCTGCTGTTTTCGGCCATGGGCGAACTCGTGACCCAGCGCGCCGGGATCTGGAACATGGGTGTCGAGGGCACGATGCTGATGGGCTCGTTCATCGCCTATTTCGTGGCGACGTCGACCGGCTCCTTGTGGCTGGCGGTGCTCGCAGCGATCCTGGCTGGCGCCGTCATGGGCCTGATCATCGCCTTCATGACGGCGACGATGCGCGTCGACCACTTCGTCACCGGCCTCGGCCTCAACCTGTTTGCCGGCGGTATCACACTGTACTGGTTTCAAAGCTACGTTCGCGGTGGCCCGCAACCCTCCTTCGCCGGCTTCGAGGACGTGCCGTTGCCCTTCCTGTCGGACATCCCCTTCATCGGCCCCGTGCTGTTCTCGCAGCGGCTGTTGACCTACGCAGCGCTCTTCATCGTTCCGGCGATCTGGTTCCTGCTTTATCGTACGCGTTATGGCCTGGAGCTGCGGTGCCTTGGCGAGAATCCGAAGGCGCTCGACGTCAAGGGGCTGAGCGTACCTGTCCGCCAATATGGCGCGGTGATGTTCGGCAGCGCCATGACCGGGCTCGGCGGTGGTTTCCTGATGCTCGCTTTCTCTGATCGCTTCATCGCTGATTTCTCGGCCGGCCGCGGCTGGATCGTGGTTGTCGCGCTCATCGCTGGAAACTGGAAGCCCAAGGGTGTGCTGATGGCGGTGGTGGCCTTTGCCTTGCTGGAAGCTATCGCCACTCATGCCCAGGTTGTCGGCGTCGGCGTGCCGCGCCAGCTGTTGCTCGCGCTGCCTTATCTCGCTTCGATCATCCTGTTGATGGGGGTTCGCTTCCGGACCGGCCAGCCGGCAATGCTCGGTTTCCCGTATTCGCGCGAGTGACGCGGGCGACAGCGGGTGTAGTTCGAGCGAAGCCTTTTCCAGCAACTCTGAGCGGGAGGTCAAAGACAGTGGAAGAAGCACATTTCGCCCTCGTGGCGGACGCTCGCGAGCAGCAGAACGACCTGGTGGAGCAACCCGCAAGCCTTTGCCAGAATCCGCATTCGTTGCGCGACGGCGGCGAGAACCGCCTGCAGACCGCGATCGGGCGCGAAGTACGCTTCTGCCGAAAGCGTCATGGCATGACCCTCGCCGAGCTTGCCGACGCCGCAAGCGTGTCGCTCGGCATGATGTCCAAGATCGAAAACGGGCACATCTCGCCGTCACTGGCCACGTTGCAGGCGCTCGCCCAGGCTTTGGCCGTGCCGCTCTCGTCCTTGCTCAGGCGCTTCGAACAGGAGCGCACCGCCGTCTTCGTGAAGGCAGGAACAGGTGTCGAGGTCGGGCGGCGCGGCACGCGGGCCGGTCATCAATACAACCTTCTGGGTTACATCGGCTCCAACACGGGTGGCATCTTCGTCGAGCCCTATCTCATCACGCTGACCAAGGACACTGATACCTTCCCGTTGTTTCAGCATTCCGGGATGGAATTGCTTTACCTGCTCGAAGGCGAGGTCAACTACCGCCATGGCACATCGGTCTACCGGCTGCTGCCGGGCGACAGCCTGTTCTTCGACGCCGACGCGCCACACGGACCAGACGCACTGATCAAACTCCCCATCCGCTTCCTGTCAGTCATCTCATATGGCGTTGGCGGTGGGGAGGATTGAGTGTTTTGGGTCCTACGTTGGCCTATGGAACCTGCCCGAAGGCATGGTGGCATAAGTTTGTCGGGCGGCGTCACTCCATCACCGAAGGATGTCGACGATAGCTTGACGGAATCTACTGGCGCTTGGCTTTTCGTTCAATCAGGCGGGATCCTTTGTACCGCAACTCGTCGAATCCATTGCCAAGTGCTTGACACACTCGCTCAAGATAGCGGCGGCCGCGAGAACTGTCCGCCGCAAGATCAACCAGTCACCAGATTGCCGTCATCGACGACCGACGGCGCGGACGCCGAGTCGATCGACAAGCCACGGACGAGCAGTCGTCGCGTCCGGCGGCGATCATGGCGGAGGCGATCGCCGCTGTGATTCTGATCGACATCAACCGATCGGAGCAGGCGACTGATCGTATCTGACGCCGAGGCCATCTTCGATGCGGCAGTGAATTTCTGGAGCGTCGAAGAGTGCTGTCCCAACCGGACCAAAATGAGGAGAGGAGGCTCCCTATCGACGAAGTTTTCGGTCGTTGGCCCGTGCTGCCAGAAGCACGAACGATACCGCCAGTATTGAAGCCAGAAAAATCGAGCCTGACAGGGCATAGATCGTTGGCGACGCGCCCGAGTTCATCTTGCCGAACATCGCCAGTGGCAGCGTGTTTTGCCGTCCGACCAGATAGAAGGCTCGGCCGAATTCATTCAGCGACAGCAGGAATGAGAAGATGAAAGCGGCCACCAGGCCTGGCTTGATCAGTGGCAATGTCACATCAACCAGCTGGCGCCACCAGGAGGCGCCGAGATCGGACGCCGCAAGCAGGTAGGAACGCCTGACGGCTGCCATGCTGGTCAGGATGACGGTGAAGGCGAAAGGTAGTGCCCACAAAAGGTGGCTCGCCGCCACTGTGCCCCAAAATGGCTTCAGACCGATGCGTCCGAAGATCACCGACAGCGACAGCCCCTGGATGATGCCGGGAACGAACATTGGCAGCAACACGAACATGAACCAGCGCGAGCGCCATTTGCCGAGGTCCATGTAAGCGAGCGCCGACAATAGCGCGAGGCCGGTTGCCACCAGCGCGGTAATGGTCGCGACCAGCAGGGATTCCTGCAATGCACTGATGAGGGTGCGTTCCTTGGCGAGCGCGAAATACCAGGTCAGGCTGACATCGGAGAGCGCCGGCAGGGCCGGCTGCAATGCCGGGTTGAATGACACTGCAACCAGATAAAGCGGCGGCAGGTAGATGATTGCTAGCCCTATGGCTGTCATCAACCAGATGGCGGCCTTCAGCGGGCGGCTTTCGAAACTGGCTACCATGTGAAACCCTCGAACAGTCTGGTCAGCTTGAACAGACGGTTGCCGATGAATATCAGCCCGAACAGGATGATCAGCACCACGGTCGAGATTGCGAAGGCCAGCGGGAAGTTCACAACCCGCATGACGTCGTTGATCATCACCGAGATCATCGATGCGGCTGCGCCGCCAAGCATCTGCACTTCGGTCGCCGACCCTGCCGCCATGACGAAGACGAAAAGAAATCCGGCGAATATGCCGGCTTGCGTGAGCGGTAGCAGAACCGAGCGGAAGGTGCGCCAGAAGCTCGCGCCAAGGTCCTGGCTGGCGGCGAGCAGCGACGGCTCGACGCGTTGCATCGACAGGATCAGCGGAAAGATGACGAATGGCAGGTAGGAGGCGACCAGGCCGACATTGACGGCAAAATTGGAAAACAGGAGCCAGTCGAGCGGCTGGTCGACGATCCCGAGATCCATCAGCCAGCCATTGATCAGGCCGTTGCGGCCCAGCACCAGCCGCCAGGAAAAGGCGCGGATCATGTACGAGGTAAAGAACGGGATGGTGAACAGCGCCATGAGCAGGAGTGCCGTTCGCCTGCTTGCCAGAAAATGCACCGCCATTGCCGCGGGATAGCCGATGACCACGCAAATTGCGGCGGTCAGGAATGCCTTGCCCAGCGATCCGACGATGACGCTCCAGCGCCCGACCTCGAGGATCGCTGCATAACCGGCCAGGCTGAACTCTGGCCTGATCCAATAGGTCGCGGGGTCCCAGGTCCAGAAACTCCAGACCAGAATGACGATCAGGGGAACGAACCCGAGCAACAGCACGATGAGTGCGGTCGGGAGTGCAAGCAAAAGGCCGGGCGATTTCATCTGGTTTCCAGAAATAGTGCGGTGGGAGCGCGAACCGCTCCCGCCGCTGTTGGTCGCAATCAGGCGTTACGCAGCTTCTGCCACCATTCTTCGTAGAGCTGGAAATTGTCCGGCCGGGTATTCTGCCAGGCGACCTTGCCGCTGAACTTGGCCTTGACGTGCTCTGCCAGCGCCTTGACCTTCGCCGGGTCGAATTCGCTTGCGTGCGCCTCGGCGTAGGCGACATTGCGATCGCTGGGCACGACGTAACCGCGCTGTTCGCCAAGCGTACAGCCATAGAACCCGTCGAACAGCCAGTTCGCGAACTTGTGGGCGTCATCGCCTAGGCCACGGTCGACCGCACCCTTGAGCAGCACCAGGTTGTTGCCCCAGCCTTCGTAGCCTTCGACAGGCGCAGCATACTCGACCTGCAGGCCGCGCTTGCGACCTTCATAGACGATGGGCTCCCACCCAGTCATCGCGAGCACTTCGCCGTCGCCGACGAGCTGCACGCCCTGTTCCCAGCCGCTCCAGAAGGTGCGGAACTGGCCGTCCCGCTTGTGCTTGATGAGGAACTCCATCACTAGGCCAAGCTCGTCCGCGGTCAGGTTGCCTGGATTGCCGATCTTCTGGTTTTCTGACTCCTTCAGATACATGGCGGCAAAGACCGCGCTGTTGATCCAGGCGTCTTCCATCGCCACCTGGCCCTTCAGCTTCGGATCGAAGATGACGCCATAGCTGTCGACCTTGCCCAGCTTGTCGGGGCGATAGATGATCGAGTCTGCGTTGATGACAGCCGGCAGGCCATACTGCTTTCCGTCATGGTGCAGGTAGGGAATTTCCTTCGCCCATTGCCAGACGTTTTCGTAGTTGGGGATCTTCGACATATCCCAGGGAACGATTGCGCCCTGGACCGCCAGTTCCTTCTCGGCCCCGCCCTGCAGGCCACCGATATCGAAGAGGTCGTTGGCGTTGCCGGCGACCAGGCGGGCGACAGCCGGACCCGGATCGTTGCCATTGTCGGTGAAGGCAACGTTCAGGCCCGCGTCGTCGGCTGCCCGAGACCAGGCATCGCCGACGTCGAGCGTACCGGTCGCCCAGAATGCCAGATCGCTCGCAGCCAGTGCCGCCATTGGCCGAAACAGGGTTCCGCCCGCCAGTGCCGCACCGCCGGCCCCGAGGGTCTTGAGCAACTGGCGTCGGTTGAAGTTGCTCGCCATCGGATTGTTCAAAGGATTCATGTGATTTGTCATCGTGTTACCCCTTCTTTTTATGAGATTTCTTCAGGATGATCAGGTGTCACGGTTCGGCGCAGTTCCCGATGCGGGCACGGGTACCAAGGCGCCGCCGGCGAATTCGAGCCGCACTGGATTGCCCGGTTCGGGCCAGGCGTCGGCGAACTCGACCGGGATCTCGGCGTCGAGCTTCTGGCCGTCGCCAAGTTCGAGATAGAAGTCGAAGAACCGGCCTCGAAACTGGCGCCCGGCCACGGTAGCTGCGAGTGAGCTTCCGGGCGCTGCATGCCCGTGCGCGAGCGAAATTCGGTCGGGACGAACCGCCAGGAGTCCCATTTCCCCAACGTCGCGAGCGCCTGGCAGAACCAGCCGCTCACCGGCTATGATGGCGACCGTGTCGCCGCCGCTGCGTTCCAGCCTTTCGGGCTTGAGGACGCGTTCCATGCCAACGAAACGTGCGACGAAATCATTGGCGGGATTGGCAAAGAAGTCGGCCGGCCGTCCCACCTGCTCGATCCTGCCCTTGTGCATGATGGCCATGCGGTCGCTGAGGCTCAGCGCCTCGTCCTGATTGTGGGTGACCAGCACGAAGGTCGACCCGGTCCGCTGATGCAGCCTGCCGAACTCGTCGCGCATCTGCTGGCGCAGCCTTTCGTCGAGCCCGGTCAAGGGCTCGTCGAGAAGCAGGATGCCCGGCTCCATGACAAGTGCGCGCGCCAGGGCGACCCGTTGCCGCTGTCCACCAGAGAGAACATTGACGTTGCGCTCGGCAAATCCTGCCAGATCGACCAGAGCGAGCGTGCTGTCTACGCGCTTCTTGCGTTCAGAGGCGGCTACGCCCTTCACCTTCAGTCCGTAGGCGACGTTGTCTCCCACTGTCATGTGAGGAAACAGGGCGAGATCCTGGAAGACGGTGTTCGACGGGCGGCGGTTTGCCGGCATGTCGGTGACGTCCTGGCCATCGAACAGGACCCGCCCGGTGGTGGGACGGTCAAAGCCGCCGATCAGCTTCAGCAGCGTACTTTTTCCGGAGCCCGACGAACCGAGCAATGTGAAGAATTCGCCGGCCCCGATCTTGAGACCCACGCGCTCCAGGGCTTTGACGGTGCCAAAGGTCCTGGTTACGTTGTCAATTCCAATCGCGATGGCCATGGGCTAGCGGACCTCTTCCGTGATTACCATGATGCCCCGGTCAGTGATTTCCAGGACTTGCCCTGCATGAACAAGCGTTGTCGTGGTTGGCTCCTCGACAAGCAGCGGGCCACTTAGCCGCTCGCCGCAGGGCAGACCGTTACGATCATAGACAGCGCAGAATTTCCAGCCGCCATCGTTGCCGAAATAGACTTTGCGTTCGCCCTTGCGCGCCTTGGCGACAGTACGACCATCATCGTCGATCAGAGGGCAGTCGATGACATTGCCGGCAATCTCGGCCTGAAGATGCAGGTTCGTCACCTCGATGCGTGCATCGGGCAGGCGGAACGAGTAGGCGGTCTCGTGAGCAAGATGGAAGGCCTCGGCGAAATCCGCGAGTTGCATCGACGGCGCGAACCGCGTCGACACGCTGTGTTCCTGTCCGTGATAGCGCATTTCGACGGTGTAGCTGAAGGCGATGCCGTCTTTGTTGTCGAGGTCGAAATAGGACAGTGCCTCGTCTTCCATGTCGGCGAAGAGCTTGGCCAGTTCGCCGAGCGACGAGGGGACGAGTGGCGAGAACCATGTCTTGCGAATGTCCGCGCGTGGATGCGCAGCCAGCATGCCCCAGGCTGAGAAGATGCCCGAATGCGGTGGGATGATGATCGACTTGGCATTGAGTTCGCGGCCGAGGCGGGCGCCCAGCATCGGACCGGCGCCGCCGCTAACGATCAGCGCAAGGTCGCGTGGATCGTGGCCGCGCTGGACGGTGACCAGTTTCAGGGCGTTGATCATGTTGGATTCGGCGACGTCGATGATGGCCTGGGCAGCGTCGTCGACGGACAGACCGAGCGGTCCGGCCAGCCTGGTGATGGCCTGGCGCGCGAGTTCGACGTCGAGGGTCATCGCGCCTTCGGCAAATGCGGCAGGATCAAGCAGCCCGATGGCCACCTTGGCGTCAGTGACCGTCGGTTCGGTCCCACCAAGCCCGTAGCAGGCCGGTCCGGGCGAAGACCCGGCACTTTTCGGTCCCACCCGCAGGCCGCCGGCGGCGTCGATCCATGCGATCGAGCCTCCGCCCGAGCCGATCTCGACGATGTCGACCACCGGCACCTGGACCGGATAGCCGGGGAAGGTGCGGGCCCATTCCAACTTGTATTCGGCGTCGAGATTTGGCTTGCCGTCGCGAATGAGCGTGCATTTTGCCGTCGTGCCGCCAACGTCCAGATAAAGGACATCCTTTTCGCCGAGGATCGCGCCGATCCTGGCGGCGCCAGCTGCACCGCCCGAAGGGCCGGATTCGACAAGGGTCAGCGGACTGGCGACGGCTTGCGAGAACGTCGCGACTCCGCCATTCGACAGCATCGCATAATAGGCTGAGTACACGCCCTTGGCGGCAAGCGCCTTTTCGAGATTGGCGAAATAGCGCTGTATGATCGGCTGTACATAGGCGTTGAGGGCAACGGTGTTGGTGCGCTCATATTCGCGCCATTGGCGCGAGATCTCGTAGCTGGCGCAGACGGTGACGCCCGGCAGCAGGTCGCGCAGCAGCGCTGCGCAGCGCTTCTCGTGATCCGGGTGGGCGTAGCTGTGCAGGAAGATGACCGCTACGGCCTCAACTCCCTCGTCCTGAAACAGGCGCGCGGCCTGGCGAACATCGTCCTCGTTGAGCGGTTCGATGATCCTTCCGTCCGCGCCGACCCGTTCGCGGACCTCTGTACGCAGCTTCCTGGGGATGAACGGTTCGGGGCTGTGGAACTGGAGATTGTAGAGGTCGGGGCGGTTGCCGCGGCCGATCTCGAGGACGTCGCGAAACCCGGCAGTGGTCACCAGGGCGGTCCTGACGCCCTTGCGTTCGGTGATCGCGTTGATCACCGTCGTTCCGCCATGGGCAAAGAACCGGACCTTGTCGGGGTCCAGGCCGCCGGCACTCTCTGCGCGGTCGATCACGTCGAGCACGCCGATGGACTGGTCCTGGGGTGTGGTCAGGCTCTTCGAGGTGAATACCTTGCCCGTCTTCTCGTCATATCCAACGAGATCGGTGAAGGTGCCGCCGACATCGGTTGCAAGTCTGATCATTTCGTCGTCGTGCCCCGGTGGTTGTATTCCGATGCCGCGCGTTCCGCGCTGATGTAGCCGGCGCTGATGTCCTCGGCGATCGCATCCTTGCTTCTCTTGGTTGGATCGCCCCAGCCGCCGCCGCCGCCAGTGGCGATACGCAGCAAGTCGCCTTTGACGACGCGGCGGTGAGACAGGCGCCCATAGGAGGTGGTGTTCGCCGCCTCCTTGTCCACGACATCGAGCCGGTTGAGACTGCCCGCGCCGCCGCCGTCCATGCCCCAGGGCGGCGTCCTCGAGCGGCCGAAGCCGCTGTGGATGTCGGCCTCTCCGGACAGGATCTCGTATTCGCGCACGACCCCGAAGCCGCCGCGCCACTGGCCTGCGCCGGCTCCGCCCTCGACATTGAGCGCGTAGCGCCGAACGTGGAGCGGAAATTTGGCTTCGATCAGCTCCACCGAGTAATTGTAGGTATCGCCGTCGGTCAGGGCGATCACCGCACTGGCGCCGTCGCGACCGGGCGTTCCACCCCAGCCGCCATGCTGCGGCTCGATGTGGATGAACTCTTCGCCGTCGGCGGTCCGGCCATTGATGTATGTCACGCACAGGCTGGAATAGGAGCCGGCGGAGAAACGTTCCGGCATCAGCGGTGCAAGCGCCTTCCATACCAGTTCGGAGGCATGGACGGAGCCTTCGTAGTACCAGCCTGTCGGCGAGGGTTTCTGCGCCGTGAAGACCGTTCCATTGGGAGCGATCACCGAAAGCGGCCGGAACCACCCTTCGTTGGACGGCTCCTGTGGCGCCACCAGCGCCTTGAAGATGGTCTTCACTGCCGAGCTGAGTGCCCCGCGCGCGCAGTTGATCGGGCCTGCCGCGGCTGGTGGGCAGCCGGTGAAATCCACCTCCATGCGGCCGCCCTCGATCCGGATGGCGACCTTCACTTCGATGGCGTCGGTGGTAATGCCATCGCCATCGATGATGTCGGTTGCCTCGTAGATGCCGTCCGGCAGTGCCGCTATGACGTCCTGGCTACGCCGCTCGCTGACGTCGAGGAGGTGGTCGAAGGCGTCCTGGATCGGGGCTGCACCGTACTTTTCGACCATCTCCAGGATGCGGCGCTCGGCGATGCGCACAGTGGCAAGCTGCGCATTGAGGTCGCCCAACGCCACTTCCGGAAGGCGGACATTTTCGCTGATGATGCGGACCATGTCAGGCAGCAGCTTGTCGTCGCGGGCAATGCGGACGCAGGGCAGGCGAAGGCCCTCCTGGTACACCGAATTGGCGTCCGGAGGCAGGCTGCCGGGCACCGCACCGCCGACGTCCAGCCAGTGGGCGACATTGATGGCAAATGCGATGATGCGGCCTTCGGCAAAGATCGGACGCATGATCGCCAGGTCGCAGGAATGCGTACCCCCGGCATAGGGGTCGTTGGTGACCAGCACGTCGCCCGGCGCCATGTCGTCGGCGAACCGCTCGACCAGGCTGCGAACCTGGGTGGCGAAGGTGCCGGTGAACAGCGTGATGCCGTTGGTCTGGGCGATCAGGTCGCAGTCGCGGGTGCAGATGCCGCAGGCGAAATCCAGAACCTCGTAGATGACGGGGCTCATGCTGGTCCGCGCCATCACGATACCCATCTCGTCGACCATCGACAGTAGCTTGCCCTGGATGATCTCCTGGGTCACGGGATCGACGGTTCGCACCTGCTGCTCCATTCCGCACCTTTATGACTGCAGCGCGTGTATCTGCTGCTCATGCGGCAAGGTTGCATCGTGGAACGGACTTGCATACCCGACCGATCGGGTGGGCAGGCTGATTGGGTGCCTACCCAAAATGACGGCTAGGCTAATAGTCCTAGCTCTCGCGCGACCGAGATGGCCGAGGTGCGCGAGTGGACATTGAGCTTTGAGAAGATATTTCGGACGTGAAACTTCACGGTGTTTTCGCTGACGTCCATGTGCCTCGCTATCTCCTTGTTGGAGAAGCCGCCGCAGATCAATGAAATGACCTTCAGTTCCTGCTGGGTCAGCGTATGCGGTGCGCTCGAGGAATCCGCCGCCGTTTCTGCCGAACCTTGTCCTGGAGCGGACGCATCTGCCGGCGCAAAGATCTGGCCGACGCGCCGGGCGATCAGGCTGTCGGGGCCGGCCTCCTGCGCGCGCCGGCGCAGCAGAGCGAGCATGTCGGGACCCTCCTCGAAAAAGCCCGCGCGATAGGTTGCACTGGGCAGGGTCAGCAGGATTTCATCAAGCACCGAAGCGGTGCGTTCGGCCTTGCCAGTCTTCATGCCGGCCAGCACCGCCAGCAGGCGCATCCGGAGCATTCGCGGCACACTGAAGGGACGCTCCTGTGCCACCTCCAGGCGCTGCAGCATGTCGAGTGCGCGCTCCGTCTGGCCTTCCTGTATCCAGATCCGTACCCACAGCGTTGCGGGTACCTCGCCACGCAGCCGGAAAGAAAGCCGGTTGCGCTCGACGTCGAACGCGGTTTCCGGGCCGAGATCGAAACGGTCGGCGAAACGCTTGGCGCCCTGTATGTCGCCGAAGTGGATGATCGAGCGCATCTGCTCTCGTGCCACCAGTCTTTGCAGGCGGGGAAAGCCACGGCGCTGTGCGGTGCGCCTTGCCTGTTCGAGCACGGCGTCCACGCCGTCAAAATCGTTCCTGACCATTCTTGCGCGAATGCGGGACAGATAGGCTGCGGCCAACAGGTCGAACCAACAGTCGTTCTTCTCCAGATGCGGCAGCGACCATTCAAGGATGCGCTCGGCGCCATCATGAAGACCACGCTCCGACAGCGTCTCGGCCAGCAGGACCTGGGCGATCGCGTCGAGGTCGCAACCCTTGCCAATCGCGTTCTGCGCGTCGCTGGCCAGGCGCTCGTAGGCCGCACTCGCGCCTTCCATGTCGCCGCGAAAGAACTGTGCCTGCCCGACATGGACATGGAGATGCATCGCCCCGAAAAGCGCTCCTGCCTGGGTAAAGGACTGGATCGCCAGGTTGCCGTGGCGCTCGGCGCGCTCGAACTCGCTGCGCTCCAGATATTGGAAGCACAGCAGATTGTAGGTCAGTGCGCGCTGCACGGGTTCCACCAGCTCAAGCAGCGTCAGATCGCGCTCGAGAAGCGACAGGTCGAGGGCTTCGATGCGATCGTCCCGGTACAGCGCCATGAGCGCGCCGATCAGGCGGACCTCGTTGACCAAGATATTGTCGGAACGGTCGATGGTCCGATCGACCAACTCGAAATAATGAGTCGCCAGTGCCAGGTTCCCGCCCTTGGCCGCGACGACGGCCAGTCCGAGAAAGCTGCGTGGAAACTTTGCGGCTTCCGGTTCGGGCAGCACCGCCGCCAGCGCATGAAACTGCTGCAGCAGCCCGCGGGCGCCGGCATAGACCTGTCGCCATCCCCCCGCGTTTTCGGAGAATTCCCCGGCAAGGCGGAAGTCTTCCGCATGCAAGGCGTGGCGGATGGCACTCGCCCAGTCGCGCCGGGCTGCATACCAGTGCGCGGCACTGCGCCTGATCTGGTTGATGTCCAGCCCGCGCGCGAGGGCTTCCTGCATCAGGTATTCCTGGAACACCGCATGCAGTTTGAACTGCTTGTGCCCATCATCGAACGCCTCGATCGGCAAGCCTCCGATTGCGATGTCGGAGGTCAGTTCGGCGGCGGCGGCAGGGCTGACGACCGCGCTCGCCAGCTCGGCGCTGAAATAGGGCAGGGCCGCAACGCCGACCAGCGCCGACTGCATATGGACCGAGAGCGACGAAAAGACCTGTTCGGACAGGTAGCGTGCCATATCCAACTGGGTGCCGCTGAATTCAAGCAGGTCCCTGTCGGTCACGGCCCCGTCACGCAACAGCACCCGAGCAAGCTGCAGCGCCACGGCCCAGCCCTGGGTCTTCTGGACCAGGGCTTCGATCTGCGATTTATCGAGCTTTACCCCGGCCATGGCGAGCAGGTTCTGAGCCTCTCCGGGCGAGAAACGCAGATCGCTGGCCTTCAGATAGGTGAGTTGGCCATTCAGCTGCATCGCCGAGATCGCCAACCTCGGCTCCGACCTGGAGATGATCAGCAGCCTGAGGTTTCGTGCCTGCGGCGAAAACAGGAGCCGCGCCAGCGTCGCGTCGTTTTCATCGCTCTGGGCGAAATGATAGTCGTCGAGGAACAGGTACAGGGGGCGGCGCAGCCGTTGCAACTGGGTCAGGATGACGCCCAGAACATGCTGCTGCGACAGACTGGAATAATCCTGCGCCGCAGCGGGGAAGACGTGTGCTGCGGTGAGAACTCCGAGCAGTCCGAGGAGGAAGTGGGTGCCGTCGCGATCGTCGCCATCCAGCGCGGCCCAGGCTGCCTGGTGGCCTTGCTTGCGCAGATCCTCGTAACGCTGGTTCATCAACGAGGACTTGCCGAAGCCGGCAGGTGCTATGACCAACGTCAGGCGCCGGTCGCCGGCATCGTCGAGCAGCCTCAGCGTCCGGACGCGCCTGACCTGCGCCATGCGCGCATCGGCCTCACCTTCAGAGATGCGCTTGGGCGCCACCATTCTGTCAGAATCCAGGATCAATCAACATGCCGATATCATGAGCCGCGCGAACATGTACACCTTGAGGCCATCCGGGGGCAGCCTATGTGCTGTGGATCGGGGCCATCTGCGAGGCGGTGACCCGGCCGACCATGCGCTTCGTGCCGGTGAAGACGCCCGAGCACGCTTGTCATCGCCCACCGGCTTGCCACTATCGCCCATGCCGACCGCATTCAAAACGCTGCACCATCGCAAAACAATGCGGCACCCGGCACGCCCACCAACCACGCTGGGGCCGGTGGACGATGCCAGCGGCGCGCTCAGTAGTCCTCTCGATGCCGCAGGCTGGCCAAGGACTTCGCGAACCTGTCACGCAATGCGCTCGCCTTCCTCAAACTGGCGTCCATTCGCCTCATGCTCGGAAGGCTTTGCTTTTCCGAAGATCGCCGCCGTCACTGCCTGTGCGCAGGTCCGCTGTTGTGTGATCTCCATCGTCAGTCTAGCATCCGAGTGCTACAGATACTGAACCGTTCCGACGGAAACGCAGCCCATGCCGATCGGTAAAGCGCGCACAGCCACCACTGAAATCTGTATCGCGGCAGCAAACGCAGTCGAAGTGCGAGGCAGGGATCTCTGCAGCGATCTCATGGGTCGGCTGAGCTTCACTGCGTATTTCTATCTGCTCTTGACCGGGCGCGAGCCGACTGAAGATCAGCGCTACTTCCTGGACCTCTTGCTCGTTGCGATCGCCGAACACGGGATGATGCCCACTGTCCAGGCGGCGCGGATGACTCTCGCCTCCGATCCCAATGCACTACAGGGCGCGTTGGCCGCGGGTGTTCTCGGCTGCGGCCCCGTAATCCTTGGTACCTCCGAACTCTGCGGCGCGCTTCTCCTAAAGGCGCGTGCCCGGGTGACCGAGGGCGGGGATGCCGACGAGGTCGTCCTGGAGTTGGCTCGTGAAATCCGTGAAGCGGGCGGAAAGGCGCCGGGTTTCGGGCATCCTGTGCACCGGCCGCTCGACCCGCGCGCCGAGCGCATCCTGGAACTTGCCGACCAGCGCGGCGTCAGCGGCCCGCATGTCGATCTGGCGCGGCGCATGCGCGAGGCGGTGGCGCAGGTATGGGGGAAGACGCTCGTCTTGAACGTCTCGATGCCGATTGCCGCAGTCCTGCTCGATCTCGACTTCCCTCCCGCATTTCTCAAGGCGATCCCGCTGCTTGCCCGCACCGGCGGCCTCCTTGCTCATCTTGCGGAAGAACAGCAAAACCCCATCGGCTTTGTCCTCGCCGGCCATGCGGAAGCGGCCGTTTCCTACGGTGCCAATAGCAGGACCTGAGCCATGTTCGATCCGGAGGTGGAAACCAACCCCTGGCGCGATCAGGTCAGGCAGGACGACGCTCAGTACCGCCGGCAGGTCGGATACCTCCTCGCCCACTCGGCCTTCTACCACAGCAAGCTGAAGCAGGCCGGCTTTGCCACCGCGGAAGAGATCGGCGGTCTGGATTCGATCGAGAAGCTGCCGTTCACCGAGAAGGACGAGATCAGGGCGTCATGCAGCGAGAATCATCCGATCGGCACGCATCTGGCGGTCCGCAGGGAAGAGATCGTGCGCATCTTCTCTACAAGCGGCACAACCGGTACTCCCAGTTACATTCCTCTCACGGCGCAGGATCTCGAAAACTGGGTCGTGACCTCAGCCCGGAGCTATTCGGCTTCGGGCATCAGCCCGGGCGAAGCGATCGTCTCGACCTACAATGCCGGACCTTTCGTGGCGGGCGCGGCGCTCGGCGCCTTCGACCGGCTCGGCATGACCCACGTTCCCGTCGGTACGGGCAATACCGAGCGCCTGATAACCGCCATCCGCCTCCTGAAGCCGGCGGCGGTGGTGATGACGCCCTCCTACGCGGCCTACCTCGCAGAATGGGCGGAAGAGAGGCGCTTCGACCTCAAGGGCTCCAGCGTGAAGCGCGTTCTGGTCGCTGGCGAGCCCGGCGGCGGCGAACCGGCCCTGCGCGCGCGCCTCGAAGAGGCATGGCGCGCCAAGGTGACGGAGGCCATGGGGATCGGCGACATCGGGGTTTCGCTGTGGGGCGAATGCGAAGAGCAATGCGGCATGCATCTCGGCGGCCGCGGCTTCGTCCATCCCGAGCTGGTCGATCCGGAAAGCGGCGCACCGATTGCAATGGAGGACGGTGCGCGCGGCGAACTTGTATTGACCCATCTGCGCCATCAGGCTGCACCGCTGCTGCGGTTCCGGACGCGCGATCATGTCCAGGTCTGGAGTTCGCCCTGCCGGTGCGGCCGCACCGCGCCTCGGGTCCGCTGCATCGGCCGCACTGACGACATGCTTCTCGTGCGCGGCGTCAATGTTTTCCCATCGGCCATTCGCGAGGTGGTCAATCAGTTCATGCCGGAGGTGAGTGGCATGATCCTGGTCAAGCCGCAGGACCCAGGCGTACGGCAAGAACCACCTGTGCCGGTGGTGGTCGAACTGGCGAAGGATTCCGCTGCCGATCCGGAACTTGCAGCGAGAATTCAGAAGCGGTTCCGCGATATGCTCGTCTTCACCGCGCAGGTCGATCTGGTGCCGTGGGGCACGCTCCAGCGCAGCGAATACAAGTCAAAGCTAGTTCAGCGCTAGACTCAACTGCGGAAGAGAATCGACGCGAAGGATACGGCAAACCCACATTGCCTCTCAAACCGGGGGATCATCATGACTGCGCCCAGACCGTCCAAGACACACATCGGAAACCATCGGCTGCATCCGGAAACGTTAATGCTGAGCTACGGCTTTGATCCGCAACTGTCGGAAGGAGCGGTGAAGCCGCCGGTGTTTCTCACCTCGACCTTCGTGTTCAAATCAGCCGAAGAGGGGCGCGATTTCTTCGATTTCGTCTCCGGCCGCAAGGAGCCGCCAAGCGGAACCGGAGCCGGACTCGTCTACTCGCGCTTCAATCATCCCAACAGCGAAATCGTCGAGGATCGCCTGGCAATCTATGAAGGTGCGGAGGCCTGTATCCTGTTCTCGTCCGGCATGTCGGCTATCGCGACCACTTTGCTTGCCTTCGCGCGCCCGGGTGATGCCGTCGTGCATTCACAGCCGCTTTATGGCGGCACCGAAACGTTGTTTGCCAAGACGCTGGCCAATTTCGGCATTGGCTCTGTGGGTTTCTCCGACGGTGTTGATGAAACCGCCATTCGCGCTGCTGCCGATGAAGGCTGCGAGCGAGGCCGCGTCTCAGTGATCTTTATCGAAACGCCCTCGAATCCGACCAACACGTTGGTCGATTTCCTGGCTGTCGGCCGCATTGCCGATGAGATCGCCGCCAAACAGGGCCATCGCCCGGTCATCGTGTGCGACAACACGTTGCTCGGACCGGTGTTCCAGCGTCCACTCGACCACGGTGTCGACATTTCGGTCTATTCCCTGACCAAATATGTCGGCGGCCATTCCGATCTGATCGCCGGCGCGGCCCTCGGCAGCAAGGCCATCACCAAACCGATCAAGGCACTCAGAGGAGCGATTGGCACACAACTTGATCCCCATTCTTGCTGGATGCTCGGCCGCTCGCTGGAAACTCTGAGCATTCGCATGGAGAAGGCCAACGCCAACGCCCGCATCGCCGCCGAATTCCTGGCCGAGCATCCCAAGGTCTCAAGGGTGGCCTATCTGCCGTTCCTCGGCGAAGACACCCCGGCTGCACATGCCTTCAGAACGCAATGCACAGGCGCCGGGTCGACGTTCTCGTTCGACATTGTCGGTGGTCAGGCCGCAGCATTCGCCTTTCTCAACGCCTTGCAGATTTTCAAGCTTGCGGTCAGCCTCGGCGGCACAGAATCGCTGGCGAGCCACCCAGCCGCTATGACCCATTCCGGTGTGCCCAGAGACGTCCGGGAACGGATAGGCGTTCTTGACTCGACAATAAGGCTGTCGATCGGCGTCGAGCATCCCGACGACCTTGTCGCCGACCTCGCGCAGGCGTTAGCTGACGCCTGACGTGTTGCCAAAGCGCGGCATCGACGCGCTGGACAAGCAAGCCGCCAATCTCTGCGCCAGCGCGTAGCAGCAGCACTTGCTCGACGCTTATTCCCCCGGTCGGCTTCCCGATGCACTGGATCGCGGAGAGTGCCCCTGCGTTTGGCAAAGCGGTCGAGTGTCTCGATCTCGTCACGCACCGCATCGATCTCGAGCGCAAAGATCTTGGTCAGCTGTTCTTTCGTCGCCATTCTCGCAATCGGCATCAGTTCGAGCTGCAACAGCAGGGCATTGAGCCGCCGCGCCACCACGGACGCCTTCTTACGGTCCAAGAGCCTAAGGCTCACTGAAAGCCTGCCGTTGCCTGTCGCCGACGCGAATCCGACGGGAATGCGGGCCCGCCAATAGAAGACGGGACCCTGAGAACGAGGTTTTCGACCTGATGCCTGCGCAGTCCCCATCCACCCGTGCTCCGCTCGTCCAGGCCGGATGGACACCATCTCTGGACAACAGTTGTGGAAGGCCGATTCGAGGTGAAACGATGACGAACGGCCATGGATTCCGCGGATTTCAAAGCTTCTGGAAGGCGAGTTGGCTGGGGAACCTGGATTCGAACCAGGACTAACGGAGTCAGAGTCCGTGGGTCTACCGTTAACCTATTCCCCAGCATGGCCGAAACTTGTCCGGCGCTGGCGGGTCGCGTTTGACGCGGCCACCTGTGCGCGCCTTGTAGCCGCCGCCGGGAAATAGTCAACCCCATCAGTTGCGGCAATTTCGGTTTTCAGGCCTCGTCCTTGTTGGCGCTCCGGCCGAACTGCGAGTGCTCGAAAGCAAGCACCGCTATGACCCCCAGGATGAGCGGGATGATGAGGTAGAACAGCCTGAAGACCAGAAGTGCTGCCAGCACCGCCGCCGGGTCCATTTCCGACAGGCCGGTGAGAAACACCACTTCGAGCACGCCCAGTCCGCCCGGCGCGTGCGACGCCTGCGCCACCGCGAAGGAGAACAGGAAGATGCCCAGCACGATCAGGTAGCCCGGATTGTGCTCGGCGGGCAGGACGAAATAGATGATCGCCGCAGCCGCCAGTATTTCCAGCGGGCCGATGATCAGCTGGCGTGCCACGATCGGCAGTGCCGGATAGTGCAGGCGGAAGCTGCGGATGGCGAGCGGCTTGAGATGCAGCCAGCTGCCGAAGACATAGGCGCCGACCGAAAGCAGCATGGCAACGCCCAGCGCGATCCACCATGCTTCGTGGCTGCCCTCGGTGTAGCGGTCGAGCAGGCTCGGCTCGAGCAGAATCACCACGCCGCCGACGAACACGCTCGAAAGCACGAAGGTGAACCAGCAGATGCCGACGAGCACGCCGACCTCCTGGCCGGTCAACCCCTTGGTGGCATAGGCGCGATAGCGGATCACCGCGCCCGAGAATACCGAGCCGCCGATATTGTGCGAAAGGGCATAGGTGGTGAAGGAGCAGACGGTGACGAAGAACCACGACACGCGCTTGCCGATATGCAGCAGCGCTATGTGGTCATAGCCGGCCAGCGCGCCATAGGCGACGATGGAGCTGATCGCGGCGAGTATCCAGCCGTGGAAGGGGATGGCGGTCAGGCCGCTCCACACATCGTCGAGGGAGATTTCGCGCCATTCGTGATAGAGCAGCCAGGCAGAAACGGCGACGGCGCCGAGCCCGATGACGGGCCAGATGAAGTCTTTGATTCTCATGCAGGAGCGCTTGCCCGTTCCTTTCGGTCTGGCGTTTCAGTTCCTCGTTGTGGCAATGCGTCCGCTCGCATGACCGGCTCGTCCTTCAGCTTTGCCTCATCGAAGCCGGCTATTCAACCCGACCCGTGATTTTCGACGGCGATGCAGCTGGCTGCGGGACGCGCCGGCCAAATTTCAACGCCGGCGGGCCTTGGTGATCGGGTCCCGCACTGATAGTCTGGCGCCAACACAAGATGATATGCGCGTGCAGCGTCCGAAGGGTTCGCGCGGCGCCAGAAGGAAATTGCAGGGTGAAGGACCGCGAAGCCGACGTCAGCGCGTCGGATGCGGGTGTCTCCGGGGATGGTCCGTCGCGTCATGGCGGGGAAGCTCCCCGACCGGGCCGTCAGGCCGCCGTGCGACCGGTCAACGGTCACGGCAATGGGGACGCCGCGCAACCAAAAGGCAAGACCAGGAAAAGGCGTAAGCGCCGCCGCGGCCGCAAGGTTTTTGCGCGCGACGGCGTTCAGCTTGCGGCCGGCGGCAAGCCGGCGGAGGCCGCAGTACCCGTGGCCGGGCCAGCCGTTTCTCTGAAGCCAAGCAACCCGGTCGCAAGGCCGGACGTGGCCGAACAGCCGCGCCGCATGCCGGTGTCGGACCTGCCGGTCTTTGCGGCGCTCGACCTTGGCACCAACAATTGCCGGCTGCTGGTGGCTGTGCCGGGAAGGCCGGGCCAGTTTCGCGTCATCGACGCCTTCTCGCGCATCGTGCGGCTGGGCGAGGGCCTCTCGGCGTCCGGTCGGCTCGGCCAGGCGGCCATGGACAGGGCGGTCGAGGCGCTCAAGGTCTGCAGCGACAAGCTGCGCAACCGCAAGATCAAGAAAGCGCGCCTGATCGCCACCGAGGCCTGCCGTTCGGCCGCGAATGGTGCGGAGTTCATCGATCGCGTCGAGCGTGAGGCAGGCCTCAAGCTCGAGATCATCGACCGCCAGACGGAAGCGCGGCTGGCTGTTTCGGGATGCGGCTCGCTGGTCGAGCGCGACACCGACGGGGTCGTGTTGTTCGACATTGGCGGTGGTTCCTCCGAGATCGCCCTGATCGACGTTTCGCGCCACCGCTCGCCGCGGCTGGCGAATCACATCGTCTCGTGGACGTCGCTGCCGGTCGGGGTGGTTTCGCTCGCCGAGCGCTTCGGCGGCCGCACGGTGACGCGCGAGATCTTTGCCGCGATGGTCGAGGATGTTGCCACCCGCCTGCGTTCGTTCGACGGTCGCGACCGCCTGGCCCATGTCGTGTCGAGCCCGAAATTCCACCTGTTGGGTACCTCGGGCACGGTCACCACGCTCGCCGGCGTGCATCTCGAACTCGACCGCTACGACCGCCGCCGCGTCGACGGGCTTTGGATGGATGGAACCAGCGTCGACCGCATGGTCGAAAAAGTGCTCGGCTGGGATTTCCAGCAGCGCGTAGCCAATCCCTGCATCGGCGCCGACCGGGCCGACCTGGTCCTGGCGGGCTGCGCCATCCTGGAAGCCATTCGGGCGGTCTGGCCATCGGAACGGCTGCGTGTCGCCGATCGCGGCTTGCGCGAGGGCATTTTGAGCGAATTGATGGCCGATGACGGCGTGTGGCGCCGCAACTGGCGGAACGGACAGCGTACATGACCAAGAAACCAAAACCAGCGGTAGGAGCGGGCGCGACGCGCGTGCTGCGCACCAAGATCAAGAAGAAGCACGGCCTCAAGGAATCGTCGCGCCGCTGGCTCGAACGCCACATGAACGACCCCTACGTTCAGCGCTCGAAGGCCGACGGCTACCGCTCGCGCGCGGCCTACAAGCTGATCGAGATCGACGACAAGCATCATCTGTTGAAGACGGGCATGAAGGTCATCGACCTTGGTGCCGCACCCGGTGGCTGGTGCCAGGTGGCGGCCGCCCGCACCAATTCGACGGCGGAAAAGCCGCATGTCGTCGGCATCGACTATCTCGAAATGGATGCGGTGCCCGGAGCGCCCGTGCTGCTGATGGATTTCCTCGACGATGCCGCCCCGGCGCGCCTGTCCGAGGCGCTCGGCGGCGCGCCCGACCTGGTGTTGTCCGACATGGCGGCGCCGACGACGGGGCACCGGCGCACCGATCACATCCGCACCATGCATCTGTGCGAGGTTGCCGCCGATTTCGCCATTTCGGTGCTGAAGCCCGGTGGCCATTTCCTGGCCAAAACCTTCCAAGGTGGCACCGAGGCCGAACTGTTGACCCTGCTCAAGCAGAATTTCCGCACCGTCCACCACGTCAAGCCGCCGGCCTCGCGCGATGAATCGGCTGAGCTCTATTTGCTTGCCAAGGATTTCAAGGGCAGGTCCGAGCCTGACGCCTCATAGCTGCTGCGGCTCGTTGGCCTCGCGCTGACGCAGGCGGTGGCCGGAAACCGAGCCGCCGGCATCGGGCGCCATGCGTGCGTACATGAAAGCCGGCAGTCCCGAAATCAGTGCGACCGTCAGGAACGCGAAGGTGAAGCCGGCCCCGCCGATCGCCTGGCCGGTGGCCAGCGACCATATTTCGAGCGCGCCGCCGCCGACTGCCACGCCGAGCGCCACCGAGGTTTGCTGGGCGACGGCCGAGATGGCGGTTGCCTGGCCGCTCTGGGCGGTCTCGATGTCGGCAAAGACCAGCGCGTTCGACGAGGTGAAGAACAAGGACCGCAGGAAACCTGACAGGAACAGCACCAGAAGGATCACGAGATAGGGCGTCTGGGATGTGAACAGCGCATTGGCCGCCATCAGCCCGGCTGAAACCACCGAAGCGACTGTCAGCACCGTGCGGAACCCCATGCTCTTCAGGATTTTCGGCGCGACGAACTTCATCGACAGCGCTCCCGCTGCGGTGGCGAAGGTGATCATGCCCGACTGGAATGGCGACAGCCCGAAGCCGAGCTGGAACAGCAGCGGCAAGAGGAACGGCGCCGCACCGACACCGACGCGGAACAGCGAGCCGCCGACAATCGCCGTACGGAAGACCGGATTGGCGAAGAGCTTGAGTTCAAGCAGCGGGTAGGGCGTCCGGCGTGCGTGGCGGATGTAGAGCAGCGCTGCGGTAAGGCCGACGGCAATGGTGACGACGCCGACGACAGGCGGCAGCGCCGGCAAGCTGACCACCGACAGGCCGAAGACCACGCCTGAGGCGGCGATGGCCGACAGGAAGAAGCCGGGCACGTCGATCGGTCGCGTTGCCTCCGGCGCAATCTCGGGCAGGAAGCGCCCCGACAGCCAGATGCCCAGCGCGCCGATAGGAATGTTGATCAGGAAAATCCAGTGCCAGGCGAAGAAGGTGGTGATGAAGCCGCCGACCGGCGGGCCGATGAGCGGACCGACGAGTGCTGGGATGGTTAGCGTTGCCATTGCCGCCACCAGGCCACTCTTTTCGGTGGTGCGGACCAGAACCAGCCGCGCTACCGGCGTCATCATCGAACCGCCCATGCCTTGCAGGAAGCGCGCGAGCACGAATTCGCCGAGCGACCCCGAGATGGCGCAGGCGACCGAACCCAGCATGAAAACGCCGATGGCGACGCGGAAGACCAGCTTGGCGCCGAAACGGTCGGCCATCCAGGCGCTGATCGGGATGAATATGGCGAGCGAAACGAGATAGGCCGTCAGCGCCAGCTTGAGCGCGATCGGGCTCGTGCCGATGTCGGTCGCGATCGCCGGCAGCGAGGTGGCGATGACGGTCGAGTCCATGTTCTCCATGAACAGGGCGACGGCAAGGATGAGCGGGGTGGTTCTGTTCACGGACTTTTCCGCAGTGGCGTCTGCATCTGCCGGCAGCCAGGCCGCCGTCCGATCCGACCGTTAACATGGATGCGGCAGCCTGTCCGCAGCCAACACATGCGGCCCGTGCGGTCCAGTCGGCACGATGAATTCGCCTCCGTGTCGATTGCGCCTCAAGCTGCGCTTTTCATCGGCTCGAAGACGTGGTACCAGCCACCGCCAATCCTGAAAGGGAAAAGACGAGTCGGCGCTGCATACCAACTGGTTCCAGCGTCCTTTTACGTATTCCGAGGTTGGCCATGGCAAAAATCATTGAATCCTCCACCGGCGCTCTGGCGCTGACCTTCGACGACGTGCTGCTGCAGCCCGGCCATTCCGAGGTGATGCCCGGCGAAACCGACATCAGCACCCGCATTGCCGGCGATATCGATCTCAACGTGCCAATCATTTCGGCGGCCATGGACACGGTGACGGAAGCCCGCCTGGCGATTGCCATGGCGCAAGCCGGTGGCATCGGTGTGATCCACCGCAACTTTACCCCGGCCGAACAGGCCGAGCAGGTCCGCCAGGTCAAGAAGTTCGAATCGGGGATGGTGGTCAATCCGGTCACCATCGGCCCAGACGCCACGCTGGCCGACGCACTGACCTTGATGCGGACACACGGCATTTCGGGCATCCCGGTCGTCGAAAATGGCGGCGCCGGCGGCCAGAAGACCGGCCGCCTGGTCGGCATCCTGACCAACCGCGACGTGCGCTTCGCTTCCGACCCGGCGCAGAAGGTCTATGAGCTGATGACGCGCGAGAACCTGATCACCGTCAAGGAGACGGTCGAACAGGACGAAGCCAAGCGGCTGCTGCACCAGCACCGCATCGAAAAGCTGCTCGTCGTCGACAAGCACGGCAATTGCGTCGGCCTCATCACCGTCAAGGACATGGAGAAGTCGCAGCTCAACCCGAACGCGTCCAAGGATGCGCAGGGACGCCTGCGCGCCGCGGCTGCCACCAGCGTCGGCGATGACGGCTTCGAGCGTGCCGAGCGCCTGATCGCCGCCGGCGTTGACCTGCTCGTCATCGACACCGCCCATGGCCATTCCCAGCGCGTCCTCGATGCGGTGGCGCGGGCCAAGAAGATTTCCAACTCCATCCGCATCATGGCGGGCAACATCGCCACCGCCGACGGCGCCCAGGCGCTGATCGACGCGGGCGCCGACGCCGTCAAGGTCGGCATCGGGCCGGGCTCGATCTGCACCACGCGTATCGTCGCCGGTGTCGGCGTGCCGCAGTTGTCGGCCATTATGTCGGCTGTCGAGGTGGCACAGAAGGCCGGCGTGACCGTCATCGCTGACGGCGGCATCAAGTATTCGGGCGATCTCGCCAAGGCTCTGGCCGCTGGCGCCGGTGCGGCCATGATCGGCTCGCTTCTCGCCGGTACCGAAGAGAGCCCGGGCGAGGTCTACCTGCATCAGGGCCGCTCGTTCAAGGCATATCGCGGCATGGGTTCGGTGGGCGCCATGGCGCGCGGCTCGGCCGACCGCTACTTCCAGGCCGAGGTTCGCGACACGCTCAAGCTGGTTCCCGAAGGCATTGAGGGCCAGGTGCCTTACAAGGGCCCTGTCGGCGGCGTCCTGCACCAGCTCGCCGGCGGCCTCAAGGCTGCGATGGGCTATGTCGGCGGGCGTAATCTTGCCGACTTCCGCGAGCGCGCCACTTTCGTGCGCATCTCCAATGCCGGCCTGCGCGAGAGCCACGCCCACGACGTGACCATCACGCGCGAAAGCCCGAACTACCCCGGCGGCATGTAAGCCCAATGATCGTGCGGCTGCGGCGTCACGCGGCTGCGCTAAGCGTCGTCACTGCGGCAGTATTCGCCGCAATGACGCTGCTGGAGTTCTTCTATTTCCGCAGCTTGAGCGGCGGCCTGCCGTCGCTCGATCTGCGTTTCTGGGGGTTCTCCGAGAGCGAAGGCTTTGCCTGGATCGCGGCTCTCGGCCGGCCGGGCGCCGAGATCATTCTCGTCTGGCATTACCTGACGTTCGACCTGGTCTTCCCAGCGCTGCTTTCGGCGACGCTGGTCAGCCTGATCCTGAAGGCCGGCGACAGGCTGCCGCGTTTCGCTGGCCTTTCGGAGACGATGCGCTCGGTCGCAGCACTTGCGTTGGTGCTGCCCTATACGATTGCCGACTATGCCCAGAACATCGTCGTGGCGCGAATCCTCGCCGACCCGCCATCGGCGGGAACCAGGTCGATGGCGCTCGCCTCCGGCCTGATCGTCGCCAAGTTTGCGTTTCTGGCTGTATCGGTCGCGGTCGTCGCAACCTTTGTACTTGCGGGCTTGCGAAGCGTCAGGCGATCACCAGCCACCGGCGACCGCAAGGTACGCTGATCGGCTATAGCCGAATGTACAATTTCTGTTTCTTGTAGATGTCCGATGCGTCGATGAATTCGAGGTATTGCGCAAGCAGCCCACGCAGGGCTTCCCCCTTGGTGCCCTCGTCGTGGTCTTCCTTGGCAGCGTCCCTGGCGATGCCGGACAGGTCCAGTTCCATCTCGGGGGCATCCTGGCCAGTTGCCGGGGACGACACGGTTTCGCTCATCCCGCTTAGGGCCTGGACTATTGCCAAGGCCGCCTGCGAACTGTCCGGTCCGGACGTGTCCTTGCCGGCCTGAATTTCCTCGAGGGCGTCTCTGATCTTCTCGGGAATGGCTGCTGCTTCGTCGAGCTTTTCCTTCGCTTCGGCTGTCCGGACAGCCTTCAGGTCCTCGGCAATCGTTTCCTTGTCGACGACGTCGATTGAAGACCCTTTTTGGTCGGCGAGGGTCTCTTCGACCGACTTGGCCCCGGACGTTGCCGCTTCCAAGCGTTGCGAAACCTTGCTGCCGGCCTGGCCGGCAAGGCCTTCCAACACCGCGTCATACACCTTCCTCGCGGCGTCGCTTTCCGGATCTGCGAATGCCTTGAACAGATCGACTGCGTTCATCCCGTCCAGACGGAAGCCCGCCGCATCCTCCAGCACCTTTCTGAGATCGCCGTCGCCTGCCAGAAATTCGGTCTTGAATTTCTCCAGGACGAGTTTGGCCACAGCCCGGAAGGTAACGCCGTTCTCGCCTGGTTTCGGGATCCGGAAGTCGTCCCCCGAACCGACACCGACATTCTTGATCAGCGTTTCTTCACGCCATTTGTTGCCGGCTTCGACGGCTTTGGGGTCGCCGTCGCTGCCCACGCCCAGCTTGTCGTTGAGAAAGTCGACGGCCCTCTCGACCATGGAGAACATCACTTCCATCGGCGTCAGGCTGATGCCGAAGTAATACTCGTTGATGGCCTGCATGTCTTTCGGGCGGGCCGGTGCAGTCTGCGCCATATCGCCGAGCGGCTTCATGCCCCCCACAGCCTGCGCATCCTTGCGCATTACGCGTTCACGGGCATAGGTTCCGGCTTGGATGACTGCTAGAGCAGGTTGGTAGCGATTGGCGGTTGCAGGGAGCATCATGTTTCGGTCGACCATTGAACTGCTGCAGCACAGTTTCGATCATGATCCGTAAATTCTCCATTAAGCAGAAATGGAGTGCAGCAATTGATGGCCAGATTAGTCGATCATTTTTCTTGAGGTTATGCTTGTGAACCAGACCGCTATTTTCTGGCCGATACTCTCGCAGGTTCTTTTGGTCTACATCGTCTATGTCGTGCTGGGCCTGCGGCGCAGGCAGGCGGTACAGGCTGGCGAGGCGCGGGTGAACCAGTTCAAGACGCGCGCCGCCGAGCCGGAGTTGAGCGTCACCGCCGCCAACAACACCATCAACCAGTTCGAGCTGCCGGTGCTGTTCTACGCAGCGTGCCTGGCACTCTACGTGACCGACGGCGCGTCATTTGTCAGTGTCGGGCTGGCCTGGCTGTTCGTGGCGACACGTTATGCGCACGCGTGGGTTCACCTGACCGCCAACCGGGTCAGGTTTCGCAGCCTAGCCTTCATTCTGGGCTGGCTGGTGCTTGGGCTGCTGTGGATCTGGTTTACGCTGCATCTTGCCGGCGCGGTCTGAGCCGCGCCGATCAGGGCGTTCAGGCTTCAATCTCGAACACTGCGATCTTGCGCTTGTCGAAACGGATGGCGATTTCGCCTCGCACGAGTCTTAGTGCCGTTTCGCCGAACACCGAGCGGCGCCAGCCCTGGAGGGCAGGGACGTCGGCGGCTTCGCCTTCGGCGGCGATACGGTCGATGTCGTCGCCCGAAGCAAGCACCTTGGGCGCCACCCCTTCTTTTTCCGAGACCAGGCGCAGCAGCACCTTGAGCAGTTCGGCGGCCGCGCTCGAGCCCTCAGGTGGCTGGAAGGTCTTGGGCAGCTTGGGCATCTGGTCGCGCGGTATTTCGAGCGCCGCATTGACGACGCCGAGCAGGGCGGTTGCCGAAGAGGAGCGCTCCCAGCCCTTGGGCGTGGTCCGCAGCCGCGACAGCGCCGTGGTGTCGCGCGGCGCCTGCTGGGCGATCTCGTAGATCGCGTCGTCCTTGAGCACGCGCCCGCGCGGCACGTTGCGTTCGCGCGCCTCGCGCTCGCGCCAGGCGGCGACGGCCTGCACGATGGCCAGTTCCTGCGGCTTGCGCAGGCGCATCTTCAGCCGCTTCCAGGCGTCTTCCGGATGCGGATCGTAGGTTGCCCGCGAGGTCAGCACTTCCATCTCTTCGTTCAGCCAGTGCGCGCGGCCTTCGCGCTCGAGCTCGGTGACGAGATGCTGGTAGACATCGATCAGGTGGGTGACGTCGGCCAGCGCATATTCGAGCTGCTTTTCCGACAGCGGCCTGTGGCGCCAGTCGGTGAAGCGCGATGACTTGTCGATGCGGCCGCCGGTGATCTTCTGGACGATCTGCTCGTAGGAGACGCTGTCGCCGAAGCCGCAGACCATGGCCGCCACCTGCGTGTCGAAAACAGGATGAGGGATCAGCCCGCCAAGATGGAAGACGATTTCGATGTCCTGCCGCGCGGCATGGAAGACCTTGGTCACCGCTTCGTTGGCCATCAGGTCGAAGAACGGCTTGAGGTCGAGCCCGGGCGCCAGTGGATCGACCAGCGCCGAAACGCCAGGCGCCGCCATCTGGATCAGGCAGAGCTCGGGCCAGAAAGTGGTTTCGCGAATGAACTCGGTGTCGACCGTGACGAAGTTGGATTTTTCGAGAGCGGCAACGGCGGTATCGAGTTCGTCCTGGGTCGTTATTACATGCATAATATTGCTTTTATCAGAACGCGTTGTCTTTCCATTTCAGTCGAGCGGCCATTCGTCAAGCGATTGCCGCATCCGGAGAGGAAGTCTAGTCGGCGTCCGAACCATTCGTTGGGCCATTTCGCCCCGCCAGGCGGGCGAAAATCGGCGACGTCCGCAGCAAGGCGATGAAGCGGCCGCGCCGGCCGGCCGGCACCGGCGAGCGCGATCCCATGCGATAGACGATGACCGCCACGAACGCGACGTAGACTGCTGCGCTGAAACTGAAAAGCGCATGCGGTCCAAACTGCTCCATGACGATCGAGGCCACGAACGGACCCGCGATTGCGCCGACCGAGTAGAACAGCATCAGCGCGGCGTTGATCAGCACGAACTCGCCCTTTTCCGCCCGGTCGTTGGCGTGCGCCGCCGACAGCGAATAGAGCGGCATGGCGAACGAGCCGAAGATGAAGATCAGCACGAAGTTGGCCAGCGGCGAATTGCCGGCAAGGAAAACCAGCATCAGCGCCGAGGTCATCGCGCCGACGGTGGTGACCAGCAGCACCTTGCGGCGATCCCACAGGTCGGACATGTAACCGAGGGGATACTGGACCAACGCGCCGCCGATGATGCCAACGCTGACAAAGGTGACGACGTCGGTGACCGACAGCCCGATCTGTTCGGCATAGATCGGGCTCAGCGTCCGGAACGCGCTGTTGGTGACGCCGACGAAGATGCAGCCGATACTACCGAGCGGCGAGATGCGCCAGGCGCGCTTCAAGTCGAGCTTGACCTCCTCCGGCGGTGTCGGGTTGGAACGGTCGCCGAGCGACACTGGCACCAGCGACAGCGTGATCATGATCGACATGATGGCGAAGATGGTGAAGCCGCCGGCGCCGAACACCGGGATCATGAACTGAGCGCCGGTCACCGAAGCGATGTCGATGATGCGGTAGATGGCGAGCACCCGGGCCCGGTCATGGTTGGAGACGCCCGAGTTGAGCCAGCTCTCCATCACCGTGAACAGCCCGGCGAAGCAGAAGCCCGTGGCGAAACGGATGAGCGACCACATCATCGGGTCGATGACCAGCACCAGCATCAATGTCGCGGCGGCAGCGATGGCTGCCAGTGCCGCGAAGGCTCGGACATAGCCGACGGCCTTCATGATGCGGGTGATGAAGATGCAGCCGAGCAGGAACCCCATGAAGTAGAAGGTGCCCATCAGCCCGATGGTCGACGCCGAAAAGCCCTCCTGTGCCCCGCGCAACGCAATCAATGTGCTTTGCAGGCCGTTGCCGCCCAGCAGGATGCCGGCGGTGATCAGAAGCGGGATGAGGGGACGTATGGAGGACATTCGGCAACGCGAAAAAAGGTGAGTTGGCTATAGTTAGGCCATTCGGTCAATGCCAGTCGGCCACTGGTGCGACATATTCCGCCGGCTGCGCCAACGTGTCGAGCGTCGAGACGGTTAGCTTGCGCGCCTGTCGTCCCGACGGATGGCGAGAGCGGGAGCTGATGATGACGACACTGACGGTCAGCACGAGCATTGATCGGGAGACGGCACAGCTGATCGGCGATGGCCTGAACGCCTACAACTACGAGACGGCGGGGCCCCACAATGAGCAGGATCTGTGGATCGTCGCGCGCGACGAGGACGGTTCGCTCGCTGGCGGCTTGAAGGGCTCGTCCGAATATTCGTGGCTTTTCGTGGAATGGCTCTGGATCAGCTCGAAACATCGCAACCGCGGTCTCGGCGCGCAGTTGCTCGGCAAGGCCGAAGAAGTCGCCAGGCAAAGGGGCTGCGTCGGCGTTCATCTCGATTCGTATACCTTTCAGGCCCCGGAGTTTTACAAGCGGCTGGGCTACGAGGAGTTCGGCCGTATCGATGACTATCCGGCGGGCCATTCGCGCGTCTGGCTGAAGAAGCGCCTTTAACTGGGGCGTTCTGCGTAGCGGAACCGCCCGAACCGGTGGCTTTACCTTGACAAAACCGGGCACCCATGCGCTTTTCCCGCCAAATTTCGGCCCGGGCGCATCGGACGCCTCGACGCCGTATGACAACAGCCCGAACCGGAATATTTGCCATGCACCGTTACCGCAGCCACACCTGCGCTCAATTGAGGAAATCCGACGTCGGTTCCGCCGTCCGCCTGTCCGGCTGGGTGCATCGCGTGCGAGATCACGGCGGCCTGCTGTTCATCGACATGCGCGACCACTACGGCCTGACCCAGATCGTCGCCGATCCCGATTCGCCGGCCTTCAAGGTCGCCGAGACCGTCCGTGGCGAGTGGGTCATCCGCGTCGATGGCGAGGTCAAGGCGCGCATGGCCGAGGCCGTCAACGGCAACCTGCCAACCGGTGAGATCGAGGTTTTCGCCGGCGAGATCGAGGTCTTGTCGCAGTCCAAGGAATTGCCGCTGCCGGTGTTCGGCGAACCCGAATACCCCGAGGACATCCGTCTCAAGTATCGCTTCCTCGACCTGCGCCGCGAGACGCTGCACAAGAACATCGTGGCCCGCACCAAGATCATCGCCGAAATGCGCGCGCGCATGACCGATGAGGGTTTCACCGAGTATTCGACGCCGATCCTGACGGCATCGTCGCCTGAAGGTGCACGCGACTTCCTGGTGCCCTCGCGCATCCATCCGGGCAAGTTCTTCGCCCTGCCGCAGGCACCGCAGCAGTACAAGCAGCTTCTGATGGTCGCCGGCTTCGATCGCTATTTCCAGATCGCGCCTTGCTTCCGCGACGAAGACCCGCGCGCCGACCGCCTGCCGGGCGAATTCTACCAGCTCGACCTCGAAATGAGCTTCGTGACCCAGGAAGACGTCTGGAACACGATGGAGCCGGTGATGCGCGGCGTGTTCGAGAAGTTTGCCGACGGCAAGCCGGTGACGCAGCAGTTCCGCCGCATTCCCTATGACACCGCGCTGCGCACCTATGGCACCGACAAGCCCGATTTGCGCAACCCGATCGAGATCCAGCCAGTCACGGAGCATTTCGACGGTTCGGGCTTCAAGGTGTTCGCAGGCATGATCGCTGCCAACCCGAAGGTCGAGGTCTGGGCCATCCCGGCCAGGACCGGTGGTTCGCGCGCATTCTGCGACCGCATGAACTCTTGGGCCCAGGGCGAGGGCCAGCCGGGTCTCGGCTACATCTTCTGGCGCAAGGAAGGCGACAAGCTCGAAGGCGCTGGTCCCATCGCCAAGAATATCGGTGAAGAGCGCACCGAGGCGATCCGCCAGCAGCTTGGCCTGTCGGATGGCGACGCCGCTTTCTTCGTCGCCGGCGATCCCAAGAAGTTCGTCTCGTTTGCCGGTGCTGCCCGCACCCGCGCGGGCGAGGAGCTCAATCTCGTCGACCGCGAGCGTTTCGAGCTGTGCTGGATCATTGACTTCCCGTTCTACGAATGGCTCGAAGACGAAAAGAAGATCGATTTCGCCCACAACCCGTTCTCGATGCCGCAGGGCGGCCTGGATGCGTTGAACAACCAGGACCCGCTCACCATCAAGGCCTATCAGTACGACATGGTCTGCAACGGCTTCGAGATCGCATCCGGTTCGATCCGCAACCAGTTGCCCGAGCTGATGGTCAAGGCGTTTGAGCTGACCGGCAAGTCGCGTGAAGAGGTCGAGGAGCAGTTCGGTGGTCTCTACCGCGCCTTCCAGTACGGCGCCCCGCCACATGGCGGCATGGCTGCGGGCGTCGACCGCGTGATCATGCTTCTTGTCGGTGCGAAGAACCTGCGTGAAGTGACGCTGTTCCCCATGAACCAGCAGGCGCAGGACTTGCTGATGAATGCGCCTGCCGAAGCCTCGCCGCAGCAGCTGCGCGAGCTGTCGCTGCGCGTCGCCGTGGCCAAGAAGGAAGCTTAAGAGGCCCGCGCAAGCGACTCTTTCGATTCAACAAAAAAGCCTGGCATCGCTGCCGGGCTTTTTCCGTTTGGCCGTCTTGCCAAGGATCAATCCTGGTTGGCCGTAACCGTCAGGCCGAGCGTCTTGGGCAGTTCCTTGGGGTTGGACATGCCGCTGGCCGCCAGCAGGGCGAACGGAACCGGCGAGGCGGGCTTGGCTGCGATCTCGAGCGACTTGGGGTTGTCGAGATAGGCGGTCACGGCTGCCGTCACCTGCGCTGCCAGTTCCGGATTGTTGAGTTCCATCAGCATGAACGGCACGATTGCCTTGGCCTGGTTGGCGATGTCCTTGGCCGACATGCCCTGCTGCTTGCCGACATATTCGAGAACCTTGTTGGTCACCGAATCGTCGTCGAAGCGCACGGTCGCACCGTTGAAGGTGAGCTGCTGCATCAGGCCGAGCATGGCGAGGCCCTGAGCCGAGTTGTCGGTGCCTTCCGGCTGGTCGGCCATCTTCTTCTGCAGGTCCTGCACCGACTTGAGGAAATCGACGGTGTAGCCGCCGAGGTCGAAGGTCATGCCGAGTGTACCGGCGGCGTCGACGGTGATGTCGTAGTTCGACAGCGCCATGCGGCCGTCGGTCGGCTGCCAGGTGCCTGCCAGCTGAAAGTCGCCGCTGATGTTCTGGTAGCCGAGCGCGTCGATCGCAGCCTTCGACTGCGGGTCTTCGACGAGGCTGAGGTCGGCGGTGAATTTCTCTGCCGAACCGGTGAATTCCATGGCGTTGCCGTCGGCCGGAGGTGTTACCTCTGCCGCGAAGTTGGTCATCTGGAAGGCTTGCTTGTCGCCGATCTTGACGCTGACGTTGTCGAGATTGGCGGTCTCGTACATCAGGAACGATGCCAGCGGATCGGTCGAGCCTTCGGCCGGCAGCGACACATTGCCGATGGTCAGCGGGCTGACATCGACCTTGGTGGTACCTTCGGTGAGGCTGTAGGCCTCTGTGCTGAGGGTCTCGATCTTGTAGCCGCCATTCTCCTCGGTGATGCCGCCAAGCGTGACCTTGCCGACGGAAACCGGCTTGTCTTCCCCGGCCATCGCGATGCTTGTCCCTTCAAGCACGGTCTCGGAGGCGTCGCCCGACACGCTGGTCCAGCTGAGCGTCAGGTTCTGGGCTGCCAGGACGGCCTTGAGCCTTTCGGCTACCGCGGTCGCGTCCTGGGCCAGTGCTGCATTGAGCGGAAGCGTGAAGAGAAAGGTCGATAGAGCGAGCTTGCTGAATGCAGAGCGGTATTGCGTCATCATGGTTCCCTGAGACTTGTGAGGAATCGTTCACGCCATATCCTGTCCGTCAGGAACTGGACTGGAAAAAGGCATTCTCGCCACATTGGCCGCAATTCGGCGCAAAAGGCAATCGCTGCAATGCAACACGCGCAAAAATGGTGAACGGCAAGATGATCGCGCAATTGCTACTTTAGCGAGCGCAAAAATTTGTCTCATCCGGGCGACTGTGTCGCCCCTTGCTTTTGCCGATAAGGCTTGTCGCGAATCACCCGTTCCGCTAGTCCAAACCCATGGGAAAAGGGCTTTTGCCGCCTGGAAATGACGGTGGCGACAATATTGAACCGGTCGACCTGAAGAAGGCGCTCGAAGAGCGCTATCTGGCCTATGCGCTGTCGACCATCATGCACCGGGCCTTGCCGGATGTGCGCGACGGACTGAAGCCGGTCCATCGCCGCATCATGCATGCCATGCGGCTGCTGCGGCTCAATCCCGACCAGGGTTTCGCCAAATGCGCCCGTATCGTCGGCGAGGTGATGGGCAAGTTCCACCCGCATGGCGACCAGTCGATCTACGACGCGCTGGTGCGTCTGGCGCAGGATTTCTCCGTCCGATACCCCCTCGTCGACGGGCAGGGCAATTTCGGTAACATCGACGGCGATAGCGCCGCCGCCATGCGTTACACCGAAGCGCGCATGACCGAGGTCTCGGTGTCGTTGCTCGAGGGCATCACCGAAGACGCCGTCGACTATCGCCCGACCTACAACGAGGAAGACGAGGAACCGGTCGTCCTGCCGGGCGCGTTCCCCAATCTGCTTGCCAACGGTTCGTCCGGCATCGCCGTCGGCATGGCGACCTCGATCCCGCCGCACAATGCCGCAGAGCTCTGCAGCGCTGCGCTCCACCTCATCGATAATCCCGACGCTTCAGTCACCGACCTGATGACCTCGCCGGGCGAATGGGATCGCATCAAGGACGATCCAGAGCTGCGCCTGAACTGCAAGGTGCGTGGCCCCGATTTCCCCACCGGCGGCAGTGTCGACGACGACTGGGCCTCCATTGTCAACGCCTACGAGACCGGGCGTGGCGGCTTCCGCATGCGCGCCATGTGGCAGCAGGAGGATCAGGGCAGGGGCACCTGGAACCTCGTTGTCACTGAAATCCCCTATGGTGTGCAGAAGTCGCGATTGATCGAAAAGATCGCCGAACTGCTGATCGCCCGCAAGCTGCCGCTGCTCGAAGACATCCGCGACGAAAGCGCCGAGGACATTCGTGTCGTCCTGGTGCCCAAGAGCCGTACGGTCGACCCGGGCCTGTTGATGGAATCGCTGTTCAAGCTCACCGAGCTCGAGAGCCGGTTCCCGCTCAACATGAACGTGCTGTCGCGCGGCAAGGTGCCGAACGTGCTGTCGCTCAAGAGCGTGTTGCGCGAATGGCTGGACCATCGCCGCGAGGTGCTGGTTCGTCGATCGAAGTTCCGCCTCGGCGAGATCGAAAAGCGCCTTGAAATTCTCGGCGGCTACCTCATTGCCTACCTCAACATCGACGAGGTGATCCGCATCATCCGTGAGGAGGATGAGCCCAAGCGGGTGATGATGGCGCGCTGGGATCTGACCGATACCCAGGCCGAAGCCATCCTGAACATGCGCCTGCGGGCCCTGCGCAAGCTCGAGGAATTCGAGATCAGCAAGGAGTTCGACGCGCTCAGCACCGAGAAGAAGCAGATCGAAGCGCTGCTCGCTTCCGATGCCAAGCAGTGGTCGACGATCAAGTGGGAAGTGAGCGAGGTCCGCAAGCACTACGGCCCCGAAACCGAGCTCGGCCGTCGCCGTACCGTGTTTGCCGAAGCCCCCGACCACGACCTCACCGACATCGCGCACGCGATGATCGAGAAGGAGCCGGTCACGGTCGTCGTCTCGGAGAAGGGCTGGTTGCGAGCGATGAAGGGGCATCTGGCCGACTTCGGGCAGCTCACCTTCAAGGAAGGCGACAGCCTCAAGCTGGCCCTCCACGCGCAGACGACCGACAAGATCCTGGTCTTCACGACAGGCGGCAAGTTCTACACCATTGGCGCTGACCGCCTGCCGGGCGGCCGTGGCCATGGCGAGCCGATCCGCATCATCGTCGACATGGACAACGACCAGGACATCGTCACCGCCTTCGTCCATGAGCCCAAGCGCAAGCTGCTGCTGGTCAGCCACGAGGGCAATGGCTTCACGGTTCCCGAGGAAGAGGTTGTCGCCAACACCCGCAAGGGCAAGCAGGTGATGAACGTCAAGACGCCGGATGAAGCCAAGCGCTGTATCCCGCTTGCGGGTGATCATCTCGCCATCGTCGGCGAGAACCGGAAGATGCTGGTGTTCCCGCTCGAGCAGATCCCCGAGATGACGCGCGGCAAGGGCGTCAGGCTGCAGAAGTACAAGGACGGCGGCGTGCTCGACGTGAAGACCTTCACGATGGAGAGCGGCTTGAGCTGGCTGGATTCCGCGGACCGAACCTTCACCCGGTCACGAGAGGAACTGGTCGAGTGGATCGGAACGCGCGCCACGGCCGGACGCATGGTGCCGAAAGGCTTCCCGCGCACCGGCCGCTTTGGCTAGCGTCTCGAATGCGGCAGTGTGTCAAAGTTTTCGTGCGCTGCCTCGCATAAGCCTCTATGATCTTCCCATCGGCGTCGTAAAGCGGCGCCGGGTGTCCAATCGGGTCCACTTCAGGGCCGAGGAGATCAAGGCCCTTGAAAGTGACTGAATCCCGCAAACCGGAGCGAGAGCCGAGGCTGTTCGGCCCGTCCCAGCCGATGCGCGCGGCCCTTGTGCCGCCCTTGTCGGCGGCGCGCTGGCTGCTGGTGCTGATCGTTGCCGCAGGCATCTATTTCTTTCACGGCTTCCTGGTCCCTGTTCTGGCCGCACTCGTCATCGCATTCGCCAGCTGGCCGCTCTATCGAAGGCTTCTTGCGGCGGTTGACGGCAACAGGACTGTCGGTGCGACGCTGGCGCTCCTGTTCATCGTCGCCTTCCTGGTGGTGCCGATCTCCTTTGCCGCGACCTATGCGGTCAATGAGATCCGCGAGTGGTTCGGCTGGGCGCTCGAGACCAACCGCCATGGCGCAGCGACGCCGGAATGGATCAACAATCTCCCGGTCGTCGGCGAATGGCTCAACGAGCAATGGACCCGCTATGTTGGTCATCCCGGTTCCATCGGTGAACTGATCCAGCTCGTCAGCGGCGCCAATATCGGCAGCATCTACCGGGGCGTGCTTGCTGCCGGTGGCAGCGCCTTCGGTATCATGCTGACGCTGCTGTTCATGCTGATCGCCCTGTTCTTTACCTATCGCGACGGCGAATCCTTCGTCGCACAGCTCGACCGGCTGGGCGAACGTATCCTGCCGATGCGCTGGGAGCGCATCTCGCGCGTCGTGCCCAAGACGATAAGCGCCACCGTCATGGGCATGACGGTGATCGCCATAGGTGAGGGCGTCGTTCTTGGCTTGGCCTACTGGGTCGCCGGTGTTCCCTCGCCGGTCACGCTGGGCGTCATTACCGGGTTCATGGCGCTCATTCCTGGCGGGGCGCCTTTGTCGTTCACGCTGGTCTCGGTGTATCTGGTTGCCAGTGGCTCGCCAGTCGCTGGTGTGGCGCTTTTTTGCTGGGGTTCCGTCGAACTCTTCATCGTCGACAAGACGCTGAGGCCAAAGCTTGTCGGAGGGCCGATCAAGCTGCCCTTCTTGCCGACCTTTTTCGGTCTCATCGGCGGAGTCAAGACGATGGGCCTGCTCGGCCTGTTCATCGGCCCGGTACTGATGGCGTTGCTGGTCGCGATCTGGCGCGAATGGATTCGCGAGATCGAGCTGAACGACGAGGCGGCGGCGATTGCGGCCAACGTGCTGCCCGAAGCGGGGGCGCCGCGCACCATTGAAGCCATCAGCGAGGGCCTGCCCCCGGCCAAGCGAACGCAGGCAGGCTAGGCCCCAGGCCTGCGCTTCATGCTGCCTGCTGAACTGCCGCGCTTGCCCTGCGCTTACGGCTTTCCGAAAGCTGCCAGGCCGAGTGGGCGACGAGCGTGACGATGAGGATCGCTCCGCCGATCAGGCTGTTGTGTGTCGGCACCTCGGCAAAGATCATCCAGACCCAGATCGGCGCAAGCACCGTCTCGAGCAGGTAGAACATCGCCACTTCCGGGCCGGAAATGTATTTCGGGCCGTTGGCGAGACAGAAGAATGAGATCGGCATGATCACTGCGCCGTTGAAGATGATCCACCATGGCGCCTCAATCTGAAAGCCGGTTATCGAGACCATGTAGGCGGCGAGCAGGCAGGGCAGGAGAACGCCGACGAGTGCCGTGAAGCCCATGTCCTTGCCGCTGGAACGCGAAATGGTAATGGCCGAGGCAATGCAGAAAGCCGAGACAACGGCCATCAGGTCGCCGAACAGGTGGCCGGTGCCGATCGAGCTTCCAACGATGATCAGCACGCCGCCGACCATGGCCAGCATGGCGAGCATGGTCACCGGCCGCGGCCGCTCCCTGAGAAAAATCCACGACAACACCGCCGCGAACACGGTGTTGAACGCCAGGATGAACACCAGGTTGGCCGTCGAGGTGTTGTACACGGCGGTGACGAACGCGATCGATCCGATGCCGTAGAGTACGGCGACCACCAGTCCGGCCCGGCCAGGGATGAGCTGCGGCGCGTTGCGGCTGAACGAGCGCCAGACCAGCCAGATGACGATGGCAGCCAGGAACGTCACGCCGCTCCGCATCAGCAGGATCGACCAGTGATTGCCGTCGGCGAGCTTGATCAGTGGAATGTCGACCGTCAGCGCCATGCCGCCTACCGCAGTCAGCAACAGGCCCTTGGAATGATTGGAATGAGTGCTTGCCACGATTTTCCCTGCCAGATGGTCTACGGCAGCGTGGAAAACGGGCCGGACGTGCTCAGATGTCGCCTTCGAAGCGCTCCCAGCCTTTCATGCCGAGATGCTCCTGAGGGGTGAAGCGTACCTTATAGTTCATCTTGCGCGACCCATTGACCCAGTAGCCAAGATAGACGTGGGGCAGGCCCATGGTGCGGGCGCGGGCAATATGATCGAGGATCATGAAGGTGCCAAGCGACCGTTCGTCCATTTCAGGATTGTAGTAGGAATAGACCATCGACAGGCCGTCGGCCATCTGGTCGGTCAGCGCCACGGCCATCAGTTCGCCCTGGCCCTGACCGGTAATGAAGGTGTCGGGGCCGCGACGGCGATATTCGATCACCTTGGTGTCGACATGGGTATCCTCGACCATCATCGCGTAGTCGAGCACGGTCATGTCGGACATGCCGCCCCTGCGGTGGCGGGCGTCGAGATAGCTGCGGAACAGCGAATATTGTTCAGTCGAGGGCTCGGCGTCATGCATGGCGCCGACAATGTCGGAATTGCGCTCGATCACGCGGCGCATGTTGCGCGTCGCCTTGAATTCCTGGGCCAGGATGCGGACGGAGACGCACGCCCTGCAGGTTTCGCAGGCTGGCCGATAGGCGATGTTCTGCGAACGCCGGAAACCGCCCTGGGTCAGCAGGTCGTTCATTTCCGGGGCCTTGTCGCCGACCAGATGGGTGAAGACCTTCCGCTCGAATTGCCCTTCAAGATAGGGGCATGGGGAAGGCGCCGTCAGGAAGAATTGCGGGGAATGGGTAGGATGCTGCGTCATCGAGCGTCAGGAAGACTCCCAATCAATGTTCCCTAGCTTGGCGCTACCCGCGAAAAATTCAACATGAATGTGAAGGTAAGTGGATTCTTTGCCTTCACATTTTGGCGCAAATGCCCGTTTTGACTCGGCGAATGGCAATTTCAGCTGTCGCTGCGGCTGACGACCGTGCCGAGCAACAGGTCGTGCAGCGTGCGCTTGCGGTCGGAAAACAGCGAGACCAGCAGGACAAGTGGCGTCAAAACCACGTTGCCAGCCCAGAAAAGCACCGAATGCACGATGGCCAGGAGGCCGTCCACCGGCCTGCCGTCGAGGCGGTCGAGTCGGATGCCCATGATTCGCATGCCGGTGGTCGCCTGATTCGGGCCGCCGAGGGTCGTCCAGACATAGAGCAGTGCCACTGCCGGGCCGAGGATGCCGAACAGCGCCCAGCCGAGGCCGAGCGTCAGGATCCCGAGAAAGAAGATGATGATGGCAAACGGAATCAGCAGCAGCCCGACGATCAGATAGTCGATCAGGAAGGCCAGCACCCGGCGCGTCCGCACGCCGTCATAGGCGCGCGAGTCCTCAAGCCTGCTGGTGATGATTTCGCCGTCCAGAACGCGTGCGGTCATTGTGCCCTCGATAGGCGGGCAAGATTGCCCGCACAGGAAAACAGATGGGAATTGCAACGCCGGATTCAAGAATTCTGGCGTGAGCTGGCGTATGGGATCCCGTCGTCGGAGCTTGGTTAGCCCTTCAGCATCTGCGCCACTTCTGGCGCAAAATAGGTCAGGATGCCGTCGCAGCCGGCGCGTTTGAAGGCGAGCAGGCTTTCCAGCATCGCCTTTTCGCCATCGATCCAGCCATTGGCGCCCGCAGCCTTGATCATCGAGTACTCGCCCGACACCTGGTAGGCGAAGGTCGGCACGCGGAACTCGTCCTTCAGGCGGCGGATGATGTCGAGATAGGGCAGGCCGGGCTTGACCATCAGCATGTCCGCGCCTTCGGCGAGGTCTTGTTCGGCCTCGCGCACGGCCTCGTCCGAGTTGGCGTGATCGATGTAGTAGGTCTTCTTGTCGCCTTTGAGCAGGCCCTGCGTGCCAATCGCCTCGCGATAGGGGCCGTAGAAGGCGGAGGCGAACTTGGTCGCATAGGACATGATCGCCACGTCCTGGAAACCGTTGTCGTCGAGCGCGTCGCGGATGGCGCCGATGCGGCCGTCCATCATGTCGGAAGGCGCGATGATGTCGGAGCCTGCAGCCGCCTGCAGTACGGCGGCCGCAGCCACCTGGGCGACGGTCTCGTCGTTGACGATGGTGCCCTCGCGCAGGATACCGTCATGGCCGTGGCTGGTGAAGGGATCGAGCGCCACATCGGTGATGATGCCGATCTCGGGCACCGCCGCCTTGAATGCGCGGGTGGCGCGGTTGATCAGGTTGTCGGGTTCGAGGATATGCGCGCCGGTCTGGTCGCGCAGGCCCATTTCGACATTGGGGAAGGTGGCGATGGCCGGAATGCCGAGCTTGGCCGCACGTTCCGCTTCCTTGACCGCGAGATCGATCGACAGGCGGAACACGCCGGGCATCGCCGGAATGGCCTCGCGCCGGTTCTCGCCGTCGATGATGAAGATCGGCCAGATGAGATCGTCGACACTGAGGCGGTTTTCCTGCACGAGGCGGCGCGACCAGTCGGCCTTGCGCATGCGGCGCAGGCGCCGGCTGCCGGTGATTTCGTCGACGCTGCGTGCGCCGGCTGGCTTGGCTGGGGTGAACTTGTTCATCGCTCGTCTCCGGATTGTGCAGTTTTTAGCATGCCGATTTGCCCAAGACCAAGGTGCAGGATGGGACCTGCGGCATTGACGCACCCACGCGCAGCACATTAGCTCTGCAGGCGGTTTCGATGTGAGGGAATCTCTTGGACATGGATTTTGGCGGCGACGATGAAATCCGTTTCGAGCGGACCGGCAGCGCCGGCATCGTCACCCTGACGCGGCCGAAGGCTCTCAATGCGGTGACCCACAAGATGGTCGGCGCGCTGTCTCGTGCGCTCGAGGCATGGCAGGCCGACCGCGACGTTGCGCTTGTCGTCGTCAAGGCCGAGGGCAGGGCCTTCTCCGCGGGCGGCGACATCTTGCACATTTACGAGGCCGGCCGCGCCGGCAGCCCGCCGGTCGACTTCTTTGCCGACGAGTACCGGTTGAACGCCCAGATCGCGCGCTTTCCCAAGCCCTATGTCTCATTGATCGACGGCATCGTCATGGGTGGCGGCGTCGGCATCTCCTTCCACGGCTCCCACCGGGTGATGACCGAGAATGCCCAGTTCGCCATGCCTGAGGTGGGCATCGGGTTTTTTCCCGATGTCGGCGGCAGCCATTTGCTGCCCGACCTTGGCGGCTATTTCGGCATGTATCTGGCGCTGACCGGCGATCGAATCCGCTATGGCGATGCGCTCTGGTCAGGTCTGGCCACGCACACCATTGCCGCCGATGGACAGATCGGGCTCGTGGAGCGCCTTTGCGAGACAGGCGAGCCGGAGGCGGTGCTGCGTGGATTTTTCCACCCGGCCAAGCGTGAGACCGACCGTGAAACGCTTGAAGCCATCGCCCTGCATTTCTCCCGGCAATCGCTTGCCGAGATCATCGAGAGCCTCGAGGCGGACACCAGTGAGTTCGCGGCAAAGACGCTCGCAACCTTGCGGTTGCGCTCGCCCACCAGCCTTGCTGTCGCCTTCCGGCAGATCAGGGCCGGGCTGACGATGTCGATGGACGACTGCATGCGCATGGAGTTCCGCATCCTGAACCGCATGCTGGCCGGTCGCGACTTTTATGAAGGCATCCGGGCCGCGATCATCGACAAGGGCTCGACGCCGGTCTGGCAACCGGCGCGACTGGCCGATGTCGATCCGGCGGAAATCGACCGCTATTTCCAGACGCTGGGCGACAGGGAGCTTGCCCTGTGACCGACAGTGCAGGGCGTCTCCACGAAATGCATCCATCGGCCACGGAAAACGCCTTCGCCTGGTTCCTGCGTGTGGTTGCGGCCTACTGCCTGCTGTTCGGCATTCTCTATTGGGTCCGCCTGATCGGCGTCTACGACGGCCCGCTCTGGCGCTTCGACCTGATGCCTATTCACTGGCAGATTGCGGCTGTCACGCTTTCCGTCTTTTTTCCCTTCGCCGCCATCGGCCTGTGGATGCTGTCATCCTGGGGGCCGGTCATCTGGTTCATTTGCGCGGCCACCGAGATCGTCATGTATGCCGGCTTTCCCGATCTGTTCGGCTTGCGGCCGCTGATTGTCGTCTCGCACATTGCGGTGGCTGTGATTTACGCGGCGTTCCGTATTGTCCTGCACCTGAAACGGCGCCGCGCCGCGCAGTAGCCAACGCTTTCAGGGCGTTGCCGGACGTTCCATAAAATACAAAGTTAATTATTCTTACTCTGAAGGGTTTTCATTAACCCTCTTTCGAAACCACTGGCTGGTAAGCCCTTGTTAAGCCTGACGTTTAAGTCGAATTTTATGGGTATTCGATAAGTTCGCGATCAAGGTGACAACAAACAAAAAAGTCACCAGGCGACAACAGAGAGGCAAAGACAATGATCAATTCGCGTCAGGTGGCTAAGCCCGCCATGGTTTCCGAGGACCGTAACGAAGCGATCCGTTCGCTTTACATGGAATCGCTGCAGCTGGTTGAAAGACTTCATCGCCGTCTTCTTGACGTTATCAAGGATGAGTTCGACCGCAACGGCCGCAGCGACATCAATGCGATCCAGGCTCTGCTGTTGTTCAACATCGGCAATGCGGAACTGACCGCCGGCGAATTGCGCTCCCGCGGCTACTATCTCGGCTCGAATGTCTCTTACAACCTCAAGAAGCTGGTCGAGCTCGGCTTCATCAACCACCAGCGCTCGCGTATCGATCGCCGCTCGGTCCGCGTCAGCCTGACGCCTAAGGGCCAGGACGTGGCCGAGGTCGTGGCCGGCCTTTATGACCGTCACGTTGGCTCAATCGAGCAGGTCGGCGGCATCAACACCGACGAGTTCAAGCAGATGAACCGCGCCCTGCAGCGCCTCGACCGCTTCTGGAACGACACCATCGCTTATCGCATGTAAGCAAGACGGCTCGCGCGGCGCCGCAAGTCCGCCCAAAAGGAAACGACCTCCAGTCGCAGGGCCGGTTGCAGAAATGCACCGGCTCTTCCTTTTTCGGATCGCGCCGGTGCGATCAAAGGCGGCCCAGCCATGTTGCCGCCATATTCGGATGACTATCGAACAACAGTGATGCGCCAGATCTGCCTGTTCGGCCGTCAGCAACCCGTGCAATGAAGTCGCGTTTCACGCGTAGTGATGCCGGGTTATGGTTGGCTAATTGTTAAGTATGGCCGTCATATCGTCGCGGGAAATCTCCTGCCGGTTGAGTTGCGCGAATATGTCTGGGATGTCCATGAAAACTAGCCGCCGTTTCTTTCTCACCGGTGCCGGCGCGATCGCCATGGCAGCCATCTCGGGTGCAGCCAGCGCTCAGGACGTGATCGGCGAAGTGCTCGGTTCGTCGCGGCGCGGCAACTGGGACGATGAATTCGACGCCAAGGTGAGCCAGGGGGCCAAGGTCGCCAGCACGCTTCCCGTGTTCTCGCAGCAGACCGTGGCCTACACCCAGCAGGCCATCGGCCAGTATCAGAACATAGCAGCCCAGGGCGGCTGGCCGGTCGTTCCGGCCACCAAGAAGCTCAAGCTGGGCGTCGAGGACCCTGATGTCGAGGTCCTGCGCAAGCGCCTGATGGTGTCCGGCGACCTGTCGGCGCGCGCCGGCCTCTCCAGCTCCTTCGATACCTATGTCGACGCCGCGCTGAAGCGCTTCCAGGCGCGTCACGGCCTGCCGGCCGACGGTGTCATGGGCCAGTACACCTATGCGGCGATGAACATCAGCGCCCAGGTCCGCCTTGGCCAGCTCGAGACCAATCTCGGCCGCCTGCAGGCGCAGGCCGGCACGCTCGGCCAGCGCTATGTCAACGTCAACATTCCGGCCGCCCAGGTCGAGGCCGTCGAGGACGACCGCGTCGTTCTGCGCCACACCGCGATCGTCGGCAAGGTCGATCGTCAGTCGCCGATCGTCAATTCCAAGATCAACGAGATCGTCGTCAATCCCTACTGGAATGCCCCGGTGTCGATCGTCCGCAAGGACATCATCCCGCTGATGCGCAAGAACCCCAATTACCTGACGGACAACAAGATCCGCCTCATTGCCCCCGATGGCAGCGAGGTCGATCCGATGACCGTCGACTGGTCGACCGAAGAGGCCGCCAAGTACCTGTTCCGCCAGGACCCGGGTGCCATCAACGCCATGGCGTCGGTGAAGATCAACTTCCCGAGCCCGGACGGCGTCTACATGCACGACACGCCGCAGCAGAGCCTGTTCAACAAGCTCATGCGCTTCGATTCCTCGGGCTGCGTGCGCGTCCAGAACGTCCGCGACCTCGTCACCTGGATCCTGCGCGACACGCCGGGCTGGAGCCGCCAGCATTTCGAGCAGACCATCAAGTCGGGCGAAAACACCCCGGTCCCCGTCTCCAATCCGGTGCCGGTTTATTTCACCTATGTCTCGGCCTGGTCGACGGGTGATGGCGTCGTTCAGTTCCGCGACGACATCTATGGCCGCGACGGGGTCGACGAGCTGCAGATCACCTCGGCGCTCTGAAACGTCGACAATGACTTTGAAAAGGCCGTCCTTCGGGGCGGCCTTTTTCGTTGTCGCGACGTTGTGGCGCAAAGCGACCACGAAATTTCGCGCTCCAAACGTGGCGACGCAGGGTCAAGTGTGTTAATGGCGCGCCGAACCTCTCCGATGCCCCCTCCGGACCTAAGGATCTTCAGCCATGGCCGCCTCGAAAAACCTCGAATCCTTCTTTGGAACCCCGCTGTCGGAGGCCGATCCCGAAATCTTCGGCTCGATCCGCAACGAACTCGGGCGCCAGCGCCATGAGATCGAGCTGATCGCCTCGGAAAACATCGTTTCCCGCGCCGTCCTTGAGGCGCAGGGCTCGATCATGACCAACAAATACGCCGAGGGTTATCCCGGCAAGCGCTACTATGGTGGCTGCCAGTTCGTCGACGTCGCGGAAGAGCTGGCGATCGAGCGCGCCAAGAAGCTGTTCGACTGCAAGTTCGCCAACGTCCAGCCGAATTCCGGCAGCCAGATGAACCAGGCGGTGTTCCTGGCCCTGCTGCAGCCGGGCGACACCTTCATGGGCCTCGACCTGAATTCGGGTGGTCACCTGACCCATGGTTCGCCGGTCAACATGTCCGGCAAGTGGTTCAAGGTCGTGTCCTACGGCGTTCGCAAGGACGACAATCTGCTCGACATGGACGAGGTCGCGCGCCTCGCCCGCGAGACCAAGCCGAAGCTGATCCTCGCCGGCGGCACCGCCTATTCGCGTATCTGGGACTGGAAGCGTTTCCGCGAGATCGCCGACGAAGTCGGCGCCTACCTAATGGTCGACATGGCCCACATCGCTGGCCTGGTTGCCGGCGGCGTGCACCCGTCGCCGCTGCCGCATGCCCATGTCGTCACCACCACCACGCACAAGTCGCTGCGCGGTCCGCGCGGCGGCATGATCCTCACCAATGACGAGGATATCGCCAAGAAGATGAACTCGGCCGTGTTCCCCGGCCTCCAGGGCGGCCCGCTGATGCACGTCATCGCTGCCAAGGCGGTTGCCTTCGGCGAGGCGCTGAAGCCGGAGTTCAAGACCTACGCGGCAAATGTCGCTGCCAACGCCAAGGCGCTCGCCGCCAGCCTCAAGGACACCGGCCTCGACATCGTTTCGGGCGGCACCGACAACCATCTGATGCTGGTCGATCTGCGTCCCAAGAATGCCACCGGCAAGCGCGCCGAGGCAGCGCTGGGCCGCGCCAACATCACCTGCAACAAGAACGGCATTCCCTTCGATCCGGAAAAGCCCTTCGTCACCTCGGGCGTCCGTCTCGGCACCCCGGCCGGCACGACCCGCGGCTTCGGCGAGGCCGAGTTCCGCGAGATCGGCCAGTTGATCGCCGAAGTCCTGGACGGCCTCAAGGCGGCGAATTCCGACGAGGGCAACGCTGCCGTCGAGGCGGCGGTCAAGCGCAAGGTGGTCGACATGACCGAGCGCTTCCCGCTTTATCCTTATCTCGGCTAAGTCGCCGATGCGGGGAGGGCCTTTGGTCCACCCTTGAGAACTTTGGAGCCCCGTTCCGGCATGTCCGGGACGGGGCTCCTGCTTTTCGGCCGGGCTTGCCGCCAAAAGCGGTTTCCACTTTTCCGGATCATGCTTTAAGCCTTTCCCGGTCGGGGATTCGAATGACAAGGCCGAACGATGCGTTGCCCATATTGCCAGTCTGAAGACACGCAGGTGAAGGACTCCCGTCCGGCCGAGGACGGTGCTGCGATCCGCCGGCGGCGCATCTGCCCGGTCTGCGGCGGCCGCTTCACCACATTCGAGCGCGTGCAGCTGCGCGACCTCGTCGTGCTCAAGAAGACCGGCCGCAAGGTGCCGTTCGACCGCGACAAGCTGGCTCGGTCGGTCGAGATCGCCGTGCGCAAGCGCAACGTCGATCCCGAGCGCATCGAGCGCGCGGTGACCGGTATCGTTCGCCAGCTCGAAAGCTCCGGCGAAACGGAAGTTCCCTCGGGCGAGATCGGCCGCCTTGTGATGGAAGCGCTGAAGACGCTCGACGATGTCGCTTATGTGCGCTTCGCTTCGGTCTATCGCAATTTCCGCGAGGCCAAGGACTTCCATGAGGTATTGGGCGAGTTGAAAGGCGAAGAGGAAGCCGGCTGAGCGATGGCCAGGGACATGAGTGCATCCGAGCAGGACAGGATCGACCGCCGCTACATCGCGGCCGCTCTCAGGCTTTCGCGGAAGAATCTCGGCCTGACCTCGACCAATCCGGCAGTAGGCACGCTCATTGTCCGCGACGGCGGCAACGGACCGGTTATCGTCGGGCGCGGCGTCACTGCCATCGGCGGCCGTCCGCACGCCGAGGCCGAAGCTCTGGCCGAAGCCGGCGACCTTGCGCGGGGCGCCACCGCCTATGTCACGCTCGAACCGTGTGCTCATCACGGCCGCACGCCGCCCTGTGCCAATGCGCTCGTCAACGCCGGCATAACCCGTGTTGTCGGCGCTGCCAGCGACCCCGATCCGCGCGTATCGGGCAGGGGATACGCCATTCTTCGCGGCGCCGGTATCGAGGTCAAGGAAGGCGTGCTTGCCCGCGAGGCCGCCGATCAGCTTGCCGGATACATGAATCGGTCCTTGAGGAAGCGCCCTGAAGTGATTCTGAAACTTGCGCTTTCCGCCGATGGCATGATCGGCAGGCGCGGCCAGGGACAGATCGAGATCACCGGGCAGGTCGCCCGCCGCCAGGTCCACGTCATGCGCGCCGAAATCGATGCCATCCTGGTCGGCATCGGCACCGCACTTGCCGACGATCCCGAATTGACCGTGCGTTTGCCCGGGCTCCGCAACCGTTCGCCGGCACGCATCGTGCTCGACAGGCTCGCGCGGTTGCCGGCGACGTCGAAGCTGGCGCGATCGGCGCATGATGTGCCGGTGTTTGTCGCTGCGTGCCCGGAAGGCGATCCGAAGAACCGGGCCGAACTCGAGCGCGCGGGCGTGAAATTCCTGGCGACAGAGACCTATGACGGCCGCGTGGCACTTCCCGAACTGCTTGAGGATCTCGCCAATCAAGGCATGTCGCGGATCATCGTCGAAGGCGGAGCCGACACCGCACGGGCCTTCCTCGACGAAGGTCTGGTCGACCGGATCGCGCTGTTTTCCGGTCCGGAGGCGATCGGGGCGGATGGTATTGCGGCCCCCATCGGTCGCGACCATATACCGGCAGGGTTCAGCCTTGTGCGCGAAGCTCGCTTCGGCGAGGACACCTTCGCCGAATGGATAAGGGAAATCTGATGTTCACCGGGATCGTCACCGACGTGGCCACAGTCGCGTCTGCAAAACCGCTCGACCAGGGCGTCCGCTTACGCTTCGACACCGCCTACGACCCGAAGACAATCGACATCGGGGCCTCGATTTCCTGCTCCGGCGTCTGCCTGACCGTGGTGGCGCTGCCCGAAGCCACGTCCAATGCCCGCTGGTTCGAGGTCGAGGCCTGGGAAGAAGCACTTCGCCTGACCACGGCAAGCGACTGGGCGGCCGGTCGCAAGGTCAATCTCGAACGCGCACTCAAGATCGGTGACGAACTCGGCGGCCATATCGTGTCGGGCCATGTGGATGGCATGGCCGAGATCGTGGCGCGCGAGGACGAGGGCGAGGCGGTGCGCTTTCGCCTGGAAGCCCCGCGCGAGCTGGCGAAATTCATTGCTCCCAAGGGCTCGGTCGCGCTCGACGGCACGTCGCTGACCGTCAACAAGGTCGAGGGCACGCGCTTCGACGTGCTGTTGATTCATCACTCGCTGCAGGTCACGACATGGGGCGAGCGCAACGTCGGCGACCGCGTCAACCTCGAGGTCGACACCATGGCGCGCTATGCGGCACGCCTTGCCGACGCTGCCAGGGAAGGGCTCTGAGCCACGCTGCGTGCCACCGGTCGGCCGGTCAGCGGTTTCCTGCCACAGTGCTTAACACTTCGCTTGCGAACTCATCCGGTTCGGCCTAAGTCAGCCGCTCCTGCCGGAGATTTGACATGGCCAACGACAAGAAACTGAAGCTCCTCATTGTTGAGGCGCGCTTTTACGACGACCTCGCAGACGCGCTGCTGGACGGCGCCAAGTCTGCCTTGGCCGATGCCGGTGCATCCTATGACGTGGTGACCGTTCCCGGCGCGCTCGAAATTCCGGCCGTTATCTCGTTTGCGCTCGACGCTGCCGACGACGAAGGCACGCATTATGACGGCTATGTCGCCCTCGGCACCGTCATTCGCGGCGAGACCTACCACTTCGACATCGTTGCCAACGAGTCCTGCCGCGCCTTGATGGACCTTGCGGTTTCGGAATCGATCTGCGTCGGCAACGGCATCCTGACTGTCGAAAACGACGACCAAGCCTGGGCCCGTGCGCGCCGCAATGAAGGCGACAAGGGCGGCTTTGCCGCGCGTGCCGCACTGACCATGATCGCAGTTCGCGAAAAACTCGGAGCTGCACGGTCGTGACGTCTCCCGAAGACAAAGCCCAGCCGCCCGCACGCCAGGCCAACAAGCGCGGGGCTGCCCGTCTTGCGGCCGTCCAGGCGCTCTACCAGATGGACGTCGCAGGCAGCGGCCTGCTCGAAATCACCGCGGAATACGAGGCCTTCCGCCTCGGCAAGGAAGTCGACGGCGCGCTCTATCGCGAGGCCGACGCCCAGTGGTTCCGCGCCATTCTCGCTGGCGTGGTGGAGAACCAGAAGACCGTCGATCCGGTGATCCGCCAGTCCCTGACCGAGGATTGGCCGCTGTCGCGCCTCGATTCGACGCTGCGCGCCATCCTGCGCGCCGGTGTCTACGAGTTGATGAAGCGCCAGGACGTTCCCGTGGCCGTGATCGTGTCGGAATATGTCGACATCGCCAAGGCCTTCTACGCCGACGACGAGCCCAAGCTCGTCAACGCCGTACTCGACCGTGTCTCCCGCAAGCTGCGCGGCGAGGGTAAGGGCAAGGACGCATTATGACCGGTGGCGAACGCGAAGCGCGGCGGACAGCTTATATCCTCGCCGCATCGCAAGCCATCATCGGCTCCGCCGCACCGATCGCCTTCTCGCTTGGCGGCCTGGCCGGCTTCTACCTCCTCGACACCGACAAGTCGCTGGCGACCGCGCCGATCACCGGCTTCAGCGTCGGCATGGCGCTTGGTGCGCTTCCCGCTGCCGCGATCATTCGCGGGCTCGGACAGCGCGGCGGCTTCATGTTCGGTACCGCCGTCACCGCCGTTGGCGGCGCGATCGCCACGCTGGCGCTGTTCCGCTCGGAGTTCTGGCTGTTTGTCTTCGGCCTTCTGATGCTCGGCGTCGGCAGCGCCTTCGTGCAGCAGTTCCGTTTTGCCGCCGCCGACAACGCGCCGCCCGAATTCAAGGCGAACGCGATTTCCTTCGTGCTGGCCGGCGGCATTGTCACCGCCATCCTCGGGCCACAGATCGTCATTTTCACGCGTGAAATGTTCGCGCCGGTGATGTTCGCCGGCTCCTTTGCCGCGATTATCGGGCTCGCAGCGGTTGGCGCTGTCATCCTGTCCTTCCTCAGGGTGAAGGAAGTGACCGGCGTTCATGCCGAAGCCTCGCAGGCGGACGCGCGCCCGATGCTCGAGATATTGGCGCAACCGCGCTTTGCCGCCGCACTCGTCTGTGCTGTCGGCACCTACTCCCTGATGACCTTCGTCATGACCGGTGCACCGCTCGCGATGGTCGGCTGCGGGTTTTCGCCGGACGAAGCGACGCTCGGCATCTCCTGGCATGTCATGGCGATGTTCGGCCCGAGCTTCTTCACCGGGCGCCTGATTCAGCGCTTTGGCCCTGAGCGCATCGTCGGCCTGGGCGTCTTGCTGCTGATCGGCTGCGCCATCGTGGCACTGTCGGGCATCGCGCTTTGGCAGTTCTGGACGTCACTCATCCTGCTCGGACTCGGCTGGAATTTCGGCTTCATAGGCGCGACGGCCATTGTGTCCACAGCCTATCGCCCGTCGGAAAAGGGCAAGGTCCAAGGCTTTCATGACTTCATCCTGTTCAGCTCGGTGGCCCTTGCATCGCTGATGTCGGGCGCAGTTTACAACGCCTATGGCTGGGACATGCTCGCCTGGATCGTCTTCCCCATCTGCGCGGTTTGCTTGGCCGCGCTGGCGACTCTGTCGTTCGCGCGCCGGAGCCGGACTGCCTGACAGGAGGATGTCGGCAATCGAGGCCGGCGATTACTTCAAAATACAAAATAATATTGCGCAGCCCCTGCGCATTGTGAAATCGTATGCCCCGACGGAAGCTGGATCGCCATGCTCATATGCGGTCACCGAATTCCGGCAACGAGAAGGGGCTTCACCATGCGTCAGACCAGAACAATCGCCGCAGCGGCAATCGCACTCGGCCTCGCCACCAGCGCTGCAAGCGCACAGGTGGTCGTGTCTTCCAAGATCGACACCGAAGGCGGCGTGCTCGGCAACATCATCCAAGCCGTGCTCAACGCCAATGACATCGCTACCACCGACCGCATCCAGCTCGGCGCGACGCCGGTCGTCCGCAAGGCAATCGCGGCAGGCGAGATCGACATCTATCCCGAATATACCGGCAATGCCGGCTTCTTCTTCGAAAAGGCCGATGATCCGGTCTGGAAAGATGCTGCCAAGGGCTTCGAAACCGCCAAGAAGCTCGACTACGACGCCAACAAGATCGTCTGGCTGTCGCCATCGCCGGCCAACAACACCTGGGCGATCGCGCTGCGCAAGGACCTCGCCGACGCCAACAAGCTCGCCACCCTCAGCGATTTCGGCAAATACGTCGCCGGCGGTGGCACCGTCGTGCTGGCGGCATCGTCCGAGTTCGTCAATTCGGCTGCAGCACTTCCCGCCTTCCAGACCACCTATGGCTTCACGCTCAAGCCCGAGCAACTGATCACGCTGTCGGGCGGCGACACGGCCGCCACCATCGGCGCTGCCGCCAACCAGACCAACGGCGCCAACGCGGCCATGGTCTATGGCACCGATGGCGGCATCGCTCCATCGGGCCTGGTCGTGCTCGACGACGACAAGGGTGTGCAGCCGGTCTATCAGCCGGCCCCGATCATTCGCGAGGCGGTGCTCAAGGAGCACCCGCAGATCGAGACCCTGCTCAAGCCGGTGTTCGAAAAGCTCGACCTCGTCACGCTCCAGGAGCTCAACGGCCGCGTCCAGGTTGGCGGCGAGCCGGCCAAGGCTGTTGCCGAAGATTTCCTGAAGAAGAACGGCTTTCTGAAGTAAGCTTCCTCGGCGCGCCTCATCAGGGGCGCGCCGCCGGAACCGGGGACGCATCGCGACAGTGGGCATCAGGTTCGACAAGCTGGGCGTGGTGATCGCCGCGATCACCGCCTATGGCGCCTTCTTGGCGCCATTTGCCACCTTTCGCGCCAACCGCATCGTGGCCGGTGAGCCGCGCTCGATTCTCGAGGCTCTGCCGTCTCCGGCAGGGCTTGTGCTGCTGGTCATCCTGGTTGCGGCCGGCCTCGTTGCCCTGTTCAAGACGCCGCTGGCCGCGCGTCTTGGCGCCAGTGCCATTGCCCTGGTTTCCCTTGCCCTGCTGATCGGTAATGCCGGCAGCTATCTGACGCCGGAGGGCAACACCTTCGCCCGCATCTCGCCGGCCTCTGGTTTTTGGCTCTTGATCTTTGCCTTCACCCTTTTGCTCGCTGATGTCCTGACAAGGCTGCAGCTTTCACCCGTCGGGCGCGTCGCCGTACTTGGCATTGCCGCCGCTGCGGTTTGGCTTCTGCTCGCCTCGGGTCAGTGGGACAGCCTGTCGATCCTCAAGGAATATGCCAATCGTGCCGACAGTTTCTGGAACGAGGCGAAGCGCCATGTCCAGCTGGCGCTCGGTTCGCTTGCCGCTGCGGTGCTGGTCGGAATACCGCTGGGCATCCTGTGCCATCGCGTCGAGGCGCTGCGCGCGGGCGTGCTCAACGTGCTCAACATCGTCCAGACCATTCCTTCCATCGCGCTGTTCGGCATCTTGATCGCGCCGCTCGGCTGGGTTGCCGCCAATGTCCCCGGCGCTTCAGCGCTCGGCATTCGCGGCATCGGCGCGGCGCCGTCATTCGTCGCGCTGTTTCTCTATTCGCTGCTCCCCGTGGTGGCGAACACCGTCGTCGGGCTCGCTGGGGTTCCCCGAACTGCCAATGATGCGGCGCGCGGCATGGGCATGACCGGCTGGCAGCGCCTGTGGGGCGTCGAGTTTCCGCTGGCGTTTCCCGTCATCCTCACCGGCATACGCATCGTGCTGGTCCAGAACATCGGCCTTGCCACCATCGCTGCCCTGATCGGCGGTGGCGGCTTCGGCGTCTTCGTCTTCCAGGGCGTTGGCCAGACGGCAATGGACCTCGTGCTGCTCGGTGCGGTCCCCACTGTGGCGCTGGCCTTTGCCGCTGCCATCATCCTCGACGCGGTGGTCGAACAAGTCGCGACCCGCAGATCCACGACGGTGGCCGCATGATCGAAATCGAAAACATCACCAAGCGCTATGGCGACGCCGCGGTCGTTGACGATGTCTCGATGGTCATCGAGCCGCACACACTGACGGTCATCGTCGGCACTTCGGGTTCCGGCAAGACTACGCTTCTGCGCATGATCAACCGCCTGGTAGAGCCCACGTCGGGCACGATCAAGCTCGACGGTGTCGACAACCGTTCCGTCCCGGGCCACGAACTTCGCCGCAGCATCGGCTACGCCATCCAGGGCAACGGGCTGTTTCCCCACCGCACGGTGGCGCAGAACATAGGTACCGTTCCGTTGCTTCTCGGTTGGGATGCCGCGCGCATCAAGGCCCGGGTCGATGAACTGATGTCGCTGCTGCAGCTCGACCCGGCAGCCTTTGGTCCACGCTATCCGCACGAGTTGTCGGGCGGCCAGCAGCAGCGTGTCGGCGTCGCCCGCGCGCTTGCTGCCGAACCCAACGTGCTCTTGATGGACGAACCCTTCGGTGCGCTCGATCCGATCATCCGCACCAAGGCACAGCAAGATTTGCTGGCGATCCAGAACCGCTTCGGCACCACCATCATCCTCGTCACCCACGACATGGAAGAGGCCGTCCATCTGGGCGACCGCATTGCCGTCATGGATGCCGGCAAGCTGATCCAGTACGCATCGCCGGCCGAAATCCTGGCAAAACCGGCCACGGGGTTCGTCGAGACGCTGGTCGGGGCCAGCGACCGTCCTTTCAAGCTCCTGTCGCTCGGAGAGGTCCGCGATGCCGTCGAGCCGGGCAGTGCCGATGGCGAGGGCATAGCTGCCGAGGCGAGCCAGCGCGACGCGCTCGCCGAACTCCTCTGGTCGGGACGCGCTGCCATGCCGGTGACATCGGAAGATGGCACGGCTATCGGGCGCGTGACAGTCCAAGGCCTGGTCAAGCGCGCCGCGAGGCCACAATGAAGGCCTGGATTCCGCTGCTGTTGCGGCTTTGCCTGCTGGCCCTGTTGGTCGCGTTCCTGAGCAACCCGCTATGGTTCGAGCCGTTGCTCAAGCCGCTGACGCAGAATGGCGCACCTGCGATCTACAATCAGGGCAGCCTCTCTTCGCTGGCGTTCCAGCACTTGCGCACGGTCGCCATTGCCACCGCTGCCGCGATCGTCGTTGCGGTTGCGCTCGCTATCCTGGTCACCCGGCCGGCCGGCGTCGAATTCCTGCCTTTGTCACGCAGCCTGGTGAATATCGGCCAGACGTTTCCGCCAGTGGCGGTGCTTGCACTGGCTGTGCCGGCCGTCGGCTTTGGCGAGAAGCCAACCCTGATCGCGCTGTTTCTCTACGGTCTGCTGCCGATCTTCGAGAACACGCTGACTGGACTGACCACCACTCCGGCCAATGTCGTCGAGGCGGCACGGGGGGCGGGCATGACGGGCTGGCAGCGCCTGCTCAAGATCGAGCTGCCGCTCAGCGTGCCGGTGATTCTCGCCGGCATCAGGCTTTCCGTTGTCATCAGCCTTGCCACGGCGACCATCGGCTCGACGGTTGCCGCCAAGACGCTCGGTGAGGTCATTATCGCCGGGCTGCAGTCCAACAACCTCGCTTTCGTCCTGCAGGGCGGGTTGATCGTCGCGGCACTTGCGGTGCTGATCTATGACGCACTGTCGGCGCTGGAGCGCATGGCTGCCAGGCGCATGGGGCAGGGCGTCGGCCACGCCTGACGTTTCACCGCCCGCGAACGGGGTGGTCGAGTGTCACTTCGAGCCGGCTGCGCGACCGGTCGACGATCCAACGGCGGCGCATGACTGCAAAGTCATGCGCGGTGCCGCCAGAAGATATCGACACTACGTCCCCGATCTGACAGTCGGCAGACAGCCGCACTTCTTCCAGCTCGACGTCGATGCCGTTCTTCCCGGCATATGCTTTTGCCGTCGCTGTCAGCGAAATGCTGACCGGGCGGCCGGTTGCATCATTGCCGAGACTCGGCAATTGATCTGGTTGATGCCCCGATGTTTGACCTGCAGGAGTTCTTGCCATGACCTTGCGTCTCTCAAAGATCGTAATGTCCCTTTGCCTCGCGGCCTTCGCCTTCCTTGTAGCGTTCGGCAACATCACTGACTATGGCTCCAATTTCGCCTTCGTTCAGCATGTGCTCAGCATGGACACCACATTCCCGGGCAATGCGCTGATGTATCGCTCGATCACCAGCCCTGCTTTGTGGACCGCCGGTTATTGGCTGATCATTGTCGGCGAAGCATTGACCTGCGTGCTGTTTCTGGTCGCAGCTTTCAAGCTCTGGCAAGCCCGCAAGGGTTCCGGCAGGGAATTCAACGATGCCAAGGGCTTTGTCGTCATCGGCGCCACCATGGGTTTCCTTGTCTGGTTCCTCGGCTTCATGGTCGTCGGCGGTGAGTGGTTCGCCATGTGGCAGTCCAGCACCTGGAACGGCCAGGAGGCCGCATTCAAGTTCTACATGACGATGCTGGCTGTGCTGATCTTCGTCAACCAGCTGGACCATGATCTCGCCTGAGTTGAATTTGTCGTTTGAGTTCAGCCTATTCGGGGCAGGCGGCGAAAGCCGGGACAAAAGCTTGGCGATGTCTTGACGTTCGCTGCCCTGTTTCGGATTGTTCGCCAGGGGCCGGAAACCGCGTAGAGGCTGCCGGTCTCGTTCACTAGCCCGGGGAGGGGAATTCCGGGCACAATCAGGGAAGAGAATTGGCAATGACAATGCTTTACGTCGTCATCGCCTGCGGCCTGCTATCTGTCCTTTACGCCATATGGGCGACTCAGTCGGTTCTCGCAGCCGACCAGGGCAATGCGCGCATGCAGGAAATCTCCGCCGCCATCCGGGAAGGTGCGCAGGCATATCTGGCGCGCCAATACACCACCATCGCCATCGTCGGCGTCGTCGTGTTCCTGCTCGCTTGGTGGCTGCTTTCCGCATCCGCGGCGATCGGCTTTTTGATTGGTGCAGTGCTTTCGGGGGCCGCCGGTTTCATCGGCATGCATGTCTCGGTTCGCGCGAATGTTCGTACCGCCCAGGCCGCCTCCAACAGCCTCGCCGCCGGCCTCGATATCGCCTTCAAGTCGGGCGCCATCACCGGCATGCTGGTTGCCGGCCTCGCCTTGCTTGGTGTCTCGGTCTACTACCTCATTCTCACCGGCCCGATGGGCTACGGGCCTGCTGATCGCGTTGTCATCGATTCGCTCGTGGCGCTCGGCTTTGGCGCCTCGCTGATCTCGATCTTCGCCCGTCTCGGTGGCGGTATCTTCACCAAGGGTGCCGATGTTGGTGGCGATCTCGTCGGCAAGGTCGAAGCTGGAATTCCCGAGGATGATCCGCGCAACCCGGCCACCATCGCCGACAACGTCGGCGACAATGTCGGCGACTGTGCCGGCATGGCCGCCGACCTGTTCGAGACCTATGCGGTGACCGTCGTCGCCACCATGGTCCTTGGCGCCATCTTCTTCGGCGGCACGGAAGTGCTTTCCAATGTGATGCTCTATCCGCTCGCCATCTGCGGCGCCTGCATCATCACCTCGATCATCGGCACTTTCTTCGTCAAGCTCGGTTCCAACGGCTCGATCATGGGCGCCCTCTACAAGGGGCTGATCGTCACCGGCCTGTTGTCCATCGTCGGTCTTGGGGCGGCGACGTCGCTGACTGTCGGCTGGGGCGAGATCGGCACCGGTGGCGGCGTGCTGATCACGGGCCAAAACCTGTTCATCTGCGGCCTCGTCGGCCTCGTGGTAACGGGCCTGATCGTCGTCATCACCGAGTATTACACCGGCACCAACAAGCGGCCGGTCAACTCGATCGCCCAGGCGTCGGTCACCGGTCACGGCACCAACGTCATCCAGGGCCTGGCGGTGTCGCTCGAATCGACGGCACTTCCGGCGATCGTCATCGTCGGCGGCATCATCTCGACGTTCCAGCTTGCCGGCCTGTTCGGTACGGCGATCGCGGTTACCACGATGCTCGGCCTTGCCGGCATGATCGTTGCGCTCGATGCCTTCGGCCCTGTCACCGACAATGCCGGTGGCATTGCCGAAATGGCCGGCCTGCCCAAGGAAGTGCGCCATTCCACCGACGCGCTCGACGCGGTCGGCAACACCACCAAGGCTGTCACCAAGGGCTACGCCATCGGCTCCGCCGGTCTCGGCGCGCTGGTGCTGTTTGCCGCCTACAGCTACGATCTGCAGTACTTCGCCGCCAACAGTGCGCAGTACCCGTACTTTGCCGATATCGGCACGGTGTCGTTCGACCTGTCCAACCCCTACGTCGTCGCCGGCCTGATCTTCGGCGGCCTCATCCCTTATCTGTTCGGCGGCATCGCCATGACCGCCGTCGGCCGGGCCGCGGGCGCCATCGTCGAGGAGGTGCGCAAGCAGTTCCGCGAGGATCCGGGCATCATGAAGGGAACGTCCAAGCCCAACTATGCTCGTGCGGTCGATCTGCTGACCAAGGCGGCGATCAAGGAAATGATCATCCCGTCGCTGCTGCCCGTTCTGGCGCCGCTGGTCGTCTATTTCGGCGTGCTTCTGATCTCCGGTTCCAAGGCCTCGGCTTTCGCGGCCCTAGGCGCCTCGCTGCTCGGCGTCATCGTCAACGGCCTGTTCGTGGCCATCTCGATGACCTCGGGCGGCGGCGCATGGGACAACGCCAAGAAGTCGTTCGAGGACGGCTTCACCGACAAGGACGGCGTCAAGCACCTGAAGGGCTCGGAGGCGCACAAGGCGTCGGTGACGGGCGATACCGTCGGCGATCCCTACAAGGACACCGCCGGTCCGGCCGTGAACCCGGCGATCAAGATCACCAACATCGTCGCGCTCCTGCTGCTCGCCGTCCTGGCGCATAGCTGATCAACGCCCGGCAGGCGATTGCGCTTGCCGATGCTGTCTGCTCGATCCAGCCCCGTCCGCACCATGCGGGCGGGGTTTTTCGCGTGCTGGCAGATGAGGGCGCAAAGAAAAACCCGCGGGATTGCTCCCGCGGGTTCTGTTGCCTGAGATTTCTGAAAAGTCTTGTGCGGCCTAGCTGCCGCCGAAAATGCTGCTGGCCGCGCTCGAGCCCATCTTGCCCGCGCCTGCAAGCAGCTGGCCGAGGAAGTTCTGGTCCTTGCCGCCGGTCGGCGTCGTGCGCGAGATGAAGTCGAACACCTTGCCATCCTGCATGCCGTAGTTGGCGATGTTGGTGACGCGCCCGTCTGCGCCGAAATAGACGGCCAGCACGCGCTGCTCGACAAGCTTGGGCTTGGCGAAGGCGACGGCGCGCTTGCGCGTCTGCGAGATGTAATAAAACACCTCGTTGTCGAAGGTCGCTGTCGTCGACGGCGTGCCCAGCGCAAGCAAGACCTGCTCGCGGCTGGAACCAACCGGCACGGAATCGATCGACTGCTGGTCGATGACGTAGCCCTGGGTCAGCGTCTCGCTGGGGGTCAGGTCACCGAAGGTCTTCGAGGTGTTGCACGCCGAAAGCGCGGCTGCGGCCACGATCAGCGAAACTGCGCCAGCCGGACGCAACGAAAATGGCATCTTGAATTTCAGCGAGTGCAACAACAACTCCATCCTGTCGTGCCAGAGCCTCTGCTTGCGCGAAGCCGCAAAACCGGTAAACCAGCTTGCGCGCCGATGCAACAAGGCCACTTAGCGAAACGGGTCCCCGGGAGACCGCCCTCAAATGTTCCAGCGTCTGTTTGGCCGTGAACGCCAAGCCAACCGCGCCATCACGGACGCGCTCTATACACGAATCGTGGCAGCGGCGCGGCAGGAGCCATTTTATTCCGCCTGGGACGTGCCCGATACGCCGCTCGGCCGTTTCGAGATGCTTTCGCTGCACATGTTCCTGTTCCAGCACCGCCTGCGCGGTGAAACCGGGGCTTCCGCGGAGATCGCCCAGTTGCTGATCGATGAGTTTTTCCTCGATGTCGATCATTCCCTGCGTGAGCTCGGCATCAGCGATGTCGGCGTGCCCAAGCGCATGAAGAAGCTGGCCAAGATGTTCTACGGCCGCACCGAGTCCTATAAGGACGCGCTCGAGCGCGACGATCACGCCGCCCTTGCTGCGGCGCTGATGCGCAACGTTCGTCCGGATGCCAAGGAATGGCCCCAGGCCTCGGAACTCGCGGATTATGTCTTTGCGGCGAATCGCGCTCTGGCAGAGCTGCCTTCGCAGGATATATGTGCCGGCAAACTGACATATCCGGTGCCGCAGGCAGCCTGAAGGAGGCGACCCATGAAATTTGATGAGACCCGAAGCCCGGTTTCCTTCCCGGTCAACATCGCGCGGCTGCCACAAAAGGGCATGGCCGTTGTGGTCGATGCAGATGCGGCGCAGCGCGCAGCTCTTGCCGAGGCCCACGACCTGGTGTCGGTAGAACGCTACAAGGCGGACCTCTTGGTCACCAAATGGAAGCGCAACGGCGTCAAGGTCAGCGGCCGCGTGCAGGCTCGGATCACCCAGGCATGCATCGTCACGCTCGACCCGGTCGAAGCGACCATCGACGAGGATATCGAAGGCGTCTACCTGCCCGAGGATTCCAAGCTTGCCAGGCAGGGCTTCAATTCTGCCGGCGAAATCCTGCTGGATGCCGATGGTCCCGACAGCCCGGAAACCTTCACCGGCGACACGATTGACGCAGGCGCCCTTGCCGAGGAATTCTTCGGCCTGGCCATCGATCCTTATCCGCGCAAGACGGGTGCCGCGGTCGCCAGTTCCGGCGACGACGACATCGAGCCGATCGAGAGCGAATTCCAGAAAAAGCTCCGCCTGATATCCAAGAAACTTTGAAAACGCCCGCCGTTTCGCGTAATCCCGGTTGTGCGGTCGTCCAGAACCGCTATTTTCGCCGGACTTTTGCCTGCCCTGCGACGCCAACAGTGAGATGACCGACGCGTGATCAAGATTTCCATTGATGCCATGGGTGGCGATCACGGCCCTTCCGTGATCATTCCCGCCTTGGCCAAGGTCGCCACCAGGCGCACCGATATTCGCTTCATCATCTACGGCCGCGAGGAAGTGGTTCGTCCCGAATTGGCCAAGCAGCCGCGGCTGGCCGCCGTCAGCGAGTTCGTTCACTGCGAGGTTGCGGTGAGGATGGACGACAAGCCCAGCCAGGCGCTGCGCCAGGGCCGCTGGAAATCCTCGATGTGGAAGGCCATCGAGGCGGTCAAGTCCGACACCGCCGATGCCTGCGTGTCCGCCGGCAATACCGGCGCGCTGATGGCGATGTCGAAATTCTGCCTGCGCACCATGGCCACCATCGATCGGCCGGCGATCGCCGCCCTATGGCCGACGACGCGTGGCGAGAGCGTGGTGCTCGATGTCGGCGCCACCATCGGTGCCGACGCGCACCAACTCATCGATTTCGCCATTCTCGGCACCGGCATGGCGCGGGCGCTGTTCGGCATCGAGCGGCCCACCGTCGGCCTGCTCAATGTCGGCGTCGAAGAGATCAAGGGCCAGGAAGAGGTCAAGGAAGCCGGACGCATGCTGCGCGAGGCCAATATGGCATCGATGACCTACCAGGGCTTCGTCGAGGGCGACGATATCGGCAAGGGCGTCACCGACGTCGTTGTCACGGAGGGGTTTTCGGGCAACATCGCGCTCAAGACCGCCGAAGGCACCGCGCGCCAGATTGGCGGCTATCTGCGCGAAGCGATGAGCCGCACGCTGATGGCCAAGATCGGCTACATCTTCGCCAAGGGCGCATTCGACCGCCTGCGCGAGAAGATGGATGTGCGCCGCGCCAATGGCGGCGTGTTCCTCGGCCTCAATGGGATCGTGGTGAAGAGCCATGGCGGGGCCGACGCGGACGGCTTCGCTGCCGCCATCGAAATGGCATATGATATGGTCCGGAACCGGCTGCTCGACCGCATCGAGGCCGATCTGGATTTGTTTCATGCACGCAACCCACATGCTCAGATGGGGCGCCCCGCTGCTGCGGTCGAAGATCAGGAATAGGATTTTTCAAAGTGATCAGATCAGTTGTGCGCGGGATCGGTTCGGCGCTGCCCCGCCGCATCATGAAGAACGCCGATTTCGAAGGCATGGTCGAGACCTCGGACGAGTGGATCGCCCAGCGCACCGGCATCCGTCAGCGCCATATCGCCGCCGACGACGAAACGACGGCCTCGCTGGGCGAGGCGGCCGCCCGTGCCGCCCTTGCCAATGCCGGCTTGACGCCTGACGACATCGACCTGATCGTGCTGGCGACCTCGACGCCCAACAACACATTCCCGGCGACCGCAGTCGAGATCCAGAACCGGCTCGGCATGCGCCACGGTTTCGCTTTCGACATGCAGGCGGTGTGCAGCGGCTTCGTCTATGCCGTCACCACTGCCGACCTCTACATCAAGGGCGGTCTTGCCAAGCGCGTCCTGGTCATTGGTTCCGAGACCTTCTCGCGCATCCTCGACTGGAGCGACCGCTCGACCTGCGTGCTGTTCGGCGATGGTGCCGGTGCGCTGGTGCTCGAGGCCGAGGAAGGGCAGGGCACTATCGCCGACCGTGGCGTTCTGGCGGCCAGCCTGCGCTCCGACGGCACCCACAAGGACAAGCTCTATGTCGACGGCGGGCCGTCGACGACCGGCACGGTCGGCCATCTCAAGATGGAAGGACGCGAAGTCTTCAAGCACGCAGTCGGCATGATCACCGACGTGATCGAGGATGTTTTTGCCCAGACCGGCGTTTCGGCCGACACGCTCGACTGGTTCGTGCCGCATCAGGCCAACAAGCGCATCATCGATGCGTCGGCCAAGAAACTCGGCATCGCCGAAGACAAGGCTGTGGTCACCGTGCATCTCCATGGCAACACATCCGCCGCCTCGGTGCCGCTGGCGCTTTCCACCGCCGTTGCCGACGGCCGCATCAAGAAGGGCGATCTCGTCATGCTTGAAGCCATGGGCGGTGGCTTTACCTGGGGTGCCGTCCTTCTCAGGTGGTGATTTCGGCGCCTCGGCAAGCCCGTATGGCGTCCGCCCCAAGGTCATGGCATCGGTCCTTGACCTTGACGGATCAATTACTTAACCTCCGCCGCGTTTGCTGAATTTCAGATTTTTGAGGATTGGACCGTCGCATGGGGGGAAAGACACTTACGCGTGCCGACCTCGCTGAATCCGTCTACCGGAAAGTCGGCCTTTCGCGCACCGAATCGGCGCAACTGGTCGAAACGGTTCTCGACGAAATCTGCGAAGCGATCGTGCGCGGCGAGACGGTCAAATTGTCGTCTTTCGCCACATTTCATGTCCGCGACAAGAACGAACGTGTCGGCCGCAACCCCAAGACCGGCGAAGAAGTGCCGATCCTGCCGCGCCGGGTGATGACCTTCAAGGCGTCCAACGTGCTCAAGAGCCGCATCCTGCGGGCTCACCAGAACGGCAAGTCCAAAGCCGCCAAATAGCGAATACTCCGCTCTAAGCGGTTGAAAGCCTGGTGTGTGATTCGCACCGGGCTTGAATGTTGCCGCGCAAACCGCTGAAATGAATCACGAATCGTTTTTGCGAAAGTGGCGACCATGGACAAGAGCCCCGACGCCTTCCGCACCATAAGCGAAGTGGCCGAAGACCTCGACTTGCCGCAGCACGTACTGCGCTTCTGGGAGACGCGTTTCACCCAGATCAAGCCGATGAAGCGCGGTGGTGGCCGCCGCTATTACCGGCCGCAGGATGTCGAGCTCATCAAGGGCATTCGGCACATGCTCTATGAGCAGGGCTACACCATCAAGGGCGTGCAGAAGCTGTTGCGCGACAACGGCAACCAGTTCCTCGTCGCAGTCGGCAGCGGCGACATGAAGGCCGTCGAGGCGATCGCCCAGCGCAAACAGGCCGAAGCACCGATGACGCCCGCAGCCCAGCCGCGCGGCACCGACGAGGAGATGCTGGTCGGTGAGGCGAGGGCCAAGCCGAGCCGCCGTTTCTTCGGGCTTGGCAAGGGCGACGAAGACGGGCCCGTTGCCGCCGACAGCGGCAAGCTTTCCCGTGACAATCGCGCCCTGCTGCAGGAGGCCTTGTTCGACCTTCTCGAGTGCAAGCGGCTGCTCGATCAGGTGCGCTGAAGCGGCTCCACTGGGATTTTGGCCAGCGGCATCAATATCTTGCCTGGCGATGGAGAAGTTTGGCGGGAAAGCCGCCGAATTGGGTTGACCAGGACGCCATTATCAAGATACATCGCGACCGGTCCGGAGTGTAGCGCAGCCCGGTAGCGCACTTGACTGGGGGTCAAGGGGTCGTCGGTTCGAATCCGGCCACTCCGACCATTATATCCCTTCCCCTGATTTCCATTTGCATTGCGAGCACAACGGCTCGCAACGCTGTTCCGCAAGAACGCCATGGACGCTTGCGCCCATGGCGTTGATCGTAGCGTGCCGCTGACGGCACAGGCAGTCACATCATCGACTGCGGGCTGACGAAGACGTTGCGGACGACGTCGCCTTCGTCGTTGAGCAGGATCGTCACCTTCTCGCCGACCTTGATCGACGGCAAGGCAACGTCACGCGGAATCGTATAGCTGCCGCCATGATCGAGGGTAATGACGCGAGGGCCGGCATTGAACCGGGCGACGATGCCGCTGGCGTCGGATGCGAGGGCCGAGCCTGAAAAAAGGGCTGTGGCGGCGGCGGCAAGAATGAGCTTGTTCATGATCGTAACTCCCTATGGTGGTTGTTGAGGTCCGGGGCCCTGGGGCACCTCGGGTGACATCTACAACTACGACCGGCAGCGTCCGCTTGTTGCTGCCGCCGCGGTAAACTCGGGACACGTTTTGATCACGCGATCTTGCCCGGCGCGCTGAAACCGGAATGGAAAGCCATCGTTCACGCGCGACGCCTGGGCCGGCGGGTTCCGTTGAAGTTGTGGCGCTCATCGCGGAAAAAGAAAAAGCCACGGGTGGGGGCCCATGGCTTTTCTGAGTCTGACAGGCCGACGGAAATCGGCCTCTCGATGCGGCCTCACTTAGCGGAGAACCGCCCGGACCTTGTCGCCTTCGTCGTTGAAATGGATCGAGACGGTTTCGCCGGCCTGGATCACGGGCAGGGCGACGTCACGCGGAACGGTGTAGCTCTTGCCGCTTTCCAGGGTAATGACGCGCGTCTCCGCATTGATGTTGCCAACGACACCACTTGCAGTCGAGGCAAATGCGGCGCCGGTCATGATCGAAAGTGCAGAGGCAGCGAGGATGATCGTCTTCATTTTCGTATTCCTTTCGTAGGTCCGTAGCGAGGCCGAAATCTTTGTCGGGCTGCTATTTCTTGTTGCAGGTCACCAAGTCTCGGAGTCGTCGCACTTAGCGGAGGACGGCCTGGACCTTGTCGCCTTCATCGTTCAGTTGGAGCGAGACGGTGTCGCCGGCCTGGATCGCAGGCAGGGCAACGTCGTGCGGGACGGTAAAGCTCTTGCCGCTTTCAAGAGTAATGACGCGGGTGCCGGTGTTGATATTTCCAACAATGCCGCTAGCTGGCGAAGCAAAGGCAGCGCCAGCCATGATCGAAAGTGCCGATGCGGCGAGGATGATCTTCTTCATTTTCATATTCCTTTCATTTTTCGGTAGCGAGGCCGAGGTATTTATTCGGTCGTTCCGCTTACCATCATCAGATAGGTGCCTATCTCTGTGATTGCTACGGGCCGGGTGGTCACTCTGATTCACAAAGCAGTCACGCCGTGTTGAGCCGGCAAATGGTGCCGGACTGTTCACAAAAGCGGCTCCGTGTGTGCAATGGCCGGCTGCGGATGTGACTCGTTGCGGTGGATGCCCGAACTCTGGTGGCCGGCGTTGTCAGTGCGGAATTGGTGCCTGCGCCTGGTACAAAGGGGCAGGCGATGCCGGGGGCGCTGGCTTTGGGGCTGCCGGCATGCGGTGATGGGATTTCCGGCGGATGAGTGCGGCGGGCGCCGAGAGAGCGGGTTGCTCGGTGGCTATCCGGAAGTCCAAACGCAAAGAAGGGCCGATGGCCTTCTTTCGCAGGCTGCTATCTCTTGATGCAGGGCACCAAGTATTGGGGTCTGGCCGCCGCACTCAGTGGAGGATGGCTGGACCTTGTCGCCTAGCGGTCGCGGGGCGTGGACGAGAGGGATAGGGAGGAGGGGCTTCAGCCAGCCAGGCAAGGGAGGCGCCGAGCATGCGGGTGCCTCAAGGCGCAGTCGTTTGCGGATGCGTTGGGTTCTAGCTGTTGGCCCATCGCATGTTGCCGGTTGCCCGGGCGCCAAACGCAAAGAAAGCCATGGGTGGGAGGACCCATGGCTTTCTTTTGGCAATCGCGACAGTTTGATTGGGGCATCAAGCCATCGTTGGTGGCGGCTTAGCGCAGAACGCTCTGGACGCGGTCGCCTTCGTCGTTGAGCTGGATCGAGATCTTTTCGCCGGCCTGGATCGCGGGCAGAGCAACGTCACGCGGAACGGTGTAGCTCTGGCCGCTCTCGAGAGTAATGACGCGAGCGTCGGCATTGATCTTGGCAACAACACCGTCAGAGGAGGAAGCAAGTGCAGCGCCGGTCATAAGAGCAAATGCGGAAGCGGCGAGGATGAGCTTGTTCATTGTATTATTCCTTTCACTTTTCGGTAGCGTAGCCGGAATTTTTTGTCGGCCATTTCGCTTACCACAGACACATAGGCGCCTATCTGTCCGATTGCCACTGGCCGAGCGGTAACTCTGTGTCACAAATCGCTCACGGCAATTTGAGCCGGCAAATGGGTGCCGCAACGTTCGCCAAGCCGGAATGATGGGCGCAATCGCCGGCAATGACCGCGTCAGTTGGCGGCGTCGAAGGCGCGCTGGTGGCGTGCCTCGAGCGCGATCGCGCCCCAGATCAGCCCGAGCAGCAGGTAGAAATGGCGCCAGTGGTCGGTGTCGATGACGGTGCCAAGGGCGATGTGGCCGAGGAACACGACATAGGCAGACAGCAGGTAGGGCTGCCACGGCCGGTTGCGCAGGAGGATGCGGAAGCCAGCGGCTACGGTCCACACGATCAGCGTCAGGTAGCTGGCGAAGCCGAGCCAGCCATAGTCCATCAGCGCCTTGAGCCAGATGTTGTGCGTGTCCTCGCCATAGATCTGGCCGAAGACCAGCGGACCGATGCCGAGCGGCTTTTCGGTGGCCAGCAGGAAACCGATGGCGTAGCGGGCGAAGCGGCCGAGCCGCGCCCCATCATAGTCCTGGACGAGCTGGGCGCGTGTCGCGAACAGTTCGCCGATGCCGGGAATCTGGAGCGCGACGAGCAGTGCGGCAGCCAGCAATGTCACGACGGCCATGCTCATGACTGCGATCCTGAGCCGGAAACGGCCGCTGTTGCTCTGCAGGAACAGGAAGCCGGTGAGCAGGATTGCCGACGCGCCAAACAGGCCCCAGGCACCGCGCGAGAAGGACAGGAAGATTCCGCCGGTGACGACCAGCAGCAGCACCGCATGCAGCGCCATCCTGGCGGGACGTTCGGTCAAGACGCGGAAGAGCAGGTAGATGCCTGGCAGGGCCAGGAACGGCCCGAAGACGTTGGGGTCCTGGAAGGCGCCGGCGGCGCGGCCGAACTTGGTGAACATCTCGGCCCCTGGCACGGCGCCGAAATATCCGAGAATGCCGAGCACCGAAGTGACCACGGCCGACGTTACCCAGGACAGGAAGATGACCCGGTAGAGCTTCGGATCGGTCTCGGTCACCGCGGCAAAGAAGATCGCGGTGAATGCCAGGAACAGCGACACCGCGAGATAGAGCGGCGTGCCCATCAGGTTCGACATCTGGGTCATCGAAATCATGCCGCCGATGTTGAACACCACGAGCAGGACAACCAGCGGCGTGATGGCCCGCGTGATGCGCAACCCGAAGAGCGACCAGACGGCGATCAGCCCGGCCATGTAGAGCTCGTATGGGGCAGGCTCGCGGATGACGAACCCGGACAGCAACACGCCCAGCGCAATGGCGCCGGTGGAAATCAGCCCGATCAGCTTGGCATTGATCGCAGCCCGCGGCAGCTCGTAGGTGATCGCGCTCAATAGGCGTTTTCCGTGTCGAGCAGGCGGATCGGCGTCAGGAACAGGATCTTCATGTCGAACCAGAGAGACCAGTTCTCGATGTAGTAGAGATCGAATTCCGTGCGCTTGCGGATCTTCTCGTCGGTGTCCATCTCGCCGCGCCAGCCGTTGATCTGTGCCCAGCCGGTGACGCCGGGCTTGACCTTGTGGCGGGCGAAGTAGCCATCGACCACTTCATTGTAGAGCAGGTTGTGCGATTGGGCCGCGATCGCGTGCGGGCGTGGACCGACGAGCGACAGGCTGCCGAACAGCGAATTGAAGAACTGCGGCAGCTCGTCGATCGAGGCCTTTCGGATGAACCGGCCGACACGGGTGACGCGCGGGTCGTTCTTGGTCACGCTCTTGCGCGCCGACGGGTCCGACTGGTCCGTATACATCGAGCGGAACTTGTAGACCTCGATCACCTCGTTGTTGAAGCCATGGCGCTTCTGCTGGAACAGAATCGGGCCCTTGCTGTCGAGCTTGATGGCGATGGCGGTGGCGATCATGACAGGCGAAAAGACGATGATGCCGAGCAGGCTGAAAGCGATGTCGAATGCGCGTTTGGCAACCGAATCCCAGTCGTTGATCGGCTTGTCGAAGATGTCGAGCATCGGCACGGCGCCGATGTAGGAATAGGCGCGTGGCCGGAACTGCAACTGGTTGGAATGCGCCGACAGCCGGATGTCGACCGGAAGCACCCACAGTTTCTTCAGCAGCTGCAGCACCCTGGTCTCCGCCGTCAGCGGCAGCGAGACGATCAGCATGTCGATGCGGGCGATGCGAGCGAACTCCAGCAGTTCCGAGACGGTCCCCAGCTTCGGATAGCCGGCGACGATCGGCGGCGAGCGCCTGTCGTCGCGGTCGTCGAAGATGCCGCAGATGCGGATGTCGTTGTAGGGCTGCTGTTCGATCGATCGGATAAGCACCTCGGCGGCCTTGCCGCCGCCGACGATGACGGCGCGCCGCTCCATCCGCCCGTTGCGCGCCCACTTGCGGATGACGCGCGCCATGACCAGGCGCAACCCGATCAGCAACGACAGGCCAAGGACGAACCAGCTGCCGAACAGCAGGCGGGAATATTCTGCCGAAACCTTCATGAAGAAGGCCGTAAGCGACATCAGCGCGAAGGTCGTTGCCCAACCCAGGGCGATCCGCCCGATCGAGCCGCTCGGCCGCAGCAGCGATTGCAACTGGTAGCAGTCCATGACTTCGAAGAAGAGGACCGCTGCAAACGACCCAGCCAGGATGACCAGCGGGTATTGCCAGCTGAGATGGCTGAGGAAGCCGACATGGTAGGCATAGAGCGCCAGTCCTGACACAACAAGAAAAGCGAACTCGGCGAGGCGCAGCCAGCCGCTGACCATGACCGGGGACATGGTGTCGCGCCGGTATTGGGCCGCCACTTCCTGGGCGACGCTGCTCAGCTTGGCGGTATCGGACTTCGTGCCGTCGCCGCTAGCCGCCTTGACGGCTTCCGCGCTGAAGCGGTGCTTGGGGTCGGAGTTGGTCATTGTCGTCGATCTGTTGGTCGGCTGCCCGATTGCCAGATCGGCATAGCAAAGATGAGCTAAGAAACTCTTGAGCGGGTCGGGCGACTTCTAAAGGTATTCAGCCGCGGCGCGGCAAGAGGGCCGAGAAATATGCTTTCTCGACATCGCTGGCCATCACAGCCACCCCGAAGCGGGACTTCAGATCGACAGTCCCAGGCATCAGTTTTGCGTATGTATCGGGCCTTTCCAGCACCAATCGCATCTTCTTGCTGATTTCCTCGGCACTTGGCATGACAAGGGCAGGGGAGTTTGCTCCCAGGATTTCAGGAATGCCGCCGACGGCAGTCGCAATGATCGGCTTGCCCGCGGCCAACGCCTCGAGCACGATGTAGGGCATGGCTTCGGCACGCGAGGGCACCACGACGCAGCCGGCAAGGGCGAATGCCTGCCGGGCCGGCATGGGCGGCATGAAGCGGACGTCGTCGGCGAGGCCAAGTCTTTCGACCTGCGCACGGTAGCGCGGCAGGTCCTCGCCGTCGCCGACCATCACGGCGGTGACCTTGCGGCCGAGATCTTGCCGCAGCCTGGCCAGCGCATCGATGAAAAGGTCCGGGCCCTTCAGGTCGCGCATCATCCCGATATAGAGAAAGTCGGCGCCGCCGGCGGGCACTGGCTCGAATTCTTCGTCTCTCAGCCCGTTGTAGACCAGGCTGTTCGGCACGCGCGGCGCGCCGACCTTGCGGATGAAGGTGCGGCGTTCGTAGTCGGAGACGAACAAGAGGTGGTCGGTGAAGCGTTCCATCAGGCGTTCGAGGCCGAAGAACAGCTTTCCGGTGACGGTCCTCTCGTCATAGTGCAGACTGCCGCCATGCGGCGAATAGAGGCGGGCCACGCAATACCTTGAAACCCGCAACAGTGAGCCGAACGCACGTGCATAGACGCCACCCTTGGCGCCGTGCCCGTGCAGCACGTCCGGCCGCAATTCCTTGATGATCTTGTAGGTGCGCCAGCCGTCGGCAATGTCGCCGGGGCCGACGTGGCGCTGCATTGATGTGCGCTTGATGCCCAGTGCGAGCATGGGCCGGATCGCCTCGAACAGGCGCTCCTCGTGTTCGCCGCCGGTCGTCGAGTCGCAGATGATGCCGACCTGATGGCCGGCTGCCACCTGCGCCTCGGTCAGGTCGCGCACATGCCTGAAGATGCCGCCGACCGGCGACCTGAAGCAGTGGACGATCCGGAGTTTGCGGGGCACGGTCTGCTGCACGGCGACTTAGAACAGCCGTTCGCGGACGTAGATCGTATCACCGGGCAGGAGTGGGTCGCTGGTCACGACGCGACCGGTCATCACTTTCCCGTTGATGTCGCGGGTGATGTCGACATTGCCCTGGTTGGCGCGGGCGCTGTAGCCGCCGGCCATGGCCACGGCCTTTTGCACGGTCAGACCGGGAACATAGGAATATTGGCCTGCGGCTCCGACTTCGCCCATGACGAAGATCGGCCGGTAGCGGTCGACCTCGACCGAAACGTCGGGATCGCGCAGATAACCCTGGCGCAGCTTGGCTGCCAATGCCTTCTCGACTTCCTGCGCGGTGTAGCCGCGCGCCGCAACGCCGCCGACGAGCGGGAAGGATATGTAGCCCGACTGGTCGACGCTGTAGGTGTTGGTCAGTCCTTCCTGCTCGAACACGGTGACTCGGATGCGGTCGCCGGCGCCGAGGCGGTAGGGCTGGTCGAGAACCTCATGAAAAGCAGCCGGTGCCGGTTTGTAGCTCGAGCAGCCGGTGAGGGCGAGCATGACGGCAACAAGCGCGTGGCTGACGGCAAGGGAGCTTTTCATTTCGGCAGACACACCTTCGACTGCTTGCCGCCACGCTGCGGGATATCGGTTCGCGTCCGTTATCGTCTTGTTAGGGTTAATGCCGGGTAAAGGGCGGGGCGATCTTGCTTGAGCGCAGGAGAGTGCCGCTCGGCGATGTTAACGCCTGAGTTACCATGTTTGTTTACCATGCAGCCTGCCTAGCCTCGGGAGTAGGAATGCATGTCTGGCGTCCAATCCACTGCCGGTGATGTCGATGTTGATCTCGGCCATCTCTTCGCCAGTCTTGCGAGAAACTGGCTGCGCTTGCTGTTGGTTGCATTGGCCGTCACCGGTCTGGCCTTTGTGCTTGCTTCGCTGGCGACGCCTCATTACCGCGTCGAGACGCGCCTTTTGATCGAAACGCGGGAATCGGTCTTCACGCGACCCGACGGCAGCGGCGAGAACGAACGACCCATGCTCGACGAGGAGGGGGTGACCAGTCAGGTCGAGGTCATTGGTTCGACCGACATCCTCAAGCAGGTTGCCAAGCAGCTCGATCTGGCAAGCCGGCCGGAATTCGACGCGGCCGAAGAAATGTCGACGATTTCGCGTTTTCTGGTCATTGCCGGGCTCAAGGCCGATCCAAATGAAATGCCGCCGGAGGAACGTGTACTCAAGGCGTTCCGCGAGCAGCTGACCATCTATCGCGTCGAGAAGTCGCGCGTCATCGTCATCCAGTTCTCGTCATCGGATCCCAAGCTCGCCGCGGAAGTGCCGAACGCCATTGCCGACGCCTATCTGGCCTTCCAGCGCACGTCCAAGCTCGAGTCGAGCACCGAGGCGACCGACTGGCTGAAGCCCGAAATCGCCGACCTGAACCAGCGCGTCAAGGATGCCGAAGCGCGCGTCGCCAGCTTCCGGTCGCAGTCCGACCTGTTGATCGGCCAGAACAATTCTGCGCTTGCCACCCAGCAGCTTTCCGAACTCTCCAGCGAATTGTCGCGCGTTCGTGCCAACCGCTCGGCCGCCGAGGCGACAGCCCAGAGCGTGCGCCAGGCATTGAAGAACGGCGGCTCGATCGACGCGGTGCCGGAGGTTCTGTCTTCGGGCCTTATCCAGCGCCTGCGCGAGCGGCAGATCCAACTGCGGACCGACATTGCCGATCTTTCGACGACCCTGCTGCCCAATCATCCACGCATCAAGGCGCTCAATTCCCAACTTGCCGACCTGGATGTCCAGATACGTGCGCAGGCGGAAAAGGTTCTTGCGGGCCTGGTTAATGAGGCTGCGAGCGCCGATCTTCGCGAAAAGCAGCTGGTTGCCGACCTCAACAGGCTGAAAGTGGAATCCGGGCGGGTGTCGGAAGAAGAAGTCGAGTTGCGGGCGCTCGAGCGCGAAGCCGCCGCCCAGCGCGCGCTTCTCGAATCCTACCTGACCCGCTACCGCGAGGCCTCATCGCGCCAGGATCGCAACTATCTTCCGGTCGACGCACGCGTCTTTTCGCGCGCCATCGTGCCGTCCGAATCCTATTTCCCCAAGGTCATGCCGATCGTCGGTGCGGCATTCGTCGGTTCGCTGCTGTTGATGGCAATCTTCACATTGCTGCGGGAGCTGTTCTCCGGCCGTGCGATGCGCCCGGCTGCCGGTTCCCGCGTGTCACCGGTGACACAGGTTCCCATGCCGGTGCGCCGCGCGGCAAGCCTGCCCGACGAAGCGGAGCCCCGGTCGTGGGATGATGCCGGAGAGCCGGTCGTCGCCGTCGAATACGAAGATGCGCAGCCCGAAGTTCAGCCGCTTGACGACGAAGAGCCTCTCGTCGCTGCAATGCCGGCCAAGCCCCATGCCGGCATCAGCATCGAGACCGCAGCCGAAAGGCTCATCGCTGGCGGTGCCGCGCGCGCAATCTTCATTTCGCCCGAAGGTGATGACGCGGCGGCGACCGCGGTACTTGTGGCCCGCGAAGTGGCCGACACCGGCCTGCGCGTGCTGTTGCTCGATCTGACCGCCTCAGGTGCTGCCTCTCGGCCGATGCTCGATGGTGGCCGCTATCCCGGCATCACCAACCTGCTGGCTTCGGAGGCCCAGTTTAGCGATGTCATCCGCGCCGACCACTATTCGGACTGCGATGTCCTGCCGGTGGGCACCGCCGATCCGGCGCGCGCCATGCGTGCCGCCGATCGGTTGCCGATCATCATGGAATCGTTGACGACGGCCTATGATCTGGTGGTCGTCGAATGCGGCCCGGCCGATGCCGACGAGATCAGGCGCCTGGTCGGCGACGGTACCGAGGTGCTGGTCAGCTTCCTTCAGCATGACGACGAGATCGCCGATGTGGCCGATGGCCTGCGTGCTGGCGGCTATGAGGATGTCATCCTGGTGACTCCGGTTGGCCATGACTTGCCGACGACGCCACAGCCGACGCGCTCGGCGGCCTAGTCTTCCCCTGCAGGCGAAGCCTTACCGCGCACGCCCGAACGCAGACGCTTTACCACGGCCCATAACGTGGTGTTGTTTTTGACCGCGCTCTTGAGCCGCGCGGTCGACTTCAGCCCGAGCGCATAGAGCCGGCCCTTTGCCGTCATCGGCACCAGAACGTCGGCGTGCTGGATTTCGATATCGCACCATTGCCGTTTGTACGGCTCGTCGCCGACGCTGAAATCGTAGATGTCGAAGCCCTGGTCGCAAGCCTCGGAGATGTTGTCGAAGAACAGGTATTCGCCCGGGCTGACATAGCCCAGTTCGTCGTCGGCGATGGCGCCGAATTCGCAGACCATGCGGTTGCCGGCGCGGCTCGACCCGGTGACCGCGCGGTATTTTCCGCCGACGTCCAAGCCGTGAAGGATAAAGGGCGACGGGTCTTTCTGCAGTGCATCGACAAACAGCTTGCGGAAGAATGTACGGACGCCGGCATCGGCGAAGACGTCGGTAATGCCCATAGCGCCAAAACGCTGTTCCTTCATCGCGAAGAACGCGTCCAGCATGGCGTTGACGTCCGCTTCTGTCGTCGCAACGATACGGCGGGCACCGCCCACGGCGTCGTACTTGCGTTCCTGGCTGCGATGCCGTTTGCGTTTCTTCTTGCCGCTGGTGCGCGTCAGAACAGCCTCGAAACCGCCGACCAGGTCGACTCCCAGGGCGACGTTGGGGCTAGGCGTGGAAATGAGCTTGAGCAGCGGATTGGGCAGCCCGTCGAGATCGGTGATGAGGCGGTCGAACGCGACCACGTCGATATCCGGACGTGCCCGGCGGATCGAGCCGATGAGGCTTTCAATCTCGGCAGTGCTTGCCGTTGCAAGCCAGTTCCTGTCAGTTGCAGGAAAATTGCCGTTCGCGTGCTTGCCGCTGAGAAATCGGGCAATGCGGAACGGCCCTTCGTGGCTGACCTCAAGCGCAACGGACAGCACCGGCCGTCCCTTGGCGTTCAGCGTCGCAATCACCGCATCGACATTGTTCGTTTCGATCCAGGTAGACACCCATCCCGGGCATTGTGCCGGTGCCGAGACTCCTGCCGATTTGCCATAGGCCTTGATTGCCTCGCGCGTGGCTGGAATGGCGACAGCGGTCAGGATGTCGCCAGCATTCGCGCCCTGGCGCAACAAGGCGCTGTTTTCGCGGGGGGCGGCGTCAACCATACTTCAATCCTTGCCGGCTATTCATCGGCATGTGGAACGCGTTCCCTGCGTGTTCGATGCGGCCAAGCCTACGCACCAAAGGTGAAGGAATGATCGACGCAGCCCGTAAGCTGGCTCTCATGCTGATCGGATATGCAGGGCTGGGTGCGCTGGCCAGGCCGCTCGTCGGCAGCGTCGGTGCTATTCTCATGCTGCATCGGGTCACTGCCTTCCTCGAGCGGCCGGGGGGGCCCAACCGCCATCTCAGCATCGCGCCGCACTTCCTCGACGCGCTGATCGGCGAGATGAAGCGGATGGGATATGCCTTCGTCTCCATGGATGAGGCGGTGGCGCGCCTGCGCTTGGGCGACAAGGGCGGCCGGTTTGCGGCATTGACTGCCGATGATGCCTATCGTGATAACCTCACCGAAGCGCTCCCTGTTCTGGAAAAACACGCAGCCCCAATGACCATCTACGTCGCCTCGGGCCTGACCGGCGGCGACGCCGATCTTTGGTGGGAGGTGCTCGACGACATTGTCGAGGCAGGAAAGGCGCTTTCCGTGGCCATGCCGGAGGGCGAGGTGAAACTCGATTGCTCGACGCCGGAAGGACGATCGAACGCTTTCCGGCGCTTGTCGGCCCATATCACCACGGACGTGCGCGAGGAAGATCAGCGCGCTGTTCTGCGCCGTTGGGCCGAAATGGCCGGCGTCGACGCTTCGGCCCTCAACCGCAAGCTGCTGATGAACTGGGACGAGATCAGGCGCTGTGCCGAGAACCCGCTGGTCACCATCGGCGCGCATACCGTGCACCACTACAATCTCAAGCGTTTGAGCAGGGAAGCCGCATTGCGCGAGATGTACCGCTCGCGCAGCATGATCGAGGCCGAGCTTGGCTATGCACCGCGCCATTTTGCCTATCCCTACGGCTATCCGGCGGCGGCGGGTTTGCGCGAGACCGAACTGGCGCGCGAGGCAGGCTATCTCTCGGCGGTGACCACGCGTCACGGAATCCTGCGGCCCGAGCATGCCGGTAACCTGCACGCCCTTCCCAGGCTTTCGGTCAACGGCAGGTATCAGGATCTCGCGGCGGTGCGGGCCATGCTGTCGGGCACGACGACGCTGCTGGCCAACGGCGGCCGGCGGGTCGTCACTGTGTGATGTTTAGCGTTCGGCAGCCTTGGACGGCTTGAGCATCCACTTGATGATCCACATCGCCGGCAGGATCCACAGCAGCCCGCTGAAGAAGAAGAAGGCGAGGTGGACGACCGGGCCCGACTGCGACAGCTGTGCCACCGCCACCATGGTCGCGATCAGCGCGTAGACGATCACCAGCAGCACCAGCAGCACGGTTCCGATCAGCTTCTTGACGCGCACGGGCATTTCTTGATCCTTTGTCCAGGTTCCGCATAGTCGCTCTGGCCAACCGGCGCAACCGGTGAGGACATGCGGCGCGACTGCGTGTCGCGTGGGCCGAACTTGCCAGCGGGGCCGCTATGGTCCACCAGTCCCGCGGTTTCGAACGAGCCGGGAACGATTGCAATGTCAGCCATGACCAACACCGCCGCACCGCTTGCCGAGCGAAACCGCGAACTGCGCAATCGCACGTTCGTGCGCGGCTGGCTCTATGTCGTGCTCCTGGTCCTGTTCGCTCTTGTCATGGTCGGCGGCGCCACGCGCATGACCGGTTCGGGACTTTCCATCACCGAATGGAAACCGATCCACGGCGTCATCCCACCGCTCAATCAGGCCGAATGGCAGGAAGAGTTCGAAAAATACCAGCAGATCCCGCAATACGAGCAGATCAACAAGGGCATGACCGTTGACGAGTTCAAGGGCATCTTCTGGTGGGAGTGGGCGCATCGTTTGCTTGCCCGCGGCGTCGGCTTCCTGGTGGCGATTCCGCTTGCCTTCTTCTGGCTCACCGGCCGCCTGGAACGCCGCCTCAAGCCGCGCTTGGTCGGACTTTTGGCGCTCGGCGGCTTCCAGGGCTTCATCGGCTGGTGGATGGTTGCCTCGGGTCTTTCGGAGCGGGTTTCGGTCAGCCAGTACCGGTTGGCGATCCATCTGACCTTCGCCTGCATCATCGTCATGGCCGTCACCTACATCGCGCGCGGCCTCGCGACCTATTCGCAAACGCAGGCCGATCGCCGCGTCCAGCGCTTCTCGGGCATCATGGTGCTGCTGGTCATGTTCCAGATCTATCTCGGCGCGCTGGTCGCCGGCCTGCATGCCGGCCTCTCCTACAATACCTGGCCGCTGATGGATGGCGCCATCGTTCCCGGTGATCTGCTCGTCATCGAGCCGATATGGCGCAACTTCTTCGAAAGCCCCAAGACGGTCCAGTTCGTCCACCGCATGTTTGCCTATACGGTTCTAGTGGTGGCGCTGTGGCACGCATTTTCGACGATGCGTGCAGCACCTGGGTCGACGCATGCGCGCCGGGCATGGCTGCTGGCGCTGCTGATCGTGGGGCAGGGCGCTATCGGCGTCGGCACATTGCTTATGCAGGCGCATATGCACTGGGCACTGCTGCATCAGGGATTCGCGCTGGTCGTGCTGATCTTCGCCACCGCCCATTGGCGCGGCACCAAGGGCGCTTATGCCCTGGAGAACGACGTGGAAGTCAGAAGCTAGAGCGCACGTCGCGGATTGCAGCGACCACGCCGAGTTCGCTCTGTTCGTCCTCGTCGTTGTTGTCTTCCGCGTGCCAGGAAGCCGACAGGCAGCCCCAGGCGATGGCATGGTCGAGGACCGCGTCGGGGCGCTGGCCAAGCGTTTTGGCAAAGGTCTCGGCCATATGCGCGATGCGCTCCGGATCGAGACAAAGATCGCCCTGGCGGTCCAGCGGATTGTAGAAGAAATTGGCCGCGTCGAAGCTGGGGTCGCCAAGAATGCCCTTCGGATCGATCACCAGCCAGCCACGCTCGCCAAGCAGGACGTTGTCGTGATGCAGGTCGCCATGCAGCACGCGCAATTCGTGCGGGTTTGACAGTAGCCGCTCGGCAACCGCGGCTGCCTCGACATAGGGGCTCTCCACGCCGGCATGGTGGTCGATCCGGGCCTTCTTGAACAGGCTGGCGAACCGCTCTCTCAGCGGCTGCAGGTCGGCAGGGGGAGGGATGTCGGACGGCGACAACAGCCTTGCCATCACCTCGTTGGCGATGTCAGTCGCATGTCGGTCGCCAGAATCGTTCAGCTCATCGACCAGAAGCCTGTCGCCGGCATATTCGAGAAGCATGTTGTGCCCGTCGAAACCAAGCAGCCGCACCGCGCCCACGCCATCGCGCCACGACAGATAATGCGCGCCGCGCAGCTCGTCGGCGACATCATCGAACGGCTTGAGGGCTTTGATCACCGCTGGACCGCCGTCGGCCAGCCGCACTTTCCAGATGCGGCTGGAGAATGTCTCTGCGATGAGCTGCGGATCGCTGACGTTCCAGCGCGCTGGAAAAGCAGCCTGATCCACCTTAGTGCTTGAGCCCGAGCATCAGGTCCATGTTCTGCACGGCTGCACCCGAGGCGCCCTTGCCGAGATTGTCGAGCAGGGCGACCAGATTGACCTGGCCCTGGCCTTCGGTGCCGAAGGCGTAGAGCTTCATGCGGTCGCTGTCGGCCAGTTCGGTCGGGTCGAGGCGGTCGAGCTTGGCGCTGGTCGCCAGCGGCACGACTTCGACGATGTCCTGCCCGGCGTAGTGCGCAGCGAGAGTCGCGTGGATGTCGGCGATCGACACCGCCCCGTTGAGATCGGCGAGGTGCAGCGGCACCTGCACGATCATGCCCTGGGCAAAGCGGCCAACCGACGGCGCAAAGATCGGCCGCCGCTCGAGCAGGCCGTGCTGCTTCATCTCGGCAACGTGCTTGTGCATCAGCGGCAGCCCGTAGAGGAAATGCGGCGAGGCGATGTGATCCTCCCGGCTGGGGTCCTCCATTTGGGCGATCATCTGCTTGCCGCCGCCGGTATAGCCGGAGACGGCATTGACGCTGACCGGATAGTCGGCGGGCAGGATGCCTGCCGCGACCAGCGGGCGGATGAGCGAGATGGCGCCGGTGGGATAGCAGCCCGGGTTGGCGACCAGCCGTGCATCGGCGATGCGCTGGCGCTGGGCAGCGTCCATCTCGGCGAAACCATAGGCCCAGTCAGGGTGGACGCGGTGCGCCGTCGAGGTGTCGATGACGCGCGTCGAATTGTTGCCTTCAAGGATGCGCACAGCCTCCTTGGATGCATCGTCGGGCAGGCACAGGATGGCGACGTCGGCCTCGTGCAGCCGCTCGGCCCTGAGATCGACGTTGCGGCGCTCGGCCTCCGGAATCGACAGGACGGCAAGATCGTCGCGGGCGGCAAGTCGCGTACGGATCTGGAGGCCCGTGGTGCCGTGCTCGCCGTCGATGAAGATTTTCGGTTTCATTGTCTGTCGTTCCGTCGAAAATTAAGCAGTGTCAGAGGGTTGTGGCCAAAATCGGACTCAAGCCGGCAAGCCGTTGAATCATCGCCTTAGCCGTTGTCTCGTGCCTTCCGTTCAGCCAGCAGGCCGAGATAGTGCATCGCGACTGTCGATCCGGCGATGGCCGTAATATCGGCATGGTCGTAGGCCGGCGCAACCTCCACGATATCGGCGCCGACAATATCGATCTGGGTCATCTGGCGCAGCACCGAAAGGATCTTGGCCGATGAAGGGCCACCTGCGACAGGCGTGCCCGTTCCGGGTGCATATGCCGGGTCAAGGCAGTCGATGTCGAAGGTGACATAGGTCTTCTTGCCGCCGGTACGCTCGCCAATCGCATAGGCGATGTCGGCGGCGCGCATTTCCTCCACTTCGTGGCCGTAGAGGATCTTGATGCCAAAATCCTCCGGCGCGTGCGTCCGTATGCCGATCTGGATCGAGCGGTCGGGGTCGATGATGCCGTCACGCACCGCGCGCCCGACGAACGAGCCGTGGTCGATGCGCTTGCCGTCGTCTGGCCAGGTGTCCTGGTGGGCGTCGAACTGCACCAGCGCCATCGGACCGTGGATCGCGGCATGCGCCTTCAGCACCGGCCAGGTCACGTAATGGTCACCGCCGAGCGTCAGCAGGAAGGCGCCGGACTTGAGGATCTTGGCCGCCTCGCGCTCGATAGTCCCAGGCGTCTTCTGGTGATTGCCGCTGTCGAGCAGGCAGTCGCCATAGTCGACGACCGAGAGATCCTCGAACAGGTCGCGGTTGAACGGATATTGGGGGTCGCAGTCGAAGATCGCCGACGCGCGGCGAATCGCCTGCGGGCCGAAGCGTGCGCCGGGCCGGTTGGTGACGGCGGCATCGAACGGAATACCCCAGACGACAGCGTCGGCGCCGGCGACGTTCTTCGAATATTTGCGGCGCATGAAAGACAGTGCCCCTGCATAGGTCGGATCACTCGAACGGCCGGTGTTCGTCCGCGCGGTAAAGGCGTGATCGATCGATGAAGCGGGCATGGGCAGTCTCCTCAGTCGGTCTTTCGGGATGCGAGGCGCAAGAACTACAGAAGCAGGGCGCAAGATGCCAGCCCCGTAGCGCACTGCGTATGACAGGGCCGTAGCCGGCGCTTTTCTCGGGTCATTTGAATGTCATCTGCCTTACACGCCCCTGTCATCGCAGCCGGGTAGGTCGTTGCACGCATCCTCTAGCCTTGGAGCGATTCCGATGCGGACAGTCCTGGCAGGCGCAGCCTCGCTGCTTCTTACACTCGGCATTGTCACCGCGGGCCATGCCGGTTCCCGCGTCGAGCAGATCCTCGAGCGCTACGAAAATGCCAATCGTTGGCGCGACCATGTCATGGTCGTGGCCCATCGTGGCGGCGGGCTGGAGGCCGGCAAGGCGCGCTATCCCGAAAACTCCATCGCTTCGATCCGCGGCGTCATCTCCTTGGGCGCCGAAATGATCGAGATCGATATACGCCGTTCGAAGGACGGCGAGTTGATCGTCATGCATGACAGCTGGCTCGACCGGACCACCAATTGCAAGGGCGAGGTCATCGCCCGCACGATGGACGAACTCAGGCACTGCCGGCTCGTCGTCGAAGGCACCGGCGCCGTCACCGCCGAGTCGGTGCCGACACTGCGGGAAATGCTCGAGGCCACCAAGGGCAAGATCCTGGTCAATCTCGACAACAAGCTGGAGACTGCCGACCTCGCCGACATGGTGGCGCTGGCGCGCGCCATGGGCATGGAAGAGCAGGTCGTGGTCAAGGCAAACCTCTGGAGCGCCGAACGCGTGACTTCGGTCAAGCAAACCATGAGCCAGGTCGGTAGTGGTTTCCAGTTCATGCCGATCATCGCCGACGATGCGGTGCGCGACGCCGGCTTCATCGAGTCGGCGGGGAGGGCATTCTCGGCGCGGGCGGTGGAAATGATCACCTGGCGCGGCGAAGCCGAAGAGATGACAGCGTCAGGCGGGCCGCTGTTTTCGGCCAAGGTGAAGGCCGCGGCCATCCGCGACAACTGGCACATCTGGGTCGACACCCATGCCATCGTCAACAAGCCCGGCGGTTTTCTCTCCGGCGGGCGCGGTGACGAACTGGCTGTGGCAGCAGGTTTTCCCAACGAGGTGTTCGGCTTCTGGGCCGAACGCGGCGCCACCATGATCCAGACCGACGAACCAAGTGCCGCGATCGAGTGGCTGTCGGCCAACGGCTATCGCGTGCCTTATGCCGATACTGATGAATCGGTGGCAGCTGCAATGGGCGAGGAGCAAGTATCTGCGCCGACCAACTGATAGGAGCGATGGGTGACGACGGGCACCGCCAGCTAGTACTCGCTGGACTTCCGGAGAGCCTTGCGCCGGTCCTTGAGCGAATATTTCGAGCCGCCCTCCTTTAGCATCTTTCGCCCCAGCTTCTTGCAGTGGTTGTCGGCCTTCTTGGCGGCCTTCCTTGCATCGGCACCCTTCTCCAGCGCCTTTTCATTGGCCCGCATCCAGCAGGTGTCGAACTGCGACGACCATTTCAGGAACTTGTTGGTGGCGGCGTCCACCGTTGTGGCGGGGGCGGCGAAGGTCACTGCGACTGCCAATGCGAGCATGCGGACCATTGAGATCTCTCCAGCCGGACTGTCGGCATCTACGCAGGGATCATACGTCAGCCATGGCCCAACGGCATGCAAAAAGAAAAGACCGCCCGAAGGCGGCCTTTCCGAAGCTGAAGTTCGAGACGCTTAGCGCTTCGAGAACTGGAAGCTACGACGGGCCTTGGCCTTACCGTACTTCTTACGCTCGACGATACGGCTGTCGCGGGTCAGGAAGCCGCCCTTCTTGAGCACGCCGCGCAGCGTCGGCTCGTAGTAGGTCAGCGCCTTGGAAATGCCGTGACGAACGGCACCGGCCTGGCCCGACAGACCGCCGCCGACGACGGTGGCGATGATGTCGTACTGGCCGACGCGGTTTGCCGCGACGATCGGCTGGTTCAGGATCATCTGCAGCACGGGGCGGGCGAAATAGGCCGCGAATTCCTTGCCGTTGACGACGATCTTGCCGGAGCCGGGCTTCACCCAGACGCGGGCGATGGCGTCCTTGCGCTTGCCGGTGGCATAGGCGCGGCCGCTCTTGTCGAGCTTCTGGACGTGGACCGGAGCTGCCGGCTGTGCGGCGACAGCGACGGTGCCGAGTTCTGCGAGCGAGCTGAGATCAGCCATGATTACGAGGCCTTCTTGTTCTTGGCGTTCAGCGCGCCGACGTCGAGCGTCACGGGCTGCTGAGCGACATGCGGATGATCGGCGCCTGCATAGACGCGAAGGTTCTTCATCTGGCGACGGCCGAGCGGACCACGCGGGATCATGCGCTCAACTGCCTTCTCGAGAACGCGCTCGGGGAAACGGCCTTCGAGCAGCTGGCGCGCGGTGCGCTCCTTGATGCCGCCGGGGTGGCCGGTGTGCCAGTAATACACCTTGTCGGTGAACTTCTTGCCGGTGAACACGACCTTGTCGGCGTTGATGATGATGACATTGTCACCGTCGTCGACGTGGGGCGTGAAGGTGGGCTTGTTTTTGCCGCGGAGGATGTTGGCGACGATAGTGGCGAGACGGCCGACGACGAGACCCTCGGCGTCGATCAGCACCCACTTCTTCACCACGTCCGCAGGCTTCTGCGAAAAGGTTGCCATGGTTACATGCTTTCGTTTGGGACCTTCCGGAGAAGGCGTTTCTTGTTGCTTTCATTGGCGAGAGACGCTGCCCGACGCCAATAACAAAACGGCGACCCGATGCGGGCCGCTGCTTTGGTTGGGCTTATAGGCGAGGGCGCCTAGCCCGTCAAGCGCTTCGGACCGGGTGTTGTCCTGTAAAATGAAGCAAAAACAATAAGATAAGGTAGAGGTATTATTTTACCTCACCATTTTGCCGCTTCGGCGGGATCGAATAGGTGCCGGTTGCGTGCGCCACGGTGTGCTGTTCCGGGCCGGCGACGATGTCGATATCGAACACCATCAGGCTCTTGCCCAGCTTCAGGATGCGGCAGTGGCCGTCGATCGGGCCGGCTTCAGCCTTGCGCATGAAATTGATGTTGAGATTGGTCGTTACCGACAGCGCGTCCGGCCCGGCATGGCTGAGCACGCAGACATAGCCACCGATGTCGGCGAGCGTGAACAGCGACGGCCCCGACACTGTTCCACCGGGTCGGAGGTGGCGCTCATCGGCGTTGAGCCGCACCGTGCAACCGCCTGGGTAGACCTCCGTGACCTGGTAGAAATCGTGGTGTTCGTTCAGCTGCGGGTAGACCTGTCTCAACAGGCCGTTGACCTCGCTTGCCGTCATGATCGGCGCCAATCCGTGCTGCTCGGGCATTAACTCTCCCCATTGGGTTTCCGGAGCCGTGCCCCGCATCATCCGCCACTTGCGAACCTTTGCGTTCCAAACCGAGACAGTTGGGAACTAAAACTTGAGTGCAAGCGTATATGGCTCAAATTTGATGCTGGCGATTCTCCTTTCGCCGCATTGAATCAGTCAGGGGACACTATGGCAGAAATCGTCGCCATCAAGCGCAGCACACCGGAAGGTCCGGTTTGGTCCAGTCTCGAGAAAGGCGTGCTGCGCATTGTGCTCGCCAATCCGCCGGCCAACGCCCTGTCGATCGAGACGATGGCCGCGTTGCAGGCGCAACTGGACGGCGCGAGGGACGACAAGGCCGTGCGCGTCATTCTGCTTGCAGCGCAGGGCAAGGTCTTCTGCGCTGGTCACGACCTCAAGGAGATGACGGCGCACAGGAGCGATGCCGACCGCGGCCGTGCCTTCTTCGAGCTCACCATGTCGCGCTGTTCGGCACTGATGCAGTCGATCGTGCGCCACCCCAAGCCTGTCATCGCCGAAGTCGATGGCCTGGCGACCGCGGCCGGCCTGCAACTGGTCGCCAGCTGCGACCTCGCTATCGCCACCGATCAGGCTGCCTTCTGCACGCCGGGCATCAATATCGGCCTGTTCTGCTCCACCCCGATGGTGGCGCTGTCGCGCAACGTCTCGCGTAAGCAGGCGATGGAGATGCTGCTGACCGGCGAGACGATCGACGCCACGACCGCGCGCGACTTCGGCCTGGTCAACCGCGTCGTGCCCCGCGAATACCTGAATCATATTGTCGGCAAGTACGCCCAAACCATTGTTTCGAAATCGTCTTCGACACTGAAGATCGGCAAGGAGGCGTTCTACGCCCAGGCCGAGATGGGGCTGGTCGAAGCCTATGATCATGCCGCACGGGTGATGGTCGAGAACATGCTGGCAAGCGACGCCGAGGAGGGCATCGGTGCGTTCCTCGACAAGCGCCAGCCGGAGTGGAAGGGAGAATAGGCGTGGAACCGCGGATTTCTCTCGTGACCCTGGGGGTCGACGATCTCGACCGTGCCGTGCGCTTTTATGAGGCGATGGGGCTCAAGCGCAATCAATCGATCACCGAAGGCGTCGCCTTCTTCCAGATGGGTGGCCTGGTGCTCGGCCTTTGGGGGCGCGAGCACCTTTCGTCCGATGCGGGCATTGCCGGTGGCAAGGGCGGCTTTTCCGGCGTCTCGCTGGCCTACAACACGCGCACCGAAGCCGAAGTGGATGAAATTCTGGCGGCTGCCGAGCGGGCCGGCGGTCATATCGTCAAACAGGCTCAACGCGCCTTCTGGGGCGGCTGGTACGGCTATTTTGCCGACACCGAAGGCCACCTCTGGGAAGTCGCCCACAATCCCGATTTCCCCATCGCCGAGGATGGCAGCATCTCGCTGCCGTGAGGCTCCAAATCGCCGACCGGGTTTGCGGCGACTGCCGAAAGGCGGTATCCGGAACCGTCGAACGAGGACGGCCATGAACCACGACGCCTACGATGATGCCTATATCGCCGGCATCCTGAATTCGGTCAGGACCATCGCCGTCGTCGGTGCTTCGGCCAACGACGTACGACCGAGCTTTTTCGTCACCAAATATCTCATCGCCAAGGGCTACGAGGTCTTCCCGGTCAACCCGGGCCATGCCGGCAAGGAAATCCTCGGTCGGATGACCTATGCCAGCCTTGCCGACATCCCCGTTGCGGTCGATATTGTCGACGTCTTCCGGGCGTCGAGCGCCGTGCCTGCCATCGTCGACGAAGTGCTCAAGCTCGATCCGCTGCCCAAGGTTGTCTGGATGCAATTGACCGTGCGCCACGACGAAGCCGCCGCGCGCGCCGAAGCTGCCGGCATCAAGGTCGTCATGAACCGCTGCCCCAAGATCGAATACGCCAGGCTGGCAGGCGAGATCGGCTGGACCGGCGTCAATTCCGGCGTGATTTCGTCTAAGCGGCCGGTGATGCGGCAAGGCTTCCAGAGTTTCGGCATCCGCGCAAAGTAGATGGCCGAAGCCGTTGCTTTGCAGCGCCGATTGGAAATTTCGTCCGCGACGGCCGGTTAGTCGGAAATTTTCGTCTTTGCATTCCGTGGCCGGCTCCGCCAAAGATGTCAGCCGATTTGACGGACCTATTCTTTGGAGAGAACCATGTCCCAGCGTACCCCGGGCTTCAACACGCTTGCCGTCCACGCCGGCGCGAAACCCGATCCGGCCACCGGCGCGCGCGCCACGCCGATCTACCAGACCACGTCCTATGTCTTCGATGATGCCGACCACGCCGCTTCGCTGTTCGGCCTGAAGGCCTTCGGCAACATCTACACCCGCATCATGAACCCGACCCAGGCCGTGCTCGAAGAGCGTATCGCGGCCCTTGAGGGCGGCACGGCCGCACTCGCCACCGCCTCTGGCCACGCCGCGCAGATGCTGGTGTTTCACAACTTGATGCGTCCGGGCGACAATTTCGTCGCCGCCAACAAGCTTTACGGCGGCTCGATCAACCAGTTCGGCCATGCCTTCAAGAATTTCGGCTGGGAAGTCCGTTGGGCCGACACCAACGATCTGTCCGGTTTCGAGAAGCAGATCGACGCCAAGACCAAGGCGATCTTCATCGAGAGCCTTGCCAATCCCGGCGGCACCTTCGTCGACATCGAGAAGGTGGCGGATATTGCCCGCAAGCACGGCTTGCCGCTGATCGTCGACAACACGCTGGCAAGCCCGTACCTGATCCGCCCGATCGAGCATGGCGCCGACATCGTCGTGCATTCGCTGACCAAGTTCATCGGCGGCCACGGCAATTCGATCGGTGGCGTCATCGTCGACGGCGGCACCTTCGACTGGTCGAAGTCGGGCAAGTATCCGATGCTGTCGGAGCCGCGCCCCGAATATGGCGGCGTCGTGCTGCACGAGACCTTCGGCAATTTCGCCTTCGCCATCGCCGCGCGCGTGCTTGGCCTGCGAGACCTCGGCCCGGCGATCTCGCCGTTCAACGCGTTCCTGATCCTCACCGGCCTCGAGACCCTGCCGCTGCGCATGCAGCGCCATTGCGACAACGCGCTGACGGTCGCCGGCTGGCTCTCCGACCACCCCAAGGTCGAGTGGGTGGCCTATCCCGGCCTCAAGAGCGACAAGAACCACGCGCTGATGAAGAAGTACTCGCCGCAGGGCGCGGGTGCCGTCTTCACTTTCGGCCTCAAGGGCGGCTACGAGGCCGGCGTCAAGTTCGTCGAGGGCCTCGAGCTGTTCTCGCACCTTGCCAACATCGGCGACACCAAGTCGCTGGTCATCCACCCGGCGTCCACCACCCACCGCCAGCTCTCCGATGAGCAGAAGGTGGCAGCGGGCGCCGGCCCTGACGTCGTCCGCCTGTTGGTCGGCATCGAGGATGTCAGCGACATCATCGCCGACCTCGAACAGGCGCTGGCCAAGGCCTGATCGACCGTGCAAAAATGGCTCCGGCCCCAAGCCGGGGCCATTTTTGCATTCGGGGGTGGCCTTGCCGAGATTTCTGAAAATCGGGACCGATGGCATCGAGCCGGAGGCCGGTTCTCCGGCGGAGGGCCGGCTGATCGCTGGCGACCCGAAATTCCGCACCTGGAACGCCGAGGAGGCCGAAGGCGGCCTTTACGCCGGCATCTGGGAATCGACCCCCGGAAAATGGCGTATCGAATATGACGAATGGGAGTTCTGCCACATCCTTTCGGGTGTCTCGGTGATCGCGGAGGAGGGCGGCGAGGCCCGCACCGTACGCGCCGGCGACAGCTTCGTGCTCAGGCCCGGCTTCAAAGGAAGCTGGGAAGTGCTTGAAACGACTCGGAAGGAATATGTGATCAGGGTCTGAGCAGTCAGGACCGCTCTTCGTCAAACTTTGCCGAAGCAGTTGCGAGTGCGTCGATCTCGCTCGCGCAAAGCAGCGGTTTCAACGCCTCGAATTTCTCCGCCGGCCATGCGTAGACCTTCAGTGCCAGCAGCCTGTCGACAACAGTCTGCGGAAAACGGGTCTTGATCGGCACGGCCGGATTGCCCGCGACGATCGTGTAGGGCGCCACGTCCTTGGTGACGATGGCGCCTGACGCGACGATCGCGCCTTCGCCAATGGTGATGCCGGGCATGATCATGGCACGCATGCCGATCCACGCGCCGTCGCCGATGGTGGTGTTACCCTTTCCGGCATAGGCGTCGACAATGAATTCGGCGAAGGGATAGAGGCTGAACCAGTCCGTCCGGTGCGTATGGTTGCCGCCGAGCAGGATCACCGCCTCCGCCCCGATGCAGACATAGTCGCCGATATCGAGTTGGTCGATCGGCCATGCGGGTTCCCACGCCTTGAGGCTGTAGTCGTCGCCATAGAGGTAGCGCACCACGCTTTCTTCGAACGATCCCGTCCAGGCATTGCTGTAGTAGCTATGCGTGCCGCGGACGCGGATGTTCGGGTTCTTTACTGTCTCGTGCAGGTACTCGACCTTGGACCAGTGTTTGTTGGTTTGGGTGGGGTCATTCATCGCGGGCATTCCATTTGGTTCGAATTAGCCGGCCTTCGTGGCCGTGACATGAAGCCAGTCCGTCGGCAGGCCGTCATAACCGCCTCCGGTTTCTTGGCCGATTTCCAGGGCGCTCCAGTGGTCGGCGCCATAGGCCTGTTCCAGCCATTCGGCAGACGGATAGTTGTAGTACCTGCCGAAGCGATCCCGTCCTTCGGCTTCGCCGGCCTTGAAACTGGCGTAGAATACGCCGCCCGGCTTGAGCGCGGCATGCACTTGACCAACAATCGATGGCAATTGCGCGCGCGGCACATGCAACAGGCAGGCGTCGGCCCAAACACCATCGTAGCTTTCAGTGCCGTCGATGTCTTCGAAGAGCAGCACTCTGACCGGCCGTCCGAGGCGTTTCGCGGCAGCAGCGGCGATCTCGGGGGTGCCGTCGGTCGGTACAACGTCGAAACCGCCCCCCAGCATCGCTTCGCTGTCCTGGCCAGCGCCGCAGCCGAGTTCGAGCACACGGCCGCCCCTCGGCAGGCGCGCCATGAAGGTGCGTAGGTGGTTCACGCTCGCCGGTTGGCCCCGTGTCGTATAAGCTTCCGCCTCGTTCGCGTAGAACTTGATCGTCTCGTGGTCCTTGGCTTCCGTCACGGGCGTTGCTCTCCAAGACGCGTGCAGCGCCTTGATGTCGCCGGCGCAGGGCAGGGGCACCGAGTGCCATAAATCGGTTGGTGGCTTCAATATCGCCGTGGCTGCGGCAAGTTCCAGTGCCGAGCATTGAGCCAGCTGTCGCAGCGAAAGTTAGCGATAGCTGAAATCATGCGTGTTCAGCGGCCTTGCGCAATGATGACACGGCATCCTATTTACAGGGCAAAGCCTCTGAACCGATTCTGCCCGTCCGGCGCTGGAATCCCATCTCGATAAAGGGATAGTCGATGAAGAACCCCGTCGAAACATACATGAACCTCGTTCCGATGGTGGTCGAGCAGACCAACCGGGGCGAGCGCGCCTACGATATCTTCTCGCGGCTCCTCAAGGAGCGCATCATCTTCATCACCGGCCCGGTCGAAGACGGCATGGCGACGCTGGTCTGCGCCCAGTTGCTGTTCCTCGAAGCCGAGAACCCGAAAAAAGAGATCAGTCTCTACATCAACTCGCCAGGCGGCGTGGTGACTTCGGGCATGGCGATCTACGACACCATGCAATTCATCAGGCCCGCGGTTTCGACGCTGTGCATCGGCCAGGCCGCCTCGATGGGTTCGCTGCTGCTCTGCGCCGGCCACAAGGACATGCGTTTTGCCACGCCGAACGCGCGCATCATGGTGCACCAGCCCTCGGGCGGCTTCCAGGGCCAGGCTTCGGATATCGAGCGCCACGCCCAGGACATCATCAAGCTTAAGCGCCGTCTCAACGAGGTCTATGTCAAGCACACCGGCAAGGACTACGACACCATTGAAAAGACGCTCGACCGCGACCATTTCATGACTGCGGACGAGGCACGCGACTTCGGTCTGATCGACAAGGTCATCGACAGCCGTGAAGCCGTTGAGGGTGCCACCGCTTCGTGATTGGGTGCTGCGACCTGCCTACGAGGTCACATCTCGCATTTTTGAGATGCCCTGCGGCATTTCGGACACATTTTGCTGTTCCCTCGGCGAAAGCGGCGGCCTACGTTAAGGCTGCGTTGAGCTTCGACGGCTTAGCGTTGTTCAAGGGTGCCGCGACTCGTTGCAGCGACTTCTGGAATGTGAGTTGTACGGAGCTCGTTGCGGCGGCCAGGGACTGGCGGTGGCGGTGTCCGGCGTTAGATTGCATATGCGCCCATCAGCCAGACCAACGGCCGGGCGGCAGTGAAAGGACTTGGACAAGATGAGCAAGGTCAGCAACGGCGGCGACTCCAAGAACACGCTCTATTGCTCGTTCTGCGGCAAGAGCCAGCATGAGGTACGCAAACTCATCGCCGGCCCGACCGTCTTCATCTGCGACGAGTGCGTCGAACTGTGCATGGACATCATCCGCGAGGAGAACAAGACCTCGATGGTGAAGTCGCGCGAGGGCGTGCCGACACCGCAGGAAATCCTCAAGGTTCTGGACGACTACGTCATCGGTCAGCCCTACGCCAAGCGCGTGCTGTCGGTGGCCGTCCACAACCACTACAAGCGCCTGGCGCATGCCGGCAAGAACAACGACGTCGAGTTGGCGAAGTCGAACATCCTGCTGATCGGCCCGACCGGCTGCGGCAAGACCCTGCTCGCCCAGACGCTGGCCCGCATCATCGACGTGCCGTTCACCATGGCCGATGCGACGACGCTGACCGAGGCCGGTTATGTCGGCGAGGACGTCGAGAACATCATCCTCAAGCTGCTGCAGTCGGCCGACTACAATGTTGAGCGCGCCCAGCGCGGCATCGTCTACATCGACGAAATCGACAAGATCTCGCGCAAGTCCGACAACCCCTCGATCACCCGCGACGTCTCGGGCGAAGGCGTGCAGCAGGCACTGCTCAAGATCATGGAAGGCACTGTCGCTTCCGTGCCGCCGCAAGGTGGCCGCAAGCACCCGCAGCAGGAGTTCCTGCAGGTCGACACAGCCAACATCCTGTTCATCTGCGGCGGCGCTTTTGCCGGCCTCGACAGGATCATTTCGGATCGTGGCCGCAAGACCTCGATCGGCTTCAGCGCCACGGTTGCCTCGCCCGAAGATCGCCGTACCGGCGACCTGTTCCGCCAGGTCGAGCCTGAGGATCTGCTGAAGTTCGGCCTGATCCCCGAGTTCGTCGGCCGTCTGCCGGTTCTGGCGACGCTCGAGGATCTCGACGAGCCGGCGCTGATCCAGATCCTGACCGAGCCGAAGAACGCGTTGGTCAAGCAGTACCAGCGCCTGTTCGAGATGGAAAACGTCGACCTGACTTTCCACGAGAACGCGCTGTCGGCGATCGCCAAGCGCGCCATCGAGCGCAAGACCGGCGCACGCGGCCTGCGTTCGATCATGGAAGCGATCCTGCTCGACACGATGTTCGAACTTCCGGCTCTCGAAGGCGTCCAGGAAGTGGTGATTTCGGATGAGGTGGTGACCGGCAGCGCCCGGCCGCTCTACATCTATTCCGAGCAGAAGGAAAAGAAGGGCAACGTCAGCGCCTGAGGCCTGGCCGTTTCCCTATCAACCGCTCCAGCGAACGGCGCCCCAGCGGCGCCGTTCGGCATTTGGAACTCCGCCGATCCCGGCCCCCTACACGGCAGCGTGTTCGGCCTTGATGTTTACCCGGCGAAACTCCAACTAACGGAGAAGAGGCGATGGGTTGGCTTTCGTGCTGTAATGCCGCGCGGTAATCGGCGGTAGGCGGAACCGTCCATGGTCGTTAATATGAGATTCGCGGTTGGCCCTGCGCGGCCGCGATATGAAAGGTTGGACAATGGCCAAAATCTCCCGCTCTTCCAGCGAAGGAACCTTCGCAGTCCTGCCGTTGCGCGACATTGTCGTGTTCCCGCACATGATCGTCCCGCTTTTCGTGGGGCGTGAAAAGTCGATCAAGGCCCTGGAAGAGGTGATGGGTCAGGAAAAGCAGATCCTGCTTGCGACCCAGATGAATGCCGCCGACGACGATCCCGAGCCTGATGCCATCTACGACATCGGCACGCTCGCCAATGTGCTGCAGCTGCTGAAGCTGCCGGACGGCACCGTCAAGGTGCTGGTCGAAGGCACGACGCGCGCCAAGATCCAGTCCTTCACCGACAAGCCCGATTTCCACGAGGCCCACGCTCTCATCCTGAGCGAGCCGGAAGAGGAAGAGGTCGAGGTTGAGGCGCTGTCCCGCTCGGTGGTTTCCGACTTCGAGAACTACGTCAAGCTGAACAAGAAGATTTCGCCCGAAGTGGTTGGTGCTGCCAGCCAGATCGAGGACTATTCCAAGCTCGCCGATACGGTGGCCTCGCATCTCGCCATCAAGATCACCGAGAAGCAGGAAATGCTCGGCACGCTGTCCGTCAAGGAGCGGCTCGAGAAGGCGATGGGCTTCATGGAAGCCGAGATCTCCGTCTTGCAGGTTGAGAAGCGCATCCGCAGCCGCGTCAAGCGGCAGATGGAGAAGACCCAGCGCGAGTACTACCTCAACGAGCAGATGAAGGCGATCCAGAAGGAACTCGGCGAAGGCGAGGACGGCCGCGACGAGGCCGCCGAGATCGAGGCCCGCATCAAGAAGACGAAGCTGACCAAGGAGGCCCGCGAAAAGGCGGAGGCCGAGCTGAAGAAGCTGCGTTCGATGTCGCCGATGTCGGCCGAAGCCACCGTCGTGCGCAACTACCTCGACTGGATCCTGTCGATCCCGTGGGGCAAGAACTCCAAGGTCAAACAGGACCTCAACTTCTCCCAGGAGGTGCTCGACACCGACCACTACGGCCTCGACAAGGTCAAGGACCGCATCGTCGAGTATCTCGCCGTGCAGAGCCGCCAGAAGAAGCTGAAGGGTCCGATCCTGTGCCTCGTCGGCCCTCCCGGCGTCGGCAAGACCTCGCTCGGCAAGTCGATCGCCAAGGCGACCGGCCGCGAGTTTGTGCGCATGGCGCTTGGCGGCGTGCGTGACGAGGCCGAGATCCGCGGTCACCGCCGCACCTATATCGGCTCGATGCCCGGCAAGGTCATCCAGTCGATGAAGAAGGCCAAGAAGTCGAATCCGCTCTTCCTGCTCGACGAGATCGACAAGATGGGCCAGGACTTCCGTGGCGATCCTTCGTCGGCGCTGCTCGAGGTCCTCGATCCGGAACAGAACGCAACGTTCATGGACCACTATCTGGAGGTCGAATACGACCTTTCGAGTGTGATGTTCGTGACGACGGCGAATACGCTGAACATTCCTGCGCCCCTGATGGACCGCATGGAGATCATCCGTATCGCCGGCTACACCGAGGACGAGAAGGTCGAGATCGCCAAGCGGCACCTGATGTCAAAGGTGGTTCGCGATCATGCGCTCCAGCCCAAGGAATTCTCGGTTTCCGAGGATGCTATCCGCGGCATCATCCAGACCTATACGCGGGAAGCCGGTGTCCGCAGCCTCGAGCGCGAGCTGATGAAGCTCGGGCGCAAGGCGGTCACGGAGATCATCAAGACCAAGAAGAAGTCGGTGAAGGTCACCGCCGCCAACTTGGACGAGTATCTCGGCGTGCCACGCTACCGGTTCGGACAGGTCGAGGCCGACGATCAGGTTGGCGTCGTCACCGGGTTGGCCTGGACCGAGGTCGGCGGCGAACTGCTGACGATCGAAGGCGTGATGATGCCCGGCAAGGGGCGCATGACCGTTACCGGCAATCTGCGCGACGTCATGAAGGAGTCGATTTCGGCGGCGGCATCTTATGTTCGCAGCCGGGCCATCGATTTCGGCATCGAGCCGCCGCTGTTCGACAAGCGCGACATCCATGTGCACGTGCCGGAAGGTGCGACGCCCAAGGACGGCCCCTCGGCCGGCGTTGGCATGGCGACGGCTATCGTGTCGATAATGACCGGTATCCCGGTCAAGGCGGATGTGGCGATGACTGGTGAGATCACGCTGCGTGGTCGCGTGCTGCCGATCGGCGGCCTCAAGGAGAAGCTGCTTGCAGCGCTTCGCGGCGGCATCAAGAAGGTGCTGATCCCGGAAGAGAACGCCAAGGATTTGGCGGACATTCCGGAAAACGTGAAGAGCGGCATGGAGATCATCCCGGTCAGCCGCATGGGCGAGGTGATCAAGCATGCCCTCGTGCGCCAGCCGGAGCCGATCGAATGGACCGAGCCAGTCGACGTTCCCGCGGCCAAGACGGATGCGGGCGACGATGCCGGCAAGGGCTTTGCTCATTAAGCTGCATCTAAAGTTGCACAGAAAACAAAAAAGCCGGGCTCGCGCCCGGCTTTTTCATGTGAAAAAGCGCGGAATTCCGGGCTTTGTGAGCCTTTTCGACTTGGTTGTGCCAAAGCTTCTTTCTAAAGTCCGTGTCCTACCGGCTGAGTCTATGTCCCGGTTTTCTCATGGAAGGGAATTTGAATGAACAAGAACGAACTAGTGTCCGCCGTCGCTGAGGCTGCCAAGCTGTCCAAGGGCGATGCGCAGTCCGCCGTTGATGCAGTGTTCTCCGTCATCACCGGCGAACTGAAGGGTGGCGGCGATGTCCGGCTTGTCGGTTTCGGAAATTTCACCGTGTCAAAACGTGCGGAGTCCACCGGCCGCAACCCGCAGACCGGCGCGGAAGTGAAGATCCCGGCCCGTACGGTGCCGAAGTTCTCGGCTGGCAAAGGCCTCAAGGACGCGGTCAACTGATCGCTTTCTTGCCGACGCAATGACTGAAAAGCCGGGCTCGCCCGGCTTTTCTTTTGCCTGCGAGTGCGGCCGATCAGTAGATCTCGGTCCTCGATCGGCTGATGAAGAAGCCATGGCCGTCCTTGCGGGTGCAACTCAGCCCGGCCTTGGTCGCCTCGCAGCCGAATGGCCCCTTCTTCCAGTTGTTGCCGTATTCGAGCGTGTGCGAGCCGTCGCAGCAGCCGGTGTCGCCGACATTCTGGTAGCGCTTGGCCTTGCCGGCCTTGCCGAGGATGAAACGTTGATAGGTCGGCTCGATGCGGTCGCAGCCGAGTTCGGGGCCGCCATCCTCGGGCATGTAGACGTCTGAGCCGCCTGCCGGCGTGTACTGGCAGCCGACATTGCCTGAGGGCATGTTGAAATGGATCACTCCGCCATCGGCCGGGAAAGACTGTTCCGCCGCACTGGAATCGACGGAGATCAAGGCGGCCACCGCCAAGAGCAAAGAACGCACAGTCCCCTCCAACGCCAATTCAGGCTGCTGGTTGGGACGATATCACCCGCGCCCGGCGGCTGAATAGTATGCCGGCCCGTACCTGAAGCTGGTGAAGCGGGCAGGGCAGCTCAACAAAAAGGGCCGCTGTAGCGGCCCTTTCGTCATGCTCCAGGCAGTTTAGGCTCAGGCCTTGACCACGAACGCCTCGCGCGGCAGGTCGGACAGCACCTCGGCACGGTTGCCGCGCAGGATGACGATCTCCTCCAGGCGAAGGCCGAACCGGCCCTGCAGGTAGATGCCGGGTTCGATCGAGAAGACGTTGCCTTCGCGAAGGATCGTTTCCGACGTGCCGGTGATGTAGGGCGGCTCGTGAATGTCGATGCCAAGGCCGTGCCCGGTCCGGTGCAGGAAGAAATCGCCATAGCCGGCAGCCGTGATGACGTCGCGTGCGGCCTTGTCGACCTCCTTGGCGGCGACGCCTGGCTTGGCGACGGCGATCGCTGCCTGGACTGCGCGTTCGAGCACGCCGTGCACTTCGTCAAAACCTTCGGGCTTGTCGCCGAACACGCCGATGCGGGTCATGTCGGAGGGATATCCGTCCTTGCGGCCGCCGATGTCGATCAGCACGGCCTCGTTCGCCCTGAGCTTGCGATCGCCGGTATGATGATGCGGGAAAGCGCCGTTCTCGCCGAAGCAGACGCTGACGAATTCTCCCGTGGCGCCGTTTGCCGCGTAGAAGTCGCGGATCGCCCGGGCGACTTCGAGCTCGGTCACGCCTTGTCTCAGCGCGGCGAAGCCGGCCTTCATGGCACCGTCGTTGAGGACGGCATTCATCTTCAGCAGCGCGTACTCCGCCTCGTCCTTCTGGCCGCGCAGGAAGCTTACCGTATCGGTGAGGAAGCCGCGGGCAGCACCGGGCAGGGCGTCGATGACTAGCAGTGCGAAATCGGCGCGCATGGTCTCGTCGAGCGCGATCTTGAGGCTGTCGCGGTTGGCGCCGCAATCCTTGAGAAGCTTGGCGAGCGCGGCACCGGGACCGTCCGCATCGGTCCAGGGATAGAAGGGCAGCTTGGTGAACGGGCGCTGGCTGTCGACATTGAGCGCCGGCATCAGGAAGCCGGCATGGTCCCTGCAGACGATCAGCAGCACGGGGCGTTCGTCGCCATGCGGCGACATGCCGGTGAGCCAGACAAGGTGCGAGGAGGGGCCGACGATCACAAGGTCGGTCCCGGTTTCAGCCATGCGCTCGCGCAACCGCGCCATCCGCTCTTCGTACATAGTCTCTTGCCTTTGGGATTTGGGGGAGGGATGGGACCGCCCGCAACGGGCGGTCCCGGAAGTTCAGGCCGTCAGGTCAGTTCTTCTTGACGAGGCGGTAGTAGACGAAGTCGGAGGTTGCGCCGTTGACGTAGCCTTCGACGTTCTTCGCACGCGCCACTTGGGTCGCCGCCTGGAACATGATGACGATCGGCGACTTCTCCTGCACTTTCTTCTGCAGGTCGACATACATCGCGCTGCGCTTGGCCTGGTCAGGCTCGGCGAGTGCTGCCTTGGTCGCCTTGTTCAGCTCTTCCGGCACAGCCCAGCCGTTCCGCCACGTGGTGGTCGACTGATAGTGGTCGTCCGAGTTGTCCTCGTTGTAGGCGAACGCCTTGGCGTTGGAGTGCGGGTCCATGAAGTCAGGCCCCCAGTACAGCAGCATCGCCTCGTGGGTGCGGGCGCGGTACTTGGTGATCACCTGCGAGCCGGTGCCCGGGATGATCTCGAAGTTGATGCCGGCTTCCGCGAAGCTTGCCTGCAGCGACTGCGCCATGTCGGTGAACGGCGTCGAGTTGATGACGTCGAGCGTGACGGTGATCGGCGTCTTGATGCCGGCATCGGCCAGGATCTGCTTGGCTTTGGCCGGATCGTAGGTGTAGGGCGTCTCGTCGAGCGAGCCGGGGAAGCCCGAGGGCCAGAAGGCCTGGTGGGTCTGCATCTGGCCCTTCAGGAAGGTATCGGTCATGCCTTTGTAGTTGACCAGGTAGCGCGCGGCATCCCACACGGCTTCCGGCTGCAGGGCCTCGTCCTTCTGGTTGAACGACAGGAAGTGCACGGCCGCCTGCGGATACGTCTCGGTGATCAGCGTATCCTTGCCGGCGATCGTCGCGATCTGGTCCGACGTCAGGTTCTTGGCCATGTCTACGTCACCCGATTCCAGCAGCAGCTGCTGGGTCGCCGCTTCGGCGACGTGGCGGATGATGACGCCCTTGATCGCGGGTGCGCCGTTGAAATACTCGGCATTGGCCGTCAGGTTGATCAGTTCGCCCGGACGGAAGGTCTTCAGTACAAATGGGCCAGATCCTGCCGAATTCGACTTCAGCCAGCCATTGCCCATGTCGCCATTGGTCTCGTTGGCCTGCAGCGTGACCGCGTCGACCACCGAAGCGGGGCGGGCCGCGAGAACGTTGAGCACGAAGGCCGATGCGAAATCGCCCTCATACTTGACCACGACCTTGTTGCCGTCGGCCTTGACCATGGAATCGAAGTTTTCCGGCGTCCAGCCGAGCTGGGTCAGGATGAAGGCGGGCGCCTTGTTGAGCACGATGACGCGCTTCCACGAGTAGACCACGTCTTCGGCGCGCAGGGGATTGCCGGAGGTGAACTTGACGCCGTCGCGCAGCGTGAAGGTGATGGTCTTGGAGGCGTCGTCGGCTGCCCATTCCTTGGCGAGGCCGGCGGCCAGCGTCTTGGTGTCGGCGGCGTCGTACTGGACGAGACGGTCATAGGTCTGGGCGACATATTCGCCCGACGAGAACTCGTAGGCCTCTGCCGGGTCGATGCTGACGATGTCGTCGATGTTCTGCGCCACCACGAGAATGTCGGCCGGCGTAGCGGCCAGGCTGATCGCCGGCGTCATCGGCATGGCCAGCGCCGCCGCAAGCAGCGCGGCTTTGAACAGTTTCATCATTTTCTCTCCTTTTTGGTTCCCGGTTCCTTTGTCTCGGCCCGTGAACCGCGCAGGGCCGGATGCTCCGTGCGTGACCTGAACATCGGCAAGGTGCCGGTCCAGAGCATGCGCGCGAATTTGTCGGTGTCGTTGGACCATGAATGCGGACGATTGCCGCGGAAATGCAGGCTGTCGCCGGCCGTAAGCACCATCTCGTCGTCCTCGAGGCGCTGAGTGATCGAGCCTTCGAGGATGAACAGGATTTCCTCGCCCTCGTGGCTGACCGTCTCGGAGCGATAGCCTGGCGGAACATTGAGGATGAAGGAGGACAACACATTGCCGGTAAAGTCGGCGGCGATACGCTCGTAGACGATCGACGATCCGTCGACCGAGAAGCGGTTGCGCTGGTCGGCGCGGGTCAGCCCGTCCTCCATCGACGGGGTGGCGATGAAATAATCCACAGCCACGTCGAGGCTGCGGGCGAGCTGGGCGAGGGTGCCTAGCGACGGGGTAGCATGGTCGCGTTCGACCTGGCTGAGATAACCGACGGAAATGCCCGCCGCATCGCACAATTCCTGCAATGTCAGCGACAGCTGGCGACGGCGTGCACGGATCAGCGCACCCACCTTTGGCTGGCTCGCCGTCGCGTTCTTGCTGGCCTCGGAGGACACGCTGAATTTTGCTCCCATCAAAATTTTTTTGATCTAAGCAAAATTATTTGTATAGTCCAAGTGGAATTTTGCTCGACAGACAACATCCGTGCCGCATTCGCAGCGCGGCCAATGTGGTAGGAACAGACACCGCGTGGCATCAGAAATCGACTCCGCCGCTCAGGCGCTTCCAACAGGGCCCGGCGGCTCGTCGCGCAATGCGCGGCACGCCTGGAAAACGCTGAAGGGCGTGCTTGGCGTCCTCGTCGCCGTCGCATTCACCTTCCTCGGCCTCCTGGCCATCACCTTCTTCATCGGCCGCGTCGTGCCGATCGATCCGGTGCTCGCCGTCGTCGGCGATAGGGCCCCGCGCGCCGTCTATGAGGCCGCGCGCATCGAGATGGGCCTCGACAAGCCGCTGATCGTGCAGTTCTTCCACTATGTCGGCAATGTCCTGACCGGCGACCTCGGCATGTCGGTGTCGACGGGCAAGCCCGTGGCTGAGGACCTGGCCCGCGTCTTCCCGGCGACCCTCGAGATGGCCACGCTCGGCATCATCATCGGCGTGCTTTTGGGCGTGCCGATGGGCGTCTATGCGGCCAGCCGCCAGGGCAGCCTCGTCGACCAGGTCATCCGAGTCGTCGGCCTGCTCGGCTATTCGGTGCCGGCCTTCTGGCTCGGCCTCGTCGGTCTCGCGCTGTTCTATGCCAAGTTGCAATGGGTCGGTGGTCCCGGCCGGCTCGACATCTTCTATGACGGCATGGTCGACCCGGTGACGGGCCTGATCCTCATCGACAGCCTGATTGCCGGTGAGACCGATATCTTCTTCAATGCGCTCTCGCACATCGCATTGCCGGCAGCCGTGCTCGGCTTCTTCAGCCTGGCATACATCGCCCGCATGACGCGTTCCTTCATGCTCGACCAGCTGGCGCAGGAATATGTCACCACAGCCCGCGTCAAGGGCGTGTCGGAGCGGCTGGTGCTGTGGCGCCATGCCTTCCGTCCGATCCTTGTGCCGCTGATCACCGTCATAGGCCTGTCCTATGCCGGTCTGCTCGAAGGGTCGGTGATGATCGAGACCGTCTTTTCCTGGCCCGGCATCGGCAATTACCTGACCACGGCGCTGCTCAACGCCGACATGAACGCCGTGCTCGGCTCGACGCTGGTCATCGGCGCGGTCTTCATCGGCATCAACAAGATTTCGGACGTGATCTACCGCGTCCTCGACCCGAGGGCACGCTGATGGCGACGACACGTGACTGGCTTCTCGACGATTCGCCGTCCTCGCGCCTGCAGGCGCGTCTCGGCCGCAGCTACCGGCTGAGCCGTGCGTTGGCGCGCAACCCGCTGGCGATGGTCGGCGCTATCATCGTGCTGACGCTGATCCTAGTGGCTTTGTTCGCGCCCTGGATCGCTACCCATTCGCCGGTCGGCCAGGATTTGGCGATGCGGCTCAAGCCGCCGAGCTGGGACAACTGGATGGGCACCGACGAACTCGGCCGCGACATCTGGAGCCGCGTCGTCTATGGCGCGCGCATCACCCTGATGATCGTGGCGTTGGTGGCCGTGCTCGCCGCCCCCGTCGGCCTCGTCATCGGCGCCGTCGCCGGCTATTTCGGCGGCTGGACCGACCGTATCCTGATGGGCATCACCGATATCTTCCTGTCGATGCCGAAGCTGATCCTGGCGCTGGCCTTCGTCGCGGCCCTCGGGCCCGGTATCCAGAACGCCATCATCGCCATCGCGATCGCCACCTGGCCCGGCTATGCCCGCATCGCCCGTGCCGAGACGTTGACGATTCGCAACTCGGAATTCGTCGCCGCGGTCGAGCTGCAGGGCGCCTCGTCGTTCCGCGTCATCGTCAACCACATCCTGCCGCTGTGCACGTCGTCGATGATTATCCGCGTCACGCTCGACATGGCCGGCATCATCCTGACCGCCGCCGGTCTCGGCTTCATCGGCCTCGGCGCGCAGCCGCCGTTGCCCGAATGGGGCGCGATGATCTCGCGCGGCCGTTCCTTCATCCTCGACCAGTGGTGGGTTGCGACCATGCCTGGCTTTGCCATCGTCATCGTCAGCCTCGGCTTCTGCTTCCTCGGAGACGGCCTGCGCGATGTGCTCGACCCCAAGCATGGAGACCGCCAATGAGCGCCTTGCTTGAAATCGAGAACCTGCGGGCCACCTTCCCGACCGCGCGGGGTCCGATCGACGTGGTCAAGGGCCTGTCGCTCACGCTCGGCCGCGAACGCCTCGGCATCGTCGGCGAAAGCGGCTCCGGCAAGTCCATGACCGGCCGCTCGATCCTGCGGCTGATCCGTGCGCCCGGCAAGGTCACCGCCGACAAGCTGCGCTTCGACGGCATTGATCTGCTCGCCCAATCGGAACGGCAGATGCGCTCTATCCGCGGCGCTCGCATTTCCATGGTCATGCAGGACCCGAAATTCTCGCTGAACCCTGTCATGACCATCGGCGATCAGATCGCCGAGGCGCTGCTGACTCACCAGAAGCTCGGCCGTGCCGATATCAGGGGCCGCACGCTCGCCATGCTGGAAGCCGTGCGCATCAACGACCCCGAGCGCGTGCTCGGCCTCTACCCGCACGAAGTGTCGGGCGGCATGGGCCAGCGCGTCATGATCGCCATGATGCTCATCCCCGAGCCGGACCTGCTCATCGCCGACGAGCCGACATCGGCCCTCGACGTCTCTGTCCAGGCGCAGGTGCTCGAGATCATCGACGACCTGGTCAAGCGCAAGGGCATGGGCCTGATCCTGATCAGCCACGACCTCGACCTGGTCTCGGCCTATTGCGACCGCATCCTGGTGATGCGCGGCGGCGAGGTGGTGGAGGAGTGTGTCGCGGGCGAACTCCGCAATGCCAAGCATCCCTACACGCGCGGCCTGCTCGCCTCGATCCCGCGTCTCGACGAGGATCGCGAAGAGCTGCCTGTCCTGCAACGCGACGAGGCTTCGACATGAGCGCGCTGAAGATCGAAAACCTCGACATCTCCTACGGCGATTCGAAGGTCACTCACGGCATCGGTTTCGACGTTGCCGAGGGCGAGAGCTTCGCGCTCGTCGGCGAAAGCGGGTCTGGCAAGACCACCGTGCTCAAGGCCATTGCCGGCATGGCCAGGAGTTGGACCGGCTCCATCACCGCCTTCGGCCACGCCCGCACGCCGGGCATCGACCGCGGTTTCGCCAGGCAGTGCCAGATGGTGTTCCAGGATCCATACGGCTCGCTGCACCCGCGCAAGACTGTCGATGCGACGCTGAGCGAGCCCCTAGCCATCCACGGTGTCAGTGACAGCGGTGCGCGAGTCGACGAGGTGATGCAGTCGGTCGGCCTCGACCGGCGTTTCCGCTTCCGCTTCCCGCACCAGCTTTCGGGCGGCCAGCGCCAGCGCGTTGCTATTGCACGCGCCCTGATCCTCAAGCCCAAGCTGCTGTTGCTCGACGAGCCGACTTCGGCGCTCGACGTGTCGGTGCAGGCAGAAATCCTCAACCTGCTCAAGCGCTTGCGCCGTGAGCAGGGGCTGACCTACCTGATGGTCACCCACAATCTTCCCGTCGTTTCGTTCCTGTGCGATCGCTTGGCCGTCATGCGCCACGGCCGGGTCGTCGAGGTCGCCAGCGTCGACCAGCTCAAGCGTGGCGAACTGCAGGACGCATATTCGCGTGAACTGACCAGGTTCAGCGCGTCTCATCCCAAGACTTGAAATAGAGGTACATCATGACAGAGACCAAACTCGCCGAGGCGCTCGTCGCCTTCGATGCCGCCATTGCGACCACGACCGAAGTCGAGGGCGTGTGGAAGGCCCTGCAGGCGCTGGCCGATGTCGTCGTCGGCGCCAAGCTCTTCACGGTGATGAAGCTCGACTGGGCCAGCGAGCTTTCGAGCCGCACCTACACCAGCCACCCGGACACCTATCCGGTCTCCGGCACCAAGCCGATGAACCGCACCCACTGGTTCGACACGATCCACGTCCAGCGCAAGCCCTTCGTCGCCAACACCATCAAGGACATCGCCGACGTCTTCCCCGACCACGAGACGATCTGGTCGCTCGGCTGCGGGTCGGTGCTCAACTGGCCGGTCTTCGTCGGCGACACCATGCTCGGCACCGTCAACATGCTGCACGAGGAGCATTACTACACGCCCCAGCGGGTCGAGGCGGCCAACCGCCTGTCGCTTGCTGCCAAGGGTGCCTTCCTCGCCGTCGAGCACCTGGAGCGCCGCTAGGTCCTCCGATGCCGTCATGACCGCGGTGTATTGCCGGCGCTTCCCCGCGCCGGCAGCCTACTTCACGGGGGGATCTAGGATCAGCCCTCTCTAGGTTCCCGCGAGGATTTCTGCGAGCGGGCTGCCGGGTGGCGGGTTGAACGTCGGCGCAATCGAGTTGTTGTACAGGTGGATCGCGTAGGTCCGTGGCGTCGTGACGTCCTTGATCGACAGCTCAGCGTCGAAGAGCAAGTCGGTCATCGCTTGATGAACAGGATAAAAGGCGTCCATCGGGAGCGCCCTGTCTGCCAGCCCGTATTTCTTGATGAGAAAGGTGAGCAGTTGGGGGCCAGTCGTCCCCCATCGGGTCCGCCTGATGTCACGCCCAAACCCTAATTTCATGAGGCGATTGTAGGCCGCTTTCTTAACTGGCGACCACCATGGGGCAATGAAATGTCGGCCGGAGGTGCATTGGACGAGGCTCTTGACGAGATCGCTGTCGGCTGGTGCTTTCAGCACCGCACAATTGATGACATCCTTCTTCTCCCACCCGAAAAGCCATTGTTGCTCGGGAAACGGCCGAACGCAGTAGACGTCGCAGTCGGCGTAGATGCCGAGCCCTGCCTCAAGCAGCCTGTAGCGGTAGATGTTTGCGGTCAGCGCCAGGCTCTTCTCGTACTTGTAGGCCACGATCTCGCTCTGCGACAGCAACTGCGATGCGTCGAAGATCTCGACGCCATCGGGCGTGTCCTTGGGCGCGTCGAACGCGTGTAGCACCGTACGATGTCCATGTCGCCGAAAAGAGCGGATGCATGCGGCATGCAATGGACCGAGCTTCTCGCCGATCCAGATGAAATTGACGGTTTCGCCCATGGTGCCTTGCATTTGCTGGTCGGGGTCAAGCTGGCCGAACTGGAAGGCCTTCACGGGCACGAGTTGTTCCGACGACCGCCCGCACATGCCGTTGGTTGCATCCTTGCGGGAAATTCAGCCGTGCGGCAATAGAACGTCTAGCCGTGGGCGATGGTCCTCCTGGAGCCTCGGCGTCTGCTGCAAGCTCTAATGGCTGCTTACCAACGCGGGTATCGAAAGCCTCGCACTGGTCTCGTCCAGGATGGAGAAGCTGTAACGGCCGAACTGGTCTCGCTCGACCGAATAGGTCAGCCGGTCGGCGATGCGGTTGTCCTTGTCGAAGGTCAGCACGCGTGGCTTGAGCGTGGTGATCTCATTCTCCGTCACATAGACCGAGTTGCAGATGATGATCTGGTCGCCGGCCTGGCACGTGCGGGCGGCAGCACCGTTGAGGATGCAGCAGCGCGAGCCGCGTTCGCCGAGGATCACATAGGTCGAGATACGCGCACCGGAACTCTTGTTCCAGATTTCGACGAACTCCATCGGCAGGATCCCTGCTTCCTCGCAATGGTCGGGGTCGAGGGTGATCGAGCCGTGATAGCTGAGGTTGGCTTCGGTGACGTGGATGCCGTGCAGCTTGCCGGCGACGATCTTGCGCATTTTTCCTCCTGCTAAGCCAACGTCGTTTCTTACATTCCCACCACCAGCGCACCGCCGGTCAGGCCCGCGCCGGCTGCTGCGAGCAGCAGCTTTTCGCCGCGCTGCAACGGCGCTGCCTGGTGCGCCAGCGACAGCGACAGCGGGATCGTCGCGGCCGACGAATTGCCGTAGTCGGCGATGGTCTTGACGATCCTGTCATCGGCGATGCCAAGTGACTTGCCCACCGCGTTGAAGATGCGGGCATTGGCCTGATGCGGCACGAAGCGGCTGACGGCGGCAGTGTCCAGCCCCGCAGCTGTGAGCGCGTCCGTCGAGCAGCGGCTCATCATCTCGACAGCCTTAGCGAAGACCGCGCGCCCGTCGGCGATGGTCATGCGCGTCTCGGCAATGTCGAGTTCGTCGGCGAAGGGTCGGTTGCTACCACCGGCGGGAATCTGGATCAGGCCATAGCCGGAGCCGTCAGCTGCAACCGACGCACCCAGGATGCCGTGGCCGGGGTCGTCGGATGGGCCGAGCACCACGGCACCGGCAGCGTCGGCGAACAGCACGGCACTCGCCCGTTCTGCCGGGTTGATGCGACGGCTGAGGAGGTTGGCGGCGATGACCACCGCCGGCTTGTTGTGCAGCCGCACGAAACCGTCGGCGAAGGTCATGGCGTAGATGAATCCGGCGCAGGCGCCGGCGAGGTCGACGCCGCCCGCATTACCGAGGCCGAGCTTGTGGGCCACCAGTGGCGCGCTCGGCGGCAGCAGGTGGTCTGGCGTCGAGGTGGCGAGCAGCAGCAGGCCGATCTCACTTCGGTTGATGCCGGCAGCTTCGAGCGCCATGTCTCCGGCCTTGGCTGCCAGTCCCGACAGTGTGTCCCCGGGTTCCGCCCAGAAGCGCGAGCGGATGCCGGTGCGGCCCTCGATCCAGCCGGCATCGAGACCGAGGCTGGCCTCGATCTCGGCGTTGCCTACCTTGCGGCCAGGTACATGGTGGCCCAAGCCGAGGATACGGGCCGAGCGGTTCACGCGGCGCGGCCCGCGAGGTTGGCGGCCTCGTCCACGGCGTCATAGAGCCGGTCGAGTTCGCCTGACGTCACGCAGTAGGGCGGTAGCACATAGATGACGTTACCAAGTGGCCTGACCAGCAACCCGCGCTCGAGGAAGAACGCGCGCAGCTTGGGCCCGACCTCGGCGAGATAGCCTGATTTGCCGACGCGCAGGTCGAGCGCGGCGATGGTTCCCGCGGTGCGTACATTCTCGAAGCGCGGGTCATCGCCGAACCGCGCGACCTTCTCGGCCTGCATCCGCGACAGCGCCGCGATGCGCTCAGCCACCGGCTCGTCGCGCCATATCGTGACATTGGCGAGCGCGGCAGCACAGGCGATCGGGTTCGCCGTATAAGAGCTCGAATGGAAGAAGGTCTTGGCGCGGTCGGTGGAGAAATGCGCCCGGAACACCGCGTCGGTTGCCAGCGTCGCCGCGAGTGGCACTGAGCCGCCGGTCAGGCCCTTGGAGGTGCAGAGGATGTCTGGCGCTATCCCCGCCTGCTCGCAGGCGAACATCGTCCCGGTCCGGCCCCAGCCGGTCATCACTTCGTCTGCGATGAGCAGCGTGCCCGATTTCTCGGCGATGCGCTTGAGTTCGATCAGCACCCCGGCCGGATACATCAGCATGCCGCCGGCGCCCAGCACCAGCGGCTCGACGATGAGGGCTGCGGCCTTGCCGTCGCGGGTCAGCGCCTCGAAGTTGTCGAGCGTCTCCTGCTCGCGACCCGGCGCGGGGAAAGGGATGGTGTCGACCTCGAACAGCAGCGGGTCGTAGGCGGCGTTGAACACGCCGCGCGCGCCGACGCTCATCGTGCCGATGGTGTCGCCATGATAGCTGTGTTCCATGACGACGATGCGCGAACGGGCGTCACCGTTGTTGCGGTGGAAGCCCAGCGCCATCTTCAGCGCCACCTCGACGCTTGTAGAGCCGCTGTCGGAATAGAACACCCAGTCGAGCCCGGCAGGCGCCATGTCGGCCAGTGCCGAGGCCAATTGCTCCGCCGGTTCGTGGGTCAGGCCGGCGAAGATGACCTGGTCGAGCGTTTCGGTGGCGTTGCGGATCGCACTGACGATTTTCGGATGCCTGTGGCCGTGGGTGACGACCCACCAGGACGAGATCGCGTCGAGGATGCGCTTGCCATCTGATGTCTCGACATAAGCGCCCTCGGTGCGCACAATCGTCGGCGGCACCGGTTCCGTGGCGTGCTGGGTGAAGGGATGCCAGACGGCTGAACGGCTCATCGCCTGGCCTCCAGGAAGTCGGCTGTCTTGAAATTCGCGCGCATGGCTTCAGCCAGTGTTTCAGGCGTCAGCTGGTCGAGCCGGGGCAGGCGGCCAAGCACGCGCACCTTGCCCATTTCGGCGATGGTTCGCTGTGTGTCGGCCATCTCGTCGCCGATGAAGGCTATTCCCAGTAGCGGAATCGCGCGGCTGCGCAACGCCTCGATGGAGAGCAGCGTGTGGTTGATCGTGCCGAGCCCGGTGCGGGCGCACAGCACCACCGGTGCTGCCCAGCGCGCGAAGACGTCGATGTAGAGTGTCCGCCGGTTGACCGGCACCATCAGCCCGCCCGCGCCCTCGACAACGAGTGGCCGGTTGGTTGTGGGCAGGGTGAGCGCATCGGCATCGATCTCCACGCCGTCGAGCTCCGCGGCGCGGTGCGGCGACAGCGGTTCCTTCAGCCGCCAAGCCTCCGGCAACACACGATCCGGAGAAGGCTGGGCGAGCCGGGCAACGACCTGGCTGTCGGTCTCTTCCTCGATGCCCGATTGCACCGGCTTCCAGTATGTGCCGTCGAGCAGGGCGGTGAGGCCTGCGGCGAACACGGTCTTGCCGATCCCGGTGTCGGTGCCTGTCACGACGATCGCCTGGCTCATCGGTCCCATTCCTCGGCAAGGGCGTTGAACAACGCCGAAACGTCGTGCTCGCCGATGTTCAGCGTCAGCGAGATCCTGAGCCGGGCCGTGCCTTCCGGCACGGTCGGTGGGCGGATGCCACGCACGTCGAAGCCGCGGGCCTGCAGGCCTTCGGCCAGCGCCACGGCGCGGCCGTTGTCGCCGACGATGATGGGCAATATCTGCGAGCCGCTTGGCTTGAAACCCAGTGCCTGTGCCCGTTTTCCTGCCAGCGCGACAAGCCCGGCCAGTTGCTCCCGGCGTTCGGGTTCGTCGGCGAGGATATCGAGCGCTTCCATGGCCGCCACCGCCATCAGCGGCGAGGGCGCCGTGGCATAGATGAAGGGCCGGCAACGGTTGACGATGTAGTCACACAGCACTGCCGGCGCCGTGATCAGTGCGCCGGAACCGCCCAGCGCCTTGCCGCAGGTGTGCAGCACCACGACGTTGTCGCGGCCTTCGAGATGATGCGCCAGCCCACGCCCATCAGGGCCATGGACGCCGGTGGCATGCGCTTCGTCGACGAACAGGAAGGCGTCGTGCCGGTCGGCAACGGCCATCAATTCGTCCAGCGGGGCGCGGTCGCCATCCATGCTGTAGAGGCTTTCGGCCGCGATCCACGGCCGGCCGGTGCCGCCCTTGGTACGCCAGGCACTGATAGCGTCACCGACCGCATTGGCATCGTTGTGCCTGGCTTCCACCACTTCGGCGCGGCCGGCGCGTGCGCCTTCATGGGCACTGGCGTGGATCAGCTCGTCGAGCACGATCAGGTCGCCCTTCTGCGGCAGGGTTGTCAGCATGGCGAAATTGGCGACATAGCCGCCGCCGAAGAACAGCGCCCGCTCGGCGCCGAAGAAGCGGGCTGCCTTGGCCTCAAGCGCCTCGTGCTCGGGGTCGTTGCCGCGCAGCAGCCGCGAGCCGGTGGCGCCGACAGGCGTACCGTTGGCGAGTGCGGTGGCAACCGAGTCGGCCAAACGCTTCGAGCCGGCAAGCCCGAGATAGTCGTTGGAAGCGAAGTCGAGCCCGGAGCGGCCGCTGAGCGCCCGCAGCCGGCTCTTGCGGGCCAGCCCGCGCAGGCTGGCTTCGTAGCGGTCGAGCAGGGCTCGTCCGTTCATTAGAGCGCCGCGCGTCCTGCGGGACGCGTAAAGGACGCTCTATCACTTTGAGTTTGCGCATCGTGCCCACCGAGAATCGGTTCCGATTCTCGGGCCGATGCGCTGGCGTCGCGCTCCATCGGCTGGATGCCGAGACGGCGGAACAGCGCAGTGTCCTTGTCTTCCCCGGGGTTCTCGGCGGTCAGCAGCGTGTCGCCGACGAAGATCGAGTTGGCGCCGGCAAAGAAGCACAGCGCCTGCATCTCGTCGCTCATCGCCGTGCGCCCGGCGGACAGGCGGACATGCGACTTGGGCATCATGATGCGCGCGAGTGCGATAGTGCGCACGAACTCGATCGGCTCGATGGGCTCGGCTTCGCCCAGCGGCGTGCCTTCGATCGGGATCAGCATGTTGATCGGCACGCTGTCGGGATGCTCGGGCAGGTTGGCCAGCGTCACCAGCATGTCGACGCGGTCGGCCTTCTCCTCGCCCATGCCGACGATGCCGCCGCAGCAGACCTTGATGCCGCTGTCGCGGACGTTGGCGAGGGTGTCCAGACGGTCGGCGAAGGTGCGGGTGGTGATGATTTCGTTGTAGTAGCGTTCGGAGGTGTCGATGTTGTGGTTGTAATAGTCGAGGCCGGCCTCTTTCAAGCGCTGCGCCTGGCCGAGATCGAGCATGCCGAGCGTCATGCAGCTCTCCATGCCGAGTTCCTTGACGCCCTCGATCATGGCAACGACGGCATCCATGTCGCGCTCCTTCGGGCTGCGCCAGGCAGCGCCCATGCAGTAGCGCGTCGCGCCGGCGTCCTTCGCCTTCTTGGCTTCGGCGAGAACGCGCTGCACTTCCATCAGCTTGGAGGCCTTGAGGCCGGATTCGTGACGTGACGATTGGCTGCAATAGCCGCAATCCTCGGGGCAGCCGCCGGTCTTGATCGACAGCAGGCGCGAAAGCTGCACCCGGTTGGGGTCGAAATTCTGACGATGCACCGTCTGCGCGCGAAACAGCAGGTCGTTGAAGGGCAGGTCGTAGATCGCCTGCGCTTCCGCGCGGCTCCACTGGGGATGCGCCCCGTTGATCTCAGTCGCGGCTGCATTGAGGTGCAAATCGGCGTTCATGCGCTCTCCATTGCCAAGATGTGTCTTTGCCATGCCCACCCGGGGCGGGACCATTGCCCCCGTCAAGGGGCCGTGTCCAGTCCAATATCGAGGATCGGCGCGCTGTGCGTCACCCAGCCGACCGAAATGAGGTCGACGCCACTAGCCGCAATATCAGGCGCCGTCGTCGGGTTTACACGCCCCGAAGCTTCGGTGATGGCTTGGCCGCCGACCATTTTCACAGCGCGGGCAAGTGTCTCGGGCGTCATGTTGTCGAGGAGGACCGCGTCGACGCCGAGCGCCAGCACTTCATCCAGCTGTTCGAGCGTGTCGACTTCGACCTCGATCTTCACCAGATGCCCGACATTGGCCTTGGCCCGCTCGATCGCCTGCTTCACGCCGCCTGCGATGGCGATGTGGTTGTCCTTGATCAGCACGGCGTCGTCGAGGCCGAAGCGGTGGTTGGAGCCGCCGCCTGCTCGCACCGCGTATTTTTCCAGCGCGCGCAGGCCCGGCGTGGTTTTCCGGGTGCAGACGATGCTTGCCTTGTGGCTGCGCACGGCCTCGACGATGCCTGCGGTGGCGGTGGCGATGCCGCTGAGATGGCAAAGGAAGTTGAGCGCGACGCGCTCGGCGGTCAGAAGTCCGCGCGCTGGTCCGCTGAGCGTGGCGATGACATCGCCGGCCACGAGCACGCTGCCGTCCGGTCTGGCGACCTTGATATCGATGGCTGGGTCGATGAGCCGAAAGGCGAGTGCCGCCAGATCGAGCCCGGCGACCACGCCCGGCTGGCGCGCCGCGAGCACGACTGTCGCCCGGTGGTCGGCGGGCACGACGGCCTCGGTGGTGATGTCGCCGGCGCGGCCGAGGTCTTCCAGAAGTGCTGCGCGGACCAGCGGCTCGAGCATGATCTGGGGCAGGGGCGAGAGGTTCATTTGTCAGGCGCTCCGTGCAAGCGGCGTGGCGTCGATTGCTGCAGCTGTCTCCAGTGCCTCGACCAACGTGATCTTCGAGCGGCGTGCGACAGCACTGCGAAGCGGGAAGTCGGCCCGGCAATGCGCGCCACGGCTTTCCTCGCGCCGAAGGGCGGCGACAACCATTATCAGCGCCACCGCCGCCGGCTCTGCGGCTGAAGTGCTTCCCCTGGCAAGAGGCAGCAGCGTCGACGCCGCATCGCGCAGGCTTTCGCCGTCGCGCAACACGCCCAGCGCGGGCGAGACGATGCTGCGAACCAGCGCGGGATCGGCGCGTGCAGGTGCTGCTGCAGGAATTGCGATGGTCTTCCGTTCCATGCTCGACGAGGCGGCCACGCTTTCGGCCACCCAACCCGCCATCACCACCGCTTCGGTCAGCGAATTGCTGGCTAGCCGGTTGGCGCCATGCAGGCCGGTCGAGGCGACCTCGCCACAGGCCCACAAGCCCGCCACCGAGCTGCAGCCTTCTGCGTTCACGGCGACGCCGCCCATGTGGTAATGCGCCGCCGGCCGTACCGGGATCGGATCGACCGCGGGGTCGATGCCAGCCTCGCTGCAGTAACTGGCAATGGTCGGGAAGCGGCCGGCAAAGCTTGCGCCCAGGCAGGCGCGCGTATCGAGAAACACCCGGTGCCCACGAGCCAGATGTCGGTGCACGCCGCGCGCCACGGTATCACGTGTACCAAGTTCCGCGCCCGGCAGGTCGGCAAGAAAACGCCGGCCCGTCTCGTCGATCAGTATGGCGCCTTCGCCGCGCACCGCCTCGCTGATCAGCCGCATCGGGCGCTGCGGTCCGTCGAGCGCGGTCGGGTGGAACTGTACGAATTCGAGATCGGCGAGTTCGGCTCCCGCACGTGCCGCAAGCGCCAGTCCCTGGCCGAAGCAGCCGAGCGGATTGGTGGTGTCACGGAACAAGCCGCCGACACCGCCGGTGGCGAGCACCACGCGACTGGTTGCAAGCACTAGGTCGCCCGATGCGCCCGCAGCGTTCACGCCTGCGATTGTGCCGTCCTCGACCAGCAGCCGCCGGGCTTCGAAACCTTCGACAACCGTGATTGATACAGTTCGCCTGACGGCTGCGACAAGCGCCCGCATCAACTCGCTGCCGGTCGCCGCGCCGGCTGCATGCACGATACGCCGGCGGCTATGCGCGGCCTCCAGCCCAAGATGCAGCCCACGACCCGTTGCCCGGTCGAAAGCGACGCCGAAATGTTCCAGCTTCGCGATTGCGGCAGGCGCCGCCTCGACGACGCGCCTGACCACGACTTCGTCGCAAAGCCCGTCGCCGGCTGCCAGTGTGTCGGCGAGATGCAAGGCAGGGCTGTCGTCGCTGCCGATGCTGGCGGCGAGCCCGCCTTGGGCCAGCGCGCTCGACGCTTCGTAGCCGAGCGGTGCCGCTGACAACAGCACGACCGGCTCCGGTGCCATCTCCAGCGCCGTCACCAGCCCGGCCAGACCGCCGCCGATGATGACGGGACGACCGGAAAGCGCGCGGAAATCGAAGCTCATACGGCGAGCATCCGCTCGACCGCCAGGCGGGCGCGCACGGCAACTGTGGGGTCGATGGTCACGGCATGTTCGTTGCGCTCCAATGCCGAGCGGATGTTGCCGAGCGTGATCCGCTTCATGTGCGGGCAGAGATTGCAGGGCCGGATGAATTCGACATCGGGGTGCTCGACCGCGACGTTGTCGCTCATCGAGCATTCCGTCACCAGCACGACGCGTGCCGGTTTCTCCCTGCCGACATAGTCCGACATTGCAGCGGTCGAGCCGGCGAAATCGGCCTCGGCGACCACCTCCGGCGGGCATTCCGGGTGTGCCAGCACGGTGACGCCGGGATGGGCGGCACGCATCTCGCGGATGTCTTCGGGGGTGAAGCGCTCATGCACCTCGCAATGGCCCTTCCAGGCGATGATCTCGACATCGGTCTGCTTTGCGATGTTCTGCGCCAGGTACTCGTCGGGCAGCATCAGTACGCGCGGCACGCCCAGCGACTCGACGACCGCCTTGGCATTGCCCGAGGTGCAGCAGATGTCCGACTCGGCCTTCACCGCGGCCGAGGTGTTGACGTAGGTCACGACAGGCACGCCGGGGTAGCGCTGGCGCAGCAGACGGATGTCTTGGGGCGTGATCGAATCGGCCAGCGAGCAGCCCGCGCGCATGTCAGGGATCAGCACCGTCTTGGACGGGTTCAGCAGCTTTGCCGTCTCAGCCATGAAATGAACGCCGGCGAGCACGATCACGTCGGCCTCGACCTCCATCGCCTTGCGGGCGAGCGCCAGACTGTCGCCGACGATGTCGGCGACGCAATGGAAGATTTCCGGCGTCTGGTAGTTATGCGCCAGGATGACGGCGTTGCGCTCGCGCTTCAGCTTCAGAATGGCGTCGATGTCGTCTGAAAACACCGGCCATTCGATGGCGGGAATGATGCGCTGGACGCGGTCATAGAGCGAGGCGGCGGAAAGGGTCATGCCAGACATAATCATCCTTATTATGCTCTAGTTGAGTATAATAAGGACATATGCTTAGCATGAGCATAAGTCCTGTCAAGCGGTGATTTGCTTATTTGGTTCCGGCGGCCGGGCGATCGTCGAGCACGGAGTGACGGAAGCGGAACAGTTTCGCCGGGCGTCCGCCGGTGTCGGCGCTCATATCGCCGGTCTCCTCGACGAGGTCCTGCTGTTCGATGAGACGGCGGAAATTCTGCTTGTGGACCGTCACGCCGGCCAACGCTTCAACCGCGCGCTGCAGTTGCAGCAGCGTGAAGGATGGCTGCATCAGCTCGAACACCACGGGACGGTATTTGATCTTGGTCCTGAGGCGCCCGATGCCGGTTGCCAGGATACGCCTGTGGTCGCCGGTCATGGCCCGGCCGGGAACGGTTGCTGCAACCTTGGTGCCCCTTGCGCGAACCGCTTCTTCGACCAGCCCCGCCTCGTAGAGCAATTCGTAGCGCTGCAGCACCATTTCTTCGTTCCACTGGCGGTCGTCGAACCCGAACGCGCCTGCGGCGCGGCGCATTCGGTTCTGCCGCTTGTCCTGCTGCTCGGCTTCGTCGGCCCACTGGCGCAGGCGCGGCACGATGCTGTCACCGATGATTTCAGGTGCGCCTTCACGATGGTCTTCCCATGGAAAAAACTCGTACCAGTTGCGCCAGCTTCCTGGCGGGGTGCGGTGCGAGGGTTCTTCGCGCGTCAAGCCGAGATAGCTGATCGAGATAACCCGGCCGGCCGGTTCGTCGCTGCTGCGGTCACGGTCGGCAAAGGTATAGAGCTGTTCGATATAGCCGACCGGATGGCCGGTCTGCTGCTCGACCCAGTTGCGCAGGCCCGATTGCAGCGAGCGGTGGATAAGTTCGAACGGACCGGAAGGCAGGGCGGAGCCATCCTTGACGGTCAGCACCACCGGGTTGCCGTTGGGGGCCGCGACAAGCACCGCGATCAGGTCCGCACTGATCGCGTGACGCTCCGCTGCACTTTCCCTGGTCACCTCTGAAGTATCCCGCATTTCGCCCTGGTTGGATTCTGCTGGCCGTGATCGGATGGCCAGATGGATCAAAGGTCAACACCCAATCGCCTGCAGCAGGCAATGTCATGCTCAGCTATTGGCCTGCAGGAGCAAGAAAATCCACACTGCCTACGAGATTTGCGAATGACGCTGGGGCAGGGATGCTTTGCCGTCACAGCTTTGCGGAACCGTCGGAGGCATCGGCTTCCGCGGCCTTCGCGCTGAGCATACGCTTCGTGTCTCAGCGGTGGGGAGAAAATCCGGCCTCTTGGCGGATAGTCAGTGCAGCGAAGGCCGGGACGACGAACGGCCGTCCGGCAGGCGGGTCGATTCGATGCGATTGCGGCCTTTTTCCTTGGCAATCCGGATCTGGTGGTCGGCAGCAACAAGCAGGTCGTCGGCAGTAGCCTCCGTCTCGAACAGCACCGCGCCGACGCTGACCGTCAGCGGCCAGTTCGACCCGCTGGGTTCGAAGCGCACTTCGGACACGGCATGACGAATGCGTTCCGCGACCTTTTCGGCGTTTTCCTTGCTGGCGCCGGGCAGGTATACGCCGAATTCGTCGCCGCCGATGCGGCCGACCAGATCGCCGCTCCGGACCGTGCTGCGGATGATGCCCGCAATGACACTGATCGCCTGGTTTCCCGCGCTGTAGCCGATGTGCTCGTTGATCCTCTTCAGATGGTCGATGTCGACCATCAGGAGCGCGCCCTTTCGCCGGCCGGTTCCCGTCGCGAAAACGTCGATTGCTGCCGAGAAAAGCGTTCCGTTGAGACAGGAGGTCAGGCTGTCATGCGCAAGCTCTTGCGCGTACTGCTGCTTCAGTGACGCATTCTCGTGCAGTTTCAGGCCGAGGAAGGCAAGCAGCGGCGCGATGAACAGGACCGGGAGAATGAAGGCGGTCAGGAGGCCCGGACGAACGGCGTCGGCGCCGCCGAAAACGAGGGCCTGCAGGGCCCACGAAATAGCTATGTATGCGAGAGTGCCGGCTACCGTCAGGAGTGTAACCTGAAACCACTTGCGGTTTGAAAATGCACTGAGCTTGCTGAACATCCGTCCCCGCGACTCAAGCTTCTGCTGCCCGATCATTTCGGCTTATCCGACCTGGCAACTGAGAGACAGGCGCATCGATCATGCATCACAGCTAAGAAGCGGTAAGGTTAACGATTGCTGAATTCTCAACCTCTGGCATCGCCGTAGCAAGCCCCATGATCGAGGCAGGAAGGTGGTTCCCGGGAACCCGATAAGCCGTCCCACGCGCAGCATCCACCGCCCGCGCAGCGCGACGTCTAGGCCAGGGTCAGCCTGTCGTGCGGCTTTTCGAGATATTTCCGGAGTTGAGCAGCCGGTTTCGGCGCACTGAAGAAGTGTCCTTGAACCGCATCGCATCCGGTGGCCCGAACGATCAGGAGCTGTTCTTCGGTTTCGACGCCCTCGGCGATCGTGGTTATTTCCAGTGCATGGGCCAGGTTCACGATCGCACTGACGATGGCCATGTGATCCCTGTTGCCGGCGATCTCCGCGATGAACGAGCGGTCGATCTTGACCTTGTCGACCGGAAAGTTCCTGAGGTAGCTGAGCGACGAATAGCCCGTCCCGAAATCATCGAGCGAGATCAGGACTCCCAGCGAATGGAGCCGGTTCAGGGCGTGCAAGGTTTCCTTGCTGTCGTCGAGCAGGAGGGATTCCGTGATCTCGAGTTCGAGGCGCTCGGCTGGCAGGCCTGTCATCGCCAGCACGGCGGAAACGGTTTCGACGATATTGCCTCTCCGGAACTGGCTCGGCGACAGATTGACGGCGACATTGACATTGCCCGGCAGGCTCATGGCTTCTCGGCAGGCACCTTCCAGCACCCAGGCGCCTAGCTGCACGATCAGGCCCGTGCTTTCGGCGATGGGGATGAATTCGTCCGGTGAAACGTGGCCACGCTGGCAGCCGGGCCAGCGCAGCAGGGCTTCCACTGTGGTGACTGCCTTGCTTTGAAGATTGATGATCGGCTGGAAGGCGAGTTGGAACTCCTTGTCGAAATCGGCCGCTCTCAGGTCGAGTTCTAGCATGCGGCGACGCTGCAGCCGGTCATCCATCTCCGGCTTGTAGAATTGATAGGTCCCGCGCCCGTCGCTTTTGGCCCGATAGAGCGCAAGATCCGCATTCTTCACCAGGTCGTCGGGGCCGGTCTTGGTTTCCGATTCAAGCGCAATGCCGATGCTCGCGCCGACGACCACCAGATGCCCATCAAGCTGATACGGCTGTTCGAGGGCTTCGATGAGGCGCCGCGCCACCCGGCCCGCCTCGTCGCGTCCGACTGCCGGCTGGACGATGAGGAATTCATCACCGCCAAGTCGGGCTACCACGTCGTCATCGCGCACGAGGCTTGAAATGCGGGACGCGACCTCGCGCAGCAATGCGTCGCCGATAGGGTGGCCGAGCGTATCGTTGACGTTCTTGAAATTGTCCAGGTCGAGGCAAAGGACCGCAGTGTCCTTCTGGTGGCCATGACCTTGCATGAGAATTTGTTCCAGGCGCTCGCGCAGCAGCAGGCGGTTGGGAAGCCCGGTCAGCGGATCGTGGCGCGCCATATGGGCGATGCGTTCTTCCGCTTGGTGACGTTCGGTGATGTCCTCGTAGGTCGCAACCCAGCCCCCTCGCTCCATCGGCTGGTGGCTCACGGAGATGATGCGGCCATCGGTCAGCTTCTGCAGCAGGATGCCGGGCTTGCGGTGGTCGATCAGCTGTTGCTGTTTCCAATAGGCGAGCTCGGCGCTCTGCTGCGTCGAAGTCCCTGCCTTGATCGAGCTCAACTTGACCTGTTCCGGCGTTGTCCCGGGCGGCAGGCTTTCCGGCGGGACCCCGTACATGGTGGCGAACTTGCCATTGCTGACGATCAGCCGCTCGTCGGCATCGAACATGCAAAGCCCATGCGACATGTTGCTCAAGGCCGCGTCGAAAAGGCCGTTCTGGGTTGCCAGGGCATGATTGGCTTCAAGCACGGCAGCGTTCGCACCCTCCAGATCCTTTGAGGTGCGCCGCAGGTCTGCGTTCACGGTGTTCAGCGCATCGTAGGTATGCGTCAGCAGGCGATTGTGCCATCCGAGCAAGCCGATAAAGGCCAGGCTGCAAAGGAAGAAACCAACCGCAACGGCGGAGAAATTGCTGTGCAGTCGCAGCAACTCGTTGTCGACCTTCGCCATCTGGATGGCGCTGTACTGATTGGCTTCCGAGGCGAGGCCGATGAGGTCCGTTTCCAGCGGTGCCATCGATAGCACCGCCGATCGGGCGACTTCAGGTTCGCCGATGCGGCTCATCACGCCGTCCAGTTTCGCGATGAGCTCGGACAGCCGGCGGACCGTCTCCTCCCGCTCTGCCGCTTCGCTCACGAAGGTCTGGAACTGACCGCTTGTGAACAGGCTGAGCCGGCCCTTCAGGATGTCGAATCGAAGTTGCACCTCGGCTTTGAGAGGTTCGCTCCCGGAGGCCGCAAGCGCGGTGACGCGCTGCGACAGCCGCAGATATTCGTTCATGCCCTGGCTGGCGCTCCACGCCACGTCATATCTGGAGATCTTGCCGATCGATGCCTGGCGCTCATAGATCACGAACGACAGATAAGCTGCAGCAACGGCGAAAGCGGCGATGGTTCCGATCAGGAGTGTCTTGAGCAGGTGGAATGCGAACGCGCGGCGGGAACCAGGCGCAAACAAGGAACCCATGACATGGGTTCCCTACCGCACGATCAGACGGGCAAGCTGCCATACCGAGCGCGAATAGAACTGTTGGCTCTGTAGCGCGGGATCGCTGTCGTAGGGATAGACGATGAAGAGCGGGCCTTTGTCGCTGACTGGCATGTACTGACCGTCACGCTTGAGAGCCAGCAGCACGCCATGTTCCGCGAAATCCTTGAGCGGGAGCGTCGTGCTGTAGTCGTTGAGCGCTACCGCGACGACCTCGTCGCCGTCGGCGCCAACGAGTTTCATGATCTTATCTAGCGGGACGCCTTCGAATTTTACCTTGCCGGTAAACCATGGTGTCATCGTCTCGAATGATGTGACGCCAAGCTCCTCGAGCATGTCGCGATCGAACTGCGCCTTACCGTCGGCATTGGTGACACCAATCTTGCCTTCGATTGTCAGGATCGGAGTACCCTTGGGAGTCCCGAGTTTTCCCTCTTCGGCGTTGGCGGCAGAGAGCGCAATCAGCACTATCGACGACGCCACCGCCAGGGCGCGAAAGATTGAAGACGGAACGTGGTACATTGGCGTGCTCTCCTGGTGCTGTCGCGCTGTTTCAGATGGTGCCTGAGCTCGCTGAACAACGTATTAATAGAATGCGAATTTCCTAATGTGCCACGGCCCGGAAGTCGACGCATGCGCTTTATCCGGTTTGACCCGTTGGACGTCCGATGGCAGATTGCGCACGAGCTTTAAATAGAATTCAGATGGATACGACTGCAAATGGTTGAGACGTTCAAGGAGTTTACTTTCGAGGCAGCACATCAATTGCCGCCATTTTCCGGGCTCCACGGTCATTCGTTTCGGGTCAGCGTCCATTTGGTTGGCGCTCCCGATCCCGTTTTCGGCTGGCCGGCCAACCTCTACGAGGTAGAGAAGCGAATCGAAATCGTTCGCAAAACTCTCGATCACACGTATCTCAACGACATCGAGGGCCTTTCCGTTCCGTCGATCGAGAACATAGCGCGCTGGATCTGGGAGCAGATGGAGGATCACTTCCCGCAGCTCGATCGTGTTGCCGTCGCGCGCGGCGCGGACGGCCAGGCCGAAGGCACCGTCTATCGCGGCAGGCTGGTGAACTAGGATCGGCCTGTATATCGCGAAAATGCCGTCGGGCGACGGCAGCGCTGGCTAGGGCGCAACCAGCAGGCCGATTCTGGTCGGCCTGCTGTCGCATCTCCCGCGGACGTATGGCGGTGGGCGCCAGATGCAGCGCTGCTGCAGCAGCGGCTGCAAATTGAGTTCATGCTTCCTTGACGTGACCGCATAGAATGCGAGCCGATCCGCTCCCGATCGTGCCAGGTGCGGTTTTTGCCGATGATCCGGCCGTCCATCCAAGTCCATTGGACCTTGGCGAACTTCGCAATTCGGACCGAACGAGCCGAAGCGCCTGATAATTTCAAAGGAGGAGTGGTGGGCGATGACGGGCTCGAACCGCCGACATCTTCGGTGTAAACGAAGCGCTCTACCAACTGAGCTAATCGCCCCAACCGCGCGGAGCAATAAGCGGTTCATTGTTGATCTGCAAGTTGAAATGCATGCCGCAACGGCAGGCAACTGTGCGCCGAAGCCGGGTTTCCGGTGCCTTGAAAAATAGACGGCGAAGATTGTCGATTATCTCTCCGATGTCGCTTGACACCTAACAACGAACGCCGTAATTCACCGCCAACGACGCGGCGCCCAGCGCCAACGTCCAGAGCGCGGGTGTAGCTCAGTCGGTTAGAGTGCCGGCCTGTCACGCCGGAGGTCGCGGGTTCGAGCCCCGTCACTCGCGCCAGTTTTTCAAGGGCTTAGCTCTTGTAGACTGCTCCAGTTTCAAGTCTTTCTCCCAGCCACGTTTCAATTTTTTGTATTCGTTGTGTTCCTGGCCGACCTTTTTGCGGTGGTGCTGGGTTGATGTTGCGCGCAAGCCTATCTGCTGCTGCCTTTTCGCGCTTCAACTGCGAATCACTGCTGCCAAAAACCATCGATCTGGTCGGGACAGGGCGCTGCCCCTCCGGGCCGCGCCCGATGCAGCTTTGCTGTCCCTATGGTTGGCCTGCTTCGAGAATCGCTTCCGATTCGCGCGCTCGCGTCAGAGATACCGGCCGAGCTTCTTGCCCGCCTTGATGAAGCGTAGCGGATCGATGGCATCGCCGCCGCGGCGTACTTCGTAGTGCAGGTGCGGCCCGGTCGAGCGGCCGCTGCTGCCGACCTCTCCGACCTCGTCGCCCGCCACGACCTTCTGGTCGGGTGCCACCAGCACCTTGCTCAGATGTGCATAGCGCGTAACGAAGCCGCCGCCATGGTCGATCTCGACCATGCGGCCATAGCCGCCGTTCCAGCCGGCCTTGGTAACGACGCCGGCGGCCGTTGCACGCGCCGGAGAGCCGAAGGGTGCGCGGAAGTCCATGCCCGAATGCAGCGCCGGCATGCCGATCAGCGGATCCTTGCGGACGCCGAATCTGCTTGAGATGGAATGGCCGGGGGCAGGGTTGGCGAGTGGCAGTTTGCGCGCCTGCGTCTTGATTCGGTCGAGCGTATCGAGCGCTTCGTCGAGTTCCTTGACCTTGCTGTCGAATGCCATCGGATTGTCGAGCGCGACGAGCGGGCCGCCAACGCCGGACTGTCCAAGACCGGCATCGACCGGCAGCCCGGCTCCCTCCAGCGCTTCGGAAATGGCGTCGGCCGTCTGATAGGCATTTTCTGCCAGCGTACCGATGCGCGCGACTTGCTCGTCCTCGATGTTGCGTAGCGACTTGTTGATGGCGACAAACAGCTTGTCTGCGCGGTCGGCGCGGCTTTCGCTGTCGGGTGTGATCGATCTGGTCGACCAGAAGGAGAAGGGACGCATCGCGTCGCTGCTGGCGGCAAGGGTCACCGCGCCGGCTGCTTCGATCGTCTTGCCGGTCAGGCTGGCGCGTTTGTCCGGTGTCTTGGCCGGCGCTGCTGGCTCTGCCACTGCCGTGGCCCGTTCCAGCACTGGCCCCAGGCGCCCGTTTCGTTCGCTGAGCTGCGACTGCCGCGCCAGCAACTCGCTGACCTTCGTCTCCATCAGTTGCTGGTCGAGCAACTGCCGGCTGGTGATGCGGTCGACCTGGGCGCGGAGCGCCGAGATCCTGTCTTCATAGGCGTGCTGCATGCGCGCCTGGCGGGCCGTGGCGGCGCCGATGAGGTCGTCGCGCAGCACAAGATAGGAGGTCGCAAGGAGGTAGCCGATCGCGACAGCGGCCAAAGCCGAGCCTGCGGCGGCAGCGACCCATGGGCGCACGGTAAAATGCCGGATCTCGTTGCCGCGCGCGATGATGACCGTGTGGGGTTCTTTGCGCCTGCCGAAAACGGCCGCCTGATTTTCTGGTTTCACCGGACCGAACTCTCATAACGAGACAGCGACCATCCGATTACACATTATTAGGGTTAACAAAGCTTTGCGCGCCTGATGCCGGGCCGGCCGGGTTTTCGGCTCAAGAAAACGAAAGCCCGCCTGCATGAGCAGGGCGGGCTTGTTGTCAGATTTGAAAATACAGTAGGTTGGTTCATATGCCGTGATGCTGGCCTTCTAAAGGCTTGCAAAACATTGGTGCCTGAGAATCACTTACTTCAGCGCAAGAAGAGCCAAAGCAGGATGATGATTGGGATCGGAATACCGATCATCCAAAGAATGATGCTGCGGAACATCTTGTTTCTCCCGTCGATTACGTCCTGTCTGCAACGCAGGGAGAAGGGATCGGTTCCGCAGCCGGCGATTTTCGCTACAGCGCCTTCACAGCCTCGAGAACCTCTGCGGCATGGCCCGGTACCTTCACCTTGCGCCAGATGCGCGCGATCTTGCCGTCGGCGCCGATCAGGAAGGTCGAACGCTCGACACCCATATATTTGCGGCCATACATGCTCTTTTCGGTCCACACGCCATAGGCCTCGAGCGCCTTTCGCTCCTCGTCGGCGACAAGGTCGATGCCAATTTCATACTTGGCCTTGAATTTGTCGTGTTTCTTGGCGCTGTCGGGCGACATGCCGATGACCACCGCTCCAGCCTTTTCGAACTGCGGCTTGAGCTGGGTGAAATCGATCGCCTGTGCCGTGCAGCCGCTCGTATCGTCCTTGGGATAGAAATAGAGGACAACCGGTTTGCCGGCGAAGTCGGAAAGCGTCAGAATACCGCCACCGTCGCGCGGCAGAGCAAATTGCGGGGCGGTTTGGCCGGTCTCGAGATCAGACATATCGATACCCTTGTTTGAAGTTACGAGTGAGCTCGCAAGGATGTCAGGTTAATAATGCCGGACTTGGATTCGTCCACGACCGAAACGACTACGGGACATCGCGTGGTTCAGGAAGTGCCCCGGCACGAGAAAATCCGGTTCAGGCGCGACGAGATCACCGATCTCGGCGCAATGCCTTCGGCTGCCGGCCAGGAGCTGGTCCGCGAGCGCCCTTCGTTGCGGCGTCGCGCCGGCCATTGCGTGCTTGCCGCCGTCGCCGTGCTTGGTTCGCTGGTCCTGCTCGTCATCATTGCGATTGAAGCCCTCAGCTATTCCGGCGTCGGCCAGGACCGGATGCGGGCCGAGGCGGAACGGGCGATCGAAGGCCTGGCCGGTGTCGATGTCGACGTTTCGATGGGCCAGGTACGGCTGGCGCTCGACGGGCTCAGGCTGATTGCCGTCGAGGTTCCCGATGTTCGGCTGAAGCGAGCCGACGGCAAGGCCATGGCTGAAGCCGGTATGATGCGATTTGGCATCCGGCTCTTGCCGTTGCTGTCGGGCGACGTGCGCCTCGGTGCCGCCAAGATTTCCGAGGCCCGTATCGTCGTCGACGCCATGCCGGAGGGCGGCGGTACCGACTGGAGCGCCGTGCTGCGCAATCCGGACGGGCTGATCGATCCACAGAAACTGCTGAACGAGACGTTCCGGGGCGTTCACCGCGGCTTCGAGGCGGTTCAATACGACGCGATGCGCGAGATCGCGCTGGCCAATGTCGATTTCGTGCTGCCGTCGGGTGGCGAGGTGAATGTCGTTCGCGTCGTCGATGCCTCGCTGGCCAAGACGCGAACCGGCGAACTGAGAATCGGTGCCAATTTCGACGTCGACGGTCGCGGTGTCGCGCTTTCGGCCTCGGCCGCCCGCGCCGCCGGCACCGATCGCATCGCTGTGCTGGATGCCACCGTATCGATGAGCGATCCCTATGCGGGAAAGACCGACATACCTGCCGCCAAGGCCAGCCGGATCGGTTCTGCCGACCTTGTCATCACCGGCCGCGAGGGCATAAACGGCGAAGGTTCCGAACTGATCGCCAAAGGCTCGATCGGTCAGTCGACGCTCGATCTCGAACAGCGCGGCCAGCTTGTCGGCGACATTGCCATCGACCTGCGCCTGGCCGACGGTCTGGAGAAGCTCGATATCCGCCGATTGCTCGTCACCACCGGCCGTTCGACGTTCGATTTCAGCGGCGGCTTGGGCCCTCGGCCGGCCACGGATGTCGCCGGCGACAACCCTGCCTATCGCTTTGAGCTGATGAGCCGCGAATCGCGCCTGGCGCCTGGGGAATCCCCGGAACCGGCTTTGACTTTTCTAGCCCGCGTTGCCGGCACCTATGACATCGTGACCAGGACGCTGGCTGCCGAGCAGATCGGCGTCAAGTCCGGCCCTGGCGGTGAAGCGCTCGGCAAGGCTTCGGTCCAGTTCGCCGAGGGCAAGGCGCCGGGGATCTTCCTGGCATTCAATGTCCACGACATGTCGGTTGCGCATGTGAAGCAGCTTTGGCCGTGGTTCTCGGCACGTAACGCCCGGCTTTGGGTGCTCCAGAACCTGTTCGGCGGGCGTGTGGTCGACGGCAACGTGCAGTTCGACGTCAAGCCCGACCGCCTCGGCAACGGGGTGCCGCTCACTGCGCAGGAAGTATTCGGCCGCTTCGAGATCGACGGTGCGCGTTTCGATACCGCTGGCCTCATTCCGCCCATCCGCGACGCCAGGGGCATCGTCGAGTTTCATGGCAACGACGTTGATGTCGCGCTGTCGTCCGGCACGGTCTTCATGCCCAGCGGCCGCACCGTGGCGGCGAGCAACGGCAAGCTGAAGGTCGCCAAGGCCAACGTCATGCCGGTGATCGGCGCGCTCGACATCGATGTCACCGGCAGCGCGGACGCCGTTGCCGAACTTGCCTCTTACGAGCCGATCAACGCCATGCGTCATGTCGGCATCCTGCCGGAGGAATTGACGGGCGACGTCATCGGCAACGTCAAGGCCGACATACCGCTGACCCGCGGCATCGATACGGACACCCTCGATTGGACCGTGGCGTTGAATTATGACGGCCTGTCTGTCGCCAAGCCGCTCGACGGGCAGAAACTGTCGGACGCGAAAGGCACGATCACTGTCACTCCCGACAAGGCGGTCATCGCCGCCAACGGCAAGCTCAATGGCGTTCCTGCCGAACTGAACCTCGTCGAGCCCCTGCGCGACAAGGATATCGCCAAGGAGCGCAACGTCCAGTTCGTGCTCGACGACAAGGCACGCAATGCCCTCGTTCCCGGCCTGTCGGACATGCTTTCGGGCACCATCAAGGTAGACGTCGAACAACTGGAACAGGGCAGGCGTAACATCGATGCCGACCTCACCGCTGCGCGGCTCGATCTCCCCTGGGTCGGCTGGAGCAAGGGGCCGGGCATTCCAGCCAAGGTCTCGTTCACGATGGATGTCGACGGCGAGCGCTCGACGCTGTCCGACTTCCGTTTGACGGGAAAGACCTTCAGCATCAGCGGCGATGTCTCGCTCGCCAAAGGCAGCCTGACCAGCGCGCGCTTCGGCCAGGTGCAGCTCAACCGCGGCGACGACGTCGACGTCAGCATCAAGCGATCCGGCAAGGGTTTTGCGGTTCAGGTTAAGGGCAATTCGCTCGACGCCCGGGCGCTGATCAAGCAGTTCATGTCCGACGTCGACACTGCTACCAAATCGGCGGGGACGGGTGCCGTATCGGTCACCGCGAACGTCGGGACGCTTGTCGGTTTCAGCGCCGAGAAGCTTTCCAACGTGACGCTCGAATATTCCGGTTCAGGGTCGAAGGTCGGTGGGCTCAAGGTCAATGCGACGGCGAACTCGGGCGGACTGATAACCGTCAGCAACGTCCTGCAGGGCCAAGGCAGGCGGCTCGATGTCCGCTCGGCCGATGCCGGTGCCATCCTGCGCTTCCTCGATGTCTATCCGCGCATGCAAGGCGGCAGCCTGGCACTGGCGCTTGAATCGGCCGGCGATGGCCCGCTCAAGGGCCAGGTCGACGTGCGCGAGTTCTGGGTCGTCGACGAACCGCGTCTCGCCTCCATCGTTTCCAGCAAGCCTGTCGGCGACAATCGCAGCCTCAACCAGGCGGTGCGCAAGGACATCGATACCTCGCGCGTCAAGTTCGAGCGCGGCTTCGCCCAGATCGACAAGCGGGAGAAATATCTGGCGCTGGAGAATGGCGTGCTGCGCGGGCCGCTGATCGGCACCACCTTCCAGGGCGTGCTCTATGACCAGCTGGGGCAAATGAACATGACCGGCACCTTCATGCCGGCCTACGGCCTCAATCGCCTGTTCGGCGAGCTGCCGTTGGTCGGCGTCATCCTGGGCAATGGCCGCGACCGCGGCTTGATCGGCGTGACCTACAAATTGTCGGGCGACGCCAATGCGCCCAAGCTGCACGTCAATCCATTGTCGGTGATCGCGCCCGGCATCTTCCGCGCCATTTTCGAGTACTGAGCCGCGGGCATTTCAATCCCACAAACGAAAATGGCCGGCAATGCCGGCCATTTTGTATCCTAGCGGGGCGGCCCGATCAGGCCGGGCGCACCAGGATATGCTTCTTCTTGCCGAGCGACAGCTTGACCACGCCTTCCGGCGTCAGGTCTGCCGTGGTAACGGCGCGGCGTTCGTCATTGACCGCCTGGTCGTTGATCCTGACGGCACCGCCCTGGACGTGTCGGCGCGCTTCGCCGTTCGAGGTGGCAAGCCCGGCGCGCACGACGAGCGCAAGCAGGCCGATGCCGGACTTCAGTTCGTCACCGCCAACGTCCACCGACGGCAGCGTCTCGGCCAGTGCGCCTTCCTCGAAGGTTTTCCGCGCCGTTTCAGCCGATTGCTCGGCGGCGGCGCGGCCATGCAGCATCGCCGTCACTTCGGTCGCCAGCACCTTCTTGGCGTCGTTGATCTCCGAGCCGCCAAGAGCGGCGAGCCGTGCGATCTCGTCCAGCGGCATCGCCGTGTAGAGCTTCAGGAAACGCTCGACGTCGGCGTCCTCGGTGTTGCGCCAGTACTGCCAGAAGTCATATGGGCTCAGCATGTCGGCGTTGAGCCACACCGCACCGTTCATCGACTTGCCCATCTTGGCGCCCGACGAGGTGGTCAGCAGCGGCGAGGTCAGCGCGTACAGCTGCGGCGTGCCCAGGCGGTGGCCAAGGTCGATGCCGTTGACGATGTTGCCCCACTGGTCGGAGCCGCCCATCTGCAGGCGCAGGCCGTAGCGCTTGTTGAGCTCGACGAAGTCGTAGGCCTGAAGGATCATATAGTTGAATTCGAGGAACGACAGCGACTGCTCGCGGTCGAGGCGCTGCTTGACGGAATCGAAGCTCAGCATCCGGTTGACCGAGAAATGCTGGCCGACGTCGCGCAGGAATTCGAGGTAGTTGAGCGGTAACAGCCACTCGGCATTGTTGACCATCATCGCATCGCGCGGGCCGTCGCCGAAGGTCAGGTAGTTGGAAAAAACCTGCTTGATGCCGTCGATGTTCGACTGGATCATTTCTGGCGTCATCAGCTTGCGTGCCTCGTCCTTGAAGGACGGGTCGCCGACCATGCCGGTGCCGCCGCCCATCAGAGGGACGGGGCGATGGCCGGTTTTCTGCATCCAGTACAGCATCATGATCTGGATCAGGCCGCCGGCATGCAGGCTCGATGCGGTCGGATCGAAGCCGATATAGGCAGACACGGTTTCCTTGCAAAAGAGGTCGTCGAGGCCGGCGTCATCGGAGGTCTGGTGGATGAAGCCGCGCTCGGAAAGGGTGCGCAGGAAATCGGATTTGAAGCCGGACATGGTTCTTTCTCTTGGCGGACGATTGGATCGGACGATCCGGCATTGGATCGGCGAAGCTGGGGCTTTAGCATCTGAAGCCTTGGAATCACAAGGACGGCGGACTTCATGGCGCTTCTGACAGCCATCGGACTAATGAGCGGCACCTCGATGGATGGCATCGACATCGCCATCCTGCGCAGCGACGGCGCCAATGTCCTCGAATTCGGCCCGTCGATGGCGGTGGCCTACGATGCCGCGTTTCGCCGTCGCATCGAGGCCTCGCTCGAAACAGCAAAGGCGATCGTCCGCCGCGAGGACCGCCCCGGCGATCTTGCCGAGCTGGAGCGCGAGATCACGCTGCGCCACGCACGAGCGGTCTCAGACTTCCTGCTTTCCCTGCCGGCCGAGTGGCAAAAGCCCGATCTGATCGGCTTCCACGGCCAGACGGTGCTGCACCGCCCACATCTCGGCGTGACCGTCCAGCTTGGCGATGGCGCATTGCTTGCCCGCGAGACCGGCATCCCCGTCGTCTATGACATGCGCGCCAACGACATGACCCATGGCGGGCAGGGGGCGCCGCTGGTGCCTGCCTACCACGCCGCACTCGCCCGCTCGCTGTCCGAACCCTATGGCGCGATGAAACCCGCTGTGTTCGTCAATGTCGGCGGCATCTCCAACATCACCTACGTACCGGACGCAGGCGCCCCGGTCGCCTTCGACACCGGCCCCGGCAACACGCTGATCGACCAGTGGGTCAGCCGCGAGGGTGGCGTTCCCTACGATGCTGGCGGCACCATCGCCAGCGAGGGCGGCGTGGTGACCGAGGTGGCCACGCTCTATCTCGACAACCCGTTCTTTGGAAAATCCGGGCCCAAATCCCTCGACCGCAACGATTTCACGCTTGCTCTCGCCGAAGGCCTCGAACTGTCCGACGGCGCCCGCACGCTGGCTCATGTCTCGGCCGAGGCGATCCTGAAATCTGTCTCGCATTTGCCCGCGCCGCCAAAACTCTGGATCGTCTGTGGCGGCGGCCGCAAGAACCCGCACATCGTCGGCGATCTCAGGGCAGGCGCGGAAAAGGCGGGGGCGGAAGTCATCGTCGCCGAGGACGCCGGTCTCAATGGCGACGCCACCGAGGCCGAGGCCTGGGCCTATCTTGCGGTCAGGTCGGCGCTCGGCCAGCCGCTGACCTTCCCGACGACGACCGGATGTCGCGAGCCTGTGATCGGCGGCCAGCGCGCCGAGCCCTGATCGGGAGACTTCATCAAAGTTTCATCGGGGCGTCACCCGCCCGACATGGCACGGACCTAGCTGGAGGGCGTTTCCTTCAACCAATCGGGGTCCACCATGCGACGCTCTCTCTATCTTGCTGCGGCCGTTCTGGCGCTCTCCACCGCTTCCGCCTTCGCGGATGAGACGGAATTCAAGGCGACGCTCACCGGTCACGCGATCCTGCCAGCCAACACCATCATCGCAGCGCCCGAAAATGCACCCGAGCACCTGCGCACCTCGGGCAAGTTTACGACCCCTGACCGCAAGCGCGCCGAAAGCCTGGGCACCGTCCCCGGCAAGGATGGCGTCCGCCTGACCGGACTTTCGCTGCCCTTCGACGGCCAGCCCGTGCAGGGCTTCTCGGGCATCAAGGCTGTCGGCGACGGCACGTTCTGGTCGCTGTCGGACAACGGTTTCGGCAACAAGCTGAATTCGACCGACGCCGCACTGATGCTGCACCACATCTCGTTCGACTGGGACAAGGGCACCATGAACCGCATCAAGACGCTGTTCCTCACCGACCCCGACCGCAAGGCGCCGTTCCCGATCGTGCTCGAAGGCTCCGACACGCGCTTCCTCACCGGTGGCGACTTCGACGTCGAGTCGATCCAGCCCGTTGCCGACGGCTTCTGGGTCGGCGAGGAGTTCGGCCCCTACCTACTCAAGTTCGATCTCGACGGCAAGCTGACCGACGTCGTCGGCACCGTGGTCGATGGCAAGCCGGTCAAGTCGCCCGATCATCCGACGCTGACCGTCCAGGCCAACCCGACGCTGCCGATGCCGGCCTTCAATCTCAAGCGCTCGGGCGGCTATGAGGGCCTTGCCCAGTCGAAGGACGGCTCCAAGCTCTACGGCCTGCTCGAAGGCGCGCTGTTCAAGGACGACGGCACCATGGAGCAGGTGGAAGGCAACCGCGCGCTTCGCGTCATCGAATTCGACGTTGCCAAGAAGGAATGGACCGGCCGCAGCTGGCACTACCCACTCTCCGCCGGCGGCGATGCCATTGGCGACTTCAACATGATCGACGCCACCACCGCTCTCGTCATCGAGCGCGATCAGGGTGCCGGCACAGCCGCCAAGGCTTGCACCGACGCCAAGAACCCGCAACCGGACTGCTTCGCCAATCCGGCTTTGTTCAAGCGCATCTACAAGATCGAGATGTCGGACGCCAATGTCGGCGGCTCGGTGCGCAAGATCGGCTACATCGACCTGATGAACATCGCCGACCCCGACAACAAGAAGCGTCAGGGGGGTGGCGGCGAGGGCTTCTACGACATGCCCTTCAACACCATTGAAAACGTCGATCTGGTCGATGACACCCACATCGTCGTCGGCGACGACAACAACCTGCCGTTCTCGGCCGGCCGCGCCCTCGACAAGGCGGACGACAACGAGTTCGTGCTGCTCGAGGTCGGCGAGTTCCTGAAGGCCAAGTGAGGCGCCTATAGAAATGAAGGGCGGCCGCCGGCCGCCCGCGATCGAAGCAAGGAGAAAGGTTTCGGCTTGGCCGGAGCCTTTCTTCAATGCGGTTGAAACATTTATGCGGGCAGCGACAAAACGCGCCTTTGACCTTCCAGGGCGTGCTGGTCGTATAGCGCCAATCTGGCTTGCGAAGGCGAGCAGATCACCAACGCGCTGGAAGTGACTGAAGCATGCCCATGACTGACGATAACAAGCCGCTGGCCGCCTATGCCGCCGCGTTCGGTTTCATACTGGTGATGGTGCTTGCTGCTGTCTTTTTCGGCGATTCCGAAATCGTGCTGCCGGAAATCGCCGCAATGGCGGTGGCGCTCTGGGCCTGGCGCGAGAAGGGGTGGCTGAGGCAGCCCGAAAAGATCTTCATCGTGCCGTCCGTCACGGCAACCATCGGCTTTGCAGTCAACCTGCTGGATCAGTCCTTCGTCGTGAAGATCCTGCTGGTGTTGTGCCTGATGCTGGTTGCCATGCGGGTCATCCGCACCAATCTGGCGCCGGCACTCGCGACCGGGTTCCTGCCTGTCGTCACCAACGCCACGCACTACTCCTTCCTGATCGCCATCTTCGTCACCACCTTCGCATTGATGCTGGGCGTCATGCTGTTCAAGCTCAATCGCGGTGTGCCCCGCGAAGCGCCGGTGAAATACCAATACATGCTGGTCTATCTGGCGATGCATCTGGTGTGGATCGCCATCACTGTTCTGGCCGGCTATCCGCACATGGCCATCATTCCGCCGATCACCGTTGTGGTCTACGAGTCCCTGCAGATGCCGATGTATATGCGCAAGATGGCGCTCAAGCAGACGGCTGTGCTCACCCTGTCTGCACTGATCGGCACGGTGCTGTTTCTGGCGCTTGAGAACTGGTTTGTGGTCGCCACCATCGATCTGGCGCTGATCTACGGCTTGCTGCATCTCTTCAAGGCGCGCATCCCTGCAGCCTACGCCTTCCCGTTCCTGCCATTTGTCTTTCCAACGGAATTCGTGCCGCAACTGCCCGTCGGCGCGGCAATCGTATCCGTGTTCTTCTTCTCATTGGTGTTGGCGTACAAGACTTATGAAAAGAAGCGCATGGCACAGGTTCCGGCCTTGGCCTGACTGGCGCCTTCTGGCGTCTGTGACGAACGGACGCCGGGCTTAGCTGTCCGTCAGCCCGCCATATTGCCTGACCAGTTGTGCCATCTCGTCGACGGCGCCCTGGTCTGCCTCGATGCCTTCCGCAACGCCGACGCGGTCGCCGAGCGGCCTGTTCTGGCTGACCTTCCATTTGCCGTCGATGCTGGCAATGTCGATCTCAAGCCCGACAATGCCCTTGATCTGGGCGTCGATGTAGGCCTGGGGTGCATCGGTCACCTGCCACGGTTCCGACCGGCCGGCTTCGTGCGTGGCGGTGAGCCTGGCGATCTGGCCGGCGAGCCAGTCCTTGTCCTCTATGACCCGCACCGTGCCGCGTACCTGGACCATTGCGTAGTTCCAGGTCGGCACCACCTTGCCGGTTTCGCGCTTGGTCTCGTACCAGGATGGCGTGATGTAGCTTTCGGCGCCCTGGAACACCACCAGCACAGGCACGTCGGGCATTTCGGCCAACAGCCGCCATTGCGGGTTGGCGCGCGCCAGGTGCGCCTGCAGCCTGCCGTTCGGCCCGACATCGGCGTCGAGTAGGAACGGCAGCGGATTGGCCACCGGGCCTTCTGCGCCATTGCAGATCAGAAGGCCGAGAGGATGGCTGCGGATCAGCGCATGCAGAACGTCCAGCCGTGTCTCGCGAAACAGCGGAGGTTGATACATGCGCGAAACTCCTCCTAGCGCAGGCGCTTCGGACGCGGGTCCGAAAGCTCGCCGGCGAGACGCCGGTCGAGATACTCGGCGCATTCGTCGATCACCATCTCCGGATCGTTGCCGAAGAAGTGGTTGGCACCCGTCAGCGTCTTCTGCGTGATGGTGATGCCCTTTTGCGTGTGCAGCTTGTCGACCAGGCCCTGCACGTCTTTGGGCGGGGCCACTTTGTCGGCGTCACCATGGATGATCAGGCCCGACGACGGGCAGGGCGCCAGGAACGAGAAGTCGTAGGTGTTCGGCTGCGGCGCGACCGAGATGAAACCTTCGATCTCCGGCCGGCGCATCAAGAGCTGCATGCCGATCCACGCGCCGAAGGAATAGCCCGCGACCCAGCAGCTCTTGGAATCGGGATGCAGCGACTGCACCCAGTCGAGTGCTGCGGCCGCATCCGAAAGCTCGCCCGTGCCATGGTCGAATTCGCCCTGGCTGCGGCCGATGCCGCGGAAATTGAAGCGCAGCGTGGTAAAGTCGCGCTTCTGGAACATGTAGAAGAGGTCGTACACGATCTTGTTGTTCATCGTGCCGCCGAACTGGGGGTGCGGATGCAGGATGATGGCGATCGGCGCGTTCTTTTCCTTGGACGGCTGGTAACGACCTTCCAGGCGACCCGCCGGACCGGTGAAAATGACCTCTGGCATAGAATACTCCACTTGACGCAAAGCCGATGAAACAATCCTGTTGCCAGCCTTGACGCGAGGGACGCGTCTTCTTAGAAGCTAGTTTAGAACTGTTCAAAACTGGGTGGCGAGACCACCTGTTTGGCAAAGCGGGTAGATAGGACGGCTCGCCTTGGAATTTCAAGGAAATTGCGCGTCCCCACACCCAAACGTGATTTGACAGGGCAGATTGAACGGAAATGGCCGGACCGCGCGCCTATCTCGACCACAACGCCAGTGCGCCGCTGCTGCCCGCAGCGCGTGCGGCCGTGGTTGCCGCGCTGTATGTCGCTGCCAATCCGTCGTCCGTGCATAGCGAGGGCAGGGCTGCCCGCAAGATCGTCGAGGATGCCAGGCGCGATGTCGCCGCCCTCGTCGGTGCAAAGGCCGAGCACATCGTTTTCACTTCAGGTGCTACCGAGGCTGCAACGACGCTGCTTTCGCCGGACTGGCGCATTGGCCGCGCAGCGGTCCGCATGTCTCGGCTCTATGTCACCGAGGCCGACCACCCTTGCGTGCTGAACGGCGGGCGCTTTCCTGCCGAGCGGATCACCCGGCTCGGCGTCGACAGCAACGGCATCATCGATCTCATGGCCTTGCAAGCCGCACTCGGCGCGCACGACAAGTCTGAAGGCCTGCCGCTTGTAGCGATTCACGCCGCAAACAACGAGACCGGCGTCGTTCAGCCCTTCTCAGCCATCGCGGAAATGGTCAAGGCGGCGGGCGGCGTGCTCGCTCTTGATGCAGTCCAGGCTGCCGGGCGTATTCCGCTCGACATATCAGCGGGTTGCGCCGATTACCTGATTCTATCCTCGCACAAGATCGGCGGCCCCAAGGGTGCCGGTGCCATCGTCGCCATTGCCGACCTGATGATGCCCGCGCCGCTTGTATCGGGCGGCGGTCAGGAAAAGGGCCATCGCGGCGGCACCGAGAACTTGCAGGCGATCGCTGGATTTGGTGCCGCTGCGCGCGACGCCCTGGCGGGCCTGGCCGAGATGGAGCGGGTACGGGCTCTCCGCGATCGCGTCGAGGCAACGGTCGTCAGGCTTGCCCCCGATGCCGAAATCTTCGGAAAGGCCGTCGAACGGCTTGCCAATACGACATTCTTCGCTATTCCGGGCGTCAAGGCGGAGACGGCGCAGATCGCCTTCGATCTCGCTGGCGTCGCACTCTCGGCCGGTTCCGCCTGTTCGTCGGGCAAAGTCGGTCCCAGCCATGTGCTGAAGGCGATGGGTTATGCCGACAACCTCGGTGCCCTGCGTGTCTCGATTGGCCGGGATACGACGGAGGCCGACGTGGAGAAATTCGAAACGGCCCTTGCCGCGCTCCTGGCGCGCCGCACGGACCGTACGAAAGCCGCCTAGGCGGCAGATTTGGCCCAAGGGCCAGTGAACGGGTGTATCAGGGTCGCCGCAAGGCGGCCTTCCGGGTGAATTCCCGGAGAGAATGCACTATATGGAACTTACGCCGCTCCAGCGGTGCCATAGTTTGAAAACTGTCGGGCCTTGACCCCGGCGTGGATGGAGAACGCTTATGCCTGCTGTGCAGGAAACGATCGAGCAGGTCCGCAAGATCGACGTGGACCAATACAAGTACGGCTTCGAATCGTTCATCGAGATGGACAAGGCCCCCAAGGGCTTGAGCGAAGACATTGTCCGCTTCATCTCGGCCAAGAAGGGCGAACCGGAATGGATGCTCGAATGGCGCCTCGGCGCCTATCGCCGCTGGCTGACGCTTGACGAGCCGAACTGGGCGCGCGTCGACTACCCCAAGATCGACTTCCAGGACATCTACTACTACGCCGCTCCCAAGAGCACGCCCGGACCGACCTCGCTCGACGAAGTCGATCCCGAGATCCTGAAGGTCTATGAAAAGCTCGGCATTCCGCTCCGCGAGCAGGAAATCCTCGCCGGCGTCGAAAAGACGGTCGATCCGGACCTCGAAGAGGTTGGCGACAATGTCTACAAGTCGGGCCGCGTCGCCGTCGACGCCGTGTTCGATTCGGTTTCGGTGGTCACCACCTTCAAGGAAGAGCTGGCCAAGGCCGGCGTCATCTTCTGCTCGATCTCGGAAGCCATCCGCGAGCACCCGGAGCTGGTGAAGAAGTATCTCGGCACCGTCGTGCCGACGACCGACAACTACTACGCGACACTGAATTCGGCCGTCTTCACCGATGGTTCGTTCGTCTTCGTGCCCAAGGGCGTCCGCTGCCCGATGGAATTGTCGACTTACTTCCGCATCAACGAGAAGAACACTGGCCAGTTCGAGCGCACGCTGATCATCGCCGAGGAGGGGGCTTACGTTTCCTACCTCGAGGGCTGCACCGCACCCCAGCGCGACGAGAACCAGCTTCACGCCGCCGTGGTCGAACTCGTCGCGCTCGACGATGCCGAGATCAAGTATTCGACCGTTCAGAACTGGTACCCGGGCGACGCCCAGGGCAAGGGCGGTATCTACAACTTCGTCACCAAGCGTGGCGATTGCCGCGGCGACCGTTCGAAGATCTCGTGGACCCAGGTCGAGACCGGTTCGGCGATCACCTGGAAGTACCCGTCCTGCATCCTGCGCGGTGACGATTCTCGCGGCGAGTTCTATTCGATCGCCGTTTCCAACGGCTACCAGCAGATCGACAGCGGCACCAAGATGATTCATCTCGGCAAGAACACGTCGAGCCGCATCATCTCCAAGGGCATCGCCGCCGGTTTCTCGCAGAACACCTATCGCGGCCAGGTCTCGGCCCACCGCAAGGCAACCAACGCGCGCAACTTCACCCAGTGCGACAGCTTGCTGATCGGCAACCAGTGCGGGGCGCATACCGTGCCCTATATCGAGGCCAAGAACGCAACGGCCCAGTTCGAGCACGAGGCGACGACGTCGAAGATTTCCGACGACCAGAAGTTCTACGTCATGCAGCGCGGCATTCCCGAGGAGGAAGCGATCGCGCTGATCGTCAACGGCTTCGTCAAGGAAGTCATCCAGGAACTGCCGATGGAATTCGCCGTCGAGGCGCAGAAGCTCATCGGCATCAGCCTTGAGGGGAGCGTCGGCTGATGGATCCGGTCACGATGGCCTTCTACGCAGTCGTCTGCGGCGGACTTGCGGCGGCTGCGCCGTCGTTTCAGTCGCGCGCCGCACGGCTTGTCGTGGGAACCATCACCGGCATCGTTGCCGCAAGCCTTTTGCCGTTGCTGCGCCGTGTGTTCGGGATCTGAAAATCCCGCGCCGCGTCGGCAACGTCATTGACAGGAATTGCGCCGCCCGCCTCGGCGCCAGATGTGAAGAAAGCTGAAGAGAATGCTTGAGATCAAGAACCTGCATGCCCGTATCGCCGAGAGCGGCACCGAGATCATCCGCGGCTTGAACCTGACCGTGAAGGCAGGCGAAGTCGCCGCCATCATGGGCCCCAACGGCTCGGGCAAGTCGACGCTGTCCTACATCCTCGCCGGTCGCGACGACTACGAGGTGACCGAGGGCGACATCCTCTACAACGGTGAGTCGATCCTGGAGATGGACCCTGCCGAGCGCGCCGCCAAGGGCCTGTTCCTGGCGTTCCAGTATCCGATGGAGATACCCGGCGTCGCCACCATGGAGTTCCTCAAGGTCGCGATGAACTCGCAGCGCAAGGCGCGCGGCGAGGAGCCGCTCAAGGTGCCGGATTTCATCAAGCGCGTGAAGGAAGCAGCGGGCACGCTGGAGATGGACTTCAATATGCTCAAGCGTCCGGTCAATGTCGGCTTTTCCGGCGGCGAAAAGAAGCGCGCCGAGATCCTGCAGATGAAGTTGCTCGAGCCGAAGCTCTGCGTCCTCGACGAGACCGATTCCGGCCTCGACATCGACGCGCTCAAGATCGTCTCCGACGGCGTCAACGCACTGCGTTCGCCTGACCGCGCCATCATCGTCATCACCCACTACCAGCGCCTGCTCGACCACATCGTGCCGGATACCGTCCACGTGCTCTACAAGGGCCAGGTCATCAAGTCGGGCGACAAGTCGCTGGCGCTCGAGCTCGAAGAGAACGGCTACGCCGGGATCATCGAAGAGGCGGCTTGAGGTGTCGACGATGAACATGCGTGCTGAAATACAGCGTACCCCGGCGGAGGCGGCGATCGTCGATGCCTTCGGCGAGCGGCTTTCGCTCCTGCCCGGCGACGGCGCGGTCATGGTCAAGCGCGACGATGCGATCGAGCAGATCAAGGCCGGCCTGCCGACCCGTCGCGTCGAATCCTGGCACTACACCGACTTGCGTCGTCTTCTGGCCTCCGTGCCGGCCTTCGACGCCAGCGCGGAAGCCAAGCCGATTGCGGCCCTGCTCGAAGGTTCGACCCTGCTTTCGATCGTCAACGGCGTGTCGGCGGCTACGCCTTCCGTTGATGGTGTCGCGTTCCAGCGGCTCGGCGACAAGCTCGTCGACGGCAGCTACGCGCCGGCGCTGGTGACCTATGGCAGCGACGACGCTGTCGGCGCACTCAACACGGCCTTCGTTGCCGACGGCTATTTCGTCGACATCGAAGCGGGCACTCAGCTGGAGAATCCGATCGAGCTGCAGAACGTCCAGGCCGGTGGCCAGAGCCATGTGCGCCTGCCGGTGCGTGTCGGCGTGGGCGCCAAGGCGACCATCGTCGAGCGCCAAACTGGCGAGGGCGCAGGGTTGGCCAGTTCGGTCAGCCAGTTGCTGCTGGGCGACGACGCCGAAGTGCTGTGGCTGATCGTCCAGGACCAGCCGGAGACGGCGACCCATCTCGCCCAGTTCAAGGCCGAGCTCGGCAAGAATGCCAAGCTCACCCTGTTCGTCATGAACGCCGGCGGCAAGCTGGTTCGCCAGGAGGTAATCGTCAAGGCGGCCGGCGAGGGCGCCGATTTCAAGTTGCGCGGCGTCAACCTGCTTTCCGGCGAAAGCCATGTCGACGTGACCATGGTGCTCGACCACACGGTGCCGCACACAAGTTCGACCGAGGTGGTGCGCAATGTCGTCACCGGCCGGGCCAAGGGCGTGTTCCAGGGTCGCATCAACGTCCACCAGATCGCCCAGAAGACCGACGCGCGCATGGCCTGCAACACGCTGTTGCTCTCCGACGACGGTGAGTTCTCGACCAAGCCCGAGCTCGAAATCTTCGCCGACGACGTCGCCTGCGGCCACGGTGCGACCGTCACCGAGATCGACCGCAACCACCTGTTCTATCTGATGGCGCGCGGTGTCGACGAAAAGACCGCCCGCGGTCTTCTGGTCCGGGCGTTCCTGGCCGAAGTCATCGAGGAACTCGAAGACGAAACGGTCGTCGAGCCGCTGGAAGAGCTGCTGAGCAACTGGTTTGCGACGCATGGGTAAGTAGTGGCAATTGGCCCCCTCATCCGGCCGCTTACGCGGCCACCTTCTCCCCGCCGGGGAGAAGAGGGAGCCAAGACCTCGGAAGTACCGCCTTTAACTGGCGCAAGCGTCTCCAATCTCCTCTCCCCTCGGGGAGAGGTCGGCCAAGCGAAGCAGAGGCTGGGTGAGGGGGCGTTGGAAAGAGAAGACGCGATGGACAAGAAAGTCGAAGACAGCACCTACGACGTCGAGGCGATCCGCCGCGATTTCCCGATCCTGTCGCGCGAGGTCTACGGCAAGCCGCTCGTCTATCTCGACAACGGCGCCTCGGCCCAGAAGCCGCAGGTGGTGATCGACACCATCGCCAACGCCTATTCCAACGAATACGCCAACGTCCACCGCGGCCTGCATTTCCTGTCCAATGCCGCGACCGACGCCTACGAAAAGGCGCGCGAGAGCGTTCGCCGCTTCCTCAACGCGCCGAACGTCGACCAGATCGTCTTCACCTCCAATGCCACCTCGGCGATCAACACCGTCGCCTATGGCTACGGCATGCCCAATATCGGCGAAGGCGACGAGATCGTGCTGTCGATCATGGAGCACCACTCCAACATCGTGCCGTGGCATTTCATCCGCGAACGCCAGGGCGCCAAGCTGGTCTGGGTGCCGGTCGACGATCTCGGCGCCTTCCACATCGAGGAATTCGAAAAGCGCCTGACCGACCGCACCAAGCTGATCGCCGTCACGCACATGTCGAATGCGCTCGGCACCGTGACGCCGATCAAGGAGATCTGCCGCATTGCGCACGCGCGCGGCATCCCCGTGCTGGTCGACGGCAGCCAGAGCGCGGTGCACATGCCGGTCGACGTCCAGGATCTCGACTGCGACTTCTTCGTCATGACCGGCCACAAGCTCTACGGTCCCTCAGGCATCGGTGTCCTCTACGGTAAGCGCGAGATGCTCGAGCGCATGCGTCCCTTCCAGGGCGGCGGCGAAATGATCGTCGAGGTCACCGAAGACATCGTCACCTACAACGAGCCGCCGCACCGCTTCGAGGCCGGCACGCCGCCGATCGTCCAGGCCATCGGCCTGGGCGCTGCGCTCGACTACATGGACAGTATCGGCCGCGAGCGCATCGCGGCGCATGAAACGATGCTGCGCGACTACGCCCATGAGCGGCTGCGCGCCATCAATTCGCTGCGCATCTTCGGCGATGCGCCCGGCAAGGGCGCCATCGTCTCCTTCGAGCTGCAGGGCATCCACGCCCACGACGTGTCGATGGTCATCGACCGCCAGGGCGTCGCCGTGCGTGCCGGCACGCACTGCGCCCAGCCGCTGTTGAAACGCTTCGGCGTAACCTCCACATGCAGGGCGTCCTTCGCCATGTACAATACGAAGGCCGAGATCGACGTCCTGGCCGAAGCGCTTGAAAAAGCGCGTAAATTCTTCGGGTGAGCACCATGGAAGACGCTATCGCCGCCACAGTTGACGACACCGCGCCGGAAACGGCGGGCAAGGGTATCGTTTCGGCCTCGGCCATCCCAGCCGACGAGCTGGCGCGGCTGACCGACGACATCGTTTCGGCGCTGAAGACGGTCTACGACCCGGAAATCCCGGCCGACATCTACGAACTCGGCCTGATCTACAAGATCGACATCGAGGACGATCGCACGGTCAAGATCGACATGACGCTGACAGCCCCGGGCTGCCCGGTGGCCGGCGAAATGCCCGGCTGGGTGCAGAACGCCGTCGGCGCCGTCGAAGGCGTATCCGGCGTCGAGGTCACCATGACCTTCGACCCGCCCTGGACCCCCGACCGTATGTCGGAAGAGGCCCAGGTCGCGGTGGGGTGGTATTGAGCCAAGCGACGGTGGTGCTTGCATGGACATGCAATCTTCACCATCTTAGCTCTGGAATGAGTCATTCCCCGGGCCTTGAACCCGGCGACGAATGGAGACTGGAATGGGACGCTTCGCCGTCATCTCAATGACCGACCGGGCCGCCGACCGCGTGCGCGAGATCATGGCCACGCGCGAAAACGCGCAGGGCATCCGCCTCGGCATCAAGAAGGGCGGCTGCGCCGGCATGGAATACACGGTCGACCTGGTGACCGAGCCGAACCCCAAGGACGACCACATCGAGCGCGACGGCGCCCATGTCTATGTCGCGCCTGAGGCGGCATTGTTCCTGTTTGGCACCGAGATGGATTTCGAGATCACCACGCTGCGCACCGGCTTCACCTTCTCCAATCCGAACCAGAGCTCGGCCTGCGGCTGCGGCGAATCCGTCGAACTCAAGCCCGCCGACCTCAAGGCGCTCGCCGAAGCGCGCGCGCAGGTCTGACAGACGAGCTCACCAATCAGCGACGATGCCATTCGCGAGGTTTTCGCAGGGCTTGGCGACCTCACGATCCGCAAAATGTTCGGCGGCAAGGGCATCTATTGCGACGGTCTGATCGTCGGCGTCGACGTGCGCGGCGAGATAATGCTCAAGGTCGACGCGGTGAGTGCGCCGGACTTCGAGGCTGCCGGCGCGAAGCGCTGGACCGATGCCGGCGGCAGGCCGGTGAACATGCCTTACTGGACCATTCCCGACAGCGCTGTCGACGATCCCGACGAACTGGCCGCCTGGACGCGCAAGGCCTATGAGGCGGCGCTCCGTACCAGGAAGTAGTGCTACATCGCATCGGGCGGCACGAAGAAGCAGTTCTCATGCTCTTCCGTCGGATGCAGGCAAATGTGGAACTGGCCGTCCCGAGACGGAATTTCCGAGCCGTAGGGCACGAAATAGCGGTTTCGGTGCGTAACCTTGCGATGATCGCCGGGATCGAGCACGACCGTCCAGCCGCCGCCGCGTTCCAGAACGGCGCTTCCCGGGATGCTCTGGCAGTCGCCGTCGACGGCATCGCCTTGGCAGCAGGCCGGCGGGTAGGTCCAGCCCGAGGCTGTTTGATGCGCGCCCGACTGCAGTGTGCCGGCGACAGTGGCGATTATCAGCAAAGCGCATCTCTGGCACCGCCATCGCGGCGGATCCCGCTGCCTGCAAGCGTGGGGACCGAAAGGCATCGCGCCCCCCATCAGTCGACCCGTCTCTGCGGGTCGACCAATTCTATGACGGCTGCCGCGGCTTTTATATTAGCTAATACTAATTAGATGGAGGCGTGGTACTGGCCGTCTGCTCCTAGCGGGACAGCGAAATCGCGATCTTGGCCGCCAGCCGCGCGTTGTTTTCCACCAGCGCGATATTGGTCTTGAGGCTGGCGCCGTTGGTCAGCTCCAGGATCTTGGCGAGCAGGAACGGCGTCACCGCCTTGCCCGAGATGTTCTGGGCCTCGGCCGCCTTTTGCGCGGCCTTGATATAGCCGGCCATCCTTTCGGTCGGGATTTCGTCACTCTCGGGCACGGGATTTGCCACCAGCAGGCCGCCGTTGAGCCCGAGCGCCCCGCGCGTCTCGTGGAGGCGGGCGATCTTCTCGGCCGCGTCGAGCCTCAGCGGCGCCGCATAGGGCGATTTGCGCGACCAGAACGCCGGCACGATGTCGGAACCGTAGGCGACGACCGGCACGCCGCGCGTCTCCAGCACCTCAAGCGTCTTTTCGATATCGAGGATGGCCTTGGCGCCGGCCGAGACCACTATGACGGGCGTGCGCGCCAACTCGTCGAGGTCGGCGGAGATGTCAAAGCTCTTTTCGGCGCCCTTGTGCACGCCGCCGATGCCGCCGGTGGCGAACACCTTGATGCCGACGAGATGCGCCGCAATCATCGTCGCTGCCACCGTCGTGCCGCCGTTCCGGCCTTCGGCGACCGCATAGGCCATGTCGGCGCGCGACAGCTTCATGGCGCCGCCGGTCATCGCCAACGACTCGCGCTCGCCGTCGGACAGGCCGATCTGGATGCGGCCGTTGACCACCGCGATGGTTGCCGGCACCGCACCTTCGTCGGTGATGATCTTCTCTACATTCGCCGCCATCGCGCTGTTGTCGGGATAGGGCATGCCGTGGGTGATGATGGTGCTTTCGAGCGCCACGACCGGCTTGCCTGCGGCGAGCGCGGCTGCAACGGGGACGTGGATATCGATGAAGGGGCGGGCGGTTTCTGGCGTCATGGTGATCTCCTTGGTCCGCGTCATGCCATTTCCCGGGCTTGCGGCACAAGGGCCAGCACCTCGTCGAAGGCTGCTTGGCCGAGTTCCGGTACGGCAGATGGGCTCTCGATCGCCAGTATGGCGGCGGCGATGCCTTGTCTCAATGCGCTTGCCAGCCCTTCGCCGCGCAGCAAGGTGACCGTAGTCGTACCCGCCAGCGCGTCACCGGCGCCGGTGACGTCGACGACCTGGCGCGGCGCCGGCGGGGCGATCATCGAAAGCCCTTCAGCGTCATAGGCAAAGACCGCGCTGCCGCCGGCAGTGACGACGCCGCGCCCGAGGCCCGCGGCGCGGAGCCCTTCCACGATCTCGGTCGCGTCGGCGTCTGCATCGGTTCCCGCAAGCACCGCCGCCTCGCGCCGGTTCATGAACAGGCACGACAGCCTGTCGAGGATCGGCACCATCCGCACCGCCTTCGCCGGCGATATGGCGATGGCAAACAGCGGCACCGCGCCGGCTGCTTCCGCCAGGCGCCAAAGTGCCGCCTCTGGCAGGTTGGCGTCGCAGAGCACGGCATCGGCGGCGGCGATCGCCTCCCGCACCTTGGCGCGCCGCATCTGCTTGGGGAAGGCCAGTTCGTACAGTCCCATGTCGGCAAGCGCTGCCACGACATCGCCGTTACGGTCGAGCAATGCCGTGTAGCTCGGCGTCGCGCGGTCGAGAAAGACCGACGACAGGTCCGAGATGCCATTGGCCCCGATTTCCGCTGCCACCGCCTCGCCAGCGGCATCGCCGCCGCGTACCGACATCAATGAACCAGCCGCGCCGCGCCGGACCGCACCGCGCAGCGCGTTGAAGGCCCCGCCGCCGACCTCCTCGCTCATCGCGCCGGGGATCGAAGCCCCCGGCACGAAGGGAGCGGACATCCGCCCGCGACGGTCGACATGGGCGCCGCCGATGGCGAGGATTCTGGGTGACTTCATGCTTGGCTGTCCGGTGGGCGTTTAACGCGGCGAACTTAGTGTTCCATGCGAGAGGCGGCAACCGCCCGCGATTCGCCAAGACCGGTTTTGCCGGGCAACGGGCTGTTTGGCCCATGCGGCATATGATTATACACAGTTTGAAAACAAAAAAAGAACATGTCAAGGAATGTCATTTTATTTCAATATGTTGGCCGCTCTTGCCAAATGTGAACAAAACCGGTACAAATTTATATCGGTATCGGACAGTCCGGCCTTCATTGACGACTGCGGGGTGATGTATCATGGCTCAGAATTCATTGCGGCTTGTAGAGGAAAATTCGGTGGACAAATCCAAGGCTCTGGACGCGGCGCTGTCGCAGATCGAACGCGCCTTCGGCAAGGGCTCGATCATGCGTCTCGGTGCCAATGAGCAGGTTGTCGAGATTGCTACAGTCTCCACCGGCTCGCTCGGTCTCGACATCGCGCTCGGCGTCGGCGGCCTGCCGCGCGGACGCATCGTTGAAATCTATGGTCCAGAAAGCTCGGGCAAGACGACGCTTGCTCTCCACACCGTTGCTGAAGCCCAGAAAAAGGGCGGCATCTGCGCTTTTGTCGATGCCGAGCACGCGCTCGATCCGGTCTATGCCCGCAAGCTTGGCGTCGATCTGGAAAACCTGCTGATCTCGCAGCCCGACACCGGCGAACAGGCGCTGGAGATCTGCGACACGCTGGTGCGCTCCGGCGCCATCGACGTCCTGGTCGTCGACTCGGTGGCGGCATTGACGCCGCGTGCCGAAATCGAAGGCGAGATGGGTGAGTCTTTGCCGGGCCTCCAGGCCCGCCTGATGAGCCAGGCGTTGCGCAAGCTGACCGCGTCGATCTCGCGCTCCAACACCATGGTCATCTTCATCAACCAGATCCGCATGAAGATCGGCGTCATGTACGGTTCGCCCGAAACGACGACCGGCGGCAACGCGCTCAAGTTCTACGCTTCGGTCCGTCTCGATATCCGCCGCATCGGCTCGGTCAAGGACCGCGACGAAGTCGTCGGCAACCAGACCCGCGTCAAGGTGGTCAAGAACAAGCTGGCGCCGCCCTTCAAGCAGGTCGAGTTCGACATCATGTACGGCGAGGGCGTTTCCAAGACCGGCGAACTCGTCGATCTCGGCGTCAAGGCGGGCGTTGTCGAGAAGTCGGGCGCCTGGTTCTCGTACAATTCGCAGCGTCTGGGGCAGGGACGTGAGAACGCCAAGCTATTCCTGCGCAACAATCCCGACGCGGCGCGCGAAATCGAACAGCTGCTCAGGCAGAATGCCGGGCTGATCGCCGAGAAGTTCCTCGAGAACGGCTCGCGCGAAGAAGATGACGGCGAGGACGAAGCCGGGGCGATGTAACAGCGCCTAGGGCTGGATCGATAAGGTCCAGGACAGTCAATCCATGCGACCGCCGGCCATCGTGCCGGCGGTTTGCGTTTGTGCAGCCGGCTTTGACCATCCGGGCGGCGGAATTGCGGGCTTTTGCCGGTCGGGTGTTTCTGGACAGTGTTAAGGTGGGCCGCTAAAAGGCCAGTTCCAATTTCCGCCTGCAAGGGTGGGAAGCATCTGTCCAGGGCGGCGATCAAAGGCGGCAATATGAGTGGCGTGAACGAGATCCGGTCGACATTTCTCGACTACTTCAAGAAGAACGGGCACGAGGTGGTGGCCTCAAGTCCGCTCGTTCCGCGCAACGACCCGACCTTGATGTTCACCAATGCCGGTATGGTGCAGTTCAAGAACGTCTTCACGGGCCTCGAGACGCGTTCCTATTCGCGTGCCGCGACCGCCCAGAAGAGCGTACGCGCCGGCGGCAAGCACAACGATCTCGACAATGTCGGCTACACCGCCCGCCATCTCACCTTCTTCGAAATGCTCGGCAATTTCTCGTTTGGCGACTATTTCAAGGAGCGCGCCATCGAGCTCGCCTGGAATCTGATCACCAAGGAATACGGGCTGAACAAGGACAAGCTGCTCGTCACTGTCTATCACACCGACGACGAGGCGGCCGGCTACTGGAAGAAGATCGCCGGCTTCTCCGATGACCGCATCATCCGCATCGCCACGTCGGACAATTTCTGGGCCATGGGCGACACCGGTCCTTGCGGACCGTGCTCCGAGATATTCATCGATCGCGGCGATCACATCTGGGGCGGACCTCCCGGCAGCCCCGAGGAGGATGGCGACCGTTTCCTCGAATTCTGGAACCTCGTCTTCATGCAATACGAGCAGGTGACGAAGGAGGAGCGCATCGACCTGCCGCGGCCGTCCATCGACACCGGCATGGGCCTTGAGCGCATGGCCTCGATCCTGCAGGGTGTCGAGACGGTCTTTGAGACGGACCTGTTCCGCCATCTCATCGATGCGGCGTCGTCGGCGATCGGTCGCGGGCCGGATGCGAGCAATGTAGGCTCCTACCGCGTGATCGCGGATCATCTGCGCTCATCCTGCTTCCTCGTGGCCGACGGCGTGCTGCCGTCGAACGAAGGACGCGGCTATGTGCTCCGCCGCATCATGCGTCGCTCCATGCGCCATGCGCAATTGCTCGGCGCCAACGAACCGCTGATGTGGAAGCTGGTGCCGGCGCTGGTGCGCGAGATGGCCCAGGCCTATCCCGAGCTCGGACGCGGCGAAGCGCTCATCACCGAGACTCTGAAGCTCGAGGAAACCCGCTTCCGCAAGACGCTGGCGCGCGGCCTCGGCTTGCTGGCTGACGCCACCGAGACACTCGGCTCCGGTGACATGCTCGACGGCGAGACCGCATTCAAGCTCTACGACACCTACGGCTTCCCGCTCGACCTGACCCAGGACGCGTTGCGCCAACGCCACATTTCGGTCGACCTCGAAGCCTTCAACGCGGCCATGGCCCGCCAGAAGGCCGAGGCCCGTGCCAATTGGGCCGGTTCCGGCGAAGCCGCGACCGAGACGGTCTGGTTCGGCGTCAAGGACAGGAATGGCGCCACCGAGTTCCTCGGCTACGAGACAGAGCAGGCCGAAGGCGTGGTCCTGACGCTCATCAAGGACGGCGCCGAAGTCGCAAATGCCGCGGCAGGGGACACCGTCGCCATCATCGTCAACCAGACGCCCTTCTATGGCGAATCTGGCGGCCAGATGGGCGACACCGGCACGATGTCGGGCGAAGGTTTCGTCATTGAGGTGACCGACACGCAGAAGAAGGCGGACGGCCTCTTCGTCCATTACGGCAAGGTGACCAGCGGCAAGCTCAAGACAGGTGCTGTCGTCGAGCTGAAGGTTGACCATGCGCGCCGCACGCGCCTGCGCTCGAACCACTCGGCAACCCACCTCATCCACGAGGCCCTGCGCGAGGTGCTTGGCACCCATGTGGCGCAGAAGGGATCGCTGGTCGCGCCGGAGCGCCTGCGCTTCGACATCTCGCACAACAAGCCGATTTCGGCGGAAGAGCTCGAACAGGTCGAGCGCATGTCGAACGAGATCGTTGTCCAGAACAGCCCGGTTACGACCCGCCTGATGAGTGTCGACGACGCCATCGCCGAGGGCGCGATGGCGCTGTTCGGCGAGAAGTACGGCGACGAGGTTCGTGTGGTCTCGATGGGCACCGGCCTGCACGGTGCCAAGGCCAACCGGCCCTATTCGGTCGAGCTCTGCGGCGGCACGCATGTGTCCGCCACCGGCGACATAGGCCTCGTGCGCATCGTCTCCGACAGCGCGGTGGCTGCCGGCGTCCGCCGCATCGAAGCACTCACCGGCGAAGCCGCCCGCCGCCATCTCGACGAGCAGGATCGCCGTCTGAAGGCTGTTGCAGCATCGCTCAAGGTTGCGCCCGCCGACGTGCTGGCGCGGGTCGAAGCACTTGTCGAAGAACGCAAGAAGCTGGAGCGCGAACTTACCGAGGCGCGCAAGAAACTGGCGCTCGGCGGCTCCAATGGTGGCGGTGCCGCCGATGAAGGCGAGAGCGTCGCCGGCGTCAATTTCCTCGGCAAGGTGGTGTCGGGCGTGTCGCCGAAGGACCTCAAGCCGCTGGCCGATTCCGGCAAGGCCTCGCTCGGTTCGGGTGTGGTGGTGTTCGTCGGTGCGGGCGACGACGGCAAGGCAAGCGTCGTTGTCGCGGTCACCGACGACCTGACCAAGCGTTTCAGCGCGGTCGAGCTGGTGCGCGTCGCCTCCGCGGCCCTTGGCGGCCAGGGTGGCGGCGGCCGTGCCGACATGGCCCAGGCCGGCGGCCCCGACGCCACCAAGGCAGCCGATGCCGTCGCCGCGGTCAAGGCGGCGATGGCCGCTGCCTGACCGATCCCTGTCGAACACAGATATTAAAAAGGCCCGCTTCGGCGGGCTTTTTTGTTGCAGCCGCGCCGTCGCAAGTCAGCAGGATTTGTCAAATCCATCTATGGTTTTTTCCAGCCGATCGATTTGCATGAGGCTAGGCATGAACGGTGAGACGGCATGGGCGGTCTATGAAGCCCGCCTGAAAAGGGTATCGAACCATATCTACGCGCACCTCGACGAGGAGCTGGATATGGAGCGGCTTGCCGAGATCGCCTGCCTGTCGAGCTATCACTGGCATCGGATCTATCGCGCCATCTACGGCGAAACGCTTGCCGCCACGGTCAAGAGACTGCGGCTGCACCGTGCCGCCGGCGACATCGTCGGTAGCGATCTGCCTGTCGGTGAAATTGCAAAGCGGTCTGGCTATCCCAATGTCCAGTCGTTCAACCGCATCTTCAAGGCCGCCTACGGCATGCCGCCGGCGCGCTATCGGAAACAGGGAAGCCACACGCTCTTTGACCCGCAATCAAACGGAAAGGCTTCCCATATGTTCGATGTGGCAATTCGCAAGATCCCCGAGGTGCACCTGGTCGGTGTCGCTCACACCGACTCCTACATGCAGATCGGCAAGGCGTTCGAGGAACTGTTCGGCACGCTCCATGCCCGGGGCCGCGCCCGGCCCGAAATGCGCATGATCGGTGTCTATCTCGACGATCCCGATATCGTCGCGGCCGACAAGCTGCGTTCCTACGCCTGCGTCAGCGCCGATGCCACAACGTCTGCGGAGGCGCCGCTCGAACGCCGGACGGTCGACGGCGGCGACTATGCCGTGCTGCGCCACAAGTGTCCTTATGCCGAGATGCACAAGGCCTACCAGTGGCTCTATGCCGAGTGGTTGCCTAAATCGGGCCGTGAGTTGCGCGACACGGTGATGTTCGAGGAATACGTTAACAACCCGCGCGACGTGGCCCCGTCGGAGCTTCTGACCGATATCCACTTGCCTTTGGTCTGAGGCCGCTTCGACTTACCGCTTTGCTATAGGCTCGCCGGTTTCTTCGAAGCACGGGCGCGCCAGTCCAGTCTCCCTCATCCTTAGGTGCCCGCGCAGCGGGCCTCGAAGGACGCATTGGCATGGCGCGCTCTGAAAAGAAAAAAGCCCCGGAGCGATCCGGGGCTTTTCGTTTGGTCAGGCTTAGGGCTTAGCCCACGGCCTTCTGCAGGTTCTCGTCGATCTTGTCGAGGAAGCCGGTGGTCGACAGCCACGGCTGGTCCGGGCCGATCAGCAGCGACAGGTCCTTGGTCATGTAGCCGCTCTCGACGGTCTGGATGCAGACGCGCTCCAGCGTCTCGGCGAACTTCTTGAGCTCGGCGTTGTCGTCGAGCTTGGCGCGGTGCGCCAGGCCGCGGGTCCAGGCGAAGATCGAGGCGATCGAGTTGGTCGAGGTTTCCTCGCCCTTCTGGTGCTGGCGATAGTGGCGGGTCACGGTGCCGTGGGCGGCTTCCGCTTCCACCGTCTTGCCATCCGGCGTCATCAGCACCGAGGTCATCAGGCCGAGCGAGCCGAAGCCCTGCGCGACCGTATCGGACTGCACGTCGCCGTCATAGTTCTTGCAGGCCCAGACATAACCGCCCGACCATTTCAGGCTCGAAGCCACCATGTCGTCGATCAGGCGGTGTTCGTACCAGAGCTTGCGTGCCTTGAACTCGGCCTCGAATTCCTTCTCGTAGACGTCCTGGAATATGTCCTTGAAGCGGCCGTCATAGGCCTTGAGGATGGTGTTCTTGGTCGACAGATAGACCGGATAGTTGCGCAGCAGGCCGTAGTTGAGCGAGGCGCGGGCGAATTCGCGGATCGACTCGTCGAGATTGTACATGGCCATCGCCACGCCGGCGCCCGGCGCGTCGAACACGTCGTGCTCGATCACCTGGCCGTCGTCGCCGACGAATTTGATTGTGAGCTTGCCCTTGCCGGGGAACTTGAAATCGGTCGCCTTGTACTGGTCGCCGAAGGCGTGGCGGCCGACGATGATCGGCTTGGTCCAGCCCGGCACCAGGCGCGGCACGTTCTTCATGATGATCGGCTCGCGGAAGATGGTGCCGCCCAGGATGTTGCGGATCGTGCCGTTGGGCGACTTCCACATCTTCTTGAGCTTGAACTCTTCGACGCGCTGCTCGTCGGGGGTGATGGTGGCGCACTTCACGCCGACGCCGTGCTTGTTGATGGCGTTGGCGGCGTCGATCGTCACCTGGTCGTTGGTGGCGTCGCGGTGCTCGATGCCGAGGTCGTAATATTCCAGGTCGAGATCGAGATAGGGGTGGATCAGCTTGTCCTTGATGAACTGCCAGATGATGCGGGTCATCTCGTCGCCGTCGAGTTCGACGACGGGCTTTGCCACCTTGATCTTCGCCATTTGGAAAATGCCTCTTCTTGCCTGGAACCAGCCGGTCCCGGAGGGTTCACGATTGGGAGTGCGGCCCCTATACCAAAGCGAATCGGACGGCGCAAATGATTGCGATTGCGACCTTCGGCCTGTTTGCTGACATTGTATGAACTACCCCGCATGCGACTTCAGCGGTCGCAGATGTCAGGCTCATTTCTTCTTGCCGGCAGGTGTCTTCGGCGGCGGCTTCCTGCTCCGTGAGGACGTCCGCCATGGCTGTCACTTACCGGAACTTCATTTTCGCGCGCAAATATGTCAGGGACGCGCAAAAGGCGCAATTCTCGGTTCAATCGCAGCAATGTCAGTCAGCCCAAGCTCCACACAGTCCGCCGCACCCGTCATCGTCCTTGTCGAGCCTCAGCTCGGCGAGAACATCGGCATGGTGGCGCGCGCCATGGCCAATTTCGGCCTCGCCGAATTGCGCCTAGTCAATCCGCGCGACGGCTGGCCGAGCGAGAAGGCGAGGGCCGCGGCCAGCAACGCCGATCACGTCATCGACGGCGTGGTGGTCTACCCCGATCTCGCATCCGCCGTTGCCGATCTCAATTTCGTCTTTGCCACCACCGCGCGCGCGCGTGACGGCTTCAAGGAAGTGCGCGGTCCGGTCGAAGCCGGGCGGACGCTGCGGGGGCACGCCGTTTCGGGGCTTCGCACCGGCATCCTGTTCGGGCGCGAGCGCTTCGGTCTCTACAACGAGGAAGTGAGCCTTGCCGACGAGATCGTCACCTTTCCGGTCGATCCAAGGTTCGCCTCGCTCAACATCGCCCAGGCTGTGCTGTTGATGTCCTATGAGTGGATGAAGTCCGGCCTGGAAGACGAGACCCAGACCAATTTCACCGGCCCCGAAATGGCGCCGGCGACCAAGGATCAGTTGCACGGGCTGCTCAATCATCTGGAAGCAGCGCTCGACGCGCGCGGCTATTTCCGCCCCGCCGCCAAGAAACCCAAGATGGTCGACAATCTGCGTTCGGTGCTGACGCGGCCCGGCTTCTTCGCCCCCGAGCTCAAGGTTCTGCGTGGCGTCGTCGCCTCGCTCGACTATTTCTCGCCCAAGGAGCCGCGTGGCGCCGGCTACCCCGACCGCAAGGCGAAGGTCGATCACGCCGCCCATTCAGGCAGCGTGAGTACCGATGAGGACGACATGCCGCCGCTAGGCGGCCGGGGGCTCGACAATGACTGACCGTCCGATCCTGATGTTCGATTCGGGCATCGGGGGGCTGACCGTGCTGCGCGAGGCACGCGTACTGATGCCCGAGCGACGCTTCGTCTATGTCGCCGACGATGCCGCTTTTCCCTATGGCGCCTGGGAAGAGCCGGCGCTCAAGGCGCGCATCCTCGACCTGTTCGGCGGCCTGCTGGAGCGTTTCGATCCCGAGATCTCGGTCATTCCGTGCAACACCGCATCGACGCTGGTCATCGATGCCCTGCGCGATGCATTCCCTGGCCATCCCTTCGTCGGCACCGTGCCGGCGATCAAGCCGGCAGCCGAACGCACGCGCTCCGGCCTGGTGTCGGTGCTGGCCACGCCAGGCACGGTCAAGCGGCAATACACCCGCGACCTGATCACCCAGTGGGCGACGAAATGCCATGTCCGGCTGGTCGGCAGCGACAGGCTGGCGCAGATGGCCGAAACCTACATGCGCGACGGCTTCGTCGACGAGCAGGCGGTGAAGGACGAGATCGCGCCTTGCTTCATCGAGCAGGATGGCCACCGCACCGATATCGTCGTTCTCGCCTGCACGCATTATCCGTTCCTGGTCAATCGCATGCGCAAGACGGCGCCCTGGCCGGTCGACTGGATCGATCCGGCCGAGGCCATTGCGCGCCGGGCGCTGTCGCTGCTCAATGGCTCGCGTGGTAAGCGCGACATGGCCGGGCCCGATCTTGCTGTTTTCACTTCGCAACGGTCGGATTTTGCCACGCGCCGGCTGATGCAGGGCTTCGGGCTGACGGTCTGATTGGAACATCGCCGGGCAGCAGGCGTTTCCCAAACCCGCAACGGTTAGGAGAAACGATATGCCCGCCACATCAAGAGCCCAGCAGAAGGCCGCCGGCGCGGCCCTTGCCGCCAAGCGCGGCGAGATCAAGAAGAGCGAACTTTTCGGCGCATCGAAGGAAATGTACGAATCGATGACCGAGAAGGAACTCGAAGAGTTTGCCGAGACCAAACATACGGGCCTGCCGGAGCACAAGACAAAGCATTGAGCCCCGGACAGGCGGCTCGATCAGTACCCGGCGGTGAACCGCTTGCCGGTATGCTTGGGCGACACGGCTTCGTCGACGATGGCAACAGCCAAGTCTTCCACCGAGATGCGGCTTTCGCCATTGGCGTCGAACACCGGCTGGTCGCCGCCGACACGGAACTTGCCGGTGCGCTCGCCCGGTGCGAGGTGAATCGCGGGCGATACGAACGACCAGTCGAGCCCGCTTTCGTTGCGCAGCGCCGAGAGCACGTCGCGCGCGGCCAGGGCACCATCCCTGTAGGCTGCCGGGAAGTCGGGGCCGTCGACGAGTTGCTTGCCGTCGATCTCGAGGCTGCCGGCGCCGCCGACGATGATCACGCGTTTGCCCGCCGCCTTGGCGGCGGCCGCGATCGCCTTCGAGCCGGCGAGGTGCTTGGCGTAGATGTCGGGGTCGCCCCAGCCGCCATTGAAGGCGGAGATGACGATGTCGCTGTCCGAGATCGCGGCCTTCAGTGCGCCGGCGTCGTTCACGTCGGCCTTGACCGCGTTGACGCCGTCGTGAGTAGCCACCTTTTCGGGGGAGCGCACGATGGCCGAAACCTCGTGGCCGCGTGAGGTTGCCTCCTTGAGCACTGCGCCGCCGACGAAGCCGGATGCGCCGATGAGAGCGATTTTCATGACTGTTCTCCTTGTTCGGCCTGTTTTGCCAATTCGGGCGAAAGCAGGTATGATCTGTAATCAGGTTACCAACGATAACCATATAGCTTGGCCGGCCGGACGCGAAAAGAACGCATGATTTCGTGCCCAGGTTACCTCGGGAGAACCGCATGAACGCGCCAGCGAAGGCAGCAGCAGTGGCGCCGCTGCTGCATACGACCCCCGGTTTCGAGACCGACGGCCGCGACACCTGTCCCATCCGCGAGGTGCTCGACCGTGTCGGCGACACGTGGAGCATCCTGGTCGTCATCACCCTTCAGGAGCAGCCGGTGCGCTTCAACGCGCTGAAGCGCTCCATCGAAGGCGTTTCCCAGCGCATGCTGACGGTCACCTTGCGTTCGCTCGAGCGCGATGGGCTGGTCACGCGCACCGTGCGGCCGACCACGCCGCCGGAGGTCGAGTACGGGCTGACGGAACTCGGCCAGTCGATTGCCGTGCCGATCGCGGCCCTGGGCGACTGGGCTGCGGCCAATCGCGACCGCATGCGCTGTTCACGCGACAGTTTCGACGCCCAGGCGTGACAAGCGCAGGAATCGGAATGCGGCACTCTTCATGACAGCCTAGATTCGGCGCTGAACCCGACTAGGAGCGCCGTGATGAATGTCCAGGATGCAGTTTCGAGAGTGAACTGGGAGGCCGTTCTCGGCGATCTCGACGAGTTCGGCGTGGCACCGGTGGGCCAATTGCTCGACAGCCAGACCTGTCTCGAGTTGCGAAATCTCTACGATCAAGACGCCCATTTCCGCAGCCGGATCGTCATGCAGCGCCACGGCTTCGGGTCGGGTGAATACAAATACTTTGCCAACCCGCTTCCCCAAGTCATTGCCGGCCTTCGCCACGGCTTCTATGAACGCCTTGCTCCTTTCGCCAATGGCTGGAACGAGCGCATGGGGCTCGACCGGTGTTACCCGCCAGAATTAGACTCCTTCCTGGCCGAGTGCCACGGAGACGGGCAGACGAAGCCGACGCCGCTGCTCCTGAAATACGGCGCGGGCGACTACAATTGCCTGCATCAGGATGTCTACGGCGCGCATCTCTTTCCAGTGCAACTGGTGATTCTGCTCAGCGAACCGAAAACGGAGTTTGAGGGTGGCGAATTCGTCATGACCGAGCAGCGTCCGCGCATGCAATCGCGGGCCGAGGTCGTTTCGCTCGGCATCGGCCATGGCGCGCTGTTCGCTGTAAACGACCGGCCGAAGGCTGGCTCGCGCGGCGATTACCGGGTAAAGATGCGCCACGGCGTCAGCCGCATCCGTTCCGGCGAGCGCTTCACCCTTGGCATCATCTTCCATGACGCCAAATGAGCCGGCTTTGCGTTGACATTCCCCGATGTTTCCCCTAGTTAGCCGCCAACGCCGGGCCGAAACGCCCGGTGTTTCATTTGACGTGTCCCGTGGGTCTTTTCCGCAAAGCGTGCGTGGAAGATCCTGTCAGGCTCCGAAAACGGGGGCCAGAGGAGGGCGCGTTTCCTTCGCTCGAAACACGAGGTTTCGGGTGTATCGTTTTGAAAGGGAATGCGATGAGCAAGCGCGAATCCGCGAAATACAAAATCGATCGCCGTCTTGGCGAGAACATCTGGGGCCGTCCGAAGTCTCCGGTCAACAAGCGTGAATACGGCCCCGGCCAGCACGGCCAGCGTCGCAAGGGCAAGCTCTCGGACTTCGGTCTGCAGCTGCGCGCCAAGCAGAAGCTGAAGGGTCACTACGGCGACATCTCGGAAAAGCAGTTCCGCAAGACCTACGAAGAGGCCAACCGCCGCAGGGGCGATACGCCGGAGAACCTGATCGGTCTGCTCGAGTCGCGTCTCGACGCGGTCGTCTACCGCGCCAAGTTCGTGCCGACCATTTTCGCTGCCCGTCAGTTCGTCAACCACGGCCACGTCAACGTCAACGGCAAGCGTACCAACATCTCGTCGTACCGCTGCAAGGCCGGCGACGTCATCGAGGTCCGCGAGAAGTCGAAGCAGCTGGTGATCGTGCTTGAGGCTGTTGCCCTCGCCGAGCGCGATGTGCCGGACTACATCGAAGTCGACCACAACAAGATGGTTGCGACCTTTGCTCGCGTTCCTGGCCTGTCGGACGTTCCGTTCGCCGTCCAGATGGAACCGAACCTCGTCGTCGAATTCTATTCGCGCTAATCCCTTCGGATCGGCGCCGGCCGGCAACGGCTGTCAAAGCATCGCAAAGACCCCGTCGATTTTCGGCGGGGTTTTTTGTTGTTTGGCATTGGTCACGATGGCGCGAGTGATTTCGCGACATCGCCCATGAAAAAACCCCGGCTTGCGCCGGGGCTTCTGCAGTCCGAAGGCCCGCGGTAGCGGGCCTTTCTGTTTCAGGCCTTGAGGCTCAGCTTGCGCCGAACACGCGGGCGAAGATCGTGTCGACATGCTTGGTGTGATAGCCGAGGTCGAACTTCTCGCGGATCTCGCTCTCGGGCAGGGCTGCCGTCACTTCCTTGTCGGCGAGCAGTTCCTCGAGGAAGTCCTTGCCTTCTTCCCACACCTTCATGGCGTTGCGCTGGACCAAACGGTAAGCGTCCTCGCGGGAAACACCTGCCTGGGTCAGTGCCAGCAGCACGCGTTGCGAATGAACCAGCCCACGGAACTTGTTCATGTTCTTCAGCATGTTGTCGGGATAGACGACGAGCTTGTCGATCACGGTGGTCAGGCGCGCCAGTGCGAAGTCGAGGGTGACGGTCGCATCCGGGCCGATCATGCGCTCGACCGACGAGTGGGAGATATCGCGCTCATGCCACAGCGCCACGTTTTCCATCGCAGGCGCCGCATAGGAGCGGACCATGCGGGCGAGGCCGGTCAGGTTCTCGGTCAGCACCGGGTTGCGCTTGTGCGGCATCGCCGACGAGCCCTTCTGGCCCGGCGAGAAGTATTCTTCCGCCTCGAGCACCTCGGTGCGCTGCAGGTGGCGGATTTCGGTGGCCACGCGCTCGATCGACGAGGCGATGACGCCGAGGGTGGCGAAGAACATGGCGTGGCGGTCGCGGGGGATGACCTGCGTCGACACCGGCTCGGGCTTGAGGCCGAGCTTGGCCGCGACATGCTCCTCGACGCGCGGGTCGATGTTGGCGAAGGTGCCGACTGCACCCGAGATCGCGCAGGTGGCGATGTCCTCGCGGGCATGCACCAGGCGTTCGCGGCAGCGGGTGAACTCGGCAAATGCCAGTGCCAGCTTGACGCCGAAGGTTGTGGGCTCGGCATGGATGCCGTGGCTACGGCCGATGGTGACGGTGTCCTTGTGCTCGAAGGCACGGCGCTTGAGGGCGGCCAGCAGCGCGTCGAGATCGGCGAGCAGGATGTCGGTCGCCCGCACCAGCTGCACGCTGAGGCAGGTGTCGAGCACGTCGGAAGAGGTCATGCCCTGGTGGATGAAGCGCGAATCCGGGCCGACGAATTCGGCGAGGTGCGTCAGGAACGCGATGACGTCATGCTTGGTGACGCGCTCGATCTCGTCGATGCGCTCGACGTCGAACTTCGCAGCACCGCCCTTTTCCCAGATCGTCTTTGCCGCTTCCTTGGGGATCACGCCGATTTCGGCCAGCGCGTCGCAGGCATGGGCCTCGATCTCGAACCAGATGCGGAACCGGGTTTCGGGAGACCAGATGTCGACCATCTCGGGCCGGGAGTAGCGAGGGATCATGGTGGGGCTTGTCCAGCTGAGGTTTCGTCGCCGCTCCCCTAACAGAGGTGAGCCCAATGCTCAACGCGAACGGTAGGCAAACCACGCTGCAGCGGCGAAAAGGGCGGCAAATCCACCCGGAAAATAGAGCCTGATGCCCAATACCGCAAATTGGTAGAGCGCCACCAGCCCGGTGAAGACGAACTGGAACGCCCAGGTCACGGTGAAGGGCTCGGCATGCCACTCGGCATAATAGCTGCGATACTGCAGCGCATAGAACAGGGCGGTCAGGCCGATCGTCGTCACCGCCAGCGCAACGAAAGCCGCGGCGAAGGCCGTCTCGGCGCGGCGGCCATGCGAAAGCAATCTTGCCAGCATCCAGCCTAGGGGGAAGGCGGCAGCCCCGCCGAGCGCGAAAAGTACGACCACGGCACGGACCCGAAGGGGTGTCTCCCAATGGTCGAGAAGCAGCGAGTAAAACGCCGAGGCACCCATCGCAAAGCCCCACAGCGCAGAACCGGCGAGCGCAAGGCGCAGCGAGGGCAGGGCCTGGCGCAGTTTCCTGCCGGCACGTATGGCGCGCGATCCCTCGATCTGGGCGCCGGTTTCCATGGTGGTGGTGTCGCTCACATCCGTCCCGTAACCGTGATCCAGCGGTGGTCAGGGCCCTCGAACCCATGACGGATGACGGTGATCAGCACCGCATAGGTCATCGCGCCGCCTTCACCGAAGAAGGTCTGCACGCCGCCGATGCGATAGCCGGTCGGGCAGCCCCGGCTCAGCGGCACGTCCTTGTCTTCTTGCATGACTGTCGTCTTGCCGCCGTCGCCGACCTGCACCAGCTTGAAGCCCTTGACCGGACCGATGCCGGGGCAGCGTTCGATCTCGCCGAGCGAAATCTCTTCAAGGCGGAATTCGAGTGGCGCGTCGATCGGCGGGAATACCGGTCGTGGATTGACCACCATGCGCAGCGGATCGGCACTGGTCTCGGTCACGGCGTTGAAGCCGGCGAGACGGCCACGGTTGGCGCCCAGCACGTCTTCGGCGATGACTTTGTCGCCACGCTTGCGCGCCTCGTCGCGTGCCACCTGCAGGCCGACGCTCTCGTCTTCCATCTGCACCCGCACCGGCGTGTTGGGCAGGAACTTGTCGGTGGTCGTGTCGATGTAGAAGCGGTGGGCATAGGCAAAGCCCGAGCCGTCCTGGATGCCGTATTCCTCGAAGGCGAACACCTTGCCATCGGCGCTGAAGCCAAGCACGTTGAGCTCGGCAGCGTCGCCGGCGTGCGCGGCCTGTGACGCGGCCAGCAACGACATGCCTGCGAGGCAAAGAAGCGTCATCATTTTCATCGCCGAGCCCCTCTTTCCGATTGAATCAATTTTTCAGGCGAAAGCGCTAAGATACCGTCAATAAAGGACTTTAGGTCAGCCAGTGCGTGCCGACCACACAGGCATTATGTCGCCGGACGCGGCGGACGCGGCATGCACGCCGCGCGCGATCGCCCGCGCCATGGTCGAGGCTGCTGCGGCGAAGAAGTCGACGACGTCGGCCTGCCCGACCTCGATCCCGCTCGCGCCCGTCGCCAGCGCAAACACCAGATCGCCGTCGAACGGTGTGTGCACCGGCCAGATGGCGCGGGTGAAGCCGTCATGCGCCGCAATCGCCAGCCGCTTGGCGGCGGCCTTGGTCAGCACCGCGTCGGTGGCGATCACAGCGATGGTGGTGTTGGCCACGGCACTGTTTTCGTCCTCGTATTTCTTGAACACGCGGGCGGCGTCCGCCGGCATCGGCGAGGGGTAGCCCAGACCGCCGAACTCGCCGTCCAGTTCGAAAGGTGCGGCCCAGAAGTGCCTGGAGCGTCCGACCGTCACTGAGCCGGTGGCGTTCACGGCAACCAGCGCGCCGACCGTCACGCCGTTGGGCAGCACGGTCGAGGCAGAACCCAGCCCGCCCTTCAGCCCCGCTGTCAGCGCGCCGGTGCCGGCGCCCGTGGTGCCGAGCGCGAATTCGCGGCCGGCGGACTGCGCGGCGTCATAGCCGAGCTCGCGATAGGGCGGGTAGCGGCCCCAGTCCTTGTCGCCGCCGTTCAGCATGTCGAACAGGATCGCCGCCGGCACGATCGGGATGATCTGGTCGCGTATGGCAAAGCCGATGCCTTTTTCGCGCAAAGCCGCCTGCACGCCTGACGCGGCGTCGAGGCCGAAGGCGGAGCCGCCGGCAAGCGTTATCGCATTGACGGTCTCGACAGTGTTGTGCGCCTCGAGAAGGTCGGTCTCGCGTGTTCCCGGCGCCCCGCCCAGTACCTGCACGGCCGCCGTCGCCGGCGCGTCGCACAAAACCACGGTCACGCCCGACTTCGCCTTTTCATCGTCGGCATTGCCGACCAGCAGGCCGGCGACGTCGGTGATCAGGTTGAGCGGTCCGGCTTTCAGCATCATTCGGTCTCTGCAGGCACGTAGCTTGTACCGTCGAAGCGGAACAGGCGGAACGGGTTGTCGGCTAGGTCGCCCTTGGCGTCGAACCGGATTTTTCCGATGGCCGTATCGAAGTCGGTGCCGGCCAGAACGTCCGCGACAGGCTTTCCGGACGACGTCGCAAGATCTGCAGCCGCACGCGCAATTTCCACCGCGGCATAGGCGGGCAGGGCGTAGCCGTCCGTCACTGCCTTTGCAGTCTCGAACGTCGCCAGCACTTCGGGGCTCGCCATGTCGGACCATTCCGGAGCCGCGATCATCAGCGTGCCTTCGGCCGGACGGACTGTCCGATCCGCCACGCGCAGGGTATCGCCGCCGGCAAACACGATTTCGGCGCCCAGCGATGCCGCATCGCGGCCCATCACGGCGACATCTTCACCGTCGCCGCCGACGAACACATGCGTCGCACCCGCCTTGCGCAGCCGGCCGATCAGCGCGACCTGGTTGTCGAGCTGCGGCCTGAAGGTGTCCAGGAACACCGGTTTCAGCCCTGCCTGTTCCGCGCTCGCCCGAAAGCTCTCTGCCAGTTCGCGGCCATAGATGGTGCCGTCGTCGACGATGGCGAACAGTTCGTCGGTCCACAGCCGCGTCAGAAGCGAAGCCGCCGCCTCGCGCTCGCCGTCGCCGCGCGGTCCAAGCCTGAACACCTTCCAGCCGGTCTTGTCACGCCGGTCGGTCAGGCTGTCGGTGCGCACGCCGACGATGATGACAGGTATCTGCGCATCCTTGAGCACCGGCAGTGCTGCCTCTATCGCTTCGGTGCACAGAAACCCCGTGACCACAGTCACCTTGGCGTCGACAAAGCGCTTTGCCGCCTTGGCCCCGCCTTCTGCCGTGCACTGGTCGTCGGCGATCTCGAGCGATACCCCGTCATGGGCGGCCGCGAGCGACGCGCCGGTTTTGATCTGCTCGCCGAGAATGCCCGACGGGCCGGAAAGCGGTGTCGCCACGCCGATCTTCAGCGGCTCAGCCTGGGCAGCCTGCGTCACCAAAGATGCGGCCAGGGCAGCGGCGATGGCAGTTGCGGATCGCATTCGGTCCAACAAAATCCTCTGCGCGCGCAAGTTTACGCGATGTCTTTGACCTACTGCCTGGCCCGTATAAGCGCAATGTGCTTGTGCCCACTTGCTTGTGAGCCCAATGATGCGGGCATATATAGCCCTCAGGGATCATCGCAGGAAAACGCCTTGCTGAAGAAGTTTGAAGTCGGGCCGCAGGCCTATCGCGACGCCATGAGCCACTTTGCCGGCGCCGTTCATCTGGTGACCACCGATGGTGTGGCCGGCAAGCGTGGCGCAACCGTCATCGCCGCCTGCTCGGTTTCGGACGCTCCGCCGATGGTGCTGGTCTGCGTCAATCGCGAAAACCCCAAGAACGATGCTTTCATCGAGAACGGCAATTTTGCCCTCAACACGCTTGCCGCGAAGCACGAGCCGCTCGCCGTCGCCTTTTCCGGCGTCACCGGCCTGCCGCCGGAACAGCGATTCGCGCTTGGCGAATGGGAGGTCCTGGCCTCCGGCGCACCGGCATTGATCGGCGCGGTCGCGGTGTTCGACTGCGAACTGGTCGACACCAAGGAACTGGCCACCCATCGCGTCATGTTTGGCAAGGTGACAGGCCTGCGCATCGGCGATAACCTCCGCCCACTCGTCTATCACGGCCGCAGCTACCACGTGCTGTAGGCCGTCTCCCCGGAAGCGCCATGACCGACCGTATGCCTCGTCCCATCCCGCAAACGATCGACGAGACGCTCGAGCTGTTGACCGGCGCCGACTACGTCGCCGACCGGGCCTTGGCGACGGTGCTGTTCCTGGCGCTGCGCATGAATCGGCCGCTCTTTCTCGAGGGCGAGGCGGGTGTCGGCAAGACCGAGATCGCCAAGGTGCTGGCGAGCGCGCTCGGCCGCCGGCTGATCCGGCTGCAATGCTATGAAGGGCTCGACGTCTCGTCCGCCGTCTACGAGTGGAACTATGCGGCGCAGATGATCGAGATCCGCATGGAGGAGGCTGTCGGCAAGGTCGATCGCTCCGACATGGAGAAGAACGTCTTTTCCGAGAAATATCTGATCCGCCGGCCGGTGCTCGATGCGCTGACCGGCAAGGCCGGTGCTGCCCCGGTGTTCCTCATCGACGAGCTCGACCGTACCGACGAGGCTTTCGAAGCCTTCCTGCTCGAAATCCTCTCCGACTACCAGGTGACGGTGCCCGAACTTGGCACGATCAAGGCGGAAGAGCCGCCGATCGTCATCATCACCACGAACCGCACCCGCGAGATCCACGATGCTCTCAAGCGCCGCTGCCTCTACCATTGGGTCGATTATCCCAATGCCGAGCGCGAGCTCGAGATCGTCCGCCGCAAGGTGCCCCAGGCCAACCAGCGGCTTTCCCACGAGGTCGTGCGTTTCATCCAGCGGCTGCGCGAGATCGAGCTGTTCAAGGTGCCCGGCGTCGCCGAAACCATCGACTGGGCAAGTGCGTTGACCGAACTCGACAAGGTCGCGCTCGATCCCGAGACGATTTCGGACACGATCGGCGTGCTCTTGAAGTACCAGGACGACATTGCCCGGATCGAGCAGGGCGAAGGCCGCCGTATCCTCAACGAGGTGAAGGCGGAGCTGGCGGCGGCGGAGTAGGTGCAGTGATGGACGTGTCCGTGATCGACACCGCCAAGCCCGACGGCCGTATCGCCGACAACATTGTCTATTTCGCCCGTGCCCTGCGCAAGGCCGGCATGCGGGTCGGCCCCGCCTCGGTCAAGGACGCCATCGAGGCGGTGCTCGCCGCAGGCATCGGCTCGCGCGACGACTTCTACTGGACGCTGCATGCCGTGCTGGTCACCCGCCACGAGGATCACCCGACCTTCGACGAGGCTTTCCGGCTGTTCTGGAAATCGCGTGAGCTGATCGAGAAGATGCTGGCGATGTTTTCGCCCGTCGCGCCCGACAATCGCGAGAAGCAGAAGCCGCGTGCCGCCGAAAACCGCGTCAGCCAGGCGATGTTCGAAGGCCACCAGAAAAACCAGCCGCCGCGCGAAATTCCCGAGATCGAGGTCGATGCCCGTTTCACCGTGTCGGGCAACGAGATGCTGCGCGCGAAGGATTTCGCCCAGATGACGGCGCGCGAGGTGTCAGAGGCGCGGCGCGAGATCGCAGCACTTCGGCTGCCTTTCGACACCGTGCGCACCCGCCGCTTCAAGCCCGACCCGCATGGTGCCAAGGTCGATCCGCGCGCCATGATGCGCGCGGCGGCCCGAACCGGCGGCCAGTTGATCCTGCCCAAATTCCGTTCCGTCCGCGAAGTGCATCCGCCCTTGGTGGTGCTTGCCGACATTTCCGGTTCGATGAGCCAGTACACGCGCATCTTCCTGCATTTCCTGCATGCGCTGACGGAGAAGCGGCGGCGGGTTCACACCTTCGTCTTCGGCACGAGGCTCACCAACCTGACCCGCCAGATGCGCCACCGCGACCCCGATGCTGCGCTCGCCGACTGTTCCGCTGCGGTCAAGGACTGGTCGGGCGGCACCCGCATCGGCGACACGCTCGGCGAGTTCAACCGGCTGTGGTCGCGTCGCGTGCTCGGGCAGGGCGCGGTCGTCCTGCTCATCACCGACGGGCTCGAGCGCGACGATGTTGCGGGCCTCTCCGAAGAGATGGAGCGGCTGAAAAAATCCTGCCGCCGGCTGATCTGGCTCAATCCGCTGCTGCGTTTCGATGGTTTCGAGGCGCGCGCTCGCGGCGTTCGTGCCATGCTGCCTTATGTCGACGAGTTCCGTCCGGTGCATAATCTGAACGCACTGGGCGATCTCTGCGCGTCGCTCGGCGCGCCCGCATCGCGCCAAAGCGACCCCAGATTGTGGATCATCGACGGCCAGCGCCGGGCGGCGTAAGGTCGTGAAGGAGGTTCCATGCCAAGCAAGTTTCTCGATGAGGCCCGCGATCCTCTGATCATCGCCGAAGGCTGGATGAAGGACGGCAAGGACGTCGCCATTGCCACCGTGGTCGAGACCTGGGGTTCGGCGCCGCGTCCCGTTGGCAGCCATCTCGTCATCGACGCCGAAGGCACCTTTCACGGCTCGGTCTCAGGCGGCTGTGTCGAGGGTGCCGTGATTTCCGAAGCGCTCGACGTGATCGGCAGCGGCCAGCCGAAGATGCTCGAATTCGGCGTTGCCGACGAGACGGCATGGCAGGTCGGCCTGTCCTGTGGCGGCCGTATCCGGGTCTATGTCGAGCGGCTGGGCTGAGAGCGATGGATCCGTTTGCACTGAAGACGTTGAATGCCGAGCGCCGCGCGCGACGTGCGGCCATCCTGGTCACCGACATGGGCGACGGCCGCGACCGTGTCGTCAAGGAGGGCGATGTCGTCGCGGGCGATCTCGGCGAGGCGATCTCCAGGGCCTTCCGCACCGGCCTTTCCGGCACGGCCGAGGCCGAGGGTCGCCAATTCTTCCTCAACGTGCATCTGCCGCAGCCGCGGCTGGTGGTCGTCGGCGCCGTGCACATCAGCCAGGCGCTGGCGCCGATGGCCAAGATTGCTGGTTTTCCGTTGGAGATCATCGATCCGCGCACGGCCTTTGCCAGCGACGATCGCTTTCCCGACGTCACCCTCCATGCCGAATGGCCCGAGGACGTCTTGAAACATTGCCCGCTCGACCGCTATGCCGCGCTGGCGGCGGTGACGCATGATCCCAAGATCGACGATTTCGCGCTCAAGGCAGCCCTTGATGCCGAGTGCTTCTATGTTGGCGCCCTGGGCAGCCGCAAGACCCACGCCAAGCGCGTCGAGCGCCTTCTCGGCATGGGGGCGACACCTACCCAGATCGAAAGCATCAATGCGCCGATCGGTATCGATATCGGTGCGGCCAACCCGGCCGAGATTGCTGTCGCGGTCCTGGCGCAGGTCGTCGCCGCATTCCGTTCGCGCGGGCTTGGCGCCAAGGCAAAAAGCGAGGCGGCGTGAAATTCGGCTCCATCTCAGTCGAACAGGCAGAGGGCGCGGTCCTGGCCCATTCAACCAGTGCCGGGGACCGTCGCTACCGCAAGGCTCATGTGCTCGGTGCCGAAGACATCGCCATCCTGGCGGCTGCGGGCCTGACCGAGATCGTCGTCGCGGTGCTGGAGCCCGGCGACCTCGGCGAGGACGCTGCAGCCGAGACTATCGCGGCAAGCATGCGGCATCGTCATGTCGAGGTGAAGCCGGCGGCGACGGGCCGGGTCAATCTGCATGCGCGGGAAGCCGGTGTTTTCACGGTGGACGCTGGCCTCGTCGACGCCATCAACGCCATCGATCCGTCGATCACCGTTGCCACGCTCGCCCGGCACGCCACCGTCGAAAAGGGCCAGATGGTCGCGACGGTGAAGATCATTCCCTTCGCTGTCGCCGGTTATCTCGTGCGGCAGGCAACCGCGCTTTGCGAGCGAAGCGAGATCTTCGCCGTCAATCCGTTCGTGCCGAAGCGTGTCGGCGTCATCCAGACGGTGCTGCCGAGCGTCAAGGCAAGCGTGCTCGACAAGACCGCGCGCCTGACCGAACAGCGGCTGGCACGTTCGGGCAGCCGGCTGACCGCCGAGCGCCGTACCCCCCACGAAGCCTCGGCCGTGGCCGAGGCGGCGAGGGCGCTGGCCCGTGAGCACGACATGGTCGTGATCTTCGGCGCTTCGGCGCTGAGCGATTTCGATGATGTCATCCCGGCTGCGATCCGGGCAGCCGGCGGCACAGTTGTCCGTTCCGGCATGCCGGTCGATCCCGGCAATCTTCTGGTGCTGGGTCATATCGGAGCAACGGCGGTCATCGGCGCGCCCGGCTGCGCCCGCAGCCCCAAGGAAAACGGCTTCGACTGGGTGCTTGACCGGCTGATTTCAGGACTTGAGGTGACTGCGGCCGACATCGGCGGCATGGGCGTCGGAGGTTTGCTGATGGAAATCCCGACGCGTCCGCAGCCGCGCGATCTGTCTGCCATTCCGCCGGTGCGGAGAGTCCATGCGGTGCTGCTCGCTGCCGGCCGCTCCAATCGCATGGGCGGACCCAACAAGCTGCTGGCGCTGTTCCAGGGCAAGCCGCTGGTGCGCCGCACGGCCGAGCGGGTGCTCGCATCGAAGGCCGAAAGCACTGTCGTGGTGACCGGCCATCAGGCGGCTCGTATCCGTGAGGCACTTACAGGCCTCGACATTCCGGTTGCGCACAATGCCGATTTCGTTTCCGGTCTCGCCAGTTCGCTCAAGGCGGGCGTCGCGGCACTTCCCGAGGATGCCGCCGGCGCGCTGATCGTGCTTGGCGACATGCCCGAGGTGCTGCCAGCCGACCTCGACCGGCTGATCGAGGCTTTCGAACGCGCCGAGGGCCGCGCCGTGGTTCGCGCCACCCACGACGGCAAGCGCGGCAACCCGGTCATCCTGCCCCGGTCTTTGTTCCCTGCGGTCGCCCACCTCGAAGGCGACACCGGCGCCCGGCATCTGGTCGAGGCCGAGGGTGTCGATGTGATCGACGTCGAGATCGGCGCAGGGGCGGCTGTCGATGTCGACACGCCCGAGGCGCTCGAAGGAGCGGGCGGGGTGCTGCAGGATTGAGCGTGTTGACAAAGGGCCTGTTGGCCAGCCAACCCTTGGTGATGGTTCTCAACGCTTTCAAATCGAAGTCGCATTCCTTCGCGCCCCCCTCTGTCCTGCCGGACAGTCCGGCAGGACAGAGGGGGGCAACGTGTAGCGCTTGGCTGCAAGTCAGCATACGCCACTTCGTTCTGCCGCTTGTTCTCGCCGCATCAGTTGCCTCTCCCGCCCATGCCCAAACCCTCGCGCCCTACAAGGACGACCTCTTTGCTTATCCGGCGATCCTGTCCTCCGAGGGCGACACCTACCGCGTCGTCGATTACCAGGAGATGCGCGACATCAACGAGCGCGACCAGGTGCCTGAGCGCAGGGTCCAGGGCAAGTATGTCTCGACCGGCGTGCGCAAGGTGCAGCAGGACCTGGTGTTGAGGACCGACGCCGGCGAAATCAGGCATGTCGCAGTGGGCAAGACCGAGGGCGCGTCGGTCATCGTGCTCTACCTCCACGGCCAGGGCGGCAGCCGCAAGCAGGGCGTCGACGACTTCACCTTCGGCGGCAACTTCAACCGTATCAAGAACCTGATGGTCGCCAATGGCGGGCTCTATCTGTCACCTGACTTTTCCGACTTCGGCGACAAGGGTGTTTCAGAGGTAGCTGCCCTGATCGAGCACTACGCAGCCCAATCCCCTGGCGCAAAGGTCGTTGTCGCCTGCGGCTCGATGGGTGGGGCGCTGTGCTGGGGACTGGCCCGTGACGCCGGGGCGGCCAAGCAGTTGAGCGGGCTGATGCTGCTTGGCTCGCTGTGGGAGGACGGTTTTCTCAAGTCTCCGGCTTTTGCGGCCAAGGTGCCGGTGTTTTTCGCCCAGGGCAGCAAGGACCCGGTCTTCCCGGTGGAAAAGCAGGAGGCGTTCTTCCGCTCGATCCTTGCCAAGAAGCCGGGTTACCCCGTGCGTTTCGTGCGTTTCGAGACCGGCACCCACGGTACGCCGATCCGCATGACCGACTGGCGCGAGACGCTCAACTGGATGCTGGCAGCAAGATAGCGGTCACGGCCCGGTGTTGTAGTCGAGCACTGTCTCCGGGTTGATCTCGCCGTCATAGGATGCATCAACGTCGTATTTCACCAGCGAGAACGCGCCGTCGCGGAAGATCCAGATGCCGTCCGACGAGGCGTCGCCGACGCCGCGCCATTTGGCGTGCGAGGCGATCGTCCTGGTGTTCACGTCGTAGAACGAATTGACCAGCTCGCCTTCCGAGCGGTAGCCGATGGTGCTGACGCTCTCGACCTTGCCCTCGCTGTCGTCGTTCTCGTAGCGGATATCGAGTTCGGGCGTGGCGAAGTGTTGCTGCCTCAGCCCGGCAAGCTCGCTCCAGAAATAGTAGACGTGGGTCTCGTTGTAGGCGCCCATCGTGCAGTAGAAGCGGAACAGCCTGGCCTCGCTCGGCTTGGCGTCCGCCGCGTCTGTCTTGTTGTGATAGGAAATCGTGTAGCTCAGCGCGGCATCGTCGCGTTCCGAGCGGGTGTCGCACGAGCCTTGGTAGTCACTGGCAAACAGCTTCTTTGCTTGGTCGAGCACGGCATCGGTTTCGGTGGGCGGGGCGTCGCCGCATTGCTTGGGCAGCGCGCCGGCCAATTCGCCTTCGGCGGGCTTGAGTGCGCCCTTGTCGAGTTGGATTGGAGTGAACGGCGGCTCCTGGATCGAGCCATTGACCTGGCGGGCGGTATAGCAGCCGGCGAAAACCTTCTCGGTGCCGTCCTTGTCGACGGCGCGGATCGCGACCGGGATGTTGTAGAAGATGCTGCCGGCAGCGCCTTCCGAGCTGACCGCGCCGGTTTCGACGTCGACGCGCTCGGTCGCCTCGTAGCCCTTGGCGAAGGTTTCGAAATCCTTGGCCGGCTTGGCCTCGCCGAAATAGTCCCAGGCGCGGGCATATTCCTTGCGGCTCACCGCATTGTAGAGCGAGCGGACGACGGCGGCCGCGTCGGAACGATCATCGATATAGGGAACTTCGGCCGCGAACGCCTGGACGGGCAATAGCGCTGAAAGGGCCAGCGTGGCGGCCGCGGGCGTCGAAAAAATCTTCATCGCGAATCTCCTGCCTGCCGCAATGATGCCTGATCGATTGCGGCAGCGCAGTGACGCGCGGGATCATCACGCCTGGCGCGTCGACATTTCCCGGGCGATGCGCGGGAAATCGGCCGGCTTGATGCCGATGTCGGAGCGGTCGGCATTGCTCATCGCATTGAGCAGCGCGAGCGCTGCGCGGTAGCGTGCCTGTTCCTTGGGGCGCGGGCGGGCGAACAGTTCAGTGTAGAAACCCATGTTTCATGGCTCCTGTTGGTCCTCCCATTGCACATATAGGTGATTCCATTGTGATTGTGCAGTGCAGCATAAGCATGGCTGCCATGCGGGGTGCCGGCGTTTTCATCTCGTCGCGATGAAACAAAAATCCCATCGCCAGCGTAGCTGCATTGCCGGCGATTGCCGGTTTTCCTCGCCGTAGGGCGTTTCCGGGCCGTCGTCCTCGTGCGGCCCGGCTTTTTCCAGTTCGATTCCTAAGAGGCGGACGAAGCATCGAAGCGATTTTTAACCGGCCACCCCTATGGTTCTGCCGGATATTGCGTATCATTTGTTTTCGTGCGGAGGGCCTTGCATGGGCACCGGGATCAATCGGGACTTTGCTTCGTTGCTCGATGATCTGTTTGTTGCGTCCGAGCCAGGCGACATTGCGCCCGCGCCGACGATCCCCTTCGACTATCTTGCGGTTGCCGACGAGCTGCATTCGGGCCGCATCCGCGTCGCCGGCGAGACAGTTGCCGCCGAGTACCGCGAAGCAGGGGCCGCGCTGGAAGACGAGTTCGTGTCGCTGCTCGACATGGTCAAGGCCAAGGCGGTTGCGGTCGAGGAGCCCGAGGCGCCGTCGATCGACCCAGAAGTGATTGCCGCCGAATTGGGGCTGGCCGATGCCAAGCCCGCCGATCTCGCCAAGATGCGCCGCATCTTTGCACTGGCCAACCATCCCGACCGGGTGGCGCCGCACCTGCGCCAGCGCGCCATGGTGCGCATGCAACTGGCCAACATGATGATCGACGACGCCAAGCGGCGTACCGCCAAGAAAAGGAGCTGACGCCGCAGGGCGATCGGCTTGATGCCGCCGGCGGCTGCCTTGGCCGGCTCAGCAAAACACCCTATCTACGAGGAGCTGTACTTCCACAGCCGGAAGCCACCATGCTCAGAGTCCAGAAGATACCGCTCAACGACATCTATGTGCCTGCCGCGCGCAAGAAGACGCTGCATCCCGAAACCGTGCGGCATCTCGCCGAGGACATCGTAGAGAACGGCATGAAGACGCCGATCCAGGTGCGTCACGACGGCAAGCGCTACGTGCTGGTCGAGGGCCTGCACCGGCTCGAAGCGGCGCGCTGGCTGGGCGAGACGTCGATCGATTCCTATCTGGTCCAGGCGCGCAAACACTAGCCGCCGATTTTTTTGCGTCGAACTGTCGGTGCGGCCCGCTGTGCTTCGTCCTTGCCTCGAACGCCAAATTCATCAGGAGACGACGACATGAATGCTAGTGCCAACGACCGCGAGCTGATGCTCACCCGCATCATCGATGCCCCTCGCGAAAAGCTCTATCGCTGCTGGACCGATGCCGAATTGCTGCCGAAATGGTTTGCGCCGCTGCCCTGGACGACGGCCAGCGCCAGGCTCGACGTGCGCGCCGGCGGCACCAGCGCCATCACCATGCGCAGCCCCGAGGGCGTCGATTTTCCCAGCTCCGGCGTCTATCTCGAAGTCGTGCCGAACGAGAGGCTGGTCTTCACCGATGCCTTCACCGAAGCCTGGTTGCCGTCGGAAAAGCCGTTCATGGCGGCGACCGTGACCTTCGAGGATGCCGGCGGCGGCAAGACAAAATACACCGCCATTGCCAGGCATTGGACGGTCGAGGATCGCGAGGCTCATGAAAAGATGGGCTTTCACGAGGGCTGGGGCCAGTGCGCCGACCAGCTCGAGGCTTTGGCGAAGACGCTCTGAGGGGTGCCTTTCCTTCTCCCCTGTGGGAGAAGGTGCCCCCAAGGGGCGGATGAGGGGTGCTGGACGGAGTGCAGCGCTTCAGATTTTTCACCATCCAGAGTTTCCTTCTGCCTCTCATTCCTTCCAACACCCCTCATCCGACCTCGCTTCGCTCGGCCACCTTCTCCCGCAAGGGGGGAAGGCAGGTAAGTCAGGCGCTTCCTCATCCGTGGAAAATTTCTCTACCAATGTCGGCGTCCCGTCATCCCGTTCGTCCTAGGAGCAACGGGTCGCAAGACCTGGCGAGAGAAGGGACGAGGACATGAACAAGCGTAGTTTCATCACCATGCTGGCGGCGGCGGCACTCGCGGTTGTAACCGGAGGGTCGACTATGGCTGAGACGACTAAATCTACGGCTGCCGGCGCCAAGACCGGACATGCCGAGATCAACGGTGTGAAATACTATTACGAGATCCGCGGCGAGGGCGAGCCGTTGCTGCTGCTCCATGGCGGACTAGGCTCGATCGACATGTTCGGACCGGTGCTGCCGGCGCTGTCGAAGGGCCGGCAGGTGATCGCGGTCGACCTCTACGGCCATGGCCGAACCGCACTTACCGAGCGCAAGATGAGCCTTGTCGACATGGGCGACGACATGGCGGGCCTGCTGAAGACACTCGGCTACGGCAAGATCGACGCCATGGGCTATTCGATGGGCGCGGGCGTCGCCTTCCGCCTTGCCGTGCAGCACCCAGACGCGGTTCGCAGGCTTGTGCTGGTATCGGCGGGCTTTGCCCAGGACGGCTTCTATCCCGAGATGCTGCCGATGCAGGCCCAGGTGGGTGCTGCCATGGCCGAGATGATGAAGCCGACGCCGATGTACCAGGCCTATGCGGCGGTGGCGCCGAAGGTCGAGGATTTCCCCAAGCTGCTCGACAGGATGGGCGAGATGATGCGCACGCCCTATGACTGGGCCGACGACGTCAGGACGCTGAAGATGCCGGTCATGCTGGTCTATGGCGACAGCGACATGTACCGGCCCGAGCACATCGTGAAGTTCTACCAGCTGCTCGGCGGCGGCTTGAAGGATGCCGGCTGGATGCGCGAGACCATGTCGCAGAACCGCCTGGCGATCATCCCCAACCGGACCCACTACGATGTCTTTTTCGCGCCCGAACTGGCAGCGATGGCGCTGCCCTTCCTCAACGGCGAGACCAAGGTGAAAACCTGGGACGAGCAGGTCAAAGCAGCGCAGTAGGCGAGGGCGCCGCAAGCCCGGCCGACACAGTCGCCGCGCGCTTCGAAATGGCGCGCGCGGCGGTCTCTTTTGTTGCTGTCGGCGGCCGCGCAGTGTATCTTTCCCGCGCGTTCGAAATACCCCAGTTGGGGCCTCGAAACTTCGGCATACCGGCAAACCGGCAATGAGTTGGCCATGGCGGGATCGGACTGTCCGATACCATCGCTTGGGTGCCAGCCGCCTGCTCCGCCTGTTCCGGTCCATAGCGTCCGATGTACGCCCACCGGAGGAACGGTCATGGCTATCTCATTGACGATGCAAGAATATCTAGAGGACAATCACATCCGCTACGACGCCGCCAAACACGCGCGGACCGGCTGCTCGATGATGACTGCCGAGGCGAGCCACGTGCCCGGCAATGCCCTTGCCAAGGGTGTGGTGCTGAGATGGGAGGACGGCTATGTGCTCGCCGTGCTGCCGGCCTCGCGCCATGTCGACCTCGCCAGGATGCGCGAGATCATCGGCGACAAGGTGCGGCTCGCCACCGAAGAGGAGGCAAGCTCGCTGTTTCCCGACTGTGACGAGGGGGCTGTCCCGATCCTCGGCGTGCCCTACAGGGTGGCTTGCGTGGTCGATGAGCAGCTGCGCCGCGGCAGCGACGTCTATTTCGAGGGCGGCGACCACCGCACGCTGGTGCATGTCTCCGGCGACGAGTTTTCGCGCCTGATGTATGGCATGCCGCAGGCCCGCATCAGCTGGTAGCAAGCGCAATACGCAAATCCGGCGAGGCGGCCACCTCCAATGGCCGCCAGCCGACGAAAAGCCCGTTTCGTGTCACGCAACCGCCATTTGCCGGTCACGGTTCGGGATTATGTTGTGTCTAGTCTATTGGTCACGAACGGAGGCGACTATGGGCGATCAGCCGGAACTGACGCTTGAGGAACTGTTGCACGACCCGATCATCCTGAAGCTCATGGAGCGTGACGGATACAGCGCCGACGACATCCGCATGCTCGCACGGCATGCCGTGGCAGGTACCCAGGGATGGGAAAGCGTGTCGTCCAGTGCAAGCGCCCGCCGGAAGAGCAGGCTGTTTCGCCCGATGCCGTCGGCCTGCGCGACGCTGCCGTTGTGCCCCTAGGGCCGTTCAGGCCCTAGACCTGGCCATTTCCGAAAGGACGCCGCTCTATCTCAACGCCTAGACGCGGATTTCGACGCCACTGTCGCGCAGCTTGTTGAGCAATCGCTCTTCGGGCAGCGTATCGGTGACGAGCGTGTGGATGTCGCACAGCGAACCGAGCCGAACGAGCGCGCGGCGGCCGAATTTTGAGCTGTCGACGGCCATGATGGTGCGTCCGGCCTGGCCCATCGCGGCGGAGACTGCGGCGACCTCGGCATGGTCGTCGTCGCCGATGTCGCCGTCATGGTCGACACCGCTGACCGAAATGACGGCGACGTCGAACTTGAACCTCCTGATATAGTCTGATGTCTCCTCGCGGAACACGCCGCCGTCGACCTGGCGGACGAAGCCGCCGGGGACGGCTATGGCGAAATTGGTGCTTTCGCTGAGCGTCGTGGCGACCCGCAGCGAGTAGGTGACGACCCGCAGGTCGCGACGACCGATCAGCGCCCGCGCCACCGCCTCGCAGGTGGTGCCGGTGTCGATGAACACGGCAGCGCCGTCCGGGATGAGTTCGGCGGCGAGGCGGCCGATCTTTTCCTTCTGCGCGGCATTGTCGACCCGACGCTGGCGCAGCACCGACGGCGCGACCGGTGTCGAAATGGTAGCTCCGCCGTGCAAGCGGCGCACCTTGCCCTCCTGTTCGAGAGCCATGATGTCGCGACGCGCCGTCTGTGTCGTCACCCCGTGAAGCGTGGTGATCTCCTCGATCGAGACGTAGTGGTTTTTCTCCAGATAGCTCAAGAGCTGGGCCTGGCGCCTCGATTTCTTGTCGTCCTTGTCCATGCCGGGTCCGTTCGTTCTGGGCATCTGCGATCCGGTCTCCACAATCCTAGCTAGCAAATTCGTATGCCGGGTTCATCCAGCATCTCGGTGACGTGCGCGGGGTTTTGGGACTGTATCCAGGAATGTTGTAAAAGTGACATCTACCGCAACTAATGTCCGAATCCGTACTTTTCAGTGACCGCAACATGTCATTCGCACGCCAGCCCTGGCGGTTTTGTGACAATGCGCGGTCGCGTCGCACACAGGAGTTACGCGATGACGACTTTCCAACATGGCGCCGAGGATGCGCCTGCCCAAACCCGCCCCGACAGGCGCCTGCGCGCCGCAGCAGCCGCGCTGCTGTGCGGCACAGCGCTGGCCGTCTCGGCGGTTGCCGCACAGGCGGCCGAGGATTCGATCCGGATCCTGACGCTCAACACCTGGCTCGACAGGTTCAAGGCCAATCCGAGCGTGATGTCGGAATTCTTCGTCAAGGGCAATTACGATGTCCTGACCTTCCAGGAACTGCAGGCCAACAGTACCTATGTGCGCGACATTCCCGGGATTCTGAGCGGAGCGGGGCTTGGCGCCTTCGGCAAGCGCCAGGACGGCGACGTCGGTGTGTTCTCGCGCCTGCCGGGCACATACGGCGCCAACAAGATTGGCGACACCGCCACCTACACCTTGCTCGACGCCACTTCGAGCCGGCCGCAGAGCTACGTCGCGACGACTCATCTCAACTACTACGACCCCTCCACCAACCGCATCAATGAAGCCAAGGGGCTGAACCAGTGGGCGGCCTCGGCGACGGCCCCGATCATCATGACCGGAGATTTCAACGCCGGCGACGTCTCGGAACGCGGCCTGCACTCGATCAGCCAGCAGGAGCGGCTGCTCAGGATCTACACCAAGAACCCAACCAACGCGTTCTATCTCGACCTGCTGAAGCAGTATGCCAAGGATCAGCCGCAGCTCGACGCCTTCATCGCCCAGTGGAAGGGCAAGGGAAATGCGGCGATCGACGGTGCGCCGATCCCTGCCGGCCTGTTCGCCGACGAGATGTATCCGGTCGCCGGCAACCTGCCGCAGACCATGAACATCCTGAAGAAGCAGTACCAGGTCCTGCAATTGCCCAACGAGCGCGAGCAGTTCTCGCCGCATGCGCTGAACGACGGTTCGGTGACCTGGCCCTCGCACGGCGAGGACGCGACCAACACCTGGGGCAGCTGGCACCGCGTCAAGATCGACCATTTCCTGGCGTCGCGGCCATTCGGCAAGTGGTGGCAGATCGACGACGACCAGAACGACCCCTATCTCGGCGTCATCACCGATGTCAGCTATGTGACAAACGCCAATGGTTCGAAGACGCCGCTTTCCGACCACGAGCCGGTGGCGCACAATGTGCGCTGGGTCGGGCCGCAGCTCGAGACCTATGACGACAACGGCACGGCAAAGACCCGCGTCGTCTGGGGCAAGGACGCTTCGACCTTCGCCGAGCGCGGCAAGGAGTTTTTCCTCTCGCGCAACAACATGCGCAACGATGTCTATCTCGGCCAGATATCCGATGCCAACGGCCTGCCGATCCTGGCCGGGCTGACGGAGGCCGAGAAGAAGACGCTGCTCGACTGCAAGAGCACCGATGCGCGCTTCCAGCAGGCGATTGCCGACTATTGCATCGACGACCATACTTTCATCGGCGAACTCAAGGTCGCCGACGGCGGTACCGTCGTCGTCGAGGAGGACGCGGCCCTCGGCACCGAACAGGCGAAGCTCCGCCTCGATGGCGGCAGCCTCAGGATTGCCGGCACCGACATGCATGTGCTGGGCCGCAACGTCGTGCTGGAGGCAGGCGGCGGCTCGATCGACATCGCCGATGCAACCAATGTCTTCGGCGTCAACAAGGAGATCTCGGGCACCGGCAACCTGACCAAGCTCGGCCTCGGTGCGCTGGTGCTCGACGGCACCCACAGCTACACCGGCGAGACCGTCGTCGGGGCCGGCGTGCTCTCCCTCCAGGGCTCGATCGCCTCCTCGACGCTGACGACGATCGGCGCCGGCGGCACGCTTGGCGGCATCGGCACGCTCGGCAATACGGTGGTCGCCTCGGGGGGCGTGCTGGCGCCGGGCAATTCGATCGGCACCATCAATGTCGCCGGCGACGTCACCTTCGAGGCCGGCTCGAAGTTCGAGGTCGAGGCCAACGACAAGGGCGAGAGCGACAAGGTCACGGCATCAGGCAAGGCCATGCTCAAGGGCGGCTCGGTGCTGACGCTGGCCAATGGCAACAACTACGCGCCACAGACAAGCTACCAGATCGTCACGGCAGGCGGCGGCGTGACCGGCACCTTTGCCGACGTCAGCTCGAACCTCGCCTTCCTCGACCCGACGCTGGCCTATGGCGCCAACGACGTGACGCTGACGCTCAGCCGCAACGACATCAGCTTTGCCGAGGTCGGCGCCAACGGCAACCAGAAGGCGACCGCCGCAGCCCTGGAAACCCTCGGCTTCGGCAATGCCGCCTACGCCGCGGTGGCCAATCTCGACGAGGCCGGCGCACAGCAGGCGTTTGAGCAGCTTTCGGGCGAAGTCCATGCCTCGGCCAGGGGCATGATGATGCAGGACGGCGGCGTCATGCTGGACGCTGCCACCAGCCGCATCGACCAGGCTTTTGGCGACAACGCAGCGGCCAGCATGCCTGTCATGGCCTATGGCGACGACGGGCTGGAACTTGTGCCTGCCGACACCGACCGCTTCGCGCTGTGGACGCGGGCCTTCGGCTCATGGGGCGACAGCAAGGCCGATGCGACCAATGTCGGCTTCGACCGCAGCACGGGCGGGCTGCTGGCGGGTGGCGATGCCATGGTCAGCGACAGCTGGCGCGCCGGCGTGATCGCGGGCTACAGCCGTTCGTCATTCAATAGCGCCAATGGCGGCTCGAGCGGCAGCGCCGACAACTATCATGTCGGCGTCAATGCCGGCACGCGGGCCGGTCCCTTTGGGCTGACCGTCGGCGCCGGCTACACTTGGCACCGCTTCGACACGGCGCGCCAGGTCGCTTTCGCCGGCTTCGCGGACGCGCTGTCGGCCAAATATGATGGCGGCACAGCGCAGGTGTTCGGCGAGGCGAGCTACAAGGTCGAGGCCGGGCGCTTCACCGTCGAGGGCTTCTCCAACCTGACCTATGTCAACCTGCGCACCGATGCCTTCACCGAAGCGGGCGGGGCGGCAGCGCTGTCCAGCGAAGCGTCGAGCAGCGACGTGACCTTCACCACGCTCGGCGTGCGCGGCTCGACCGAGGTGGCGCTGGGCGCAGTCGACGCCACGCTGCACGCCACGCTTGGCTGGCGCCATGCCTTCGGCGATGTCGCTGGTACCTCGTCCTTCGCCTTCGACGGCAGCGGCGGCTTCGACATCACCGGTTCAGCGATCGCCAGGGACGCGGCGGTGCTGGGTGCCGGCATCGACTTCGCCGTCGCGCCGAAGACGAGGCTCGGCATCAGCTATACCGGGCAGGTGAGCAACGGTGCTTCCGACCACGGTGTCGATGCCAAGCTGGCGGTCAGCTTCTAGGCATCGAACAGCATCCGCGGCCATGGGCCTTGGCCGCGGATGCTGGGGAAAGTATTCGCGCGTTGTTGGCGGGCGAAATGAACCGCGCCAGCGCCGTGCTGAAGTTCGGCAACTGAGCCGCGGTCGTCAGGCGCCGATTGCCGGCCGCGCCACAAGGGCAAGGAATTCGCGGGTTGCCCGCGTCGCATGACGCTCCTTGTGGCGGAGCGAAAAGAAGCGGCGCTTGGGCAGGTCGAAATCGATGGCGACCAGCGTGCCGGCCTTGAGCGAGGCTTCGGCGACGAGCCGCGACATCACGGCGACGCCGGCGCCGGCCTCGACTGCGGCCCGTACAGCCTCGTTCGACGGCAGTTCCAGCGCGATGTCGAGGCTGCCGGGCTCGATACCGCGGGCGGCGCGCACGGCCTCGAAATGCGCCCGCGTGCCCGAACCCGGCTCGCGCAGGACCCACCGCGCCGCCTGGAGATCGCGCGGGGTGAAGGCGGCGTTGCTGGTCCAGGGATGGCCGGGCGCAGCGACGAGAACCAGTTCGTCGTCGGCGACCGGCTCGATGGCAAGGGCCGGGTCGTCGACTTCGCCCTCGACGAAGCCGAGATCGGCAATGCCGTCTCGGACCTGGGCTGCGACCGTTTCGGTGTTGCCGATGGTCACGTCGAGCTCGATGCCGGGATAGCTGGACCGGAAACGGTGGGCGATGCCGGGCAGCCAGTAGTTGGCTACCGTCTGGCTGCCGGCGAGCTTGAGCGTGCCGCGCTTGAGGCCGGCAAGATCTGCAAGCACGATCTCGGCGGAGCGGGCGCGGGCGAGCACCGCGCGCGCCTCGGACAGGAAGATCCGCCCTGCATCGGTCAGCACGATGCGGCGACCGACACGGTCGAAGAGCTGGGTCTGGTAGTGCGCTTCGAGCACCGACACGGCGGCACTCGTCGCCGATTGCGTCAGGTTGAGTGCTTCGGCGGCGCGGGTGACGTGTTCGCGCTCGGCCACCGCGACGAAGATCCTGAGCTGTTCGAGGGTCACGGTGTTCCTTTCAGTCGTCAGCCCGCAAGCTTGACCAGTATCAGACTGAAAACCGCAATGAAAAGGAATGCGCCGAGGCCAAGCAGCAGGGGACGGGCGCCGCGGGCCCAGAGCCTGGCGATGTCGGTTTCGAGCCCCATGGCGGCGAGCGCGGTAGCCAGGAGGAAGGTGGTCAGCGTGACGATCCACGCCTTTGCCTCGGACGGAATGTCGATCAGGCTGTTGAGGCCGACCATGGCGACAAAGCCGAGCACGAACCAGGGCATCGGGGCAGGGGCGCCGTCCCGGGCCATGCCCGCCGACCTGGTGCGCTGCCTGGCAGCAACACCGAGCACGATCACCACCGGCGCCAGCATCATGACACGTGTGAGCTTGGACACCGTGCCGAACTCGCCGGCCTGCTGGCCGTCCTGGAAGCTTGCCGCGACCACCTGGGCGATCTCGTGGATCGAGGCGCCGGCCCACAGGCCGTAAGCGTAAGCGTTAAGGTGGAACAGGCCGGGCAGCAGTGGATAGGCAAACATCGCCACCGAGCCGAAGACGGTGACACACGCGACCGCATAGGCGACGTCCTCGTCGGGCGCCCTGGTCACCGTGTTGGTGGCAATGACCGCCGAGGCGCCGCAGATCGAGGTGCCGGCGGCGATCAGCTCTGCAAGCTTGCGGTCGACGCCGATCGCCTTTCCCAGCCACAGCGTGAAGGCGAAGGTGGCGACGAGCGTCGTGGCGATGATGGCGATGCCCGCAGCACCCACCTCCGCGACCTGGCTCGCAGTGAGTTGCAGGCCGAGCAGGATGATGGCCAAGCGCAGCAGCCTGCGCATGGCGAAAGTCACCCCGGCCTTGGCCGCGGCCGGCGTGCCCCGGAGATTGTGAAATGCCATGCCGATGACGATGGCGATGATCATCGGGCTGAAGGCCGAGAGACCGGGAATAAGCCGGAGCGCGAAGGCGATGCCGGCGATAGCCACGGTCACCGCAACGCCGGGCAGCAGGTTGCAGCGGCTTTCATGGCGCGCCTGACGCGGGCTGATGGCGACGGCGTCTTGGGCTTCGGCTCGGGTGTGGGCGTTCATGGCTTGGTCCTTTTCAGGTACAAGCTATTGTTGCCCGTCTGATCGATCCAACGCGTAATAATGCTTGAATCGTTCGAATGAATCGATTGGATTTCCGGTGGCCCTGTCCAGCCCATGCCGTGCCACTGGACGAAATATCCAGCGCGTCTATAGCGGTGCACCGGATGACGCGGTCGTGTCCTTCGTCTTTTCAGTCCTCTTGCCAACCGGAACGAAGATGCCTGTTCACGAGATCGCAGCAATCGGAGCCGCGACATGCTGGGCCGTCACGGGATTGATCTCGGCCGGACCCGCCGGCTATCTCGGCGCGCCGGCATTCAACCGCTTGCGGCAGGTCTTCGTCACCGGGCTGCTGGCGCTCTATGTGTTGTTCACCGGCACCTGGCGCGAACTCGACGCCGGCAGTGCCGGGCCCCTGCTGCTGTCCGGCCTGGTCGGCATCTTCGTCGGCGACACGCTGCTGTTTGCGGCGCTGAACCGGCTCGGGCCCCGGCGATCGGGCATCCTGTTTGCGCTGAACGCCCCGATGGCCGCCGTTCTCGGCTGGCTGATGCTGGGCGAGGACCTCGCGCCAAAAGCTGCCGCGGGTATCGGCCTGACGGTCGCCGGCGTGTTGCTGGCGATCCTCTTCGGCAAACGCCGCGAACAGTTGCACGCCTGGGAGACGGTGAAGGGGCCATTGTGGGTCGGGGTCGCGCTCGGACTGGGGGCGGCGGCCGGACAGGCGATCGGCTCCATCATTGCCAGGCCGGTGATGGCGACCGGCATCGACCCGTTCGTGGCGTCGATGCTGCGTGTCGGCATCGCCGCTTTTTGCCTCAGCGTGCTGATCCAGTTGCCGATACCGGCCGTAAAACCGCGGGCGCTGCTGACATTCAAGGTCGCGGCACTGACGGCGTTGACCGGCATCATCGCGCTCGGCATCGGCATGACGCTGCTGTTATTTGCGCTTTCCGGCGGCAAGGTGGGCATCGTCTCGACGCTGTCGGCAACCTCGCCGGTGATCATCCTGCCCATGCTGTGGGCGCGGACCGGCGAACGCCCCGCCGGCGGCGCCTGGGCCGGGGCGGCACTGGTCGTCGCCGGCATGGCGTTGATCTTCATGCGCTGACGGGCGCTGGTTTTCTGCCATGCGGCGCCAGCTGAAACTGGCGTTCCAACCGCATCCCGGATAGCGTCGCATCACATCGAATGCTGTGCCGACATCGTCAGGGGAAGGGTCCATAGGTGGAAGACAGGGACACGCGCCGGCTCGAGATGGTCGTGCTGATGACGCCCGAGATGGCGAATTTCAGCGGCAAGGTGCATGGCGGTGCCTTGCTCAACCTGCTCGACCGCGTCGCCTTTTCATGCGCCTCGCGCTATTCCAACAAATACGCGGTCACGCTGTCGGTCGACCAGGTGGTGTTCAGGGAGCCGATCAATGTCGGCGAACTGGTCACCTTCCGGGCGTCGGTCAACTATGCCGGCCGCACCTCGATGGAAATCGGCATCCATGTCGAAGCCGAAAACATCCGCTCCGGCCAGCGGCGCCACACCAATTCCTGCTATTTCACCATGGTGGCGGTGGACGAAGACGGCCGCCCGACCGAGATTCCGGCTTTCGTGCCGTCGACCGACATCGACCGCCGGCGCCACCGCGCCGCTGAGTTGCGCCGCGAGCTGCGGCGCGAGTTCGAGGCGAGATTCCGGGCCGCAGCCAATGCGGATGAGGGGTAGCTGGAAACGGAACTCAAACGGCGGGCGCTTTACTTGGCACGGACTTACCACTCGTTATGTCGGCTCATCGTTCGCTGGATCGAGCGGCCAGTTGCCCCCGCTTGTCCGCAAATCGACGGCCTTCGAAAATGGCCGCTGGCCTCCCTGCCTTCGTCATCCTCGGGCTTGACCCGAGGATCCATGCCGTGAGGGTGAGGAATGCGGAACGGGAGATGAAAGGTGGGCGTTCTGGACCGCTTGGGCGTTGCCGCAAGGTCACGGCATGGATCCTAGGGTCTCCGCGACGTCGCTGCGCTCCTGCTCCGCCCTAGGATGACGAAGCGGTGGCCGCTCCTCACACAAGACTACATGCATTAAGGCATCGGCAGGTGTGGAGGGCTTGCACACAACTTTGCCGCGACTAGTCTCTGGTCATGACCGGCTACGTCTACATGACCGCCAGCCAGAAGGGTGGCACGATCTATATCGGCGTGACCAATGACCTGGCGCGTCGTTTGCCGGAGCACAAGTCGGGTGAGGGTACAGGCTTCACCGCTCGATATGGCGTGCATCGCCTCGTTTGGTACGAGGAGCATTTCGATATCCGCGACGCCATCCAGCGCGAGAAATCGCTGAAGCGCTGGCAGCGCCAATGGAAGATCGAGTTGATCGAGACGAGCAATCCCGAGTGGCACGAGCTGTTTCGCGGACTTGGATGGTGAGGGGAATTGGTGGTCTCTTCCGTTTCGTCATCCTCGGGCTTGACCCGAGGATCCATGCCGTGAGCGTGAGGAATGCGGAGCGGGGCAAGAAAAGGCGAGCGTTCTGAACCGTTTGGGGGTTGCCGCAAGGTCACGGCATTGATCCTAGGGTCTCCGCGACGTCGCTTCGCTCCTGCTCCGCCCTAGGACGACGAAGGGAGGGGGCGTTCGCGCCAATCGTCGGGGAGGACTTGCGCAGGTCATGAGCGGCTACGTCACATGACTGCTAGCCAGAAGGATGGCACGATCTATGTCGGCGTGACCAATGACCTGGCCCGTCGTTTGCCGGAGCACAAGTCGGGTGAGGGTACAGGCTTCACCGCGCGATATGGTGTGCATCGGCTCGTTTGGTACGAGGAGCATATCGACATCCGCGCGTCATCCAGTGCGAGTAGTCGCGGAAGCGAGTCGTTGCCTGCCCAGTTACTAAAAGAGTAGGCCGCACTGTGGCGGCCTACTGTCTTTTCGCTATTACTTTACCAGTGGGACCACGCCTCAGCTGCACCCTGACGTCGCGCCGCAGGTGTCGCACTTCTCGCAGGTGCCGTTACGCACCATGGTGAAGTTCTGGCATTCCGAGCAGGAATTGCCGGTGTAGCCCTGCAGCATCGACTTGGCGCGGCGGTCGGCGGCGAGTTTCTTGGCCTCCGCTGCTTCCTGGGCTGCGGCGTCGGTGAACAGCGACGTCGTGACCGATGTTTCCTCAACGGTCTCCTCGGTCGTGACTTCTTCGACCAGTTCCTTGGCCCGCTCCTCGTAGTCGCGCTTGTAGGCGGTGGATTCCTCCGCCGAGATCGCGGCCTTGGGGGCGAGCGCCAGCACGTTGGAGCCGGAGAAGGCGGTCACAGGTGTCACGCGCGCCGGGCTTGCGGTAGCCGCCGAGCCCTTGGGGTCGTTGCCGGCGACACCGGAGACGACCTTGAGCGGGGAGGCGCCGCGGGTCAGGCCCTTGGAAAAGGGCAGGGCCTTGCCTTCGGTGATGCCTTTGCCGAGCGCCGTCTTGTCGAAATCCGACTGGTCGACATGAGCAAGGTCGTGGCGGCCGAGATAGCTGACGGCGAGTTCGCGGAAGACGTAGTCGAGGATCGAGGTGGCGTTCTTGATGGCGTCGTTGCCGACGACCATGCCGGCCGGCTCGAACTTGGTGAAGGTGAAGGCCTCGACATATTCGTCGAGCGGCACGCCGTACTGCAGGCCGAGCGAGATCGAGATGGCGAAATTGTTCATCATCGCGCGGAAGGCAGCGCCTTCCTTGTGCATGTCGATGAAGATCTCGCCGAGGCGGCCGTCGTCGAACTCGCCGGTGCGCAGGTAGACCTTGTGGCCGCCGACGACGGCCTTCTGGGTGTAGCCCTTGCGGCGGTTCGGCAGCTTTTCCCGCTCGCGGTAGAGCCGCTCGATGACGCGCTCGACGATCTTTTCGGTGACCTGCACCGCCTTGGCGGCGGCAGGTGCCGCGATCAGCGCCTCGACGGCATCGTCCTCGTCCTCGTCCTCGTCGGCAATCAGCGAGGCGTTCAGCGGCTGCGACAGCTTGGAGCCGTCGCGGTAGAGCGCGTTGGCCTTGAGCGCCAGCTTCCACGACAGCATGTAGGCGCTCTTGCAGTCCTCGACCGTCGCCTCGTTGGGCATGTTGATGGTCTTGGAGATGGCGCCCGAGATGAAGGGCTGGGCCGCCGCCATCATGCGGATGTGGCTCTCGACGCTAAGATAGCGCTTGCCGATCTTGCCGCAGGGATTGGCGCAGTCGAACACGGGCAGATGCTCGTCCTTGAGGAACGGCGCGCCTTCCAGCGTCATTGCACCGCAGACATGGATGTTGGCGGCTTCGATGTCGCGCTTGGAAAAGCCGAGCGCCGGCAGCATCTCGAACGAGAAGTCGTTGAGCTGCGCCTCGGTCAGGCCGAGCACGTCCTTGCAGAAGTCCTCGCCCAGCGTCCACTTGTTGAAGACGAACTTGATGTCGAAGGCGCTCTTGAGAGCGGCGTTGAGCGCCTCGATCTTCTCGTCGCTGAAACCCTTGGAGCGCAGCGAACCGGGGTTGATGCCGGGCGCCTGGTTGAGGTTGCCGTGGCCGACGGCATAGGCCTCGATCTCGGCGATCTGGGCTTCGCTATAGCCGAGGGTACGCAGCGCCTCGGGCACCGCACGGTTGATGATCTTGAAGTAGCCGCCGCCGGCGAGCTTCTTGAACTTGACCAGCGCGAAGTCGGGTTCGATGCCGGTGGTGTCGCAATCCATGACCAAGCCGATCGTGCCGGTGGGCGCGATCACGGTTGCCTGGGCGTTGCGGTAGCCGTGCTCCTCGCCGAGCTCGATGGCGCGGTCCCAGGCGGCGCGGGCATGGGTCACCAGTTCCTGCTGCTTGAGGTCGGAAGCGACCAGCGGCACCGGATGCACCGACAGCTTCTCGTAGCCGTCCTTGTCGCCATAGGCGGCGCGGCGATGGTTGCGCATGACGCGCAGCATGTTGGCGGCGTTGCGGTCATAGTCGGGGAAGGCGCCGAGTTCGGAGGCCATCTCGGCTGAGGTGGCGTAAGCCACGCCGGTCATGATCGCCGTCAGCGCGCCGCCGATGGCGCGGCCCTCGTCGGAGTCATAGGGAATGCCCGAGGTCATCAGCAGGCCGCCGATATTGGCATAGCCGAGGCCGAGCGTGCGGTACTCGTAGGAGAGCTTGGCGATTTCCTTGGACGGGAACTGCGCCATCATGACCGAGATTTCGAGGACCACGGTCCACAGGCGCACGGTGTGCTCGTAGGCCGCGATGTCGATGGTGCCGTCGGTGTTGCGATAGGGCAGCAGATTGATCGAGGCGAGGTTGCAGGCCGTGTCGTCGAGGAACATGTATTCCGAGCACGGGTTCGACGCACGGATGGCGCCCGCGGAAGCGCAGGTGTGCCAGTCGTTCATCGTGGTGTTGAAGTGCAGGCCCGGATCGGCCGAGGCCCAGGCTGCGTAGCCGATCTTTTCCCACAGATCGCGCGCCTTGAGCGTCTTGAGCACCTTGCCGTCCTTGCGGGCGGTCAGGTGCCATTCGCCGTCGCCCTCGACAGCGCGCAGGAAGTCGTCCTTGAGCGAGACCGAATTGTTCGAGTTCTGGCCCGAAACGGTGAGGTAGGCCTCCGAATCCCAGTCGGTGTCGTAGGTCTTGAACTCGATCGAGCTGTAGCCCTGCTTGGCGAACTGGATGACGCGGTAGATGTAGTTCTCCGGCACCGCGTTCTTCTTGGCGGCCTTGATCTCGCGCTTGAGCGCGGTGTTGACGGCCGGGTCGAAGCAGTCGTCATCCTGGCCTTCGCAGTTGACGCAGGCGGCCATGATCTTGCTGAGGTGCTGGCGCACGATCTTGGAACCGGTGACCAGCGCCGCCACCTTCTGCTCTTCCTTCACCTTCCAGTCGATATAGGCCTCGATATCGGGATGGTCGGCGTCGACCACCACCATCTTGGCCGCACGGCGGGTGGTGCCGCCCGACTTGATGGCGCCCGCAGCGCGGTCGCCGATCTTGAGGAAGCTCATCAGGCCGGACGAACGGCCGCCGCCGGACAGCTTTTCACCTTCGCCGCGCAGGTGGCTGAAGTTCGAGCCGGTGCCCGAGCCGTATTTGAACAGGCGCGCCTCACGTACCCACAGGTCCATGATTCCGCCCTCGTTGACGAGGTCGTCGGCGACCGACTGGATGAAGCAGGCATGTGGCTGCGGGTGCTCGTAGGCCGACTTCGACTTGGTCAGCTTGCCGGTGAAGGGGTCGACATAGAAGTGGCCCTGGCCAGGACCGTCGATGCCATAGGCCCAATGCAGGCCGGTGTTGAACCACTGCGGCGAGTTCGGCGCCACGCGCTGGGTGGCGAGCATGTAGGACAGCTCGTCCTTGAAGGCGCGGGCGTCGTCTTCGCTCTTGAAGTAGCCGCCCTTCCAGCCCCAGTAGGTCCAGGTGCCGGCGAGACGGTCGAAGACCTGGCGGGCGTCGATCTCGGAGCCGTAGCGTTCGTTTTCGGGCAGCTTGGCAAGTTCGGCCTCGTCGGGAACCGAACGCCACAGGAAGGAGGGGACGTCGTTCTCCTCGACCTTCTTCAGACGGGCGGGCACGCCGGCCTTGCGGAAATACTTCTGCGCCAGGATGTCGGCCGCGACCTGGGAGAACTGCGCCGGCACATCGATGTTGTCGAGCCGGAAGACCACCGAGCCGTCCGGATTCTTGATCTCGGAGAGCGCCTTGCGGAACTCGATCTCCGCATATGCCGATTGTCCATCCTTGGTGAAACGCCGCTCGATGCGCATCGGTCGATTTCCTTTTGTCTATATATAGCGTCTTTCGCGGGAAATCTCCCATTGCTGAAACGAAAGACGCAATGCCGATCTTGCCGGCCGCCCGAACGACCGGTCACCATTGCCGAAGAAGCCGCCGCCAGACCGGAAATCCTCCTTGCGGAGCGCCTTCCCGTCAGCCTGCGGACCACTTCGGGTCCTTGAAACTGAAACTTTGTTGCGATTCCCTCGCTGAGGGAGAACTCACACTATCTAGCGTCCAGGCTGCCTGCAAACACTAAATATAGTGTTAACAGAAGATTTCTGCCAGTCCCCAATTTTTACCCGTCAACCCCTCGGACACACCGAAACCACGCGCGACGGCACCCCGCCTGTGCGGGTGCAAATGCGAGCGGCAACTCACTAGATCTGGAGAAAGGACCGGGCTCTGAACTTTCCGGTCACGCACTCAACAAGCGCGCTTGAGTCATAAAAAGCGACTCGGGGGGTAACGTCAAGAAGTCGTTTATGCAGATTTTGTGACCCCAACATCTTGTGTGTCACTTGTGTGGATAACGGGGAGAACCGGCTCCGTGAACGAAGCCGGCAAGATACCCGCTTGGCGGCGTCTCGCGCCTCAGGCGGCGACTTTTCCGTGGGCTGCGCCGAAGGACGAGATCAGCCGGCAAAGGTCAGGTTCGTTGACCATGCGCGCGGCCTCGGCTGGCGACACCCACTTGCGCGTGCGCTGGCGCCGCTCCTTCCACTTCTCGGCGACCTTGCGCACTTCGAGCGGATAGACCAGCACCTCGCAGGCGACCTGTTCGCCGCTTGCCAGTTCCTTGGAGTAGAAATAGCGGCCCGCCTCGTGGGTATCGACGGAGCCGCTCAGGCCGGCTTCTTCGCTCGCCTCGCGAGCGGCGGTCTCGCACAGCCGTTCGGATTCTTCCGGCCAGCCCTTGGGCAGGACCCAGCGCCCGGTGTCGCGGCTGGTGATCAGCATGATCTCGATGGCGCCGGAGGCGGTGCGCTGCCAGGGCAGGGCGGCGACCTGCAGCCTGCAGGCGGGAGCGCCGAACAGCCGGCGTATGCGCTCGACGAGGTGGCTGTGATAGACAGGCTTCATCAGCATCGGCAGTCCTACCCAGAAGCAGACTCAGTTGCCGTATTACGAATTGTACGGTTAATCCTCCGTAACAAAAGTAAATAGATTGATAATGAAAACGCCCGGCGCAAAGGCCGGGCGTCGAACAGGTCGGGTTGAGCTGGAGGGCGCTGCAATCAGCCCATGTGATCTTCCGCGATCGGCTTTTGGTATGTGAAGCCGAGATCCCAGGGGAAATAGATCCAGGTGTCCTGCGACACCTCGGTGACGAAGGTGTCGACCAGCGGGCGGCCCTTGGGCTTGGCATAGACCGTGGCGAAATGCGCCTTCGGCATCATGGCGCGCACGATGGCTGCGGTCTTGCCAGTGTCGGTCAGGTCGTCGACGATCAGTACGTTTTCGCCTTCGCCCTCGAGCAGCGACGGCGTGATCTCCTTCAGCACCTGCAACTGACCCTGCGAGGTGTAGTCGTGATAGGAGGCGATGCAGATCGTCTCGATCAGGCGGATGCCGAGTTCGCGCGAAATGATGGCGGCAGGCACCAGGCCGCCGCGAGTGATGCAGACGATCGCCTTCCACTGCGGATTGACGCCGGCGAGACGCCAGGCGAGCGCACGCGCATCGCGGTGGAACTGATCCCAGGATACGGGAAAGGCTTTTTCGGGAAGGGACATTCGACGCGCACTCCGGCTCGGCGCGCCAGATGGCGCGAAAATAGGGGAATGCAGGCGGAATTAGCCGGAAAGCCCCGCTCTTGGCAAGGGCGGGGCTGCACAGTTGTGCGGTAATCTTACCGCGACAGCAGGATCGCGGTGTCGCCGGCCTGCAGGACGCTGCGCGTGACGCCGCCGAACAGGAACTCGCGCAGCCAGGAATGGCTGTAGGCGCCCATCACCAGCAGGTCGGCGCCTGTTTCAACCACCTTGTTGTGGATGACGGCATCGACGGTGTGGCCGCGCGACGCCTCGACGCTGACCGATACCTTGGCGCCGTGGCGGGCAAAGGCAGAGGCGATCTCGGCGCCGGCGGCGTCGGCGCTCTGGGCTGCCGTCTCGATGGGGTCGATGACCAGGATTTCGGTCTGGTCGGCCTCGAGGATGAAGGGCAGGGCATCGAAGGCGGCGCGGGCGGCTTCGCGGCTGCCGTTCCAGGCGACCAGGACGCGGCGGAAGGTCGAGATCAACGGTGCCGCATGCGGCACCACCAGCACCGGGCGGCCGGCCTCGTAGATCAAGGAGTCGACGTCGGCGGCAATCGAGTCCTTGGCCTCTTGCGATCCCTGCGAAACGATGACGAGGTCGGCGCAACGCGCGCTTTCGACCCCCGAAAGGGCGCTGTCGCCGGAAAAGCTCTCGAAGCTGCGCCATTCGAACGACACGCCGGCGGTCTCGATGCGGGCGAGGAACGCCTTCTGTACCTTTTCGGCGCGCTCCTTGCAGAGATCGGAATTGGCCTGGATGAACTCGGTGTCGGGAAAGCCGACGGCCGTGGTGTAGGGCATCGCCAGCGCTTCGGCATGAACGCCGATCAGATGGCTTTCATGCCGGTCGGCAAACGGGATGGCCACATCGAGAACGCGGGCGGCGTCGCGCTCGCTCTGGATGATGGCAACGATTGTCTTGAACGGCATGGCACCCTCCTTTGCACGGACAGAAATCTGCTCAGCAAAGAAACACTATCATGCCCGTACTTGTTCCCATGTGACCTGGATCAAGTGTTTGGGATCAAGTGTTTGGCATCAAGTCGTTCAGGCGGCTTTTGTTATGCCCTCAAGCATTACCTCGATCGCATCGCGGGCGCGAGCCATCGCTTCTTGCGAGCGCGAGCGGACGACGAGCTCGGTCCAGAACTTGCCGTCGAGATATTTCGGGTAGGAACCGATGATGGTGTCGGGGTGCGCCTTCTGGATCTCGCCGAGCGGGCCGCCGATGGTGCCTTCGCCATAGGGACACTGGACCGTGGTCGACAGAAGCTTGGCGCCGGTCTTCAGCGTCGGCATGACGTTGTCGAGCATGGCCTGGAAGATCGACGGCACGCCGGCCATGACATGGACGTTGCCGATGCGGAAGCCCGGCGCCACCGAGACCGGGTTTTCGATCAGCCCGGAGCCGCGCGGCATGCGCGCCATGCGCTTGCGTGCTTCGGAGAATTCCAGGCCGCGCGTGGCATAGTTGGCCTCCAGCATGGCATAGGCGCGCGGCTCGTATTCGCACGGCACGCCAAAGGCCTTGGAGATCGAGTCGGCGGTGATGTCGTCATGCGTCGGGCCGATGCCGCCTGTCGTGAAGACATAGTCGTAACGCGCGCGCACGGCGTTGACGGCGGCGACGATCTCGTCCTCGTCGTCGGGCACGATGCGCACTTCCCTGAGGTCGATGCCTGAGGCCGTTATCATGTCGGCGAGGTGGCCGATGTTCTTGTCCTTGGTGCGGCCGGACAGAATCTCGTCGCCGATGACGACCATAGCTGCGGTGACGATGTCGGCCATTTCAGGAGCTCCTTTTAGACCAAGGTCAGATACAGCCGCCGGGGCAGGCGAGCAATAGTCGCCGTTTTGTGAACGATGCGTCACGTATTGGCCTGCTTTCATTGAACGGGCTTTGCATTACATCTCTCCCTAGACGCCAACCCAAGATGGTGTCGCGAGATTTTCCCCCCGCTGGAGTTTGAAATGGCTAAGATTCTTGTTCTCTACTATTCGAGCTGGGGTCACATGGAGCAGATGGCCAAGGCCGCTGCCGAAGGCGCCCGAGCAGCCGGTGCCGACGTGACCATCAAGCGCGTTCCCGAGCTGGTTCCCGAGGCTGTCGCCAAGGCTGCCTATTACAAGCTCGACCAGGAAGCGCAGATCGCCGATCCGCTCGAACTGGCCGACTATGACGGCATCATCATCGGCACGGCCACCCGTTACGGCACCATGGCTTCGCAGATGAAGAACTTCCTCGACCAGACCGGCCCGCTCTGGGCAAAGGGCGCACTGCTCGACAAGGTCGGTTCGGTGATGGTTTCGACCGCGACCCAGCACGGCGGCGCCGAGCTCGCGCTGATCAACGCGCAGATCCACCTGCAGCACCACGGCATGGTCATTGTGCCGCTGTCCTATGCCTACCAGGGCCAGATGGGCAACGACGTGGTTCGCGGCGGCGCGCCTTACGGCATGACCACCACCTCCGACGGCGACGGCTCGCGCCAGCCTTCGGCGCAGGAACTCGAAGGCGCCCACTTCCAGGGCAAGCGCGTGGCCGAGATCGCCATCCGCCTGCACGGCAAGGGCTCGAACGCTGTCAAGGAAGTTGCATAACAGCTTCGAATTGCTATGATTTTAGTGAACGGGCGGTCGCAAGGCCGCCCGTTTTGCATGTCACGGGCTTGAGCCTGCGTCTCGTGCCGCTAAGTTGCGGGCATTGCCTGCAGGAGGTTCGATGGCGACCGCGACAACGATTTTTGGCTGGATCGCCAGCATCATCTTCCTGGCCGTGGTTCTCGTCGGCGGCTATTTCGTGCTGGCGACGCGCAAGATCTCGACCCAGGCCGCACGCGCAGTGCCTGCAATCGGCAAGTTTGCAGCACTTGGCCGGCATCGCATCCACTATGTCGAGCAGGGCGAGGGCCGTCCGATCCTGTTCGTCCACGGTCTCGGCGCGCAACTGCACCATTTCCGCCACCCGCTGTTTCCGGAACTTGCCGATTTCCGGCTGATCGCGCTCGACCGGCCCGGCTCGGGCTATTCCACGCGTCCGCCCGGGTTTTCGGGCAGCCTGACCGAACAGGCAGATCTGATCGCGCGCTTCATCGCCGAACTCGGGCTGGAGCGGCCGCTGGTCGTCGGTCATTCGCTCGGCGGCGCCGTGGCGCTGGCGCTGGCGGAAAACCACCCGGAGGCGGTTTCCGGTTTGGTGCTGCTGTCGCCGCTGACGCATCTGGAGGACGAGTTGCGGCCCGAATTCAGGTCGCTCTATATCAAGTCGCCGCTACGCCGCCGCCTGATGGCCGAGACGGTGGCGATACCGACCAGCCTGAAATATGCGCCGCAGACCCTGGCCTTCCTGTTTTCGCCGCAGGAAGCGCCAAAGGACTACGGTACGGCAGGCGGCGGTTTCGCCGGACTGCGGCCGAGCCATTTCTACGCGACATCGGCCGACATGGTGGCGATCGAGAGCGATCTTGGCGCGGTCGAGGCCAGGTACGAGGAACTGAAGCTGCCGGTAGGGATGATGTTCGGCACCGCCGACCGTGTGCTCGACTACCGACTGCATGGCGAGCCTCTGGCCGACAGGATCAAAGACCTGGAACTCGATCTGGTCGAGGGCATGGGGCATATGCCGCAATTCGTCGAGCCGAAGCGGGTCGCAGAGCTGGTCCGGCGCATTGCGGCAAAGACATTTGCCCAACCGGTCGACAAGGCGGCCAGGTAGAGGCGGGAACTGCTCGTCCGGCGATCCTGTTCGCGCCGGGGCGATGGCCGCTAGTCGGAAACCTCGGTATCGGGCCTGTCGTCGCCCTTGGCGAGTTCGTCATGCCAACGGCCTTCCTTGTCCTCGTACTGGATGCCGTCGGTAGAGCCGGAGACACGCTGCTCTGCCGCCGCCGTCTCTGCGGCGCGAAGGGCGTGTTCGTGCGTGGGGAAGGTCTCGGAGAAGGTGTCGCCGACCTTGTAGGCCCAGCCACCGTCGTGCTGGACGACTTCATAGACGAGCTTTGCCATTATTTTTCCTCGCTGGATGACGATGCCGCTATCGGCACCTCGGCTTCCATCGCTGCCTCGACGAAGGCGCGCCGCGCATCCTCGGAAGGGCGTTGCCCCTCGAGCACCTTCAGGCATGTCTGGACGGCGTTGCGGTGACGAGGGCCGCGGCTCAGCGGCCAGGTCGTCGCCAGGCATTCGGCGGCGTCGCCCGCACTTGCGATGCGGCGGTAGTTTCCGGCGCGGCCGAGTTCAACGATGACCGGGCGCGCAAAGGATGTCGAGGCGGCCATGCCGGCTCAAACGTTGACGACCGCATTTGGTTGCATGACGCTTCGCGGCCGGTGGCTCCGTCCGGCGACTTTTGCTGTCAGAGCGGCACGATAGCCAGTATCACCCAGGCGCCGCAGATGGCCGCGCAAAGGCCGAAACAGGCGTTACGATGCTTTTCCCAAAAGTATGGCGCGCGTTCCCAATTGTACTGCATACGCAACTCCCCACTCACCCCACCCGGTGAAGTTGTATTTCAGTGTGAAATATTCTGCAATTTTCCGGTGTGGTATTGACGCTACGAAAGCACGCGGGAGTGGCAATTATGTCACGAAAAGCTTGCCGCCGGCGCCGCGAACGCACGGTTGCCGCTGTTCTGGCATCAGGAACGGGGGATTCTTGCCTGGTGCGGACGGCGGGGGTCGAACCCGCATAGCCGAGGCTGAGGGATTTTAAGTCCCTTGCGTCTACCAGTTCCGCCACGTCCGCTTGCTTGTCGTTTCAACTAGTTAGGCGATTTCGTCAACTGGCGTTGTGCAGGTCGAAAAATCCATCGTGCAAATCGTGTTCGGTTTCCTTCGCCGAGCCGTTCGCCGGAGATTGGCGCTGGATGCCTAGCCGGAAACAAAAAGCCCCGACACGAGGCCGGGGCTTGAGGGCGATCAGAATCGGTAATTCAGCCCGACCTTTATCGTGTGGGCGTCGATGTCGACTTCGGCCTTGTCACCCTGAATGTCGGTCAAGCCAACAGTGCCAAAGTCGAAATACTGGTACTCAAGCTTAGTGGTCCATTTTTCGGACAGGGCCAATTCGACGCCACCACCGATCGTGTAGCCGACGCGACCGCCGCTTCGAGATTCACTACTGTTTCCGTCCAGAGTGCCGTTGATGTTGTGGAGGTCGCCGAAAGTAACGTCGTAACGTGTGGCCGCGACACCACCCTTGACATAAATCAGCAGTCGATCAGCTGCAAAGCCCAGCCGGGCGGTCAAATCACCGTAAAGGCCCAGTTTCGCGGAACCGTAATTGTCGGGTTCGTCGAGAATTTCGTTGACACCATCCAAACCCAAATAGCCGATATCCGCCTCCAGGCCATAGACGAACGAGCCGGTTTGCCAATTGTGGCCGGCCTGAACGCCGCCGACAAAACCCTCGGTGTCGACGTCATGGGTCTGGCCAATGCTCTCATCAAAGAAGCTGTCGTCGAGATCAACCGCATTGCCGTTGCCGCGACCGTAGCCAACATGAAGGCCAACATATCCGCCGGCCCAGAACCCGGCCGGAGCGAGATCAGACGTTGGCTCTGTCACAACCGCGTCAGCGGCAAGCGCGGCGCCGGCGAACGCGAAATATACAGCCGATACAAGCAGAATCTGTTTCAATGCCCTGTCCCCAAAACCGTCCGAGGTAATACGCAGATTAGAGGTGGAAATAATAGTCCGTGCACATGCAGGCAATTCAAGTCGATGTTGGTGTCGCCAAGCAGCAACATCACCCGTTCGGGTTAGAAATACCAAAACATCTGTAAGGTCGAATTTTCTGCAGCTTGCGGCTCAAAGGCCACATCAGCCAGATAGCCACTGCATTGGCGTCAGTTCAACTGTCCACCCGAGTTGTCCAATTGCGCGCAGCCGGCAAGGCAGCCGGGCGATATTGCAAGCCCCTGCAACTGCCTGCCGCTACTTCGTCTCGCTGAAATCAAGCAATGGGGATTGCGTCGCCGCATCTGGTTTCGGCGCCTTACGGGCCGTTTTCCTGGCGGGTTTCTTGGTAGCTTCAGTCGCGGCTTTCGCCGCTTCCTGCGTAACAGCGGGCGCTGCTGACACTGCCTTGGCAGCCACAGGCTTTGCCGCGGCGCTGGTCGCCTTTTCGGTGAATTTGATTGCCATGATGAGGATCCGCCATTTTCACGGCCGCGCGCGAGTCGGCGGCTTTGGTTCTCCATACATGATTTGACGGCTGAGGGGCGGGGAGGCGCGGCCAATTGCGTGAACAACCGTTTGAGCCACGAAGGCGGAATTTCGATCGGCCCCGCCGAAAATGCCAACGGGCGGAAATTCCGCCCGTTGCCGTGTTCGTAGAAGTTCTGGCCTGTCTATTCCTCTTCGACAAAAACCTCGTCGCGCTTCTTGCGCACCGCCGGCAACAGCACGACGATCAGCACGCAGGCAGCCAATCCAAGCAGCAGCGCGCTGATCGGGCGGGTGACGAAGGTGGTCGGATCGCCGCGCGACAGGATCATGGCGCGGCGCAGGTTTTCCTCCAGCAGCGGCCCGAGCACGAAGCCGAGCAGCAGCGGCGCTGGTTCGCAGCGCAGCTTGACCAGCGCGTAGCCGATCAGGCCGAAGAAGGCGACGGCATAGAGGTCGAAGACGTTGGAGTTGACGCTGTAGACGCCGATGGCGCAGAACGCCATGATGATCGGGAACAGCACGTAGTAGGGCACGGTCAAGAGCTTCACCCACAGCCCGATCAGCGGCAGGTTGAGCACGATCAGCATCAAATTGCCGATCCACATCGAGGCGATGATGCCCCAGAACAAGGCCGGCTGTTCGGTCGCGACATTGGGGCCGGGCACGATGCCCTGGATGATCATCGCGCCGATCATCAGCGCCATGACAGGGTTGGCCGGAATGCCGAGCGTCAGCATCGGGATGAACGAGGTCTGCGCGCCGGCATTGTTGGCCGATTCCGGACCGGCGACGCCGGCTACAGCACCCTTGCCGAACTCTTCGGGGTGCTTGGAAACGCGCTTTTCCACCGTGTAGGAGGCGAAGGCCGCGAGGATGGCGCCGCCGCCTGGCAGGATGCCGAGCGCCGAGCCGATGGCTGTGCCGCGCAGAATGGGGGCTGCCATCTCGCGGAAATCCTGGCGCGTCGGCATCAGCCCCGAAACCTTGGCCATCAGCACTTCGCGGGTCTTTTCGCTTTCGAGGTTGCGCAGGATTTCGGCGACGCCGAACACGCCTACCGCGACCGCAACGAAGTTGAGCCCGTCGGCATATTCGCGGATACCCAGGGTGAAGCGTGGCGTGCCGGTGTAGATGTCGGTGCCGACGAGGCCGAGCAGCAGGCCCAGAACCACCATGGCCAGCGCCTTGATGACCGAGCCATGGGCAAGTGCGATCGACGAGACGAGGCCGACGACCATCAGCGAGAAATATTCGGCCGCGCCGAACTGCAAGGCGATAGCCGTCAGCGGCGGGGCGAAGATCGCGACCAGGAAGGTCGAGACCGTACCGGCGAAGAACGAGCCGATGGCGGCGATGGCGAGTGCCGCTCCGGCGCGGCCCTTGCGCGCCATCTGGTAGCCGTCGATAGCGGTGACGGCGGACGAGGATTCGCCCGGCATGTTGATCAGGATGGCGGTGGTCGAGCCACCATACTGCGCGCCGTAATAGATGCCGGCGAGCATGATCAGCGACGAGACCGGATCGCCGATCTGGAAGGTGATCGGCAACAGCATGGCGATGGTGGCGGTAGCGCCGATGCCGGGGAGCACACCGATGAGCGTGCCGAGCAGAACGCCGATCAGGCAAAAGCCGAGATTGGCGAGCGTCGAGGCGGTCGAGAAACCGAGCGCGAGATTGTCGAAGAGTTCCATCTTTTCCCCCTCAGAACGGCAGCCAGGGGCCGAAGCGCTGGAACGGCAGGCCGAGCGCGTAGCTGAACACGACGACCGAGAACAGGGTGACCCCGGCGGCGAGGACGACGGCGGCGAGCGGTTTCATGCGCGTCGAGGCGAAGGCGGCGATCAGGCAGGTCACGAAGATCGACGGCACGAAGCCGAGTCCGCGCACGGTGAGGCCGAAGAAGATCGGCGCCGGCAGGATGAAGGCCATGCCACGCCAGGCGATCGGGCCGATCGGCTCGCCGGCGACGCGGGTTGCCTGGACGATGACGACGAGGCCGAGCACGATCAGCACGCTGGCCAGGACGAGGGGGAAATAGCCCGGTCCCATGCGGAAGGTGGTGCCGAGGTCGAGACCCAGCGACTGGATGGCGAAGAAGGCGCCGGTGGCGACGAAGATCGCTCCGCAGGCGCCGTTGGTGGGATCGATGGAAAGCTTGTTCATGGATTCCCTCTTGGGGTTCACCTGGCGCCGCCCCTCATCCGGCCCTGCGGGCCACCTTCTCCCCGCTGGGAGAATAGGAAGGCTGAGGCATTGCCGATCTCCTCTCCCCGTCGGGGAGAGGGTGGCCGAGCGGAGGCCGGTGAGGGGGCTGGCTAGGCCAACCCCTAGGCCGAGTTGCTCAGGCTTAGTCGGCGAACTGGCCGGCAGCCTCGATGATCGGCTTCCAGCGCGCGATCTCGCCTTCGAGCTTGGCCTTCAGCGCTGCCGGCGTGGCGTCGGCTTCCGGCGACGGCACTGTGCCGAGTTCGGCGAAGCGGGCAACGACGTTGGGGTCCTTGAGTGCCGCCTGCAGCGACTTGGACAGGCGCTCGGTCACCTCAGCCGGGGTTCCCTTGGGGGCGTAGAGGCCGTGCCAGATGCCGACTTCCATGCCGTCGAGGCCGCCTTCCTTGGTGGTCGGAACGTCCTTCAGGACGTCGAGGCGCGCTGGCGAGGTCACGGCGTAGGCCTTGATGGTGCCGCCCTGGATCTGCTTGGTGGTGTTGGTGGTCTGGTCGCACATAATGTCGACCTGGCCGCCGAGCAGGTCGGTCATGGCAGGGCCGGTGCCCTTGTAGGGAACGGTGACCAGCGGCGTGCCGATGGCGCTCATGAACAGCATGCCGCACAGATGCGAAGCAGCGCCGATGCCGGCATTGGCGACCGTCACCGTGTCCTTGTTGGCCTTGGCGTATTCGACGAGGCCCTTGAGGTCGGTCGGCGCAAGGTCCTTCTTGGCGACGATGGTCATCGGCACTTCGGTGACCAGGCCGACATATTCGAAGGCGTTGAGCGTGTCATAGGCGAGCTTGCGGTAGAGCGTGGCGCTGGTGGCCATGCCGATGTGGTGGAGCAGCAGTGTGTAGCCGTCCGGATCGGCGGAAGCGACGCGGCCGGCACCGAGCGTGCCGCCGGCACCGCCGACGTTTTCGACGATGACCTGCTGGCCGAGATCCTTGGACATCGATTCGGCGACGAGGCGCGTGACCGTGTCGGTCGGGCCGCCGGCCGAGAACGGCACAACGACGGTGATGGTGCGCTCGGGATAAGTCTGCGCATTGGCGGCGAGCGGGAACACGGCAAGCGTTGCGGCGGCCGTGAGCGAGGCGAGCAGTCTCTTCATGAAATCCTCCCGGGATATTCTGGTCTGTGGTTCCACCCGCGCCTGGTGCCTCCCTGCGCCGGCGGTGGATGGGCGATTAGGACCGCTGGCGCGGGCGCACTGCAATGCTTGCCGTGGCCTCAGGCCGGTAAAAATCATCGAACACGGGGCGAATGGGTGGAAAAGGTAACATCGCCTTGCTGGCGTGTGTGCGTTTCCACACATTGGCGTGGCGGTCAGTCATCTGCACCGTCCACCGCACCCAGGCGATTCTTGTCGAGCCCGTAGCGCTGCATCTTCTCGTAGAGCGTCTTGCGCGAGATTCCGAGCTGCTCGTAGACGGGCTTGAGGCTGCCGCCATGGGCGGTTAGGGCGGCTGAAATCGCGTTCTTCTCGAAGTCGGCGACACGGTCGGCAAGGCGGTCGCCGCTGCCATTGGCCTCGGTCGGGGCGTCGGGCAGTTGCAGCCCGAGCCCCAGCACGAAGCGGTCGGCGGCGTTGCGCAGTTCGCGCACATTGCCCGGCCAGTCGCGGCGGGCGACTTCGGCGATGGCCCGGGGCGGCACGTCGACGTCGTCGCGGCGGTAGCGCGCCGCCGCCTCGCGGGCCAATTGCAGGAACAGCAGCGGCACGTCCTCGCGCCGCGACGACAAGGCGGGCATGCGCAGCGTCACGACATTGAGCCGGTACAGCAGGTCGGCGCGGAAACGCCCGGCAGCGACTTCGGCGTCGAGGTCGACCTTGCTAGTGGCGATGAAGCGGACATCGAGCGCGATCGGCTCGTTGGAGCCGAGGCGGGTGATGACGCGCTCCTGGATGACGCGCAGCAGCTTGACCTGGAGGTCGGCCGGCATCGAGCCGATCTCGTCGAGCAGCACCGTGCCGCCGCGCGCATGCTCGAACTTGCCGAAGCGGGGGCGCAGGGCACCGGCAAAGGCGCCGGCCTCGTGGCCGAACAACTCGCTCTCGATCAGCGTTTCAGGCAGGGCGGCGCAATTGATGGCGACGAACGGCTTTGTCGCGCGGCCGCTGATGTCGTGCAGCGCGCGCGCCGCCACCTCCTTGCCGGTGCCGGTGTCGCCGATGAGCAGGACGTCGGCGTCGGTCGCGGCAATGGCGCGAAGCCTGTAGCGCAGGTCGACCATCGCCTGGCTGCGTCCCGGCAGGCGCGCTTCGATGTCGTCGCGCTTGCCGGCGACGGCGCGCAGCTCGCGGTTTTCCAGCACCAGGCTGCGCCGGTCGATGGCACGCGCCGCCATCTCGGTGAGATGCTGGGTGACGAAGGGCTTTTCGACAAAATCATAGGCGCCTTCGCGCATGGCGCGGACGGCGAGCTGCACGTCGCCGTGGCCGGTGACCAGGATCACCGGGATGTCGGCGTCGATTTCGCGGATGCGGCCCATCAGCGTCATGCCGTCCATGGCGGGCATGCGCACGTCGGTGATGACGACGCCGTTGAACCCTTGCGTGATGAAGTCGAGCGCACGTTCGGCCGACGAGACGTCCTGGACAGTGAAGCCGGCAAGGTCGAGCGACTGGGCTGTGGAGCGCCGCAACTCGTCTTCGTCGTCGACAAGGAGCACGATGGGCGGTTTCATTCGGCCGCCTCGCGCACCGCTGCGCGCGCCGCGTCGAGTTCGATGGTGAACAAGGCGCCCCCTTCAGGATGATTCAAAACCGCAAGGGTTCCGCCGAAGTCTTTGACTATGTTGTAGGAAATGGAAAGCCCCAGGCCGAGACCCTTGCCCACGCCCTTGGTCGAGAAGAACGGGTCGAAGATGCGCTCGGCAATCGCCGCCGGCACGCCCGGACCGTGGTCGCGGATGGTGATGGTGACCCTGGAGCCCTTGCGCTGCGCGGCAAGCTCGATGCGCCGGTCGGCAAGGCCTTCGACGACGTCGGCGGCATTGGTGATGATGTTGACCAGCACCTGCTGCAGCCGAACCGAGCCTGCCTTGACGGTGAGTGGCGCCGGCCCGAGGTCGACCGACAAAGCCGCATCGGCGGCCTTGAGGCGCCATGCCACGATCTCCCCGGTGTCGCGGACCACCTCGTCGAGCGCCACCGGGCCAAGCTTCTGGTTGGGCTTGCGGGCGAAATTCCTGAGATGACGGCTGATCGAGGCCATCCGGTCGGCGAGGCTCGAAATGCGCGAGACGTTGTCGCGCGCCTCGTCGATGCGAGCGCGATCGATCAGCGTGGCGGCGTTGTCGGCATAGGTCTTTACCGCTGCCAACGGCTGGTTGAACTCGTGCGACAGCGCTGCCGACATCTGGCCAAGGGCAGCGAGCTTGCCGGCCTGGATCAGGTCGGCTTGCGTCTGCCTGAGCTGCTGTTCGGCGGTGCGGCGCTCCGCGACTTCGGTCTCCAGCCGGCTGTTGACCTGGGCGAGGTCGGCGGTGCGCTCCTCGACTCGTCGTTCCAGTTCGACCTGCGCACTCCGCTGCAACTGCATGCGCTCGGCGAGACGGGCGCGGCGCTGCAGGATGACGGCGCCACCGAGGCCGGCAAGGCTGAGCGCCAGCAGCGCCGAGACCACGGCCGTCAGCGCTTGCGCATGGGCGGAGGCGGTGTCCGCCAGCACACGCACCGTCCAGCGTGCCTCGGGCATCTCCTCGGCCAGTTCGAGGAACTCGCGCGACTTGCCGCCCTCCGTGATGCGCAGCAATGGCTGGCCGTCATCCGCGGCACTTCTCGTCACCGGCAGTTCGCGCAGCATGGCATCAGCATAGCGGCGCGACGCTTCGGTGCGGGCGAGCCGTTCGGCGGTCAGCGGGTTGAGGCTGGCATAGAGCCAGTCGGGCCGCCCGCTCATGAAGATGATGCCTTCGGGGTCGGTGACGATGATCTCGTGGTCGCCGCCCTTCCACGACGCTTCGATGGCGTCGATGTCGACCTTGAAGACGACAACGCCGCGGATCTCCATGCCGATGCGGACAGGCGAGGAAAAATAGTAGCCGCGCTTGAGCGAGGTGGTGCCGAGCGCGAAGAAGCGGCCGAGATTGCCGCGAATGGCATCCTGGTAGTAGGGCCGGTAGGAAAAATTCTCGCCGACGAAGCTGAGCGGCAGGTCGTGGTTGGAGGCCGCGATCGTGTCGCCGCCGGGGATCAGAACATAGATGTCAGAGGACTTCAGCAGTCCGTTGATTTCTTTCAGGTATTCATTGGCACGCGCACGCAGGACCGGGTTGTCGGGGTCGCTGACCAGTTCCTTGATGTCGTCGTTGTCGGCGATCAGTTCGGGCAATGGCTCGAAGCGGTTCATCTGGCCGGAGAGGGCCGCAACCGCCAGCCGTAGTGTGGTCTGGCCACGCGACGCCGCCTCGTCGAGATAGATCCGGTTGGCGAAGGCACCGCCGAAAAACACGATTGCCGCCGCCAGCGCCGCCGCAGCGAGCCCCGGCCACAACCAGCGGCGTGTTTTGAGAAATGGCGGCATCGAAGCGGACCGGACCTGTTTGGCATGAGGAGTATAGCGGGCGGGCGCGGCCAAACAACCAAGGCCCTGTTTTCCTCCGCCGCTTTCGCTACAGTCGCGTCAAAGCAGTCAGGAATCCCAGCAATGCCCAACAAGACCACCTTCGCCAAGCCTCGTCCCTGGACCGAGACCGCACCGGTGCTGGTCGATGTCGCCATGGGCCGCCGGCCGGCCGATCTCGTCATCCGCAACGGCCGCTGGGTGAATGTGCATTCGGGTGAGATCATTGCGGGCACGGATGTCGCCATCGTTGCAGGGCGCTTCGCCTATTGCGGACCTAACGCCAGCCACGCCATCGGCCAGGGCACAAAGGTGGTCGACGCCGGTGGGCGCTATCTCGTGCCGGGACTGTGCGACGCGCACATGCATGTCGAGAGCGGCATGGTGACCGTGACCGAGTTCTGCCGCGCGGTCATCCCGCATGGCACGACCTCGATGTTCATCGATCCGCACGAGATCGCCAATGTGCTCGGACTGCCCGGCGTCAGGCTGATGCACGACGAGGCACTTGCCATGCCGATCAACGTGCATGTGCAGATGCCGTCCTGCGTGCCCTCGGCACCGGGGCTGGAGAATGCCGGTGCCGCGTTGACGGTTGCCGATGTTGCCGAAGCGATGACCTGGGAAAACATCATCGGCCTCGGCGAGGTGATGAATTTCCCCGGCGTCGCCGCCAACAACCCTGTCATGTCGGGCGAGATCGCCGAAACGGTGAAGGCCGGCAAGACGGTGGGCGGGCATTATGCCTCGCGCGACCTCGGCCTGCCGTTCCACGGCTATGTCGCCGGCGGACCGGAGGACGACCATGAAGGCACGCGCGCCGAGGACGCGATTGCGCGCGTCCGCCAAGGCATGAAGGCCATGCTGCGACTCGGCTCGGCCTGGTACGATGTCGCAAGCCAGATCAAGGCGGTGACGGAGCAGGGCATCGACCCGCGCAGCTTCATCTTGTGCACCGACGACAGCCATTCCGGCACGCTGGTTCATGAGGGGCATATGGACCGCGTCGTCCGCCATGCCATCCAGCAAGGACTGAAGCCGGTGACAGCGATACAGATGGCGACGATCAACACCGCCCAGCATTTCCGCCTCGAGCGCGAACTCGGCTCGATCACGCCGGGCAGGCTCGCCGACCTTCTGATCGTCTCCGACCTGGCCGAACTCAAGATCGACGAGGTCTATGCCCGCGGCGTGCGGGTGGCCAAGGCCGGCAAGCTCGACATCGACATTCCGGCCTATGCTTACCCGGCCGACGCCAAGCAGACGGTGAAGCTCGGCAAGAAGCTGAAGGCGGCCGATTTCGACATCAAGGCACCGGAAGGCGCAAACGAGGTCAGGGTGCGGGTGATCGGCGTGATCGAGAACCAGGCGCCGACGCGCGCTCTGGAGGCCGATCTCGGCGTCGAGGACGGGCTGGTCGCCATGGACCGCCGCAACGACGTCTGCCAGATCGCGCTTGTCGAGCGTCATCGCGCCACCGGCGCGGTGACCAATGCTTTCGTTTCTGGCTTCGGCTACATGAAGGACTGCGCGCTTGCCTCGACGGTCGCGCATGACAGCCACCACATGATCGTCGTCGGCACCAACAAGACCGACATGGCGCTGGCCGCCAACCGGCTCGGCCAGGTCGGCGGCGGCGTGGTGCTGTTCTCCGAAGGCAAGGAACTTGCGCTGGTCGAGATGCCGATCGCCGGCCTGATGTCGGATGAGCGCGCCGAGATCGTCGCGGCCAAGGCCGACAAGCTGGTCCAGGCGATGCGCGACATGGGCTGCAGCCTCAACAACGCCTACATGCAGCATTCGCTGCTGGCATTGGTGGTCATCCCGGAACTCAGGATTTCCGACGTCGGGCTGGTCGATGTCACTACCTTCGAGAAGGTCGATCTGTTTCTCTGACCGGGCCAAAAGGTGAAGAGCAAGGGGCCTGAAGCCAGGCCCTGGCTCGCCTTTGAGTCAGTCCGTCTCTGGAAAATGCTGACAATGCGCGCCGGTGATGCCGGCCGCATCCAGGGCCGCTTTCAATGCCTCGCTGATTGCCGGCGTAGGCATTACGATGAACTTGTCGATCCAGACGTGGTGACTGCCGATCTGCGACCGGTTGAAGACCAGTTCCTTCTTGCTGCCGTCCAGGAACCAGAGGTTGCGAAATTCGAATGTCGTCTTGGCGCGATCGACGGTGTCCAGGCGATTGCAGGGAACGAACCAGAACCGGTCGGCGGCATGGCTACCATCCTCCCATACAAACTCGATCGGAAAGAACTGATGGACATCAGGTTCGAAGCTTTCGACGACGTCCTTGACCTTCGCGCTGATAAACAAAGCGTAGGCGTCGTAGAGATCCGGAATCTGCCGCTTCGGCCCTGAGAGTTCGATTTTGGTGGGGAGGTGTGTCGCCTCGATCGGTCGGCCACAATACACGTAGTTGGGCCGAATTCGAACGCCGACATCCCGCGTGAGATCAACTGGCTGGATCTTGTCGACGTCTCCATCCAGGGCGCGAGCGATATAGCCGTAAATCGCTTCGCTCTTGTGACTGAGAAAATAGACCAGGATACCCCTGAATCTCAGTGCTCCACGACTGTAGACGGGCAGGATGCTTCAGGAAGTCTTTTCAATAAGCTAAACGACTACAGTCTGGGTTAGTGTTGGACTGCGAAATGAAAAAAGGGGCGCCAGAAGCGCCCCCTTTTTGTTCGTGTACCCGTCGGTCTACTGCAGCCCGCCGCTGAGCATGTTGATGCGGTCGGTGACCTCGCGGTCGCTGGCAAAGCCGTCGTCGGCGCGCAGGCGCTGGCCAAGCAGCTTCACCATCTGCGGATTGTCGGCGAACTTGGTGTGGTTGAAGGAATCGCCGCCCTTGGCGTCGGACAGGTCGACGACGATCACGCCGTACTCGGCAAGGTCGCCGGCATTTTTGTAGTCGCCGAGGCGCGGCTTGGAGCCGGCGAGCAGGCCCGAAAGCTTGAGTGCGCGGTCGTCGCCCGACGTCATCAGGAAGAACGGCTTGGTCGGCTTGCCGTAGCGGCGCATCTGGGACTTGAACACGTCGACGTCGATGTCGGGCGAGGCCAGCACCACGTCGCCGAGCTTGCCGCCGAGGTCGCGATCCCCGGTCAACGCCAGCTGGCGCAAGGCTTCCATGGTCACCCAGGTGCCCATCGAATGCGCCACGATGTCGATGCGGCGGGCACCCGACTGGGCAAGCATGCGCAGCGTCACTTCGAGCTGGTCGCGGGCCGCAGCCGCGCTCTCCTTGTCGTAGACATAGTCGGTCGTGTTGCCGCCAGAAGCCCAGGAGAACAGCACCGGCGTGCCGGTGTAGCCGCTATCATGCGCAATCTGCGTGGCGCGGTAGACGCCGGCGTCGAACGAGGTGTTGTAGCCATGCACGAACAGCATGGCGCGGCCGCCGCGCGCGGCGATGTCGGCGGTCAGAGCCTTGGAGAATTCCGGCTGTGTCTCGTAGCCGACTGCGTCGGTGGCGGTGAAGAACTTGGTTGGGTCGGCTTCCTTGCCGCTCTTGCGGCGCTCGATCTGGCCGGTCTGGTGGATCTTCGGCACGGTAACGTTGACCCGCGCGAAATTCAGCGTCGCCGAGCGGCCGCGATCGAAGACCTGCTTGTCATCGGCGGCGTGCTCGCGGGTGGACGCCACGAAAATCGCATGGTTGCCGGCGATCTCCGAAACCGGGACGTTGACGACAGCGCCCGTCAAAAGCTCGCCCGAGGGCTGGTTGATGCAGCCGGACAAAAGGAGGGCGGCAAGGGCTATGCAGTACTTCGACGGTGACACTTTTGATGATCTCTCTGACGGGCAAGGCGTGCAGCGTACCTTCCTCGGGACCGTCTGATAGTGGCGGAAGTAAGTCGGGTCCAGCCGAAAAGGACCAGCCGGGGGGAAGTCGCTCGCCGACTGTTGCCCGATTGCCGAAATTGTGGCGGAAACAAGTACTTCGGCGGCTGAGCTAGCGAACTAGCGGCCCCAGAATGTCGGCGTGAAAATGACCAGAACGGCGAGGATTTCGAGACGCCCGAGCAGCATCGCCGCCGAGCAGATCCACTTGGCCGCATCCGGTAGCGAGGAGAAGTTGCCCATCGGGCCGATGACCGATCCGAGGCCGGGGCCAACGTTGGTGAGGGAGGTCAGCGAACCGGTGACCGCCGTGATGAAGTCGAGCCCGGTGGCGCTGAGCAGCACGATGGTGATGGCCCAGAGCACCATGAAAGAGGCGATGAACAGTACCACCGCGCTCTGCATCTCGGGGGCGACGGTGCGGTCGCCATAACGCACCGGCGTGACCGTGTTGGGATAGATCAGGCGGCGCAAGCCGTTCGACAGCAGTTCGAACAGGATCAGGAACCGGTAGGCCTTGATGCCGCCGGTGGTCGAGCCGGAGCAGCCGCCGAGGAAGGTGGCGACGAAGATGCAGCCGATGGCGAACGGCCCCCACAGGCTGTAGTCGTCGCTGGCAAAACCGGCGGTGGTGATGATCGACATCAGGTTGAATGTCGAATGGGTCAGTGCGGTGAAGAACGGCATGCCCATGCTGACGCGCAGGTAGATCGCGACCGCAACCGCGAAGACGACGCAGTAGCCGGCATAGACCCGGATCTGCGGATCGCGCAGCGCGTCGAGCCGGCCGCGCACCGCAAACAGGATCATGATCGAGAACGGCAGGCCGCCGATGAACATGAAGACGATGCCGGTCCACAGGATCGCGGGGTTGTCGGCGTAACGAAGGAAAGAGGTGTCGTGGGTGGAGAAGCCACCCGTTGCCACCGTCGACATGGCATGGTTGATGGCATGGAAGCCGTCCATGCCGGCAGCCACGTATGAGATCGTGCAGGCCACCACCAGCACCGTGTAGATGCCGATCAGGCTGACGGTGAAGGTCTGGAAGCGTTCGAACGGCCGGTCTTCGATGTCGGAGGATTCGATCTTGAAGTAGGACACGCCGCCGATGTTGAGGAACGGCAGCAAAAACAGGCCGAGCGCGATGACGCCGAGGCCGCCCATGAAGCTCAGCAGCGAGCGCCAGATCAGGATGCCGGGCGGGGCGCTGTCCAGGCCGTTGATGACGGTAGACCCTGTGGTGGTGACGCCCGACACCGACTCGAAGAACGCATCGGTGACGCTGAGATCCAGCGACGAGGTCATGAACGGCACCGCACCGGCGATCGCCAGCGTGATCCAGAGGAAATTGACCAGCAGGAAGCCGAAACGGGTGTTGGCGGGTGGGGTGCGCCCCTGGGTGGCGAGCGCGACCGCCAGCGCCAGGCCGCCCATGAACATGGCGGTGAAGGCAAAGGACCGCCAGTCATCATTGTCGTAATAGAGGTCGACGGCCGCCGGGATCAGCATTGCGACGGATAAGTAGATGGCAAAGACCGCCGCGATGTGGATCGCGGCGCGGACGGCAATTCTGTTCACCGAGACGTATCCCCAAATGTATCGCGGCGAGCCAATGAGCCGGTTTGGAACTGACGGCAGAAGCCGGACAGTGGCTTCGCCGCGCCGAATATGCAATAGCGCGGGGGCGCGGGCCACAGCATTTGCCCGGTCGATTTCAGGAGTGCCGTTGCCATGACCAGTTTTGCCGAAAGGGTTTCGCTGGCGGCGGAGGGGGTGAGGCAGCTCTTCCCAGAAACACCGCTGCAGGAGAACGACTATCTCTCGCGCAAGACTGGCGCGCGCGTGCTGCTCAAGCGCGAAGACCTGACGCCGGTTCGGTCCTACAAGATACGCGGCGCGTTCAACTTCTTCCGCAAGGCGCTTGCCGCCGGCAACCAGGCCGAGCTGTTCGTCTGCGCCTCGGCTGGCAATCACGCCCAGGGTTTTGCCTTCGTCTGCCGGCATTTCGGCAAGAAGGGCGTGGTCTTCATGCCGGTGACGACGCCGCAGCAGAAGATCGACAAGACCAAGCTGTTCGGCGGCGAATTCGTCGAGATCAGGCTGGTCGGCGACTTCTTCGACGAGTGCTACCGCGCCGCCATCGAATTCGCCGAGGGCTCGGGCGGCCACATGGTGCCGCCCTTCGACCACAGGGACATCATCGAGGGCCAGGCAACGGTGGCACTCGAGATCGCCGCCCAGATGCCGGGCGGCAAGCTTCCCGACATCGTGCTGCTGCCGGTCGGCGGCGGCGGATTGTCGGCCGGCGTGACACGCTATTTTGCCGAGACGGGCAGCACACCGCGCTTCGTCTTCTGCGAACCGGCCGGAGCACCGAGCCTGCGCGACAGCTTGGCCACCGGCAAGCGCGTGAAGCTCGCCAAGGTCGACAATTTCGTCGATGGCGCAGCCGTAGCAGAGATCGGCCGCGAGCCGCTGCGCCTGCTCAAGGAGTTTCCGGCCGATGCGGTCAAGCTCGTGCCGGAAAACCGGCTCTGCGCCACGATGATCGAGATGCTGAATGTCGAGGGCGTGGTTCTGGAGCCGGCGGGTGCCCTGGCGATCGATGTGCTCAAGGATTTTTCGAAGAAGGAACTAAAGGGCAAGACCGTGGTGGCGGTGGTGTCGGGTGGCAATTTCGACTTCGAGCGCCTGCCCGACGTCAAGGAGCGCGCTTTGCGCTTCGAGGGGCTGAAGAAATACTTCATCATCCGCTTCCCCCAGCGCCCCGGCGCCCTGCGCGACTTTCTCGAGATCATGGGTCCCGAGGACGACATCACCCGCTTCGAGTATCTCAAGAAGTCGGCGCGCAATTTCGGCTCGGTGCTGATCGGCATCGAGACCAAGGACCGGCGCAATTTCGACCTGCTTCGCGCGCGCTTCGACGTCGAGGGCGTGCAGTACCAGGACATCACCGACAACGAGACGCTCGGCGGCTTCATCATATGAGCATGTTCGTTGCGCTGTTCTCCGGCATCAATGTCGGTGGCAATCGCATCGTCAAGATGGCTGAACTGAGGGCGTTCTTCGAGGGGCTCGGTTTCACCGGTGTTGCCACCTACATCCAGAGCGGCAATGTCGTCTTCAGGACCGGCGACGGCGACGGGGCCGTACTGACCGAGCGGCTGGAAAAGGCTTTTGAAGGACGCTGGGGCTTTCGCTCGCGTATCATGGTGCGCGATGCAGCCTGGTATGAGAGGCTGGTGGCGGGGAACCCATATCCGGAGGTGGCGGAAGACCACACCAAGCTGCACGCCTACGTGCTGGAGCGCGCGCCGCTGCCTGAGGAAATTGCGCCGCTGACCGAACGCTGCACCGGGCCGGAGCGCTTCGTGGTCAAGGACGACGTGCTTTATCTGCACGCGCCCGACGGTCTCGGAAAGTCGAAGTTTGCGGAAGTCCTGCCGCGGGTTCTCAAGGTGCCAGGCACGGCGCGCAACTGGCGCACCGTGCTGACATTGCATGAGATGGCGCGCGGCGCCTGAAACTCTACCAGGTGCCGGTGTTCGGCATCGATAGCCAGGGCTCTGCCGGCGCCTTCCGCTCACCCTTCTGCAGCAGTTCGATCGAGATGCCGTCTGGCGACTTGATGAAAGCCATGTTGCCGTCGCGCGGCGGGCGATTGATGGTGACGCCCTTGTTCATCAGGTCCTGGCAGGTGGCGTAGACGTCGTCGACCTCGTAGGCGAGGTGGCCGAAGTTGCGGCCGCCCTGATAGTCTTCCGGGTCCCAGTTGTAGGTGAGCTCCAAAAGTGGGGCCTGCCGGGAGGCGCCGGCGCCTTCGTCTTCAGCGGCGGCGAGGAAGATCAGCGTAAAGCGTCCCTTCTCGTTGGTGGAACGCCGGACCTCCTTCATGCCGAACTTGTTGCAATAGAAGTCCAGTGATGCGTCGATGTCTTTGACGCGGACCATGGTGTGCAGATAGCGCATCTCGGTTCCTCAGAAAGTTCAGGGGATGTCGGGCCGATACATAGGGCGCGTGCCGCGCCCTCGGCAACCGTAGCTGTGACTTTTCTGCGGAACTGGCGCGAAGCTTGTGTCTATCTGGTGGGCAAGTCGAAAAAGGGCAGAACGGCCCTTGCGTAAGTCCAAAGTGGAAGTGTTAATCTTATGTCAAGAATCAGTAGTGGCGTTTGCAAGGAAAGGGGGCGTTCTGATGGGGGAAAAGGCCTCTCTCTTGGTGCAGAGCGGCGTAGGCCGCGAAGCTTTCGAACATGATGACATCGCTGACAGCGCGGGTCTCGTCGAGCTTTCCGGCGCCATAAAATGGTTCGACGTGGCCAAGGGCTACGGCTTCATTCTTCCCGACGGCGGTGGTGCCACCGACGTGCTCCTGCACGTCACCTGCCTGCGCCGCGACGGTTTCCAGACCGCCCTCGAAGGCGCCCGCGTTGTCTGCCTGGTCAAGCAGGGCGATCGCGGCCTGCAGGCCTTCCGCGTGCTGTCCATCGACAACTCGACCGCCGTGCACCCTGCCGAGATGCAGGAGCAGCGCACCCATGTCGCCGTGACTGCCGAAAGCGGGCTGGAGCGGGCGCTGGTCAAGTGGTTCAACCGCACCAAGGGCTTTGGCTTCCTGACGCGCGGCGAGGGCACCGAGGACATCTTCGTCCACATGGAGACGCTGCGCCGCTTTGGCGTTACCGAGCTTCGTCCGGGGCAGGTTGTGCTGGTACGTTTCGGCAAGGGCGACAAAGGCCTTATGGCTGCCGAAATTCACCCCGATCTAGGAACCTTGCCGGTCTCGCACTAGGCTGAGACCGCCGCAGGGGAATTTATGACCAGACTTAAATCGCTACTGGCTGGCACGACCAGCGCCGCATGGCTTGCGGCGGCCGTGTTTGCCGTTTCGCTCTCCTCCGCCTCGCCAGTTCATGCCCAGCAGGCGATGGCCCTTCCGGCCGATCCCGAACCGCTGGTCGCAGTCACTGCCAAGGGCGAGGTTTCCTTCCGCATCGAGGTTGCCGATGAGCCGGGCGAACGCGCCATGGGGCTGATGCACCGCAAGGACCTTGCCGACGACCAGGGCATGCTGTTCGTCTTCGAGCAGACGCAGCCGGTAGGCTTCTGGATGAAGAACACGCCGCTGCCGCTCGACCTCGTCTTCGTCGGCCCGGACGGCAAGGTGCTCGACATCCAGCAGGGCACACCGTTTTCGGAAGCCGTCATCGCGCCTGACGAACCGGCTCGCTTCGTGCTCGAACTCAACGCCGGCACGGCGGCGAAGACCGGCATTGCCGACGGCGTCATGCTGAAGCATCGGGCGATCACCGCCGCGGCCGGCAATCCCGGCTGAGGCGAGACCTCGGCCAAAGACCATTCGGAGCGACGATGGCAATCGATCATTTTTCCCATGAAGGCTTCGGCCTGGCGTTTCTCGACCTGCCGCCGGCGAGCGGTCGCGGCGACCCGGTGCTGATGATTCATGGCTTTGCGTCAAGCCACTTCGTCAACTGGGTGTCCCCGGGTTGGTTCAAGACGCTGACCGAGGCCGGTTACCGCGCCATCGCCTTCGACAATCGCGGCCATGGCGGCTCGTCGAAGAGCTATGACGAGGCCGACTACACGCCGAGCAAGATGGCAGGCGACGCGCTGGCGCTGCTCGACCATCTCGGCATCGAGCGCGCCCATGTCATGGGCTATTCGATGGGCGCGCGCATTTCGGCCTTCCTGGCGCTCGAAGCGCCGGAGCGGGTGGCGACGCTGGTGTTCGGCGGGCTCGGCATCGGCATGGTCGACGGTGTCGGCGACTGGGATCCGATCGCCTCGGCGCTGCTGGCCGAGGATCCGGAGACGATCACCCATCGCCGCGGCAAGTCGTTCCGCGCATTCGCCGACCAGACGCGCAGCGACAAGCTGGCGCTGGCCGCCTGCATCGCCACCTCGCGCGAACTGCTGACGGAAGCCGACATGTCCCGCATCACCCAGCCGACGCTGGTGGCGGTGGGCACCACCGACGACATCGGCGGCTCGGCGGCGGAACTGGCCGCGCTGATGCCCAAGGCGGTCGCGTTCGACATCGAAGGCCGCGACCACATGCTCGCCGTCGGCGACAAGGCGTTCAAGAAGCGCGTGCTCGAGTTCCTGGAAGAAAACCCGCTCTGACTGGCTAGCCTAGCCGGCCAACGCAGCCAGCGACCGTTCCATGTTCGCGCGCGCCTGCGCCTCGAAGCGCGCCACGAAAATGTCGGTGTGGAATATGCGTGGACGTGCCAGGAAATTGCGCAGCACAGCTCCGCGGCCGGCGCGCCAGTCGGCATCGCTGACCCAGCCATATTCGCGCCTGACGGCCGCCTCGTAGGCGTCGAACGCCTCATCCGGGGCGCCTAGGATCGACAGATCCATGTCCAGCAGCAGGGCGGCATCGTTCCTTGCTGGCGCATCATCGAAGACCGGCACCTCATGTGTCGCCGTTGCCTCGATCATTGCGACGATGCGGGCGAGGCGACGGGCGTCGATCTGACCTTTGAGCTTGTCGGCGGCAAGGGCGCCGCTCAGCGCCTCGTTGTCCTTGCGGCGGCTGTCGTAGATCGCATCGTGGAACCAGATGGCGGCCTCGACCGCCTCGGGGTCGGCGAACGTGGTGCGATGCTCTTCAAGCAGGGCGAGCAACGCCTCGATGTGGCGTATGCCGTGATAATGGCGGTCTGTCGCCTGGTAGAGTTCGGTCAGTTCTGCCCTGGTTGCAACGTCAACGAGAGACATGGCGTCAGCGCCCCTTGAACATCGGTGTGCGCCGCGCGGCGAAGGCGGCCCGGCCCTCGGCATAGTCGTCGCTCAGGAAGGTGGCATCGCCAGCGGCCTGGGCAAGGGCGGCCTCCTCTGCATCGTGGCTCAGTGCCGCGCGGATGGCGGCCCTCGAGGCGCGGACCGAAAGCGGCGCGTTTTCGGCAATGGTGCGGGCGATCTCGTCGATGCGCGCGTCGAAACGTTCGGCTTCGACGATTTCGAGCAGGAAACCCGCCGAAAGCGCTGCCCGTGCGTCGATGCGCCCGGCGGTGTAGGTGAGATAGCGCGCCATCTGCGGCCCGGCGGCCCAGACGATGTCTCCCATGGCGTCCTGCGGATAGGCGAGGCCGAGGCGCGCGGCAGGCACGGCGAACTGTGCATCAGCCGTGGCGATGCGCAGGTCGCAGGCGGCGGCAAGGCCGAACCCGCCGCCGAAGCAGATGCCGCGGATCGCCGCGATGACCGGAACGGTGCAGTTGCGCAGGGCGGCGAAGGCCGCAGAGTTGGTCGCCTCATAGGCGCGCGCGCTTGTCGCGTCGCCGCGCAGGGTGTCGAACTCGCCGATGTCGGCGCCGGCGGAAAAATCGTCGCCCATGCCGCGCAGGACGATGACCCTGACGTCGGGATCGGCCGAAAGGATGTTCGCGCGCGCGGCCAGATCGACCCACATCGCCTGTGTGACGGCGTTCTTGCGCGCCGGGCGGTTGATGACGACGGTCGCCACGCCATCGCTCGTTGAGAGCAGCAAGGGTTCAGTTTCCATGGCGCCTTGAATATCCGTGAACCAAATCCATCTGAACGAGCACTAAGGAAAATTGAGTTCAATCGTGCTAGCATGTGGCTTATATGTCCGACGCGGCATTGCACAAGCCGGCAGTGAACGGAGACGTCGATGAACACCATATCCGCAGCGCGCCACGGCGCGCTGAAGCCGGTCGATCCGATTTGGCAGTCGGTGCGCGACGAGGCGGCTGACGCTGTCGCGGGCGACCCGCTGCTGGCGGCTTTCCTGTATGCCACGATCCTCAACCAGGACACGCTGGAGGAGGCGGTGATCCATCGCCTGGCCGAGCGGCTGGCGCATCAGGATCTCGGCGCCGACCTCATCCGCCAGACATTCTATGCCATGCTTGAGGACAGCCCTGACTGGAGCGACACCGTTCGCACCGACATCCAGGCCTATTACGATCGCGACCCGGCCTGCGACCGCTACCTGATGCCGGTGTTGTACTTCAAGGGATTCCACGCCATCCAGACGCATCGCTTGGCGCACTGGCTGTGGAACCGTGGCCGCAAGGATTTTGCGCTCTATTTGCAGAGCCGCTCGTCCTCGGTCTTCCAGACCGACATCAATCCGGCCGCGCGCATGGGCAAGGGCATCTTCATCGACCATGCCACCGGCCTCGTCGTCGGCGAAACCGCTGTCATCGAGGACGATGTCTCGATCCTGCATGGCGTGACGCTTGGCGGCACCGGCAAGGCCGGTGGCGACCGCCATCCCAAGATCCGCTACGGCGTGCTGATCGGCGCCGGCGCCAAGATTCTCGGCAACATCGAGGTCGGCCATTGCTCGAAGATCGCGGCTGGCTCGGTGGTGCTGTCGCCGGTTCCGCACAACAAGACGGTCGCCGGTGTGCCCGCGCGCGTCGTCGGTGAAACCGGCTGCGACCGTCCGTCGAGCCAGATGGACCAGCTCCTGCCGTCGCAGACCATGGATCACGTCGTCAGCTTCGATATCTGAGGCTGGACGCCGGCGCCCTTGACGGGCGCCGCGCGCGATTTGCGCGGGGGTAAGCCAAGCCTTGCCTTTACAGGGCCATGCTTTGCGTGTCAGAAGCGCGTCTCTTAACGACAAGCCGGAGAAGCCAGTTGAAGCCGGAAGAAATCCGAAAACTCGACGCCTATTTCAAGCGCCAGTTCCAGAACCCCACGCTTCAGGTCAAGGCGCGTCCGCGCAAGGACGACTCGGCCGAAGTCTATATCGGTGACGAGTTCCTTGGCATCGTCTTCAAGGACGAAGACGATGGCGATTACAATTTCTCGATGGCGATCCTCGACATCGACCTGGCCTGATTATTGATCAAGCCTGACGCCGCGCGCTCCGCGCGTGGCGTCATTCGACGTGCAGCATGGCATTGGCCTTGGCGACGACCACCGCATCCAGCGCACGCCAGTCTCCCAAAAGTTCCCGCGGAAACCTGTAGGTCATGCTCAGGCCGTTGCCGACGAAGACGTCGCGCTCGCAGGGCGCCAGGGATTCGTCGGCTTCGGTGCCATTGAGGCAGCGGGCGACAAAGGCCGGTTCGCCGCTGCGCGCGGCAACCGCCAGCACCTCGTTGAGATAACCTGAAGTTTCGCTGAAACCGAACAGCGTCATGCCCTCGGGGCCGGGCACGCCGGGCTTGACGGTGAGTGCGTTGTAGATCGGTGCGAGACGACCGCTCATGTCGCGCGTCATCACGCGCGGCTCGAGGCTCAGGAAGATGATGCGCTTGTTGCCGTCGAGATTGTTGAAGGCGAAGCGCGCGGCCTCGCTGTAGCCGTCCAGTTCGGGCCAGCGCAGATAAAGGTCGAGGCGGCCGGCAACGCCGTCGCGCCGGGCCTTTTCGAAGCGGATCGTGTTGGCGGGGGCTGCGACGACGTCGTTGCCAATGACGACCTCGCGCGTCGTCGTATCGTCGGTGTAGCCGGCCATGGCGATGGTGTGGCCGAACCAGCGGCCGCCGAAGCTGATCGCCAGCGACAGCGCGGCCAGCACGGCGAAGCCACAGAAGACCTTCATCATCAGCGCCGAATCGACGATTTCGAAACCGGAGCTTTCAGCTGCCTCTTGTTTCATTCGTCGTCTCCAGGGTGCCGGCCGTCCGGATCTGTCCGGTTGGATGTCGCCGCGACCGGGTCGCAAGTCTTGCCATCCATGGGCCTATATCCATCCGACATTGCGCGAGCATGGTTAACGACGCGTTAAGCGTGCTTCGCGCGCTTGCCTTGCAGCCGCTCCCTAAATAGTTTGCGCGCCACCAACGAATGAGGATTGTGACGATGCCGCTTTACGCACTCGACGGGGTCGAACCGCAGTTCGAGGATTGCGCCAGCAATTGGATCGCGCCGGATGCTACGGTGGTCGGCGATGTCAGGATCGGGCGCGATGTCGGCATCTGGTTCGGCGCGGCCATTCGCGGCGACCGCGAGACGATAACCATCGGCGCGCGCTCCAATGTTCAGGAGCATACGGTGATGCACACCGACCCGGGCTATCCGCTGACCATCGGCGAGGGATGCACCGTCGGTCACCGCGCCATCCTGCATGGCTGCACCATCGGCGACAATTCTTTGATCGGCATGGGCGCGATCGTGCTCAATGGCGCGAAGATCGGCAGCAACTGCCTTGTGGGTGCTGGCGCCCTAGTCACCGAGGGCAAGGAATTTCCGGACAATTCGCTGATCGTCGGCTCGCCCGCCAAGGTGATCCGCACGCTCGACGATGCAGCGACCCAGCGGCTGCGAAAGTCGGCCGACGACTATGTCGCCAACCAGCGTCGGTTCGAGGCCGGGCTCAAGAAGATCGCGGACTGATACGAGGCTTGCGCCAGAAAAGGCGGAGCCGGCCCGGGGACTTGGGCCGGCTCCTAGACCCGGTCGTTGGGGACGGGGAGGGTGGGGACGCGACCGGGTTTCTCGCCGAAGCCTAGCGAACCGACGCGACGGCGTCGGCGCGGCCATCGTTAATGGCAATCCAGACGCCCGAATTTCGCTCGGACTGGCGCTTCAGATAGGTGTATGGCGTCTCGTTCCAGGCCATGACCTGCGAGTCGAGGTTGTCGAGGATGAACTCGCCGAGGCTGGTACGCACGGTCAGCACGGCGTGGCCCTCGCCATTCGGCTGGCGCACGACGGTGACCAGCAGGTTGCCGGCCGGCACGCCCAAGGCCATCAGGCGGCGGCGCTTCTCCAGGACATAGTCTTCGCAGTCGCCAGCGCCGGTGGTCGGGTATGACCAGACCTCTTCCTGGCCCCACATTTCCATGTCGGTGCGCGGAGCGACCGCAGTGTTGACCTCGTCGTTGATCGCGACGATTTCTTTCCACAGGCTGCGCGTCAGCTCGACGGGGGCCTTGCTGGCGGTCTTTTCATTGCACTCGATCGGCGAGCGCTTGCACAGCTCATAGTGTCCGACAGGCTGCGTGGTACGGCCGTTGGTCTGCATGGCCACCGGTGCGGCAAGCGCGCTACCGATGGCGCTGGCTTGAAGTGTCGCAGCCAGAAGCAGAAGCCATCCCCGACGCTTGATCATTTTTTAGTCTCCCCGTTTGAGGGGACAATGACAGGGTCGGATTTATTTCACGCAAAGCAACGAAGTAGATGTTGAGTAAAAACAGGAGAGAACTCTTATAAACAAAGAAGAGAATAAGAATAAAATTTGCAGAAAATTTGATTATAATTTTATCGATGTGGCATGGCTGTTGGTTTGCCGCACAATTGTTTGGCCGTTCGGGGGGCTGGAGGGACCCGAGGATGAAACAGCGGCTGGCGGGGTTGCGCAGCCGCGTTCTGGTGCGCGGATGTGCTCGCGTTTTGGCTTTTGTGGAAGTGCTTGCTCACCGAGCTGCCATGCCGGCGCCGGAGGGTGCAGTACGGCTTTAGTCAGGGGCGAACGTAAATAGCCTGACCTCCGACCAGGTCAGGCAAAATCCTATTGTCTGGAAAGGCGGCAGTCGGCCGTCAGGTGCGCGGCCGGTTGAACTCGGTGTCGAGCGATTCGGGGCGCTGGACGACGGCGAATTCGATGGCGACGCCGTCCTCGAAATGGCGGACGATCTGGCCGCGCATCGTTCCCAGCGTTACTTGGACGCCGATCGCCGGCTTGACCTCGATCTCGATGGCCGCGCCTGAAAGCGACAGGTCGATGATGCGGCAGGGATATTGGCGGCCGTCGATGAGCTGCAGCACGCTGACCGGGTTGCGCGGCGCCACGCGTTCGTGGCGGCGGTCCTCGGGCAGGTCGAGCTCATGCTTGTTGGCGAGCCAGGTGAGCTGGGCTGCCAGCTTGTCCTTCTTGCGGTCCGAGGCAATGACCGTCATGGCAAAGCCATCTGGTAAGGTGCGGGTGACGACGCCTTCGACGCGGCCGATGTGATCGATATAGGCGATAACCTTTTCGCCTGGCATGCCCGAACGGTCGGAGCGGAAGGCGACGTTGCCGGGCGACATGTCGACCACCTGGCCGGCATGCTCGGTACGATCCTCGAGCATGAAACGGCCATAGATCTTCACGCGGACGCGCTGGAAATTCCGCCGCTCCGCCCGTGACGGCGCGTAGTCCATCGCCGCTGGCCTCATGCTAACCTCATATCCGCAGGCTCCCATCGAACAGCATCGGAGAGCTATCTCGGAAAAATACCGCCGGAGAGGTTAACAAAACGCGTAGTTTTCTACCCTTGCGTCAGGTTGCGGGCGCTATTCCTCGCGTCCGCCTTCGAGAACGAACAGATGGCGGATGCGCCGGGCGCCGTCGAGCGGGTTCGGCTCGCCCTCCAGCGCCGAGGCGCTCGGCGCGAGCGACGGCACGGTGACGGCCGGGCGGTTCTTGAGGAACATCGGCTCGAGGTCGGGATCGACGACGCGCACGCTTTCGATCGAGGCGTCGGTGAGCGGGTCGGAACCGAGCCAGAACGGCCGCTCGACGCTCGACAGGACGCCCAGGCTGCGTGGGTTCTCTATGCCGCCGTCGAGCGGCAAGAGCAGCATCTCGAAGGTCGTGGCGCGCCGGCTGGACGTGAAGCCCTCGAAAGTGATGACGACCACCGACTTTTGCTGGAACACGCCATAGGCGAGCCGGGCCATCAGCCGCTGGTCCTTCTGGCGCCACAGCGAGGGGAAGGAAAAGCCCTTGAGCTCGCGGCCGAAGGTGGCGCAGAGCCGGGTGCCGGCGAGGCGGAAGACGGCTTCGCCGCGGGCGTCGCGTTCGAGGATGAAAGTGTCGGCAAGCAGGCCCTTGATGTCGGCCGGTTCGACCTCCGTGCGTTTGGGTGCGGGTCTGCCGTCGCGAAGGCGGTTCCAGTATTGGAACAGTGCCAGCGATCCTTTCTGTTTCATATTGCTCCGCTCCGAGCGCTTCTGTGCCTGATGTGCCATCCGAGGACAGAATCGCTTCAATCTTGAGGACTACATGAGGCGCGGAGCAGGACGCGTGCCAGTCACAGTAACAGTTGTTAACGCTTGGGGGTCGGTAAGGTTAACAAAGGGTTTACGTTGCCGGGTCGGGCCATCCGTGAGATGTTCAAGTCACTCCATGAAGTGGCCGCTCAGGCGCGGCCAGCAGCACTTCAGTCAAAGTTTATTGGGGACGGGCAGGGGGGCTCGACCAGCCGTCCAGGGGAAACCTTGGGCGGCTTTCTTTTTTGCGCTTTCAGTCCGGCTGTTCTAGATGGGGACCGGGCGCCATCGGCCCGACGACACCGGACCAGAGGCGCATGAGCGAACAGCCCAATCCCATCGACAATGCCCGCGACACGGACGAGCCGCTGCCGCCGCAGCGCGAACCGGTGTTCAACCTGCCGGCCATCGTCGTTACCGTCATCGGCGCCTGCGTCGCCATTCACCTGGTGCGTGTCTATCTGCTCAGCCTCGACCAGGACCTGTGGCTGCTGGTCCGCGCAGCTTTCATCCCGATCCGCTATTCGGGGCAGTTTGATATTGATATCTATGCTTTTACGACGCCGCTGACCTACGCATTCCTGCATGGCGGCTTTGCCCATCTGATCATCAACATGGTGTGGCTGGCGGCTTTCGGCTCGCCCTTGGCGAACCGGCTCGGCGTCTTGCGGTTCTGTCTCTTCTTTGCAGCGACCACGCTCGCTGCCGTGGCGTTGCACTACGTGCTTCACCCTCTCGATCAGGCGCCGCTGGTCGGTGCGTCCGGTGCCATTTCGGGCATGATGGGTGCGGCAGCCCGCTTCAGCTTCCAGATCGACCGCTCGCACGGCAAGCCGGCCTTTGCCGGGGCGCCGCTGCCGATCCGCGATGTGTTCCGTTCGCGCGCGACGGTGACGTTCCTGGCGGTCTGGATGGTGGTCAACCTGGTCACCGGGCTGGTCGGTCTTGCCCCCGGCGACAACAGCCAGATTGCCTGGGAGGCCCATATCGGCGGGTTCCTGGCGGGGTTCCTCGGCATCCGGTTTTTCGACCGCAGACCAAAATACGCCTGAGCGCGTTGTACTTGAAATGCTGACTAATGCAGAGCACCATGCACTTGGCTCCGTGGGCCGCATGGAGTGTTTGCGCAGACCGACAGCAGCAGGAGGACCCGATGACAGTGAAGGCTATTCTGGAACGGAAGGGCCACGACGTTTTTACCATTGGGCCCAACGTGCAGTTGTCGGAGGCAGTCAGCATCCTGGCCGAACACCGCATCGGCGCCCTTGTCGTGACCAACGGCGACCGCAAGATCGTCGGCATCCTGTCGGAGCGCGACGTGGTCCGCATCATCGGCAAGGAAGGTGGCGCCGCCCTTGAAAAGACGGTGCGCGAGGTGATGACCCCCAAGGTCAAGATCTGCAACGAAAACCACACCGTCAACCAAGTCATGGAGATCATGACCGTCGGCCGCTTCCGCCATCTGCCCGTCGAGCGCGACGGCTATCTCTACGGCATCGTCTCGATCGGCGACGTCGTCAAGCGCCGCATCGAGGATGTCGAGCGCGAGGCGGAGGAGATCAAGGCCTATATCGCCACCGCCTGAAGCGGCTGGGCGATGCGCCGGACCCGCAAAGTGCGGACCCGGCGTCGCTGGCACTACCTGTTGTCGAGTTCGGAGCGGACGAGTTTGAGGCCTCGCTTGGTGATGCGGTACGGCCCGCCTTGCGACGACGCGACCGCCCGTTTCCGCTTCAGCTTCCTGAAAAGTTCCAGATCGACGCCCGGATAGCGCCAGCCGTCGCGGGTGAGGCAGATCACGGCCTCGATCTTCCTGTTGTCGTCTTTCTCGATTTCGATCCGCCCGCCCTGGGCGAGCAGGTGCAGGATGCGCTGCTCTATGCGCGATATGTCCATGTGTGGATGAGTCCCGGAAAACCTGGCCGGGCAGCCCGTGGGCCGCACAGCCAAAACAAAAAGCCGCCGCCGCGAATACTCACGGCACGGGGTTTCTGGTTTTCACGCCCCGCCTTCAGCTGAAGGTCGGGGCCTTAACGGGACTCAGACGAGTTAAACATCCACACTCCATCGGGATGGGACCTATATAGCCAGACCGCCCTCAAGATGCCAGCCAGGGCGCGGCTTTGTCGCCTTATGGGCCGGCGACAGTTGCAACGAGGCAACGATTGATCTAGCGAAACAGGACGATTTGTCGTTCGCCGACAGGCGACAAAACAGACACGGACGTATTCGGATTACCATGACCCTCATCGACACCCGCACGCCCGACGCCAAGCGCTTCATCCCCGGTGCCACCGGTGACTGGGAAGTCATCATCGGCCTGGAGGTCCATGCCCAGGTGACGTCGGAAGCGAAACTCTTTTCTGGCGCCTCGACGGCATTCGGCGCCGAGCCCAACGCCAATGTCAGCCTCGTCGACGCGGCGATGCCCGGCATGCTGCCCGTCATCAACGAGGAATGCGTGCGCCAGGCGATCCGCACCGGCCTCGGCCTGAAGGCGCAAATCAACCTGAAGTCGGTCTTCGACCGGAAGAACTATTTCTATCCGGACCTGCCGCAGGGCTACCAGATCTCGCAGTTCAAGCAGCCGATCGTCGGCGAGGGCACGATGACCATCTCGGTCGGCCCCGACCGCAAGGGCGAGTTCGAGGACATCGAAATCGGCATCGAGCGCCTGCATCTCGAGCAGGACGCGGGCAAGTCGATCCACGACCAGCACCCGACGATGTCTTATGTCGACCTCAACCGCTCGGGCGTGGCGCTGATGGAGATCGTCTCCAAGCCCGACATGCGCTCGGCCGACGAGGCCAAGGCCTATGTCACCAAGCTGCGCACCATCGTACGCTATCTCGGCACCTGCGACGGCAACATGGACGAAGGCTCGATGCGGGCCGACGTCAACGTCTCGGTGCGCCGTCCCGGCGGCGAGTTCGGTACGCGCTGCGAGATCAAGAACGTCAACTCGATCCGTTTCGTCGGCCAGGCCATCGAATATGAGGCGCGGCGCCAGATCGCCATTCTCGAGGACGGCGGCAAGATCGACCAGGAGACGCGCCTGTTCGACCCTAACAAGGGCGAGACGCGCTCGATGCGCTCCAAGGAAGAGGCGCACGACTACCGCTACTTCCCCGATCCGGACCTTCTGCCACTCGAATTCGACCAGGCCTATGTCGACGCGCTCGCCAAGGAAATCGTTGAACTGCCCGACGACAAGAAGGATCGGCTGGTCAAGTCGCTCGGCCTGTCGGTCTACGACGCCTCGATCCTGGTCTCGGAAAAGTCGATCGCCGATTATTTCGAGAAGGTCGCGGCCGGCCGCGACGGCAAGCTTGCCGCCAACTGGGTCATCAACGACCTGCTCGGCGCGCTCAACAAGGCCGGCAAGGACATTGAAAATGCCCCTGTGACGCCCGACCAGCTCGGTGCGGTCATCGACCTGATCAAGGAAGGCACCATCTCCGGCAAGATCGCCAAGGACCTCTTCGAGATCGTCTGGAACGAGGGCGGCGAGCCGCGCGAGCTGGTCGAAAGCCGCGGCATGAAGCAGGTCACCGACACCGGCGCCATCGAAAAGGCCGTCGACGACGTCATTGCCGCCAACCCCGACAAGGCCGACCAGGCCCGCGCCAAGCCGACCATGGCCGGCTGGTTCGTCGGCCAGGTGATGAAGGCGACGGGCGGCAAGGCCAACCCGCAGGCCGTCAACGACCTGGTCAAGGCCAAGCTCGGCATCGAGGAATAGAGATGTTCGTACGCACGGCGAGCGAGCGCGACCTCGATACGGTCAAGGCGCTGCTCGCCGAGACGTGGCACGCGACCTACGATGCCATCTACGGCGTCGATCGGGTCAACGAGATCACCGGCGAGTGGCATTCGCTGGCTTCGCTCAAGGCGCGGCTGACAAGGCCACATTCCGAGTTCCTGGTTGCGGACGACGGCAAGCAGATCGGTGGCATGGCATATGCTGCGGCGACCAGCGATCCAAAGGTGGTGGTGCTCCATCAGCTATATGTGCGCCCGGCAAATCAGGGCGCCGGCATTGGCCGCAGCTTGCTCGAAGAGATCGAGCAGAGCTTTCCCGAGGCGCGGACTTTGCGTCTCGAAGTGGAGGAGGCGAATGCCGGCGCCATTGCCTTCTACGGGGCAAATGGTTTCGTGCATGCGGGCGCGACCGCCAATTGCGGTGCCGACCAGTCCGGCATTCCGGCGCTGATCTTCGAGAAGACGCTGGGCTGAGGCAGGCCAGGTTTAGCTGGCCGATATCTCGATATTGTCGATGAGGCGCGTCTTGCCGAGGCGGGCAGCGACCATAACGCGGCCGTCGCGGTCCTTCCGCCATGGCGCCAGCATCACGCTTTCCCGCGCCTCGACATAGTCGACGACGTCGAAGCCGGCATCGAGGATCTGCTGGCGCGCGGCAGCCATGGTCGCCTGCTCGTTGGCGCCTGACCGAAGCAGCGACGCTGCCTTGCGCAGCACCTTGTTGAGCTTGCGCGCGATGTCGAGTTCCGCCGCGTCGAGATAGGCATTGCGTGACGACATGGCGAGGCCTTCGGCGTCGCGGATCGTCGGCGAGCCCAGGACCTCCACCGGCAGGTCGAGGTCGAGGCACAGCTTCTTGACCACGCAGAGCTGCTGATAGTCCTTCTCGCCAAACACGGCGAGGTCGGGTGCCGCCTGGATGAACAGCTTGGCGACGACTGTGGCCACGCCGTCGAAAAAGGCCGGGCGGAAGGCCGTTTCAAGACCGGCCGACGGGCCAGCGACCGAGATCGAAGTGGCAAAGCCTTGCGGGTAGACTTCGTCGACGCCGGGCGTGAAGGCGAGGTGGACGCCTGCCTGCTTCAGCTTGTCGAGGTCGAGCACCAGCTGGCGCGGGTACTTGTCGAGGTCTTCGGTCGGTGCGAACTGGCGCGGATTGACGAAGATCGAGACGACGCAGCGGTCGGCGCGCTCAAGGGCCGCGCGCATCAGCGAGACGTGGCCGTCATGCAGCGCGCCCATGGTCGGCACCAGCGCGACTTTCAGGCCCTCGGCACGCCACGCCTGCACTTGCGCGCGCAGGGCGGCGATGGTTTCGACGACAACGGTCATGCCTTGTCCTTGCTCAGTGAAAACAGGTGCTCGGGTCCGGGGAAGGCGCGGCTTCGGACGTCCCGCGCGTAGTCCTCGGCGGCCTTGGAGACCGTGTCCCGCAGCAGCGCATATTCCTTGACGAATTTTGGTACCCTGTCGACGGTGAAGCCGATGGCGTCGTCGATGACCAGGATCTGGCCGTCGCATTGAGCGCTGGCACCGATGCCTATGGTCGGGATGGCGATGCGTCGCGTGATTTCGGCGGCCACGGGCTCTACAGTGCCCTCGATGACGACCGAGAATGCGCCGGCGGCCTCGACTGCCTTGGCGTCGGCGTAGAGCAACTCGGCATTGGCTTCGGAGCGGCCCTTGATCTTGTAGCCGCCTTCCTTCTCGACCGACTGCGGCAACAGGCCGATATGGCCCATGACGGGGATGCCGGCGGCGACGATGGCGGCGATCTGGGCTGCGATGGCCGTGCCGCCTTCGAGCTTGACCGCATGGCAGCCGGTCTCGCGCACGATGCGCTGGGCACAGGAGACGGCGTTTTCTACCGTGTCCTCGTAGCTGCCGGCGGGCATGTCGACGACGACACAGGCGCGGCTTGAACCGCGCATGACCGCCTGGCCGTGGGCGATCATCATGTCCATCGTCGCGCCGAGTGTCGTCGGGTGGCCGTGCAACACCATGGCGACACTGTCGCCGACGAGTTGCAGGTCGACATGCGGGTCGAGCAGGCGGGCGATCGGATAGGTGTAGGCGGTGAGGCAGACGATGGGTTCGCCGCCCTTGCGGGCCGACAGCTCGGCAGGCGTGATGCGGCTGGCAGCCACAGGCGCGTCAGAAGCCATGTCTTTTCCTCCCTCGACCGGTGCCGGCCTAAGCCAGTCCGTGAGCCCGCATTGGGCCAGAGTCCATTACGGACCGGCTAATATTTTTGCAAGTGCGAGATCAAGCCGTGAGCAAGTGCGAGATGAGGCCGTCGTCACGCCAGGTTGCGAGCGGCTTCCTCCTGCGCCAACCTGCGGATGTAGACGGCGAATTCGGGGTCTTCGCCGGGCAGCAACTGGGGTAGGGCGTTACGGAAATCCTCGCGCCGGCACCATTCGCGCATGAAATCCTCCCAGGATGCCCAACGCCGCTGCCGGCGCTCCGGCATGTCTGGCTCGTAGGCCACGAGATAGGCACGCTCGAACAACGCGATGAGGATGGCGAACATCGCCAGGAGCCGGTCGCGCTGCTCGTCGTTCAGGCCGACGGTAGCCTTTTCGGACTGCAGCCGAAGGTCGGAGTGCTGGAGCGACAGCTTGAGGAAGTTGGTGTAGCCGTCGGAGAGCATCTGGTAGATCTCTTCCTCCTCATTGACCCTTTCCTTGCGCTGTTCGAAGACGAAGATGAAGATAGCCAGTGGCAGGCCGAAGATCGTCACCAGCATGCTCAGCATTTCAAGGATTTGCATGAAGGGCATTTGTCGCATCCCATCCGACGCCTGGGACGAACAGTAGGTTGTGATTGATCGCCTGCCAATCGTCGCAGGAGGCAAGTTGGGTGTTCTAAACTCTTGCCTTCGCGCCAGCCTGACGCCATAAGCAGGAGACTTTCGACGCGCCTGCCGCGAGGATCCGATGAAGAAATTCCTTGTCCAGTTTTTCACTTGGTGGAACGGCCAGACCCTTGGCACCCGCTTCCACACCTGGCGCAAAGGCACCAAGGTGGGCCAGGACGAATTCGGCAACGTCTACTATGAAGGCGGCAAGGATTCCGAGGGCCGCACGCGCCGCTGGGTGATCTACAACGGCGTGTCGGAAGCGTCGATGATTCCGCCCGGCTGGCACGGCTGGATGCATCACCGCGTCGACGTGGCGCCGCCGAGCGACAACTACATTCCGCGCGAGTGGCAGAAGGGGCATCAGCCCAATCTTACCGGCACCTCCGGCGCATACCGTCCCAAGGGTTCGGTGCTCGGCAACACGCATCGCCCGCAGGTTACCGGCGACTACGACGCCTGGACGCCCGGCTCGTAAGACGACAGCTCTTCGGCGCGGACATTTGTCGCCACAATTGGCGGCTAACTGCTTGCCCATTGGTGTCAGGCGTTTAGCCTTGGCGCATGGGAATCACCGAGTGCAGAACACTCCGGGCGCAACGGCGGTAACGACTGTATGACACTTCCTGGCCGGGTTCCGTCGAGCGGACGATCGAAGGCGAAAGCCCTGCTTGCTGCTGTCGCGCTGTGCGCCGGCCTTGGCCAGGCGACGGCCCAGGACAGCATCCAGCGCCTGCCGCTCGAAGAGCAGGTCCAGCAGGGCGACGATCTCCCGGCCATCGATCTCGAGCCTTTGCCCGGCGAAGCCCAGCCTGCCCCGAGCGATCCTCAGCCGGCGCCGCAGGCCGCAGCCCAACCGCAGCGCATCAAGAATCCGATCGCCGAGTTCGCCGGCATCGACAAGATCACCGGCCGCATCATCACTTTCGACGTCTATGTCAACGAGACCGTGCAGTTCGGCGCGCTGCAGGTGACGCCGCGCGTCTGCTATTCCAGGCCGGAGAACGAGGAGCCGAAGACGGACTCGTTCGTCGAAGTCGACGAGATCACGCTCGACCGCAAGATCAGGCGCATCTTCACCGGCTGGATGTTCGCCGAAAGCCCTGGCCTGAACGCCGTCGAGCACGCCGTCTATGACGTCTGGCTGAAGGCCTGCAAGCGCAAGTCGGACGTGCCGGCGCCGGAAGCCGCCAAGACCAACTGATCTCTATCGGAACCGCATCCACCGCCCGGCGTTTGTCGTCACGAGCAACGCCAGCGGAGGATCGTGCTGTGATGACCGTGAACCGTGACGAACTCCTCGAACTCGAGCGGGAATTCTGGACCGGCGATGAGCAGTTCTTTGCCGAAAACGCCGACCGGGAGTGCCTCGTCGCATTTCCCGAGATGGCTTGCGTGATGAGCAATGCCGATCTGGCCGCCACCGCCAAGAAGCCCAATCGCTGGCGAAACCTCGAGATCAAGCTGCAAGGCATCGTCGAGCCGGGCAGCGACATCGTCGTGCTGACCTATGAGGCCAAGGCCGTCCGCGAGAACGGGGAGCCGTATTCGGCGCTTGTCAGCACCGGCTACGTCCATCGCCTGCAAGGCTGGAAAATGATGTTCCACGCCCATGCGCCGCTCCAGCCGGAAGGCAGCAAGGCCAGGAACTAGCGCTTCAGGGAGCGAAATTGGCTTCGCCGACCAGCGCCTTGGCCAGCAGCTTCTCGTATTTGTCGCGCGGCACGTCGACCGCGCCGAAGCGCTTGAGATGGTCGGTGGTGAATTGCGTGTCGAGCAGCAGGAAGCCGCGTTGCTGGAGCCGTTCGACCAAGCGGACAAGGCAGACCTTCGACGCATCTTTCTCGCGCGAGAACATGCTTTCGCCGAAGAAGGCGCGACCCAGCGACACGCCATAGAGGCCGCCGACCAACTGTTCGTCGCGCCATGCCTCAACCGAGTGCGCATGGCCGATGCGGTGGAGATGGGTGTAGGCTTCGCGGATCGGTGCGTTGATCCAGGTCGACAGGCGCCCGGCGCGCCGTTCGGCGCAGGCATCGATCGTCGCTTCGAAGTCGCTGTCGAAACGGACTTCGAAATGCCCCTGCCGGATCGTCTTGGCAAGGCTGTGCGGTACGTGGAAGCTGTCGAAGGGGATGATACCGCGCGTCTCGGGCCGGACCCAGAAGACCTCCGGATCCGACGCGCTTTCGGCCATGGGAAAGACGCCCGACGCATAGGCCTTCAACAGAAGGTCCGTGGGTATGCTGTAGCCGGGCGCATAAGGGCGGGTCATGCGCCCCCCAGCCTACTCGCCTTTGGCGAGATGTTTTTCCAGCCAGTGGATGTCGTAGTCGCCATTTGCAATGTCAGGGTTGCCAACGAGTTCACGGAACAGCGGCAACGTCGTCTTGATACCATCTACCACGAATTCGTCGAGCGCGCGCCGTAGACGCATCATGCATTCGACGCGATTGCGGCCGTGCACGATGAGCTTGCCGATCAGGCTGTCATAGTAGGGCGGGATGCGATAGCCGGAATAGACGCCCGAATCGACGCGGATGCCGAGGCCGCCCGGGGTGTGGAAATGCGTGATCGTGCCGGGCGAGGGCACGAACGTGCGCGGATCCTCGGCGTTGATCCGGCATTCGATGGCATGGCCGTGGAAGCGGATGTCGTTCTGCGTGACAGACAGGCCGCCGCCGGAAGCGACGCGGATCTGCTCGTGCACGAGGTCGATACCGGTGATCGCTTCGGTGATCGTATGCTCGACCTGGAGACGGGTGTTCATTTCGATGAAATAGAACTCGCCGTTCTCGTAGAGGAACTCGATCGTACCTGCGCCGGAATAGCCGAGGTTAGCTACCGCATTGGCGCAGATGTCCCCGATGCGCGAGCGCTCCTCGGCGTTGAGGGCGGGCGAATTGGCTTCCTCCCAGACCTTCTGGTGGCGGCGCTGCAGCGAGCAGTCGCGCTCGCCGAGATGGACGCCCTTGCCGGCGCCGTCGCCGAAGATCTGAACTTCGATATGGCGCGGCTTCTGCAGGTACTTCTCGATGTAGACGGCGTCGTCACCGAAGGCCGCACCCGCTTCGGTGCGTGCAGTCTGCAGCGCGACTTCGAGGTCCGCCTCGGTGAGGGCAACCTTCATCCCGCGACCGCCGCCGCCGGCGGAGGCCTTGATGATGACCGGATAGCCGATCTCGGCGGCCACCCGCTTGGCTTCCTTCTCGTCGCTGACAGCGCCTTCCGAGCCGGGAACGACCGGAATGCCCAGACGCTTGGCGGTGCGCTTGGCCTCGATCTTGTCGCCCATGATGCGGATATGGTCGCCCGAGGGCCCGATGAAGGTGATGTTGTGGGCGGCCAGGATGTCGGCGAACTTGGCGTTCTCCGACAGGAAGCCGTAGCCAGGATGGACGGCGTCCGCCCCGGTGATCTCGCATGCCGCGACGATCTGATGGATGTTGAGATAGCTGTCGCGCGAAGGCGGTGGGCCGATGCAGACGCTTTCGTCGGCAAGCCGCACATGCATGGCGTCGGCGTCTGCGGTGGAGTGAACAGCAACCGTCTGGATGCCGAGCTCCTTGGCCGCGCGGAGCACTCTCAGCGCGATTTCGCCGCGGTTGGCGATCAGGATTTTCTGGAACATTGCGCGCAGCCTTCCGGCTTACTCGACGACGACGAGCGGCATGCCGTATTCGACAGGCTGCGCGTCTTCAATCAGGATCGCTGTGACGGTGCCGGAGCGCGGCGCGGGAATCTGGTTCATCGTCTTCATGGCTTCGATGATCAGCAGCGTCTGGCCTTCCTTGACCACCGAGCCAACCTCGATGAACGGCTTGGCATCCGGCGACGGTGCCAGATAGGCAGTGCCGACCATCGGCGAGGGCACGGCGTTCTTGGAGATGTCGACGACCGCGGGTGCGGCGACCGCGACCGGCGTCGAATTCACAGCTGCCGGCGCTGCCATGACCGGGGCCGCCACCGCATGCACGGCCTGCGTCTGGCGCGAGACGCGCACCTTGAGGTCGCCGAGTTCGACTTCGATCTCGGTCAGGTTGGTGTCGTTCAGGATCCCTGCGAGGTCGCGGACGAGCTGCTGGTCAACTCCATCGGTCTTCTTCGTCGCCATGTTCAAACCTTTTCTGTCTGTTTCCGGTCAGAGCCGGGCGGCCAGCGCCTGAAGCGCCAGCGTATATCCGAGCGGCCCGAAGCCGCAGATCATGCCCACGGCCACCGGTGCCACCATCGATTTATGGCGGAACGGCTCGCGGGCGTGGATGTTGGAAAGGTGCACCTCGGCGAGCGGCAGCGGCGAGACGGCACGGATGGCGTCCTGCAGCGCGATTGAGGTGTGGGTATAGGCGCCGGCGTTGAGCACGATGCCGGCGGCGTTTTCGCCCGCCTCGTGGATCCAGTCGACCAGATCGCCCTCGTGGTTCGATTGCCGGAAGTCGACCGCAAGCCCAAGCGAAGCGGCTGCCGCATGGCAGTCGGCCTCGATGTCGGCCAGGGTCTTGCCGCCATAGATGCCGGGCTCGCGTTTGCCGAGCATGTTAAGGTTCGGACCGTTGAGGACGAAAACCGTTTTCAATCTACAGACCTTTCCACCCGCCAGATCCTCTCTGGCGCGGCGGACCCTCTATAATCGGCATAAGCCGTCGCGGAAAGAGCGCAAGCAACTTCTTGCGCTGTCCACAACGGCTCATGTCCAAATGACGGGCTCAGCAGGTGGAATCGGCCTGGCAGGCGGCGGCCGCGGCGATCTTCTCGGCCAGCACGTCCTGGCCGAGCGCGCCGAAGACGACCTCGTTGCCGACGACATAGGACGGCGTGCCGCTGATCTGCAGCTTGTTGGCGAGCTCGTAGGTGCGGTTGAAGGCTTCGCCTATGGCCGGATCCTTCATCGCCTCGCGCAGCTTGGCTTCGTCGGCGCCGAGCTCCAGAGCGAGCTTGATGGCATTGTCCTCGCCGGCGCGGCCTTCGCCGCCGAGCAGCTTGTCGTGGAATTCGCCGTACTTCTCGGGCATCAGCTTACGGAAGGCCATCGAAACGACGTGGGCCTTCTGGGAGTCCGGTCCGAGGATCGGGAACTCCTTGAGGACGAAGCGCAGGTCGGGATTGGCCTTGGTCAGCGCATGCATGTCGGCCTGCGCGCGTTTGCAGTAGCCGCAATTGTAGTCGTAGAACTCGACGATGGTGGTCTTGCCGTCGGGATTGCCGACGATGCCGTCGAAGGCCGAGTTGAAGATCTCGTCCTTGCTCTGCTTGATCACCTCGAGGCTGGCGATGCGCTGCTCTTCTTTCTGCTTGGCTTCGAGCGCGCCCTGCATTTCGAGCAGCAGCTCGGGATTGTCGAGCAGGTATTCGCGCACGATCGTCTCGACCTGCTTCTTGTCGAGGCTGCCGGTTGCTGCCGGTTGCGATGCGCTTTGGGCATGCGCGGTGCCGGGATTGCCGGCCAGGCCGAAAGCCAGCATGGCGAAGGCGACTGCGATGCCGGTCGTGCCGAGAAGAAGTGCTTTTTTCATGATCCCTGAGTCTCCAGCCGTTTCGGCTATGTCGCTACCCGCCGAAAGAAGGTTCACTTCTTTTTCTTGCTCGGCCCCTTGTAATTGATGATGTCCTGGGCGCGCACCCAGCCCGGCGAGCCGCGCGGCATCTTCATCTGCGCGCGCATCGCAAAGATCTTGGCGTCCTGGTAGGCACCGCTGTAGTAGTGTCCGTCGGCGGTGGCAAGGTCGGCGTCGGCGACGTCGCCGAGCATGCCGTAGGCCTGGGCAAGGTAGCGGTAGCCAGCGGCGTTCTCGCGATCGCGATCGAGGCCCTTGCGCACCTCGATGACGGCTTTCTTCAATGCGTCCGGGGTGCCGACGGCGAGATAGGCCTGGCCAAGCTGGATCGGCAGGATGCCCGACTTGGCCGGGTCGAGCCGGACAGCGGTGGCGTAGGATTCGGCTGCAGCCGCTGCCTTGTTCGACTTCATCAGGACATCGCCGCGCAGCTCGTGGAAATAGGCGTTCTTGGGCTGCGATTTGATCAGCGCGTCGGTCTTGCTGAGTGCAGAGCGCAGATCGCCGAACAGGTAGGTCGCCTGGGCGTCGCCATAGCGGGCGGCAAGGCCACTGGCATTGTTGCGAAGCAGCCGCGAGGCGGCGGCCTGGCCCTGCGTGTAGACGGCGATCTTCACCCGCATCATGTCATGACGCAGCTGGAGCGCTTCAGAATCGGCCTTGCCGAAATTGGGGCTCTGATGCGCCAGCGTTTCGAGATTGGCGATGCGTTCGCGCGGCATCGGATGGCTGACCTGATAAGGGTCGACCCGGGCGCCTGACAGCGACAACGCACTCTGGAAGCGCTGGAAGGTCTTCAGCATTCCCTGTGCCGACTGGCCCGTGGCATTGAGATAGGTGATCGCTGAACGGTCGGCGGTGGCCTCTTCCGAGCGCTGGTAGCCGAGCAGGCTGCGCCGCGCCATTTCCGAGCCGCCGGTCATGATGCCGGCGCCCGCGGCGCCGAGGCCGTTGGTGTCGGATGCTGCCCCTGCCACCATCGCGCCTGCGCCGAGCAGTGCGGCCACGATCGCCATGGTCTGGGCGCGTGCCAGCTGGTCGCGCAAGCGTTCCTGGTGGCCGCCGGCGATATGGCCGGCCTCATGCGCCAGCACGCCGATGACCTCGTTCGGCGTCTCCGACGTCATCAGCGTGCCGGTGTTGATGAAAATGCGCCGGCCGGCAACGAAGGCATTGAAAGCCGGATCGTTGACGAGCACGATATTGATGTTCGAATTGGCCAAGCCCGCAGCCTTGAGGATCGGCCGGGCGTAGTCGCGGACCAGCGCCTCGATCTCTGCGTCGCGTACTATGGGCACCCGCTGCGCATGCGCTGCACCCGTCGAACCCAGCGCAACGCCGGCCGACAATGCAAACGCGGCAAAGGCGCGCGTTGATCTTGCGAGGAAACGCGAAAGACTATTGTTGCTCTGCATGGCGGGAAACACTCGTAAACGAGCCGTTGGGCTGTGAAAAGGCTGGTCCAAGAAACTCATCAACTTGTGATCCCCATATCAATCAGGCATTTGTGCGGCGCATTGCCCGACGGACGGCAAGGGAAAGTGGACGAACATGGCGGTAGCGATTTCACGGCGCGGCGAGGTTGAGCCCTTCCACGCGATGGACATCCTGGCCGAAGCCAACAGGCTCAAGGCCTTGGGAACGCCCGTCATTTCGATGGCGGTGGGCCAGCCCTCCGATCCTGCACCGCAACGGGTGCGCGACGCGGCGGCCGCAGCCTTGAAGATTGGGCGCATCGGCTATACCGACGCGCTCGGCCTCGCCGAACTGCGCAAGGCGATTTCGGCCCACTACGCCGAACATTACCGCATTGAGGTGCCGGTTTCGCGAATCGCCGTCACCACCGGGTCGTCGGCGGCCTTCAATCTCGCCTTCCTTGCCATGTTCGATCCGGGCGACCGGGTGGCGATCGCCGCACCCGGCTATCCCGCCTATCGCAACATCATGGGCGCGCTCGGGCTCGACGTGGTCGAGATCGAGCTTGATGGCGCTGCTTATCTCCACGCCGAGCATCTGCGCGAGGCGCATCGCCAGAAGCCGCTGAAGGGCGTGCTGTTTGCGAGCCCCGCCAATCCGACCGGCGCGGTCGTGCCGCCGGGCGACTTCAAGGCGCTGGTCGACACGGCACGCGAACTCGGCATCGCCGTCATCTCAGACGAGATCTACCACCGGCTTGCCTATGGCGCGCCCGACGTGACCGCGCTCGCCTATGACGACGACGTCACCGTCATCAACTCGTTCTCGAAATATTACTGCATGACCGGCTGGCGCATCGGCTGGATGGTATTGCCGGAACGGCTGGTGCGGCCGTTGGAGCGCATCGCGCAATCTCTCTACATCTCGGCGCCCGAGCTGTCGCAGGTCGCTGCCATCGAGGCGTTCAACGTCACCGACGAGCTCGAGGTCATCAAGGCGCGCTATGCCTGGAACCGCGAGCTACTGGCCAAGCGGCTGCCGGAACTGGGGTTCAGCTTCGCAGCGCCCATGGATGGCGCCTTCTACGCCTTTTGCGACGTCTCGCGCCTGACCAACGACAGCATGGAGTTCGCACGTCGCATGCTGGCCGAAGCCCATGTCGCAGCAACGCCCGGCAGGGATTTCGATCCGCTTGCCGGCCATCGCTATATGCGGTTCTCCTATGCCGGCAGCCACGACGAAATGATCGAGGCGATGGACCGCATCGAGCGCTGGTTGCGCTGAGCGCCGGTCTCCTTCAAATCCAACCGCCCCGTCGTCGAGCCGACGGGGCGGGGCAGGGGCAAGGGGAGGATCATCTCGGCCCCTGATTGCCAGGATGCTACAACCCCCGCGGACAGCATCCTGACAAACCATGATTTTCGACAAAGGTTTCCCGCCGGCGGATGGGCTGCGCTCACGCCATCCACCTCAGACCTTCGTTATCGCTGCCTTCTTCCGTGGCCCGTCAGGGGCCAAGCACCGCGGCGACCGCCTTGCCCGCATCGAGCAGTCCGGCGCCAAAGAAATAGCCCTTGCCCTTCGCAGGCTCGTTGTCGGCATTCATCGGATCGGGCGTCAGCGGTGTCGTGCCCGGCTTGACGGTGGCGTTCTGGTCGCAGGCGGCCACCAGGATCGCCTTTGACGACAGGCCATCGAGTTTTGCCGCCGGGCCCTGCTTGGCCTTGTTGGCGCGCGCCAGCAGGGATGCCACGCCCGCGACAAGGGCTGCGGCACCCGAGGTTCCGCCGAACGTCGTGTAGTAGCCGCCGCCTATGCCGGGATTGTCGTGCGGCGGCAGGATCGACGAATAGGGATCCGAGCCGCCGGCATAGCCGAACGTGCCGGGCAGGTCGGTCGTCAGCAGCGAAAAATGGCTGTGCGGAATGACCTTGCCGGTGCCGGGATGGTAGAAATGCTGCTCGACCATCGGGTCGGTACGGTCCACGCGCAACTGGTGCCGCGTGTAGATCTCGAAATCGTCGGACGGTGCGACCAGCGTCAGCTTCGTTCCGTAGTTGCTGTAGCCGGAGCGATAGCCGTTGGGCGTCACCGCGCCCACGGCCACTATGCCATTGTTGGCCGCGGCGAGGTTGGCCGGGTAGATGAGCTGGCTTTCACCGTCGTTTCCTGCCGCGCACACGACCGGCACCTTGCGGCTGATCGCGACGATCAGCTTGGCGAGGATGTTCCAGGCCAACTCGCGATTTGCCGTCTTGCCGACCGCATTGGGGCGGATTTCGCTGGCTGGCGGCGTCGCCTCCTCGAGCCGGGCAAACAGATCGGCCCGCTCCCAGTTCTGGCGCTCGTCGAGGTCCTGCGACAGCTCGGGCTTCGGATTCAGGGCGCCGCGGTTCGGATCGGGGAGCCCGCGGGGCAGCAGGATCACGTCGGCACCGCTGGCGAAGGCATAGAGGAAAGCCGTGATGAACTGGTCGGGCTGCTGTTCGAAGCCGGTGCGAATCGAGATCAGCCGCGAGAAGGGATCGACGCCGAAATAGGGCAGCGTGTTGCGGTTCGGGTTGGGGACGACGCTGCCGTCGTCGCCGTTCAGCACATCTGGAAGCACGATGGCGGGATCGGGGGCAACGGTGGCGGCCGGTTCGCCAACTGCCAGGCCGGCGACGGCGGTGCCGTGGCTGCCGAAGGTCTCGTCCCCCTCGATCAGCGTATGGACGACGCCCTCGGAGGCCACGAGCTCGGCAATCAGGCTATTGAAATAGCCCGTTTCAGGTCCGGTCAGGTTCAGCGCGCCCAGGCCGGCGGTGGAAAGACCGGCAAAAAACGCGGCTTTGACCTCCGGGTCGTAGGGGCTGGCTGCAGGCGCGGCCACATATTTCGCGCCATGGGGATGGCTGACGAGATCGATCGACTTGACGGTGTCGAGCCGGCTCTTGAGGTTTGGGTGGCTGCGGCTGACGCCGACGTCGATGAGGGCGATCGTCGCCGGCGTGTTGGCCGCCGGAAAGGCCTGGGTGATCGTATCCCAGACCGTGCCTTCTATGTCCGGCGATGAGTAGTCGATCTCGCCGCCCGGGCTGAGCGGCCCGAAAGTCGCATCGATCACGCCGAGCGCGGCGAGGTGCCAGAGATAATAATAGGACTGCGGTGCCTGGAAGGAGAATTGGTTGCCGTTTGCCATCTTCGTCTCTCCCTCAAAGCCATTCGCGCTGGGCGGCGAGATAGTTCGCCATGAAGGCATCCCTGAGATAGGGCTGGAAACGCTGTGCCAGGGCGCGTCCGCCATTGGTGTCGCTGGGATAGTGGAGGCCCGCCCATTCGCGGTTCTCGGCGACCTTGCGGGCGATGCGTGACAGCTCCTCCGTCGCCGGGTGCTCGGGCAGGATCGAGTTGAAGGCGAAAGCGATCGTATGGCACTGGAACGAGTGGTTGCTGGGATAGGCCTGGTGCGCCGGGTTGGGCAGCATCAGCCGCAGCCTTGGCTCGATCTGGTTCGGCCGCGTGCGGTTGAACTTGGCCTTGTAGATCAGCCCGACATATTCGCAGGCCGTGAGAATCGCCTGGAACAGGCCCTCGGTCTGATCGAAGCCGCTGATGCCGTCGATGCCCAGTGGCTTGGTGAAATCCGAGACGTCGAGGCTGGCTTCGCGCTCGATGTCTTCCTTGCGCCGTGTCCGTTCGCGGTCGCGCGCTTGGAGCGACAGCATGACCGCGGTTTCCAGCCGCGTGACGTCGGGCCCTGGGGGCAGCGGGATGTCGAGCTGCTCCCAGGTGAATTTGCGCGCCGCGGTGAATGCATGCGGCGAGGGCGAGGTGTGAAGGCGCCGAAGCTCGAAGGCGGGGATGAGGTTGCTCTGTGAACCGCCTCCGGACCCGGATTGCAGAGCGCTGCCCTTGTTCTTGTTCTTATTTTTGTTTTTGTTCTTATTCTTGTTCTTGTTGAGCGAAGCCTTGTTCTGCACACCAGCACTCATCACCGCGCCGGCCACCCTTGCGGCCATCACCATCTGCGGGCCGGCTGCGAGCGATTTCGTCTCCAGCGCAACCTGCGGCCGGTCGGAAGCCGCACAAGGCAGCACGTCGTCACCGGCGATCTTGAAGCGGTACTGATCCAGGAAGTGCGATAAGCCGCCTTCATGCGGCGCAAAACTGTCGTTGCCAGCCACTTTATACCCCATTGATTTGATCGAATGTTGCGGCGCTTAGTGCGCCGGTCAGGCTTATTTCTTGACGCCGGCCTTGATGAGGCCCGAAATCAGATTGGCGCCGCCTTCGGTTCGCATGATCGGGTAGCGCGCATCGATCAACGAACTGATCGAGAAATTGGGTTCCACCGTATTGAGGCGGTCGAGAAGCGAGCGCGCGGCGCGGATGTCGCCCAGCTGTGCATGGCTCGCCACGAGATAGCGGAGCAGCGAATTGAAATCCGGCCGTTCGCGCAGCGCCTGTTCGCCGGCCTCGATGGCGACGCGGTGATTGCCGGCGAGTGTGGCGTTGATCAGCCGCGAGGTGTCGAAATAGTAGCGATAGGGGCTGTGGGCGCCGAGGTGGCGCGCCCAGTTGGCGAGGCCCAAGCCCTTTTCCGGCTGTCCGGCATAGGCATGCAGCATCGAGTAGAGGTCCCAGCCCAAGACCTGGGTCGGGTTGGCCCGGATTGCGCGCTCGAACAGGCCCGATGCGTAGTCGTATTCGCCGAACAGGAACGAATGGACGTGGCCGACGAGAGCCAGGGTGACCGAGTTTCCGGGGTCGAGTTCCAGCGCCTTGCGTGCGTATTGCTGCGCCTGCTCGGTCACATTGGCCGAATCGGAAAAGCGCTGGCCGACCTGGAAGGTCATCAGGAAGGCGAGCCAGGCATAGGCCTGCGAGGATGGCCGCTGGGCGATGATACGCCGAAGCGAGGCCTCCGACATCACAAGGTCGTTGCGCGACAGGCGGAACATGGCGTTGACGGCAGCAAAGAGGCTCTCGCCTTCCGCCGCGTCGTCGGATTGTTCGGAGCGCGCGATGAAGTACCGGCGCAACTCGTCCATCGCCTCGTTGATGAGCTGGTGCGAGGCCGAGGTGTCGCCGGTCTCGATGGCGCGGCGTTCCAGCGTGGCGCCGCCCATCCACAGCAGGCTGCGGTCCGCCGTGCGATGGACGCTGACGCTGATATGGGCCTGGTGGGCCGAAAACCGGTAGCCGACCTGGATGGCCAGGGCCACGGCGTCGAATTCGGCCGCGGCTTGCGTGGCCGCTGAAAGGTCTGGCCTCGAAAGGTCGCAGACGGCCAATTCGCCATCTTCCAGCAACGAACGGACCAGTGACTCCGTGAACATGTCCGGCAGCGATGCCGCATTGAATGCGTCGCCTGATATCGAGGGCGGCAGCAGGGCGACAGACCAGCCGGTGAGGCTGCCGCGTTGCGGCGTCGTTCTGCGCTCCCCGCCATCGGGCGAATCCGGGCCGGACCGCTTGTTCTCTGCCGGGATGAAGCCGTTGGCTCGACGGTCTTTCGGGCTGAGGTCGCGCTGGCCGAGCGCGGTTTCGAGCCGGCCATGCCAGACCTGGCGCTCGAGCATCAGCCATTCCTCGAATTCGGGGTCGCCTATGTCGAGCCCTTCGAGCAGTTCCGGCCAGGATTCGAGTTGCACGTCGTCTGGCGAGGACTGGCGAGCCGGGTCGAGAAGCTGCAGCGCATCGACCGAAACACGGTTGAGGTCGAGCGAAATCGTATGGTTGTCGGAAATGATGATGCGTTCGGCCATCGGGCCGAGCGACTTGCGCACGTCGACAAGCGCCTGCCTCAGGCTTGCCGCCGCCTGTTCTTCGCCACGGTCGCTCCATAGCTTGTCGCGAAGCCAGATGCGTGACCGGGCGCCGCGCGGGGCCAGCGCCAGCATGGCGACCAAGGCGCGGGATTTCTGGGCTTTCGGCGTGCACGACGCCCCATCTGCGTCGGTGACGGCCAGCGTCCCGAACAGATAGATATGACCCAGGGTACTGGCGTCTTCACCAGTCATCGCGCGGACCTTTGCAGCAGGTCGTTCCTGCCCGCGACGAGGGTAGCACAACTCGACTCGCCTTGGGCGTGGATACCTTAGGTTGGAATCATACAACGACAACCCAGCCAGCGCGCCTATTTGTGTGCCTTCGCAACCGGACAAAACCTGCAGCATTCCAGCGTCCCTCACCAATGTTTGCCGGAGGCGATTCCAGCCTGTTTTGGAAGACGATAGTGGGGTGGGGTGATTGCTGCGTGAGCGAAACGTCAAAGCAGCCGAAAATCTCAGGTCGTCCTGGCAGAATCGTCATGTGGCGCACGCAGGTGCGGACAAGCCGACCGCTGGGTGCGTGGCGGTTCACAAGTATCGGGAGAGGGGCGGAAAACCGGTGGTCCGACTGGAATGCCGCGCCGTTGGGGAGGGATCTCGGCGCGGGTTCGTCAAAAAGCGGGGCTGCCGACAGGCACGCGCCGATGTGGCCAGGTCCGCAGAGCTGCAACTGGCGGCGACGCGGCGAACGGTCACGACCGGCCGCCGCAGGTGATCAGCTACTTATGTTACCTGCTGGCGCTGGCACGTCGCGGGCCGGCAATCTGCCTGCCCAGCGCCAGCGCGTCCTGGAGGTCGGTGGTGTATTTCGCCGTGTCTTCGAGCCCGCCGAAATGGTTGAGGCGGATGGTCTCGCCTCGCTTGCTCATGACCACTCCGATGGAGCGAAGGGTCTCGCGTACATCCGAAAAACGCATGGTCGCCTCTCCTGGCCGGTGGTTGGTGAATATTAGCGACCGCTTGTAACAGCCCCATGTTGCACGCAACGTGATGGATACGTGAATCGGGTTGTGAAAAGTTTCGCGTCGAGCGCGAATTTTGCGGCGCGGAGCCGGGCAGGTGGCTCCGCAAAAAAGTCCGGCTGCAGCGGGGGCCTCGCCGCTGCAGCCGTTCGCTTGCGCCACCAGGCTGGTGGCGCAGTGCCAGCCTACTTCTTCTCGAGGACCGGGAACTTGATCCCCAGCTGTTCGAGATAGGTCGGGTACTTCGACGGGTCGTAGTAGAATTTCTGCATTTCCGGCCGGAAGGTCGCCATGATCTCCACGTTCTTCTGGATCTGCGGCTTGTCGTCGGCGCTCAGCATCGGGACATATTTCTGACCTTTCTGCTGTTCGTTCTGGAAATAGTCGGTCGCCTTGGCCAACAGTTCCGAATTGGTCAGGAGGTCGATCGACGTCATGGCGACGACTTTCGAGCCGGCGACCACGCCCTTGTGGGCGATCGGCGTCGCCATCGCCATGGCGTTCGACCAATGGTGGCCGGGCAGGCCGGGGATGTTCGACGGGTAGTTCACGGTGATCGTCGGCACCACCCAGGAGATGTCGCCGATGTCGTCCGAACCGCCGCTCTCGGGTTTCTCCAGTGGCGGCTGCAGTTCCTTGAGCTTGACCGCGAGCCCTTCCTCCTTGGCTTTTACCGTCTTCTGCACGGCCTTGGCGAAGGCCTGCTCGTCGTCGTTCCAGCTCGGCAGGCCGACCTGCTGGATGTTGGCGTAGGCGGCCTCGGCCATCGGCTTGTTGAAGTGGCGCGGTGCCGCCGTGCCGACGATCTGCCGCGACACGGTGGTGTTCGACATTTTCGCCGCGGCTTCGGCGATGGTGTTGGCGGTTTCGAAATTCTTGGAAATGTTGTCGAAGTCCTGCTCACGGATGAAGTACCAGACCGTTGCCGCGGAAGGCACGACGTTGGGCTGGTCGCCGCCATCCGGGATGACGTAGTGCGACCGCTGTTCGGGACGCAGGTGCTCGCGCTTCATGTTCCAGGCGATGTTCATCAGTTCGACGCCGTCAAGCGCGCTGCGGCCGCGCCACGGCGCCCCGGCCGAATGGGCCGATTCGCCGCTGAAGGTGTATTCGACCGAAACCATGCCGGTGCCGTTGGGCTGGCCCCATGTGGTCTGCAGATTGTTGCCGACATGGGTGAACAGCACCGCATCGACATCCTTGAAGACGCCGTCGCGCACCATGTAGGCCTTGCCGGCCAGCAACTCCTCGGCAACGCCAGGCCACAGCATGATGGTGCCCGGGATCTTGTCCTTCTCCATGATGTCCTTGAGCGCGAGCGCTGCGACGACATTCACCGCCTGCCCGGAATTATGGCCTTCGCCATGCCCCGGCGCGCCTGCGATCATCGGGTCGTGATAGGCGACGCCCGGCTTCTGCGAGGTCTTGGGCAGGCCGTCGATGTCGCTGCCGAGGGCGATCACCGGTTCGCCCGATCCCCATTTGGCGACCCAGCCGGTGGGCAGGCCGGCGACGCCGCGTTCGACCGTGAAGCCGCCTTCTTCGAGGATGTCGGTGATGTATTTCGAGGTTTCGACTTCCTGGAATGCCAGTTCGCCGAAGCTGAAGATCGAATCCGTCATCTCCTGGGCGAGCTTGGCGCGCGACTCGATGCCCTCGATCGCACGTTTCTTGAGGTCCGCGACCTGCTCGGCGCTCATCGGCTTCTGTTCGTTTGCCAATGCATATGTCGAGGTGGACGCTGCCAGGAAGGCAGCCAGGGCTATTCGTGAAATCCGCATCCGCTTCATGAAAATCTCCCATTGATCGACAACTCGCCGCTGGCCACGAGCTGCAATCTGCAGAGCCTGACGCAACGGCAACCGGAATGATGACGTCGGGTTGGGAGTGACGGCAAGAATATTCTTCCAGTCACTGGAATTTAGGAAAATATGTGCCGTGAATCGCCAGTCTTATGGTCTGTTGTATTTTCGCAGGCTAATATATGTGTCGGAAACAGAATGCCGCGGCGGCGGCTGTTCAACTCAAGGTCAACGATTGGCCCAATCGGCAAATCTTCTGGACTACTGCGGGGCAGGGGTGCTGGAACCGGAAGATCTTCACAAGCGTCGCTGCATTGCATGTGGAGCTTGGCATCCGCGCCTGCGGCGGGCAGCTTGATTGCCGTCTCCGGCCGGCCGAGCCATAAACGTCGTGGCCATGCCAGGCACGTTTGTGCCCTGATGCCAACAATTGCACTTTGCGGAAAAAGTGGCTCCCCGGGCCGGATTCGAACCAGCGACCAACCGGTTAACAGCCGGTTGCTCTACCACTGAGCTACCGGGGAACAGGGCTCATGTGAACGAGGCGGCGTATAGCAAACGGTTTCGCGATTTGCAAAGCGCTAATCGAACTTTTTGCGAGTTTTTCCCAGCAGCCTTTCTGGTAATCGCCGCCGCGCGGCCTCATATGACGGCTTCGCCCGCATTTTTGCCGGCTTGGCGCGGCATTCGGGCGCATACGGATCGCCACAAATGCAGGACTTATGACCAGCTACAAACCTCAGCAGCCGCCCAAACGGAAGATTTCGGTGCTGGGGCGCGAGTTCGCCATGCCGCAATCGCGTGGCGTCCGCATCGGACTCGGCGTGGCGCTTTGCTTCCTCGGGCTGCTTGGGTTCCTGCCGGTGCTCGGCTTCTGGATGATTCCGCTCGGCCTGCTGATTCTTTCGCACGAATTCCACGTCGTGCGGCGGGTGCGCCGTCGACTGATCGTCTGGTGGGAGCGGCGCCGGCGTCCGGCTGATCGATGAGGCAGGCCGAAGCGGGATGCGCGATCGGAGTGGCCAATGGCATTGCTTGAGCGTGTCGTGTCCAAAACCGATGGGGAAAGAAGCTTCCCCGCTTGACGCCGGATTCCTGGCAACCTATTGGAGCCGTGTAGACGCCCGAAGCGGCGAGGCCTCGTGGCGGAGTGGTTACGCAGAGGACTGCAAATCCTTGCATCCCGGTTCGATTCCGGGCGAGGCCTCCAGCTTTCTCGGCAACCGCCGCCGAGGACCGAATTCGGGCACAGTCACATTTGCGCTTCATGCGCCGAAGGCGGGCCTGTTTGAAAATGAACGCTGATTTTTCCGAACGTCGCGTGAAGATGGTGGACGGCCAGGTCCGCACCACCGACGTGACCGACGCTGCCATCCTTTCCGCCATGCTTTCGGTGCCGCGCGAGGCATTCGTCGACAGCGCCCAGCGCGAGCTTGCCTATATCGATGAGGATCTGCGCTACGGTGTGACCGCCGACAGCGACCAGCCGCGCTACCTGATGGAGCCGTCGCCCTTCGCCAAGCTCGCGCAACTGGCCGAGATCGGTCCGCGTGACTTCGTGCTCGATGTCGGCAGCGGCACCGGCTATTCCTCGGCCGTGCTGTCGAAACTCGCCAGCTCGGTGATCGCACTCGAAAGCGATCCGACGCTCGCGGCAACCGCGACCTCGACCCTTTCCTCGCTTGGCTGCGACAACGTGGTTGTGGTCTCCGGGCCGCTTGCCGCAGGTTATGCCTCGCAGGCTCCCTATGACGTTATTTTCGTCGGCGGCAGCGTCGAGCAGGTGCCCGATGCGCTGCTGGCCCAGCTCAAGGAAGGCGGCCGCCTGGTTGCCGTCGAAGGGCGCGGCAACGCCGGCGTGGCCAGCGTTTACCTCAAGGCAGACGGCAATGTGACGGCCCGCAGGGCGTTCAATGCGGCAGTTAAGCCACTACCTGGCTTCAATCGCACACGCGAATTTGAGTTCTGAGCGCCTTTTTCTTGCTGTGCGCAACGCGTCGTGATGTTCTAAGACCGGACGAGGGTGATTTGATTCTGGACTGTTTCAGTCTGGAATCAGCGCATTAGGCCGGTTTCGGCGAGGGGCACTTCAGGCTGCTTTCGGGCAGCTCGCCGCAGAATGAATGAGGGACGCGCGTGTCGTTTTTCCGTAAAAGTGTGTTTGCTGTAGCTCTGGTCTCTGCCACGGCGCTGTCGCCGTTGTCGGCCTCCGCGGAAACGATCCTCGGAGCTTTGGCAAAGGCCTATCAGAACAACTCCCAGCTCAATTCGGCCCGCGCCGGTGTGCGCGTCACCGACGAAAACGTCGCGATCGCCAAGTCAGGCTGGCGTCCGACGATCAATGGCTCCGCCAGCATCGACTATTCGACGACGCGACGGAATTCATCGACGAGCCATCTGACGACCGGTTCGTTCGGCGTCGAGATTCGCCAGTCGCTATTCGACGGCTTCCAGACCAAGAACAATGTCGCTGCCGCCGAGGCCCGTGTTCGCGCCTCCAATGAGAGCCTGCGCAACACCGAGCAGAACATCCTGTTCAACGCGGCAAGCGCCTACATGGATGTGATCCGCGACCGCCAGGTGGCGGCGCTGACCGAGCGCAACCTGCAGTTCCTGGGCGAGCAGGTACGGGCCGCGCGTTCGCGCTTCGACGTGGGCGAGGGCACCCGCACCGACGTCGCCCAGGCTGACGCATCCCGCTCGGCGGCACTCGCCCAGCTCAGCGCTGCCCGGGCCCAGGCGCTGTCGAGCGCAGCCATCTATCGCCAGATCGTCGGCGACGAACCGAAGAACCTGAAGGCGGCATCGCCGCTTGCCAAGCTCCTTCCCAGGAACTTGGAGGGCGCGGCCTCCATCGCAGCCGATCAGCATCCGGCGATCCTTGCCACCGAGCACCTGGTCGACGCGGCCGGCTTCACCGTGAAATCCGCGGAAGGCGCCCTGTTGCCGCAGCTGTCAGCCTCGGCAGGCGTTTCCCAGATCAATCGCAACAATGCACCGGCTAGCACTACGTCTCCTGATGGTTGGTCGACGTCGGCCAATATCGGCGCGACGCTGACCGTGCCGATCTACCAGGGTGGCCGGGCGTCGGCGACCGTGCGCCAGTCCAAGGAATCGCTTGGCCAGGCCCGCATCGAAGTCGATGTCAGCCGTGATCAGGTGCGCGCCGCGGTGACCTCCGCCTGGACGCAGTACACCGCGGCCCGCGAGGCCGTGGCAGCCAATCGCGAAGTGATTTCGGCTGCTCAGCTTGCACTTAGCGGCGTTGTCGAGGAGCGCAATGTCGGCCAGCGCACCACGCTCGACGTGCTGAATGCCCAGCAGGACGTTATCGACGCCCAGATTAACCTGGCGACCGCCGAGCGCGATGTCGTGGTTGCGAGCTATGCCATCCTGTCTGCTGCCGGCAATCTGTCGGTCGAACGGCTTGGGCTGAACGTCACGAAGTACCGGCCGGAAGAACACTTCAATGCCGTCAAGGACAAGTGGATCGGGCTGCGGACGCCGGACGGTCGCTGACCTTCAGCACACCGCGTGCGGGATTTGAGGCGGGCGCCTGCTCTTTTGGAGCGGGCGCCCGTTGTCATTTGCGCCCCCCCCTTTGTGAGGTAATCTGTTGAAATCGCCGGGGCTGTCCGATTGGGGATTCTCGAAGGGGAATCAGTCGGCTACGCTAAAGCACTGATTCGAAGCTCGTTTCGACGGGCGGGTTTTGTAACCTGTCACAAAGGCGGCGGATGTGACGATGGCCCAGGCTAGCAGCGCTCAGCGCGAACCCTCGATGGAAGAGATACTCGCTTCCATTCGCAGGATCATCGAGGACAACGACACCGGACGACGCCCGGCCGTCGACTTCGAGCAGATGCGCCCGGAGCCGGAAGACGATCGCCTCGACCGCAACATCATCGAGGTAGAGGCATTCAGGGCTGAACTCCAGGCTGCCAAGCCGATGCCGGTCGAGGTCAAGCCCGTTGAAGCCGTGCAGGCTCCGACAGCACCCGAAGCTAAGGCAGCCGAGCCCCGCGCCGTGACGTGGCCGACGGCAGATCCGAAGCCGGCTGAAGCAGTCGTGGCAGAGGCCGCTGCATTGCCGCGCACGCCGACTGCGAGCTGGGCGCCAAAGTCCACCCTGGCGGTAGAGCAGATGGAGCGGCTGGCCGGCCCTGCGCGCGAACCCGACGTCGAAGCTCCTGTCTCAGCAGCGAGGGGCGAAGGTGCTGCGTCCCCGATCGAACCGGCAATTTCCTCGGTCGAGCGGGCCACTGCCGATGAGACTTTCGCTGCGAAGCCCGCGATCATTTCCGAGCAGGCTGGCCGCCAGGTTTCGGCCGCCTTCGGCGAGCTCAACGACGCTTATGCGGCGCGCAGCCGCAAGTCGTTCGACGATATTGCTGCCGAAATGATGCGGCCGATGCTGCAGGATTGGCTCGACAACAACTTGCCGACGCTGGTCGAACGGCTGGTACGCGAAGAGATCGAGCGCGTGGCCCGCGGCGTGTAGTGATTTCGGCCTTGCCGACATGAAAGCGCCGCCTTCGGGCGGCGTTTTCGTTTCTGGTTGCGGCAGGCCATGCTGTTGACTTGCCCCCACCCATCCGATTTACACCGGACCAGCAAAATCCGGACCAAACGGAACCAATTCCGATGCTTGAGAAGACCTACGACGCCAAATCAGTCGAACCCAAGATTGCCAAGGCCTGGGAAGACGCCGATGCCTTCAAGGCCGGCGCGGGTGCTGCCGAGGGCGCGGAGCCGTTCACCATCGTCATCCCGCCGCCCAACGTAACCGGCTCGCTGCACATGGGCCACGCGCTCAACAATACCCTGCAGGACATCCTCGTGCGCTTCGAGCGCATGCGCGGCAAGAACGTGCTGTGGCAGCCGGGCATGGACCATGCCGGCATCGCCACCCAGATGGTGGTCGAGCGCAAGCTGATGGAAAAGCAGATCCATCGCCGCGACCTGACGCGCGAGCAGTTCGTCGACAAGGTCTGGGAGTGGAAGGACGAATCCGGCGGCATGATCTTCAACCAGCTGAAGCGGCTGGGTGCCTCCTGCGACTGGTCGCGCGAGCGCTTCACCATGGACGAGGGCCTGTCCAAGGCGGTCATCGAGGTGTTCGTCACGCTGCACAAGCAGGGCCTGATCTACAAGGACAAGCGCCTTGTGAACTGGGACCCCAAGCTGCTGACGGCGATCTCCGACCTCGAGGTCGAGCAGCACGAGGTCAACGGCAACCTCTGGCACTTCCGCTATCCGGTCGAGGGCGAGGTCTACGATCCGGAGAACCCGAGCACCTACATCACGGTTGCGACCACAAGGCCCGAGACGATGCTGGGCGATACGGCTGTCGCCGTTCATCCCGACGACAAGCGTTATGCGCATCTCGTCGGCAGGAACGTCGTGTTGCCGATCGTCGGCCGCAAGATTCCCGTTGTCGCCGACGAATACTCCGATCCGGAAAAGGGTTCGGGCGCGGTCAAGATCACGCCGGCGCACGACTTCAACGACTTCGAGGTCGGCAAGCGGAACAATCTGCCGGCGATCAACATCCTGACCGTCGAGGCCAGCATCAACATCGTCGACAATGACGAGTTCCTCGAAGGCCTCGAGCGTAGCGACATGCGCGACGGCGTCTGGACTCAGCTTCACGGCCTCGACCGCTTCGCGGCGCGCAAGCTGGTGGTCCAGATCATGGAAGAGGGCGGTTTCCTCGACAAGATCGAGCCGCACAAGCACATGGTGCCGCATGGCGACCGTGGCGGCGTGCCGATCGAGCCGTATCTGACCGACCAGTGGTGGGTCAACGCTGCCGAGATGGCGAAGCCCGCCATACGCAGCGTGCGCGAGGGCCGCACCAACTTCGTGCCCAAGAACTGGGAAAAGACCTATTTCGACTGGATGGAAAACATCCAGCCCTGGTGCGTTTCGCGCCAGCTGTGGTGGGGACACCAGATCCCGGCCTGGTATGGCCCGGACGGCCACGTCTTCGTCGAGCGCACCGAAGAAGAGGCGCTCGATGCGGCGGTCCAGCACTATCTCGCCCTTGACGGGCCGTGGAAGGCCTGGGTTGAGGAGCAGCTTGAGAATTTCGAGCCCGGCAAAATCCTGACCCGCGACGAGGACGTGCTCGACACATGGTTCTCGTCGGCACTGTGGCCGTTCTCGACGCTCGGCTGGCCCGACAAGACGCCCGAACTCGATACCTACTACCAGACCGACGTTCTGGTGACCGGCTTCGACATTATCTTCTTCTGGGTCGCCCGGATGATGATGATGGGCCTGCATTTCATGGACGAGGAGCCGTTCCACACGGTCTATGTCCATGCGCTGGTTCGCGACAAGAGCGGCCAGAAGATGTCGAAGTCGAAGGGCAACGTCATCGATCCCATCGAACTGGTCGACGAGTACGGCGCCGACGCGCTGCGCTTCACGCTTGCGATCATGGCTGCGCAAGGCCGCGACGTGAAGCTCGATCCGGCCCGCATTGCCGGCTACCGCAACTTCGGCACCAAGCTGTGGAACGCCACGCGTTTTGCCGAGATGAACGGCGTGGCGCGCAACGACGAGTTCTGGCTCAACGATGCCAAGCTCACGGTGAACCGCTGGATCCTGACCGAACTCACCCGCGCCACGCGCGAGGTGACGGCGTCGATCACCACCTACCGCTTCAACGAAGCGGCGGGCGCGGCCTACCGCTTTGTCTGGAACACCTTCTGCGACTGGTATCTGGAACTGCTGAAGCCGATCTTCATGGGCGAGGACGAGGCGGCTAAGGCCGAAAGCCAGGCAGTCGCGGCGTTCGTGCTGGACGAGATCTATAAGATGCTGCATCCGATGATGCCGTTCATGACCGAGGAGCTGTGGGCGCACACGGCGGGCGAGGGCAAGGAGCGGCCGTCGCTGCTGTGCCATGCTGCCTGGCCCTCGCCCGACTTCGAGGACGGAGCCTCAGCGGCCGAGATCAACTGGCTGGTCGACCTGGTCAGCGGCATCCGCTCGGTGCGCTCGGAGATGAACGTGCCGCCGGCGGCGATCGCGCCGCTGGTCTTTGTCGGCGCCAACGACGAGACGCTTGAGCGCCTGAAGCGTCACCAGTCGGCGATCGCGCGCCTGGCCCGTGTCGGCGAGATCACCCATGAGGCGGCAGCGCCCAAGGGCGCGGCCCAGATCGTCGCCGGCGAGGCCACCGCCTGCCTGCCGCTCGGCAGCCTGATCGACCTGACGGCCGAAGCTGCGCGGCTGCAGAAGGAATTGGCCAAGACCACCGAGGAGATCGCCCGGCTGCACAAGAAGCTGTCGAACGAAAAATTCGTCGCTTCCGCGCCCGAGGAGATTGTCGCAGCCGAGCGCGAAAAGCTCGAGGACTATCGCCAGACACAGGAAAAGCTCGACACCGCGCTGTCACGGGTTCGCGACGCCGGCTGACGATTCGAGGCTGAAATCCTGCCGCGGAATGACGCTGCGGCAGGAGCGTCTTTGGCTGCCGGAACAGGCGTGCCGCGGCGTAAATTGTGGTCGATGTAACCGTTTTGCGCCTGATTGTTGCCATAATGTAACAAGGCGCTGATATACCCGCAAAAACGCCGATTTCCGGATCGGGTTCTCCGGATTTTCCTGGAAATCTTTCCGGTGGAAGAGCGAAATCACCAAAATTGACGTTTGCGTAAGCGGAAGGTCAGCGGCGATGGCCGAACCTGACCGTAGCGCCGCCGCGTTTGCAAAAAATCAATGTTGCGTGATCAGAATGAAATCGGTCAATTCTCATCGCGAGCATTCGGGAGAGGACACAAATGAACATTTCGCGTCTCACAAAAGCGCTGCTGGGGGCAACGGCGCTGACGATCGTGGCGGCAAGCACGGCTCAGGCAGGCGGGTTTTCGCGCGGTACGGCCGATACGGATATTTTGTACGAGCAGGGCAACTTCAATCTGCGCACCAGTATGACGGTGGTTAGTCCGCATCGCGAATTTACGAAGAACAATTATCCGGATGGCACAGGTTACGATTACTCCGACACCTATGTAGTTCCGTCGGCGGCGGTGAAGTTCAAGATATTCGACGAGCTTTCATGCGCAGGCACGGTGAGCATGCCCTATGGCGGCGGTGTGACCTATGGCGCTGGTGGCAATGGAACGCTCCTGAAGCGCGAAGAAGACTTCACCGTCATGGAGTATGGGGCTACCTGTGCGTTCCAGTACGAACTTGGCAACGGACGCATTTCGGTGCTGGGCGGTGCTTTCATCGAAAGCGTCGACTACAATCTTGTCGGGTCCAACGGCGGAGTTACGGTCGATCTGAAGGATCAGGGGTTGGGCTGGCGAGCCGGCATTGCCTATGAAATCCCGGAAATTGCCCTTCGCGCGCAACTGATGTACCGCTCTGCAACGAGTGTGTCAGCTGAAGGCACCACCAACGGCCTTCCAGTCGCACAAGGGTTTGCAGAGCTTCCGCAAAGCGTGGAGCTCAAGGTTCAAAGTGGCATTGCGCCGGGCTGGCTAGCCTATGGCAGCATCAAATGGACGGATTGGTCAGTCAACGAGGAACTGCGTCTCGTGCTGTTCCCCGGTGTCAACCGCATCGATACCTACAACTGGCAGGACGGGTGGACCGTCACCGGTGGCATTGGTCACTCGTTTAGTGACTCTATAGCCGGTACGGTCTTTGCTACCTGGGATCGCGGCGTCAGCACTGGCTGGGATCTTCACACTGATACCTACACCATCGGCACGGGCATCTCGCTCAAAGACAAGATTGGCGGTGAACTGCGCGCGGGCGCGGGCGTGAGTTACCTCACGGCGGGCGAAGAAACTCAGTATGGCGCCGCAAACCGTGCTGTCGGTAACGATTGGGCCTTCGCCTTTTCCGGCGGCTACTCGGTCAAGTGGTAACAACCACCTCCTAAACCTCCAAAAGCCGGGCCTCGTGCCCGGCTTTTTTGTTGCCCAGCGTCCGTTTGCGTTTCGGAAACCATGGCGCGGCAAGTCGGCAACAGTTGTGACGATTCGGCAACACTTTTGCATCAAGCTTTCGGCTAAGAAACCAAGCGGGGCAATTGCCCATTTCCCGCCATAAACCCGGCGCACCCCGGATAGGTCTTCGGACCAGAACCCGGGATGCCCGTGACGGGACATCGGACGACAAGTGCAAGGGGCCGCAATGCTGCGGCAGGAACAGGAATGAACGCCAAGGCGATCTTCAAGGCCAAGCTGCCCAGCCGTCAGACGACGGCAGCGTCGGCGCATGCGCCTGCCTGTTCTTTGCCTGCGAGATTTCGCGCCGTGCGTGGAAGTAGTCTTGATGTCGTCGGCGCCCGGACCAAGCCTGCACAGCATGTGCGCGATCGCGGTTGCTTGCAGGGATTTGGCCGTACTTTAGTCGAAAACAGCGCGCATCTTCACGTTATCGATGTTCAGGACATGGCGCGCCCGGCCGAACGGATCGGCATGACGCAGTCCGGTGTCGAACTCGCGGAGAGGGCGAAAGAATGGAAGCCGTGCCCGACTGCTCAGCGGTCGGGAACGATCTCGAATTGTGCCGAAACCGCCCCGTCGGGCAGCAATGGCACGGTCACCCACCCAGGTGGGCGGAAGAAACGCACTGCTATGCGCATATCTGAGTTGGTAAGAGCATCAGCCTATTCTGCGCTTGTCGCGGCTTCCCTGTTGGGCGCCGCCGGCGAGGCGCAGGCGTTCGACGACAAGGTCTTCGACGACAAGACCGGCGTGAAGCCGGAGTCGAGCCCGTGGGCGGTGTTCCAGTTCGGTTTCTCCGCCTACAAGAGCGGCCACAAGGACCAGGCTGTCGAGGCCTATCGCTACGCTGCCGAAAACGGCCAGATCGGCGCCACCTGGAAGCTCGCCCGCATGTATGCCGAAGGCGATGGCGTGGCCCAGAACGACTACGAAGCCTTTAAGTTCTTCAGTGAGATCGCCGAGCAGGACGTCGAGCCCGGTTCGCCCGAGGAGAGCTATGTCTCCGACGCGCTGGTGGCGCTCGGCGGCTACATGAAGCATGGCATCCCCGGCAGCCCGGTGTCGGCCAATCCGGTCGCAGCGCAGGAATACTACATGCGCGCCGCGGCCAACTACCGCAATCCCAATGCCCAGTTCGAAATGGGCAAGATGTTCCTCAAGGGCGATGGCGGCGTGAAGGCCAGCGTCAGGCAGGCCGGCCGCTGGCTGCAGCTTGCCGCTGAGAAGGGCCATGCGGGTGCTCAGGCGACGCTCGGCAATCTGCTTTTCGAGAGCGGCAAGGTGGTCCGTGGCCTCGCCATGATGACGGCAGCCCTCGAGCGCGCCCAGCCTGCCGACCAGCCCTGGATCAGGGGCATGCAGGAAGAGGCTTTCGCGCTCGCCGACGAATCCGACCGCCGCACCGCGATTTCGCTGGCCGAAGACATCCTGACCAAGGGCAACCAGTAGGCCTAGCTGCCAGGCGCGCCGAGCACGTGGAAAGCCAGGCCTCCCACGTTTCGTCTCCCAGCATTGAACTGACTGCTCCTGCCGCCGAATACCTGCCGGCTCTGGCGGGCTTGCCTCAGGCGGCCACGAGATTGAGGTCGATCGCCACCGGCACGTGGTCCGACGGCTTTTCCCACGCACGCACATGCTTTTCGATCGACGCGGAAGTGAAGCGGTTGGCTGCCTCCGGCGACAACAGCAGGTGGTCGATGCGGATGCCGTTGTTCTTCTGCCAGGCGCCGGCCTGGTAATCCCAGAAGGTATAGACGTCGGGCTGGTCGGTGACCGAGCGCACCGCCTCGGTGAAGCCGAGGTTTTCGAGCCGCCGGAAGGCCTGCCGCGTCTCGGGCTGATACAGCGCGTCGCCCAGCCACAGCTCGATGTTGCGGGCGTCGATCGCCTCGGGAATGACGTTGTAGTCGCCGGCAAGTACCAGCGCCTCTTCGAGCGCCAGCCGCTCGGCCGCCCAGCGTTCCAGCCTTGCCATCCATGAGAGCTTGTAGGGGAATTTTTCGGTGCCGACGGGATTGCCGTTGGGCAGATAGAGCGAAACCACGCGCAAGGCGCCCTTGTCGGTCGAGAACACACCTTCGATGAAGCGCGCCTGCTCGTCGGAATCATCTCCCGGCAGGCCGCGATTGACTTCGTCGAACGGCAGCTTCGAAAGTATAGCGACGCCGTTGAAGCCCTTCTGGCCATGTGTTTCGACGTTATAGCCGAGTGCCTCGATCTCGAAGCGGGGAAATCCTTCGTCGACAGTCTTTATTTCCTGGAGGCATACGATGTCGGGCGCGCTTTCCTTGAGCCAATGCAACAGGTTGTCGATGCGGGCTCTGACGCCGTTGATGTTCCAGGTCACGATCTTCATGAATTTCACGCGATTATTTCAAATAAATCTTGATAGCCGAATGGCTCGATACAGACGATCCTGCACCATCCCTCGGGAGAAGGGAACCGGTCCTCTTCGGCATTCTTCGGACCGGCTGGCAAAAGGGGAACAAATGCCATGTCCAACAGTCCGCATCCTGTGGACGAGGTGCTACCGGCGCCTCGTCTAACCGCGCTTGGCATCCAGCATGTGCTGGTCATGTATGCCGGTGCAATCGCAGTGCCGCTCATCATCGGGCGTGCGCTCAAGCTCGACCCGGAGCAGGTCGCCTTCCTGATCTCGGCCGATCTGTTCGTCTGCGGCGTCGTCACCATTATCCAGTCCTTCGGCGCGACCCAGTGGTTCGGTATCAAGCTGCCGGTCATGATGGGCGTCACCTTCGCCGCCGTCGGCCCGATGGTTGCCATGGCCAACGCCAACCAGGGGCCCGATGGTGCCCGCATGATCTTCGGCGCGATCATTGGCGCCGGTATTGTCGCACTTCTCATTGCACCGCTTGTCAGCCGCATGCTGCGCTTCTTTCCGCCTGTCGTGACCGGCACGATCATCGTGGTGATCGGCGCATCGCTGATGCGCATCGGCATCAACTGGATCTTCGGCAATCCGTTCGGCCCGACCGCGCCAAAGCTGGTTTCGCCCGAACATGCCGAATGGCTGAAGACGGTGACCGAGATGGCCGCCGCCACCGGCTCGACCATTCCGCCGCTGCCCGAAAAGCTCGGGCTTGCAGCGTCGGTGTCTAACCCGGCCTATGCGCCGCTGACCAATGTCGGCATCTCGGCAGTTGTCCTTTTGTCGATCCTGGCGATCGCCAGGTTCGGCAAGGGCTTCATGGCCAACATCGCCGTGCTGCTCGGCATCGTCATCGGCGGCGTCATCACGGCGGCGCTCGGCATGATGAGTTTCGACAAGGTGGCGTCCGCCGGCTGGTTCGAACTGGTCACGCCGCTGCGCTTCGGCATGCCGATCTTTGAGCCGATCCTGATCATCACCATGGTGCTGGTGATGATCGTGGTGATGATCGAATCGACGGGCATGTTCCTCGCGCTTGGCGACATGACCGGCAAGAAGGTGACCCAGCCGATGCTCTCGGCCGGCCTGCGTACCGACGGTCTCGGCACCATCATCGGCGGCCTGTTCAACACGTTCCCGTATACGAGCTTCTCGCAGAATGTCGGTCTTGTCGGCGTTACCGGCGTCAAGAGCCGCTTCGTCTGCGTGGCCGGCGGCGTGATCCTGATCATCCTCGGCCTGGTGCCGAAGATGGGCGCCCTGGTCGAGGCGCTGCCGACCTTCGTGCTCGGCGGGGCTGGGCTGGTGATGTTCGGCATGGTGGCGGCGACGGGTATCCGCATCCTTGCCAATGTCGACTTCAAGACCAACCGCAACAACCTGTTCGTGGTGGCGGTCTCTGTCGGGTTCGGCATGATCCCGCTGGTGGCGCCCGACTTCAAGATGTGGATGCCGCATGGCATCCACCCGCTGATCGAGTCGGGCATCCTGCTCGCTTCGGTTTCGGCGGTGGTGCTCAACGCCTTTTTCAACGGCACCAAGGAAAATGAAGCCGAAATCCGCGAAGCGGCGATGGCTTCGGAGGCGTAACAAAAGGGCAATCGCGGCGGGTCTGATCGTGCAAGGTCAGACCCGCCGACATTTCCGTCTTGCCGCGGGCCGCGGCAAGCGGGTCAGCGCTCCTGCAACGCCTCGGCATGGCTTGCGGCTTCACGCAGCGGCAGCGGGCCGTACCTTTCGCCACTGGCGCTGCCGGCAAGGACGAATCCCCGCGGCGACTCGACGAGAGCAAAACTCTCCTCGGCGATGACGATCCAGAAGACCGGATTTGGAATGTCGGCTGTCGCGCCCTGCACAGACATGACCGCATCGTCGACAAGAGGCCGGGCACGCCGCAGCAGAAGGTCACCCGCGGCGGCTACCGGCATCCTCGTCGCATATCGGATCACAGCCTCGACAGCAGGGCCTTGCACGGTTCCCAGCAACGCGCCGGCAGCGGGCGGCCGATAGTTTCCGAGAGGGTCGCCATGTCCCTCCACGTATTCGTAGAGCCGCGCTCCAGCGTCGTCCACCACGGCAAAGCGCATGCCGCCATCGGTGTCGACGACCCAGGCTTTCTCTTGTCTGCCATGGATATCTGTTAGGTATCCGCCACAAATCCCGGTCAGCGCCTCCGGCGTCCCGACGGCTGCCGCAGCAAGCGCCACGGCTGCGTGCAGCGGATCCGTCACCGAGTGGTGGAAGCGCGCGATACGGGCGGCAGAAAGGCGTTTGCCTCGCCTTGGGTTGGCAAGGATGAGAGCTTGCATCTCGGCTTCATAGAATCCGTCTTCGACCTTTCGCAATCCGGGCCATCGCGAAACCCACTCGGCAGCACGCCGGGAGATCGGGTCTGCCTTCTCGGCGGCGTAAAGCCGGTCGTCGAGCTTGTCCAAGGCTGGTGCGCGGCCGCCGGAAAATCCGGTCTGCTCCCTTGCAGCTACCGGGTTCGCGTCGAACCAGGCAATCATCTCCTGCAACAGTGCTGCCTGTGTGGTCGCGCCCATCGCAAGCAGACCCGAAAGCGCGTCGGCGAAGATGTGCGGTGCTTTTCGGTCGCTGTTGTGGATGAACTGGCTGTGCCCGCCATTGTTGACCTGTGCCAGATAGAAATCTGCGTGGTAGGCCTGCAAAGCGACGTGGGGCAGTTCGTGGCGATGGTACAGGCCGTGGTCGAAAAGGCTGTTGACGTAGTTGACGACCGCCTGAACGATGTCGTCGTCGCAATATTTGGACTGTTCGAAAGCAGAGGATGGCAAGATGACTTGCATCGGTGGATTGCCTGAAGGCGGTTGCTTGCGTTTGCCGAATATGAACATGGCTATCTACCAGGTCTCCGATCGATGCTTCCGCGATGCTCGAAGATACTGGCAAAGAACAGTCAATTTTTGGTTGTTTACGTCCGCCTTTCCACCAGCCCGATCGTATTGCCGGCTGGGTCCTTCAGGAAAGCCATCCATTCGCATTCGCCGGCCGGGCCGAATTCGCCCGCGGCATCGCGATGGACCAGCGTCGGCGCCGTGGTGAAGGCGACGCCGTTGTCGGATGCGGTTTCGTAGAAGGAGTCCAAGTCGGCGATGTCGAGATAGACGGTCGCCTGCGGCACGCCACCGGTGAAGAACAGCCTGACATTGCCGGCGATGATGAAGGCAATGCCGGGCGGGTCGTAGCGGGCATGCACGGGCAGGCCGAAAACGTCGAGCCAGAAGCCGAGCGTGTCGTCGATGTCGCGGCCGGCGGAGAGCGCAACCTGGCGGAGCGCTCCGACCCGGCGCATGGCTAGATGGAGAAGCTGGTGCCGCAGCCGCAGCCGGCGACCGCGTTGGGATTCTTGATCTGGAACGACTGGCCCATCAGGTCGTCGACGAAGTCGACCACCGAGCCGCCCATATAGACCAGCGACAGGTCGTCGACGAGCAGCGTCGCGCCATCGCGTTCGATGGCGACGTCGTCGTCGTTGCGGCCGTCGACGAGATCGAACTTGTAGGAAAAGCCGGAGCAGCCGCCACCTTCGACCGAGATGCGCAGCGCGATCTTGCCTGGATCGCTGGCGACGATCTTGGCAATCCGCTTCGCAGCGGCTTCGGTCATGTCGACCTTCATGGCAGTCTTGGCATCAGCGCCCATCGGCGTCACCTTGCTTTCGGTTTCTTATGATAGGTATGAAGCCACCTGGGGCAAGTCAACAGGTGGGGAGTATGGCAGGCGAGCGGCAACTTGGCGATATCGGCTTCGGCTACCGGCCACGCGCGGCCTATGCCTGCGATCCTGCGCGTTCGCGGGGCCGCCTGTTCGACGAGGTCGAGAGCCCGACGCGCACGCCGTTCCAGCGTGACCGCGACCGCATCATCCATTCGACCGCCTTCCGCCGCCTCAAGCACAAGACCCAGGTATTCGTCGCCCATGAAGGCGATCATTACCGCACCCGGCTGACCCATACGATCGAGGTGGCGCAGATCGCCCGCGCTTTGGCCCGTGCCCTGCGCTGCGACGAGGATCTCGCCGAGGCGATCGCCCTGGTCCATGATTTCGGGCATACGCCATTCGGCCACACCGGCGAGGACGCGCTGAACGAGAAGATGGCGACCTGGGGCGGCTTCGATCACAACGCCCAGTCGCTGCGCGTGGTGACGCGGCTCGAGAGCCGCTATGCCGAGTTCGACGGGCTCAACCTGACCTGGGAGACGCTGGAGGGGCTGGTCAAGCACAACGGTCCGCTGACCGACGCCACCGGCAAGGGCCTGAAAGGGCCGGTGCCTCAAGCGATCCGCGACTATTCCGAGTTGCACGACCTCGAACTCGACCGCTTCGCCAGCCTCGAAGCGCAATGCGCGGCGATCGCCGACGACATCGCCTACAACACCCATGACATCGACGATGGCCTGCGTGCGGGCTTGTTGACGCTCGACATGCTCGACGAGGTGGGCCTGCCGGCTTCGATCCTGCGCGGTGTGCGCGAGCGCTATCCTGCACTCGATGCGGTGCGCACCGGCCACGAACTGATGCGCCGCCAGATCACCATGTTTGTCGAGGACGTCATTTCGACAGCTTCCGCAAAGATCACGCTTGTGGCACCGCAAAGCGCCGACGAGGTCAGGTCAGCCGGCGCGGCGATGGTGACCTTTTCCGACGAGATGGCGGCGTCCGAAAAGGAGCTCAAGGCCTTTCTCTACCGCTACATGTACCGGCATTCGGAGGTGATGCGGGTGCGGGCCAATGCTGACCGGATCGTCAAGGAGCTGTTTGACGCCTACTACGCCGATCCGCGTGCCATGCCGGAGGGCTGGCGTGAGGGGCTCGATCGGGCCGAGGACCGCATCAAGGCCCGCGCTGTCGCCGATTTCCTGGCCGGCATGACTGACACCTACGCGGTCAAGGAACACCGGCGTTTGTTTGACCATACGCCCGATTTGGTTTAGGCCGGGCGCAATTTCCGGCTATTTTGCCGGTTGCCACGCAATGCCACCCAGAGCCGAGCACATGAATATTTTCGCCGATTTCAGCGAGCGGATCACCAAAGCCGTCGAAGCGCTTGAATTGACTCCCAAAGATGGCGGCGCGCTCGACCTGACGCGCATTGCCGTTGAGCCGCCACGCGACGCCACCCATGGCGATCTGGCGACCAATGCGGCGATGGTGCTGGCCAAGCCGACGGGGCAGAACCCGCGCGTGCTGGCCGAACGGCTGGTCGCCGAACTCGCCAAGGACGCCGACGTGGTCAAGGCCGAGGTTGCCGGCCCGGGTTTCGTCAACCTCAAGCTCAAGGACGCGTTCTGGCACAAGCATCTGGCCGATCTGCTGTCGCGCGGCGCCGAATACGGCCGCTCTGGCTTCGGCAACAACAAGCGGGTCAACGTCGAATACGTTTCGGCCAATCCGACCGGGCCGATGCATGTCGGCCACTGCCGCGGCGCGGTGGTCGGCGATGCACTTGCCAACATCCTCGGCTTTGCCGGCTATGACGTGACCAAGGAATACTACATCAACGACGCCGGCGTGCAGATCGACGTGCTCGGTCGCTCGGTGATGCTGCGTTATCGCGAGGCATTGGGCGACGAGATCGGCGAGATTCCGGCCGGGCTTTACCCGGGCGACTATCTCGTGCCGGTCGGCCAGGACCTCGCCAAGGAGTTTGGCCGCGACCTCCTGCAGAAGCCCGAGGACGAGGCGCTTGCCATCATCAAGGACCGGACCATCGACGCCATGATGGTGATGATCCGCGAAGACCTGGCGCTGCTCAACGTCCGCCATGAGGTGTTCTTCTCCGAGCGCACGCTGCACGCCGACAACGCCAAGGCGATCCGCTCGGCGATCAGCGACCTGACGCTGAAGGGCCACATCTACAAGGGCAAGCTGCCGCCGCCTAAGGGCGAGAAGCCGGATGACTGGGAAGACCGCGAGCAGACCTTGTTCCGCTCGACCGAGGTTGGCGACGACATGGACCGGCCGCTGGTCAAGTCGGACGGTGCATTCACCTATTTCGCCGCCGACGTCGCCTATCTCAAGGACAAGGTCGATCGCGGTTTCGAGGAACTGGTGTTCGTGCTCGGCGCCGATCATGGCGGTTACGTCAAGCGCATGGAAGCGCTGGCGCGCGCGGTTACCGACGGTGCCGTGAAGCTCGACGTGCTGCTCTGCCAGTTGGTCAAGCTGTTCCGCGACGGCGAGCCGGTGCGCATGTCCAAGCGGGCAGGGGAGTTCATCACCTTGCGCGAAGTGGTCGAGGAAGTCGGCCGCGACGCAATCCGCTTCATGATGCTCTACCGCAAGAGCGATGCGCCGCTCGATTTCGATTTCGCCAAGGTCACCGAGCAGTCGAAAGACAACCCGGTTTTCTACGTGCAGTATGCTTCGGCGCGCTGCCACTCGGTGTTCCGGCAGGCGAAGGAACAGCTCAGCGTAGCAGAGTTCGCACGTGCAGGCCTGATCGGGCGAGTCGAACGGCTTGCCGACGAAGGCGAGATCGCGCTCGTCAAGAAGCTTGCCGAGTATCCGCGCCTGATCGAATCCGCTGCCCAGTCGATGGAGCCGCACAGGCTGGCATTCTACCTCTACGATCTCGCCAGCACCTTCCACGGACACTGGAATCGCGGCACGGACAACCCCGACTTACGGTTTGTTAAGGTTAACGATCCAGAATTGACCCATGCCAGACTCGGGCTGGTGCAGGCTGTTTCGGACGTCTTGACGTCGGGCCTGGCGTTGATCGGGGCGGATGCGCCGACCGAAATGCGCTAGGTTAACAGAGGCTTTCTGTCACCTTTTGCCCACATTGCGCTGGTAAGGGCCAACCTTACGCGACGTTCATGGCGTCCGAAAAAAGTGCGAGAGTTCGGGAAAAAGAATGGCAGACAGACCCCAGCTGAAGATCGCCGATAAGAACGATTTCGCCGATGAAGATCCGTTCGCCGAGCTGACGAGGATCATGGGCTTCGATCCGCGCCAGCCTGTGGTGCGCCAGGATGTTGGTGCGCCCGCTGCTCGTGTCGAGCCGGCGATGGACGACGATTTCGGCATCGACCTGGAAAAGGAATTGCTTGGCGAACTGGCCGGCGACGATCTGGTGGCAGCACCGGAGCGTGACGCGCCCGCGGCCTATGTTCAGGTTGACGCGCCGTCCGCCTACGCGCCCGTCGAGGCTGGTTTCGAACAGTCTGGCTATGGCCGCGCGCAGGAACCGGAATTCGTCTCCGATGCTTCGTTCGACGATGCCGTTGCCGCATCCTTCGAGCAGGAGTTTTCGCTCGAGGACGAATTGCTGCGCCCTGAAGACCAGGCCTCTGCGGTCGAGCCGGCCTATGCCGTTGAGCCCGCTTTCGCCGCCGAGCCGGCTTATGCAGTGGAGCCGACTTTCGCGGTTGAACCAGCCTATGCGCCCGTGGCCGATGTCGCGGCCGAAGCGGAGTTCGACGATGCCGTCGCCGCCTCCCTCGACGAACATTTCACGCTCGAAGAGCTGCCGATCGAGGAGACTGCCGCCCAGGTCGAGGCGCCGATTGCCTACCAGGCTCCCCTCGAAACCGATCTCGATGCCGAATTCGATATCGCCCTTGCCGATGTCGACATGGATTTTGCTGCCCATGATGGTGCGGACTATGTTGCTGATGGTGCGGACTATGCTGCCGGGAGCGAGGCCGACGATCAGCTGACGCTTGGCGAATATCAGCCGGCCGAGGCTGAAATTGCTTTCTCCCACGAGGACTTGGTCGAAGAACAGCAAGCAGTGGCGGCCCCCGTCGCCAAGGCCCAGGACTACGACGAGGTCGAGCGTCGCTTGCAGGACGCCCTGCGCGACGAAGAGCCTGCCTACGAGCCTGCTGTCGCTCAGGAGCCGGCCTATGACCCCGAGGTTGCACCGGCGGCCGCCGTCGCAGAAGACACCAGCCTCGAGGACGAGCTGAACGCGCTGCTCGGAACCATGAGCAGCCAGGCCAAGGCCCTTTCCGAGCCTGCACCGCTTCGCGTCGAAGAGTCTGCTTCCGTCGAACCGGAGCCGGCGTTCACCAGTTCATTCTGGGCGCCCGAGCAGCCCGCCGAAATCGAGCCGCAGTCGGTTGAAGACGCCGACTATGCGACGTCCTACGCCGATGACGCTCAGCAGATCGAGGATTTCGCAGCCACGGATGATGCGGCTGCTGTCGCATCCGATGCCGGCTACACCGAGCCCAGCTATGACCAGCAGGCCGACGTCGATGTCAATTTCGACGACGACGCCTTCGACATGGCTTTCGAACGCAGCGTGGCAACGGCTGCGACCGAAGCCGTCGCGCCTGCCGTAATCGCGCCTGCAGCTATCGCTGCGGCAGCAGATCGGCCGCTTGCTGCTTCGCGCTACGAGCAGGCCCGCAGTTGGGGTCTGGGCACACCAGTGGCTCCGCGTGCATCGACGCCTGTCGCCGAGACGCAGCCGAGCTATCAGCCCGAGACCTATGCTGCGCCCGCGGAAGCCTATGCTCCTGCGGAAGCCTTTGCGCCGACGGCCGAGCCCGAGCCCTACGTGCAGCAGGCCGAGCCGGCCGCCGACGTTGCCGACGATCTCGAAGCCGAATTGTTCGCCGCCGTTTCGTCCTTCGACGATGCGCCAGACGTGGAGACAGTGGACGTGCCGGAGAAGGCCGTCGCGCTTGCCGACGATCTCGACATTCCCGAACTGTCCTTCGAAGACGATGCGCCGCCGGCGCCGGCCTACGATGATCTCGACAGCGAATTCACGAATCTCATGAACGAGATGAATGCTCCCGAGGCAAGCAAGCCGTCGGTTTCGTCGAGCTACGAGCCCAATCCTTATGCCAGCGGGTTCGATCGCAAGACGCTGCGCGATGGCGATGCGTCGCAGCCGATCGAATTTCCCTCGGAGGCAATTGCAGCTGCTGCTACCGCCGGCGCGGCCGCCATGTATGCCGGGCGCCAGTCACAGGCGCAGCAGGGCGACGATCGACTGACCGGATTTGACCTTGGTGGCATGCACCAGGGACGCGGTTCCGCGCCGCGCGAGCAGGCACCGGTTGACGACTTCGACTACGATCCGGATTTCGACGAAGCCATGGAAGCGCTGCCCGGCTCGCCGGCCGCAGCCCGTCCGGCCCGTCGCGGCCTGATGATCGCCGCCATCGTCGGTGCGGTCGCCGTTGTCGGCGGCATCGGCGCCTGGGGACTGTCCTTCGGCGGCAGCGAAGACGCTGGGGCGCCTGTCATCGTCAAGGCTGACGGGACGCCGATCAAGGTCAAGCCGGAAAATCCGGGCGGCATGACCGTGCCGAACCAGGACAACAAGGTCTACGACCGTGTCGCAGGCGGTGCCGCCAACGGTGCGCCGGCGCAGGAAAAGCTGGTCACCAACACGGAAGAGCCGATCGACGTGGTGGCGCAGGACGCCGAGGCACGCGCCAACGACACCCCGCCGCTGGATGCGGACGAGACTGCCGATGCGCCGCTGCCGAAGGCAGAGGATCGCGTCGCGCAGGCGGCTCAGGCCGACCAGCCCGACGCCAGCACCGAGACTGCCGCTGTCGCACCGCGCAAGGTTCGTACCATGGTGGTGAGGCCTGACGGGACGCTGGTGCCGCGCGAAGATCCGGCACCTGCTGCCGTGGCCGCAGCCGAGCCGAACGATCCGGCGCCGCAGCGCGTTGCCGAGCCGGCCAGCGAGGCCACCGGCACGGTGCCTTCGCAGCCCGCGCTTGCGCCGGTTGCCAACACCCAGGCAGCTGCCCAGTCGGCAAATACGCCTGCTTCGGCTCCGATCGCGCCGCAGCGTCCTTCTGAACAGCCCGTCAACGTCGTCGGCGAGGTCAAGCCGGATCAGGTTGCGGCCCTCGCACCGTCGGCCCCGACCGCAGCAGCCTCGGGCGCATGGGCGATGCAGATCGCCTCGCAGCCGAGCGAAGCCGCGGCCAAGTCGACTTATGCCGATCTGGCGCGCCGCTACGGCAGCGTGCTCAGCGGCCGCGAGGTCAGCATCGTCAAGGCCGAGATCGCCGGCAAGGGCACCTTCTGGCGCGTCCGCGTGCCGGCCGGCACCCGCAACGACGCGGTTAGCCTGTGCGAGAGCTACAAGGCTGCAGGCGGCAACTGCTTCGTCTCGAAGTAGGCTTGCGACTTCCAACCGGCAAACGGCGCGGCATCTGCTGCGCCGTTTTTCGTTTCCGGCTCGCCCGCAGATTGCAGCCGATTCTATCTCACCCAAAAAGGCGCTAAGCTCCTGACATGACCGAATCAAAGTCCATCATCCTTGGCTGCGCAGGCCTGTCGCTCACCGCTGAAGAGATTGCCTTCTATCGCCGGGAGCAGCCGTGGGGCTTCATCCTCTTTGCCCGCAACGTCAAGGAGCCGGAGCAGATCCGCGATCTCGTCGCCGCCATGCGTGACAGCGTCGGTCGTCCGGACGCCCCTGTCTTCATCGACCAGGAGGGTGGGCGCGTGCAGCGCCTGCGCCCGCCGCTGGCGCCGAACTATCCCGCAGGCGGCGCGCTTGGCGCGCTCTATCGCAGCGACCGCGAGGCGGGCCTGAGGGCAACGTGGCTGCTCGCCCGCCTGCATGCCTTCGATCTCGCCCGCTACGGCATCACTGCCGACTGCCTCCCGGTGCTGGATGTTCCGGTCGAGGGCGCCAGCGACGTCATCGGCGCGCGTGCCTACGGCAAGGACCCCGAGAGCGTTACGGCACTCGGCCGCGCCGCTGCCGAGGGGCTGCTTTCAGGCGGCATCCTGCCGGTCATGAAGCACATTCCAGGCCATGGCCGCGCCTTTGCCGATACCCATTTCGAATTGCCGACGGTGGACACGCCGCTCGACCAGCTGCGCGCGCACGACTTCGCGCCGTTCAAGGCGCTGAACCACCTGCCGATCGCCATGACCGCGCATGTCATCTTCAGCGCCGTCGATCCGTCAGCACCTGCGACGACGTCGCGCAAGGTCATCGAGGAGATCGTGCGCGGCGAGATCGGCTTCGACGGTCTCCTGGTCAGCGACGACACCTCGATGAAGGCACTTTCTGGGGATTTCCCTTCAAAGTCGGCGGCGATCCTTGCGGCGGGCGTCGATCTTGTCCTTCATTGCAACGGGGTGATGGAGGAGATGGAGGGCATCGCCTCGCGGGCGACGGCACTTTCCGGGAAGTCGCTTGAGCGCGCTGAAAAGGCCCTTGCCGCGGTCAAGGCGGGCGACGGCCACGATGAAGCGTCGCTTCGGGCGGAATTCGGACAATATTTCGAGGCAGTTGCATAGCCTCTCAAGGAGAAGGCACGGATTTGGCGGACGCATTGGAAAGCAAGGCCCAAAAGCCAGCACCGATGGACCGCCTGTGGGCGGAGAACGCCGACGAGCGCATGACGGACGATCCGTCGCTGGTCGTCGACGTCGCCGGCTTCGAAGGCCCGCTCGACCTCCTGCTGCACCTGGCGCGCAGCCAGCGGGTGGACCTGTCGCGCATTTCGATCCTGGCGCTTGTCGAGCAGTACCTCATCTTCGTCTCGCAGGCGCGGGCCTTGCGGCTGGAGCTTGCCGCCGACTATCTGGTCATGGCGGCCTGGCTCGCCTTCCTCAAGTCGAAGCTCTTGATCCCCAAGCTGCCGGGCGATGAAGGCGAAAGCGGCGAGGAACTGGCGGCGGTGCTGCAATTCCGGCTCAAGCGGCTCGAGGCCATGCGCGATGCCGCCTCGCGGCTGGTCAATCGCAACCGGCTGGGTCGCGACGTCTTCCAGCGCGGCGCGCCGGAGCTCGTCATCATCGACAAGCGCAACGAGTACTCGGCCTCGCTCTACGACCTGTTGAGCGCCTATGCCGGCCAGCGGCAGCGCCAGGCCATCACCAACGTGCAGATCGCCAAGCGCGGCGTCTGGTCGCTCAAGCAGGCGCGCGACATCCTGGCCCGCATGGTCGGTGAACTGAAGGACTGGACCGCGCTCGACCATTTTCTCGTTCGCTACATGACCAGCCCCGAGGAGCGCGCAACCGCGATTGCCAGTTCCTTCGCCGCGAGCCTCGAAATGGTTCGCGACGGCAGCGTCGAAATCCGCCAACACGAGCCGTTCGCGCCGATCTATCTGCGCGAACGCCAATCCGCTCCCCGGCAGACCGAAGGTGCTTCATGACCGAAGGATCAAACGTCGTTCCGTTCTCCCTCGACGACGAGGATGGCGATGCCGTCGAACGCAACCCGGCGGCACGGCTGCATCTCGCCGAGGCCGTACGCATGGCCGAGGCGATCGTCTTCGCCAGCGCCGAGCCGGTGAGCGAGCGGCAGCTTGTTTCGCGACTGCCCGAAGGCATCGACGTGCCTGCGGCGATGGCCGAACTGCAGAGCATCTACGAGCGCCGCGGCGTCAATCTGGTCAAGGTCGCGGATTCATGGGCCTTCCGCACCGCCGGCGACCTCGCTTTCCTGATGAGCCGGGACACCGTCCAGCAGAAGAAGCTGTCGCGCGCGGCGCTCGAAGTGCTTTCGGTGATTGCCTACCACCAGCCGGTGACACGCGCCGAGATCGAGGACATCCGCGGCGTCGAAACCTCCAAGGGTACGCTCGACACGCTGATGGAAACCGAGTGGGTGCGCATGCGCGGCCGCCGCAAGACACCGGGCCGGCCGGTCACCTATGGCACCACCGACAAGTTCCTCGATCATTTCGGCCTTGAGGAAATACGCGACCTGCCCGGCATGGAAGAGCTGAAGGGAGCAGGGCTGCTCTCCACGCGCATGCCGCCCGGCTTCTCGGTGCCGTTGCCGCCGTCCGACCCGGACCTGCTCACCGAAGATGAGGATCCGCTGACGGACATCGATCTTGAGGAGCTTGGCCTGTTGACACCCCGCGTCACAGATGATTGACCGGCGCCGGTGTGGAACCGGCCCTGCGAGGTCCATTCTGTGACGACCAATCAAGCCCAGACGGTTTCCCGCGTCACCGCGGGCGTGACTTTTGCCGCACGCCTGGCTTTCGAAAATATCCGACATTCCTTCGCCAATGGCGCCGAGACGCTGCGTGGCGTCAGCCTTGCCGCTGAACCGGGTGAGGTTCTGTGTCTGCTTGGCCCCTCCGGTTCGGGCAAGACGACGCTGCTGAGGATCGCCGCCGGCATTGAGGCCCAGACATCCGGCCAGGTGATGCTCAACGGCAAGGAGATTGCCGGTCCCTCGGTATTCCTGCCGCCGGAACAGCGCTCGATCGGCCTGGTCTTCCAGGATTTCGCCCTGTTTCCGCATTTGACCATCCTGGACAATGTCCGTTTTGGCCTGACCGCCCTGTCGCGGGACGAGGGCAAGCGCGAGGCCTTGATCGCGCTCAACCGCGTCGGCCTCGAGCACTATGCCGACAACTACCCGCACGCGCTGTCCGGCGGCGAGCAGCAGCGCGTCGCCCTTGCCCGTGCGCTCGCGCCGCGGCCGGCAGTGCTGTTGATGGACGAGCCGTTTTCCGGCCTCGATTCGCGGCTAAAGGATACGGTGCGCGCCGAGACGCTGGCAATTCTGCGCGAAAGCCGGGCAACCGCGATCGTCGTCACCCACGACGCCGAGGAGGCGATGCGCATGGGCGACCGCATCGCCCTGCTGAAGGACGGCCAACTGGTGCAGACGGGCAGGGCGGACGACCTCTACCTCAGGCCGGCAAATCTGTTCGCCGCCGGCTTCTTTTCGGAGTTGAATGTCTTTTCGGCCAGGGTTGTCGATGGTTATGCAGATACACCGGTCGGCGAGGTCGAAACGTCGGTCGCCGACGGCACCCAGGTATCGGTAGCCGTGCGCCTGACCGGCATCGACGTCAGCGAAGACACCGGCGAGACTCAGGCTCGCATCATTTCGCGCCGCTATCTCGGCGTCGTCGAATTGCTGGAGCTTGCGGTGCCGGGAGCGGAGACGCCGGTCAGGGCGCGTGTGCGCTGCGGCGCTTTGTCCGTAAAAGCTCGTGATATATGGCTGTCGCTTCGGAAAGCGGATGTTCTAGTGTTTGAATCTGGAAGCGAAAGAGCCTAGATCAATCGCAGGGAAACTGTTCAAGAGAGAGTTCAATGGGTTCGTTTTCAATCTGGCACTGGCTGATCGTTCTGGTCGTCGTGCTGCTGCTGTTTGGCCGTGGCAAGATCCCCGAACTGATGGGCGACATGGCCAAGGGCATCAAGAGCTTCAAGAAGGGCATGTCGGACGAGGAAGCCGACGATGCCAAGACGGTCGAGCATCGCAACGACGAGGCCGTAAACTCGACCAAGGAAAAGGCCAGCAAGAGCTGACCATAGTCTCTTGCTAGCCGGATCGCACCGACATGTTTGAAATCGGCTGGACCGAAATGCTGGTGATTGCGGTCGTCATGATCGTGGTCGTCGGCCCGAAGGATTTGCCCAAGATGCTCCGCACCATAGGGCGGATGACCACCAAGGCACGGTCCATGGCGGGCGATTTTCAGCGCCAGTTCAACGAGGCGCTGAAAGAAGCCGAACTCGACGACGTCAAGAAGTCGCTCGACGATCTCAAGGGCCTCAATCCGGCCAATGAGATCAGGAAGCAGCTCAATCCGTTCGAAAAGGCGGCTGCCGACGTGCGCGCCGGGCTCGATTCTGCGATGAAGCCGTCGCAGCCGGCAGCACCCGCTGACCCGGCGTCTAGTTCCGTGCATTCGGCCGAGCCGTTGAAGAACGGCGCAACCGTCATGCCGGGCGTGGCCGGACCGGAGGCAATGCCGGCAGCGCCGGTTGTCCCGGCCGTCGAAATCAAGGCTATGCCGTTGCCGGTTGCCGAAGCGCCTGCCAATGCTGCCAAGGCGGCAACAAAGCCGAAAGCGGCCGCGAAGCCCAAGGCTGCGGCGCAAGCCAAGGCCAAGGCAAGTCCAGCCAAGCCGGCCGCCGCCAAGGCAGCGCCGGCAAAGGCTGCTGCGCCCAAGAAGACCGTCGCCAAGACGACGACCAAAGCAGGAAAAGCCTCGTGAGCGCCGAAGACGACGAGATCGAAAAGTCCTCGGCCCCGCTGATGGAGCATCTCATCGAGCTGCGCACGCGGTTGATGCGGTCCATCGGCGGCTTCTTCGTCGCCTTCCTGGTCTGCTTCTTCTTTGCCAAGCAACTGTTCAACCTGCTGGTTATCCCGTTCAAATGGGCGACCGGCTGGGCTGGTCTCGACCCGCAAAAGGTCGAGCTCATCTACACGGCGCCGCAGGAATTCTTCTTCACCCAGATCAAGCTCGCCATGTTCGGCGGCCTTGTGATCGCGTTTCCGGTGATCGCCTCGCAGATCTACAAGTTCGTCGCCCCCGGCCTCTACAAGAACGAGCGCGCCGCTTTCCTGCCGTTCCTGATCGCTTCGCCGGTGCTGTTCCTGATGGGGGCGTCGCTGGTCTACTTCTTCTTCACCCCGATGGTGATGTGGTTCTTCCTCGCCATGCAGCAGACCGGCGGCGAAGGCGAGGTACAGATTTCGCTGCTGCCCAAGGTGTCGGAATATCTCAGCCTGATCATGACGCTGATCTTCTCCTTCGGCCTCGTGTTCCAGCTGCCGGTGGTGACGACGTTGATGGCCCGCGTCGGTATGGTGACGTCGCAGGGATTGGCCGACAAGCGCAAATGGGCGATCGTGATCGCCTTCGTGGTTGCCGCCGTGCTGACGCCACCCGATCCGGTCAGCCAGATCGGCCTTGCCCTTCCCACGATCCTTCTTTACGAGATTTCCATCTGGACCGCCCGGATGATCGAAAAGAAGCGCGAGCAGGAGCGCGTGGCGAGCGAGACGCAGAGCGAGGGCGACAACCCCGCCGAGCAGACGCAAGCAGCACCGACCTCGCTCGAAGGCACAGGCAGCGGCACGAAAGCCGGCTGACAGCCCGATCCGCCGTCGCGGTCGTTTCGACAACCGCCGCGACCGGAAAATTTTTAAATGCTTGATATCAAATGGATTCGCGAGAACCCTGAAGCTCTAGTCGAAGCGCTGACCAAGCGTGGGCAGCCGGCTTCGGTCGCGAGCTCGACGGTGGACGACCTGATCGCCAAGGATGAGGCGCGGCGAGCCCACGTTTCGAAGCTGCAGGAGGCGCAGGAGCGCCGCAATGCCGCGTCGAAAGAAATCGGCAACGCCATGCGCAATGGTGATTCCGCCCTGGCAGAGAAGCTGAAAGCCGAAGTCGCCGAGATCAAGGGCTTCATCCAGGATGGCGAGGGCCTCGAACGCGAACTCGACAAGGCACTCGATTCGGCTCTTGCGATTATTCCCAACGTTCCGCTGCAGGACGTTCCCGTCGGAAAGGACGAGAACGACAATGTCGAACTGCGCAAGGTCGGCAAGGTCATGCCGCGCCCGAACTGGGTGAAGGAGCATTTCGAGATCGGCGAGGCGCTCGGCCTGATGGACTTCGAGCGTGCCGCCAAGCTTTCGGGCGCGCGTTTCACCGTGCTGAAAGGCCAGCTTGCCCGGCTCGAACGCGCGCTCGGCCAGTTCATGCTGGACCTGCATACGACCGAACACGGCTACACCGAAGTGCAGCCGCCGCTTCTGGTGCGCGACGAGGTGCTGTTTGGCACCAACCAGCTGCCGAAATTCGAGGAAGACCTGTTCTTTGTGCCGCATGGCGACAGCCGCCTCGGCCTGATCCCCACCGCCGAAGTGCCGCTGACCAATCTCGTGCGCGGGGAAATCCTTGCCAGCGAGCAGCTGCCGATGCGCTTGACGGCGCTGACGCCCTGCTTCCGCTCGGAAGCTGGCTCGGCGGGCCGCGACACGCGCGGCATGCTGCGCCAGCACCAGTTCTACAAGGTCGAGCTGGTCTCGATCGTTGATGCCGAAAGCGCGCTTGCCGAGCATGACCGCATGACCGACTGCGCCGAGAACGTGCTCAAGATGCTTGGCCTGCCGTTCCGCACTGTCGTGCTGTGCACCGGCGACATGGGCTTCGGCGCACGCAAGACCCATGACATCGAGGTCTGGCTGCCGGGTCAGAATACCTACCGCGAGATTTCTTCCTGTTCGGTGTGCGGTGACTTCCAGGCGCGGCGCATGGATGCCCGCTATCGTCCGAAGGAAGAGAAGGGCACGCGCTTCGTGCACACCCTCAATGGCTCGGGTGTCGCCGTTGGTCGTGCGCTGATCGCCGTCATCGAGAATTACCAGAACGAGGACGGTAGCGTAACCATTCCTGAAGTGCTGCTGCCTTACATGGGTGGCCTGACCAAGATCGAAGCGAAGTGACATGCGCATTCTGCTGACCAACGACGACGGCATCCATGCCGAAGGGCTTGCTGTCCTGGAGCGCATCGCCAACCAGCTGTCGGACGACGTTTGGGTGGTGGCGCCCGAGACCGACCAGTCGGGCTACGCCCATTCGCTGTCGATCTCGGAACCACTGCGGTTGCGCAAGATCAGCGACAAGCACTACGCGGTGAATGGCACGCCGACCGACTGCGTCATCATGGGCGCGCGGAAGATCCTGCCCGAGCCGCCGGATCTGATCCTGTCGGGCATCAATTCGGGCCTCAACGTTGCCGACGACGTGACCTATTCGGGCACGGTCGCCGGTGCCATGGAAGGCGCGCTGATCGGCATCCGCTCTATCGCGCTGAGCCAGGCCTATGTCTACGAGAACGAAGAGCGCATCGTGCCTTACGAGACGGCGGAAGCGCTGGCGCCGGCGCTACTCAGGAAGCTGATCGCCACCGAGCTGCCTATCGGCGTGCTGCTCAACGTCAATTTCCCGAACTGCCCGCCGGAAGAGGTGACGGGTCCTGTTGTGGCGAGCCAGGGCAAGCTGTCCTACGGCATCTGGGTCGAGGAGCGCCGCGACGGCCGCAGCCTGCCATATTACTGGCTGCGATTCGGCCGCGACGAGCCGGAGGTCAAGCCGGGCACCGATTTGCATGCCGTACGCAACAAGCAGATTTCGGTCACACCGCTCAAGCTCGACATGACGGCGCATGAACTGCGCGATCAACTGGCCAAGGCAATTGCATGAACATGATGCCGGACGATCGTGAAGGCTTCGCCGCCTTTCTTCTTCGCCTGCGTGGGCGCGGCATCGTTCCGAAAAATCTCATTGCCGCTTTCGAGGCAACGCCAAGGCGGGATTTCATCGCCGGGCAATTCCATTCCATGGCCTGGTCGGATCGCATGCTGCCGATCGAATGCGGCGAAGCGATCGAGGGCGCCGACCTTCAGGCTGCGGTGATTGCGGCCCTCAACATCGAGCCGGGCAACCGGGTGCTCGAGGTGGGAACCGGCACGGGCTACACCGCTGCCGTGATGGCGCGGCTGGCCGGGCGCGTCATCACTGTCGACCGCTTCAAGACACTAGCCGAGCAAGCGCGCCAGCGCTTCGAACTGCTCGGCATCAACAACGCGCTGGTGCGCCAGGCCGACGGCTCGAACGGGCTGCAAGGCGAGGGGCCGTTCGACCGCATCGTGGTATGGGCCGCCTTCGACAGCCATCCGCGCATGTTTGTCGACCAACTGTCGAGCGGCGGCACGATGATCGCGCCGATCGGTCCTGAAGAGGGCGAGCAGGTGCTCTGCAAGCTGACCAAGATCGGCAGCCGATTCGAACGTGAAGACCTGGGCGTCGTTCGGCTTCAGCCGCTGGCGCGTGGCGTCGCTGCCGTCATCTAGGCATTGAGCGTCAGGCAACGCTGGCCTGACCTGAGCCTCGGCACGCCCAGCCTATCCCATGAGCCTCCCGCATCTGTCCGATTGAAACCCGGCCATCCCCCGGGTTCGACTGCTCTCGCGTCGTGATCGGCGAAGCTTTTGATTTATTTGATCCCCTTAACCGACCGGTAACATTAACGCGCTTTAATCAAGCCTAGTTGGTATCGGGTAAAGCGCGGGTCAGTGCGATGCGTTTCAGTATTTTGAAGGCGAATAGACGCTCTATGGCGCGCAGTGGCGCCGTTCTGCTGGTTGCCGGCATGGCGGCAGGCTGCAGTTCCGGAGTGTCGCGATTCGGCGGCGGTGGCGTCGACGACATCTTTACGGCATCGACGCCCAATCAGCGTTCGATCATCAGCCAGCAACAGCAGCCCTATCCGGGTGAGACCCAGGCAGCGCCGCTCGCGGCCAGCAATTCAGGTTCGGTGAGCCGCGGCAGCCTGGAGCCTGTCTCTTCGCAGCCGCTGCCGGCTCCCGCAGTTGCCCAGGCTCCGGCAATGGCTCCGGCTCCGGTCCGCACGGCCCAGGCTCCCGCCTTGGCGCCGGCCGTCGATCGTACGACGACTTCGACGGTCGCCCAGGCCCCCGCCCAGGACAATGTGCTCAAGGTGCCCGGCAAGAAGCCCCTGCCGGCCAACCAGCAGCCACTTTCCACGGACAAGGTTGCGGTGTTGCCGCAGCAGCCCAAGACCAAGGAAAATGGCGCGCTCGCTCAGGTCGACTCTTCGGCTGACAAGAATGCCAAGCCTACGGGCACTGGCAGCAGCTACAAGGTGGCCGAAGGCGACACGCTCAACCGCATTGCCAACAAGCTCGGCGTCACCACGGCTGCTCTCAAGCAGGCCAACGGCCTGCAGGATGGCCGCATCCGTATCGGTCAGTCGCTGAAGGTGCCCGGTGCCGCCACCACGACCATTGCCAAGGCAGCGCCGGCCGCTGTCGATCCGGTGGTGACCAGCTCGCCTGCTCCGGCCAAGCCGGCCGTTACGGCAGCCAAGCCCACCGAAGCGCCAACGGTCGCAGCCTACACGCCGCCGAAGAAGGACAAGTTGGTGCAGCAAGCCGAAGAATCGGCCGAAGCTGCACCGAATGCCACCGGTATCGACCGCATGCGCTGGCCGGTGCGTGGTCGGGTCGTTTCCAGCTACGGCAAGGGCGGCGGCAAGTCGAATGACGGCATCGACATCTCGGTGCCGGAAGGCACGCCGGTCAAGGCAGCCGAAAACGGCGTCGTCATCTATGCCGGCGACGGGCTCAAGGAATTCGGCAACACGGTGCTGGTGCGCCATGAGAACGGCCTCGTGACTGTCTATGGTCACGCGAGTCAGCTCAAGGTGCAGCGCGGCCAGAAGGTCAAGCGTGGCGACGAGATCGCGCTTTCCGGCATGAGCGGTTCCACCGATGCGCCGAAGTTGCACTTCGAAGTGCGCAAGAACTCGACGCCGGTCGATCCGAACGGCTTCCTGGAATAGCGGGTACCCTGACCTCCAATTCGCCCGCCAGCTTCGCCCGTCCCGACCAGGGGCGGGCGTTTTCGTTGGAAGGTCGGCTTAATCCTTCAGCGACTTGCCCAGCCGGCCGGCGAGATCCTGGATGAACTGCCAGGCAACGCGGCCCGAGCGGCTGCCGCGGGTCGTTGCCCATTCCAGCGCCTCGGCGCGCAGCGTTTCGGCATCCCCGTCGAAGCCGTGATAGCGGGCATAGCCGTTGACCATGTCGAGATATTCGTCCTGCGAGCACTTGTGGAAACCGAGCCACAGGCCGAAGCGATCCGACAGCGACACCTTTTCCTCGACGGCTTCGGACGGGTTGATCGCCGTCGAGCGCTCATTGTCGATCATGTCGCGTGGCAGAAGATGCCGGCGATTCGACGTCGCATAGAAGATCACATTGCCCGGCCGGCCCTCGACGCCGCCTTCGAGCGCTGCCTTGAGCGACTTGTAGGACGTATCGTCATGGTCGAACGACAGGTCGTCGCAGAACAGGATGAAGCGATGGGGCGCCGCCTTGAGCAGGTTCATCAGCTTGGGCAGCGTGTCGATGTCCTCACGGTGGATTTCGATCAGCTTGAGCGGAGCGACGCTCTTGCCCGAGGCGTTGATGCTGGCGTGTGCCGCCTTGACCAGGGACGACTTGCCCATGCCGCGCGCACCCCACAACAGCACGTTGTTGGCGGGCAGGCCGGCGGCGAAGCGCTCGGTGTTGTCGACAAGGATGTCGCGCACCCGGTCAACGCCCTTGATCAGCCCGATGTCGACCCGGTTGACGCGGTGGACGGGTTCGAGATAGCCGGGATCGGCAGCCCAAACGAAACAGTCGGCGCTGTCGATGTCGGTTTCCGGAGCTGCCGGCGGCGCCAACGTCGCCACGGCGGCAATCAGACGGTCGAGTTTGTCGTTGAGTGCTTCGATCGCCTTTTCCATGACCAATCCTGTCCATCTCTACATTTCATCAATGCGCGACGCTGTAACACGCTCAAATTGCGCGGAAAAGCGCCGCTGCTTGGGCCAAGCGCAGTTGCATTGGTCGCTTTAGCGACTATATTCCGCGCACATTTGCGGGGTCCCGGTGTGCGGTATCCCGATACTTTCTCAGGAGACATTCATGTTCGTCACGCCGGCATACGCACAGGCCACCGGGGGAACGCCCGACGTTCTCGTAAGCATTCTGCCGTTTGTGCTGATCTTCGTGATCATGTATTTTCTTATCATCCGCCCGCAGCGCACCCAGCTCAAGAAGCGTGGCGAGATGCTTTCGTCGATCCGCCGCGGCGACACGGTCGTCACGGGTGGTGGTTTCGTCGGCAAGGTGACCAAGGTCATCGACGACAATGAACTCGAGGTCGATCTGGGCAACGGCCTCAAGGTGACGGCGCTGCGTGCGACCATCTCCGACGTTCGGGTCAAGGGCGAGCCGATCGCCAACCAGAACGCCAAGAAATAACCGTATTCGAGGCGGAACGCACCGCTTTCACGCCTGACGGACGAGGCCATATGCTCTATTTTTCGCGCTGGAAGACGATCTCGATCTGGGCAGTCGTGCTCCTCGGGGTACTCTTCACCCTCCCGAACATGCTGACTCAATCTCAGCTCGATTCCCTTCCGGGATGGTTTCCCAAGCGCGCGTTGACGCTCGGACTCGACCTTCAGGGCGGTTCGCACATGCTGCTCGCCATCGATAGGCAGGACCTGATCGATGAGCGGCTGCAGACGACCCGCGACGATATCCGCACGATGCTGCGCGATGCCAAGATCGGCTATACCGGCCTGACCGGCACCGGCAGGACCATCCAGGTGCGTATCACCGACGCGAGCGAGGTCGAGGCGGCCAAGACCGCACTGGCCACGCTGGTGGCGCCGGTGTCGGCAAGCATGTTCGGCGCCGGCTCGGTGACCGAGCTTGCGCTCGAAGAGCCAGAACCCGGCCTGTTGCGCTATACGCTGACCGATGCCGGCATCGAATATCGCGTGGCCAATGCTGTCACCCAGTCGATCGAGGTCGTTGGCCGCCGCGTCAACGAACTCGGCACGACCGAGCCGATCATCCAGCGTGCCGGCGCAGACCGCATCCTCGTCCAGGTGCCGGGCCTGCAGGATCCGACCCGCCTCAAGGAAATCCTCGGCAAGACCGCCAAGCTGACCTTCCAGATGGTCGACCAGTCGATGTCGCCGCAGGAGGCCCTGCAGGGCCGTCCGCCGGCAGGCTCGACGGTGATGTATTCGCAGGATGATCCGCCCATTCCCTATCTGATCGAGAACCGGGTCATCGTGTCGGGTGAAAACCTCGTCGATGCGCAGGCGACGTTCGATCAGCGTACCAGCGAGGCTGTCGTCTCGTTCCGCTTCGACGGCAAGGGCGCCTCGCGCTTCGGTCAGGCGACCCAGCAGAATGTCGGCCGTCTGTTTGCCATCATCCTCGACAACCAGGTGATCTCGGCTCCGCGTATCAACGAGCCGATCCTCGGCGGTTCGGGCCAGATCTCTGGCAGCTTCACGGCTGAGAGTGCCAACGACCTTGCCGTGCTGCTGCGCGCTGGCGCGCTGCCTGCCGACCTGACGATTGTGGAAGAACGCACGGTTGGCCCGAGCCTCGGCGCCGACTCGATCTCGGCCGGCAAGTTTGCCTCGGTCATCGCCGGCACCCTCGTCGTCGGCTTCATGTTGGTGGCCTACGGCACGCTCGGCATCATCGCCAACATCGCGCTCGCCGCCAACGTTGCGCTGATCATCGCCATCCTGTCCATTCTGGGGGCGACGCTGACGATGCCCGGCATCGCCGGCATCGTGCTGACCGTCGGCATGGCGGTGGACTCCAACGTCATCATCTACGAACGCGTGCGTGAAGAACGACAATTGGGTCGATCTCTGGTCCAATCGCTCGATTCAGGCTTTGCGCGAGCGCTGGCGACCATCGTCGATGCCAACTTCACCACCTTCATCGCCGCGCTCATCCTGTTCTATCTCGGCTCGGGTCCGGTGCGTGGCTTCGCCGTCACCCTGGCCATTGGTATCGTGACGACGGTGTTCACCGCCTTCACCCTGACCCGCTGGCTGGTTTCGATCTGGCTGCGCCGGGTAAAGCCCAAGGAACTGCCGAAGGGCCTCGTGCGCTTCGTTCCGGACAATACCAAATATTCGTTCATGTCCCTGCGCCGCTATGCCTTCACGCTTTCGGCGCTGGCATCGCTGGCAGCGATGACCCTGTTCTTCACCATGGAGATGAACTACGGCATCGACTTCCGCGGCGGCACCAGTATCGAGGTGCAGTCAAAGAGCGGCACGGCTAATTCGTCTGAGGTCCGCGCAAGGCTGGGCGAACTCAACATCGGTGACGTCCAGGTCCAGGAATTCGGCTCCGAAAGCACCTTGCTGATCCGCGTCGAGGGCCAGAAGGCCGGCGACAACGCCGAACAGAGCGTGGTCGAAAAGGTGCGCGGCGAACTTGCCAACGACTACGAATTCCGCCGCGTGGAATCGGTCGGACCGACCGTGTCGAGCGAACTTGCCTGGTCGGGTACGATCGGCGTGGTGACGGCGATGCTGGCGATGCTGATCTACATCTGGTTCCGCTTCGAGTGGCAGTTCGGCATGGGCGCGATCCTGGCCACCATCCACGACGTGACCATGATGATCGGTCTGTACGTGCTGACTGGCATCGAGTTCAACCTGACCAGTATCGCGGCGATCCTGACTATTGTCGGTTATTCGATCAACGACACAGTCGTGGTCTACGACCGCGTGCGTGAAAATTTGCGAAAATACAAGAAGATGCCGATCGAGCAATTGCTCGACCTGTCGATGAACCAGACGCTGTCGCGTACGGTGCTCACCGGCGTGACCACGCTTCTGGCGCTGATTTCGCTCTACCTGTTCGGTGGCGAGGTCATCCGGTCGTTCACGCTGGCGATGATCTTCGGCATCGTGGTCGGTACCTACTCGTCGATCTTCGTCGCTGGTCCGCTGCTCATCCTGTTCAGGCTGCGGCCCGAAAGCGTCGAGGCCGACGACAAGGACAAGCCGGCGGTGCCGGCCGGCGCCCAGCCGACCAAGTCGTAGCAGGCCATGGCTGGACTGATCATCCGCGAGGCGCATTTTCCCGGGCGAGCACCCGTCGACGCCTATGGCGACGGCGGCTTCCGCTTCGCGGACATGTCGCACCGCGGATCGATCCTGTGCCTGCCGTCCGGCATCTACGGATGGCAGCCCACTGATCCGCTGGCGCTGACGCCGGCGGATTTCGAAAAGCTGTTTGCAGAAGCCGCCGACGTGGAAATCCTGCTCGTCGGCATGGGCAAGGAGTTGCGCCGTTTGCCCGAGGGCCTCAGGGCGGCCCTCAAGCAAGCGAAGATCTCCGCCGACCCGATGTCGACGGGCGCTGCCGTGCGCACCTACAACGTGCTGCTTGCCGAAGACCGCGCCGTGGCTGCCGCCTTCATCGCCGTCGACTGACGTGAGCAAGGCGAACGACGCGACAGGGTCTCTGTTGGACGCGGTGCGCGTTGCCGACCACGACCGTTATCTCTCCGTACTCTATGCGCCCGAGCAAAAGCGCCCGGCGCTTCTCGCGCTTTACGCCTTCAATGCCGAGATCGCAGCCATCCGCGACCGCGTCAGCGAGCCCATGCCGGGCGAGATCAGGCTGCAATGGTGGCGCGACGTCATCGCATCGGGCCAAAGCGAGCTGGGTGCGGGCCATCCCGTGGCCTCGGCCTTGATGGCGGCGATTGCGACCCATCGGCTGCCCGTCGCCGCCTTCGACAACTACCTCGAAGCACGCATCTTCGACCTCTACGACGACCCGATGCCTTCGCGCACCGATCTGGAGGGCTATTGCGGCGAGACCGCCTCGGCGATGATCCAGCTTGCGGCACTGGTTCTCGATGCCGACGAGGCGCCGAAACATGCCGAGCTTGCCGGCCACGCCGGCTGCGCGCAGGCGATCACCGGGCTGTTGCGGCTGCTGCCGGCCCACAGCACCCGCGGCCAATGTTATGTGCCACGCGACATCCTGGCTGCGGCCGGCACGACGCCGGACGAATTTGTCGCCGGCGGCAAGACGCCTTCATCGAGGCATGCCGTCCAGGCGATGGCTGCGCTCGCGCGGGAACATCTCCGCGCCTTCGAACGCGGCGCCAAGACCTTGCCGGTAAGCTTGCGGCCGGCATTCCTGCCGCTGTCCCTGACGGGCGCCTATCTCGACCGGCTGGAGCGCGGCAAGGACGGCATCTCAGTGCTGCGCAAGCATCTGCTGATGTTGAAGACGGCTTCGCGCGGCTGGTAGTGACCTCAGGCGGTCGCGTCGTGGTCGTCGCGTCTGGTGAAGAACAAGAAGCGGTCGAGGCCACGTGAGTTCACGTAGGACCGGACGTCGCGATGCAGGCGTCGGGCGACGCTTGCCGAGGCCGTATTGTCCGTGGCGACGATCGAGCCGATCTCCATTTCGTCCCTGGTTGCGAAGCCGTATGCCATTGCGGCGCGGGCTGCCTCGAGCGCGATGCCGCGGCCGCGCCAGGCGGGGGCGACATGATAGCCGATCTCGAGGATGCGAACGCCACCGGCGTCCTGCCAGGTCGGCCCGCAATCGCCGATCAGCGCGCCGCTGGCCTTGTCGACGATCGCCCACAGCCCGAAACCGTCCTGCCGGTAGCGATCCCGGTTTCTGCCGATCCATTCGATGGCGGCGCTTTCGGTCGTCATCTCCGGATAGAACCGGCGCGCATAGTCGTCGGCAAAGACCGCCAGGATGGCCGCCTGATCGCCAGGCACCATCTCCCTCAGGATCAGGCGCTTGGTCTCGGGGGGAGCCATCTTTTTGCCCCGTTTATTCCGCCGCCTGTGCCGCTTCGGCAATGCCGAGCCAGGCGCGGCAATCGACCAGCGCGCGCGCCGTCATCGCCTTCTTCTTGGCAATGGTCTTTTCCTTGCCGCGCAGGCGCTTGCCTTCGACCTTGGGCGCTTCCATCACCGGGAACAGCCCGAAATTGACGTTCATAGGCTGGAACGAGCGTTTGCCGGGCTCATCGTCGGAGACGATGTGGCCGCCGGTGATATGGTTCAGCAGCGCGCCGAAGGCTGTGGTGCCGGGCGGCGGCGGCATGTGCTGGCCGAGGCGTTCGGCTGCGGCGAAGCGTCCGGCGAGCAGGCCGATGGCGGCACTTTCGACATAACCCTCGCAGCCGGTGATCTGGCCGGCGAAACGCAGGCCGGGCCGCGACTTGAGTTGCAGCGTCGGGTCGAGCAGCGTTGGCGAATTGAGGTAGGTGTTGCGGTGCAGGCCGCCGAGGCGGGCGAATTCGGCATTTTCCAGACCCGGAATCATCCGCAGCACATCGACCTGCTCGCCATGCTTCAGCTTGGTCTGGAAACCGACCATGTTGTAGAGCGTGCCCAGGGCATTGTCCTGGCGCAGCTGGACGACGGCATAGGCCTTGACTGTCGGGTTGTGGGCGTTGGTCAGCCCCATCGGCTTCATCGGGCCATGACGCAACGTCTCGGGACCGCGCTCGGCCATGATCTCGATCGGCAGGCAGCCGTCGAAATAGGGCGTGCCTTCCCACTCCTTGAACTCGGTTTTCTGGCCGTCGAGCAGTGCCTGGACGAAGGCCTCGTAATGCTCCTTGTCCATCGGGCAGTTGATGTAGTCCTTGCCGGTGCCGCCGGGGCCGACCTTGTCGTAGCGCGACTGGAACCAGCAGACATTCATGTCGATGCTGTCGAAATGGATGATCGGCGCGATGGCGTCGAAGAAGGCGAGCGCGTCGGCGCCGGTGCTGGCGGCGATCGCTTCGGCGAGCGAGGGAGCAGTCAGCGGGCCGGAGGCGATGATCGCCTGGTCCCAGTCGGCGGGCGGCAGGCCGGTGACTTCCTCGCGCATGATGGTGATCAGCGGATGGGCTTCGAGCCGGGCGGTGACGGCGTTGGAAAAGCCGTCGCGGTCGACGGCGAGCGCGCCGCCGGCGGGAACCTGGTTGGCGTCGCCGGCACTCATGATCAGCGAACCGGCAAGCCGCATCTCGGCGTGCAGCAGGCCAACCGCGTTGGTTTCGGCGTCGTCCGACCGGAACGAGTTGGAACAGACCAGTTCGGCCAGGCCCTCGGTTTTGTGTGCGTCGGTGCCGCGCACGGGGCGCATCTCATGCAGGATCACCGGCACGCCAGCCGAGGCCGCCTGCCATGCTGCTTCCGATCCGGCGAGGCCGCCGCCGACGATGTGAATGGGTTTTGTGCTCATGGTCGCGGGAATAATCCCTTGGGCGGGCGAATGCAACGATTGCGCCGGGTGATAGGGGGTTGCGGGCGCTGCGCGGCAACTTTTAAGATGCCGCCATGACGAGGCTTTCAATCTCTCATGTGCTGCTGGCGGGCCTGCTATCCGTCTCGACCGTCGGTGCAGTCCCCAAGTCGAGCCACGCCGCGCCGGGCACGAAGCGCATCGACATCTGCCATGGCTATGGTTGCGCTTTCCGTTCGCGCCTCGACATCGGGCCAGGCGATGCTGCGAGATTTGCCTCGATCCTCGCTGCGGGCCGATCCTCGCCGAAAGCCGAGCGCGCGGCGATTGCAAGGGCAGTGGGCTATTTCGAGAAGCGGGCGCAGCAGGTGACCGGCGTACGCGACGCACCCCAGTCGGAGTTCGGCGCCTCGAAGATCAAGGGTCAGATGGATTGCGTCGACGAATCGACCAACACTGACGCGCTGCTGCGCTATCTCCAGGGGCGTGGCCTGCTCAGGTACCACAAGGTCGAGGCGAGAACCTCGCGTGGCTTCCTGCTCGACGGCCGCTATCCGCACTGGACAGCCGTGGTCCGCGCGCCCGATGGCGTGAAATGGGTCGTTGATTCCTGGTATGCCCCGATGGGCGGCGCCCCCGACATCATCCCGCTACGCGACTGGAAGCAGCGTGGCGTGCTCGAAAGCGGCGCGCTGAACTAGACAGCAGCACATCGGACCGAATTGGAACTTTCGCGGGCCCAAAACAACAACACCCGCCGGGGGAGGAGATCCGGCGGGTGTCGTTTTGGGTGGTCAGCCTTCTGGGAGGAGGAAGCTGACCTATTCGCCTTTGCCGGGGAGGAGGTCGGCGCAGGCAGAATTCTTGTCGCCAGTTCGAAGAGGGCGAAGCTCTCGGGGTAACAACACCTGCCGGGGGAGGAGGATCCGGCAGGTGTCGTTTTGAGTGGTCAGCCTTCTGGGAGGAGGAAGCTGACCTATTCGCCTTTGCCGGGGAGGAGGTCGGCGCAGGCAGAATTCTTGTCGCCAGTTCGAAGAGGGCGAAGCTCTCGGGTAACGACACCCGCCCGGGGAGGAGGTCGGGCGGGTGTGTTAAGGTGGTCAGCTTATCGGGAGGAAGAAGCTGACCGGATCCGCCATTGCCGGGGAGGAGGTCGGCGCTGACGGAAAGCTTGAATTAGATTGCGCGGCGGGCGATCGACTGGATCTCGCCACGATTGATGCCGAGATCGGCAAGCTGGCGGTTCGACAGACGGCCAAGCTCGTTCACCGTCTCGCGATAAGCGCGCCAGTTACGGTAAGTGCGGAGCAAGTTCATTTTAGTTCTCTTTTCGGTTCGGACAGGTGGGTCCAGTGGACCCGGTTTCGGTTAGATGGCTTTACGCGCGACGAAGTGGATGTCGCTGCGGGTGATGCCGAGGTCGGTCAGTTCACGGTTCGACAGGCGGCTCAGCTCGGAGACGGTGTCACGGTAGCGGCGCCAGTTGCGGTAGTTGCGGATCAGGTTCATCTTCGTTTTCCGTTCGTCTTCTTTTCTCTTCTGTGTACGAGGCGTAGATAGGATGGCCTTGCCCAAAATTGAAGCGCTATGCTCGCATGGCAGCAATGCGTTTTGTGCATTGCAGCATTAATGGGCATTAAGCCTTCGGTCATAATTGCGACCGAATCTGAAATTCGCCATGATCACAACGGCTTGGCCACAACAGGCAGTCGGTAGGGGGGACGCGACTTATGGCGAGCTATGCCACCAAGGTGAAGAACGACATCGGACGATGGGTCGAAACCGGGTTGCTTGACCGGGCAACCGGCGATGCGCTTGTTCGTGACGTCGAGGCCAGCGAGCGCAACGGGCTCAATTTCGGTTCGATCCTGGCGATCATGGCGGCTCTTTTGTTTGCTGCCGCCATCCTCATTCTTGTCGCCGCCAACTGGGAAGCGATCCCGCGCATTGCTCGCGTTGGCGCCTTGTTCGCCGTCATCTTTATCGGATATGTCGGCGGCGCCTCGCTCAAGCAGCGTGGCCACGGTGGTATCGCCGAAGCGCTGTGGCTGGTCGCTGCCGCGGCGTTCGGTGGCTCGATCGCGCTGATCGGCCAGATGTACCACTTCGCCGGCGACGAAAGCGCGGCCGTGGTCACCTGGTGCATCGGCACCGCGATTGCCGCTGCCGCGCTGCGCTCCAACGCGCTGACCGTCGCAGCTGTCGGCATCGCCGACGCCTGGCTGGTGCTGAAGGGCTTCGATATCTTCCGTCGCTCGGAATTCCCGCATTTCTTCGTCGTCTTCATGGCGGCGTTCTGGGCGCTGTCGTTCTGGACGCAGAGCCGCGCTGCCCGGCATCTGATTGCGCTGTCGGTCATTCTCTATGCGGTGCTGCTCGGCTTTCACTATGAGTCGCTGGAGGTTGGCCTGGTGCTTGCGCTGGTCTCGGCGGTGCTTCTCGCCGTTGCGGCCCTGGCGCCTGTCGCTGCGGAACGCCTTGTCCAACTCGGTGGGCGACTGCCCCTGCATGCGCTGATCGGCTTCCTTTCTGGTATGGGCATGGTTCAGCTCGACAGGTTCGACGAGCAGGGTTTTGTCATTGCCGCCGCCGTCGCGCTGGCGGTCATTGCCGCGACCATCGTCTTCCTTGGCCGCGAGAGTCGCGGCTTGCGCTGGATCGCCTATGTCGGCTTCGCCTTCGAACTGGCGATTGTCTATCTCGTGACAGTCGGCTCGATGCTCGGCACGGCCGGCTTCTTCTTCGCAGCGGCAATAATCCTGGCGGGGCTCGCTTATGCGATCATCCGCATCGAACGACGGATGAAGCCCGAACCGGCCCGAGGAGCAGCATGATGTCCCGTTACAAGCTCGTCATTGCCGCCATCGTGCTGGCGCTCGCGCAGATCGGTTTCCTCGGTTGGATGATCGCCGGACGTGCGGCGATCTTGCGCGACGGCAAGGAAGTGCTGCTCAAGGTCGAGCCCGTCGACCCGCGCGATCTGTTGCGCGGCGACTACGTCCGGCTGGGCTACGACATTTCGCGCATAGAGGTGGAGAATATCGCCAACCTGCCCCAGGGCGAGCTGGCGACGGCCGAAGGGCCCGTCGTCGTGCGGCTGAAGAAGGACGCTGACGGCTACTGGCGCGCGACGTCCGCATGGCTGGGCGCTGCTGCTGCAACGCCCGCCGGCGCAGACGAAGTCGACATGGTCGGGCACGTGTCCGATGGCTGGAGCCTGACCCCGGGCTCGACCATCGGCGTCGACTACGGCATCGAGCGTTTCTACGTGCCGGAAGGCGAGGGGCTGGCGATCGAGGAGGAGATGCGCAAGCGTAACTCCGGCGCGGAACCCGAATTACGCAGCTTTGGCATCAAGGTAGCGGTGGCCAGCGACGGCAGCGGCCAGATCAAGGCTTTGATGGACGGCGAGACCATGCTGTTCGAGGAACCGCTTTATTGAGACGTTCGCTTCCAGAGGCCAGGAATGTGTGAAATAACGAGACGAATTATGTCTCTGTCAATTTTGCAAAAGAAGTCTGCATGAAATGAAGATTGCCATTGTTGCAGAGCACGCTTCGGCCCGTCTTGGCGGTGAGGCCATTCTGCCGTTGCAGTACTTCCGCATCCTGCGTGACAGAAATTACGATGTTTGGCTTATCGTGCATGAACGGACGCGGGAAGAACTCGAAGGTCTCTTCGGTAATGACCCGCGGGTGATATTCACACCCGACACGCCGTTAATTCGTCTTCTCTGGCGCCTTGGGGCATTTCTTCCGCAGCGTGTGGCGAATTTTTCGACCGGCTATCTGATGCGGATTTTGACGCAGCGACGACAGGTCAAAGAAGCACGCCGTCTCGTCGTGGAAGAAGGTGTGCAAATCGTCCACCAGCCGATTCCTGTCTCGCCTCGTGAACCGTCGATGCTTTTTCGCCTTGGGGCGCCGGTTGTGGTTGGCCCCCTGAATGGCGGTATGGAATTTCCGCCGGGGTTCCGCGATCGGAGTTCCGTGCTCGAGGATTATGCCGTTGCCGCTGCCCGGGCGATGACCAATGTGATGAACCGGCTCATCCCCGGCAAGCGCCTGGCGAGCGTGGTCATGGTCGCCAACCAGCGTAGTCGCATGGCCTTGCCTGGTGGCCTGGGTGGCAAGGTCATCGAGATCTGCGAGAATGGCGTGGACTTTTCCCTGTGGAGCGGAACCGCCGCACAAGACCCGCAGTCGGGACCTTCGCATACGCGCTTCGTTTTCACCGGGCGTCTTGTCGACTGGAAGGGCGTCGATCTGCTGTTGCGTGCGTTTGCCCGGGCCAGGGACCTTGCGCCCATGAGCCTGCTGATCATGGGGGACGGGGACGCTCGCGAGCGGCTGGAAAAGCTTGCCCGCGAACTGGGCCTTCTTTCCTCGGACGAGGCTGCGGGCAAGGTGCGCTTTGCGGGATGGCTGAGCCAGAAGGAATGCGCCGAGGCCCTGGCCGCTCGAGACGCCCTGGTGCTTCCCAGCCTGTATGAATGCGGAGGCGCTGTCGTCCTTGAGGCTATGGCGCTTTCCAAGCCGGTGATCGCCACTGCCTGGGGAGGGCCGCTGGATTACCTCAACACGGAATGCGGCATACTCGTGCCGCCGCTTTCGCCTGATGCGTTGATCGACGGTCTGGCGGAGGCATTGCGGAAGCTCGCCAGTTCGCCGGATCTCAGGGCGTCAATGGGGCAGGCGGCGCAGCTTCGTGTCCGCGCCGAATTTGATTGGGAGCGCAAGGTGGACGCCGTTCTGGACGTCTATGCGTCGGCATTGCGAGGCAGCACGGCGCCATTGTGAATGGTGTCGGGTCCTGCCCGACTGGTACTCTCTACCAAGAGGTTTCTAGTCCGCCAGCAGGGTGATTTTGGTGCGGATGATAGGAGTCGAACCTACACGCCTCTCGGCACTGGAACCTAAATCCAGGGCGTCTACCAGTTCCGCCACATCCGCATGCGAACGCCAATCCCATGCTGCCATCATTCTGTCAATCTCGGAGCGGAAATCACCTCGACCGGGAGAAACCGCGAAGATAGTTGAAAATTGGCCCCGCCTGTGACAAAAGGCCTGTCGAATAAGATGGGACGCAAAGGCCCGTCTCTGCAGGATGCGATAAGAAGTCAAAAAAACAACAGCTTATCGTAATCTTCGGACGACGGCGGAACAAACGGACCGCATATGGCGGACCTTGGATGCCGATTTGCGAACTTGAAGCCACCCCCGGCAAACGAATTCCGGCAGGCGGAACGGCAGGGAGCCGTCCAAGCCGCGCCATACGTAAAACAAAGGTTTGATGATGCAGGTCACCGAAACGCTCAACTCCGGCCTCAAGCGCGAGATCAAGGTCTCGGTTCCTGCCGGCGACATGGAAGCCCGTCTCGTGAAGCGGCTTTCGGCTGCCAAGGACAAGGTCCGCATCAACGGTTTCCGTCCGGGCAAGGTGCCGATGCAGCACCTGCGCAAGGTTTACGGCAAGTCCTTCATGGCCGAGGTTGTCAATGAGATCCTGACCGACTCGACCCGCACGATCATTTCCGACCGCGGCGAAAAGGCTGCGATGCAGCCGGACGTGGTGATGACCGAGGACGAGAAGGAAGCCGAGAAGATCCTCGAGGGCGGCGCCGATTTCGAGTTCTCGCTGAGCTACGAAGTCATCCCGGCGATCGAGATCAAGGACTTCTCCGACATCAAGGTGTCGCGCCCGGTCTATGACGTCCCGGAAAGCGAAATCGACGAGCAGGTCAACCGCGTAGCCGAATCGGCGCGTTCCTATGAGCCGAAGACCGGCAAGGCGGCCGAAGGCGACCGCGTCACCATCGACTACGTCGGCAAGATCGACGGCGTTGCCTTCGATGGCGGCACGGGTGGCGACCAGCCGCTGGTGCTCGGTTCCAAGGAATTCATCCCCGGCTTCGAGGACCAGCTGGTCGGCGCCAAGGCCGGCGACGAGAAGCTCGTCACCGTGACTTTCCCGGAAAACTATCAGGCCAGCCATCTGGCCGGCAAGGAAGCGACCTTCGACGTCACCGTCAAGGAAGTCGCGGCTCCCGGCAAGCTCGAGGTCAATGACGAGACTGCCAAGAACCTCGGCCTGGAATCGCTGGAGAAGCTGCGTGACATCGTTCGCGGCCAGATCGAGAACCAGTTCGGCGCCATGACGCGCCAGAAGGTCAAGCGCCAGCTGCTCGACCAGCTCGACGGTTCGTATCAGTTCGAGGCGCCCTCCAAGCTCGTCGAAGCCGAATTCGGCAACATCTGGAGCCAGGTGACCCGCGATCTCGAGATCGCCGGCCGTACCTTCGCCGACGAAGAGACGACTGAAGAAGAAGCCCGCGCCGAATATCAGCGTCTTGCCGAGCGTCGCGTGCGCCTCGGCCTGGTTCTGGCCGAGATCGGCGAAAAGGCTGGCGTGACGGTCAACGACGAAGAGCTGCAGCGCGGCCTGTTCGACACGGTTCGCCGCTACCCGGGCAGCCAGCAGCAGGAAGTGTTCGACTTCTACCGCAACAACCCGTCGGCGCTGGTCAACCTGCGCGCGCCGCTGTTCGAGGAGAAGGTCGTCGATCACCTGCTGTCGCAGATCACCGTCACCGACAAGAAGGTGAGCAAGGAAGAGCTGCTCGCCGACGACGAGGACGAGGCATCGGAAAAGCCGGCGAAGAAGGCTTCGGCCAAGAAGGCCGACAAGGCTGAGGGCGAAGAGCCCAAGAAGAAGGCCGCTCCGAAGAAGAAGGCCAAGGAAGCCGACGCCGAATAAGGCGCCGTCCCTTAGACGAAACGAAAAGGCCGCTGGAGCGATCCGGCGGCCTTTTTGATTCCTGATGGTGCAGGGCGCCGCCTGGGCGACCGGCCATCGGGTCAGATGAGCAGCAACCCCTTCATGCTGGCAAAACCGTTCTTGCCGATGATGATGTGGTCATGCACCGCGATGCCGAGTGGCTTGGCGGTGTCGATGATGGTCCTGGTCATGTCGATGTCGGCACGCGACGGCGTCGGGTCGCCGGAAGGATGGTTGTGGACCTCCCGAACGGATCCAGTCATCATGCTGAAAAGTAAAGAGAATATATTTCTGGCTCATAGCATGGGTGCTGCTTCTGGGAGCGGTTTTGCGGTTGTCCTCCGTGATCATCACGCTCACTCACCAGCGTTCATCGTCAGTCGCCTTGACGCACGGCACGCCACGGTATTTTTCCGATCCCACATCTCAAGCTCCTCGATTGGATACAGCACTGCTTTTCCGATTTTGATGTACGTCGGTCCAATCCTCATGGCTCGCCAGTTTCGCAGCGTGCCAACGGAAATGCTCCCACGGTAGCGCTCCGACAATTCCTCATCGGTCAGATATTTCCTGTCATCCATCAAGGCCTCCAATTGTTCGCCGCCGGCAGCACTGCTGGTGGCATCGCAAACCACTTCCTGCAGCAGGCTCGGGCACACTCCCGAACCGTTGATCATGCATTTGCTCGTCTATTGGGGTCTATGGACGAGAAATGGAACACGCGGAGGAGGGGAGTAGTAACAACGGATATGGCCGGATAGAAATCGGCTGAACTGCTGACCAAAATCGCAAAGCCCCTCCGCCTGGTCGAGCCGCCGAGATTGAAACGTGGCTGACAGCGCCTTGGGCAGAGGCAAGCAAACTGCAGCGTCCGCTGCCTGACGACATGTTGACGATCGTGGACCTCCGCCGAGCCAGCTCGTTTCAACTCAATCCCAAGCGTCGTTGACCTAGAAAATCCCTCGATGTCGAATACCAGTCACATCTTCCCGCAACAGCAGTTGCGCCCGCGTCACGGATCTGGATAGGAGTTCCGCCGAGCCTTCGCAAACCCTCGATCTGTCGCGATAAAGCGCTGGAGCATCGGTACGATCAGACGGGCGGGCTCGGTTGCCGACTGACCGCTCTCGCGGCCGAGGATTTCCGCATAAGTCTTGAGATCGCGATGCAGTGACGCTGGAAGCTCCACCGTCACCTTGACGGGCCTGTCGTCGGCGATGGGACCCAACTTCAGCTTGGTCATTATGTTGCTCCATAGGGCTCGAGCACGAGATCGCGCGTGACAATGACGCGTACCGGGAAGCCTGGCCGGATAGTCAGCGTCGGCGCTACGGTAAGCTGTCTGCGGATGATCTGCTGGCCGGCGTCGTTGATCGTGTCCTGCGCTCCATCGCGAATTGCGCGCAACAGCCGGTTCTCGTCGTCGATCGCCAACTCCGCACCGGCAGCTAGCAACGTGGAGAGACCGGCGGCTTTGGCCAGATCCCACCAGTGATAGTCGACCCCATCCTCAAGGCCTGCATTGCCTTGCGTATCGGCGCCCGGCTGACGCTCGAGAACTATGGAATGGCCAGTCGGAAAAATGAGCCTGTTCCAGACAAGAAGCGCGCGGCGTTGGCCGAATTGGACGTTGTTGTCATACTGCCCGATGATCCGCGTGCCCTGGGGCACGAGCAGGGCGCGACCGGTTGGACTGTCGTAAATGTTCTCCGTTACCTGCGCGGTGACCTGACCGGGTAGATCGGACCTGATGCCGGTGATGAGGGCTGCCGGGATGACGGCGCCGGCCTGGAGAACGAAGGGCGATGCCGGCGACGTGACGCGGTCGCGCGCCACTGTGCGTCTGTCGGTGGCGGCGTTGAGGAAAGCCAGTTGCTTGTCCTGCGGGGTCTGCTCGCCAAGCTGGCCTGCCAGGCCAGCGCCCGGAAAGCCCGACGCCGGTTCTTCCGTCCCGACCGTTGCGGCCGATCCTCCCCGTGACTGGAAAAAGACGGCGCTGGTCCGTGCGGCCTCTTCCTCAGCGCGCCGGCGTTGTTCCGCCTCGTCAACAGCCGGGACCATGATCGCGGGCGGCACGACGGGTTGCCCCCGGTTCAATGCGTTGAGGATAGGCCGGCCGAGGTCGCCTGGCAGTGCCGGCCCGAGGATCGGGCCGCTATAGTCGCGCGGCAGGCCGGCGAGACCATCGGCGGGCTGCCGATTGGCGGTCGAGTAAAGCTCTTGATCGTCGGCACCTGGGACGTGCGTCTGAAGCGCATAGATTAGTGCCCCGCCGATGCCGAGCGAGGCTGCGACGCCGACGCCGACGATGACCTTGGGTGACAGACGGGTAATGCGCGGCGGTTCGGCGCGAAGGCGCATCGAGTCCATTTCGCTCATGACGATCGCCTTCCATCCGTGCGTACAATCCTGACGGTCGGCTGCCGATCGCCGCTGCCAAGACGCAACTCGGCTGCGCCGAACAGGCGATCGACGATCAGGATGTGTTGGTAGATGCGGCTGTTGGCGATCTGGGATTCGCCGTCCGGGCCGATGACCAGGAGTGGCGGCATCTCGCCCTGCACGATGCCGCGTGGAAACTCGACAAAGACGCGCCTGCCGTCGTCATAGACAGCGACCGGCCTCCACGGAGGACTGTCGCCTGTGAGACCATAGCGATAGTTACGCGCCGCGACGGCCGGTATGAGGGGCGTTGCCGGAACGGTCTGGCGCTGTGCGGCAGGTGGCTTCGGATAAGTCCAGGCCACCGCCGGCATGTAGGGCGTTTCCCCGGAACGCAGCTCGATCATGTAGGTGCGCCGGTCGGTGGTGATGACGAGGTTGGTCGAGATGTCGGCGCGGGTAGGTTTTACCAACACATGGACTCGCCGGGCGATCCCGCTACCGCTTTCGGTGTCTCCGATGATCCAGCGGGCGGTGTCGCCCGCAGCGATTGGGCCTGCGCCGGTCAGGTTCTCACCGAACTCGAGCGCGATATTGGTGATCTGCCCTGGAGCTGCATAGACTTGATAGAGAGCGCCTTCGCTCCAGGGGTAGATCTGGATGGCATTGTAATAGCCTTCGCGGCGCGGTTGGACGCGCGCGGCGACATTGGCATTTTCGACACGCGCTGTCGGTGTCGAGGCAACTGTGCCGCCACGTGCTGGGGTCCATTCTGGCGGGGTATGGAGAGGCTTCGGCTTGTCATCTGCCGCAGCCATGGGGATCGCCGGGAGGGGCGGCACGTCGGCGTCGTAGCTGACCATAGGCGGTTTGCTGGTTGCGCAACTCGCGAGCGTGGCGGAAAGCAAAAGGACTGGAACTACCGATTTGCGGAAGGTCAGATTGCTGCCTGGACGGATCTTGGGCCGATTCATTGGCTCATCTCCTGCGACCAATTGATGGCGTTGACGTAGATGCCGAGCGGATTTGCACGGAGCCTTTCGGCATCGCGTGGCGGCTGGATCACGTTGGTCAGGATCGCAGTCCAGCGCTGGGTCGTAGAGAGCTTCCCGCCCTCGTAGTGGCGCTCGGTCCAGGCGACGCGAAACGAGTCCGGCGAGGCGCGGATGACCGAGGAGACCTCGACGGCGATCTGTTGCTTGCCGACCTTGGTGAATGGGTCATTGGTGCGAGCGAAGTCGTTGAGCGCTGCAGCACCACGATCCGTGGTCCATTCATAGGCGCGCAGCCAGTTCTGCCGGACGATGATCGGGTCAGCCGGGATCGAGCGGACCTGTTCGATGAAGCGGGCGAGATGCCATGCGATCTGCGGATCGGTCGGACGATAGTCGGCGCTTGCTGGTACGACAGCCTGCGCCTGACCAAGATTGTCGACTTGCACGACCCAGGGTACGACAGTTCCCCGCGCCGACTGCCAGAAGAGTGCTGCTGCGAACCCGCCAGACAGGATCAGCGATCCAAATGCCATGTAGCGCCAGTTCTTGGCCTGGACGCGGGCTGAGCCGATACGTTCGTCCCAGATCTGCGCGGCCTTTTGATATGGAGTCTCGGGTTGAGGTGTCTTGCCGTAATGCGCGGCGGGTCGCGAGAAGAGGTTCATGAACGATCACTTGTTTGAAGGTTGACGGAAGAGGCGGATGCATGGCTGTCTCCGGAGCGGATGGCGTGCGCGGTTGTCTGGACGGCATGGCCCATGTGGCCGGACCGGCTCATACGCTGCGCCCAGCCGGGCGGTGGGCTGGGCGCATGGATGGCGGAACCGCCCGCAGTTTCACTCGCGCCTCCGACCGAGCCCATGGTCGAGGAGCCGCCGGTCGAGCTGAAGCCGGCCTTGATGCCTTCGGCGAAGCTTGACTTGACGCTAGCGGCAGCCCTGCGAAGCGGCGATGTCGCCGCGTTTCCTGCGGCATGTGCGACGCCCCCGAGTCCGGATACGCTGCCGGCCGCTCCGGACTGACCGAGGGATGCGAGTGAATAAGCAGAAGATGCCGCGCCAGCGGCGGATGCACCGCCACGGGCGGCTGCCGCGCCAGCCGAGACAGCGGCAGCGCCGCCCTTCGCCGCAAGACCAGCAGCGGCCAGCGTCATACCACCTGCGGCAAGACCCGTGCCCACCGCCGCCCCGGCGCCAAGCTGGGGTCCACCGCTGACTAGCCCCGACGCAATGCCGGGACCGAAGATGCCGAGACCAAGCAGCGACAGGGCGGCGAGCACGACAGCCATGGCTTCGTCGATGCTCGGGGTCTGGCCGCCAAAGCCTTGGGTGAACTGGCTGAACAATGTCGAGCCGATGCCGATGATCAAGGCAAGCACCAGCACTTTGATACCGGAGGACACAACGTTTCCGAGCACACGTTCCGCCATGAAGGCGGTCTTGCCGAACAGGCCGAAGGGGATCAGCACGAAGCCGGCCAGCGTGGTCAGCTTGAACTCGATCAGCGTGACGAAGAGCTGGATTGCCAGAATGAAGAAGGCGAGGATGACCAGCGCCCATGCGAAGAGCAGGCAGGCGATCTGGATGAAGTTCTCGAAGAAAGCGACCCATCCCATCAAGTCGGAGATGGACTCAAGCAGCGGCCGGGCCGCATCCAGCCCGGTTTGTGCCACCTTGCCGGGACGCATCAGGTCCGCCGTCGAAAATCCCGTGCCGGAGCCCTTGAGGCCGAGGCCCGCGAAACTGTCGAAGACGATGTTTGCGAGATTGTTCCAGTTGGAGATGAGGTAGGCGAAGACGCCGACAAACAGTGTCTTCTTGACCAGCCGTGCAATGATGTCGTCGTCAGCGCCCCAGCTCCAGAACAGAGCCGCCAGCGTCACGTCAATGACAATCAGCGTGGTGGCGATGAAGGCGACTTCTCCGCCGAGCAGGCCAAATCCGCTGTCGTGTCCGTCGTCAGAACATTTGGCGCAGATTGGGGCGTAGACTAGCGGAGAGCGGGCCTCGTCTGGGATTTGATGTTAGGCTGCGAGCTTGCGGTGCTGCAAGCGCCGATATTCGATGGTTTTTCGTTTGATCCTTTCGCGCTGTTTGATGATGGCCTGTGCCCTGCCGAAGTAGACATCGGCAGGCGTCACGTTGGCCAGGCTCTCGTGGTAACGCTGGTTGTTGTAGTGCTCGACGAAGGCCTCGATCTGGGCTTCGAGGTCGCCGGGCAGGAAGTAGTTCTCCAACAGGATGCGGTTCTTCAGGGTCTGGTGCCAGCGCTCGATCTTGCCTTGGGTCTGCGGGTGGCACGGCGCGCCGCGCACATGGCTCATCTTGTTGGCCTCGATGTATTCGGCCAGCTCGCCCGCGATGTAGCTGGGGCCATTGTCCGATAGCAGCCTGGGTTTGTGTAGAACGGTGGCGCTGTCGCAGCCCGAGGCGGCGAGCGCGAGGTCCAGTGTGTCGGTCACGTCCTCGGCCCGCATGTTGGTGCATAGCTTCCAGGCGATGATGTAGCGCGAGAAGTCGTCAAGCACCGTCGAGAGGTACATCCAGCCCCACCCGATGATCTTGAAGTAGGTGAAGTCGGTCTGCCACATCTCGTTCGGCCGCGTGGTCTTGGTGTGGAACTGATCGGCCGCCTTGATTACCGTATAGGCTGGGCTGGTGATCAGGTCATGGGCCTTGAGCAACCGGTAGACCGTGGCTTCCGACACGAAGTAGTGTTTCTCGTCGGTGAAGCGCACGGCCAGTTCGCGTGGGCTGAGGTCGGTCGCCTCCAACGCCATCTCGACGATCTGGTCCTGGATGTCCTCGCCAATGCGGTTCCACACCCGGTTCGGCGCCGAAGGGCGATCCTCCAGCGCTTCCGGCCCACCTTCCCGGTAGCGGTCATACCAGCGGTAGAAGGTCCGGCGGGCAATGCCGAGCTGGTCCAGCGTCCGCCTGGCCGGCAGGTGCGACTGCTCGACGATACGGATGATCTCCAGCTTCTCGGATGCGGGATACCTCATTCGTCGTCGCCCCCATCCGCGATCATGCTTTTTTTAAGCAAGCGGTTTTCCAGCGTCAGGTCCGCCACGCACTCCTTCAGCGCACGGGCTTCGCGGCGCAAGTCCTGCACGTCACCGGAGGTCGCCGCACGGGCGGTGTCCCCGGCCAGGCGGCGTTTGCCGGCTTCCATGAACTCCTTGGACCAGCTGTAGTACAGACTCTGCGCGATGCCCTCTTTGCGGCACAACTCGGCGATACTGTCGTCACCGCGAAGACCTTCAAGCACGATGCGGATCTTGTCTTCGGCCGAGAAGTGGCGGCGGGTCTGACGCCGGATGTCCTTGACCACCCGCTCTGCAGGGGGCTTGGTCGGTGATTTTGAATTGGAGGATTTGGGCTTCATCTTCGTTCCTTCGTCACTACGACGAAGCCCAAATCCTCCTTAAATCACAACCTCAAATCTGTGCCATAGCCGCTGACGGGGGACAGCTTCACATAGGCGGGCGGCATTAACCGCACCTCATGTCCCAGACGGGCGAGCTCGCGCCCCTTGCGCAATCGCGCAAGCCTCCATCCCGATCAGGCACGGAGCGAGCTTACCGAAGAAGCTCAACATCTCCCTGCGCCGCAAGGCGCGCCGGACCAGAACCTGGCCGGCATCATCGATCCCGTGGACCTTGGCCAGATCGACCCCAATCGTGCAAATTTCCATCGTGGATGCTCCTTCCCTGCGTGATGATCAAGGCTGATCATAACATCTTGGCACACCGATGCCGTCGGGTCGGGGCGTCCACATCATCACTCCACTCCACAGGCTTTCGGTGTTGGTCCAGGTATAGTTGAGCTGGCCAACGGTAAGCAGGACATCCTGGAAACGCGGCATCTTGCTCTCATGACAACGTTTGCTGCAGGCGAGACGCTACCACGTCACTCGTGCGTCGTTCTCCCTCACTCTCCCGCCGTTTGAGAAAGACTGCTACTGCTTCGGTGCGGTTGTGTACGCTGAGCTTGGTAATGATGTTGTGCAGGTGGCTATTGACCCTGCGCTCGGAAAGCCCGCGCGCCGCTGCAATGAGCTTGTTCTGCAGGCCACGGGCAACCATGGCCAGAGTCAGCAATTCGTCTTTCGTCAACTCGCTGAAATAGGCGGTGGCCTCGTCCTGAGCGACCTGCTGCTTTGGTGCAGGAGCTTCGAGTTTGACGATGGGCTCGGCATTCCCAGCGCGCCGCCGCTCGACGATCGGCTCGAATAGGGACCGTGGAAAATACTCGCCGCCCTGCAAAACCAGGAGCAACGCTGCCAACCAAACGTCGAGCTTGAGGTTCATCGGCAGGACGCCACGCACATTGCGTGCTATGAGCACTTCGCGGATCGATACTTCCTGCCTGCGGTCTTCCTGGATCAGCACGATCTGCGCTAACGGATGCAGGAGAGAGAGCAGCTCGGACTGGAATGCGATCTCCGCCAGTTGCTTGGCCTCCACCAGGATCAGCGACACAGGGGCATCAAAACCCACGCAGGCGTCCGCCAGCGTCGGCACCTGATCGACGGTGATCCAGTGAAACTCGCGTTCGATGGCATAGATCAGGCTCTCCGAGATGAAATCGGCCGGAGCAACGATCAGTAACGTCCTGCAGGTTCTTTGCGCGGAGCCGTCCGCTCCGTTAGTGCAGCGTGCGCTGGGACTAGCCACTCGGTACATGAGGTCCCCCACCGAATACAGGTGCTGCTTGTTAAAGAACATTATTTGGTGATCGTACACTGCCTGTTTACGGCACGGTATAAGCAAAATTAGCTATCGGATGCTGTGATCTAGTCCCTCCGGTAGTATGCGAAGTCTAGGAGTGAACCCCGTTTCGCCGAGCAACCGGCGGCTGGAATGATGCGCTAAGACGATGAATTCTCGGGCGTTGAACTTCAGCGCTTAGTGTGGAGCGCGCAGCACCTTCGAACCCGGCCGACAGAATGGCCTGGACGGTTTCGGACAGGTTGTGGGTCTAGGCTTGGTCGCGTTTGAGGGCTGACGCCGGGCCTAAAGGAAACGAACGCTGTGGTGATCAGGCGACATAGCTCGCTCTATCGAGCGTTTGGGGACATTTTTGCCCACACGGTGCGCTGCTTGAGACAGAAATGTCGATTCATTTGACGGCATTAGCTAGATCATCTCGCGAGCTCTAGCTCGCTAAATTGCTCAAACAGCCTAGCGCTAACTGTTGGCTTACAATTTCACGATGATGGACGCAGACTTTTCCGGCTCCAATAGGCGGGGCGTGGCGCAGTCCAATGCATCCGTGGCGCAGTCCAATGCATCGAATGCAGCCGCAATGGGGCTTAAAACCCAGAATAGCAGGAATTCAAACGGCGGTCGTCTAGGCATGCCGGTCACGCATTGTGACGGTTCCCTATCGGCTAGCAGCACCAAATAAAGGAGGTATCGCCCAGTCAATAACGATGCGGGATCAATGGCCACCAGTCCCCTCGGCCTGACGATCCAGCCAATTCCATCTTCAGTAGTGGAAAATAGACACAGCCCGCGTGACCCCAAGACCGTGTGAAAGATGAGAACGGTCCAGCGATCGCGGTCCTAACCAAGGACAAGACGATGTCTGATCGTAACAGCAACAATCTCAACGCGTTTGGCCTGCAGTTCATCGGCAACGAAATTGAACTGGGCGGCGACAGCGAGAACGAAAACAAGAACGAAAACGAGAATAAGAACGAGTCCGAGAACACCAACGAGTCCGAGAACAAGAACGAGAACGAATCCAAGAACGAAAACGAAAACAAGAACGAGTCCGAGAACACCAACGAGTCCGAGAACAAGAACGAGAACGAATCCAAGAACGAAAACGAGAACAAGAACGAATCCAAGAACGAGAACACCAACGAAAACAAGAATGAGACCAAGGTTGAAGTCGACGTCGACGTTGATGTCGAGCTCGACGGCCGTCTCGGCGACTACAAGGAAGACAATGATTTCGCCGACATCGATGGCAACGTCAAGGGTGACGTTGTCTTCAGCAAGGACGGCGACGTCGATTACAATCCAGGCGACGACATCAGCTTCAAGGACGTCTTGACCGGCGCGATGGGCGCCAACAGCAACGCCTTCCTCATCAATCAAACCGCCGACATGGTCGACAACGACAAGCTTGAAGAAGCCACCGTCAAGAACGACGGCGACTTCAAGCAGGAATTCGACGCCAAGGGCGGTAGCGCCTCTGCTGAAGAAGGCATCAATGCCGACGGCGGCGGTGGCGGCGGCGGCGACGCCAAGGCCGGCGAAGCCGATGGCGGCGACGGCGGCGACGCCAAGGGCGGCGAAGCTGACGGCGGCAAGGGCGAAGGCGGCGACGCCGATAGCGACGCCGACGGCGGCGACGCCAAGGGCGACACCAAGGCCGATGGCGGCGACAGCAAGGGCGGCAGCGCTGATACCGACGCTGACGGCGGCAAGGGCGACGGCGGCAGGGGTGGCGACGGTGGCACCGGGCTCGGTCTCGGTCTCGGTCTCGGCCTCGGTGCCGGACTTGGCCTCGGCGCGGGCGAAGGTGACTCGGGCGATGCCGAGGGCGACGGCGGCAATGCCAAGGCCGACAGCGGCGACGCCGATGCCGATTCCGGCAAGGCTGACGCTGGCAATGGTGGCGACATCGACGATACCGAAGGCGGCGACGCCGAGGGCGACGGTGGCGACGGCATCGACGCATTCGTGCCAATCCTTCCGATCCTGAACTTCGGTGAAGGTGGCGATGCCAAGGGCGACGGCGGCAATGCCGACTCCGACACTGGCCGCGGCGGCGATGCCGATTCCGGCAACGCTGACGCCGACAGCGGCGACGCCAAGGCGAACGCCGGCGATGCCAATGGCGATACTGGCGATGCACTCGGCTTCGGCCTCGGCGCCGGCGTCGGTTACGGCGAAGGTGAAGGCGAAGGCGAAGGCAATGGCGGCGGCGGCGGCGGCGGCGGTGCAGGCACTGGCGGATCCGCAACGGCCGGCGCAGCAACTGGTGGTGCAAGCACCAGCGGTGGCGCCTGGGCCTACGGTGACGGCGACGGCGGCAACGCACTGAGCGGCGCCTGGGCCGACGGCACTGGCGGAAACGCAACTGGCGGCGCAGCCTGGGCAGGCGGCGGCGGCGGCGGCGGCACGGTCGGCGCAGCTACTGGTGGAGCCGGTGGCGCAGGTGGCGCAGGCGGCAACTGGGGCTCGGGCAATGCCGACGACGGTTACGTCACTGGTGAAAGCTTCGCCAGCGCCGACGCCATCATCGACACCAGCGCCTTCAACCAGCAGATCGTGATGGGTGCCAACCTGCAAGGTAATACGGTCGACATGACCGTTGTTGGCGGCAACTTCACCGAGACGCTGACAGGCGAAGACGACAACGCCTGATCGTCTGAAGCTGGTCGAATGATTTGCGACCAAAAGCCAAGCGAAACGGACTGCGCGGAGTTCTCCGCGCAGTCCTCAAATGCGACCGGTGGGAGCGCCTAGGCGCTGCCGTTCCGTTCGCAAAGGGCGGAGGCTAGGCAGATGAATTCCGTTTATTTGGACAAGGTCTCTGAAGCGATAGCCCATTTCGTCGGGCTGTTCGAGACGAACGTCGAAGAAGCGCGACAGAAGCAGGCCTATGATGGGTTCAGAGCGACCCAAAAGGCCGAAGAGCAGCTTCCGGACCCGCAAACCGTCGCCATCAAAGTCGACGCGTCCCATACCCTCAAGGATTTCGATCCGAATGTGCCGTATCTGGGGCTGAGGCCCGAGATCGAGCAGATCACCGTCTGGTCGAACGTTGCCTTCACCCCTCCTGAAATACCGGTCCCCGACGGACCATTCCTCCACGATTTCACCCGCCTTCCCGATGGCACGACGGTCGGGTCGGGCGGCGTCGTCCTGCCTCAGATCACCCCACCCGGCGATTTGGCCGTCATCATCAATCAGGAAATCCGGCTGTCCGACGACGACTATGTCGGTTTCGGCGGCAGCGGATTGAAGTTTACGCCGGCAGCGCTGGACAATAGCTCGCTGGACGAGTTGCAACAGGCCGCAGCCGACCTGTCGCCGATCGACGACCTGACACTACCAGGCACGACCGAAGACATGGCCACCTTCGTGACGACTGCCTCAGTGCGGCTCACCGCCTTCAGTGCCGACGGTCATGGCAATGCGGACGTTTTCACCACAAAGGGCGAAACCCTCGAAGGCACCTATCTCAACGGCCAGTTGGTCGACGAGGCCGACGTGCCCAAGATGGAGGACTACGTCAATTTCCTGAAGGATCAGGACGACGATGAAGAAGAAGCAGGGCCGGACGGTCCGCTCGACATAGACACACCTCCGGACTCCGGCAATTTCATGGACGGCTGGGGCGACGGCAGTGTGAACCCGAGCGTCGAGATCACCACGGGCGGCAACACCGTCATCAACAACGCCGTGGTGGTCAACGAGTGGGTCACGGCAGAGGTCATGGCCGTCATGGGCGACCATATCTCGCTCAACGCGATCGTCCAGATCAACGGCACATGCGATGTCGACAGCGTCGGCTCGGCGGTCGGCGGCTGGCCGTTCGATCCTGGTGGCGAAAACCAGAGCTTCAACATCGCCATGTTCAAGCACATCGACCCCTCCGCCGACAGCGGCGGCGAGGCCGCACCTGCACCTGCCGGTTTCCCGGCCTACTACGTGGTCACCGAGATTTCGGGCGACCTCATCATGATGAACTGGATCGAGCAGTATGCATTCGTCATGGACAATGACGTCGTCATCGCTTCCTCGTCCGGCGTGCAGTCGGTCGTTTCGACCGGCGACAACACCGCGTTCAACGGCCTCAGCCTGTACGAGCTGGGCAGCTACTACGACCTCATCATTGTCGGCGGCAACGTCTACGATGCCAGCATCATCAGCCAGCTCAACCTGTTGATCGACAATGACATGATCGGTGCCGTCGACGGCTTCGAGACGACTGGCGAAGGCTCCGCCTCGACGGGCGGAAACCTGCTGTGGAACCAGGCGAGCATCATCAATGTCGGTACTGGCACCACCGAGCCGTTGCCCGATGGCTACGACACAGCGGCAGGCGACCTCGCGGCGGGCAACAAGGAATTGCCGACTTCAATCCTTCAGGACGCCGCGTTCGCAGGCATCGGCATACTGCGCGTGCTCTACATCTCCGGCGATATCTACAATCTGCAGTACATCAAGCAGACAACCGTGATGGGCGACAGCGACCAGGTTGCGCTTGCCATGAACCAGATGGTCGCCAATCCCGACGCGGAATGGACGATCACCACCGGCGGCAACCAGTTGGTCAATGACGCGACGATCGTCGACGTCGATGGCGCTTCCAAGATTTACGTCGGCGGCGACGCCTATTCCGACGAGATCCTGATCCAGGCCAACCTCGTCTCGAGCGAACCGGACCTGGGTGGGCAGGACCCCGACATACTCGTCAACGAAGCCGTCGCTTTCCTCGATGACGGCAGTGGCGACGACACCGGCGACGCTTCCCAAGGCAACAACATCACACCGCAAGCCGCAGATTCCGGATCGTCCGACGTCATGCAGCACATGCTGGGCTGAGCCGAATTAGAGGGGCACAAGATGACTGACGACCGTGAAGGCTGGAGTGGTTTTCATAACGTGCCTGATGAAGGCGACAACCAGGACAGTTCGCCGGCACGTCCGCGGACATCGGAGCCCAAGCCCTTGCCGCAGGCGCGGCTATCGAGTGCCGTAGCTCCTCAGGAGCAGGCACTCGACCGGCTGGAGCGATACATCGATAACGTCGTCGATGAATTGCGCGACGCTGCCAGTGACAAGCCTGCTGCTTCGGTAGAGCGCGTATCGACCAGCGCTCCGGCTCCCGCTCCTGCATCTCCCGCGGCCGCCTCGGCGGCGCATGCGCAACAGCCATCCGGAAGGCCGACTGAGCCTTCGATCATACCTCCGGAGCGGAACGCTACGGCTCAACGCCCCCCAGCGTCTGCCCCCGCCGTGGAAGCGCCCGGCACCCGGCCCCAACCGGCCGCAAGTGCAACTCCGGAGGCACCCATTGCCGCCGCCCCCCAGCGTGAGAGCGCGGCCCCCAAGGCTCGGCCCGCACAGAATGAGCCGCCGCGTCCGGTCGCTGCTGCGGCGGCCTCGGCATCGCCCGCCCCCGACATGCGGGTAGGCGAGCCGCATGGGCCGGCCAAAACTGAAATGAAGGATACGTCGATGCCGGTCGGCAAGGTGATCGACGCCGACAACGGTCCGATCAGGGCAAGGGAAAAACTGCCCGAGGCCAAAGGCCCGAACGGCGGCGACATCGACAGCGGCGGTGGTGGTGGCGGAGGCGGAGGCGGTGGTGGCGTCTTCCACAAGCGCCTCGGCCCGATCGACTTCTCCGCCTCGCTCAAGACCGGCCTCGGTGTCGTCAAGCGCAACCTGTTGATCGTCATGCTGTTCACGCTGGCCAGCAACGTGCTGGTGCTCGCAATACCGCTCTATCTCTTCCAGATCTCCGATCGGGTACTGACCAGCCGCTCGGTCGACACGCTGGTCATGCTGACGATCGTGATCGTCGGCGCCGTGATCCTCCAGGCGATGTTCGACGCGATCCGTCGCTTCATCCTGATGCGGACCGCCGTCGAGGTTGCCGCCCAGCTTGGTGCGCCGATCCTGAGTGCCGCGGCGCGTGCCGCACTCCACAGCAACGGCCGCGAATACCAGACGCTCGGCGACTTGGGACAACTGCGTTCGTTCCTTGTCTCGGGCACCTTGCTGTCCCTGCTGGATGCGCCGCTTGCTCCATTATTCGTGCTTGCCGTGTTTCTCGTGCATCCGCACCTCGGCTTCATTGTTGTCACGTCGGCGTTGCTGTTGCTCGTGATCACCATCGTCAACCAGCGCTCGACCGCTGCCTCTTTCAGCGAAGCCAATTCTTTCCAGAGCAAGGCCAACCTGCATCTCGACTCGATGTCGCGGAATTCGCAGATCATCAACGCGCTCGCCATGATCCCGGAAGCCGTGCGCATCTGGGGCAAGGACACCGCCGGCTCGCTCAGGGCGCAAGTCCTCGCACAGGACCGAAACATCGCTTTCGCCGCGATGTCCAAGGCGGTTCGGCTGCTGACCCAGGTCACCATGCTCGGCTGGGGTGCGCATCTCGCGCTCGATGGCCATCTGAGTGGCGGCATGGTGATCGCCGCCTCGATCATCGCCGGCCGCGCGCTAGGCCCGATCGAGGGCGCCATCGAAGGCTGGAACCAGGTCGTGCAGTCACGCTCTGCCTATGGCCGCATCGCCAGCCTGCTGCAGACGTCGCCGCTCAATTTCGAACGGCTCAACCTTCCCCGCCCGGAAGGCCGGCTCGATGTCGAACGGCTGCTGTTCGTGCCGCAAGGCACCAAGCGCGTCGTGCTCAACGGCATCACATTTGCACTCGCTCCGGGAGACTCTCTTGCCATCATCGGCAATTCAGGCGCCGGCAAGACCACGCTCGGCAAGATGCTGGTCGGTTCGATCCTGCCGACTTCAGGCAATGTGCGCCTCGACCTGATGGACCTGCGCAACTGGGATCAGCGTCAGTTCGGCGAAAACATCGGCTACCTGCCCCAGGACGTCCAGCTATTCCCGGCCACGATCAAGGCAAATATCGGCCGCATGCGCGAGGATGCGACCGACGCCCAGATCTACGAGGCGGCCCAATTGGCGGACGTACACGAGATGATCGCCACCTTGCCGCATGGCTACGAAACCTTCGTCGCCGCCGATGGCGCACCGCTGTCGGGCGGCCAGAAGCAGCGCATCGCGCTAGCCCGCGCCTTCTTCGGCAATCCGCGCATGGTGGTGCTGGATGAGCCGAATTCAAATCTCGACGCTGCCGGCGACGCAGCGCTTGCCCGTGCGCTTCAGCACGCCAAGGAAAACAAGATCACCGTCATCACCATCACGCAGCGGCCGGCACTGCTGCACAGCGTCGACAAGATCCTGCTGCTGGTCAACGGAACGGTGGCCTTGTTCGGTCAGCGACAGGACGTACTCCAGGCGCTTGCCCAACGCGGGTTGAGCATCGAGGGCGGCTCGTTCGGCCATCAGATTCCTTGAGGGGACAATGTCATGAGCGACACGGCAATCGTAAAGGTCCACGATCTCGAATGGTACGCCGATGTGCCACGCTCGATCGGCAAGCAGACCAAGATCGGCCTGTTGCTCATCGTGCTCACCTTCGGCGGTTTCGGCACCTGGGCTCTCACCGCTCCGCTCGCCGCAGCCATCATCGCACAAGGTTCGTTCGCCGCCGCCGGCCAGAACAAGATCGTCCAGCATCTGGAAGGCGGCATCATCAAGGAACTGCTGGTCAGCGAAGGTGATCGCGTACGCTACGACCAGCCGCTGGTCCGCCTTGACGAAACGGCTGCGCAAGCCAGCGAGCGCCAGCTCTTCCTGCGCCAGGTACGCCTCGACGCCATCGCCGCACGGCTGAATGCCGAGATCAGCGGCGCGCCTGAAATCTCCTTCCCCAGCAACGTCAGCGACAACATCCAGGATCCGGAGATCAAGCCGATCGTCGACGGTCAACAGCTGAATTTCACCGCCGCGCGCGGCAAGCTCCAGAGCGAGATCGGCCTGCTGCAGCAAAACATCGCCGCCTATCGCTACCGTGCCGAAGGCTATCAGCAACAACATGACGCTGTGCAACGGCAGCTGTCTTTGATGAAGGAAGAATACACCGGCAAGAAGTCTCTGCTCGACAAGGGCCTGCTTCGGGCGACCGAAATCAAGGCGATCCAGCGCGCCATGGCCGACGCTGAAGGGCAGATCGGCCGGCTGGCGGCCCAGGGCTCCGAGATCGGCGCCGAGATCATCAAGCTCGACCAGCAGATCAAGCAGACAGAAGAAGCCTACAAGCAGGCCGCGCTCGAGCAGTTGCAGAACCTTGAAGGCGACCTCGATACGATCCGCGAGCAGCTTCGCCAGGCCAAGAGCATCCTCAGCCGTGTGACCATCAACGCGCCTGTCGCCGGCACCATCGTACGCATGTATTACCACACCGCCGGCGGCGTCATCGAAAGCGGCAAGCCCATCGTCGAGATCCTGCCGTCAGACGTGCCGTTGGTTATCGAGGCACTGATCTCTCGCACCGACATCGACAGTGTCCGTGTCGGCCAGAACGCGACGGTGCAACTCACCGCTCTCAATCGCCGCACCACACCGGTGCTCGAAGGCCAGGTGATCTATGTCTCCGCCGACGCCCTGCCCGACACATCGGGACCAGTGGCGCGCGAAGTCTATGTCGCTCGCGTCAGCCTGGCGCCGGACCAGATCGCGCGGGTTCACGGCTTCACGCCGACGCCCGGGATGCCGGCGGAAGTGCTGGTCCAGACCGAGGAGCGGACTTTCTTCAGATATCTGACCAAGCCGATCGCCGACAGCATGTCGCGCGCATTCATGGAGCGCTGAACGAGGGGGAAGCCATGACGATGAGGGGGATACAAATGCAGGTCGACGTCATTACCGATCTCGATACGCTGGCGAAACTGCAGCAGGACTGGGAGCGCCTGTACAAGGCTGACCCGGAGGCGCAGTTCTTCACGTCGTGGAACTGGCTGGTGCCTTACATGCGCTTCTACAAGGGCGCCTGGTTCGTTCTCGCCGCCCGCCTCGGCAGCCCCGGATCACCCTACGTGGCGCTGATGCCGATGCGCATGCGCACCCGCCTGAGCGGCAAAACCGGCCTGTTCTTCAACGAGATCAGCATGGCGGGCAACAATGCCGCCGACTACACCGGCGCCATCTGCGATCCTGTCCATGCCGAAAAGGCGCTGCAGGCCTTTGGCCGCCATGTCGCCCAGATGGGTTGGGCGCGGCTCAATCTCGAAAACCTGCGCATGTCGCGCGAGCGCATATTCGCCTTCATCGGCCAGTTCTCCCGCGACATCTTTGCGATGCGCGAGTTCAGCCGCGTCAACGCGGCGGACAATGTCGACAATTGCCGCTGCTTTGCTGCTGCCTTGCCGGATACCTTCGACGGCTATCTCGACAATGTGCTCAGCACCAATACCAGGCAGAAGCTGCGGCGCTTCCTGCGCAAGGTCGATGCGGGCGAACTGCGCATCACCCGCGCCGACGCCGACACCTACGAGCGCGACATCGACACGCTGCTTGAGCTCTGGCGGGTGAAATGGGGCGCCCGCAAGGGCGACCGGCTGGCGGCGATCCTGCACAACAATCGCCGCGTGCTGCGAGACAGTTTCCGGGCCGGCACATTGTTCCTGCCGGTCCTGTGGCAAGGCGACCGGCCGCTGGGCGCGCTTGCCATCTTCGTCGACCCGGTCAAGAAGGCGTTGCTGTTCTTCATGGCCGGCCGTGACGAGGCGGTGACCTCCATCCCCGCCGGCCTGATATTGCATGGCCACTGCATCAAGCTGGCCATCGAAAACGGCTTCACGACCTATGATTTCCTGCGCGGCGACGAGCCCTACAAGTTCGCCTTCGGCGTGACCGAGAGCAAGATCAACTGCGCGATGATCCATACCAAGAGCGGCCGCAATAACGGTGACCGTCTCGATCCCCGTTCGCTCCACGGCATCTTCTCCCAGGTCACGCGCTTTCACCAGCAGGGCCAACTGGCGCGAGCGGAGAACGGTTACCGCCAGATCCTTGCCACCGACTCCAACCATTCCCGCGCGCTCTATGGCATTGGCCAGTTGCTGGCGGCCAAGGGCGACCACCGCGAAGCGTTGGTACACTTCCAAACGCTTGCAACCTCGGTACCGACGTCATCCAAGGCGTGGCTCAGAATGGGAATGGAGCTGCAGGCACTGTCTCGGCACATCGAGGCAGCGGATGCGTTCCGCAAGGTGCTGTCGCTCGCACCCGATTTCGTAGGCGCCGAGTTCTCGCTGGCCAAGAGCCACGCGGCACTCGAACGCAGCGAGGAGGCCATCGAAACGCTGGAAGGATTGCAGCACAAGCTTGAGGCCGCGTCGCGCGACGACACGCTGCTGGTCAAGACCAGGGCAATGCTCAAGCGGCTGAAGTTTGAAAACCGGCCGAGCTACATCATGCTCAATCCGGATAGGAAGGCGGTGACGCGAGTTCTGAGTACCGCGCTTTAGCGCCGGCATGCGAACCGCCTTCCGGAGCGGACAGGCCTAGGTCTGCCCGCTCAGAAAATCCTCGAACCTGCGCATCTCGGCGGAGTCGATGCCGACCTTGCGGCTGGCATCAGGATAAGCGCCACCGGCAATGTCGGCGGCGAATTCCGTAAATGCCGCAATCCGCTCCTGCTGGATGCGGTCATGTTCGGCGGCAAGGTTGCGATAGACCTTGGTATGGCGTGGGTAGTGGCCGCGATTGAGCCCGAGCACATCCTCGGCAAACAGATATTGCGCATCGCAGCCGGCGCCCCATCGAGACCAACACCAGTGAGGTTCGCCCGGCGGGACCTGTATCCATGATGCAAGACCGAAGTGGCCTCATGGCTTAAATTATTCGCAACGTAGGACAGCATGCTCTAGCATAATCCTTCTACTCGTCTCAAATGAATAGCAATAACTGCCTTCGCGCTGCGCAAACAAAACGGCTTGGTCCTCAAAAGCTATGGCCGTCACTGGCTCGCTCGGCAGCGACCGCAAGGCGGCAGACGACCGAGGGCCGAAGCTGCATCTCGAAGGCATCAGCGACAGCGCATAACGAGGCAACAACATCGGCAGTCGAGGATCCGTACCCATGCCCACTTGGAATGGCGCTTTCGACGGTAAGAAGGCCGCCCAAATGGTGACGGTCGAGGTGTTGTAACGCGTGAGGCGCGCTGCTTTGGCCGCTTTCATCTTTTCCGGCGGAAACACGCGTCTATCGGCCGTCTGAAAATTTGCGCAAGAACACATGTCGCTTGGCATCTAATTGTAAGAATGTGTTAGTTTGGTTCGAGCGTCGCATTGATTGTGAGAATCGTGGGCATCAGATTCTCAAATTATCTGCATCTGGGAGAAACGTTCGGTTCCGGTTTGCTTGTGCAGAGATTTTCTCGGCAAGGCTACTGAAGCGCTCTCTGTTGCCGCACATCATGTGACCGCGCAACACTCGGAAAATCTCCGGACCTTCGTGCTCGACTATGCCGACCCCGGCCAGCAGGGCTGGGCGCAGGTGGAGTGATACGATCGGACGTGCCGGCGTAGGCAGGCTCTCCTGCTCTGCAGCAAGGATATCATCGAGATCCGTAATGATCACACAAGCACCCTAAAGCGCCAAAGTTCGAGATCGCGAGAGGGGTATCTCGGAACGCGTCGCATTAGCAGAAGCCGGGCAATATCGGATGGCGATGCCCAGGTTCTGATGCAGCGTTCGGCTTCGTTGTCGAGCAATCTTTCGCCCCGACGAGCTGCCCTGTGATATTGACGGAAAGGGGAGGGGAGTTCGCTTCCGCCAGCATCTCGGAGTTGATCCCCGCAGAGAGGGCATGTGATGCGCTGGAGCCTGGCGCCGAGGAACTGGACCTATCCCTCCATGTTGGACTTTCCCAGGCCCCGGCTGCGGGGCTATGCGCGAGAGACCGTCATTGCCGAGAAATTCCAGGCGATGGTGGCGTTGGGGCAATAGCCGGATGAAGGATTTCTACGACATCTGGATTCTCAGCCGGTCCTTCACCTTCGACGACGACAGGTTGCCGCTAGCGATTGCAGCCACCTTCGCACGGCGTGCGACGGCGATACCTCAAGACCTACCGGATTCGCTGACACCGGCCTTTGCCGAGGATGCGCAGAAGCAGCGACAGTGGGTAGCTTTTGTTGGGGATGTCGCCCACGATCCAGGTGATTTGGGACTGTCATTCGAGATTTAAGCGCATTCCTCATGCCTCAGGCTTCCTCGGCAGCGAGCTTGGGATACGCGTTGGGTGACGGTACTTTTCAAGGCGCCTCGCGGGCGTGAGAGACATAAATCGTCCGACTGGTCCCGATAGTTGCTGAAATGTCAGAAATATTTTTGTGGTGATTTTCTATTTAAAATCAATAGCGTAACTTTTTGACGGCTCGATCGTCGGAGTTTGGGCGTCGTCAGAAAGTATTTGCTAGCGATTTCAGTGAGTTATATGCTACTTAAACAAATTCCAAATCGCGGATTTCGGCGAAACCCCTTATGTGTTTGGCATTTTTGCACTGACAAATTATTCAGCCGGAATAGGGCGGCCGCAACACGCGGCTACGCCGCTATCTTCGCGCACTTCTTGCTCAGTAAGGCATTGACAAAAGCGTTCCACTTCTTCATCGCGGCCCGCTTCTCCGGCATGTAGTTCCAACGATCGTAGCTCTTGGAACTGACATCCTGAAGCGTGTGGTTCTGCAGTCGGTCGCGGATCTCCTTAGAGAGGCCAGCCTTTCCGGCAAGTGTCTTCCAGGTTCGGCGCAAGTCCCTGTTGGTGACGACGGGAATAACCTCGCGCTCGCGTTGACGCCACATGAATGAGTAGAGGGTGCCGTGACTGACGGGCTTGGTCGGATCGGTCGCCGACGGGAAAAACCACCCGTGCGCGTTGGGTCTGATCGACTCGATCAACTCCGCCGCTACTTCAGGAACGGGAATGGCGTGAGGTTTCCCATTTTTGGTTTTTGACCAATCGATAATGCGCTCCTTGGCGTCCCATTGATCGACATGCAGTCGAGCGATTTCCTCGACACGCTGACCGGTCAGCATGAGGATTCTGACGGCACGCGTGTAGGGAGGGTGCACCGGCGCATCGGGGCATTCAAGCCAGCGGTAGAGTCTCAGGAATTCTTCCTCGTCGAGCCAGCGGGTGCCGACTTTCTTTGGCTCGGTTGGAATCCCGGCGGCTGGATTGTAAACGAGGCGGAACCGACGCGACGAAGCCGTACGATAGTCGTGTTCGGACTTCATGCCCCAACTGTAGGCAGAGCGAATGTAGCTTCGCACGTGATCCGCCATTGATCGCTTGCCGCGTTCGTAGATGGGGCGGATGAGGCCGGTGATCTCATCTGACTCGATGTCGCGAGCCGGGCGATTGCGCCCGAGTGTGTCGGCAATCTTATTGAGACCCTTTTCCGCCTCCTTCCAGGACGACTTCCCTGATTCCTTTAGATAGGCGACATACGCTTCGAAGAGGTCGGCCACGGTGCCGGGACGAGTATCCCCGGCTATCTTGATGCTGCGGCCCTTTTGGATCATGTCGGCGAAATCGCGGTTGAATATCTCGCGCGCGTTGCTGAGGGTCATCGCGGGATAAGAGCCGAGTTTCTTCTTGATCCGTTTCTGGCCGCGCCACTGCTGAGCCATCCAATCTGCAGTGATGCGGGTCGGCATCGGCTTCATAACAAGAACGAGGCGGCCGGTGCCGTGTCCCTCACCATCAACGAGGCTTAGTTGCTTTCCGGTCTGTTCAACCATTTTCAGGGCGCGGCGTATTTCTCCATCTGTAAGGCTTGGCACTGGGCTCTCCCATTGGCTTCCAAGTGGGGTCGCTGGACGGGTAGGAGGGGCCGGCGACTGGGGTCAAAAGGGCTTTCGATCTCCTCAAAGCCGACCCCAATATGCCATGATATCCGGCAGTACGACAAGTCAGAAAATATAGGTAATTCAATATGTAGTAGCGTGATCCATCGTGATCGAAGGAGGGTGAGTGGGATGGTTGTGGACGAGAATGAGCGCGGTTGCCGAAAGCTCCAGCGCGCGCTTGATCACTTCACGCGGATAGACGGGTGTGTGGTCGACGGTGCCGGTCTGCTGCACCTCGTCGGCGATCAGGACGTTCTTCTTGTCGAGGAACAGGATGCGGAAGTGCTCGCGCGCCTCGAAGGCCATCGCCGCCCGGCAATAGTCGAGCACCTGGTTCCATGATGACAGCACTTCGCGGCCGCTGATCTCGCCGCGTGCCAGGCGCTTGGCCGCGGCCGCCACCACCTTGAGGTCGAGCGCGACCGACGGCCCGATGCCTTTGACTTCCTGCAAGAGATTGGCGGGGGCGCCGAGAACTTCGGCAAGGGTACCGAAACGGGTGAGCAAGGCCTTGGCCACCGGCTTGGTATCCGAGCGCGGGATCAGCCTGAACAGAAGCAGCTCGAGCAGTTCGTAGTCTGCAAGCGCCTCGCCGCCCGTGGCTGAAAACCGCTCGCGCAGCCTGTCGCGATGGCCGAGATAGTGGGGCTTTTCCTGAGCGGCCGCGCGCTTGATCGTCGGCAGAGGCCGCTCGCCGAAGAAACCGCGCTCGTCGTGCTCGTCGCTCGCCATGCCGCCGATGTCGCCCCCGCCGGAGTGTCTCCGGCGATGCGATATTATGCGGGCAGGCCCGGCCGGTCGAGCCCCTTGGGCGACAGCGTGAAGATCTCGCAGCCGTTGGCCGTCACGCCGATGGTGTGCTCGTATTGCGCCGACAAGGAGCGGTCGCGGGTGACTGCCGTCCAGCCGTCGGACAGCACCTTCACATGCGGCCGGCCGAGATTGATCATCGGCTCGATGGTGAAGATCATGCCTTCCCGCATCTCGACGCCTTCGTTGACGTTGCCGTAGTGCAGGATGTTCGGCGCATCATGGAAAAGGGCGCCCACGCCATGGCCGCAGAAGTCGCGCACCACAGAGCAGCGCTCGGCCTCGGCATAGGTCTGGATGGCGGCGCCGATGGCACCGGTGCGCGCGCCGGGGCGTACGGCGGCAATGCCGCGCATCAGGCATTCATGCGTGACTTCGAGCAGGCGCTCGGCGGCGCGCTTGACGGTGCCCACCGGGTACATGCGGCTTGAATCACCGTGCCAGCCGTCGAGGATGTAGGTCACGTCGATATTGACGATGTCGCCATCCTTGAGCGGCTTGTTGTCGGGAATGCCGTGGCAGACGACGTGGTTGATCGAGGTGCAACTCGACTTGGTGTAGCCGCGGTAGTTGAGCGTGGCGGGCATTGCGCCATGGTCCATGCCGAATTCGAAGACGAAACGGTCGATGGCTTCGGTGGTGACGCCGGGCGCCACGCGGTCGACCAGTTCGTCCAGGCATCGGGCGGTGAGCGCGCAGGCCTTGCGCATGCCTTCGAAGGCGTCCGCGCCGTAGAGGCGGATCTGGCCTGTATTCCTGAGGGGCGCCGTGGCGGCGTCGAGATAGCTGACCATTGACCTCTGCCGGGTATGTCTGGGCTGCCCGCAGCGCGTGCGAGCCATTTCCGCAGATTTGGCACCGGATGCGTTCGGTTTCAACCCGCAAAGCCCAAACCGCAGCGATATGCGCCATTTGGGCGCCGAAAATTGCCTTGTCAGCCGGGTAGGACCGTCTATCCCGGTTGCGCGAGTTGTTGCTTGGGCCGTGGCGCGCCTGGATCGGCCGGCCGCAGGTTTTCGCCGTGGACCCAGCCCTTGCGGCCGGAGGATGAGACAAGCGTCCATTTGCCGTCGCGGGCAAAGACGCGGACGCTTTCGCCCTGCTTCAGGCTGGAGGTGACGGGCGCCGAGACATGCGGGCGCTGGCGCAGATAGACCGTCGTACTGGTGTAGAGCACGTTGAGCTGGGGTGCGGCCTCGGCCTTCGGTTTGGCCGCCACAGCTTTCGTGGCCGTTGCCTCGGGCGAGGGCCTGGGGCGTGGCATGGGCGTCGGGGCCCGCGAGATCGAGCCGGTCTTGAGGTCGGCAGGCGGCCGCAGGGTGGATTCGGATTGCGCCGGCTTCTTCAGGGCAGCGGCCTTGCCAGCAGATGGTTCGACCTTCGGGCGCTGTGCCGCAGCCAGCTTCTGCTGGCTTGGCTTGGGCGCGGCCTTGGCTTCCCGCCTTGCGACATCGGCTTTCGGCCGCACGACATTGGTTTCGGAAGCAGAGCGAACACTCACCTTGGGTCGTACTGTGGCCGTTTCCCTGCGGGGAGTGGCGTCGTTCTTGGGCCGGCTTGCCGCCCTCGCGGGGCGGTCGTCGATCCGCGCCTTGCTGGGCATGTCCTGGGTCATGGCCCAGCCGCCCGCCGCAAGCGCGCCAAGCACCAGCCATCTCAGTTTTGGAAGCGCGAATCCACCCATGCGCCGAGTCTGGACCCGAGAGCTTAAAACCGCGTTGACGCGCCTGTTGCGCGGGCGGTCAGGCCTTCTTGAGGAACTCGGTTTTCAGCACCAGTCCCTTGACCTGCTTGGTGTTGCATTCGACCTCGCCGGAATTCCCGGTCAGGCGGATGTTCTTGACCAGCGTGCCGCGCTTGATGGTCTCCGAGGTTCCCTTGACCTTCAGGTCCTTGATCAGGGTAACGGAGTCGCCATCGTTGAGCTGGGCGCCGTTGCTGTCTTTCACGATGACGTCGTCGGACATGATTCTTCCTTCCGCTGCCGGGCAATGTTGCAGTCGGAGTAGGGGCTCAGGCGAGGCTCGTAAAGTGCCTGGACAGCGATCTCGCCATTGCGGTCGCTACGCCGCCCCGACTATTTCGAGCTGTTCTTCCAGAAGCCGCAGCGTCGTCTGGTACTGGCTGACCAGATGCTCTTTCGCCAGTTCGACATTGCCGTCGATCGTCGCCTCCATGATCAGGCGATGTTCTTCGTTGGAATCGCGTCGCGGCGTCGTCGCGATGATCATGGAAATGTACCTGTACCGCTCGGCGTGATCCATCATCTCGTTGCAGTAGTTGATCAGCAGCGATGAGCCGCAGGCGGCAATCAGCGCGTTGTGGAAGGCGCGATGCTTGATTTCCCATTCGGAGTTGTCGCCGCCGTCCTCCGGCAGCCGGACCTTGGTGCGTGACAGGCGGTGATAGGTGAGGATGACATTGTCCTCCCACGCCTGCGTCCGGTTGGCGATGGACTCCTCCAGCGCCTTCGCTTCTAGCCAGCAGTGCGTCTTGACCAGTTCGCGTAGGCTTTCGAGCGACAGCTGCGGCACCGAGAAGCCGCGCTGCTCGTGGCGATCGACGAGGCGCTCGGACGACAGCCGGTTGAGCGCCTCGCGCACCGGATTGGTGCCGGCCGAATAGCGTGCCGCGACCTGGTCGATCTGCAGCTTCTGGCCGGGCTTCAACTCGCCCTTGAGGATGTCCCGGCGCAGGTGCTGGTAGACGAAGGTCGCCGTCGTCACCTTTTCGGCACGGCTGCCTTCGCCAGTCTTCGACTCGGCGAGAGCCTGATCGACCAGTGTCATGGGTTGCCCAATCTATCGCCAAGCCTCACGTGCCGATGCCTCCGCTCACGCTGGATTTGTGCCAGAAAACCAGCTTCTTCTCCAGCCACACCACCGACCAAAACAGTGTCAGTCCCAGGAGACTGAGGAAAATGATCAGCGAAAACACCCTCGGCGTGTTGAGCTGGGAGGAGGCGACGCGGATGAGTTCGCCAAAACCCTTGCCGCCGCCAAGAAACTCGCCCGTGATGGCGCCTGCCATCACGCCGACCGCCGCGATCTTCAGTCCGGTGAATATCTGCGGCAGGCCCAGCGGCAATTTCATCTTGAACAGCGTCTGGAAGCGGCTGGCACCCATGGTCTTGAACAGCATGCGCGCGTTTTCGTCGGCCACGTAGAGCCCCGCTGCCGTTCCGACCACGATCGGGAACGTTGCGATGAACGCGGCAAGCGCCACTTTCGAGGCAATGCCAAAGCCAAGCCAGGCAAGAAACAGCGGCGCGAAGGCAACCTTCGGCATCGTGTCGATGGCAACCAGGTAAGGCAGCACGGCACGTTCGCCGAACGTCGTCTCGCCGACAAGAACGCCAAGCAGGAAGCCGATCGTGATGGCAATGGCGAAACCGAAGATCACCTCCTTGATGGTGATCCACAACGCCGTCAGCATATAGCCGCCCGAGAGCAGGTTCTTGCCGACGAAGACGATGTCGGCACCGGTCTCCCACGGCCCGGGAAGGATGATCGGCGAGACGACCCCGATCGTATAGATCAGCTGCCACAGGGCGACGAAGCCGACCAGCAGTCCGGCCATGGCGATCGTGCGCGGGATTCTGTCCATGAAGGAGACATGTTCGCTCCAGATCGTTTCCGGGCGCTGATCCGTATTGTCGATAGCGGTCATTACAGGAATGCTCCCTTGTCGAGCCGAGCGCGAATGCGGCGCACATACTCGCCGAATTTCGGATCGGTCATCATGTCGAGCGTCCTTGGCCGCGGCAGGTCGATCTTGATCGCCTCGACGAAGCTTCCGGGCCGCGGCGACATGACATAGACGGTGTCGGACAGGATCACCGCTTCGGGAATGGAGTGGGTGACCAGGAACGCGGTGGCGTTGCGTTCCATGCAGATACGCTGCAACTCCATGTTCATGAAGTCGCGGGACAGTTCGTCGAGCGCACTGAATGGCTCGTCGAGCAACAGCACTGCGGGCTTGGTGATCAGCATCCGGCAGATTGCCGCGCGCTGGGCCATGCCGCCGGACAGTTCGTTCGGCCGCACGGCATCGAACCCCTTCAGTCCGACAAGGTCGAGCAAGGCCCGCGCCTCGTCGTGCATGGCTCGCGCCGCCTTCTTGCCGTCGCGGATCTCGATCGGCAGGACGATGTTCTCGAGCGTCGTGCGCCACGGGAACAATGTCGCCTGCTGGAACATCATGCCGATGTCCCGGCGCGTGCCGGTGACCGGTGTGCCCTCGAGATAGACGCTGCCTTCGGTCGGCGGCAGCACGCCCGCCATGATCTTGAGCAACGTGGACTTGCCGCAGCCGGAGGGGCCGATGACCGAGGAAAAGCTCCCCTCGGTCAAGGTCAGGTCGACCCGGTCGAGCGCGTGGATCGAGCGCCGCGCATAGCTTTTTGCGACGCCCCTGAGCTCGTATACGGGCCGGCCTGCCAGGCCGGCCCCATCGAATGCGGATCGCTGAGGTGCGTTCATTCGTTCCAGGCCTTCACGAAATCATTCGTGTAGGCCGCGTTCAGGTCGTCCAGGGGCTTGGACAGGGCGCCCGTTGCCACCTGGCTTTCATGCCACATCTTCCAGTGCTCCGGCGGCTGGTAGCCGTAGCCGGTGGAGACATCGAGTGGCGTGACGCGATCCTGGATGGCGGTCAGAAGTGCCGCCGCAAACTTCGGATCCTCGGCTTCCTGCGGATTGCCGACCGCGGCATGGGCGAGCACGGCGTCCTTGTTGGCCGGGTCCAGCCCGAACTTCGTTGCCTTGACCAGCGCCTTGCCGAAACCTTCGATGACCTTCGGATTGGTATCGAGATAGCTGCGGGTGACGGCCCAGCCATTGCCGAAGAAGGAGAGGAATTCCTCAGGCGTGATCTCGCGCAACGGGATGCCGCGCGCACCGATGATCGCCGCGTCGCTCACGGCCGCCGCGTAGGATTCGACTTCGTTGTTCAGGAATGCCGCAGCCGCCGTGCCGCCGTCGCCGACGGCGAGGAACTTGTAGTCATTGCCTTCTGCCAGGCCGACCTTGGACAGGATGGCCCGGCTGAAGCCGACTTCAGCGCCATCGGCCGTGCCGACGCCGACCGTCGTGCCCTTGAGGTCGGTTGGCGTCTTGATTGCCGATTCCTCTTTGACGACGAGGCCGAAGATCGACTTCGGGAACTGGTTGTAGATGAAGACGACGTCTTCGCCGCGGGCGCGGGCGCCGAGCAGCGGGCCGGGGCCGGGGTTGCCGATCTGGGCCTGGCCTGCCGCCATCGACTGAAGCACCGAAGCCGAGCCGTTCACCGCCTCCACGGTGACATCAAGGCCCTGTTCCTTGAAGTAGCCTTCTCCGATCGCGACGTGGAGCGGGAAATTGTTGATGGCCGAGGGATTGGGCACGACGATCGTGACCTTGGTCTCCTGGGCATACGCGCTTCCGGTTGCGCCAGCGACCGAGGCGAAAACCAAAGTTAGCGCCACCCTGGCGCTACGGTGTAGTTCCGGACCCATTTTCATAAGCTATTCCTCCCGTGGCGGCTGTCCGTCGTCAGAACATTTGGCGCAGATTGGGGCGTAGACTAGCGGAGAGCGGGCCTCGTCTGGGATTTGATGTTAGGCTGCGAGCTTGCGGTGCTGCAAGCGCCGATATTCGATGGTTTTTCGTTTGATCCTTTCGCGCTGTTTGATGATGGCCTGTGCCCTGCCGAAGTAGACATCGGCAGGCGTCACGTTGGCCAGGCTCTCGTGGTAACGCTGGTTGTTGTAGTGCTCGACGAAGGCCTCGATCTGGGCTTCGAGGTCGCCGGGCAGGAAGTAGTTCTCCAACAGGATGCGGTTCTTCAGGGTCTGGTGCCAGCGCTCGATCTTGCCTTGGGTCTGCGGGTGGCACGGCGCGCCGCGCACATGGCTCATCTTGTTGGCCTCGATGTATTCGGCCAGCTCGCCCGCGATGTAGCTGGGGCCATTGTCCGATAGCAGCCTGGGTTTGTGTAGAACGGTGGCGCTGTCGCAGCCCGAGGCGGCGAGCGCGAGGTCCAGTGTGTCGGTCACGTCCTCGGCCCGCATGTTGGTGCATAGCTTCCAGGCGATGATGTAGCGCGAGAAGTCGTCAAGCACCGTCGAGAGGTACATCCAGCCCCACCCGATGATCTTGAAGTAGGTGAAGTCGGTCTGCCACATCTCGTTCGGCCGCGTGGTCTTGGTGTGGAACTGATCGGCCGCCTTGATTACCGTATAGGCTGGGCTGGTGATCAGGTCATGGGCCTTGAGCAACCGGTAGACCGTGGCTTCCGACACGAAGTAGTGTTTCTCGTCGGTGAAGCGCACGGCCAGTTCGCGTGGGCTGAGGTCGGTCGCCTCCAACGCCATCTCGACGATCTGGTCCTGGATGTCCTCGCCAATGCGGTTCCACACCCGGTTCGGCGCCGAAGGGCGATCCTCCAGCGCTTCCGGCCCACCTTCCCGGTAGCGGTCATACCAGCGGTAGAAGGTCCGGCGGGCAATGCCGAGCTGGTCCAGCGTCCGCCTGGCCGGCAGGTGCGACTGCTCGACGATACGGATGATCTCCAGCTTCTCGGATGCGGGATACCTCATTCGTCGTCGCCCCCATCCGCGATCATGCTTTTTTTAAGCAAGCGGTTTTCCAGCGTCAGGTCCGCCACGCACTCCTTCAGCGCACGGGCTTCGCGGCGCAAGTCCTGCACGTCACCGGAGGTCGCCGCACGGGCGGTGTCCCCGGCCAGGCGGCGTTTGCCGGCTTCCATGAACTCCTTGGACCAGCTGTAGTACAGACTCTGCGCGATGCCCTCTTTGCGGCACAACTCGGCGATACTGTCGTCACCGCGAAGACCTTCAAGCACGATGCGGATCTTGTCTTCGGCCGAGAAGTGGCGGCGGGTCTGACGCCGGATGTCCTTGACCACCCGCTCTGCAGGGGGCTTGGTCGGTGATTTTGAATTGGAGGATTTGGGCTTCATCTTCGTTCCTTCGTCACTACGACGAAGCCCAAATCCTCCTTAAATCACAACCTCAAATCTGTGCCATAGCCGCTGACGGGGGACAATCCTTCGGGGTGAATTGCCGACCGGCTACCGCATTGTCGAGGTCAACATTGCCGAAGCTTTCGGTGTCAGCCGTACCCCGGTGCGGGAAGCTGTGTCCCGGCTGATTGCCCAAGGCTTTATCAAGGAGCAGGGCGGTTCAAAGTTCGTCTCCGATATTTCCGTTAGTATGAGCGAGATCATGGGTCTCCGTGGGGTTCTCGAAAGTTATGCTGCAAGGCTCGCGGCCGAAAATGGAACGGATGATGATCTGCGGATCATAACCGAATACTGCAATTCCAGCGTTCTCGTGGACCGGTCATCGTCAATCGGGGAGCGGGCGTCATTAAACGATGCGTTTCATGAGGCGGTCGCGCGTGCGTCGCATAACGAGCGACTGATCAAAATGATCTCGGATTTCTACGAATATGCGATCACTGAGGAAATGCTCGTTTATTACAGCCCTGCGGACACTTTGAACCATGCAGCGCAGCACCGCGCGGTTCTGAATGCTCTTGAAGCCCGCGATCCTGATGCCGCCGATGCCGCGATGCGCGCCCACATTAATTCGATTGGTGAGGTGATTGAAAAAGCAATCACCGAAATGAAGTCACAATAGATCGAAGGGGCCAGCTCCTCGGGCCGTTATCATGCAAATACCCGGAACGGACGCTGGAAGGAAATAGAATGCCCGCACATGTTATCATCGAAGTCGAAGTAAAAGACGCGAACCTTTACGAAGACTATCGCCACAAGCTGCCGCCGACTATGGCTGATTTCGGGGGTGCTGCCATTGCGCGGGGATTCACCGAACTTCTTGAGGGGGAAACGTTGATGGATCGCCTTTCGGTCATTGAGTTCCCTGATCGCCAATCCGCCCTTGCTTGGTATTCCAGCCCGCGGGTGCAGGCTCTGAGCGAGCAGCGCAAGGCGGCTGCAAACGTGACCGTTCGTCTGGTCGTGACTGGGTGACCACGGCTGCCGTCGACCGGAGATCAGAACATGACATTAGAGAAGCAGATCGTCGAGTGGTTTGATACTCGGCGGTTAGTGATGGTCGAGCTTCTGCGAGACCTGGTTAACACCGACAGCCATACCTATGACAAGGAAGGCGTCGATGCCGTCATTCGCCGACTACAGGAATTCCTCGACTCGGCCGGGGTGAAGACCCATGTGGTCGAACAGGAAACGGCGGGCAATTTCCTGCATGCCGACATTCGCGCGGCCGGTTCCAACATCGCCCCCATTCTTTTAATGGGGCATTGCGACACGGTGTTCCCGAAAGGCGAGGCCGCGAAGCGCCCGTTCCACATCAGTGATGAGCGTGCCTATGGGCCAGGCGTTGCTGACATGAAGGGCGGTCTGGTGGTCAACTCCTTTGCCCTTGCTGCACTGAAGGCGCACCTTCCGGAAGGTTTGCCGGTCTGCGCTCTATATACGTCGGATGAAGAGATCGCCTCGCCGGTTTCCAGGCATGAGATCGCCCGGATGGCGCGGAGTGCGAGCGTGGTCTTCAATGGCGAACCCGGCAGGCCAAGTGGCAACGTCACGGTCGGACGCAAGGGTGGCATTTTCATGCGAGTCGACGTCGAGGGGCGCGGTGCGCATTCAGGATCGCACTTTTCCCACGGTATCAGCGCAGTTGAGGCTTTGGCGCGCAAGATAATTGAGCTTCATGCGGTCACCAACCAAGAGATCGGCGTGACGGTGAATGTTGGCGTCATCGGGGGTGGGTTGACGCTGAATACCGTTGCACCGAGGGCGTTTGCGGAATTCGAACTACGCTATGTCGATGACCAACACCGCAACGAGTATATGGCGCGGATTGAAAAGATCATCGCGAAAGAGCATGTGCCGGGATCCAGCGCAAGGTTAACAATCACGGGAGAGTTCCTCCCGTTGATCCAGGCAGAAGCCTCCAAGGCGGTCTACGGCATTTACGATTCCGCTGCGGCCACGCTGGGCCTTCATTTCGGAGAAGAGTTTTCCGGCGGATGTTCCGATGCCGGAATCCCAAGCAGCCTCGGCATACCCACGCTCTGTGGAACTGGCCCGGTGGGCGGTGGCTCGCACACGATCGACGAATACATTGAACTCGATACCCTGGTCACACGCGCGCAAACACTGGCACTCGCATTACTGCGGATATCTGAGATGCTAGAGCGTGGCGAAAGTCTGGGCGCTGTCGGATAGATAGATGTTTAGTCCCAGCTTTCGATACGTCGCAAGCTCGATGCGAAATAAAGAGGGCCGTAGCGTCTGTGACATAGGCTGTGTGGATTGTGAACTGCTCGGATGATGGATCGGGATTAGAGCAATCTTCGCCTGTCGCATCCTGTGGGTCATTTTCGATCCCGGACGGAATGATCGGCTGACTACTGCGATTTGAAACCAAGCATTCCTGCTCGATCGGTCGTTGTCAGGTGTGAATGGGCGCGCCGCCACGCTGCCAGTGCTTATACTCCTAGCCGCGACCGTGCCTGCAACTCTCTGCGGCACATAAAAGGCTGCGGGAACGCGGCGATGCTTCATCAAATCAAAGCATCCGTACGCCCGGCTGAACTGCAGGCAATCAGCCTCAGTCTCGCGAAACCGCTACGAAACAGGCGTCGTGATTGACGTCCGTGCTCCAACGCCCACTGTGGATCAGGCGCATCGTCGTCGCAACCGCCCTGACTCGCGGGCCAACTGAGCATTGACCTGATCGGCGGTAAGTACAGGCTTTCAGCCATGCCGCGCAGTTTGGTCATTGCCTCGTGATTCCGAGCCCTGTGAAGGTTTGGATCGGGCACTCATGATGCAGTGCCTTTTCAGGCCTTCGTGCTGCTCGAGCGCGTTACTCCAACAAAAAATGACTTCGCAGAACCTATTTTCTCCTGCGCCTGAGATTGCAATAGCCCTTTGAGGCTTTCGCTATCGCCAGATTTTGCGATTGACACGAGCAAGTGCTACGCCAACCGCCTTGCTGCCGAAAGGTGGCGGGACAAGGGACAATGTATTTTTCGCGCTAGAAAACCCCGGCCTAGCGCCGGGGCCTGAGCTCTCTGACTGTCAATTTCAGAATTTGTAGGAGAGACCAACGCGTACCGAGTGGAATTTCGGGTCATGCTCGTAAGTGAATCCGGGGAAAGCGAGTGTCGACAAATTCGAGATGCTGCCGAAGTCCGTATATCTGTATTCCAGGCGGGTCGTAATCCTGTCGGTCAAAGCATATTCGACGCCGGCGCCAGCAGTCCAGCCAACCTTTGTTTCGTCGAATGTTTCTGAGATCGTGCCGGCGTCGACATAAGTGTATTCTAGGTTCCCGAAGGCTGCGCCGACGGCGCCATAGACTAGCAACCGTTCCATAGCAACGAAGCCAAGGCGACCGCGAATTGACGCCTGCCAGGTCATCTCAAAACCGGTACTATCGTCCCCACCGACACGGTAGCCGCCGTCAACACCCGAGAATTCGAAATCGCCTTCGACACCGTAGACGACTTGGCCGGATTGCCAGTTGTAGCCGGCATGCACGCCGCCGATGAAACCGTCAGTATCAAAATCCTGTTCGAAGCCGGTGGGCGCACCACCTAAAAATTCAATGTCGTGATCGTTGCCCCATTGCCATCCCGCCTGCAGGCCTACATAGCCGCCTGTCCATACGAAGCCTGCAGGAGCAAGTTCCGACGGCGGCGCTACAGCATCCGCTGCCAGAGTAGAACCTGCGGTAACGAACATGATAGTTGAAGCGAGAAGAATCGATTTCATGAATAGACCCTCTAGGTTGGTGCTACATTAGCGGACGGACCTTATATGTATAGTGGTCGACAACCATCCACGGTTGAGTTTTTATCTCTGTTGCACCAAAGACACAAGAAAGTTTAACTTGATGGTACTTTGCGGCTGGCTTTTTCAGATTTGATCGCCATCGCCCGGCTGCGGGGTTTTGTTTCGTCAATGGCCTGAGAATACCGGTCACCGTCGCATGCCGAAGCTTCTCCTCGCCACGCAGGTGCTTCGCCATGACCTTCAGCACAGGATGCACCGGCACCGGTCATGCTAAGCTGGCGGCCTTGAGTGGCACGGCCTACTGCCCCACTGGCTCAGGCCGGCGGGGCTTTTCTTGTTGGGCGCAAACAAAAACCCCGGCGCGAGGCCGGGGCTAGGGGAGTGTGTACCCCTCAAAGCCGGTAATTCAGCCCGACCGTTGTCGTGTGGACATCGATGTCGGCTTCGGCGTTGTCTGTAGCATTACCTAGTTGATTGCCTGTCCGAAGTTGGATCCGCTCATATTGGCTGAATAGAGAACACTATTTTTGCCCAGCCAATATGTCCCATTGACTACGTTTTCCCAGTAAAACCCAGTGTTTCCAACGCCTATCGTCGTTCCGCCCATATATCCAGAAAACGCACTAACGTCTTCATATCGCTGAAATTGCCCCAGCTGATTGTAAACTGCTCCGCGCCCCGAACTATCAAACCTGACATACCAGAGGTCGTCGGCGCCATTTCCGAATTTGTTGTAGTCAGGATCTTCGGCAACAGTGATGCGCGTGCCGTCGGCACCGAAGAACGTACAGCCGGGTGTCGCTTCGACAGTCTGGCATACGTCACCGTAGGCGGTCACGAAGGGGAAGGTGACCTTAGTGACCGTCGAGGTGCGGGCCGTCTTGGGAACGCCAGGCATCGTCAGTTGGGCATGTTGCATCTGCCGGTCGAGGCGGTCGGCCAGTGCGCCGTTGGCCTCGGATGTGCTCGGTCCGAACTCTATGGAGAGCCTTGCACCGGCATAGGCCCCTTCGGTTGCGCCATCACGATAGCCGGCATAGACGGATGCAATCAGGTCGGAGTCGAAACGATAGCCCAGCCCAATCTGTCCGCCGTCGCCGAAATTTGGCGAAGTCCAAGCGGAGCCTTCGACCGAAAACTTTCCAAAGGCCTTGCTGAAGTCGATCTTCGCAAAGATTCCATCGTCGCCGTTTTCAACGGCCAGTTCATAGCCTAGCTTTGCATCCACCCTCAGTGTCGGGTCGAGGTACGTCTCCAGGCCGGCCGAAATGCGGGTTCCGCTGGCGCCGTCGAAGCGTGTTTGGAAGATTGGCGTATCCGCCAGCAGGACTGAGGGACTGTTCCAGCCGTCGACGCCAAGGGAAATTTTTGATGAGCCGTTGAGACGCAGATCAAGGGAACTCGCGATGCTCCAGGTGTCTACGTTTTGATCGGTGGCCAATCCGAAGACATTGTCTGCATCTTCGCGAACGAATTGACCGGTGATGCTAAAACCCAATGCCTCGCTCAGATTTGCAGCGCTGCCGAGCATCAACCGTTCAAGGCCATTCCCCTTCTCTGCGGTCGCACCGAACGCGATTGGGAGATCGGCAAATGCAGCAACGATTCGTGCACTGAGCCGCTGTTGGAACTCATCGCTGGATACCTGCCCATCGATCGTTACTCGGACCGATTTCCGCTTGTCATCCGAGTGTGTGTCTTGGGCGCTGGCCGCAAAGGTTCCTGTTAGCCACGCAGCCGACGCTGCGAGAGCCAATTTCCTCAATTCCATTCTAATCCCCAAGCCCAGCAGGCACATCGGCCTGAACGCGCGATGCGCTAACCTATGCGCTTGGACAAGGTCTTCGCATCACCTAGGTGGGTTATGTGTGCCGTGATCATATTAGATCGGGCCGGCCAGAAGACATGTGTTGGCAAAATACCCGAGCCGAGCGTTGCCAAACCTCGATCCATCGACCGCAACTTTGTTAAAGGCGTGGGTGTTCGCGTGCAATCAACACTGCCAGCTGGCTTTGCCTGCTGGTTTCGGTTTTCGCATAAATGGACTTCAACTGCGTCCTTACCGTATTGATGCTGATCGACCGGAAGTCGGCATACTCGCGGGGGGAGATACCCTCCGCTATAGCCTTGGCCAGCGCCAGCTCCGCCGGCGTCATCCCGTATCTGTCGAGTGATGGAACATCCGAATTTGCGCATTCCGTTTGGCGGTGGAAAACCAACATTGCGACCGGATGGTCTTCGAATAGACAATCGAACATCAATGACTTGGCATTGTGACGAACCGGGGCGAGGATCGCTTGCAGAGGCGAGCCGGTTGCACGTCGAATTACGAAGTCCCGCTGCAATTGAGCGTAATTTGCCCTAGCCATTGCGCCCAAAGCAGCTTGCAGCGCCGCATCGGCCTCCAAGTCTAGCAAATGCATGTACCCCGCACGATCGACGCGGATTATCGTATTTTCCCGACGCAGTGCATCGCCAGCCCGGTTGGAGTAAGTGATCCGCCCCGACCGGTCGATAAAGAACATCGCATCGTCCGCAAGCTGGGCAGTGGCGCGATAGTCTTCACCATTCACCAAGGTAGGGACATGGCGCAGCAAGTCGAATGAACGCGAGATGTGAGGTCCAAGAAGGTCGAGCAACCGGCTCAATGGTGCTCGCACCCATTCGGCTTCCTTGCATCGTATGTTGCCTGATAGAAACAGAAGTCTGTCTGGAGCGTTGTGCAGGACGATGGCACTGGCCGCCACAAGCCCCTGAGTGCTGAAATAATCATTGTAGAATTCGGTCCTGAAGAATTCATCTCTGTCGTAAAGCTGTTCCGACTGAACGACCTTCCCGGTCGATGCTTTGGCCAAGCCTGGTGCCCAGACATTCTTGGCCGCATAATACGCGTCATAAGCGCTCAGGAAATCGGGATCTGTTTTGGACGACACCAATCCAAGGCCAGCGCTGGCGACAGCGTCATGCGCTTGCAAGCAGACTATCGTTCCACCCAGAAAGCCCGCCAAATTCTCGACGAACAGCGACCATTCCCGAGGGTCCAAACCTGCTTGATAGACCGAATGGACGAGATTGTTGAAGTCTTCCAACGTGATGCTAGACATATTTGCCGCGTCGCTCTCACTCTATTGAGAGTGATATGGATTCGACTTCGTTCCGTCAAATACGACGCCGCCTGCTCGATACTTGGCGCACCAACTGCAAGATGGCCCTAGTCCTGTCGTCTCGATTGCTCCGGTGGAATTGATGGGTATGCTGGCCCATGTGCGGCCGCGTCTTTGTCAAATCGACCCTCGCCGAAATGCTGCGTAGCTTTCGCTTCGCCGATCCAACAGCCGTTGGTGGCCTCGACAATGCCTTTCCGCGCTACAACGGCGCGCCCCAGCCTGACCTATCCCATCATCGTGCAGGATGACGCGGTGAAGGGCAGCGCGATGTTCGTCTCGGCCAAATGGGGGTTGATCCCATCCTGGCAGAAGGAAGCGGGCTCGAGGAGGCCACCGTCGATCAATGCTCGTTCCGGGACCAACGCTACCAGTGGCATGTTCAAGCGCGCCTACGCCTCCAGGCGGTGCCTGATAACGATCGACGGCTATTTCGAATGGCGGGACATCCATGGCACGGGCAAGGACAAGCAACCCTACGCCATCGCCATGAAGGACGGCTCGCCCCTTCGCGCTGGCCGGCATCTCGACATCTGGCGCAACCCTGCCACAGGCGAATTGGTACAGACCTTCTGCGTCATAACCTGTCCGCCGAACGAACTGATGGCGACGATGCCGGTCATCCTGGCGCCGGCAGACTATGCCCGGTGGATCGGGCCGGAAACCGATCCTGCGGATCTGATGAAGCCGTTCCCGTTCGGCCTGATGACTATGTGGAAGATCGGTCGGAAGGTGGGGTCACCGAAGAACCATAGCCCGGACATTCTTGGCCGCCTGTCGACTGGTCGATGGCTTAAACAAAAACCCCGGCCGGAGCCGGGGCTTGAAGCAGATCGACTGCGATCAGAACTTGTAGGCGATGCCGAGGCGAAGGTCGTTGGTCTTGAGATCGACGTCGTGTTCCACGGCAGCGGGCGTGCCCGGGAACCGCGCGCTTCCAAAGTCGGAATAGCGGTATTCTCCCCGAAGGATCAGGTTGTCAGTTACTGCGTACTCGACGCCGGCACCAATGGTCCATCCGGAATAGGTGTCGTTGAAGCTATCTATCTGAATGCCGGTGTCGACTAGGTTATGATCATAGTCGGCGATCGTAAGGCCGGCCGCGATGTATGGCAGGAAACGATCATATGCATACCCCAGGCGGGCGCGAACAGCCGCGCTCCAATTGACATCCGCATCAGTAGTGAACTCCGGAGAGAGCGGGAAAACTCCCGTTCCATCAATTTGTGAGAATGCGAAGTCAGCTTCAACGCCCAGGACTAGGCCACTGTTGAATTGAGTGTTGTAGCCAACGTAGCCGCCGCCAAAAAACCCATCAGGGTCAGGGTTGGCGAATGCTCCATTGGTCGCCATGTATTCGGAACGGCCCCATCCGTGACCAACCTGCGCGCCGACATAGACGCCGGACCAATTGTACGCAGCCGCACTTTGCTCGAACACCACGTTGTCTGCCGCATTCGCCGTCGTGGAGATGGCGAGCATAGCGACGGCAGTCGCGAGGATCTGTTTCATTAAAGCCCCCAATCAATAAGCTGGCAATAATATACAAATAGCCGGTTGAGCGGAAGTGGATGCTATCCAATAGGTTGCAACTGGTATCTCTCCTGTCACTTCGTTGAAAAATTTTAGTTATCGTGAATATAGCGCTGGCGCCGCGTCAAACGATGTACTTCTCGGCCTTATGCTCGTAGCAGTACCAGTTTGGCGCCTGCTTGCCGACGGCGAAGCCCCGACTACCGTCCTTCTTGCAGCCGACGTGTTCGCAGTAGTGCTCGTAGAGACCTGATGGCGCCGTCGGCGAGACTCAAGCATTGCGACGCCCGAGGAGGCCTGAACGCCATACCGGAGCCCCCCACGCCGCTCCCGGAACATGGCCAAAAGGGATTTCAGGGGCGCAACGACGCGAGCCTTTTTATCTGAGTGCAGTAATGCCAGTCTCGCCGGGGGCCCACATCGACGTGGATAATCCCCGTGCTGCAGTAGGTGCCGACACCGCCGATTCCACCCAGACTGCGAGCGTAGCTGGCAATCTGGCCCGGTTTGACGCCGGGAATCCTGATGTCGGCGGCTTTGCACTTCGCGTGCATGGAACGACTCGACCTCGGACGATAGCCTGAGGTCACGACAGGCCGTCTTCCAAATCTTCGGTGCAAGGTTGCCAACACAGCACGGAGCTGGGCTGGAAAGCAGTTGATTCTGACATTGTCGGTCTGCTTGGTGTAGGCGACTTCAAGCTTGCTCTCGAAATCGGGAGTGAGATCCTGAAGGCCTCTTGGGTGGTGAGCCTCTGGAGCCTGGCTTGCGTAGAGCGAGGCGACGGACAGACCGCAGATCATGACGCCAGTAGCAAGGGTTGTAGCTGTCGACATAGGCATTGGGGAAACTCCAGATCGAGTTGCCGTTCCAAAGTGCCGCAAGTCAGGAAGCACCCTCATTAGTTGCATCGAATTGGGCTCAATTGTGGCAGCGAGGGGCTGGAAGCCCCTGTATCTTTCCCGCGATGGTCGCCCCAGATCCATACAGCTACCCGCCTCGTGGCCTCAGTCGCGAGGGAGCAGCGCGCTACATCGGCGTTGGTGCAACGAAATTCGATCGGCTGGTCACTGATGGTCGAACGTCCAAGCCGAAGCGAATTGATGAGCGTGTGTTATGGGATGGCCTCTTGGTGGACTCGGCCTTTACCGACCTGCCAGATGCTGGCAGCGTCAACTTTTCGAAGGCCCCTTACACATGAGAGGGCCAATTCATGATCCGCTAGGGCAAAGCGAGGCAAGTGATTAGACGAACTCCCAGCTATCCACCTGATACCTGGCCGCCGTTGATGAACGCAGATCTGGCGGCCGCCTCTGTGGGTCGAGAGCGCTCGACGTAAGTTCTGGTCGTGCACGATCTCGACAGAAGTCTGGGCATCGCGGAGTTGCCAACTGGAATGGGTGATAGATTCGCTGCAGCAATGAAACAACGGGTCCGCAAGTAAGGGGAAAAGCCTAGGGCCATGATTGCGCCTTGGATCGGAGAGCGCGCGCGAACGCTCGCTCAAGTGCGTCTTCCCTACGCTGCAAGGCGGCCGCTTCCTCCTCGAGCCATCGTGTGGCTAATCGAGGGGGAGGCGCAAGGGGCAAATCCAAGGACGCAGGGCGTCCAGCCAAAGCGCTTATTTGACCGTTACTTGACGGGTTTGGCCGCGAGGTAGCTAAGTGATTGAAAAACCTGGTACGCCCAAGGGGAATCGAACCCCTGTTACCGCCGTGAAAGGGCGGTGTCCTAACCGCTAGACGATGGGCGCGCTCAGGTGAGGCGGTGTATAGTTGGCTTGTTCGCGACAGGCAACCCGTCTTTTTGCTGCGTCGCGAAATTTTTTTGGCTTATCCACGGCGGCGCCCGCAGCGCCAGTTCCATTCGCGTTCCGGGCCGACATCGATGTGTACGGAATTGGTGTGGCAGTAGGTGCCGACGCCGCCGCGACCGGGCATCGCCCGCAGGAAAGTGGCCAGTTCCCACTTGCCGACGCCTGGGATCTGGATGTCGGCGGCAGCGCAATACATGTGCTGCGAGTTCTTGGCGCCGCGTGCCCGGCGATTGCGCTCGGCGTTGCGGTAGCCAGACGTCACGATCATCTTCTTGCCGTAGTGCTGCTCGGCGGCCTTGAGGATGCGCACAAGCGACGGCTTCAGACAGGCGACGTCGACGCTCTCGGTCTGCTTGAGCAATCCGTTGGGAGCAAGACGCGCCATGCCGGCGGCGGATGCCACTTCCAGGCCGGGGTCCTCGTCCTCGTGCAGGTCGACGTCGCTGTCGTCGTCGATGCCCGACTTGCGCTTGATCTCGAATAGGTCGGTCTGGCGCACACCGGGCAGCGCCCAGTTCGAATCGCCGCCGCCACCGAGCGAGGCCAGTTCGACCGGCTTGGCATCCGATTTTGCCGAGGCAAGCGTGATGATCGGCTTGGTCTTTGCTTCCGCGGCCTCCGGCGCAGGCGCGGCGGCGGCCGTCGCGATCAACGGCTTTGCCTTTTGCTCGGCCGGCGCGGCCTTCGCCGGCGAAGAGCCGAAGAGGGAGGCAAGGAAGCCCTTCTTCTTGGGCTGCTCGGCCTGCTGGGGGGCAGGGCCGTTGGTCAGATAGAAGCCGGTGTCTTGTTGCGCCGGCGGCTTGGCGGCATGGGCTTCGGCAGCTTGAACCGGCTGCTGCTCGGTCGCCGGTTGCTGGGCGGCCGCCGCTGCCGCGACGGGCGCCTGCGCAGCTTCTTCGCTGGCAATGGCAACTTCGGCCGGCGTTTCGCCGCCTGGCTTGGCAAGGGGAACATAACCGACCTGGTCGGGCAGGGCGGCGTTGCCCTCCGCGTTCATGGCCAGATTGGCGGTGGCGGGCGCCGTACCAGGCGTCGCGGCCGCGTCGGTCCCGGCAGCCTGGCCGGTTGCATCAGCGGTGAGTGCGGGGTTTGCGAGCTCGAGATTGGGCTCGCCCGTCGAGGAGCAGGATACGGCCAGCAGCGAAACCAGGACAGTCAGCGCAACGCCGCATCGCCGGTCTGCGAATCGCAGTCGTCCTGACCTCAAGCTGGTCCCCTCTCATGCACTGCAGGCCAAAGATCACGTTTGGCGATGAAAATCGTACGTTTACGCGACGACGTCTCTGAACAAGAAACGGCACCCGATCACTTGCAATGATCTCCCCAGTGTCGGGCTATGCGCCAATTAAGGCGAGATCATGATGGGCGCCATGTTCTCGCCCCCTTTGTTAAGGGCGTCAACTCACCACGCATTACAGCAGGTTACACGCGGACCTTCACATAGCTGCCGGGCGCGTCTTCCAGCACCGGGCCGCTTATCCCGGGCTTGCGGGGGTCGACGCGCCTGTCGTCCTTGGCCTCGATCCAGCGGTGCCAGTGCGGCCACCACGAGCCGGGCGTCTCGGTGGCGCCCTTGAGCCATGTGTCGAAGTCGCCCGTTGGCTTGCCGCTCGACCAGAATTGATACTTGCCGGCGGCCGGGGGATTGACCACGCCGGCGATGTGACCCGAGCCGCCGACGACATAGTCGACATCGCCGCCGAAATACTGGCAACCGAGGAAGACCGAGCGGGCAGGGGCGATGTGATCCTCGCGGGCCGCCAGATTGTAGACGGGAATGGTGATGTCGGCGAGCGAGATGGTTCGGCCGGCAAGCTCCATCCGGCCCTGCGACAGGTTGTTCTCGAGATAGCAGTTGCGCAGGTAGAAGGAGTGGTTGGCTGCCGCCATGCGCGTCGAATCCGCGTTCCAGTAGAGCAGGTCGAACGGCAGCGGGTCCTTGCCGCGCATGTAGTTGTTGACGACGTAGGGCCAGATAAGGTCGCCGGAACGCAGCATGTTGAAGGCGGTCGCCATCTTGGTGCCGTCGAGAAAACCCTTATCCTTCATCGCGCGTTCGAGGGCGGCGATCTGGTCTTCGTCGACAAAGACCTTGAGGTCGCCGGCGTAGGTGAAATCGACCTGCGTCGTGAAGAAGGTGACCGAGCGGATGCGGTGGTCGCCCTCCTGCGCCAGAAGCGCCAGGGCCGCGGCCAGCAGCGTGCCGCCGACGCAATAGCCGATGGCGTTGACCTCGCGCTCGCCGGTCGCCTGCTCGACCGTGTCGAGGCCGTATTGCAGCCCCTCGCGGATATAGGCCTCCCAGTCCTTCAGGCCGTGGCGCTGGTCGGGATTGATCCAGGAGATGACGAAGACGGTGTGGCCCTGCTCGACGGCCCAGCGGATGAAGGATTTCTGCGGGTTGAGATCGAGGATGTAGAATTTGTTGATCCAGGGCGGGCAGATCAGCAGCGGACGCTTCAGCACCTTGTCGGTTGTCGGCGCATACTGGATGATTTCGGCGACGTCGCTGCGGCCGACCACCTTGCCCGGTGTGGTGGCGATGTTCTTGCCGATCTCGAAGCCGGAATAGTCGGCCTGCCTGAGCTTGAGGTCGCCCTTGCCGGCCACGATGTCCTCGGCGAACATCTTCATGCCGCGCACCAGGTTTTCGCCGTTGCTGGCGACCGTCTCGCGGAACAGTTCCGGATTGGTGAGGATGAAATTGGACGGCGAAATCGCGTTGGCGACCTGCTTCACATAGAAGCCGGCCTTGTGGCGGGTGTGCTCGTCGAGGCCGTCGGCATGGTCGACTAGGTCGCCGGCCCAGCGGGCGGTGACCAGATAGGCCTGCTTGAGGAAGTCGAAGAAGGCATTGCGGCCCCATTCGGGGTCGAGGAAGCGCTTGTCGGTGCGCTCCGGCTTGACCGCGTCCTCGACCTCGTCGCCGCCCATGCGCTGGACCGACTTGCTCCAGACGTCGAGATAGCCGGAGAACAGCCTGGTCTGCGCTTCGAGCGCGCGTTGCGGGTCCGACAGCCAGTATTCGGTGAGCTTGGAGAAGGTCTTGACCATGTCGGTCATGGGTTCGGCGACGGTGTCGCGCAGTTCGCCCTTCTCGCGCGGCTCGGCCCATGCGGACGCGGCCTTGCCGGCCTGTTCGATCATGCGGGCCATGTTGAGCGCGAAGCGCTCGGGATCTTTGACGAGGTATTGCTCGACGGAGGAGGGGGAATCGCCACTCGGCTTGTCCGAATCGTCTACCTTCGCCATGGTCTTTCGAGGTCCTCCCAAAGGGCCTTTTATTGACATACTATCATGCGACGTCTTACCGGGTCCAACGCGCTCTACCGCGCCTGTCGGGGAAACTTTATGACACATCGTGTTGGTCGGCATATTTTTTTCTGCGCCCGCCTGGTCGTATCGGCGGGATTGCTGGCCTTGCCCGTGGTCGCCAGCGGCTGCACCAGCACGACGAGCGCCGACACTGGTCCCGCCCTTGCAGGTGGTCGCGGTGCGCAGGACACCGGCACTTATCCTAATCTCAACATCCGGCCGACGGCCGCGGCACCTCAGTTCACCGAGGAGCAGAAGGCGGCAAAACTCGCCCAACTTCACGCCGCGCAGCGGCGGCAAGGTGCCAAGGCCGGTGCCGGCAGCGGCAATTCGGCGGCGATGACCACGCTTGCCCGAAAGCACGGCGACGACACGCTGAAGGCCATCGAAGGCAAGTGCGAGACTATCGACCCCGCCTGCAATTGAGTGTATATCGCGCACGCATCGCCGAGCACCCGTTTACCTGGAACTGACATGGAAGAATTTCACAAGGTCCGCCGCCTTCCGCCTTATGTCTTCGAGCAGGTCAACCGGCTGAAGGCCAGCGCCCGATCGCGCGGCGCCGACATCATCGACCTTGGCATGGGCAATCCCGACCTGCCGACGCCGACCGCGATCGTCGACAAGCTGTGCGAAGTGGTCCGCGACCCGCGCACCCATCGCTACTCTTCGTCGCGCGGCATTCCCGGCCTGCGCCGTGCCCAGGCCAATTATTACGCCCGCCGTTTCGGCGTGAAGCTGAACCCCGACACGCAGGTCGTGGCGACGCTCGGCTCGAAGGAAGGCTTCGCCAACATGGCGCAGGCGATCACGGCCCCCGGCGACGTGGTCCTGTGCCCGGATCCGACCTATCCGATCCATGCCTTCGGCTTCATCATGTCGGGCGGCGTCATCCGCTCGCTGCAGGCGAAGCCCGATGACGGCTTCATTCCCGCGCTCGAGCGCGGCGTACGTCACTCGATCCCGAAGCCGCTGGCGCTGATCCTTAATTATCCTTCGAACCCGACCGCACAGGTCGCGACGCTCGATTTTTACAAGGACGTGGTCGCCTTCGCCAAGAAGAACGACATCATCATTCTGTCGGACCTCGCCTATTCCGAGATCTATTTCGACGGCAATCCGCCGCCTTCAGTGCTTGAGGTGCCGGGCGCGATCGACGTCACGGTCGAATTCACCTCGATGTCGAAGACCTTCTCGATGCCGGGCTGGCGCATGGGCTTTGCCGTCGGCAACGAAAGGCTGATCGCGGCGCTGACGCGCGTGAAGTCCTATCTCGATTATGGTGCGTTCACGCCCATCCAGGTGGCGGCGACCGCGGCCCTCAACGGCGACGGCACCGACATTGCCGAGGTGCGCGAGGTCTATCACAAGCGCCGCGACGTCATGGTTGATTCCTTCGCGCGCGCCGGCTGGGAAATTCCGGCACCGGCAGCGACGATGTTTGCCTGGGCGCCGATCCCCGAGCCGTTCAAGCATCTCGGTTCGCTAGAGTTCTCCAAGCTGCTCATCGAGCACGCCGACGTGGCCGTGGCTCCGGGCGTCGGTTTCGGCGAGCACGGCGACGACTATGTCCGTCTTGCGCTGGTCGAAAACGAACACCGCATCCGCCAGGCGGCACGAAGCATCAAGCGCTTCCTGCAAACCACCGCCAAGCATCCAAACAACGTGGTTCCGCTCGCAGCCCATCGCTGAGCGGCGCCACGAACAACATTCCCAGAACGACTGAAGTAAGAGGCGCCGTCGACCATGGCTGAAGCATTGCGTGTTGGAATTGCCGGTCTCGGCACGGTCGGTGCTTCGGTGGCGCGCGTGCTGCGCGACAAGGCGGCCGAACTCACCCGCCAGTGCGGCCGCGAAATCGTCGTCACCGCTGTCTCCGCGCGTGACCGTTCGCGCGATCGTGGCGTCGACCTGAGTGGCGCCAAGTGGTTCGACGATCCGATCGAGCTGGCCGAGAAGGCCGACATCGACGTCTTTGTCGAACTGATTGGTGGCGACGAAGGTGCGGCGCGTTCCTGCGTGTCTGCCGCGCTCGCCGCTGGCCGTCACGTCGTGACCGCCAACAAGGCGCTGCTCGCCAAGCATGGCGTGGCGCTCGCCGAGGTCGCCGAAAAGAAAGGCGTTCTGCTCAACTACGAGGCGGCGGTGGCCGGCGGCATCCCGGTCATCAAGACGATGCGCGAGGCGATGGCCGGCAACAGCGTCAACCGCGTTTTCGGCATCCTGAACGGCACCTGCAACTACATCCTGACCCGCATGGAAGCAGAAGGCCTGACCTTCGAGGCGTGCCTCAAGGACGCGCAGCGTCTGGGCTATGCCGAAGCCGACCCGACCTTCGACATCGAGGGCAACGACACGGCGCACAAGCTGGCAATCCTGACCAGCCTGGCTTTCGGCACCCGGATTGCCTCCGACGACATCTATCTCGAGGGCATCTCGAACATCACCCAGGCAGACATTCGCGCCGCAGGCGAACTCGGCTACCGCATCAAGCTGCTTGGCGTTGCCCAGCGCACCGAAAGCGGCATCGAGCAGCGCGTGCACCCGACCATGGTGCCGACGGCTTCGGTCATCGCCCAGGTGCATGGCGTGACCAATGCGGTTGCCATCGAGACCGATATTCTGGGCGAACTGCTGCTTTCCGGCCCCGGCGCCGGCGGCAATGCCACGGCTTCAGCGGTCGTTGGCGACATCGCCGACATTGCCAAGAGCCGCCCCGGCTTCCAGCACGGCCCGGTCTTCGGCCGCCCGGCCAAGGAACTGCGCCCCTACAAGAAGGCGCAGATGCGCAGCCACGCCGGCGGTTATTTCATCCGCCTGACCGTGCACGACCGCACAGGCGTCTTCGCGGCGATCGCCAAGCGCATGGCCGACAACGACATCTCACTGGAATCGATCGTCCAGCACGCCAACGGTTCCGATGGCGTATCGGAGAAGACCGTCATCCTGGTGACCCACGAGACCACCGAAGCTGCCGTGCGCAAGGCCGTCGACGGCGTGACCAAGGACGGCCACCTGACCGACAAGCCACAGGTCATCCGCATCGAGCGCGCCGGCTGAGGCTGGCGACGCAGGCGAGGGCGGAAATGCGCCTTCGCCGGGGCAGTCAAGCCTCAACTCCCTTTCAATCGATTGATATTGTTTCGCTTTCGATAAAGCGGGCTACAGGTCTTGCCGTTGTCACAAGGGTTTGACAATAAGAGCCGGCCCGGTTCGGGCGCTCCGAATTCATCGACTCCAGGACCCTGATATGGCGAAAAGCGTTGTTGCCGGCCTCGACCGGATACTCACCATGGAACTCGTGCGCGTCACCGAACGCGCGGCTGTCGCTGCCGCCCGGCTGCGCGGACGCGGCGACGAGAAGGCTGCCGACCAGGTGGCCGTCGACGCCATGCGCCAGGAATTGAACCGCCTCGCCATCGATGGCACCGTCGTCATCGGCGAGGGCGAGCGCGACGAAGCGCCGATGCTCTATATCGGCGAGGAAGTCGGCGCTGGTGGCCCCGAGGTCGACATCGCGCTCGACCCGCTCGAAGGCACCACCATCTGCGCCAAGAACCTGCCCAACGCGCTGGCGGTCATCGCCATTGCTGAAAAGGGCAGCCTGCTGTTTGCGCCCGACGTCTATATGGACAAGATCGCGGTCGGCCCGGGCTACCCCGATGGCGTCATCGACATCGATGCGTCGCCGGCAGAAAACATTGCCAGCGTCGCCAAGGCCAAGGGCGTGCCGGTCGGAGAGATCACCGCTTGCATCCTCGACCGCCCGCGCCATGCCAAGCTGATCGATGCCGTGCGTGCCACCGGTGCCGCCATCCGCCTGATCGGCGACGGCGATGTTGCCGGCGTGATTCACACCACCGACCCGGAAGAAACCGGCATCGACATCTATCTCGGCACAGGCGGCGCGCCCGAGGGCGTGCTGGCAGCCGCAGCATTGCGTTGCACTGGCGGCCAGATGCAAGGCAGGCTGCTGCTCGACAGCCCGGAGAAGATCGCCCGTGCCGCCACCATGGGCATTGAAGACCCTAAAAAGGTCTACCGGATCGAGGAAATGGCGCGTGGCGACGTGCTGTTTGCGGCAACCGGCGTCACCGACGGCAACCTGCTTGCCGGCGTGAAGTTCGGACGCGACTCGATCACCACGCACACCATCGTGCTGCGCTCCTCGTCCAAGACTGTTCGTGAAATCAAGGCGCGCCATCAGGATCTGGAAAAATTCTGATTACGCGCTTGTCGCGGTCGCCTATGGTCGATCCGAAGCGGGTGGACCTCCTCTGAATGGCGATTGAAAAGCGCAATTTCCTCGGCGTACGGCGTTCGGCCACCGGTGTTTCATGGGAGCACCGGCTGACCGAGCGCCAGGATATGCTGGCGCTCGCCATCGCACAGGGCCATGGCGTGCCCGACATCGTTGCTCGCGTGCTTGCCGGGCGCGGTGTGCTGCCGGAGGATGCGGAGCGCTTCCTCGATCCCTCCATCCGCGACCTGTTGCCGGATCCGGCGACGTTGACGGACATGCACAAGGCTGCCGGCCGCATCGCCGATGCGGTGCTGCGCGGCGAGCGCGTCGCCATCTTCGGCGACTATGATGTCGATGGCGCCTGCTCGTCGGCGCTGATGAAACGTTTTCTCGGCCGCTTCGGCGTCGAGGCCGAAATCTACATCCCCGACCGGATCTTTGAAGGCTACGGCCCCAATCCCGATGCGATGCGCGAGTTGATCGGCCGGGGCGCCCGCCTGATCGTCACCGTGGACTGCGGCACCAACAGCGCGGCATCGATCGACGCGGCCAACGAGGCCGGTGCCGATGTCGTCGTGCTCGACCACCATCAGGTCGGCGGTGCGTTGCCGAACGCGGTTGCCGTGGTCAATCCGAACCGCGACGACGATCTTTCGGGCCAGGGCCATCTCTGCGCCGCCGGCGTGACCTTCCTGACGCTGGTGCAGACCGCCAAGGTGCTGCGCGAACGGCTGCCGGACGCGCCGCGGCCCGATCTTCTCAAGCTGCTCGACCTCGTGGCTCTCGCGACCGTGGCCGACGTGGTGCCGCTGACCGGCGTCAACAGGGCGTTCGTCGTCAAGGGCCTGCAGGCGATGCGCCAGCAGAACAATCCCGGTCTCACCGCGCTCGCCCGCGTCGCCCGCATCGGCGAGCCGCTGAATACGTTCCATCTGTCGTTCCTGCTCGGGCCGCGCATCAATGCCGGCGGGCGCATCGGCGACGCGGCGCTCGGCAGCAAGCTGCTGGCGACCGACGATCCGGTCGAGGCAGGCACGATCGCCGAAACGCTCGATCGCCTGAACCAGGAGCGGCAGGCGATGGAGACGGTAATGCTGGCCGAGGCGCGCGCCGAGGCCGATGCGGAGATCGGTGCCGGACCGGGACCGGCGGTGCTGGTGACGGCCAACACCACGTGGCATCCCGGCATCGTCGGGTTGCTGGCGTCGCGGCTCAAGGACCATGCCCGTCGTCCGGCTTTCGCCATTGCCTTCAACGGCAATGGTGTCGGCACCGGCTCAGGGCGGTCCGTCTCGGGGTTCGATCTCGGTCGTCTGGTTCGGGAGGCCGTCGAGGCCGGGCTGCTGGTCAAGGGTGGCGGTCATGCCATGGCGGCCGGTATCACCGTCGAGCGCGCGAAGCTCGGTGAGGTGCGCGCCTTCTTCGAGGCACGCGCGGCCGCAGACGTGTTCCGCTTGCAGGATGAGGAAAGCCTGCTGATCGACGGCGCGCTCGCCGCCGAAGGTGCGACGCTGGCACTCGTCGAGTCATTGGAGAAGGCCGGTCCGTTCGGCCAGGGCCACGTAGCTCCAACCTTCGTCCTGCCGAGGCACAAGCTGGCCGATGTCAGGGTGATTGGCACAGGCCACGTACGGATCGATCTGCGCTCGGAGAGCGGCGGCCGCATCCAGGGGATTTCGTTCCGGTCTGCCGAAGCGCCGCTCGGCGAGTTCCTGCTGAGGAACAGCGGGCGCACGGTCCATGTCGCCGGGTCGCTGTCGGTCAATCACTGGAATGGCAACCGCACGGTCCAACTGCGCGTCATCGACGCGTCGCTTGCCGGGCCTTAGCCCAGGACGGCCTGCAGCCTGACGATCTCGTCCATCTGTGCCTTGGTGGCCTCGTAGCCGAGCCGGATCGCTTCGTCGGCGCGATGGAACTCCGACAGGCCGATGTGGCCGAGCTTGGGCTGCAGCGACAGGTCGGGCGGGTCGCCGGCGAGGCGTGCCCGCGAGATGCGGTCCTGGATGATGTTGAAGGCCTCGACCATCACCCCGCTGATGCCCAGCCGCGATTCACGCGCGCTGCGGTTGGCGTCGTACTGGTCGGCAGGCTTGGCGTCGCGTTCGACCATCAATTCGCCGGCGCTGTGCTTGATGACGGCCGCGCGGCCGAACAGGTCATAGTGCAGGTTGACGGCAACGACGAGCGGCTGCTCGTTGGCACGGCAGACCGAGACCGGCACCGGATTGACCAGCGCTCCGTCTACCAGGACGCGGCCATTGCAGGTCACCGGCTCGAAAACACCGGGCAGGGCATAGGACGCGCGCATCGCCTTGATCAGCGAACCGCTCGACAGCCAGATCTCGTGGCCGGTGCGGATTTCGGCGGCAACGCAGACGAATGGCTTCGGCAGGTCCTCGAAGGTGACGCCCGCCATGTGCTGCTGCATGCGCGAGTCCAGCTTCATGCCGCCGAACAGGCCATTGCCGACGATCTGCAGGTCGAACAGGCCGAAGATGCGGCGCTTGGTCAAGCTTCGGGCGAACTCCTCGAGCTGGTCGAGTTTGCCGGCGAGATAGCAGCCGCCGACCAGTGCGCCGATCGAGGTGCCGGCGATCATGTTGATGCGGATGCCTGCCTCGTCAAGTGCACGCAGGACGCCGATATGTGCCCAGCCACGTGCGGCACCGCCGCCGAGCGCGAGGGAGATTCCGGTTTCTTTGGCTAGCTTCGGATCGTCAGCGCCCGTGCCCGAGGAAAAGCCGTTTGCTTCCCGGACGTTCTGACGCGCATGGAACGACGCCCATTCGAGCATCACGATCTCCCTTGTCCCGCGTACAGAGTACACTGGACACGTATTAAAATCGTGAATCTTTGTGTTGCAGGACGGGAAGCCGGTTCACGATTTCTTGCGGTAGGTCTCGTCTGCATCGAACAGCGGGGCGCTGCCGTCCGCGCTAAGCGTCGCGAAGCCGTCTTTTTGCCCCACCGTCCGATAGAAACAGGAACGCCTGCCGGTGTGACAGGTTGCGTCGTGGCCGGAAACTTTTACGCGCAGCCAGACCGCGTCCTGATCGCAGTCGGTCCGCATCTCCTCGATGTGCTGGAAATTGCCCGAGGTCTCGCCCTTCTTCCAGAGCGAGCCGCGGGACCGCGACCAGTAGTGCGCGATGCCGGTCTCGATCGAAAGCGCCAACGCCTCGGCATTCATATGCGCGACCATCAGCAGCATGCCGTCGGTGGCATCGGTGACGACGGCGGTGACCAACCCGTTCGCGTCGAAGCGCGGCGTGAACACCTCGCCTTCTTCGAGCGCGCGCTTGTCGCTGGTAGCTTCGGAGAATTTCAGAGCAGACATCGCCGGATCCTGGTTTCGGGAACCGGCGAGGGGGATTAGAGCCCGCCGGCTCGTATCATGGTGACAAACCGGACCTGTTCTTCGGGGGTGTCCCGGAAAACGCCGGTGAAGGTCGAGGTCAGGGTCGACGACCCTTGCTTGCGGATGCCGCGCATGGCCATGCACATGTGCTCGGCCTCGATCATCACGGCGACGCCGCGCGGATTTAGCACGTCCTGGATGACACCGGCAATCTGCGCCGTCATTGCTTCCTGGGTCTGCAGCCGGTGGGCGAAGATGTCGACCACGCGGGCGATCTTGGACAGGCCGACGACCTTGCCGTCCGGCAAATAGCCGACATGGGCCTTGCCGATGATCGGCACCATGTGGTGCTCGCAATGCGAATGGAATTTAATATCGCGGACGATGACGAGGTCGTCATACCCGGCCACTTCCTCGAAGGTGCGGCCGAGTTCTTCGGCCGGGCACATGTCGTAGCCATTGAACATCTCGCGGAAAGCCTTGGTCACGCGCTTTGGCGTGTCGATAAGGCCTTCGCGCGCCGGATTGTCGCCAGTCCAGCGCAAAAGAACACTCACTGCAGCCTCGACCTCGGCCTCTGTCGGCCGGTCGGTTGCAGGCTTCTCCATATAGGCTGATTGCGGCATCAGCTTCTTGGCAACGGCATCCATATCAGGCGTCTCCAGTAGTCCCTGTCTGAGCAGGGACGAGTTGAACGGACACAGCCACTTCAGGGACCACCGATTGAGTGCCGTACCTAAAGCTGCTCATTTTCGCCCTTCCTCCCGATGTCAGTCCTGTTGCCTTGCCGGGAAGCGAGCGCCACCATTATATATAGGTGGAGACGACGATTGAAAGATGCGACAGCGACAAGAGTTGCTCATAACACGCACTCAGAGTGAAAAAAGTTGATTGACGACATCTACAACACGAAAATCCTTGGCTTTGCCGGAAATATCGGCCGGCTTGGACGCCTCGATCATCCTGATGCGTCGGCCACCGCGCATTCCAAGCTGTGTGGCTCGACCGTCACCATTGATCTCAAGATGGAAAACGGCGTCGTCACCGACTTCGCCCATGAAGTGAAGGCCTGTGCGCTGGGCCAGGCGTCGTCGTCGATCATGGCCGAGCACGTCGTTGGCGCCAGCGCCGTCGAGCTTCGCGCCGTGCGCGAGGCTATGCTGCGCATGCTCAAGGAGGGCGGCACGCCGCCCGAGGGCCGCTTCGACGACCTCAAATACCTGGAGCCGGTGCGCGACTACAAGGCGCGCCATGCCTCGACCATGCTGACCTTCGACGCCGTGGTAGATGCCATCGGCCAGATTGAGCGCAAGCAGGCCGCGGCCTAGCATTTCTCCAGATAGCGCCGGCATTCTTCGAACTCTGCCCTGATCCAGTCGGCAAAGGCTTCCGCAGGCTCCGACAGCTTGCGCAGGCTTTTGGCAACCAGCCAATAGGCGCCGCAGACCACGTTGGTTTCGAACGGCTTGATCAGCGCTCCCGTCGCCAGTTCCTCGCGCACCAGCAAGAGATCGCCAAGCGCAACCCCGTGACCGAGCATCGCCGCCTGTTTCGACAATGCGGCGTCAGCCAACAATGGGCCACGCGCGGCAGCCGCATCTTCTACAGCGCCGGCGGCTTCGAACCAGCGTGCCCAGCCCTGGCGGTTTTCCTCATGCAGCAGCGTATAGCGCCGGAGATCTGCCGGGCACGCCAGGGCAGGGCCCGAGGCAAGCAAGGCTGGTGACACCACGGGCGAATCGATGACCGGTGCCAGGCGTTCGGCCTCGCTGCGCGGCCACGACGTGCTGTGCGCGCTGAAGCGCAATGCAAGCTCTGCCTGGTCGCTGCGGAAATCGATCAGGCGCGGGTCCACGTCGAGCGAAACGTCGATGTCCGGACGCAACAGGCGAAACCGGTTGAGCCGAGGCACCAGCCAGGAGGCGGCGAGCGACGGCTCGACACTGACGCTGACCACGGACTGCGCGGGCTTTGCAGCCAGCTCCGACAGTCGCTTGTCGATGTCGTCGAAACTCTTGATCAATTGCCCAAGCAGCTTCTGTCCGGCGTCCGTGAGCTCGACGCGGCGATGGTAGCGCACGAACAGCGGCTGCTGCAGGAAGGTTTCTAGCTCGCGTATCTGGCGGCTGATGGCGGCCTGGGTGACAAACAGCTCTTCCGCCGCGCGGCTGAAACTCAGGTGCCGCCCGGCTGCTTCGAAACTCCTGAGTGCTGTCAGCGGCAACCGCCCGCGCTTCATTCGCATAATCTCAAGTTATCCATGGTGGACGTTATACTCGTTTGAAGGAAACGACCAGAGGCGCTCAAATCCTCCCCATCAAGGAGGCAAGATCATGCCGACGCTCTTCAACGCCTATGCGGAGATGTTCCGCATCGCGACTTTCCAGGCCGACCATTCGCCTCGCTTCGCAGGACGCTACGGCGCCGGGCGGCAACAGCTTGAGGCCCCGCAGCATCGGTGCCCCCACCGACCGGCGAAACTCAGCTGGCTTGCGTGACACGGCGCCGCAACTGCGCGGTCCTATGCCCCGGACATTGCGTCTGCATGTCGGAATTGACATCTATGGCGGATGAACAGTTCCGAGCGATGCTGGCGATGAGCCGCGGCCACGACCATAGCCATGGCAAACCGGTGGCGCGGGGCCGCAATTGGCCCGGCCCCTGGCGCAAGACGCCGGGTCGTGTGCTCGGCACGTCGCTCGTTCGGCTCTATCAGCTGACGCTTTCGGGCTTCATCGGCAATGCGTGCCGGCACATGCCGACCTGCTCGGAATATGCGCATGAGGCGATTGCCCGCCATGGCCTGTGGGCAGGCGGCTGGATGGGCCTTTTCAGGGTATCGCGCTGCGGGCCGTGGGGCACCCATGGCATCGATCGTGTGCCGGAACAGCTGGCGTCGCGCTATCGCTGGTTCACGCCCTGGCGCTACTGGAAAATCGGCAGCAAGCCGACCGATGTCTGACATTCTGTCGGCTGCCGGAACCGTTAATCGGTTGGCTGCGTGATTTACCGTTTGGTCAGCCTATCGGAAACAATCCAGGTTAAGTCATATTCGAACCAAGCGCTCACCCTAGGTGTCGGCGGCCAACGACAGAGGGTGTCACACGTGTTCGCTTCGATTCGTCACTATGCCATCGGCGCAGGCACTGCGCTTCTTGTCTCGCTGCCTCTGGTGCCGGCGTCTTCGGCGGCCGAAACGACAGCCCTGAAACCGTTCCTCGAATGCACGCTCATCGTCGATGCCGGCAGCGGAGCGACCTTGCGCCGTGACGGCACCTGCGACCGTCAGGTGAGCCCGGCATCCACTTTCAAGGTGCCGTTGGCGCTGATGGGCTACGATTCGGGCATTCTCGCCGACGAGCATTCGCCGCGCTGGGACTACAAGCCCGAGTTCAACGCGGTGAAGCGCGACCACAAGTCGGTCGACCCGACGATCTGGGAAAAGGACTCCGTGCTGTGGTTCTCCCAGGAGATCACGCGCAAGCTCGGCGGCAAGCGATTTGCCGGCTATGTCGGTGGCTTCGCCTATGGCAACGGCGACTTATCGGGCAATCCCGGCAAGGAGGACGGGCTTACCCGCAGCTGGCTGAGTTCTTCGCTGAAGATCTCGCCGGACGAGCAGGTCGGCTTCATCGGTCGCATGCTTGACCGCAGCCTGCCGGTCTCCGCGCGAGCGGTCGATCTCACGGCGGCGGTGTTGCCGCCATTCCAGGCCGGCGAATGGCAGGTCAAGGGCAAGACAGGTACAGGCTGGCTGACCGGAAAGTCGGGCAAGATCGACCGCAACAAGCCCTTCGGCTGGTTTGTCGGCTGGGCCGACAAGGGCGAGCGCCGCATCGTGTTCGCCCGGCTGCTGGTCAATGACGGCAAGAGTCCGGTGTTTCTCGGCCCCAAGGTACGCGACATCTTCCTGGCAAGCCTTCCTGACCTGATGAAGTCGGCCAAGTAGCGGGCTCCGCCGCCGTTGGCGGGGCGGCGGCGGGCACGCCGCCCGGCTTTACGGCAGCGCATTCTCCCCCTAAAAGATCGCTCGCTGCCGGACGCATCCGGTTTTTGCCCACCCGCGCTCGTTTGCGGGACTGGATAGGAGAAGAGCTTTGTCGAATTCCGTTTCCCTGACATTTCCCGATGGTTCCGTCCGCGAATATGACGCGGCGCTGACCGGTGCTGGTCTGGCCGAGTCGATCTCGAAGTCGCTGGCCAAGAAAGCGGTGGCCTATGCCATCGACGGCACCGTGCGCGATCTGTCCGATCCGCTTGGCAAGTCCGGCAAGGTCGAGATCGTTACCCGTGACGATCCGCGTGCGCTGGAACTGATCCGCCACGACGCTGCCCACGTGCTGGCCGAAGCGGTGCAGGAATTGTGGCCAGGGACCCAGGTGACCATCGGCCCGGTGATCGACAATGGCTTCTATTACGATTTCGCCCGCAACGAGCCTTTCACGCCCGAGGATTTCCCGGCGATCGAAAAGAAGATGCGCGAGATCATCGGCCGCAACAAGCCGTTCACCAAGCAGGTCTGGTCGCGCGACAAGGCCAAGCAGGTGTTCCGCGACAAGGGCGAGGCCTACAAGCTCGAACTGATCGACGCGATCCCCGAGGACCAGAACCTCAACATCTATGCGCAAGGTGAGTGGTTCGACCTGTGCCGGGGACCGCACATGGCTTCGACCGGCCAGATCGGCAGCGCCTTCAAGCTGATGAAGGTGGCCGGTGCTTATTGGCGCGGCGACAGCAACAACCCGATGCTGACGCGCATCTACGGCACCGCCTGGGCCGACCAGGTGCAACTCGACCAGTACCTCCATATGCTGGAAGAGGCCGAGAAGCGCGACCACCGTCGCCTCGGCCGCGAGATGGACCTGTTCCATTTCCAGGAAGAGGGACCGGGCGTGGTGTTCTGGCACGCCAAGGGCTGGAAGATGTTCCAGAACCTCGTCAGCTACATGCGCCGCCGCCTTGATACGCAGGGCTATCAGGAGGTCAACGCCCCGCAGGTGCTCGATAAGAGCCTGTGGGAGACGTCGGGCCACTGGGGCTGGTATCGCGACGCGATGTTCAAGGTTACCGTTGCCGGCGACGACACCGACGACGACCGCGTCTTCGCGCTCAAGCCGATGAACTGCCCCGGCCACGTGCAGATCTTCAAGCATGGCTTGAAGTCGTATCGCGATCTCCCGGTGAAGCTTGCCGAATTCGGCAACGTCCATCGCTACGAGCCGTCGGGCGCGCTGCATGGCCTGATGCGCGTGCGCGGCTTCACTCAGGACGACGCGCACATCTTCTGCACCGAGGAACAGCTCGCCGCCGAGTGCCTGCGCATCAATGACCTGATCCTGACGACCTATGCCGACTTCGGCTTCGACGAGATCTCGGTGAAGTTGTCGACCAGGCCGGACAAGCGCGTCGGCTCGGACGAGGCGTGGGATCATGCCGAAGAGATCATGGGCAACGTGCTCAAGACCATCGAGGCGCAGTCGGGCAATCGCATCAAGACGTCGATCAATCCGGGCGAGGGCGCCTTCTACGGCCCCAAGTTCGAATACGTCCTGCGTGATGCCATCGGCCGCGAATGGCAGTGCGGAACAACCCAGGTCGACTTCAACCTGCCTGAGCGTTTCGGCGCTTTCTACATCGGCTCGGACTCCGAGAAGAAGCAGCCGGTGATGATCCACCGCGCCATCTGCGGCTCGATGGAGCGCTTCCTCGGCATCCTGATCGAGAATTATTCGGGCCATTTCCCGCTGTGGTTTGCGCCGCAGCAGGTGGTGGTGGCGACGATCACCTCGGATGCCGACGACTATGCCCGAGAGGTGGTGGCCAAGCTCAAGGCCGCCGGCCTGTCGGCCGAAGCCGACCTGCGCAACGAGAAGATCAACTACAAGGTCCGCGAGCACTCGCTGGCCAAGGTTCCGGTCATCCTCGTCTGCGGCAAGCGCGAGGCGGAAGAGGCAAGCGTCAACGTCCGTCGCCTCGGCTCGCGCGACCAGCAGTCGATGGGCCTCGACGAGGCCATTGCCTCGCTGCGTGAAGAAGCGACGACACCAGATCGCCGCCGCGCCGCGCAGGGCTGAGCGGCCAACCAGACACGAAAAAGGGGCGGCAGAGATGTCGCCACTTTTTTCATCTGCCTGGATTCAAAAAGCTCGGCCTGGATTCAAAAAGCTCGGACGGAGCAACCCGCGCCTGGTCAGTCGGCGCCTTCGTTGGGGTCGATTGCCGCAGCCTCGGAAGCGACAACCTCAACGTCCTGGTTGCGGCCGGCAACGACGGTGAAATCGCGCTGGTAGATGCGGTCGCGGTTCTTGGCGATGATGGTGTAGTCGCCTTCCGACAGCACCATCGAGGCAAAGGCGCCGACCGCTTCGCGCAACGGGTCGCCGGACTCTGTCAGAACCGACCAAGACGTATCGGCGATGGCTTCTCCGCCGGCCTCGCGCACCAGCTTGAAGGTCAGGTCGGCGGCACGGTGTTCGACCGTCGCCTCGGTCAGCTTGCCGGCCTCGACGCGGATGTCGGAGCGGATCACTGCATTGACCGCGCCATAGGTCGAGACGACATGGTAGGTGCCTGAATTGAGCCGCACCACCGAATTGGGTTCGACATCGGGGATGATCAGGGCGCGTTCGCCATCGCTGCCTTCGTCCGCCTCATAGATCGAGAATTTGAGCTTGGCCGGCGGAATGCGCACGCCGCCCGAAAGCACGGCGTCAAGCTTGAGGCCGCCCGCATCGAGCACCAGGCTTTCGCGCTTGCCTTCCTTGCCGACGGTGATGCGCTTGGTGGCGCCGGCGCGACCGTAGGAGGCATGGACGAGATAGCTGCCGGGCGGCAGCTGGAACATGCTGGTGCCGCCTTGGGCGGATGCCACCAGCGGCAATTTTCCATCGGGGCCGGCTTCGGGACGGAACACGCGCCAGACCAGCCCGCGGCCGATGTCGCCGCCCTTGTCTGTGAGCTGGGCGGTGAGCGTGATCTCGCCGAGTGCGCTGATTGCCAGGGATTCGTCGCCGCGCGGCGCGGCAAAGCTTGAGATGCCGGGAAGGCTCAGGCCTTCTATTGCCGAGGCGCCATCCTGGGCAAACGCGACCGAAGACGGCATCGCGAACAGTGCGGCACCCAGAATCGGTGCGAAAAAGCGGAAGCATCCCCTCGACATCCCTTGTTTGAAGCGCAAGGCGGTGGCAATTTCAAGGCTATTCGGGCGCCATGGATTCCAACCAATGAGCCCCGCCGCCAAAGCAGCTGCCATTCCGGTCGGCGCTTCAGCCCAAACCCAAGGAGCGCCAGCGCCGTGCCATCGCCGATCATCGACTTTTTGCTGACCCGCAATTCCGCACCGATCCCGGAACTGCGCGCGCCGGCGCCTTCCGATAGCGAGATCGAGACGATGCTGCGGGCAGCGACGCGCGTGCCCGACCACGGCCGTCTCGAGCCCTGGCGCTTCATCCTCTATCGTGGTGATGCGCGCATCGAAATCGGCAACAAGCTGGCTGAACTGGCAGAGCGCCGCGAAGGGCCGCTGCCCGAGGGGCGGCGCAACCAGGAGCTCGCCCGCTTTTCGCGCGCGCCGCTGGTGATCGGCGTTGTGTCGAGCCCCAAGGAGAACCCGAAGATCCCGCAGTGGGAGATGTTCCTGTCGGGCGGCATGGCGGCGATGAACCTGATGACCGCCGCCAACGCGCTCGGCTATGGCACCAACATGATCACCAACTGGTATTCCGATGTAGAGGAAGGGCGCGCGCTGCTGGGCCTGGCACCGCATGAGCGGGTCGTCGGCTTCATCCACATCGGCAGCTACGAAGGCACCGCACCCGAGCGGCCGCGTCCTGATGTGGCGAAGCTCCACAGCGACTATACTGGCCCCTGGGAGGGCTAGGCGCGATGTTCTACGAGCCGTCGCAGGGCCACGGCCTGCCGCACGATCCGTTCAAGGCGATCGTCTCGCCCAGGCCGATCGGCTGGATATCGACCATCGGCAAGGATGGCGCGCTGAACCTTGCGCCCTATTCGTTCTTCAATGCGCTGACGGGCAAGCCGCCGCTGGTCTGGTTTTCCTCCGAGGGGCCGAAGGACAGCTCTACCTTCGCCGGCGAGACCCGTGAGTTCGTTGCCAATGTCGTCGGGCGTGAACTCGCCGAGAAGATGAACCGAACCTCGGTCAATGCCCCCAGGGGCACGAGCGAGTTCGGCTATGCCGGGCTGACGGCAGCGCCATCGCGGCTGGTCGTCCCGCCGCGTGTTGCCGAAGCACCAGCAGCGCTGGAATGCAAGGTCACCGAGATCTTCCGCCCGAAGGGCCTGGACGGTGCCGACGCCGGTGTATTTGTCGTCGTCGGCGAGGTGGTCGGTGTCCATATCGACGAGGCATTCCTGACCGACGGCCTGTTCGACGTCGTCAAGGCAGGCAATGTCTCGCGCCTCGGCTACATGGATTATTCCAGCATCAGCGAAGTCTTCTCGATGCGCCGCCCGCGCTGGGAAGAAGATTAGGCTCCGGCAGCGGCCTCGGCGCGCGCCAGCAGGCGTTCGGCCCGGCGCAGATGCGGTCGGTCGTACATCTGCCCGCCAATTCCGACGACGCCCGGATTCCCGGCCTCCCTGAACGCAGCGACCACCGCTTGCGCATGTTCGACGGCTTCCTTCGCCGGTGTGAACGCCTCGTTGATGATCGCGACCTGATCGGGATGGATGGCCATCTTGGCGGTGAAACCGTCGCGCTCGGCCTCCAGGCACTCGGTGCGAAGGCCCTCGTGGTCGCGGAAATTGACGAACACCGTGTCGACGGCAGCGACCTCGGCTGCCGAGGCGGCGAGGACGGTCAAGGCACGCGCGAGCCTGAAAACGTCGGTGTAGCGGCCTTGTCCGTCGCGCGTGGCGCGCGCGCCGATCGCTGCCGAGAGGTCTTCCGCGCCCCAGGTCAGGCCGGCCACGCGCGCGCTGGCACCCGCATAGCTGGCCGTTGCGAGAGTGCCGGCAGCGGTTTCCGTGATGATCGGGATGATGCGGATCGCGCCGTCCGGCAAACCGTTTTCGGCCTCGTGCACCCTGAGCTTGGTCGAAAGATGCTGGACGTCAGCCCCGGAATTCGACTTCGGCAGCATGATGCCATCCGGTGCGATGGGTACGATCGCGCGCAGGTCGTCGTCGGTCATTCCGGTCGAAAGGTCGTTGACGCGGACATAGATCGAGGACCGCGTCGTGCGCCTTCTGCTCGCGATGAAATCGGCGGCGACGCCGCGCGCATGACCCTTGTTGTCGGGCGCCACCGAATCCTCGAGGTCGACGATGACGACGTCGGCGCCGGACAAGAACCCGCGTTCGAGCTTCTTTTCCGAATCTCCGGGGACGAACAGCAACGAACGCATCAAGCGGCCTTCTTTTTCATCATTGCCTGGCGCTGGCATTTGGCGACCAGTGCGCCGTGCTGATTATAGGCGCAATGCAGGAATTCGACGATGCCACGGTCGGTTTTCGACTTCGATTCGCGCACCGAAAGCACTTCGGTTTCGACGCGAATGGTATCGCCGTGGAAGACAGGGTGCGGGAAGGTGGTTTCGGTCATGCCGAGATTGCCGATGGTGGTGCCCAGCGTGGTGTCGTGCACCGAAATGCCGATCATCAGGCCGAGCGTGAAGAGCGAATTGACCAGCGGCTTGCCCCATTCGCTCTTGGCGGCAAAGTCGAAGTCGATGTGAAGCGGCTGTGGGTTCAGCGTCATCGTCGAGAACATCATGTTGTCGCTCTCGGTGACGGTCTTGGTGAGTTGATGCCGGATCACCTGGCCGACTACGAACTCCTCAAGAAAAAGACCGGCCATCCGCATTTTCTCCTGTTGCCCCGTTTTGATAGGCGCTGCCACGGCGGGCGGCAAGCGGGTTAACGGATATGGTGAACCGTTCGTAAACCTTTTGTTCCTAGGATGGTTTCAGGGGTTTGGCATGGCTTGCCGGGGGCGAAGAAAAGCGAATGGTGGTCTCGCATTTCCTGAGATGGATCGACACCGCGAAGGTGGCCGAGCGCGCAGCCGCAGCAGCCGCCCTGGCCAATGCCTACGTCAATCGCGAACTGCCGTTCGAGGACCGATGCGCCGCAGAGGCGGCGCTGACGCTGTTGCTCGACGATCCCTCGTCGAAGGTGCGCCAGTCGCTGGCAGAGGCGCTGTCGATGAGCGCACACGCGCCGCTGCAGATCATCGCAGCCCTCGCATCCGATCAGCCTGACGTCGCAGCGCTGGTTCTGGCGCGCTCGCCGCTTTTGACCGACGCCGACCTCATCGACCGGGTCGCCTCAGGCTCGTGCGCCATCCAGAAACTCATCGCCCACCGGCCTGCTGTCTCCATGTCGCTCTCGGCGGCCATTGCTGAGGTGGGCGAGGCTGAGGCTTGCGTCACGCTGCTGCAGAATTATGGCGCCGATATCGCCTCGCTGAGCTTCCGTCGCATTGCCGAGCGCTTTGGTGGCGATGCGCGTGTGCGCGAGGCGTTGGTGGCCGATCAGCGGCTGCCTTCGGATTGCCGGCACCTGCTTCTTGTCAAACTCGGCGAAGCCCTGAAGACATCGCCCTTCGTCTTGGCCCTGATGGGTGCCGCACGCGCCGAACGCGTGACGCGCGATGCCTGCGTGAAAGCCTCGATGACGCTGATCGAAGGCACGCGTGCTCAAGAGCATGCGGCGCTTGTCGAACATCTGCGGCTCCGCGGTGATCTCACTGCAAGCTTCATCATCCGCATCCTCGCCCACGGCAAGGTCGACTTCTTCGGGGCAGCCCTGGTCGTGCTGACCGGCCGAGACGAGCCGAGGGTGAGGGCGTTGTTGTCTGCCGGGCAGGATGTGGCGTTGACGGCCTTGTTCCGCTCGGCCGGCCTTGCCGATGCGACGCATGCAATCATCCTGCGGGCGCTGAAGATCTGGCGCGGGGTTGCCAATGGGCGCCGCGTCGCCGGAGCACAGGAAGTCAGCTGGCTGATGCTTCGTGAACTGGGTGGCCAGAGCGCTGAAGGCGAACTGGCCGGACTGGTCAAGTCGATCCATCTCGAGGCCCTGCGCGAGAACGCCCGCGGCCACGCATTGGCGATCGCGGCGGCCTGATCCGCCGTTAGCCTCAGATGTCGAGCGCGTCCGCTGCAGCGAATTCAGCGCGGTCCTGGATGAAACGGAAGCGCAACTCCGGCTTGGTGCCCATCAGCGCATCGACCGCGCTCTTCGTCTCGTCGGCGTCGTCGAGGACCTCGATGCGCAGCAGCGTGCGCTTCTTGGGATCCATCGTCGTTTCCTTGAGCTGGCTCGCCATCATCTCGCCAAGGCCCTTGAAGCGGCCGATCTCGACCTTGCCGCGTCCGCTGAACTCGGTGCGCATCAGCTCTTCCTTGTGGGCGTCGTCGCGGGCATAGGCCACCTTGCCGCCCTGGCGGATCGAGTAGAGCGGCGGCACTGCCATGTAGAGGTGGCCGCCGCGGACGAGCTGGGGCATTTCCTGGTAGAAGAAGGTGATCAGCAGCGAAGCGATGTGGGCACCGTCGACGTCGGCGTCGGTCATGATGATGACGCGGTCGTAGCGCAGGTCTTCTTCGCGATACTTGGATCGCGTACCGCAGCCCAGCGCCTGGATCAGGTCGCCGATCAACTGGTTCGACGCCAGCTTGTCGTTGCCGGCGCTGGCGACGTTAAGGATCTTGCCGCGCAGCGGCAGGATCGCCTGCATCTTCCGGTCGCGCGCCTGCTTGGCCGAGCCACCTGCCGAGTCGCCCTCGACGATGAACAATTCGGCCCCTGCGGCGGCATTCTGCGTGCAGTCGGCCAGCTTGCCGGGCAGGCGCAGCTTGCGCACCGCGCTCTTGCGCGACACTTCCTTTTCCTGGCGCCGGCGCACGCGCTCGTCGGCGCGCGCAATGACCCAGTCGAGCAGCTTGGAGGCTTCCTGCGGGTTGTCGGCGAGCCAATGGTCGAATGGATCGCGGATCGCCGTCTCGACGATGCGCATGGCTTCGACCGTTGCCAGCTTGTCCTTGGTCTGGCCGACGAATTCGGGCTCGCGGATGAACACCGACAGCATGCCCGCAGCCGAGATCATCACGTCTTCGCTGGTGACGATCGCTGCACGCTTGTTGCCGACGAGGTCGGCATAGGCGCGCAGGCCGCGCGTCAGTACGTTGCGGAAGCCCATCTCGTGGGTGCCGCCATCGCCTGTCGGGATGGTGTTGCAGTAGGAATTGATGAAGCCGTCGCCGCCGAACCAGGTGACGGCCCATTCGATCGAGCCGTGACCGCTCTGCTTGTCGCTCTTGCCAGAGAAGATTTCGCGGGTCACCTGCATCTCGTCGCCGAGCGAGGCCTTGAGATAGTCACCGAGGCCGCCGGGGAAGTGGAAGACCGCCTTGGCCGGGGTCTCGTCCTTCTCCTTCAGCAGTGCCGGGTCGCAACTCCAGCGGATCTCGACGCCGCCGAACAGGTAGGCCTTCGACCGCGCCATCTTGTAGATGCGGGCCGGCAGGAAATGGGCGCCCTTGCCGAAGATGTCGGGGTCGGGATGGAAACGCACCTTGGTGCCGCGCCGATTGTGGACGTCGCCGAGGCTTTCGAGGCCGCCTTGCGGCACGCCGCGCGAAAAGCGCTGGCGATAGAGCTGGCGGCCGCGCGCCACCTCGACTTCGAGCAGGTCCGACAACGCGTTGACCACCGAAACGCCCACGCCATGCAGGCCGCCGGAGGTTTCATAGACCTTCGAGTCGAACTTGCCGCCGGCATGCAGCGTCGTCATGATGACTTCGAGCGCCGACTTGTTCTTGAACTTGGGATGCGGATCGACAGGGATGCCGCGGCCGTTGTCGGTGACGGTCAGAAAACCCTCTGCGTCGAGCTCCACTTCGATGAAGGTCGCATGGCCGGCCACCGCCTCGTCCATCGAGTTGTCGATGACTTCGGCAAAGAGATGGTGCAGCGCCTTCTCGTCGGTGCCGCCGATATACATGCCGGGGCGGCGGCGCACGGGCTCAAGGCCTTCGAGCACTTCGATATCGGCTGCACTATAGCCCTCGCTGCCATCCTTGGCGGCCGGGACCGGGCGCTTTGCCACCGCTGCCGCCTGCACCAGCGGGTCCGTCGGACGCGACACGGGGCGGGGCGGCTGCTTGTCGAGGCTGCCGAAAAGATCGTTGCTATCGTCCATGCTCAATACAGTTTTCCGATGCTGCGAATCAGTTTGCCAAGTGTGCCAGTTTTGCCGTCAGCGCAATAGAAGTTCCGGTTATGTTCGTGCGTCATGTTGTCAAACGCGACGGAACCGTGCAACTATTCGTAAACGCAAACCGAAATCGCCGGTTGATGAGTGGCGACGATCTGGCCTTAGGCGGTTGCTGGGCGACCGCTAAGTCCATAAGTGCTTCCCAATCAATCGGACAATCAACAAGGCGGGGGCCTCGTGCTTGACTTCGGTTCCCTTTTGCTCGCGACGGCTTTGTCCGGCGCCTGTCTGAGCGGGACGCTGCTCGCCATCTGGCTGACGGCGCGCCAAGCGCGTTTCGTCTTTACGATGGCGGCCGGAATACTACTTCTTGTCGTTCATGTCATCGGCTTTTGGCAATATGGCCGCAACGCCTCGCCGTGGCTTGGCCAACTGACCCTGACACTGCTGGTGGCCGGCTTCTTCGTCATCCTGTGCTCGACGGCTCAGTACCTTGATAAGGGTTGGCACAGGATCGCCGCGGCGCCCGTGCTCGCGGCGGTGGTGTTGATCACGGCCGTGACCGCCTCCGGCTACGACGGCTTGGGTTTCGTCCTCGCCTATTCCACCGTCACAGCCCTGCTGATCGTAGTCACAGTGATGTTTTGGGCTGCCGGGGCATATGACCGGCGTATCCTGGCCGCGGTCACCCTGCTCGCTGGCAGCGCCGCCGTCTCCTTCACGCTCTGTGCGTTGGTGCTGGTTCTGGACGGGCAGTGGTCTCTGGGGACCGTCCCCAAGAATTGGGCCGAAGACCTCAACACCGCCGTCGTCGTCGCCTGCATGACGGCACTGGGGGCGCTGACCATTTCGCTGCATCACCTGCGCACCCAGCGAGAATTGACCGTCCAGACGCTGACCGACCCTCTGACCGGCTTGTTGAATCGCAGGGCGTTGACGATATTCCATGGCGACACGCGGTTCGGATCGACGACGGCGCTGGCCATGTTCGACCTCGACCATTTCAAGCGCACCAACGACGTCTTCGGTCACGCTGCGGGCGATACGGTTCTGCAACGCTTCGCCGACGTTGTCAGGAATCATGCCCAGGACGGCGTCGAATGTTTTCGGCTGGGCGGTGAGGAGTTTGCCGTCATCATGTCAGGCGTCGCCCCTGATGAGGCGCACGGCATATTGCGGTCTATCGGAGGTTCCTTTGGCGCCGAGATCGTCGTCACCAGGCTCGGGCCACTGCGCAGCACCGTCAGCGTCGGCATCTGTTTCGGGGACGATGGCGCAATGACGCTCGATGAGATGCTGACCGCCGCCGACGCGGCGCTCTACGCCGCCAAGCGCGCCGGCCGAAACCGGGCAGTTACAGCCGATATGACGGGTGGCGCGACAACCTACGAGCCGGCACGGTTGTTTGCCTAGGCTCGGCTGCGCCATTAGGCACAGCCGTCGAGAAGCCGCCCGCAAAAGGATACGGCCGGACTAGGTGTCCGGCCGATTCGTCTGGTTTCAGATCCGCCTACTCGGCGGCGCCGAGATATTCCGACAGCGGCGGGCAGGCGCAGACCAGGTTGCGGTCGCCGGCCACGTTGTCGATGCGCGACACCGGCGGCCAGTACTTGGCCGCGGTGTCGGGATCCCCGCCGGGATAGGCCGCCTCGAGGCGCGAGTAGGGGTGCTTCCACTCGCCTGCCAGCGTTTCGGTCGCCGTGTGCGGCGCATTGGCCAGCGGATTGTCGTCCTTCGGCCACACGCCCTTTTCGACCTTGGCCGCCTCGGCAGCGATCGCGATCATCGCTTCGCAGAAACGATCGATCTCGTGCTTCGGCTCGGACTCGGTCGGTTCGACCATCAGCGTACCGGAGACCGGCCAGGACATGGTCGGTGCATGGAAGCCATAGTCGATCAGGCGCTTGGCGATGTCCTCGACGCTGATGCCTGCAGTCTCCTTGAGCACGCGGGTGTCGAGGATGCACTCATGCGCGACGCGACCGTTGCGGCCCTTGAACAGCACCGGATAGTACGGCTCGAGCTTGGTGGCGATGTAGTTGGCGTTGAGGATAGCCTGCTCCGTCGCCTGCTTCAGGCCCGAAGCGCCCATCATCCGGATGTACATCCAGGTGATCGGCAGGATCGAGGCGCTGCCGAACGGAGCCGCCGAAACCGCATGCGCGCTGCCCGCCTCGACATGGCCGGGCAGGAACGGCGCAAGATGCGACTTGACGCCGATCGGGCCGATGCCGGGGCCGCCGCCGCCATGCGGGATGCAGAAGGTCTTGTGCAGGTTCATGTGGCAGACGTCGGCGCCGATGTCGGCTGGACGCGAAAGTGCCACCATTGCGTTCAGGTTGGCGCCGTCGAAATAGACCTGTCCGCCATGCGCATGCACGATCTCGCAGATGTCGCGCGCACCTTCCTCGAACACGCCGTGCGTCGAGGGATAGGTGAACATCAGCGCCGCAAGCTTGTCGGCGTGCTGTTCGGCCTTGACCTTGAGATCGGTGACGTCGATGTCGCCGTCGTCGAGGCAGTGCACGACCACCACTTCCATGCCGGCCATGGCCGCACTTGCCGGGTTGGTGCCGTGCGCCGAAGACGGGATCAGGCAGATGTTGCGCTGGGTCTCACCACGCGAATGGTGATAGCGGCGGATCGACAGCAGGCCGGCATATTCGCCCTGGCTGCCGGCGTTCGGCTGCAGGCTGACGGCGTCGAAGCCGGTGATCTCACAGAGCCAGGCTTCGAGATCGTCGGTCATCGCGCGATAACCGAGCGAATGGCTGGTCGGCGCAAACGGGTGCAGGTTGGCGACCGACGGCCAGCTGACCGGCATCATCTCTGCCGCCGCATTGAGCTTCATGGTGCAGGAGCCGAGCGGGATCATGGCGCGGTCGAGCGCTAGATCCTTGTCGGCGAGCCTGCGCAGGAAGCGCATCATGTCGGTTTCCGAACGGTTTGCGTGGAATACCGGCTGGGTCAGGAACTCCTTGCCGCGCGGTTTTCCAGGCAGGGCGCGCTTGGCTTCCGCCGGTGCCTTGGCACCGAACAGCGCAGCAATCGCTTCGAGATCCGCGCCGGTGGAGGTTTCGTCGAAGGCGACCGAAACATGGTCGGCATCGATGACGCGCAGCAGACGGCCAACCTTCTCGCCTTCGGCAGCGATCGCTTCGGCCTTGCCCTTTGCCTCGACGGTGACGGTGTCGAAGCGCTTGTCGCCGAGCACGGTGACGCCGGCAGCCTTGAGGCCTTCGGCAAGACGGCTAGCCAGCGCGTGGATGTGCTCCGAGATCGCCTGCAGGCCGGACGGGCCGTGCCAGATGGCATAGGATGCCGCCATGTTCGCGAGCAGGGCCTGCGCCGTGCAGATGTTCGACGTCGCCTTGTCGCGGCGGATATGCTGCTCGCGGGTCTGGAGCGCCAGGCGATAGCCGGGGCGGCCCTTGCTGTCGACCGACTGGCCGACGAGGCGGCCCGGCATCAGGCGGGTCAGCTTGTCGGAGACGGCGCAATAGGCAGCGTGCGGGCCGCCGAAGCCCATCGGTACGCCAAAGCGCTGCATCGAACCGGTGGCGATGTCGGCGCCGAGGCTGGCAGGGGTATCGGTGACGGTCAGGCTGAGCGGGTCGGAAACGAAGATGACGATCGCGCCGACTGCCTTGGCCTTTTCGATCGCCGCCTTGTGGTTGCCATAGACACCATGGGTGTCGGGCCAGGAAACGATGAGGGCTGCCGTGTTGTCGTCGATGGTTTCGCCGTCGATCTCGGTGCCGAGCGGTTCGGCCCGAGTGCGGATGACGTCAAGGATCTGCGGGTGAGCGGCACCTGCGAGGGCGACGCGGCTGCGCTTGTCGCGGTGATGGCGAAGCGCGATGCCGACGGCCTCGGCCACGGCGGTGGCTTCATCGAGCAGCGATGCGGAAGCAACCGGCAGGCCGGTCAGTTCGGCAACCAGCGTCTGGAAGTGGAACAGCAGTTCCAGGCGGCCCTGGCTGATCTCAGCCTGGTAGGGCGTGTAGGCCGTGTACCAGGCCGGGTTTTCGAACAGGTTGCGCTGGATCACCGGCGGTACGTTGACGCCGTGATAGCCGGCGCCGATGAAGCTCTTCAGCACCTTGTTGCGGCCCATCTTCTCGCCGAGTTCGGCAAGCGCTTGATGTTCGCTCGCAGGTGCCGGCAGCGCCAGCGGCCGGTCCAGCCGGATCGACTTCGGAACCGCCTGCGAGATCAGCGTTTCCACCGAAGGCACGCCGATCGCGGCAAGCATGGCGCGGGTTTCGGTCGCGCCGGGCCCGATGTGACGGGCCGAAAAAGGATATGGTGCAGTGGTCATGTCAGGCAATCCTGTCAACCGATATGGGCTTTGTAGCCCGCTTCGTCCATCAGGCCCTCGAGCTGGCCCGTATTGGCGATCTTCATCTTCCAAAGCCAGCCGTCGCCGGTGGCTGCCGAATTGATCAGCGCCGGATCAGAGGAGAGCGCGGCATTGGAGTCGGTGATTTCGCCGTCGAGCGGCGCGTAGACGTCCGAGGCCGCCTTGACGGATTCGACGACGACGGCGACGTCGCCCTTGGCGAGCTTGCGGCCGGCTTCAGGCAGTTCGACGAAAACGAGGTCGCCAAGCTGTTCCTGGGCGTAGTCGGTGATGCCGACCGTTGCGATGTCGCCCTCAACGCGCAGCCACTCGTGGTCTTCAGTGTAATAGGTCTTGGTCATGGAAATTATCCTTTGCGATAGCGATGCTGCGTGAAGGGAAGGGAGTGGACGTCGACAGGCACCTTGGTGCCGCGAACATCGGCGAAGACACGAGTGCCGGCCTTGGCAAGCGGTGCCGAGACATAGCCCATGGCGACCGGGAACCCGGCCGAGGGACCGAAGCCGCCCGAGGTAACACGGCCGGCGGGATTGCCGTCGGCGTCGAAGAGTTGCGTGCCCGAACGCACCGGCTGGCGGCCTTCGGGCTTCAGCCCGACGCGCTTTTCCTTGGCGCCGTCGGCGAGAATTTTCGAAAGCGCTGCCGCTCCGATGAACTTGCCGTCGGTACGCAGGTCCTTGGGGATGGCCCACATCAGGCCGGCACTTGCCGGGTCGGTGTCGGGCGTGATGTCGTTGCCGTGCAGGCAGAGGCCGGCTTCGAGCCGCAGGCTGTCGCGGGCGGCAAGGCCGATCCACATGACACGTTCGTCGCCGAGCAGCTTGGCGAGCAGTTCGCGGGCGTCTGCTTCCGGCAGGCCGATCTCGAAACCGTCTTCGCCGGTATAGCCCGACCGGCTCATGAACCAGTTGGTGCGCGGTTCGAAGCCCTGCATGAAGAACAGGGCGTCGGTGGCGACGCCGGCACTTTCGAGCACGGCTGCCGCTTCCGGTCCCTGGATAGCGATGAAGACGCGATCCAGCGGCTCGATCTTGGCGTCGAAACTCTTGCCGACTTCGCGCAGATGCGCCTCGTCGGTGGCCGCGTTGCCAGCGTTGGCGACGACCATGAAACGGTCTTCGCCGAGCCTGGTGATGATGAGGTCGTCGACGATGCCTGCGGCTTCGGTGAGGAAGAAAGTATACTTGGATTGCTTGAACTCGAGTGCCTTGGCATCGAGAGGGCAAGCGCGGTTGATGAGGTCCGCCGCACCCGGTCCGCTGACCACAAACAGCTTCATGTGGGAGATGTCGAACAGGCCGACATGCTCGCGGGTGTGAAGGTGCTCCTTCATCACGCCGGCGGGGTAGGTGAGCGGCATGTTCCAGCCGGCAAAGGCGCCGAAGCGCGCACCAGCGGCGGAATGCAGGTCTTCGAGTGGCAATTGATTAGTATGGTCGCCCGTCATGTCTTCTCCAGAGTCGCACGTTGCCAGCCGCTTTTGGCAGCTATTCCGTGCCCCTCTGTCTGAAGCCTGAGAGACTCGCGCTCCGGATCTCTGTCGGCAGCGCTTACACCTTCGGCGCGGGATCCAGGTCCCGACTTTCCAGAGTGTCCTTCCTGTTTACGGTTCTTTTGCCTGAGAGATTTCGGGCGATTTCCCCTTCGGCGTCAGCTTTCGCTGCTCTCTCCCGCAAACAGGTGGAGCCCGCAAAGGCCCCAGACGACTCGTCAATATCCCAAGGCCGACACTTTGTCACCTATCGGCCAAGCCTTATTTGCAAAGTAGATAGTCCAGCCCAATACTTTCGGGTGGCAGTTTCCTATCCGCGGCAACCAGCGCCACTGCGTTCAGATGCCGCCGTACCAGTCGTAGCCGCGGTCTTCCCAATATCCGCCCTTGCCGAGGCCCATCGAATTGAGGCCGTCGACAAGTTCGATTCGGTGCACGTATTTCGGCATCTTGTAGCCGAGCTGGCGTTCGACCCGGACGCGCAGTGGCGCGCCGTTCTCGACCGGCAACGCTTTCCCGTTCATGCCATAGGAGAGAATCGTCTGGGGATGCCGTGCGTCGACCAGGTCGATCGAGCCGTAATATTTGACCTCGCCCGACAGGCTTCGCTCGATCGTGTCGAGGCAGTGGAAAACGACATAACGTGCTTCAGGCTTCACCACCGCCTGGTCCAGAACCAGCGCCATCGGCACGCCGGTCCATTTGGCGATGCAGCTCCAGCCTTCGACGCAGTCATGCCGGGTGATCTGGGTGCGCGAGGGCATCGCCATCAGTTGCTCCCGCGACAGCGACAGCGGCCTTTCGACGAGCCCGACAACCTCGAGCCGCCAGTCGGCGAACTGATTGGACAGCAGGCCCTTGTAGACATCGTCGTCGGGCGCCGTCACACCGTTCGGACGCTGCGGCTGGCGAATGTCCGCCTCGGAGAATTCCTGGGCAAGGGAGGCGTGGCCCGCGATCAGCCTTTGCGCGCGATAGGTCAGTCCATTGGCGCCTTCGAGCACATTGCGCACGCCGTTATCGCGGTCCTGCAGGAAGTCAAAGGCATCGCAGCCGGAAAGCGCTGCACTCGAAATTCCGAGGGATGCGGCGGTCAGGAAGCGTCGGCGGCTTATCTGAAACTTTGGCATCTCAGGCACTCCCTTTGTCGGAATTGCCGCGCTCGGATCGATCCGTACGGTACCACCCGGTGATGATCGAGCGCAGTTCGTTGATCGGGCCTGCAGCCAGGATCATCAGCATGTGGACAATGAAGAAGCCGACGAGCAGCGCCATCGCAACGAAGTGGATGGTGCGGGCTGTCTGGCGCCCGCCAAGCATGTCGGCGAGGAAAGGAATCGCCGCGTTCATGCTCGGCGACATGGCGAGGCCGGTCAGGATCATCAGCGGCAGCAGCACGAACAGCACGCCGCCATAGGCAAGTTTCTGCAGCGTGTTGTAGTCGCGGCTGTGGTGGAACTTCAGTCTGGCGTGGTCGGCAATGTCTCTGGGCAGGCGACGTATGTCGTCCGCGCGAGGCACAAGATCGCGGCGCAGGTGGCCGCTGAGCGCGCTGGCGACAAGCCAGGCCAGCAGCGTTGCCGACAGGACCCAGGCGAAGAAGAAATGCACCACGCGGCCGGTCGCGAGGTCCTGTCCGGACGGGATCGTCGCCCATGCCGGAAAGGCGCGGGCGTCCAGATTATCAATGGGGCCTGAAAGGCCAAGGATGCCGGTGGTGTTGAATCGTTTGCCGAGGAGTTCGGTGTAACCTATTGGTCCATTTGAGCTATAGTCGGAGCCAATGACCAGAACGTCGTTGTCGAACTGGAAGCCCGATTGCTTGCCGATGTAGAGCGCAGGATGGGCGTTGAAGATCTGCAGTCCACTGAGCAGCAGGAAGAACAGCGACAGCGCCCAGACCCAGTGGGTCAGCCGCGTCCAGCGCGTTTGCCGATAGACCAGTTCGCTCTCCGGGCGATTGGACGTCGGCAACGGGTGCCCGTCCGATTGCTGCACGATACGCGACTGGCTTTCCATCTGGCCTGACCTCCAATGGCGCACGCGGCCTTGGGCGGAAGCGCGCTGGTGTTGGTCAAACTACGCGTCCGGTCGGAGATAGGTTTCGGGGCCGCGATGATATTCGCGTGAGCCGGGCTCAGTTGGCCAAGGAGACCACCAGGTTGACCGCCGCGGCGACGATGATGGTGTTGAAGAAGAACGACAGGATCGAATGCAGCATCACGGCGCGGCGCATGTCCGTGGTGGAGATGTCGGTGTCGGCGGTCTGCGCGGTCATGCCGATGACAACGGCGAAGTAGAGAAAGTCCCAGCCGACCGGTCGGTCTGTTTCAGGAAAACCCAATCCACCTATGGGCTTACGTCCATGCGTTGATGCCGTGTCTGACTTGTCGTCACCCTTCCAGAACAGGTGAGCATAGTGCAACGCAGCCATGGCGTGGATGGTGAACCACCCGAAAGGCAGCGAAAGCAGCGAGAAGACCAAGGCAATCGGATTGGTCGCTTCCTTGGCGTTGATCAGCATGAACAGCGAGCCGACCGCCACCGCCACGATGCCGATGGTGACCAGGAAGATGATGCCCACCGGCTCGTCCGCGTCCTGGGCGCGGTGGCTGAGATAGGCGGCATCCAGTGCCGGCATTTGCCGCAGGATCAGCGCGATGTAGGCGACGAAGAAGATGTTTGCGCCGATGGCGAAGGCCAATGGCTGGCCGAACAACAGTGCGCCAGCCAAAGCAGCGACGCCTAGGGCAGCGCTGATCAGGAACACGACATGGCGCTTGAATGGCTTCATGACGGCGGAGCCGCCTTCAGCGCCCGTCGCGCCATCTGGTCCAGGGCTCCAAGGAAACGTGAACGGTCCTGCGGCGCAAAGGATGCGTTGTAGCCCTTGCTTTCGCCGGTCTCGCGCAGATGCTGCTTGAGGTCGCGCATGGCAACCGCCATGCCGATGGTCTCCGGAGTAAAGGGCTTGCCCGTCGGACCCAGCACATGGGCACCCAAGGCTACCGCCCTGGCGGCCAGCGGGATGTCGGCGGTGACGACGATGTCGTTGGCATGGGTATTGTCGACGATCCAGTCGTCGGCAGCATCCGCGCCTTTGGACACCACCACGTTGCGGATCATCGGATCGCGCGACGGCCTGAGGCCGCCGTTGGAGACGAAGGTGACGATGAGATCGAGGCGTTCGGCGACCTTCACCACCTCGTCCTTGACCGGGCAGGCGTCGGCATCGACGTAGATGATAGGCTTGCTGTCCATCGCACCACCTTGCATGCGCAAGGCTCAGGCAGGCAAGGGCCGGAGCATGTCGATATGGGGGATATCATCTTCCAGATATTCCTCCGAGACGGTCTCGAAGCCGAAGGACGCGTAGAACCTCTGGAGGTGGCTCTGCGCCGAAAGCGCGATCGGGCGCCCGGGAAACAGCCGCCCACAGGCGGCGATGGACTCGCGTATCAACATGCCGCCCAATTGCTTGCCGCGATGGTCGGGCGAAACCACGACCCGGCCGATATAGGCCGGGCCGTCGCTGTTGGTGGGGGCGATGATCCGCGTGCTTGCCAGCAATTCCTTGCCGGCAAGCAGCCTGAGGTGCAGTGCCTCGGGGTCCTTGCCGTCCAGTTCGGGAAACGCGCATTTCTGCTCGACGACGAAGACGTCGATGCGCATTTTCAGCATCGCATAGAGGTCGCGCGGAGACAGGTCGTCCAAGCCTCTGACGTCGACCTCGTATGCGACACCGCTCATCAATAAACCACGACGCTTCGGATGCTCTCGCCGGCATGCATCAGATCAAAACCCTTGTTGATGTCTTCGAGCTTGAGCGTATGCGTGATCATCGGATCGATCTGGATCTTGCCCTCCATGTACCACTCGACGATCTTCGGCACGTCGGTGCGGCCGCGCGCGCCGCCGAAGGCGGTGCCCTTCCAGGTCCGGCCGGTGACCAGCTGGAACGGCCGCGTCGCGATCTCCTGGCCGGCACCGGCGACGCCGATGACGATCGATTCGCCCCAGCCGCGATGTGATGCCTCCAGCGCCTGGCGCATCACCTTGACGTTGCCGGTGCAGTCGAAGGTGTAGTCGGCGCCGCCGATCTGGTCGGCACCGCGCTTGGTCATGTTGACGAGGTAGGGAACGATGTCGCCCTCGACCTCCTTCGGATTGACGAAATGCGTCATGCCGAACTTTTCGCCCCAGGCCTTGCGCTCATTGTTGAGGTCGACGCCGATGATCATGTCGGCACCCGCCAGGCGCAGACCCTGCAGCACGTTGAGGCCGATGCCGCCGAGGCCGAAGACGATGGCCGTCGAGCCGATCTCGACCTTGGCGGTGTTGATGACCGCACCGATGCCGGTCGTCACGCCGCAGCCGATGTAGCAGATCTTGTCGAACGGCGCGTCGGGGTTGACCTTGGCCAGCGCGATCTCGGGCAGCACGGTGAAGTTCGAAAAGGTCGAACAGCCCATGTAGTGGAAGATCTTGTCCTTGCCGATCGAGAAGCGCGACGAACCGTCCGGCATTAGGCCTTGGCCCTGGGTCGAGCGGATCGCGGTGCACAGATTGGTTTTCCGCGACAGGCACGACGGGCACGAGCGGCATTCGGGCGTGTAGAGCGGAATGACGTGGTCGCCCTTCTTGAGCGAGGTGACACCCTTGCCGACATCGACGACGACACCCGCTCCCTCATGGCCGAGGATCGCCGGGAAGATGCCTTCCGGATCGGCGCCCGACAGCGTGAACTCGTCGGTGTGGCAGATGCCGGTCGCCTTGATCTCGACCAGTACCTCGCCCTCGCGCGGCCCTTCGAGGTCCACCTCCATGATTTCGAGCGGCTTTCCGGCTCCGACGGCGACTGCGGCGCGGGTTTTCATGGCGATGTTCCTTCATGTAATTTCGGGGGCAAAAATCCGGCGGCAGGGTTTCAGGTTTTGGCCGGGCGATCAACCGGGAAGGTGACGCCGAACCGTGCTAAAGCGGCGTTCGGCATCGTCCTCCACAAGGCGTTTCCGGCGTGACCCCATGCGGGATGGACACGATGACGCCCCTGGCCGAACATGCCGGCTGAAATCTTCCTTGCAAGGCAAACGATTCGATGTCGAGTGAACGGCTCCCGCGCGATCCCCTGAAGCGTGAAGCGTTAAAAGCGGAAGCAAAGCCAGAGGCTTCCGCAAGGACGTTCATTCACCTGCGCGTTCATTCCGCCTATTCTCTGCTTGAAGGCGCGTTGCCGCTCGGCAAGGTCGTCGGACATGCCGTGAAGGATGCCGCGCCGGCAATCGCGGTGGCCGACAGCAACAACCTGTTCGGCGCGCTGGAATTCGCCCAGAAGGCGACCAAGGACGGCGTGCAGCCTCTGGTTGGCTGCCAGGTCGACGTCGACTTCGCCGAGACTGCCGATTCCGGCCAGCGCGGACCCGTGTTCAAGCAGGCGCTCGATCTTCTCCCGATCGTACTGATCGCCGCCACCGAGGCAGGTTATGCCAACCTCGTGCGGCTTGTCAGCCGACTCTATCTCGAAACGCCCAATGGCGAACCGGTGCATGCCAAGCTCGACTGGGTCAGCGGGCTGGCGGACGGCATCATCTGTCTGACCGGCGGGCCGCGGGGGCCGATCGGCACGGCGATCAGGAGCGATCACCAGGTCCTCGCCGAAGCCCGGCTTCTGGGCTTACAGGCAATGTTCGGCGACCGGCTTTATGTCGAGCTGGAACGCGTGGCCGGCTACGATCGGGGTGTAGAGGCAGCGACCATCGAGCTGGCCTACCGTCACCGCCTGCCGCTGGTGGCGACAAACGAGGCCTTCTTCCCGACCCGCGCCGACTATGAGGCGCACGACGCGCTGATCGCCATCGCCGAGGGTTCGGTGGTTGCCGAAGACAACAGGCGCAGGCTGACCCCTGACAATTTCCTCAAGTCCCAGAAGGAGATGTCGGAGCTTTTTGCCGATCTGCCCGAAGCGATCGACAATACGGTCGAGATTGCCCGGCGCTGCTCGTATTATCCCAAGAATCGCAATCCGATCCTGCCGCGCTTCACCGGGGGCGACATTGCCGACGCCGACGCCGCCGTTGCAGCCGAAGCGGCCGAACTGACCCGGCAGGCCCATGACGGCCTTGCCATGCGGCTTGAAACGCGCGGCCTGGCCGAGGGCTATACGCCGGAGCAGTACAAGGAACGCCTGGAATACGAGCTCGGCATCATCGAGCGCATGAAATTCCCCGGCTACTTCCTGATCGTTGCGGACTTCATCAAGTGGGCGAAGGTGCAGGGCATTCCGGTCGGCCCGGGCCGCGGCTCGGGCGCGGGTTCGCTCGTCGCCTATGCGCTCACCATCACCGACGTCGATCCGCTGCGTTTTTCGCTGCTGTTCGAGCGCTTCCTCAACCCCGACCGCGTCTCGATGCCCGACTTCGACATCGACTTCTGCCAGGACCGGCGCGAAGAGGTCATCCGCTATGTCCAGGCCAAATACGGCCGCGACCAGGTTGGCCAGATCATCACCTTCGGAACGCTGCAGGCGCGCGCCGTGCTGCGCGACGTCGGACGGGTGCTGCAGATGCCCTACGGCCAGGTCGACAAGCTGTGCAAGATGGTGCCGCAGAACCCGGCCAACCCGGTGACGCTCGGCCAGGCCATCGAGGGCGAGCCGCGCTTTGCCGAAGAGGCCGAGCGCGAACCGATCGTCCAGACGCTGCTCGACATGGCGCAGAAGCTGGAAGGGCTCTACCGCCACGCCTCGACGCACGCCGCCGGCATCGTCATCGGCGACCGCCCGCTGTCCGAACTGGTGCCGATGTACCGCGACCCGCGTTCGGACATGCCGGTCACCCAGTTCAACATGAAGTATGTCGAGCAGGCCGGCCTGGTGAAGTTCGACTTCCTCGGCCTGAAGACGCTGACGGTGTTGCAGAAGGCGCTGCAGTTCATCAGCCGGCGCGGCGTCGACATCGACCTGGCGCTCATCCCGCTCGACGATCCGCTGACCTATGCCATGCTGTCGCGCGGCGAGACAGTCGGCATCTTCCAGGTTGAAAGTGCGGGCATGCGCAAGGCGCTGATCGGCATGAAGCCCGACCGCGTCGAGGACATCATCGCGCTGGTGGCGCTCTATCGCCCGGGCCCGATGGAGAACATCCCGACCTACAACGCCCGCAAGCACGGCGATGAGGAGATTGCCTCGATCCATCCGATGATCGACCATCTCGTGAAGGAGACCCAAGGGGTCATCGTCTACCAGGAACAGGTGATGCAGATCGCCCAGGAGCTGTCGGGCTATTCGCTCGGTGAAGCCGATCTTCTCCGCCGCGCCATGGGCAAGAAGATCCGCGCCGAGATGGACAAGCAGCGCGAGCGTTTCGTCACCGGTTCGATGGAAAAGGGCGTCTCCAAGCCCCAATCCAATGCCATCTTCGATCTGCTTGCCAAGTTTGCCGACTACGGCTTCAACAAGTCGCACGCCGCAGCCTACGCCATTGTTTCCTACCAGACGGCGTATCTGAAGGCGCACTATCCGGTCGAGTTCCTCGCGGCCTCCATGACCTACGATATGTCGAACACCGACAAGCTCAACGACTTCCGCCAGGACGCCATGCGCCTCGGCATCGATGTCGTGCCGCCGTCCGTCATGACCAGTTTCCGCGACTTCGAGGTCGGCGAAAAGAAGATCTTCTACTCGCTCGCCGCCATCAAGGGCGTCGGCGAAGCGGCGGTCCAGCATATCGTTGCCAAGCGGATGGAAAAGCCCTTCGCCAGCCTCGCCGATTTCTGCGAGCGCATCGATCCGAAGACCGTCGGCAAGCGTGTTTTCGAAAGCCTGATCATGGCCGGTGCGTTCGATTGCTTCGGCCACGATCGCGCGGCCTTGATGGCCGGTATAGAACGCATGATGGGCCTCGCCTCGCTGGCGCACGAAAACGCCACGCTTGGCCAATCGGATATTTTCGGCAGCGCCTTTTCGGGTCAGGCGCCCGTGCTGCACCTGCCGCAGGCCGATGCATGGTTGCCGGCCGACCGTTTGCACCGAGAGTTCCAGGTCGTTGGTTTCTATCTCTCGGCGCATCCGCTCGACGAATACAAATCGGCGCTCGAAAAGATGCGCGTGCAGAACTGGACCGATTTCGCCGCAGCGGTGAAGCGTGGCGCCACAGCCGGCCGGCTTGCCGGCACGGTAACGACCAAGCAGGAGCGCAAGACCAAGACCGGCAACAAGATGGGCGTCGTCCAGTTCTCCGACGTCTCCGGCCAATACGAATCCGTGCTGTTTTCGGAGGCGCTGGCGCAGTACCGCGACCTGCTCGAACCGGGCAAGTCGGTGGTCATCACCGTTGCCGCCGAGGATCGGCCCGAGGGCGTCAACCTTCGCATCCAGACTGTGCAGTCGCTGGAAGATGAGGCCAGCCGCGTGCAGAAGACATTGCGCATCTTCGTGCGCGACGCAGCACCGCTGAATATGCTCTCCAATCAACTCACGACCCGCGGCGAAGGCGAGGTCAGTTTCATCGTGCTGAAAGGCGAGGCCCAGGGCGAGATCGAGATCGAACTGCCCAACCGCTACCGCATCACGCCTTCGATCGCATCGGCCATGCGGGCGGTGCCTGGCGTGGTCGAGGTCGAACTGGTCTAGGTCACGCCTGCTGCCTACTGGTGCGCAAGATTGTAGCGCGTTGCGGCGAACAATCCCTGCTGGTATTTTAGGCGCCTCTCACCTGCAGCGCGTGCTGCTTCGTGGGGTGCGCAAACCTGCCTGTACACTTTGAACGATTGTATCGGTGAATGCACCAGTCACTTGAGGCTTCGTCATGGACGAGAAGGCCGCCGCATCACAGCTTATGCAGATGGTGAATGGGTACCAGGTGTCCCAGGCGATCTGCGTTGCGGCGACGCTCGGCATCGCCGACCACCTTACGAACGGGCCGCGAACAAGCGACGATCTCGCCGCAGCCGCCTCTGCACATCCACAGTCCCTCTACCGGCTCTTGCGCGCACTGGCCTCCGTTGGCGTGCTGCATGAAGGCGACGCACGCCAGTTTTCACTGACCAGTCTTGGAGCGGGCCTGCGTTCCGATGTCGAGCATTCCGTCGCGCCTTGGGCGCGCATGGTCGGGCGATCCTACTACCGCGATGCGTGGAGCGAACTCCTGCACAGCGTGCGCACCGGCGAAAATGCCTTCGCCCATGCCCATGGGACAGGCGTCTGGCAGTATCGCATCGACCATCCCGAGGAATCCCTGATCTTCGACCGGGCGATGTCTTCCTTCGTGCCCGCTGTCGCTGCGGCCGTCCTTGCGGCATATGATTTCGAGAGGTTCGAGGTTGTGATGGATGTCGGCGGCGGGCAGGGCGCGCTGCTTGCCGCCATACTGTCACGCAACCCATTGCAGCGTGGAATCCTGTTCGACCAACCACAGGTGGTGGAAGGCGCGGGAGCTGTGCTGCAGGCAGCGTCCGTGGCCGAACGCTGCCAGGTGGTCGGCGGCGACTTTTTCCTCGCAGTGCCCGAGGGGGCGGACGCCCATGTGATGAAATGGATCCTGCACGATTGGGACGACGAACGCTCGATTGCCATCCTGAAATGCTGCCGCAGAGCGATCCGGCCTGACGGCAAGCTGCTCGTGCTGGACGCGGTGCTGGCCCCGCCAAATGAAGGTGCGAGGGCCAAGTTCGCAGATCTCAACATGCTGGCCGTGCCCGGCGGACAGGAGCGAACCAGGGTCGAGTTCGCAAGTCTCTTCACCGCCTCTGGTTTCCGTTTGACGAATGTCTTCGACGCCGGCCCACGCATCAGCCTCATCGAGGGTGAACCCGTCTAATATCCCTGTCTAACTTGAAGGTCGCCCGGGGCGAGTAACTTCGCTTGACTTCAACGCCCGATGAATAGAGCCTGCTGCCAGCGGAAACGAGGCTAGCGGTCAAGATGAAGACCCTGTTGCGAGGTGTCTGCGCTACGGCTGTGCTTGTGGGAGGCATTCTCCAGGCACATGCAGCCGATCTCGTCGTGGCAATGCCGAATTGGCCTTCCGGACAGGCGGCTGCGAATATCATCAAGGCAGCGCTGGAGAAATCGCTCGGTCTCGAGGTCGACGTCGCCGAGATGGGGACGTTGATCGCGTTCTCCGGAATGGATGCGGGCACGGTCGATGTCTACCCGGAAGTCTGGCGCCCGAATTTCGATCCCTTGATCCAGAAATACGCCACCGACCGCGGCACCATCCATCTCAGCAGCCACGATGTATCGGCGACGCAGGGTTTGTGCGTCACGCAGAAGACCTATGACGAGCATGGCGTACGCGACGTTGTGGATCTGAAGGACCCTGCCAAGTCCAGGCTCTTCGATACCGACGGCGACGGCAAGGGCGAGATGTGGATCGGCGCGCGCGGCTGGCTGTCGACCGATGTCGAACGCATCCGTGCCAAGAGCTACGGCTATGCCGAAACCATGACGCTGCTGGAAATGCCAGAAGAAGTCGGCATGTCGGCGGTTGATGCGGCTGTCGCGACCGACAAGCCGATCGTCTTCTATTGCTACAGTCCACACCATGTCTTTCAGCTTCACCAGATCAAGCAGCTGAGCGAGCCGGCATTCGATCCAGCGAAATGGAAGGTGGTGTTGCAGGCCGACGATCCGCTCTGGCTGTCGAAGTCGGACGCGCCGGTGGCCTGGAAGCCGTCGAGCTTCAGCCTGGCTTATGCTTCCTCGCTGTCCAAGCGCATGCCTGCGGTGGCCAGGTTCCTCGACAAGGTCGATTTCAACGCCGACGAAGTGACTGCCATGGGCTACGCGCTGGAAGTTGAGCGGCAGGATCCGGCGAAGTTTGCCGAGCAATGGGTGGCGACCCACGAAGAACGCGTCAAGGGATGGCTGCAGTGATGCCGGTCGAAACCTAAACAAGGGTGAGGTGCATGGCAGGGATGTCGCGTCTGCGTGGAAGGCTGGGTTGGGTCGCGGCCCTGTTCATGGCTGTGGGGCTCGGAGCGGCATTGGCGCAGGTAGGCCCGACGACGCAGATATTCGACCCGAAGACGCACAAATGGATCAACTACGATCGCAAGAAGGCGCGGCAGTATTACGCCGCCCACGGCCAGGTGCCTGATGCGTTTCGCCGACAGATCGTGACGTTCCGCACGGCGGAGAAGCCGGGAACGATCATCATAGATGGCAACCAGCACTTCCTCTATCTCGTGCTGCCCGGTCTCAAGGCCGTGCGCTACGGCATCGGTGTCGGTCGCGACGGCTTTGGCTGGGCCGGCATCGTGCGCGTCGGCCGCACCGCCGAATGGCCAACCTGGACGCCGCCGGCCGAGATGGTGGCGCGCGATCCGAACGCCGCCAAGTTTGCCGGCGGCATGCCGGGCGGTCCCGACAATCCGCTCGGCGCACGTGCGCTCTACCTCTACCAGGGCGACCAGGACACCATCTACCGCATCCATGGAACGCCGGAACCGTGGACGATCGGCCTCGACGTGTCGTCCGGCTGTATCCGCATGAACAATGACGACATCGTCGACCTGCATGCGCAGGTGCGGGTGGGCGCCAAGGTCGTGGTGCTGATGCAAGGGGCTGCGCTCTACAAGGGGGTGTGATCCCTCTCAACGACCAGACGCATGGAACGAGGGGACGAAATGCGAACGATCCATCTTGCCGCCACTACCTTGCTGACCGGACTTGCTGCTGCCGGTTGCAGTTCCACCGCGCCAGAGCCGCAAGACATGGCGCGAACCACCGTGCAGACAGCACCCGCCGACCTGCAACTCACCTGCGCAAGTGCTGCCGCAACCTCGGCTGGCGTCGACGCCGACAAGGTGTTGCCGGTCGGTTCGTCGCAACTGGACGCGACCAGGTACCAGGTCGAACTCAATGCGTCCGGCCAGCGCTATACCTGCGTCGTCGACAATATGGGCACGGTTACGTCGGTGCAGAAGGCGGCCTGAAAGGCGCTTCAGACGCCAAAGGCGCACTGCGGAAGCTAGTCGTCCAGCGGTTCCGGCGGGCGGGTGTTGCGGCCCTTGCCGAAGGTGTAGCCGGTCTCGACCGCTTGCCTGCCGAACTTGCCGCGCAACACGTCGATGGCACCTTCCGCCAGTGCGCGCTTGCGTGACTGGACATCGACCAGATCAGGCGGATCGGCGCGCTCGTCGTCCGACAGGTCGCTGACGCCGATGCCGAGAAGGCGGTACTTGGTGCCGTCGGTTTCCCTGGCCAGCAATTGCATGCCGGTCTGGAAGATGCGGTCGGCGAGCCTTGTCGGATCGGCAAGCTGCCGGTTGCGCGTCCTGAGCTTGAAATCCTGCGTCTTGAGCTTCAGCACCACCGTCCGGCCCGCGATACCTGCCTTTTTCAGCCGCGCCGACACCTTCTCCGACAAGGCGCGCAGCACCGGCACGAGGTCGGCCGGCGTCGCGAGATCGGTGTCGAAGGTCGTCTCGGCCGAGACGCTCTTGGCTTCGTGATCGGGCGACACCTGCCGGTCGTCGTGGCCACGCGACAGATGGTAGAGCCGGCTGCCCATCGTGCCGTAGCGCCGCATCAAGTCGCCACGATCCATGCGCTGGAGCTGGCCGATGCTGCGGATGCCATCGCGTTCGAGCGTCGCGGCAAAGGCCTTGCCGACGCCCCAGATCATCGTCACCGGCTGTTGCGCGAGGAAACCCAGGGCCTCTGCCTCGCCGATGACCGCAAAGCCGCGCGGCTTGCGGAAGTCGGAGGCGATCTTGGCCAGGAACTTGCAGTAGGACAGCCCGGCCGAGACGGTGATGCCGATTTCCTTTTCCACGGCGGCTGCGAATCGAGCGAGGACCAGAGCGGGGGGAAGCCCGTGCAGTCGCTCGGTGCCGTCGAGATCGAGAAACGCCTCGTCGATGGAGATCGGCTCGACCAGCGGCGTCAGTGCCTGCATCATCGCCCGCACCTCGCGGCCGACGCGGACGTATTTCTCCATGTCGGGCTTGACCACCACCGCCTCGGGGCAGGCCTCCAGCGCCTTGAACATCGGCATCGCCGAGCGCACCCCATGGATGCGGGCGATGTAGCATGCGGTCGAAACCACCCCGCGCTTGCCGCCGCCGATGATGACGGGCTTGTCCTTCAGGTCGGGGTTGTCGCGCTTTTCCACTGCCGCATAGAACGCGTCGCAGTCGATATGGGCGAGATGCAGTTCGTAGAGCTCCGCATGGCGCAACAGGCGAGGGCTGCCGCAGGCATGGCAGCGCGGGCCTGCGCCGCGCTGAAGGGCAAGGCAGTCGCGGCAGAAACCGTGGCTGGGATCGTTGACAGGCATTGCCTTCACTGCGAACATAAAGAGAACGAACGCGATTTTATGCCAGCCGCAGTGCCGCGACAAGGCTGTGCGACGGAGCTATCCATGTCTGATGCCATCTTGCCGCTGACGCCCGATCTGTGGCCGCAATTCGAAGACCTGTTCGGCAAGCAGGGCGCTTGCTACGGCTGCTGGTGCACCTATTTCAGGCTGCCGCCGGCGGCACGGCGGCAAAGCAGTCGCGAACGCAACAAGGATCACATCAAGGCGCGCATCGAGGCGGGGCCTCCGCCGGGCGTGCTTGCCTTCGATGCCGGCCAGGCAGTTGGCTGGATGCAGATCGGCCCGCGCGCCGATGTGCCCGAATTCAACAATGCCGGCAGGGGATCCACGCCGCTGGATCCCGATGATGCCGGCGACCCACGTGTCTGGGCGATCTCGTGCTTCTTCATCCGCAACAATGCGCGCGGCCAGGGACTGACTCACCAACTGGTCGACGCCGGCATCGATTTTGCGCGCCAGTCGGGTGCGCGGCTGCTGGAGGCGTGCCCGATGGACCAGTCGAAGGATTCGCGCTCGGTCGGTCTTTTTGTCGGCTCGACGCGGGTATTCGAGAAAGCCGGGTTTTCGCGAGCGGCCGAGCGCAAGCCCGGCCGACCCCTTATGCGCCTGGAGCTCTGAGCCGCTCAGCCGGAAAAGCCGCCGCTTTCGAGGAACGCCAGTTCCTGCTCGCTCGATTCACGCCCGAGGATGGAGTTGCGGTGCGGGAAGCGGCCGAAACGAGCGACGATGTCGCGATGGCCGATGGCGTGCTTCAGGTAGTCGCCACCAAGGGCGGTCGACCGTTCGAGCGGGATGTCGTGGTCGGCCAACGTCTCGGAATGCGAGAACGGCAGGTAGAAGAACACCCGGATCGGCCCTTCTGTGGCGAGGTCGTGGCCGTCGGCCACCGCATTGCGCGCGAAATGGCGGGCGAGCGGATCGGTGGCATACATATGGCCGCTGCCGCGGAAACAGTTGCGCGGAAACTGGTCGAGCAGGATCATCAGCGCCAGTGCGCCTTCGGGGTCGCTCGCCCAGTGATCGCATTGGCGCTTGGCCGCGGCCATGTGCAGGTCGCCGAAACGGCTGCGGAACCGGTCGTCGAACATCTCGTCCTTGCGGAACCAGCCTTCGGGGCCGGCCTCGCGCCAATAGGCGACGACTTCGGTTGCGCGCTGCCTGTCCACCATGATCAATTCCTTTCCGTTTGTTCGGTCGTCTTCCTGGCGATGACGCTCGCCGCTTCCTCGTTGAGTGCCTTGGCGGCGCGGCGCGGTGGCGTCAGCGGCGTCGGCACCGGACCGGGAATGTTGCCCTGCAGATAGTTGCGGCCGGACTGGATGTCACCTGCGAACTGCATTTCCAGTCGCGCCGCATCGCGACGGCGCACTTCTTCGATCACCTCGGCGACTTCGTCGGGATCCTCGCCGAGCTTTTCGAGCGTGGAGCCGCCGAAAAGCAGCGCCGATTCGAATGTCTCGCGCAGCTGGAAATCGACGCCGGCGCGAATGAGTTCGATCGCGGTGCCCCGATCATAAGCCCGTGCCAGCACCGGTATCAGCGGGAATTCGGCCCTGAGATGCCCGGCGATGCGGACTGCGACATCCGCCTTGTCGACACAGATCAACACCGCACGTGCACGTCCGGCACCGGCAGCATGCAGGATGTCGAGCCTCGTGCCGTCACCGTAATAGACCTTGAAGCCGAAGTCCGCCGCCGCCTGGATCATCTCGACGTCGTTGTCGATGATCGAGACATCGACACCGCGCAGCAGAAGCGGCTGGCTGGCGATCTGGCCGAAGCGTCCGAAGCCGATGACCAGCACCGTGCCGCTCAACTCGGCAGCCACGTCGACATCTTCGAGCGACTGTTCGTCCTGTGGCGTGAAACGGCGCAGCACCATGATCGCCAGGGGCGTCAGCACCATGGAGATGATGATGATGGCGGTGAGGATAGCGTTGGACTCGCCGTCGATGATGCCTACGGCGAGTGCCGACGAATAGAGCACGAAAGCGAACTCGCCGCCTTGCGCCATGATCACCGCGCGCTCCAGCGCCTCGCGATGCCCCGAGCGCAGGCAGCGCGCCACGACGTAGATGCCAATGCCTTTCGCCAGCATGTAGACGACGACGTAGAAGGCGATCATCTGCCAGTTGGCTGCGACCACCAGGAGGTCGAGCGACATGCCGACGGCGATGAAGAACATGCCGAGCAGGATGCCGCGGAAGGGCTCGACGTCGGCCTCGAGCTGGTGGCGGAAGGTCGATTCGGAAAGCAGCACGCCTGCGAGGAAGGCACCCATCGCCATGGAGAGCCCGCCAAGCTGCATGGCGAGCGCCGAGCCGAGCACCACCAGCAGGGCGGCGGCGGTCATCACCTCGCGGGCGCGCGAATCGGCAAGGATGCGGAACAGCGGATTGAGCAGATATCGGCCGGCGATCACCAGGCCGGTGATGGAGGCGATGCCGATGCCGATCTCGCTCAGCCGGCCGGCCCACCCGGTGTCGACTTCACTGCCCGAAACCGGCGCAAGGAAGGCAACGAGCGCCAGCAGCGGAACGATGGCGAGGTCTTCCAGCAGCAGGATCGATACCATCCGCTGGCCCTTGGGCGTCGACATCTCGCCGCGCTCTTCGAGCAATTGCATGACGATCGCCGTGGAGGTCAGAACGAAGCCGGCGCCCGCTACAAAGGATTGCGCAACGGAAAATCCTGTCGCCAGTCCGATGGAGGTCAAAAGTAACGCGCAAAGTCCGACCTGGAATGCGCCGAGGCCGAAGATCTCTCGCCGCAGGCCCCACAGCCGCGACGGCTGCATCTCGAGCCCGATGATGAACAGGAACATCACCACGCCGAGTTCGGCGACATGCAGGATGGTTTCTGCCTCGGAGAACACGCCGATGCCGAAAGGGCCGATGATGACGCCGGCACTGAGATAGCCGAGTATCGAGCCAAGGCCGAGGCGCTTGAATATCGGAACGGCCACGACGCCCGCAGCCAGCAACGCCACAACCGGAATCAGGTCGACGCCCGTAGTCTCTGCCGCCATGCGCTCTGTCGATCCTTTGTTTGCGGCTGCCGGCCGCTTGAGGGGAAGCTCAAGATAGGTGGTTCGCACGCCGCCGAACAGCCCGCCTGATGGACCGAAATTTGCTGTAGGGACTTGCAGTCGGGCGGGGTGCGCTCGCTGGCCTCACAACCTGTCATTGCGTGTGACATGGCTTGACGCTAAGGCGGGTCCGGTTTCGACCAGCGGGTGGTTGAATTGCCGCCGGCATTTCCTGCCGGTTACGAGGAGAGGACTGACATGAACAAGATTCTGTTTGCCGTGATTGGTGTTGCTGCGCTTGGCCTTTCGGCCTGCTCGAAGGCGGCGCCGGAGTGCACCGCCGAAGTCATGGCCAAGAAGAGCCAGGAAGTGGGAACGGCGCTTCAGGAGGCGGTGACCAAGGATCCGGCCAAGGCTGCCGAACTGTCGGCCAAGGTGCAGGAAGTTGCGTCCAAGTACACTGGTGCCACCACTTCGGAAGAGGCCTGCAAGGCCTATGACGAACTGCTGACTGTCATCAAGGGCTGATTCTCGCGGCGAGAATCAAAAAAGGGCGGCGCCGATGGCGCCGCCCTTTTTTGTTGGGGCAGGGGAATCAGTTCTTGGCGATGGCGCCGACGGCGGTGTCGTCGACGCGCGACAGCTTCATGCCGATCACCGGCACCAGTTGCTTGTCGACACGCACCGAAACCGTGACATGCATCGAGTTCTCGTCAGGCACGCGGGCCTGCATCACGCCGTTGAGCTGGTTGCGGTTGAGCGACAGCACGACTTTTCTGCCATCGACGACGTTGCCGGAAACGATGTCCAGGCCCTTGCCCGCGGAGCCGTCGAGGAAGGTTCCGCGATAACTGCGTCCCTTCTGTTCGATGGTTGCCGACATCTTCTGGGTAAACACGCCGACGCGGCAGCCGCCGTCGAGCGACATCCCGACTTTCCCGCCCGGCGTCGAACCGGTGAAGCTGCAGGTGAACTTGGTGCCCTTGTATTTGCCGGCGACGATTTCGCCGGGTCCGACCCATTCGCCCTCGACCGATTTGAAGAATTTCTTGTCGCGTTCGGGTGCCTTGGTGGGTTCGGCATGTGCGATGCCTGAGAGCGAAACCGCCATGGCGGGCAAAACGGCGGACAAAAACAAGCGCTTCATGGGCACACCCGACAGCAGGAAACTGGAACGACTAGCTGCCGGGACCATGGCGAAAAATGGTTAATGCTTCGTCTATTTGGCCTTGTCGGCACCCTTGTCCTTGGTTGCGAATGTGGTGAGTGCGGCAAGGAAATCGCCCATGCCGGGTCGCTTGACCGCAGCAAAGGGCAGGGGGCGCGCCGTCTCCATTGCGGCAATGCCGATGCGCGCGGTCATCATGCCGTTGACGATGCCTTCGCCGAGCTTTGCCGACAGCTTGGCGGCAAGTCCGTGGCCCACAAGCTGCTGGACGAAACTGTCGCCGACGGCGATCGAGCCGGTAACGGCCAGATGGGCAAGTGCTGCGCGCGCCAGTCTGAAGAAGCCGAGCGTGCCCGGGCGGCCGCCGTACAGTTCAGCCAGCCGGCGGATCAGCCGGCCGGCCTCGAACACCACATAGGCGATGTCGACCAGCGCGCGTGGGCTGACGGCCGTGACAAGCGACACGCGCTTGGCCGCATCCAGGATGAGGATCTTTGCCTGTGCGTCGAGCGGCGTCAGGATTTCGGTCTCGGCAAGGCCCACCAGATCGCGGCCGTCGATCACTTCGCCGCGCAGATCCGCCAGGGCACGCCTGCCCGCAGCCGTTTCGGGCTTCGATGCCAGCAGGCTCGACAATTCGTCGACGACGCCGCGCGCTGCGCCGGGGTCATTGCGTTCGATGGCATCAGCCGCGCGGTTGCGCAGGCGCTCAACCGAGGCGAGCCGGAAAACCGACAAAAGCTCGCGAACGACTATGACGAGCAGCGCAACCGCGGCAATTGCGGCTGCACCTACCGCCAGCCAGCCGAGCCAGTCGGCCCTGGAAAACAGGTCGCGGATCAGCCTGTCGGTCCACAATCCGACGCCGAGCGAGACCAGGATGCCCGCCGCCGCGAGAAAGATTGCGCCGATGCGTGATTGGCACCTGGGTGCAGTGGCAGGCGGCGGTTCGGCCACGGCAATGTCGGCCTCGTCAAAGACGTCGAATTCGGCCGGCGTGACGACGACCGACTCCTTGGCCAGCGCACGAGGTTTGCGCTCGGCGGCCTGCGGCGTCCTGGCCGCAGCGCTGTCCCGTGCATCGGCTTCGGGCTCGATGCGGAACGCGGCAGGCTTGCGAGGCGTGCTCATGCGAGGTGGTCTCCAATCAGGAACTGCAAGGCGCGGTCGAGCCGGATGTGCGGCAGGGACAGCGTCACGCCTTCGGCGGTCCGTTCCAGCCTGGGCGGACGGAAACGCACGAAGCGGATCGTCGGATCGTTTGCGTCCTGGCGATGATTGGTGCCAAAATCCTGAAACACGACATCGGCTTTCTCCGGCAAGTCTCCGGGAAATATAGCTGTTTCCGTGCTACCGTCGAAACGCTCCTTGCCGATCGCCTCGCCCTCGATGGGTGTTCCAATGATGACGGGCAGCGTCTCGCGGCCTTGCTTGACCGTGCCTTCGCGCGTGGCGCGCACCGCAGCCAATGCCAGGACGTCGACTTCGGCACCTGAAAGGTTCGCCCGCGCCACGGCGCGATCGGTCAGCCGCCGCACGATCGATTGCAGCCGGTCGTGGCTCTCATGATGCAGGTGGTCGGCCTTGGTCGCAGCGACCAGGATGCGGTCGATGCGTCGTGAAAACAGGTCGGTCAAGAGATTGCCGCGGCCGGGTCGAAAGCAGGCAAGGATCTCGGTCACCGCGCGCTCCAGGTCGGCGATGGCGCCAGGGCCGGCGTTCAGGGCCTGCATGGCGTCGATCAGCACGATCTGCCTGTCGAGCCGGGCGATATGTTCGCGGAAGAACGGCTTTACCACATGGGTCTTGTACGCCTCGTAGCGCCGCTCCATCATCGCATGCAGCGAGCCGGGGCGCGCCCGCTGGCCAAGGCCGGGCAGCGGCGCAAAGGTTAGCGCCGGCGAACCCTCTAAGTCGCCCGGCATCAGGAAGCGCCCGGGCGGCAGCGTCGACAGCGCGCGCTCGTCGTCCTTGCATGCCTTGAGGTAAGCGGAAAACGTCTCGGCCAGCCGCCGGGCCGTCATCTCGTCGGCGTCGGCTTCCGGCTTCACCGTGGCCGCAAGCCCGCGCCAGGCTTCCGATAGGTCGGCCCTGACAGGCAGCCGGGCAAGTTCGAATGCCTCGCGGGAAAAATCGTCGTAACTCTTGCCGAGCAGCGGCAGGTCGAGCAGCCATTCGCCGGGATAGTCGACCAGGTCGACAGACAATTTTCCAGCTGAAAACATGCGGTTCCAGCCGGAAGCTGACTCGAATTCTATGGTCAGCCTGAGCTCCGAGATGGCGCGGGTGGAATCTGGCCAGATGCGCTGGTCAACGAGGGCCGCGACATGATCCTCGTACTGGAAGCGCGGCACGGCGTCGTCGGGCTGCTGCTCGAGGAAAGCGCGCGAGATGCGCCCTGATTTCTGCGCCTCGAACAGGGGCAGGCGGCCACCATGGATCAGATTGTGCACGAAGGCGGTGATGAACACCGTCTTGCCGGCACGTGAAAGCCCTGTGACGCCAAGGCGCAAGGAAGGCGAAAACAGCCCCGTAGCGCGGCCGGAGAGCGTGTCCAGCGCGATGCGCGCCTCGTCGGTAAAGGTGGTCAGTGACTCCAATCGTCATCCCCCATGCGGTCGCGCCGGATATAGGTGCCACCTCCGGGATTTGAAATGGCGTCCGGCTTCAAAGATCGGCCGGCGTCAGGAAAGCTTCGAGGTAGCCTCGGCCCAGTTCGGCGCCGGTCAGCGCGCCTTCGAGCCGGATTACGGCGAGGCCGGAGGTCGGAAATCCGGTGTGCAGCGTATGCAGCGCGGTCTCCTCGCCGTCGCCCGACACGGCGATGGCCAGATCTTCCATCATCGGATTATGCCCGATGACGAGGATCGAGCCGTGCCGGCCGTTTTCGCGGATCTTGTCGAGATAGCCGGCGGCATCTGCGCTGTAGAGGTCATCGCTGAAGACCACGCGTCCGGTATCGGCATGGCCGGCCAGGCCTTCCAGCGTTTCCCGGGCGCGCCGGGCGTTGGAGCAGAGCGTGAGTTCGGGCACGTAGCCGCAGGCCCGCATCGCTGTTCCGGTGGCTTCGGCGTCGGCGATACCCGTGGCGTCGAGCGGTCGATCGAAATCCCTGACGCCGGGCAGTGCCCAGCCGGCCTTGGCGTGTCTGAGAAGGTAGAGCTTGCTCAAATGTTGCTCCCGGAGCCTCAAGCTCCTGACGAGCCTGCGCCAATTATCCCTTCAGGATGTAGCCAAGCACCGGGCGCCTTGCAACCGGACGATGCCGGTCTGCGTTTCTTGGGGGGAGCGTTGCGCCGTTGCCACGCCGAATCGCCAGTTGCATGTAGGTGCCAACTTTTCGCGGATTACGCTTGTGCGAGGGTTGGCCCACGAATATATAGGCGCCAAAACGGGGTTGTTGGGTGAGTCGAATGAACGATACCGTTACACTTGGCTACGTGCCCTCCGAAGAGGAGCCGTTCATGAACGAACGGCAGAAGTCTTACTTCAGAGCAAAGTTGGTTGCCTGGAAGAACGACATCCTCCGCGAAGCTCGCGAAACCCTCGAAATACTCCAGCAGGAAAACGCCAACCATCCGGATCTTGCCGATCGTGCATCATCCGAGACGGACCGTGCCATCGAACTCAGGGCGCGCGACCGTCAACGCAAGTTGATCTCCAAGATCGACTCGGCGCTGCAGAGGATTGACGAGGGTACCTACGGCTATTGCGAGGAGACCGGCGAGCCGATCTCACTGAAGCGACTGGACGCACGTCCGATCGCCACGCTGTCGATCGAAGCGCAGGAGCGCCACGAGCGCCGCGAAAAGGTCTATCGCGACGACTGATCGCGGGATACCAGAACAAGAAAAAGGCGGCTTCGGCCGCCTTTTTTCTTGTCTGATGCCGGCCGTGTTATCGTTTGTGGCTGGTCAGCTCGCCGAGCAGCTTCGCCATCTCGTCGTCAAGCGACGGATCGGCGGCTTTTGCCGGCTTGGCCTGCGGTTTATCGTCAAGTGAGACTTCCAGCTCTTTCATCAGCGTCTCGTCGATTTCTTCGCCGCGCATTGGCGCGACTGCCGGGGCAGGTGACGATCGAACTGGAGGGGCGTAGCCCGCAGGAATGGCGGGCCTCGGCGCCGGACTGGGAGCAGCCGGTGCAGTCGGTGAGAGCGGTAGCCTGGGCGGTGCCTGCTTGACGGGAGCTGGCGGCGCGGGCTGCTGCGGTCTGGCAGCCGGTGCCTGTGCCGGCCGCTGGACCGTTGGTTGCGCTGCTGCTTGGCGAGCCGGTTGGGCAGCTTGCTGTCCGGCTTCGGTGCCGGTCAGCGCCGGGCGGCGCGGTGCGGTCATCCGGATATCTGTTTCGATAACGACATCTGTCGGTCCGCCGATCAGGAGCAGATGTTCGATGTCGTCGCGGCGCACCAGGACAAGCCGCCTCTGGCTGTCGACGGCAGTCGCGTCCATGACGGCAAGGCGCGTCTTCCTGTTCCTGCCACCGGCAACGAAGGTACCGAAGGTCAGGCTGCGGATCAGCTTGACGATGACCAGCACGATGACAAGCAGCACCAGCGCAGCGAACGTCCACAGCACTGCTGCCGCATATCCGGGTCCCGCCACGCTATCCAGCCATTCGAACATATCTTTTCCCCGTCGCCGCGCCGGGGCGACACTAACGCCTTGCCGCCGCGCCCGGCAAGTTGCCATTCGCGTATTACAGCCACGTTTGAAGCTAAGCGCATGATCTTGCCTCAGGCTTGCACCGCCTTTTTGAGGCTGGGCCTTTTCCCGGTAAGGAGAATGTGATTCAACCGCTTCCGTACGAGGGAGCTGGAGAGACTCGCAGGGGTATGGCCAAGGAAACGCGCAACGACTTTTATCCGGTTCCGATCGTGGATCAGGCAGCGCGCCCCGACGCCATCACGCGGCTGATCATCTTTATCGTCGTGCTGACCGGCGCGGCCATCGTATTCGGTGTGTTCCGCGAACGCCTGGGCGATCCGTTCCTGCTTGGCATGCTTGGCGTGCTTGCGATGATCGGCGTCGGCTATCTCTTCGCCACCGCCATCGGCTTCATCCAGATTTCCCCGCGCTCGCCTGCCGACGGCCTGTCCAAGGCCTTTGTCGATTCGATGTCGCAAGGGCTGGTGGTGACTGACGCCAAGGGCCGCGTGGTCTATGCCAACCGCGCCTATGCCGACATGACGGGAGCCACCACCGCATCGGACTTGAAAACGGTCGATGGCCTGTTGTCGGATGTGCCAGAGGCGTCGTCGACCATTTCCGAGTTGGCGTCGGGCCTGCGCGACGGTCAGGCGGGCGACGGCGAATTTCGGCTTGGTCAATCCGTTCGTCCAGGCGCTGCACCGGGCGCGCGCTGGTATCGCGTGCGGGCGCGTGCCTTCAGCATTCCAGGCCAACGCCAGCCGCTGAATGCCTGGCAGCTTGCCGATATTTCGCCGGAGCGGGCGGAGCAGGAACGCTTCTTCCTCGATCTCCAGCAGGCCATCGATCACCTCGACCACGCGCCGGCGGGTTTCTTCTCGGCCGACCAGGATGGCCGCATCACCTATGTCAATGCGACGCTGGCCGACTGGCTCGGCATCGATCTGGCGAGCTTCACGCCCGGCGCCATCAGCCTCGACGAAGTTGTCGCCGGCGACGGGATGGCGCTTGTCCGCTCCGTCAAGGCCGACCCGGGGACGACGCGCAATGCGGTGATCGACCTCGACCTCGCTACGGTGAACGGCGAAGCCTTGCCGGTTCGTTTCATGCACCGCGTCTCGGCGAGCCGCGAGGGCGTCAACGGGCCGACGCGCACCATCGTTCTCAACCGTACCCAGGGAGAGGACTCCTCCGCCCAGTTGCGCGCGTCGGAAGTACGCTTCACCCGCTTCTTCAATTCGACGCCCATGGCCATTGCAGGCGTCGACCAGGCTGGACGCATCCTGCGCACCAATGCGCCGTTCCTGTCGCTGTTCTCGTCGGTCGTCGACAGGGATGCGGTCGACCGGCGCGTGCGCCTCGACACCGTCATCCACGAGCGCGACCGCGCGGCATTTGCTGCGGCGCTCGAGCGCGCGCACCAGCGCCAGGCCGACATCGCGCCGATCGACACCGTGATGCCCGACAACGAGGAGCGCCACATGCGCTTCTACGTCAACGCTGTCGCCGACGGTTCGGACGCGGAGGGTGCTGAGGAAGCGGCGATCGTCTATGCCGTCGAGACGACCGAGCAGAAGGCGCTCGAGAGCCAGATGGCGCAGAGCCAGAAGATGCAGGCGGTGGGCCAACTCGCCGGCGGTATCGCCCACGACTTCAATAACGTGCTTACCGCCATCATCATGGCGTCGGACCTGCTTTTGACCAATCATCGGCCGTCGGATCCGTCCTTCCCCGACATCATGAACATCAAGCAGAACGCCAACCGCGCCGCCTCTCTGGTCAGGCAGCTTCTTGCATTCTCGCGCAAGCAGACGCTGCGTCCGGAAGTACTCAACCTTACCGACGTGCTTGCCGACCTGCGCACGCTGCTTGCCCGCCTGGTCGGCAACGGCATCAAGCTCAAGATCGACCATGGCCGCGACCTCTGGCCCATCCGGGCCGACATCGGCCAATTGGAGCAGGTCGTGGTCAATCTCGCGGTCAACGCGCGCGACGCCATGCCTGATGGCGGCGACCTGATGGTACGGACCAAGAATGTTCCGGCCGAAGATTGCAAGGCCTATGGCTACCGCGAACTGGTTCCGGCCGACTACGTGCTGGTCGAGGTCGAGGATACCGGCAGCGGTATCGCGCCCGAGGTGTTGAAGAAGATCTTCGAGCCGTTCTTCACCACCAAGGAGGTCGGCAAGGGCACGGGTCTCGGCTTGTCGATGGTCTATGGCATCATCAAGCAGACCGGCGGCTTCATCTATTGCGACTCCGAGGTCGGCAAGGGGACTGTGTTCCGCATCTTCCTGCCGCGGCACGTGGCCAAGGCGCAGCCGGCGGATGAAGTGAGGCCGGAGGCATCGGTTGCTGCAACGGCCAAGTCACAGGAAGCCGGGGCGGGCAACGTCGCCAAGGACCTGTCCGGCTCGGCCTCGGTTCTGCTGGTCGAGGACGAGGATGCGGTGCGCATGGGTGGGGTGAGGGCGCTCACCTCGCGTGGCTACACCGTCCACGAGGCATCGTCGGGCGTCGAGGCTCTCGAGATATTCGACGAACTCAAGGGCCAGATCGACATCGTGGTATCCGACGTCGTCATGCCCGAGATGGACGGCCCGACGCTGCTCGGCGAGTTGCGCAAACGCCAGCCCGATATCAAGTTCGTCTTCGTTTCCGGCTATGCCGAGGACGCTTTCGCCAAGAACCTTCCAGCCGATGCGCAGTTCGGATTCTTGCCCAAGCCGTTCTCGCTCAAGCAACTGGCGACGGTCGTCAAAGAGGTGCTCGAGAGCTAGGCACCGCGTATCCAGTTCAGTTCTGCCCGAACTTCTATTAGCTTTCCCGTATGTGGTGTTCATGCCATCATGCCGGCAAGCGCGTCGTCGGGGGTGACCAATGCAGACTACGCCGCACAACGAAGCAAGGCGCGGTGACTACGCTGAAACGGTGCTATTGGCCGGCGATCCGCAGCGGTCGGAGTGGATTGCCGCAACTTTCCTAGAAGACGTCAGGTGCGTGAACCGGGTGCGCGGCGCCCTCGGCTACACCGGCAGGTTCCGTGGCGTTCCGATAAGCGTCCAGACCACCGGCATCGGCGCGCCATCGATGGCCATCTATGCGCACGAACTTCTGGAGACCTATGGCGCCAGGACTTTGATCCGCGTCGGCACATGCGGCGGGTTGGCCGAGCACGTCAGGCTGCGCAGCCTGGTCATCTCGCAATCGTCGAGCAATGACGGCGCCGTCAACCGGCAGCTGTTCGGCTTCTACAGCTACGCGCCGAGCGCCGACTTCGATCTTTTGCGCCGCGCGGCACAGCGCGCCACCGAGCTGGGTCTGGACCATCATGTCGGCCAGACCGCTTCGAGCGATGTTTTCTACCACCCCGATGTGCTTGGACGCTTTGCCGGGGTCCGCGCCCATGGCGCATTGGCGGTCGATATGGAGACCAGCCTGCTCTACACGGTCGCCGCCCGCTTCCATGCCAAGGCCCTGTCGATCTGCACCGTGGTGGACAGCCTCGTTACCGACGAGCAGACGGACACGTCCGAGCGGCAGGAGCTCTTCACCGACATGGTGAAGCTTGCCCTCGACGTTGCTATCCCGGCGGAGCCGGGTACGCCCCAGCGGTAGCGATGCCACCGGCCTGTGGTAGCATGGCTCCGGCCTTGTGAGTCGGCCAACTTTCCCGCGTCATCCCGATCTATGAATGGAGCCGCCGGCGCGCTGGCAAGTTCCGCGCAAGCGATGTTCCATACCCTGATGGGGAGTTCTGGTCTGAGTTCATTGCGTGTGTGCAATCGGACGAAGGGACAGCCGATGGAACAGTTTGTCGAGGAAAGCATGAAGAGGCGTCTGACCGAGCCGGTCGACATACTCACCGCAGTCAGCATCCTGAAATCGCACGGCTATTGGGGGGACGAACTGGTCCTAGCGATCACCAGGATATTCTACGTCGATCTTGACACTTACAACGAGGTGGTCGGCGCCGCCTGAAGCAGATCAAGCGGCGGGAAAATAAGTGCCGCGATGTTGCACCGCACCATGGTGGGCTTGCTATTTCGAGCCAAATGATCCATATGCGGCGTCATAGGCGCTTGGGCCGGGCTTACGGCTTTCTCCCCAGAGAGACTGGTTGCGTCTGTTTTCTCCCTTTCCGGCAACGGAAGGCGGCGGAATAGACCCGCGGCATGAGGCCAGCGGGCACGACAGCGCAGCCGAGCGGACACGCGTCCGCCGCCTTGTCGTTTCACACGAGATTCGGGCCGGCAGGTTGCGCCCTGCCGCCATTGTTGTTTGTGACGGGAAAGCCGTCGCACGAAAGAAGAAGATATTGACGAATGAAATCAATGCGGAGCTGAACGGCTTCGCCAAACTCGGCATTACCGGCGCGCTGCTCAAGGCCACCCAGATGGCCGGATTCACTGAGCCCAAGCCGATCCAGATCGAGTCGATCCCGGCGCAGCTGGCCGGCCGCGACATCCTCGGCATCGCCCAGACCGGTTCCGGCAAGACCGCAGCCTTCTCGCTGCCGATCCTGCATAAGATCATGGCGCTCGGCACCAAGCGCCGGCCCAAGACGGCGCGTGCGCTGATCCTGGCGCCGACGCGCGAGCTCGCCGTGCAGATCGAAGATACCATAAAGATCCTCGCCAAGGGTGCGCATGTTTCGACCGCGCTGGTCCTCGGCGGCGTGTCGCGTTTCTCGCAGGTCAAGAAGATCGCTCCGGGCGTCGACGTGCTGATTGCCACGCCCGGCCGCCTGACCGACCTCGTCCGTGAAGGCGACCTCGTGTTGGCCGACACCCAGTGGCTGGTCCTCGACGAGGCCGACCGCATGCTCGACATGGGCTTCATCAACGACGTCAAGCGCATCGCCAAGGCGACCGCGCGCAACCGTCAGACCGCCCTGTTTTCGGCAACCATGCCGGCTGAGATCGCTGAATTGGCGCAGGGCCTGCTCAAGGATCCGATTCGCGTCGAGGTTGCGCCGCAGAGCACGACCGCGGCTGAAATCCGCCAGAGCATCATTCTCGCCCGCACCAAGCAGAAGCGTCAGATCCTGGCCAAGATGCTGGCCGATGACGCCATGACCTCGGTCCTGGTCTTCGCCCGCACCAAGCATGGCGCCGACCGTGTCGTGAAGGATCTGGATCGCGACGGCTTTCCCGCTGCCGTCATCCACGGCAACAAGTCGCAGAATGCGCGTCAGGCCGCGCTCAACGGCTTCCGCGCCGGCAAGGTCCGCATCCTCGTTGCCACCGATATCGCAGCACGCGGCATCGACGTACCCGGCATCAGCCACGTCGTGAACTTCGACCTGCCTGACGAAGCCGAAAGCTACGTCCACCGTATCGGCCGTACCGGCCGTAATGGCGCCAACGGCGTTGCGGTCACGCTGGTCGATCCCTCGGAAAACTCGAAGCTGAGGCAGGTCGAGCGCATCATCCGCATGAAGCTGACGATTGATGCCGACCATCTTGGCGAACCGGATCCGGCACGTCCGGCCGGCGAGCCACGCAGCTTCGTGCCGGCCAACGACCGCGGTGATCGCGAGGAACGCCGGCCCAGCGGTCAGCGCCCGCGCGGCAACAATGGCGGCAAGCCGAAGGGCGATCGTCCGAATGGAAATGCACCCAAGGGTGGCAAGCGCCGCTTCGGCGCGCGCAAGCCGAACACGCGCGCAGCATAAGCTGTGCAGCAGATCGGGCCTGCCTGGTCCATTTGCTGATGTGGCATGAATAGGTTAGGGCGGTCGGGGCGGTGCTTCGGCCGCCCTTTCGTTTGAGGGGTCTGCATGGCCGGGATAGCGACGCTCGCAATCGCCTATGTGCTGTCGCAGTTCTACCGCTCGTTCATGGCCGTGCTGACGCCGGCGCTCACCGCCGATCTCGGCGCCACCAAAGCGCAACTGTCCTTCGCCTCGGGAGCCTTCTTCATCGCCTTCGCCCTGGCGCAATTTGCCATCGGCGTTTCGCTCGATCGCTTTGGTCCGCGGCGCACGGCCTCGACGCTGCTTTTGTTCGGTGGCGGGGGCGGCGCGCTGTTTTTTGCCTCGGCCACTGCGCCCTGGATGGTGATTGCCGCGATGGCGATGATCGGCATCGGCTGCGCCCCGGTGTTGATGTCGTCGCTGTTCATCTTCGCCCGCACATTTTCGATCGCGCGTTTTGCCGTGCTTGCCTCGTGGATGGTCGCATTCGGCACGGCCGGCAACGTCATCGGTGCCGCGCCGCTGGCCCAGGCCGCCGAGGCATTCGGCTGGCGGCCAGTCATGGCCGGGCTCGGGGTCATCACTATGTTGGCCGCCCTCGCGGTGCTGGCGCTGGTGCGCGACCCGAAATCTCCTGATGGCGTGGACGGCGATGCCGCTGGCTTTGGCGGCTATCTCGCACTGTTGCGCATGCGGGTTCTGTGGCCGATCATCCCGCTCACCGCGATCAATTATGCGCCGACAACCGGCATCAGGGGCCTGTGGTCAGGGCCCTATCTCGTCGATGTCTATGGCGCGGATGCTTTGATGATCGGGCAGGTGACGTTTTTCATGGCCTTGGCCATGGTCGCTGGCGCCTTCGTCTATGGTCCCCTCGACACGATGTTCCGTACCAGGAAGTGGGTTGCGGTGGTTGGAAATACCATTGGCCTCGTGGCGATCCTCTATCTCGCGCTCAATGTCGTATCCGATCTGACCACCGTTACGGTCGTCTTCGTCATCATCGGCCTGACCGGCGGCAGCTATGGCCTGCTGATGGCGCACGCGCGCGCTTTCCTGCCGCCGCATCTGATCGGACGCGGCGTGACGCTGATGAACTTCTTCTCCATTGGCGGCGTGGGCGCAATGCAGTTTGCAACCGGTGCCGTGGTCACGGCAAGTGCCGTGCCGGGCGATCCGACGGCGTCATATCAGGCGCTGTTCTGGTTCTACGTTGTGATGCTCGGGGCTGCGATTGTCGTCTACCTCTGGGCGCGTGACGCCAAACCCGAAGCTGCCGCCGAAGCTGAGCTTCAGTCGTAGCTTGATCGTCTGAGATAGATGAGAGGCACTCTCTTCCATCGCGTGGAGGCACGCAGCGCCATCTCGCGAAAAGGCCGCGGAAGCAGGAAAAGGAGCTTCATGCCCCATGTCAGGCGCCGCGGGAACGTAACCTCGAAGCCGCTCTTGCGCATTGCCTTGCAGATCCGCTCGGCTGCAGCGTCGACTGCCATCATCGCCGGCATGGAGAACGCGCTTTTCTCCGTCAGCGGCGTGGCGACGAAACCCGGGTTCATCACCTGCGTGCGGATGTTCATCTTGTCGAAGTCGAACTTCAGCGCCTCGGCGATGATGTTGACCGCAGCCTTGGTGGCGCCATAGGCAGCCGTGGTTGGCCAGCCGAAATAGGCGCTGATCGATCCCATGATCACGACGTGCCCGCGACCGCGGTTGCGCATGCGTTCGACAACCGGCACCAGGCCGTTGAGGACGCCAAAGACGTTGACCGCAAAGCTCTGTCGGAAGGTCTCCAATCGAAGATTGTCGCCGGTCACCGGCATGTAGGCGCCGGCGTTGAAGATGGCCAGCACGATCGGTCCCGCCTGTGCCTCGATCGCTGCCACGGCGGCGGCCATGCCGGCCTCGTCGGTCACGTCGGACGGAAAGGACAGGACCCGGCCGGTCATGCCCTGGGTCTCTTCGATCAGCGTGTCGATCGGATCATTGGGGCGTACGGTCACGGCGACCGTGTAGCCCTCCTTGGCCAGCAGGCGCGCGACCGAACGACCGATTCCGGTGCTGCCACCTGTGATCCATGCGACCCCATCGCGCGGGTCCGCCCGATATGTGCTCACCCCATCCCCCTCGAAGCTGCCTGCTGATGCTCTAGCGAGGCGGCGCGTCGATGGGAAGTCCGTTTTGCCCTGAGCCGCCCTCCTATGCCAATTGCCGTCATATTGCAGGGTTGCGTCCCGTTTGACGCCAAGATGCAATGGGCCAGAGAATTTCATCCCTTGAAAGCGCGGCCTCACATTTCTAGGGTTCGTCGGCGAATTAGGAAGGAATCTTCATGCGCTCGGTGATCGATGCCATCGGCAACACGCCTTTGATCCGGCTCAAGCGGGCCTCGGAGGAAACGGGTTGCGAAATCCTCGGCAAGGCCGAGTTCATGAACCCCGGCCAGTCGGTCAAGGATCGCGCCGGTCTGTTCATCATCCGTGACGCCGAGCAGCGCGGCCTGCTCCGGCCCGGCGGGGTGATCGTCGAAGGTACTGCCGGCAATACCGGCATCGGTCTGACCGTCGTCGCCAAGGCACTCGGCTACCGCACGGTGATCGTCATTCCCGACACCCAGAGCCAGGAAAAGAAGGACGCCCTTCGCTTGCTCGGCGCCGAACTGATCGAGGTTCCTGCCGTTCCCTACAAGAACCCGAACAACTACGTGAAGGTTTCCGGCCGGCTTGCCGAACAATTGGCTAGGTCCGACCCCAATGGGGCGATCTGGGCCAACCAGTTCGACAATGTCGCCAACCGTGAAGGCCACATCCGCACGACGGCGGAAGAGATCTGGCAGCAGACCGGCGGCAAGGTTGACGGGTTCGTTTCGGCAGTCGGCACCGGCGGCACGTTGGCCGGCGTGGCTATCGGCCTCAAGGCCAAGCGCGATGCGGTTAAGATCGCGCTCGCCGATCCGCTGGGCGCATCCCTGTACAGCTACTACACGACAGGCGAACTGAAGGCCGAGGGCAGTTCGATCACCGAAGGCATCGGCCAGGGGCGCATCACCGCCAATCTCGACGGCTTCTCGCCGGACTTCTCCTTCCAGATCCCCGACGAAGAGGCGCTGCCCATCGTTTTCAACCTGATCCAGGAAGAGGGCATCTGCGTCGGCGGCTCCACAGGCATCAACATCGCTGGGGCGATGCGCCTGGCACGGGAACTCGGACCGGGCCATACCATTGTGACCGTACTTGCGGATTTCGGCACGCGTTATCAATCCAAGCTGTTCAATCCGGATTTCCTGCGCAGCAAGAACCTGCCCGTTCCCGATTGGATGGAGAGCGAGCCCAACATCGCGGTTCCGTTCGAGGTGGCATGATGGCATTTTCGACCCAGGCGGTCTTTCGCGACGATGCATATCTGCGCGAGACCGAGGCGACCGTGGTCGGCGTCAACGACCGCGGCGGCATCATTCTCGACCGGACCATCTTTTATGCCACGTCGGGCGGCCAGCCCGGCGATACCGGTCTTTTGATGCGTGGCGACGGCAGCAACATCTCGGTTGCTGCCACGATTACCGGTGAGACCAAGGACGAGATCATCCATGTTCCGGGGCTGGAGCAGGCCGTGCCGGAAATCGGCGAACGCCTGAAGCTTTCGATCGACTGGCCGCGCCGGCACTTTTTGATGCGCATGCACGCCGCCTGCCATCTGCTGACCGTGGTGTGCCCATATCCGATAACCGGGGCGTCGGTCAGCGAGGAGGACTCGCGCGTCGACTTCGACATTCCCGACGCCGGCTTCACCAAGGAAGACGTTACATCCCAGATGATGGAACTCGTCCGCGCCAACCACCCGATCTACAACAGGTGGATCTCCGATGACGAACTCGCGGCAAATCCGACGCTGGTGAAGTCGAAGAACGTTCGGCCGCCTTCCGGCACCGGCAAGATCAGGCTGGTCTGCATCGGTGACAACGCCTCGATCGACAGCCAGCCCTGCGGCGGAACCCATGTTGCCGGCACGGCCGAAATCGGCGAGATCCATATCGGCAAGATCGAAAAGAAAGGGCGCGAGAACCGCCGCTTCCGCATCCGCTTCGGCGCGATGCCTTCCAACTGAACCGGAGACTGCCATGAGCGACAAAAGCGCTTTCGTCATCGATGCGGATTGGCTGGAAAAGCGGCTGGGCACGCCCGGACTGTCGATCGTCGACGCCTCCTGGTACATGCCGGCGCAGAAACGCGATGCGCGGGCCGAATACGATGCCGTCCACATCCCGGGGGCGGTGTTCTTCGACCAGGACCTGGTCGTCGATCCGAATTCGACCTTGCCGCATACGCTGCCATCGCCATCCCTTTTCGCCCGCTTTGCCGGTTCGATGGGCATTTCGGCTGACGACACCATCGTGGTCTACGACGGACCCGGTTTCATGGCCGCGCCGCGCGTCTGGTGGATGTTCCGCATCATGGGCGTGTTCCAGGTCTATATCCTGGACGGCGGTTTCGAGCGCTGGAAGGCTGCAGGCCGGCCGGTGACCGCCGAGCCGACCAAGACCGCTCCGGGCGTCTTCCACGTCGACTATGACGCGTCCAAGGTCGTTTCGCTCGCCGAGATGCGCAAGATCGTCGACACCGGCAGCGCCCAGGTCGCCGATGCGCGTTCCGCGGGACGTTTCGAGGGCACCGACCCGGAGCCGCGGGCTGGCCTGCGCTCGGGCCATATGCCGGGCGCTCGCAGCGTACCTTCGGGGACGCTGTCCGAGAACGGCGAACTGTTGCCGCTCGACCGCCTGCAGGCGACGCTCGAAGCGGCTGGCATCGACCTGTCCAAGCCGGTGGTCACGTCCTGCGGTTCTGGCGTCACGGCTGCCGTCATCGCGCTTGCGCTGCAATCGCTCGGCCATGGCGACGTCAGGCTTTACGACGGCTCGTGGACCGAGTGGGGCGGCATGTCCGACACGCCTGTGGTGACGGGAAAAGCATGAACATGGCCGCGGACCGCAGCGAGAATATCGAGGTCACGGTCACGTTTCTGGAGATGCACGTGCCGCCGGCCTACACGCCACCGCTGCCGGTCAATCGCCAGATAGCGCTGCTCAGGACCCGAAACATACCGCTGCATTACTACCGCTATCTCGCCGATCGGGTCGGCCGCAAATGGCATTGGGTCAACATCCTCCGGCTCGATGACGAAGAACTTGCCGCCGGGCTGCATCGCGAGGACCGCGACATTCGCGTGCTCTATCTCGATGGCGCGCCGGCCGGCTTCCTCGATCTCAAGCCGCATCTGCCCGACGAGGTCGAACTCGCCTATTTCGGCATGATGGACCATGCCATGGGGCAGGGCATCGGACGCTGGTTCCTTGGTGCCGCGATCGCTGCCGCGTGGTCATATCGCCCGAACAAGGTGACGGTGCAGACCTGCACGCTCGACCATCCGGCAGCTCTTCCGCTCTACCAGAAGATGGGTTTTTCGCCGGTCGCGCAGAAGACCGAGACGGTGCGGACCATGACCTTTGCCGAACGTTCGGCGAGCGTCATGCGGCCGTGAACGCATACAACCCAGGCTGAACCGTCCGTTCATCGCTTCTTCAGGTTGCTTCTGGCATTTTCCAGCCCATCGGATCTGACCATCTGGTCGACGTGCAAGGAGAATTGAAGATGTTGAACCGCCGTACGCTTGCTGCCGCGCTGATCGCCGTACTTGCCGCGCCTTCTTTCGCTGCCGCGCAGGCGACGACGCCTTCGGCGTCGCAGATCGAGCGCCAGCTTCAGGCAGCGCCGACGACGAAGCTCAGGCCCAACCAGCGCGTGACCGTGCGCGAATTCAAGCGCCGCCCCGATCTGCGCCGCATGGCCCCGTCGATCGACATCCAGTCGATCAACTTCGCCTTTGGCTCGGCCGAGGTTCCCTATTCGCAATACGGCAAGGTGGAGAACATCGCCAACGCGCTCGAGCGCATTCTGCGCCGCGACCCCGGTGCCCGCGTGCTGATCGAGGGGCACACCGATGCCGTCGGTTCGTTTGCGTCGAACCAGGCGCTATCCGAGCGCCGCGCCGCATCGCTGAAGCAGACGCTGGTGCGTGAGTTCGGCATTCCGCGCTATGCCCTGGAGACGGTCGGTTATGGCGAGGAGTTCCTGCTGGTGCAGACCCAGAACGAGAACTGGCGCAACCGCCGCGTGACGCTGCGCCGCTACGACGCCTTCATCCGCTAGCACTTGCTAGGACAGTTCGATGAGCCCGGTTCGCGAGAGCCGGGCTTTTTTCGTTCTCGGACTGTCGGCGTGTTGGCAGCGTAAATCGGGTGGGCACGACGGTTTAGGCACCATAGGTTGCGGCCGATGTCCAACGAGGATTGCCGCCATGACCATCCGTTTCCAGGCTCTTCCTACCGATGCGGTGCGCGCGCTTCAGCGTGGCGCGCCCGATGCATATGGCATGAAACCCGAACGCAAGATTTCGGACGGCGACGGCGTGCCGTGCCGCCATTGCCTCAGCAATGTGGGTGAGGGCGAGGCCTATCTCGTGCTTGCCTACCGGCCGTTCCCCGAGTTGCAGCCCTATGCCGAAACCGGCCCGATCTTCCTGCATGCCGAGGCGTGTACGCGGGCAGAAGAGGCCGACGAATTGCCGGAGCTTTTCATCCGGACGCGTGACTACATCCTGCGCGGCTATGGTGTCGACGATCGCATCGTCTACGGCACCGGCGCGGTGACGCCGACGCCCGAGATCGTCGGCAAGGCCGCTGAATTGCTTGCGCAGCCGGACGTCGCCTATGTCCACATGCGCTCTGCACGCAACAATTGTTATCAATGCCGGATCGAGTTGGTAGGCACATTCGACGCAGATGCCTGACCGAGTGCCATGAAAAAAAGCCCGCCGCATTGCTGCGACGGGCTTCGGATCATGATGGCGAACGCGCTTAGTTGAACTTGTACTTGGCGCCGACGCGGACAGTGTGGAAAACCGGCACCGTCTCGTAGACGCCGCCGCTGCCGTAGTCCTGGCCCTCAAACTTGGAGTAGCGGTACTCCAGGTTCACGGCGACGTTGCTGGACACTGCGGTTTCGAGACCGCCACCGACTGAGAAGCCGTCGACGCTCCAATCGAAGCTGTCGGTGAGGCCGCCGCCGGACATCTCTTCCTTCACATGCTGCCGGCTGTAGCCGCCGAGCACATAAGCGAGGGTCGATTCGTTGAGTTTCGTACCGACGCGTGCGAGCACGTCGAACCCATAGTCCGCCTTGCCCTTGTAGCTTCCGGATGGATCCTCTTGCAGGACCGTGGTCATGCCGGAGTAGCGGCCACCGATCTGGATACCTGCGACCCAGGTGTCGTTGAACTCGTGGTCGTAGCCGACGCTGAGTTCGCCGAAGATGCCGTCGCCGCCGAAGCCGTTGAACTCGCCGCCGCCGATGTGGATCTCGTCAGCAATGGCGCCTGCGCCCAGGGCACCACCGACATAGAATCCGGTCCAACTATAGGCCGGTGCGGAGAACGAGGCGCTGCCACCATTGTGGGCGCCGAGGCGGTAGTTGGCGCCGATGCTGAAAGTGTGAGTGGATGTCTCGGCATCAAGGCCTCCGACTCCAATGAACGGTTCGGTGCCGTAGTTGGCGTAGCGGTACTCGCTCTTCAGGGTCCAGTTGGCGGCAATCGCCGTCTCCACACCCAAACCGAGGACATATCCGTCACGGTCGCTGTCAAGGTCGAAGCCTGCCGGGGCGCCGGGGAGATCCGCGTCGATATGCTGCCAGCTATAGCCGCCAAGCACATAGCCCAGCGTGGTGGGCGTCAGCAGGTAACCTGCTCGCGCGCCGACGTCGAAGCCATAGTTGTTGGTGATCTTGGCTTCGTCCCCGCCTTGCTCCATCGAAAGACCGATGTTGCCGAATCGTGCGTCCGCGAAGGCGCCGATCAGGACGCGCTCTGAGAGCATGTAGTCGTAGCCGACGGTCACTTCGCCAAAGACGCCACCGCCTCCAACATCAGGCAAGCTGAACGGAGCTCCAGAAATTTCCAGGCCATGCTTGACCGCCCCGACACCGCCGCCGAAGCCGACATAGATGCCGCTCCAGTTGAAGGCCGCCGGCGATTCTGCCGACACTGCATCCGCAGCATGCGATGCCGAGTTGATTGCAGCAGCCGAAGCAGCCCCCAGCAGGAGTGCTGCGAAAGTCTTTCCAAAGTGCATTACATTACCCCACTACCAATAATCGGCTATATGGCACGTTGGGGCTGTCTATGCTGCAACTAATTTGTCACACTGAGAGATTAGCGAGTGGTGCACCCGAGAATTCGCATTGAATAGGCAAAGTCGAGCGAAGATAGGCGAACTCGAAAGCAAGTTGAGCCCGCCGCACCAATGGAGCGGGCCCGACGGACTACTCCTGGCGAATCACGCGGCCAGTGCCGACTTTGCTTCAGTCACCTCGTAGCCGAGCGCTTCGGCGACCGCGCGGTTGGTGATCCGGCCGCGGTGGATGTTCAACCCGTTTCGCAGATGCGGCTCGTCAGCAATGGCCTTGAGCCCGCGGTCGGCGAGCGCCAGGCCATAGTGCAGCGTGGCGTTGTTGAGCGCGTGGGCCGAAGTCACGGGCACCGCCCCCGGCATGTTGGCGACGCAGTAATGGATGATGCCGTCGACCTCGTAGGTCGGGTCGGCATGGGTGGTCGCATGCGAGGTCTCGAAGCAGCCACCCTGGTCGATGGCGACATCGACGAGGACTGCACCCTTCTTCATGCCCGACAGCATTTCGCGGCTGACCAGCTTTGGCGCGGCGGCACCGGGAATGAGCACCGCACCGATGATGAGATCGGCCGAGAAGCACTCTTCCTCGAGCGCTTCGACCGTAGAATAGCGCGTGTGGACACGTCCGCCGAAAATGTCGTCGAGCTGGCGCAGGCGCGGGATCGATCGGTCGATGATGCTGACGTCGGCGCCGAGACCGGCGGCCATGCGCGCGGCATGAAGGCCGACCACGCCCCCGCCGATGACCGCGACCTTGCCCGGAAGCACACCGGGCACGCCTCCGAGCAGCACGCCGCGACCGCCATAGGCTTTTTGCAGCGCTGTCGCTCCCGCCTGGATCGCCAGTCGCCCGGCGACTTCCGACATCGGCGCCAGCAGCGGCAGGCCGCCACGCTCGTCGGTGACCGTTTCATAGGCAACCGCAGTCACGCCGGAGGCCATCAGGCCTTTGGTCTGATCCGGATCCGGCGCGAGGTGGAGATAGGTGTAGAGGATCTGGCTGTCGCGCAGTTGCACCCATTCATGCGGCTGTGGCTCCTTGACCTTGACGATCATGTCGGAGCGCGTGAACACTTCCTCGGCGGTCTTGGCGATCTGGGCGCCTGCGGCGCGGTAGGCATTGTCGTCGGCGCCGATGCCTGCACCGGCGCCGGTCTCGACCAGCACTTCGTGGCCGTGAGCGACATACTCACGTACCGAGCCGGGAGTGAGCCCGACGCGGTACTCGTGGTTTTTGATTTCCTTCGGACAACCTACGCGCATTTTATGCTCCTCCGCAGCCGTTTCGGCCCTTGTTCTTTATTGACGAAGTCAATCACGAATCGTTCCGAATATGTTTGCGAAATGAGTTGCGCGTAAAGGTTGAGATCGATAATCCTTGCATAAATAGGCATCATTCTCGAAGGAAATTCGAAAAATGCCGTTGGACAGGATCGATATCGCCATTCTGGATGCCTTGCAGAAGGATGGGCGCCTGCCCAATGCTGCGCTTGCCGAGAAGGTCGGCCTCTCGCAATCCGCCTGTTCCCGTCGCCTCGATAACCTCGAAAAGTCGGGCGTCATCGCCGGTTATCACGCTCGGCTTTCCAACACGGCCCTCGGTCACCAGATGACGGTGATCGTGCATATTTCGCTGTCCGGGCAATTCGAAAAGACGCTGTCGGATTTCGAGGTGGCGGTGAAGCGCTGCCCCAATATCCTGTCCTGCCATCTGATGTCCGGCGAATACGATTACATCCTGCGCATCGCTGCCCGCGACCTGCCGGACTATGAGCGTATTCACAAGGAATGGCTGTCGGCGATGCCGCACGTCACCAAGATCAACTCGTCCTTCGCCCTGCGCGAGATCGTCGACCGCACCGTCATGGGCATCCGGCCGGACCTGGCCTGACGGGTTGGAGCGGCAGTCGGCCGAAGCGCCGGAATCGGCTGGCTCAATCCATTTCCCGAAGCTTGTCGCGGGGCTGTCACGCGACTCGGCTGGACTCGGGCGAATTTTGGCGCAAGATTTGATCTTTCGGACGCCGGCTAAATACTGTCAGTTCATTTCCCTGGAGAATGAAAATGTCCAACATGCTTCACCCCATATCTCGCCGTTCCTTTCTGGCGGGTTCCGCCGCGGCGAGCGCGCTTGTGATGTTGCACCCATTCTCGGCGCGCGCCCAGGCCAACCAGGCGCATTTGCGCATCATGGAAACCACCGATCTGCACGTCCACGTGTTTCCCTACGACTACTACGCCGACAAGCCGAACGACACGATGGGCGTCGCGCGCACCGCATCGATCATCGATGCCATCCGCGCCGAAGCCAGCAACTCGATCCTGGTCGACAATGGCGACTTCCTTCAGGGCAATCCGATGGGCGACTACATGGCCTATCAGCGCGGCATGAAGGATGGCGACGTCCATCCCATCATCAAGGCGATGAATGCGCTGGGCTATGATTGCTCGACCCTCGGCAACCACGAATTCAACTACGGCCTAGACTACATGTTCAAGGTGCTGGCTGGGGCGAACTTCCCCGTCGTCTGCGCCAACCTGACCAAGGGCCAACTCGCCGCCGATGCCGCCAAGGACGTGCTGTTCCTCAAGCCTTACGTGATCCTGGACAAGAAGGTGAAGGACGGCGCCGGCGCCGAGCACCCGATACGCATCGGCCTGATCGGCTTCGTGCCGCCGCAGGTGATGACCTGGGATTCCCGGCATCTCAACGGCAAGGCGATGACCCGCGACATCGTCAAGGCGGCCGAGGCCTGGGTGCCGCAGATGAAAGAGGAAGGGGCCGAGATCATCGTGGCGCTTTCGCATTCCGGCATGGGCACGCCGCAAGCCGCGGAAAACCTCGAAAATGCCTCGATCCTGCTCGCCGGCGTCGATGGTATCGATGCCATCGTCACCGGCCATAGCCACCTCGATTTCCCCGGGCCGAAGTTCGACGGCGTCGAGGGGCTCGACAATGCCAAGGGCACGATCAACGGCAAGCCCGGCGTCATGGGCGGCTTCTGGGGCTCGCATCTCGGCCTGATCGACCTGCTGATCGAGCGCGATGGCAACGCCTGGAAGGTCGTGAGCTCGACCAGTGAGGCGCGCCCGATCGCCAAGCGCGTCGACAAGAAGATGGTGCCGACCGTCGAGAGCAATGCGGAGGTGGAGGCTGCGGCCAAGGAAGAGCATGAGGCGACGCTCGCCTATGTGCGGACGCCGGTTGGCAAGACCTCGGCGCCCCTATACTCCTACTTTGCTCTCGTCGCCGACGATCCTTCGGTGCAGATCGTGAGCCAGGCGCAGGTCTGGTACATCAAGGACATGCTGAAGGAGACCGAGCACAAGGACCTGCCGGTGCTATCGGCGGCGGCACCCTTCAAGTCTGGCGGACGAGGCGGGCCGGATTATTACACCGACGTGCCGGTTGGCGACGTTGCGATCAAGAACGTCGCCGACCTCTATCTCTACCCCAATACCGTGCAGGCGGTGTCGATCACCGGCGCCCAGGTCAAGGAATGGCTGGAGATGTCGGCCGGCATCTTCAATCAGGTCACGCCAGGCAAGGCCGACCAGGTGCTGATCAATCTCGACTTCCCGTCCTACAATTTCGACGTCATCGACGGTGTGACTTACAAGATCGACCTGGCGCAGCCGCCGAAATACGACCCCAAGGGGGCTGTCCTGAATGCCGCTTCGAACCGCATCGTCGACCTGATGTTTGACGGCAAGCCGATTGATCCGGCTGCAAAATTCGTCGTCGCCTCGAACAACTACCGGGCCGGCGGCGGCGGCAATTTCCCTGAGATCAACGCGTCGAAGCTGGTGTTCGAGGCGCCCGACACCAACCGCGACGTGATCGTGCGCTACATTGTCGACCAGGGCACGATCAACCCCTCGGCCGATTCCAACTGGTCGTTCGCGCCTGTCGAGGGGGCATCGGTAATCTTCGAGACCGGACCCAAGGCCAAGGATCACCTCGCAGAGGTCAAGGCGGTCAAGATCGAGCCGGCAGGCGAGGGCGCGGACGGCTTTGCCAAGTACCGCATCACGCTTTGAGATTTGGCGGATCGGGAGGGCGGCTGGAGCGATCCAGCTGCCCTTGTTTTTGTGAATTCAGAGCGCCCGCCGTTGGAGGGCCGGAGCGATCATGTCGAGCGCGTCGGTCGAGATGCCGCCGGAATAGCCCGCGGGTAGTGCGTCGATCAACTCGGGGTCGTTCATGCCTTCCGAGAAGCCGGACGGATACGCTCGGCGGTGCACGTGTCGCGCTCCAGGCCGGCACTGTCGAACTCTTGTGACAAACCGCGATGGGCCAGCACTACAGGCTTTCCGGCTGCTCGGCCCGAGAGCAGCGACGTGTTGTTGAGGTAGATGGCTCCAGTGGCCGTTACGGCCAGGAGCAAAAAAATATTTCGCTTGCGCATGCCAGGAAGTCCCTCCGTTGCCTCGACCGAGGCAATGATACTGAGGAGCGAACAGGCATTTTCACGGCGGAAATGCGCGAATTGAAGACTATTTCAAGAATTAATCGGAGGTCTCGGATATACCGAGAGCGAAGACAGGCAGCAGGAAAAGTATCGCAGATGCTTGCGCCGAATAAGCAAAGCAACCCCTGACGAATCGAGACCCAGGCAAAGGTGAACAGCACAGGTCGCCGCTTTGCACCTACGCTTTGTAGACCACCTGCCTGACGTCGATATATTCGGCTCGGAATCCGGCCTCGCAATAATGGAGATAAAACTCCCAAAGCTTCTTGAACCGCTCGTCGAAGCCGAGAGGCACGATGCGCTCCCAAGACGACCAGAAGCGGCCCCGCCATTCGGCAAGTGTCCTGGCATAATCCTGCGGAAAGACGCGTTCGCGCAGATAGTCGAGCCCGTGCTCGGCCCCCAGCGACTTCAACAGCGTAGGTGTCGGCAGCATGCCACCGGGAAAGACGTAGCGCTGGATGAAATCGGGCCGCTTGCGGTAAAGCGGATAAGCCGCCTCGTTGATGGTGATGATCTGCAGCCCAGCGGTGCCGCCCGATGGCAGGCACTGCTTCATCTTGGCGAAGAAGGCAGGCCAGTATTTTTCGCCGACCGCCTCGAACATCTCGATCGAGGCGATACGGTCGTAGGCGCCGGTTTCGTCGCGATAGTCCTGCAGCTTGAAGTCGACTTTTTCGGCCAATCCGGCATCGTGGATGCGCTTGCTGGCGAAGTCGAATTGCTCGCTGCTGATCGTCAGGCCTGTCACCTTGCAGCCGATTTCGCGCGCTGCAAACTCGGCGAAGCCGCCCCAGCCGCTGCCGATCTCGAGCACGTGGTCGTTGGGGCCGATGCCCGTGTCGCGTGCCAGTGCCCGATATTTTTCGGTCTGCGCGCCGGCCAGATCGTTGGCACCTGTGGCATAGAGGCCCGAGGAATAGGTCATCGTTGGGTCGAGCCACTGGCTGTAGAAGGCATTGCCGAGGTCGTAGTGGGCGGAAATGTTGCGTTTCGAGCCGGTGCGGGTGTTCTCGTTGAGCCAGTGCCGTATCCTCTGGATGGTCGTGAGCAGCCAGTTGGTGCCGGCAACACCTTCTCCCGCCTCTGTGTTGACCACGAACAATTCCAGGAAGCTGGTGACGTCCGGGCTCTCCCAATCACCGTCCATGTAGGATTCGGCGACACCGATCGTGCCGCCGCTGAAGGCCCGTGCCGGCAGGTTCCAATTGTGCAGCACGATCTCGGCTTCCGGTCCGGGTGCCTTGCCGCCAATCAGGATGGCACGGCCGTCAGGCATCCTAACCGTGAGCGTGCCGCGTGGCAGATGCAGTGCGGCCGACAGTGCCATGCGTACCCGCGCCGGCAGGCCACGCGCTACATCCCTGATATTGCCTTCGTGGAGCCGCGTTACTCCACGCTCGATTGATTCGTCCGGTATCCTCTGGGCCATCTCGACGTCCCAAGCTCTGCTGCCCGTGCCGGCGCCTTCGGGCTCGTGTCCAGGCGTGTCCGTTGGACGCGCTGTCTGACGGATGACGCGTTGCCGGTCGCGCCGCCCGCTTGGCATTGCGGTAGACTTGACCTGCTTCCGCCAAGACTTTCGCGCGCCACGGTAAATTCCCGCCGTGATCTTCACCGCCAAAAGCGCGAACTTCAAGTGACATCTGGCAAGCGCTTATGTGCCAGGGGAGGAAGACGTCCGACGAGGACTGACAGGCCTAGGTGCTGCCGGAAACTTGCGTATTAGCGCGGCCTAACGCTTCACGACGGATTGAGGGCGAACTATCATCATTCCGGAGGCTGCTGAGCCTCGGGGAGGGCACACGATGCGCTATGTGATCGTGATAATGTGCGGCGCCTTGTTCCTGGTCTGGGACGTTTTCTACAACCACGGCAACGCGATCGGCACGACTGTGACGGAGGTACATCGCGTGGTGCGGATGGTCACCGGCTGAGCATCGCTGCGCGAATCGCCATGAGGCGCCTGTCAGGCTGCGTTGTTTTGCGGCCCGCAACACTTTGCCGGATTGACGCCGGTCGAAAGCCGACCCAAAAGGCGCCAGCAAAGCAGCAGAAGGAATTGTCGCTTGATCCGGCACATCGTGTTCTTCAGTGCGCGGCAGAAACAGGACGTCGAGACGATCCGCGAGGAGTTGTCGGCGCTCGGCGGAATTCCGCATTCCACCGTTTTCGAAGTGACGGTCAATACGAAGGTCGATCCGCTTTGTGACGAGATCGACATCGTCGTTTATGCAGAGTTCGCCGACCAGGCGGCACTTGCAGCCTACAAGGCGCATCCGCTCTACGACAGGACCACGCAGCGTGTGCGCCCGATGCGCGAGCTGCGCTATTCGGCGGACGTCGTCGCCGCGTCGTGATCAAAGCGCCCCGGTGCAGCCCGGAGCGCTTTTTAGAGTTCGGAAATCAAGCCTTTTTGGCGCGGCCGCGTGCCTTGGCCGGAACTGCGGCTGCCTTGCGTCCAAGACCAAGGGACTTTGCCAGTGCCGAACGCGCGGCAGCATAGTTCGGCGCTACCATAGGATAGTCGGCAGGCAAGCCCCACTTGGCGCGATATTCCTCCGGCGTCAGTCCGAAGTGGACCGCAAGATGGCGCTTCAACGACTTGAACTTCTTCCCGTCCTCCAGGCAGACGATGTAGTCGGGGAGGACCGAACGCTTGGGGTTCACGGCAGGCTGTTGCACCTCGACCGGCGCTTCGACAGGCTGGTTGAGCGCCAGGATCGATGCGTTGACGCTGGCGATCAGTTCCGGCAACCCGGTGGCGGGAACCTTGTTGTTCTCTACATAAGCGCTGACGATATGCGCAGTCAGTCCTAGGATGTCGATCTTGCTGTCACTCGTCATCGGCCGTCTCTCCGGGCAGTATTAAAGCAAAGTATGAGTCTATTCGAACGCTGGGTTGTATATCGGTGCAAACAGTGTCGGACGGCAAGCAAAATAATCTAAATAAATAGTGACCCCGACCAACGATGTGCTGGTCGGGGTTTTTATATTAGCCGATCAAAAGAAACCTTTGCGCTGCCACCAGCCACCTTTTTTCGGCTTGGCTTCGCTCGAAGCGTCGTCCTCGGCATCGACTGCCGAAGTGACTACCGGTGCGGCCGGCGCCTTCGTCGGACGTGCAGCAACTGCCTTGGCAACAACCTCTTGCTCGGCCGGAGCGGCAACCGCCTCTTGCTCGGCTTCAGCGGCAATCACCTCTTGCTCGGCTGGAGCAGCGGCAGCCTTGCGGCGCGGCGCACGGGGCTTCGCTGGTTTCTTCGCCGGCTTGGCTTCGGACTCGGGAGCTGCCGCATCTACGGCAATTTCAGCCGCCACAGCTTCTGCAACCGGCTCAGTTGCCGGCGCCTCGATTGCCTCGGCCTCCGCCTTCTTGGCCTTGGCCGAACGGCGCGGTGCCTTTTTCGGCTTGGCTTCGGCGGCGGCTTCCGGTTCTTCAGCCACAGCTGCGACTGCTGCGGCTTCGGCGACCGGCGCTTCGTTTACGCTGGGCTCGACAACCGCATCTTCGGATGCTGGCTGTTCGTCGCCTTCTGCCGAGAGCTCGTCGTCCTCCTTGCGGTTGCGCTTGCCGCCGCGCTTGCCGCGCCGGCGCTTCTTGGCCGCGGCCTCATCGGTCGCGGCAGCGTCTGCGCTTGTTGCTTCAGAAGCGACTTCCACTTCCGCACCGCTCTCGATCTCGGCATCGGAACCGGCCTCCTCATCCTCGGAGGCGTCGGCTTCCGAGGCGACGGTGGCTGCGTCGTGCGGTGCGCCATGCTCGCGGTCGCGGCCGCCGCGACGACGCCGGCGCTTGCGCCGCTTGCGGTCGTGCTGTTCGCCTTCGCCTGCTGGCTGGGCTGCGCGGGCCGGCTGCACTTCGGCGGCGGCGACGGCTGTTGCCTCTTCTTCCTCTTCGGCGACGATCTCGTCTTCGACCTCTTCCGGCTCTTCATAGGCCGGCGCGATCACCGGCAAGCTGAAGCTCGCCGGCTTCTCGGCGATGGCGCCGCGGAAGATGGCATGGTTCTGCGAGCCGACGCTGTCGTCGGCCTCGATCGTGATCGTCACGCCGAAGCGGGCTTCGAGGTCCACCAGCGTGGAGCGCTTGTGGTTGAGCACGTAGAGTGCGGTCGCCGCAGGCGTCTTGACGGTGATGTGGCTGCGCGAATCCTTGAGCAGGAATTCTTCGATGGCGCGCACGACCTGGAGTGCCACCGAGGAGTCCGAACGCACATGGCCGGTACCGCCGCAATGCGGGCAGGGCTTCATCGTCGATTCCAGCACGCTGGCGCGGATGCGCTGGCGCGACATCTCCATCAGGCCGAAATGCGAGATCCGGCCGACCTGGATACGGGCGCGGTCGTTCTTCAGGCAATCCTTGAGCTTCTTCTCGACCGCACGGTTGTTGCGGTTCTCCTCCATGTCGATGAAGTCGATGACGATCAGGCCGGCAAGGTCTCGCAGCCTGAGCTGGCGCGCGACTTCCTCGGCGGCTTCAAGGTTGGTGTGAAGTGCCGTCTCCTCGATCGAGTGTTCCTTGGTGGAGCGCCCGGAGTTGACGTCGATGGCAACCAGCGCCTCGGTCTGGTTGATGATGATGTAGCCACCCGACTTCAGCGTCACCTGTGGCTGGACCATCCGTTCGAGCTGCGATTCGATGCCGCTACGCACGAAGATCGGCGTGATGTCGCGGTAAGGCTGGACGACCTTGGCATGGCTGGGCATCAGCATGCGCATGAAGTCCTTGGCCTCTCGGTAGCCGTCTTCGCCGGCGACGAGAACCTCGTCGATGTCCTTGTTGTAGAGGTCGCGCACCGATCGCTTGATCAGGCTGCCTTCCTCATAGACCAGTGCGGGTGCCGTCGACTGCAGCGTCAGGCTGCGGACGTTCTCCCACAGGCGCATCAGATATTCGTAGTCGCGCTTGATCTCGGCCTTGGTACGGCTTTCACCTGCGGTGCGCAGGATGACGCCCATGCCCTTCGGCACTTCCAGATCGGCAACCACTTCCTTCAGGCGCTTGCGGTCCTGGGCATTGGTGATCTTGCGTGAAATGCCACCGCCGCGCGCCGTATTGGGCATCAGCACCGAATAGCGGCCGGCCAGCGACAGATAGGTCGTGAGCGCTGCACCCTTGTTGCCGCGCTCTTCCTTGACCACCTGGACCAGAAGAATCTGGCGGCGCTTGATGACTTCCTGGATCTTGTAGTGGCGGCGAACCGGCTTGCGGCGATTGCGCACCTCTTCGAGGGCGTCTTCCGCGCCGACCGACTCGACTTCATGGTCGTCGTGATGGGACGAGTGAACTTCCTCGATCACGCCGCCGTTTTCGTTTTCGGTGACGGTCGGTTCAGGCACCCGTTCGGATACCACATCGGCGTCGAACGACGCGGCGATCGATGTCGGCTCACGCTCGTCCGAATCGTCGGCTGCCGTTTCCGATTCGTCGCTGTGCGTCTCCGCAGATTCGCTTGTGGCAATCGAATCGCCGTCGTCGTCGGATGCGGCAGCGATAGGCTCGCCGTCGTCCTCCGAATGGGAGCCCTCGTCGTCGCCGGCTCCTTCGGGCTTCTGCTCGTCGCCATTGCGGCCACGGTTCTTGCCACCGCGGCGGCGGCGGCGTCCGCGGTTGCGGTCCTGGCCCTTGCTCTCGTCGCCTTCGTTCTCTTCGTCTTCCTCGTCCTCGGCTTCTTCCGCCTCGGCGCGCAGCAGCGCCTGCCGATCGGCAACCGGGATCTGGTAATAGTCGGGATGGATTTCGCTGAAGGCGAGGAAACCGTGACGGTTCCCGCCATATTCGACAAAGGCAGCCTGAAGGGACGGTTCAACCCGCGTTACGCGGGCGAGGTAGATATTTCCTTTGAGCTGCTTTTTGTCCTGTGATTCGAAATCAAATTCTTCAATGCGGTTACCGCGAACTACGACAACCCGTGTTTCCTCCGGGTGGGAGGCGTCTATCAGCATCTTGTTGGGCATTATTTGTCCTCCCGGCAGCCGTCAGCCGCGGCTTGCGGGAACTCGTCCGCCGCCGTGAGTTTGCTGATGAAGGGGTGCCGGATAATTTTGCGCCCGCCGGTCGCAGCCAAAACGCCATGACGGTGCCGCCCGCAGCCGTGATGGCGCGGTTATTTGCGGACCTGTCCATGATTGCGTCTGTGGCCAATGCGTGACCTTGCGGAACCTTGTTTCAAACCTAAGCCCGGGGAATCCGGACCAGCTACTTTGCTCTTACAGAGCCGGCGCGGGATGAATGTCCGGCCGTTTTTCTCACGCAGTCGCTACCCCGCCACGGGCCGCGCCTGCGAATCTCGTCGCGATCACTGAAATCGTTTCTCTTTTGCGAGTTGAGCCATCGCTCGTCGCGTGGTTCCCTAGCGGAAGGCGCTGAGGGCGCGGGCCCAGGATTGCAGTGATCCAATGTCGCTTTTATGATTTGGCGAGGTTGAGCGCAACCCTGATTTCCGACGCCGGCAAAGGCGGGTGCGACAGCCAGCAGGGGAGCATTTCCGCAAAGACTCGGTTAACCTTCTCTGGTTACCAGTCGTTAATCGAAGGGGCGGCCTATTTTGCCCCGCGACTGGCTTCGGCGTGCAGCCTTTGCGCGCCTGCTTTTGGAGCGGCAAGACGAGAGATGGGGCCTGCGGCATTGACTGGCACGAGCTTCCCGATCGGGGGCAGTCAGCCCAGGGGCGCAATTTGCCGTGCGCTGCTTTTGGTGCTGGCGTTATTTTCGGCTGTCGTGGGCTTTCAATCCCAGCCGGCTTCTGCCGCCGATGCGATCAAGACGCTCGACTACAAGATGGCAGGCGACGCGACTCATATGCGCATCGTGATGAATTTCGACCGCGAGCCGGAGCCGAGGTGGTTCTTGTTGCGGGGGCCGCATCGTCTGGTCGTCGATCTCCCAGATACGTCACTGGCGCTGGATGCAAAGGAACTCAAGCCCCGCGGCCTGATCAAGGGCGTACGCTATGGCACGTCGGGCGAGGGCGCCTCGCGGCTGATCGTAACGTCGAAGGGGCCGTTCAACGTCGAAAAAGTCGACATCCTCAGGAATGAGAATGGCTCTGGCTACCGTATGGTAGCGGACATCGGCGCTGCCTCTGAACGGGAGTTCGACGCAGCACTTGCTGCCCAGGCCGAAACGACAGGCTCGACGGTGTCCACGCCCAAGAGCGACCGCGTCGGCAAGATCGCCCACCGCGGCGACCGGCCGTTCACCATCGTCCTCGACCCCGGACACGGCGGTATCGACGGTGGTGCGGAAGGCCTGAACGGGACGGTCGAAAAATCGGTTACGCTCGCTTTCGCCCAGGAATTGAAGGCCAAGCTGGCGGCGAACGGTGCCTACAAAGTGGTGCTGACGCGCGAGGGTGACGACTTCCTGCGGCTCGACGATCGCGTTCGCATCGCTCGCCAGGCCGAGGCGGACCTGTTCATTTCGATCCACGCCGACACCATCCGCCTGAAGGGCATTCGCGGCGCGACCGTCTATACCGTCTCGGACAAGGCATCCGATGCCGACGCCCAGGCGCTCGCCGATCGCGAAAACCTTTCTGATCAACTGGCCGGCGTCGACGTCGCTGAAGAAAATCACGAAGTCTCCGACATTCTTGTCGATCTCATCCGGCGCGAAACGCATGGCTTTTCGACACGATTTGCCCGCTCGCTGGTCGGCGAGCTGTCGCCGACGGTCGGCATGATCAACAATCCACATCGTTCTGCAGGCTTCAGGGTGCTCAAGGCCCCCGACGTGCCGTCGGTGCTGGTCGAACTCGGCTATCTCTCGAATCCCGAGGACGAGGAGCAACTGCGCAGCGCAGATTGGCGCGAGAAGGCCGCAAGCAGTATTTCCAAGGCTGTCGCTGCTTTCGTTGCCGGGCGTGGAAGCAGCACCGGCGGCTGACGGCCCGCAATTTGGCGTTGCGGAGTGGCAACTACCGAGGCAATTATGGCCGTTCTGGCCGGAATCTTTGGCGCATGCCGGCTGTTGCCGTATTTTGCCCACAACCGCGCGACATGGGTGGCCGATTACGGATCGGGACAGTACCTGCGGCTTGCGGTGATGGCGGGTTGGTTTAGGGAATCCCCGAACCTTGTACTGGAGCGGGCATGATTCGTCTTATCGGCTATTTCTTCGGCATCGGCACGACGCTTGCGCTCGTCGTTGCGGCGGGTGTGGCGATCTATCTTGGCCAGGTCAACAAGGAACTGCCGGACTACGAGGTGCTCGCCAAATACGAGCCGCCGGTGACCACCCGCATCCACGCCTCCGATGGCGCGCTGATGGGCGAGTTCGCGCGCGAGCGCCGGCTCTATCTACCGATCCAGGCGGTGCCCGACCGCGTCAAGGCGGCATTCCTGTCGGCAGAGGACAAGAATTTCTACAACCACCCCGGCATCGACGTGACCGGCCTCGGCCGCGCCGTGCTGACCAATTTCCAGAATTTGGGCTCCGGCCGCCGCCAGGTCGGCGCCTCGACGATTACCCAGCAGGTCGCCAAGAACTTCCTGCTGAGCTCCGATCAGACATACGAGCGCAAGATCAAGGAAATGATCCTGGCCTTCCGCATCGAGCAGGCCTACTCGAAGGATCGCATTCTCGAGCTTTATCTCAACGAGATCTTCTTCGGCCTTGGTGCTTATGGCATCGCCGGTGCAGCGCTGACTTACTACGACAAGTCGGTCAACGAGCTGACGGTCGCCGAAGCGGCGTATCTGGCGTCGCTTCCCAAGGGCCCGTCCAACTATCATCCGTTCAGGTTCACCGACCGGGCGATCGAGCGCCGCAACTGGGTCATCGACCAGATGGTCGGCAATGGCTACGTGTCGCGCGAAGAGGGCGAAAAGGCGAAAGCCTCGCCGCTTGGCGTTACGCCCCGCCGCGTCGGCACCTATGTTTTCGCTGGCGAGTACTTCACCGAGGAAGTGCGCCGCGAACTGATCGCCCGCTATGGCCAGGACGCGCTCTACGAGGGCGGCCTGTCGGTGCGCACCACGCTTGATCCGAAGCTTCAGGTGATGGCGCGCAGGGCCATGCAGTCGGGCCTGGAAAAATACGATCGCCTGCGCGGCTACCGCGGCCCGGTCAAGAGCATCGACATTTCCAGCGATTGGGGCACGGCGCTGGGCGAGGTCAAGAGCCTCGACGACGTCCCCGAATGGCGCCTTGCAGTGGTGCTCGACAGCTCCAAGGCGGGGCTCGATATCGGCCTGCAGCCCAAGCGCGAGGTTTCCGGCGCACTCTCTAAGGACCGCGAGCGCAGCACCGTGTCTGCGGAAGACATGAGCTTTGCCATGCGTCACGTCGTCGACGGCAAGCGCGTGAAGGCAAATTCGCCCGCCGACGTGCTCAAGCCCGGCGACGTCGTCTATGTCGAAAAGAACCAAGGCAGCGACAGCTATGCGCTGCGCCAGGTGCCAGAGGTATCGGGCGGCCTCGTCGCGATGGACCCGCATACCGGCCGCGTGCTCGCCATGGTCGGTGGCTTCTCTTATGCGCAGTCCGAGTTCAACCGCGCCACCCAGGCGATGCGCCAGCCTGGTTCTGCGTTCAAGCCGTTCGTCTATGCGGCAGCACTCGACAATGGCTACACCCCCGCTTCGGTCATCATGGACGGCCCGATCACCATCCAGACCGGCAGCACGAGCTGGTCGCCCAAAAACTATGACGGCAAGGCGGCTGGTCCGTCGACGCTGCGCGCCGGCATCGAGCGCTCGCGCAACCTAATGACCGTCCGTCTCGCCAACGACATGGGCATGAAGACGGTCGCCGAGTATGCCGAGCGCTTTGGCGTCTATGACAAGATGCTGCCGGTGCTCGCCATGTCGCTGGGCTCGGGCGAAACCACCGTCATGCGCATGGTCTCGGCCTACGCCGTGATGGCCAATGGCGGCCGGCAGATCAAGCCGTCGCTGATCGACCGCATACAGGATCGCTACGGCAAGACTGTGTTCAAGCACGACGAGCGCGGCTGCGAAGGTTGCGTTGCCGCCGACTGGGCCAACCAGCCGGAGCCGGAACTAGTCGACAATTCCGAGCAGGTGCTCGACCCGATGACCGCCTATCAGATTACATCGATGATGGAAGGCGTCGTCCTGCGCGGCACGGCAACGACCCTGCTCGAACTCGGCCGCCCGATGGCCGGCAAGACCGGCACCACCAATGACGAGAAGGATGCCTGGTTTGTCGGCTATACGCCGAACCTCGTCGTCGGGCTCTATCTCGGCTTCGACAAGCCGCAGACGCTGGGCAAGGGCACCACTGGCGGCGGCCTTGCGGCCCCTATCTTCAAGGAGTTCATGAAGGTGGCGCTCGACGGCACGCCCAAGGTCGACTTCGTCGTTCCCGAGGGCATGGCCCTGATCTCCATCGATCGCAAGACCGGCATGCAGGCCGCCCAAGGCGCGCCCGGCACCATCATGGAAGCCTTCAAGCCCGGCACCGGCCCGGCCGACAGCTACTGGGTCATCGGCATGGGCGAAGATGGCAGCAACGGCTATGGCGAAGCGCTTTCGCCGCAGGCCAGCAAGGCCATCAGCGAAGGTGGCGGCGGCCTCTATTAGTCCGGACAGCCACGTCGGCGAAAGGCCGGCCTCCAAAGCAAGTTTTCAGGATGCGCGCGGCCCGGCCGCGCGCATTTTTGTTTGCGCGCAGGAGGCTCTATCGTCTTGCGTATATCCTATCAGTTATATAGCTTATTGGTTATTGGCGAGCCGAGTGGCTAGAGCTTTGCGCACATGTCGGAAACTTGCCCGCTCGAACGTCCTTGCAACGGAAACTGCCACGGCAATCCGAATTCTGAAAAAGGAGGAGAGAATGATGCAGAAGATCACGCCGTTCCTGTGGTTCGACAACCAGGCGGAAGAGGCGGTCAATTTCTACATCTCGGTGTTCAGGAACGCCAAGGTCGGCAAGGTGACACGCTATGGAGAAGCTGGACCCGGTCCGGTGGGCAGTGTCATGGTTGCGGAGTTCGAGCTTGAGGGGACCCGTTTCACCGCACTCAATGGCGGTCCCATGTTCAAGTTCACCGAAGCGATCTCGATGGTTGTCGACTGCAAGGATCAGGCCGAGGTCGATCATTTCTGGGACAGGTTGTCGGAAGGCGGGCAGCCTGGCCAGTGCGGTTGGTTGAAGGACAGGTTCGGCTTGTCTTGGCAGATCGTTCCCGAAGCCTTGCCGCGGCTGCTTGGAGACCCCGATCCGGCCAAGGCGGGCAGGGTGATGCAGGCAATGTTGCAGATGACCAGGATAGAGGTCGCCAAGCTGGAAAAGGCTTACGCGGGATAGGTGAGGGTGCCTCTGGCCCTGATCGTGATGGGCGGGAGCCGCGGCGTCCGCCCATTTCCCTTTACAGGCGGAGGCCCCGACCCTATGTTCCGCGCCGATTCAAGGGTCTTTCCAGGCCGCCAACAACAAGAAGAAGCACACTGCCATGCGCGCGGAAACGCAGAACATCGTCGACGAAATCAGGCAGGCCATAAGCCTGCTGAGGAGGCATCTTTGACTGGGATCAGGCGGTAAAGCGGCTTGATTACCTGAACATGAGGGCAGAAGACGCTGCTCTCTGGAACGACCCTCAGGAAGCGCAGAAGCTGATGCGCGAGCGCCAGTCGCTCGACGACAGCATCAAGTCCATCAAGGGCCTGAGCCAGGCGCTCGACGACAATATCGGCCTGATCGAGATGGGCGAGGAAGAAGGCGACGCTGATATCATCAGCGAGGCCGAGACCGCTATCCGTTCGCTGTCGGGCGAAATCCGGGCACGACAGATCGAGTCGCTGCTGTCGGGCGAAGCCGACCAGAACGACACCTATCTCGAAGTTCACGCCGGCGCCGGCGGCACCGAAAGCCAGGACTGGGCGAACATGCTGCTGCGCATGTATACGCGCTGGGCCGAGCGTCGCCGCTTCAAGGTCGAGGTTCTGGAAGTCCATGACGGCGAAGAAGCCGGCATCAAGTCGGCCACGCTGCTCATCAAGGGCCACAATGCCTACGGATGGCTGAAGACGGAATCGGGTGTCCATCGCCTGGTCCGCATCTCGCCCTATGACAGCAATGCGCGGCGGCACACCTCGTTCTCCAGCGTCTGGGTCTATCCGGTGGTCGATGATTCGATCGAGATCGACGTCTCGGAATCCGATGTCCGCATCGACACCTACCGGTCCTCGGGCGCCGGCGGCCAGCACGTCAACACCACCGACTCTGCGGTGCGCATCACGCACATCGCGACAGGCATCGCGGTTGCCTGCCAGGCCGAGCGTTCGCAGCACAAGAACAAGGCCAAGGCCTGGGAGATGCTGCGCTCACGCCTCTACGAGGAAGAGCTGAAAAAGCGCGAAGCCGTTGCCAACGCGACAGAGTCCGCCAAGACCGACATCGGCTGGGGTCACCAGATCCGCTCCTACGTTCTCCAGCCCTATCAGCTGGTGAAGGATCTGCGCACCGGGGTCGAAAGCACCAGCCCTTCCGATGTGCTGGATGGCGATCTCGATGACTTCATGGAAGCATCTCTGTCGCAGCGTATCGAAGGCGGGGCAGGGCAGGCTGTCGCTGACCTCGACTGATCGGCAAAGCCGACATCGTCAAGCCCGGCCGCTACAGTGGGGCCGGGCGCCGATGCCCGGAACATTCCGGCTAACATTTCGTTAAGCATGCGGGCGCAGGATTTCGCTTGGGAGGTGATCTCAGGGGAAGACGCCATGTTGTGCCCAGGAAAGCCCCGCCCGCGCGCGCTTGCTGTTTCGGCGCTGGCGCTGATCTCGCTCAGCACGCCACCAGCCTCATCGCACGACGCTCCAAAAGGCTGGACCTATCCTTTTGCCTGCTGCTCCGGCTACGACTGCCGCGAGGTGCCGAAAAAGGCCATCAGCGAGCGCCCGCAAGGCTATGTCATCGAAGGCACCGGCGAGGTTGTCACCTATCAGGATGCGCGTATCCACGATTCGCCGGATGGCCAGTACCATTGGTGTTCGGTCGCCGGAGCCGATGACAGCCGGACCATATGCCTGTTCGTCCCGTCGAGGTCATATTGAGGCGCCAGCGCACCTGCTCCTGACGCTAGCCTGTCAGGAGCCCCTGGCTAATGTATGCCGTCGCCAAGCGGCGCGACGCTGACCTGCGAGGAGATGGACATGGTCATCAAGGCAAGCTGCCATTGCAAGGCAACGACGTTCGAAGTGACGGAGGCGCCGGAGACTGTCACCGCCTGCACCTGTTCGTTCTGTTCCAAGCGCGGCTCGTTGTGGGCCTACTACACGCCGGCGCAGTTCACGCTCACCAGCCCACCGGAAAACGTATCGGTCTATGAGTGGGGATCAAAGACGGTGAAGCACGGCTTCTGCGCCATCTGCGGCTGCGGCACCTTCACCAAGACACCTGACTGGTCGACCGGCGAGCCTGATTTCGACAACCCCAAGGTCAGCGTCAATGCTCGCCTGTTCGACGACTTCGATCTCGATAAGCTCGAGGTAGTGGTCATCGACGGAAAGAACCTCTGGTGATCTGGCGATAGTCTGTGACTTTGCGCCTCGGTTGCTCCGCTGATCCGTTTTTCGCCGTATTTCATGCTACAAGGCCGGTGAAGGGCTTTGCGCGAAACGCCATTGGGTTTCGCGGTACGGAGAGGGACATCCTTATGAAAAAGACAGTGATTTTGGTGCTGGCTGGCAGCATGTTCGTCGGCGCCTGCACCACCGACCCCTATACGGGTGATCAGAAGGTTTCCAACGCGGCTGCGGGTGCGGGCCTTGGTGCGTTGGCCGGTGCCGGCCTCGGCCTGCTGGCCGGCGGCAATGATCGCCGCAACGCGCTGATCGGCGCCGGTGTCGGCGCACTCGCTGGCGGTCTTGCCGGCGGCTACATGGACAGGCAGGAATCGGAGCTCCGCGCCCAGCTTCAGGGCACCGGCGTCAGCGTTACCCGCGCCGGCGACCAGATCATCCTGAACATGCCGTCGAACATTACCTTCGCCACGGACCAGGATGCCGTGAAGGCGGGCTTCTACGGCACCCTCAACTCGGTTGCGCTGGTGCTGAAGAAGTTCAACCAGACCACTGTCGACGTGTTCGGCCACACCGACTCGACCGGTGGCGACCAGCACAATTTCGACCTGTCGCAGCGTCGCGCGTTGTCGGTTGCCAACTACCTCGGTGCGCAGGGCGTCGATTCGCGCCGCTTTGCCGTCACCGGTTTCGGCGCGACGCGACCGATTGCGTCCAACGCTACGTCCGAAGGCCGCGCTCAGAACCGCCGCGTGGAAATCCAGCTGTCGCCGCTCACCTGAGTGGCGAGCAGACAAGCAAGCAACAAAACGGCCCCTTGCGGGCCGTTTTTCATTTGAGCTGCCATCCTCTGCGAAAGCCAGGTTCCTCTCAGGCACAAAAGAAAATGGCCCCGAAAGGGGCCATTTTTTCGTTGAGGCGCAGTGCACTCAGACGTTGGTCGCGATCAGCATGAACGCCGGCATGTCGTCGCCGAAGCCAACCGTGCGGTCGTCGTCTTCCTCGCGCTCGCGGTTGCTGCGACGGTTGCCGCGGTCGTCGCGACGCTGCTTGTCGTGTTCGGCGCGTGGCTTGCGTTCGGCATTGCCATTCCTGATCGCTTCCTTGCGCTCGCGGCGCTCGTCGATGTCGGACACGACATTGTCGACGGGAGCTTCAGGGGCGGCGGCTGCCTGGACGACGGGTGCTTCGGCACGGGGCTTGTGGTCGCGTTCGCGGCCGTGCCGATCCTTGCCGGCCCGGCGCGGCGCCCCGCGACCGCGGCGCGGAGCCACCTCGTCGTCGCCTTCGCTGGCAACGACCGTCGACAGGTCGCCGTCGTGCCATTCCACTTCCAGGCCAGTCAGCCGGTGGATGGCGTCGACATATTTGGTGTCGGACTTGGTGACGATGGTGAAGGCTTTGCCGAGACGTCCAGCACGACCGGTGCGGCCGATGCGGTGGACATAGTCTTCGGCATGGATCGGTACGTCGTAATTGAAGACGTGGCTGACCTCGGGAATGTCGAGGCCACGCGCGGCAACGTCGGAGGCGACGAGCAGCTTCAGCTTGCCGTCACGGAAACCGGCCAGCATCGCCATGCGGGCCCGCTGATCCATGTCGCCATGCAGCGCACCGGCGTCGAAATCGTGCTTGACCAGCGAGCGGAACAGTTCCGACACATCGACCTTGCGGTTGCAGAAGATGATGGCGTTCTTGATCTCATCGCCTTCGGCATTGATGAGCTTGCGCAGCGTTTCGCGCTTGTCCCAGGGCTTGGGGCCGGACTTGACGAGGCGCTGGGTGATGTTGGTGCTGGTCGATGCGGCCTTGGAGACCTCGACACGAACCGGCGCGTGCAGGAACTGCTCGGTCAGCTTGGTGATCTCTGGCGGCATCGTCGCCGAGAAGAACAGCGTCTGCCTGGTGAACGGGATCAGCTTGCAGATGCGCTCGATGTCGGGAATGAAGCCCATGTCGAGCATGCGATCTGCCTCGTCGATGACGAGGATCTCGACGCCGGTGAGCAAAAGCTTGCCGCGCTCGAAATGGTCGAGCATGCGGCCGGGCGTGGCGATCAATACGTCAGCGCCGCGCTCGAGCTTCTTTTCCTGCTCGTCGAACGACACACCGCCGATCAGCAGGGCGATGTTGAGGCGATGATTCTTGCCGTACTTGACGAAGTTCTCTTCGACCTGTGCGGCGAGCTCGCGCGTCGGTTCAAGGATCAGCGTGCGTGGCATGCGTGCCCGGGCGCGCCCCTTTTCAAGGCGCGTCAGCATCGGCAGCACGAAGGATGCTGTCTTGCCGGTACCCGTCTGGGCGATGCCAAGCACATCCTTGCCTTGCAAGGCGTGCGGGATCGCGCCTGCCTGGATCGGCGTGGGCTGCGTGTAGCCGGCGTCGGTGACTGCGGAAAGGACCTTCGGCGAGAGGCCGAGGTCTGCGAAGGTCAACGCTTCTGGAGCGGTCTGAGTGTCTTCGGACAAGTGTGTTGGCTGTCTTTGCTCGTTCAAGGGCGCGGCGCATTCGCCACGACAGGCGCAACTCGCCTGCAATATGCCGCAACGCGATAGGCGTAAGTGTGCGATTTGTCAACTCAAACTGGCACCCAACCGGCGTTTGCAGCCCTTTACTTCCGGCTGTGGCCCAATGCTCAGTATTTGAACTGCTCGGCCAGGATGCGCTCGCTCCAGGAATGGCCGGCATCGAACAGCAGGGTCGCGGTATGCGATGCCGATTCCTTGACCTCGACCGAGACCACGGATTTGACTTCCGTGTGGTCGGCAACCGCGTTTACCGGGCGCTTCCGTTCCTCCAGTATTTCGAAGCGCACGACTGCGGTCTTCGGCAACAGCGCGCCGCGCCAGCGCCGTGGCCGGAACGGGCTGACCGGCGTGAGCGCCAGCAGCGGCGCGTCGAGCGGCAGGATCGGGCCGTGCGCCGACAGATTGTAGGCGGTCGAGCCGGCGGGTGTCGCCACCATCACGCCGTCGCAGATCAGGTCCTCGAGCCGCACCTTGCCGTCGACAGATATGCGCAGCCGTGCGGCCTGGTAGGACTGCCGGAGCAGCGACACTTCGTTGATGGCCAGCGCTTGCGTCGCGGCGCCTGTGTCGTCGATGGTTTCCATCTCGAGCGGACGGATGGTTTCGGCAACGGCCGCGGCAAGGCGCCCGGGCAGGGCGTCCTCGCTGTATTCGTTCATCAGAAACCCGACTGTGCCCCGGTTCATGCCGTAGACGCGCTTGCCGGTGCTCATCGTCTCGCGCAGCGTCTGCAGCAGGAAACCGTCGCCGCCCAGCGCCACGACGATGTCGGCCTGACCGAAAGGCATCTGGCCATAGCGCCGCGAAAGCCGCTTTGCGGCGGCGTCCGCCTCGGGCGTGCCCGATGATGCGAACGAAAATGTCAGCGACTTGGCGTCCATATGCTCCCTGCAGGCGGTCCGAACGCCGATGCCGGCCGCCGGCAACGGGTTAGCATGCAGGCTTGGCGAAGCAAAGGGAGGGGAGCCAGTTCGGCCCCGGTTCAGCCCATGCAAGTGACGTGGCGGAGGTAAAAGGCAAGGGCGATGAAGCCGACGATCGCGGCGATGCCGGTCCAGTCGACCTGCGCCTCCTTGGCCAGGCGGAAAATCCTGAGCAGCAACAGCCAGGCGATCACGATCGCCACAGCCACGATGACAAACCTGATCATCCATCATCTCCGACGCGAGGGCCGATGCCCTTGGTCAAGATGTAGGGAAGCTCGAGTGCGAGTTTTAGGGCGCTAGCCGCGATGCGCCTTGGGGAAGCGTCGCAACTCGACCGAAATTGTCTTTACTGGCGCACAGAATATGCTAACGGGGCGAAATGCCCTTGTAGCTCAGCTGGTAGAGCAGCGGTTTTGTAAACCGAAGGTCGCGGGTTCGATTCCTGCCGGGGGCACCAGCCAACTACTCAGCAGCTTCCGCTTCTTGCCTGTCGACGACATCCTGGCAGATGTCGCACCATTGCGCGCCGACAAGCTGTGCCATGCGTTCGACGCCGATGCGCACTGCCGCATTCGTCGCCCCTGCGGCCGGCACGACTTCGTCGTAGGCGCGCAGCGAGACGTCGCAGTAGACGGGCAGGGGCGTTGCCAGGCCGAACGGGCACACGCCGCCGACCGGGTGCCCGGTGAGTTCAGCCACCTGCTCGGCATCGAGCATGCGCGGCTTGCCGCCGAATGCATCGCGGGACTTGCGATTGTCGATGCGCGCGTCACCCCGGGCGACGACCAGCAGCGCGCGATCGCCGACGCGCAGGCAGATCGTCTTGGCGATCTGGGCGGGCTCGACCCCGTGGGCTTCGGCTGCCAAGGTCACCGTTGCCGAACTGGTCGGCGTCACGATGACCTCGATGTCGGGGGCATGCTCGGCGAAGAAGGCTTTGACTGACTGCAGGCTCATGGTCTTTTCCGGCGACTGTCATTGCGTTGAGCTTCTGACTTCGTCTGATGTCGCCCGGCTGTCAAGCATAGCCGTTTGGCCCATCGCGCATCGATCCGCGCGGAAACCTGCAGAAAAAATCTCTCAGCTGCGTGAACCTTTTGCCCGCCGGCCGCCACTGACTGGCATGAGGCGGATGGAACGCCTCCCAGATCAACCGAAGGAGAGCACCATGTCGTTCAAGAGCAAGATGATTTCGGGTCTTATCGCTGCTGCCGTCGTCGCAACCGGCCTCGCCGGCACCGTCCAGCAGTCTTCCGCGGGCGGTTTGACCCGGGCCGAGGCCGCTGCACTCGCCGGCGCCGGCGGCTTCATTGCCGGCGCCATCATCGCCGGCGGCCACCGTCCGGCTCCGGCGCCTTATTATGACGCATATTATCCGGTGGATCCCTATGGCAGCCATATCCAGCGCTGCCTGGCCCGCTATCGCAGCTACGATCCGCGTACCGACACCTATGTCGGCTACGATGGCCGGCTGCGCTATTGCCGCCTGTAGCCGCCTGTAGCCGGAACGACCTTGCAATCGGGAGAAGGGGCAACCTTTCTCCCGATTGCGCTTTCAGAGGCCCGGCACGGTGCCGTCGGGCGATCCCCCGATCATCCGGGTCAGTTCTGCCGCCGCGTCACGGACGATCGGGCCGATCTCGCCGAGCCGTTCCGGTGTCACGCGCACAGTCGGCCCCGAAACCGAAACGCCGCCAATGGGTTCGCCGAATTCGTTGAACACAGCCGCTGCAATGCAGCGCATGCCGGGGTAACGCTCCTCATCGTCAACCGACCAGCCGCGCGCGCGGATCTGTTCGAGATCGCGGGCAAGCGATGCCGGCTCCGAGAGCGTCCTTTCGGTATAGGCGTCGAGGCCGGCCTTGCGCACGATGGCGTTGACGCGGTCGCGGTCGAGATGGGCAAGAACCGCCTTGCCGATGCCTGAGGCATGGAACGGGCTGCGTGTGCCTGGCCGGAAGAAGGCGCGGATCGCCTGGTGCGTCTCGACCTGGCTGACGAAGACGACACAATCGTCTTCGGCGACACCGAGGTTGGCCGTTTCGCCGGTTTTCTCCATCAGTTCCTGCATGACGGTGCGGGCACGGTCGACGAGCTTGCGCCGGCGCAGGAAGGCAGCTCCCATGCGATAGGTCTCGACCCCGATCGACCACAGCTGGCCGTCGCTGTCGAACTCGACCATGCCGTGGTTCTGCAGCGTCGTCAGCATGCGGTAGGCGGTCGCCGCGGCAAGGTCGGAGGCGGCCGATATCTCGCTCAGTGACAGCCCGTCGCTATGGGCGACGATCGCCAGGATGCGCAGTGCCCGATCCAGCGACTGCACGGAACCCGCGTCTGGGGCGGGCTGGAAGGCGCGAGGCCGCCCGCGTTGCCGTTTTTCCATCGTTGCCATGACGTTTGCTCCGCGATGTCTTTAAAAAACTTTTTCATCCAAGATGGCGGGCATTGCAACGAAAAATGAAAACCAACGCAAAATCAGATAGTAAGCACCACCAATTAGAAATGAAAAAATATTTTGAAAAAATTGCAAAATACGAACTGCGGTGACACGATCAGCCAACAATCAGTTTCGATCGTTGGAGGTAAGACCATGGCCAGGATGCGCGCTGTCGATGCAGCGGTCCTCGTTCTCGAGAAGGAAGGCATCTCTTGTGCCTTCGGCGTGCCGGGTGCCGCCATCAACCCGCTCTATTCGGCGCTCAAGGCGCGCGGTTCGATCCGCCACGTGCTTGCCCGACACGTCGAAGGCGCTTCGCACATGGCGGAAGGCTACACCCGCACCAAGGCCGGCAATATCGGCCTCTGCATCGGCACCTCGGGTCCGGCCGGCACCGACATGATCACCGGTCTCTATTCGGCATCCGCCGACTCGATCCCGATCCTCTGCATCACCGGCCAGGCGCCGCGCGCCCGCCTCACCAAGGAGGATTTCCAGGCCGTCGATATCGCCGCGATCGCGGGCCCGGTCACCAAGTGGGCCGTCACCGTCATGGAGCCGTATCTGGTTCCGATGACGCTGCAGAAGGCATTCCACCTGATGCGCAGCGGTCGGCCCGGGCCGGTCCTTGTCGATCTGCCGGTCGACGTTCAGCTGGCCGAAATCGAATTCGACATCGACGCCTACGAGCCGCTCGCGGTCCACAAGCCGGCGATGACGCGCGCTCAGGCCGAGAAGGCGCTATCGATGCTCAACGAGGCGGAGAAGCCGCTGATCGTCGCCGGCGGCGGCATCATCAACGCCGACGCATCGGACCTGCTGATCGAGTTCGCCGAGATATCGGGTATTCCCGTCGTGCCCACCCTGATGGGCTGGGGCGCGATCCCCGACGACCACCGCCTGATGGCAGGTATGTGCGGCCTGCAGACCTCGCACCGCTACGGCAACGCGACGATGCTCGCATCCGATTTCGTTCTCGGCATCGGCAACCGCTGGGCCAACCGCCATACCGGTTCGGTCGACAAGTACACGGCCGGCCGCAAGTTCATCCATATCGACATCGAGCCGACCCAGATCGGCCGTGTCTTTGCGCCCGACCTGGGCGTTACCTCGGATGCCGGCGCTGCCCTGAAGATGCTTCTCGATGTCGCCACCGAATGGAAGACGGCCGGCAAGCTGCGTGACTGGTCCGGCTGGGCCAGGGAGTGCCAGGACCGCAAGAAGACGATGAAGCGCAAGACCCATTTCGAGCAGGTGCCGCTCAAGCCGCAGCGCGTCTACGAGGAAATGAACAAGGCGTTCGGCCGCGACACCACCTATGTCACCACCATCGGCCTGTCGCAGATTGCCGGTGCCCAGTTCCTGCACGTCTACAAGCCGCGCAACTGGATCAATTGCGGCCAGGCCGGGCCGCTCGGCTGGACATTGCCGGCAGCCCTCGGCGTTCGCGCCGCCGATCCGGATCGTGATATCGTGGCACTTTCGGGCGACTATGACTTCCAGTTCATGATCGAGGAACTGGCGGTCGGCGCCCAGCACAAGCTGCCCTACATCCATGTCGTCGTGAACAACGCCTATCTCGGCCTCATCCGCCAGGCGCAGCGCGGCTTCACGATGGATTTCGAAGTCAGCCTGGCGTTCGAAAACATCAACCGTTCAGGCGATCCCGAAGCAGGTTATGGTGTCGATCACGTCGCGGTTGCCGAAGCCATGGGCTGCAAGGCCGTCCGGGTTCGCAAGCCGGAAGAATTTGCCTCGGCCTTCAAGCAGGCCAGGCAGTTGATGAAGGAACACCAAGTGCCCGTCGTGCTCGAGTTCATTCTCGAACGCGTCACCAACATCTCCATGGGCGTCGAGATCGACAACGTCGTCGAGTTCGAAGAGCTTGCCGAGAGCAACGAAGACGCGCCGACCGCGATCATGCTGCTCGACTGATCATCCGAGGGAAGACCAATGCCTAAGTTTTCAGCCAACCTTTCGATGCTCTTTGGCGAGCATGACTTTCTCGATCGTTTCGATGCCGCGGCACGTGCCGGCTTCCAGGCCGTGGAATATATCGCGCCCTACGATCACGCTCCCGACGTCGTGGCGGCGCGCCTGAAGAAGAACGGCCTCACCCAGGCGCTGTTCAACCTGCCGCCGGGCGACTGGGCGGCAGGCGAACGCGGCATCGCCGTGTTGCCCGACCGCATCCACGAATTCCGCCAGGGCGTGGCCAAGGCGATCACCTATGCCCATGCGCTCGGCTGCGAACAGGTGAATTGCCTGGCCGGCATCGCGCCTGCTGGCAACGCCCGTGACGTGCTGGAGAATGTCTTCGTCGAGAATCTCGCCTTTGCGGCGGAGAAACTGAAGGCGGCGGGCATCCGGCTGCTGATCGAGCCGATCAACACCAGGGACATCCCAGGCTTCTTCCTGACCAACACCAGTCAGGCGCTTGGTATCATCGACCGGGTCGGTTCCGACAACCTCTATCTGCAGTACGACATCTACCACATGCAGATCATGGAGGGCGATCTCGCCCGCACCATCGAGGCCAATCTGGGCCGCATCGCGCACGTGCAACTCGCTGACAACCCCGGGCGTCATGAGCCGGGGACGGGCGAGATCAACTACCCGTTCCTCTACGAACACCTCGACCGCATCGGCTACGCCGGCTGGGTTGGGGCCGAATACAAGCCGAAGGCCGGAACGGTCGAAGGCCTGGGCTGGTTCGAGGGCTTTGCCAACAAGGGCAGCGCCGCAGCCTGACAGCGCGCCTGCCACCGGAATTGAAGGAATATGGAAATGGAAAAGATCGGATTTGTTGGGCTGGGCATCATGGGCGCGCCGATGGCGGGTCACCTGCTGGACGCGGGTTTTGAGGTGGTTGCCAGCGACCATCGAGGCGCCCTGCCAGCCGAACTGGTTGGCAAGGGGCTGAAGTCGGTCTCCGGGCATCAGGCCCTGGCCAAGGCTGCCGATGTCATCATCCTGATGGTGCCCGATACGCCACAGGTCGCCGATGTGCTGTTTGGAGAAAATAGTGTTGCATCAGGACTTTCCAAAGGAAAGCTCGTGATTGACATGAGCTCGATCTCGCCGATCGAGACCAAGGAGTTTGCCAGGAAGATCAATGAACTCGGCTGCGACTATCTCGATGCGCCGGTTTCCGGCGGCGAGGTCGGCGCCAAGGCCGCGTCGCTGACCATCATGGTCGGCGGCGAGGAGAAACCCTTCGAGCGTGCTCGCCCGGTGTTCGAGAAGATGGGCAAGAACATCACCCTCGTCGGACCCAACGGCGTCGGCCAGACGACCAAGGTTGCTAACCAGATCGTCGTTGCGCTGACCATCGAGGCGGTCGCCGAGGCATTGCTGTTCGCCTCCAAGGCCGGCGCCGACCCAGCCAAGGTCCGTCAGGCGCTGATGGGTGGCCTTGCCGCTTCGCGCATCCTCGAGGTGCATGGCGAGCGGATGTATAAGCGCACCTTCGCGCCTGGCTTCCGCATCGAGCTGCACCAGAAGGACCTCAATCTCGCGCTGCAGGGCGCCAAGGCGCTTGGCGTGTCCTTGCCCAACACCTCGATGACGCAGGAACTGTTCAACTCCTGCGCCGCCAATGGCGGGGCGAAGGAGGATCACTCGGCGCTGGTGCGCGCACTGGAGCGCATGGCCAATTTCGAGGTCGGCGCCGACGTGGCCGATGCAAAGGGCAAGGCGGCATAGGCAGGGAAGGGCGCGGCGGAAGTTCCCAACGCCGCAGCTTTCTCATCACTGTCGATGAACGGGTCCCTGCGGTATCGCAGCGGACCCGTTCAGCGTTTATCTGGCCGCGGTGGGGCTTAATTGCTGCCGAGCACGGCCCACTTCGCACCGGCATCGCTGGAAACGACGATGGCGCTTGTACCGGTCACGGCGACCATGCGCGCAGGCGTCTGCGGGTCGACCGCCAGGTGCAGTATGTAGCCTGCCGGATCTGGCCCTTCGCCCAGCACCGCGAAGTCGGGCGCCGTCTCGGTGGCCCGCATCAGCCCGCGCCCGGGCACGAAGGCGTAGATCGAGCCGTCGGCGGTCAATTCCACCGTGGTCACCGGAACGCCGGGGAGAATGGTCTGCCAGCTTCGGGCGGCGTCGCGGCTCACCTTTAGTCCTTCTTCGGTCGCGGCATAGACCGTATCGGGGCTTGCCGGCGAGACCGCCAGGTCGATCAGCTTGGCTGGTGCGTCGCCTGCAATCGCCCAGGTCTTGCCGCCGTCGCGGCTGGTCTGGATTGACCCATACGAGCCATAGAGCACGTCGGGATTGCCGGGGCTCGCCGCAAGCTGGTGGAAGTCGACCGGACCGTCGACGCCGGGTGCGATCTGCTGCCAGCTCTTTCCTGAATCCGTCGACTTGATGAAACCGAGATTGCCACCGCCTTGCGGGTGGCCGCTGGCGAACATGATCGTGGCATCGGTCGGGTGCGGCACAAAACCCATGAAGTCGTCGCGGCTGTCCGAAACCGGCGTCACCGTGCCGTCGGGCGCAGCCTTCATCAGCCCGTGGTGGGTGGCGACCAGCACGATGGAAGGATCGGCACGGTCGAAGGCCAGTCCGTGGATATGCGTCTTGCCGGCCAGTTCGGCCACAGTGATTCCCTGGGCGATTGCAGGGGAGACAGCGCCGAGCGCAATACCGGCTGACAAGAGGGTGAAAAATCCGAGGCGACGCATGACAAGACTCCGTTGTGCCCAGAGGCTACGGCCTCCGCCAAGTGGAAGGTCAAGGGGCGCCAGCGTTGTATTCGCTGCGCTGACGCACTGGCTGGCTTGCCGGCCAGCCAGAGGCGTCAGCCGAGGAATTTCCGCGCCGCGTAGAGCGACACGGCCGCGGCATTGGACACGTTGAGCGAATGGATTGCACCCGGCATGTCGAGACGCGCCAGTGCCGTGACCGTCTCACGTGTCTTCTGGCGCAGTCCCTTGCCTTCGGCGCCGAGTACCAGCGCCAGCTTGTCTCCGGAAAAACTCTTTTCGAGCTCCGCCGGGCCTTCCGAATCGAGCCCGATGGTCTGGAAGCCGGCCTCATGCAGTTCGCCGAGTGCTTCGGACAGGTTGCGCACTTCGATCAGGTCGATGTGTTCGAGCGCGCCAGACGCCGATTTGGCGAGCACGCCGCTTTCGTGCGGGCTGTGGCGCTGCGTGGTGATCAGCGCACCTGCGCCGAAAGCCACTGCCGAACGCATGATGGCACCAACATTGTGCGGGTCGGTAACCTGGTCGAGCACCAGAATCAGCGGCGAATCGCCCAGCGCCGACAGCGCCTTGGATTTCAGCGGTTCAGCCTCGATCAGCACGCCCTGGTGAACGGCGTCCGTGCCGGTGACCTTGTCGATCTCCTTCGGCTCGACCAGCTCGGTGGCGAAGGGCAGGGCACCAAGGTCGGCAATCTCCAGTCTTTCGGCGGCATTGCGGGTGATCAGCATGCGCCTGATCTTGCGGCGCGGATTGTCGAGCGCTGCGCGCACGGTGTGCAGGCCGTAAAGCCGCACCAGGCCGTCGGCAGCGTTCTCGCCGGGTGGCACATGGCGCTTAGGCCGAAATTCAGGCGCGCCGCTTTTCTGGTCGCGAAAGGTGCGGCGCAGCTTTGCGTAGTGGCTGTCCTTGGGGGTTCCGGGCTTTTTTGTATCGTTCATGCGCCTGCTATAGCGGCAGCTCCAGGCTTTGGATACGGCCCGTTAGTCGGCGCTTCGAATATTCCGCATGAAAAGGCGCGCTGTCCGGTTGACAGGCCAAATCCTTGTCGCCATAAGCCCACGCAGATTTCGGGGCAGGGCGCTTCGCTCGGCACCGTGATCGAAAAGCCTCGTAGCATGGCTCCGGCAAAGCAGTTGGAGGAGTGCCCGAGTGGTTAAAGGGGACGGACTGTAAATCCGTTAGCTCAGCTTACGTTGGTTCGAATCCAACCTCCTCCACCACTGCCGGCCCGGAAGCCATAAAGCGCATGGCCTCGAAAGGTGAGTTCATCTTTCGGCAAGGAACATGCGCCAAGGTATATGCCAAGAGCGTCCTTCGCTCCTGAACAGGCGCGCGGCGCTCAGGGCGCGGGTATAGCTCAATGGTAGAGCAGCAGCCTTCCAAGCTGAATACGCGGGTTCGATTCCCGCTACCCGCTCCAGCGCATTTCGCCGAAGCGAGAAGCCTTTTATTTTTATCCGCTTGCTCCCATATGTGCGTCCAGCACTGAAAGAGTAGCGCTGCTTTTGGGCCTGACCTTGGCGTTTGGGCAAAAGGCGCTTGTCTTTTTCGGCCTTTATCGGTAATCGCCCCGCATCCGACCGGAACCAAGGTCCCGATGCCCAAGGAAAGAGACAATGGCTAAAGGTAAATTCGAGCGTAATAAGCCTCATGTGAACATTGGCACGATTGGTCACGTCGACCACGGCAAGACGTCGCTGACGGCGGCGATCACGAAGTATTTCGGCGAGTTCAAGGCCTACGACCAGATCGACGCAGCGCCTGAAGAGAAGGCCCGCGGCATCACCATTTCGACGGCACACGTCGAATACGAGACGCCGGCCCGCCACTACGCTCACGTCGACTGCCCCGGCCACGCCGACTATGTCAAGAACATGATCACCGGTGCCGCCCAGATGGACGGCGCGATCCTGGTGGTTTCGGCTGCCGACGGCCCGATGCCGCAGACCCGCGAGCACATCCTGCTCGCCCGTCAGGTCGGCGTTCCGGCCCTGGTGGTGTTCCTCAACAAGGTCGACCTGGTCGACGACGCCGAGCTGCTCGAACTGGTCGAGCTCGAAGTGCGCGAGCTGCTGTCGAAGTACGAGTTCCCCGGCGACGACATTCCGATGATCAAGGGTTCGGCTGTTGCTGCGCTCAACGATTCGGACAAGAAGATCGGCGAAGACGCGATCCGCGAGCTGATGGCGGCTGTCGACGCCTACATCCCGACGCCTGAGCGTCCGATCGACCGTCCGTTCCTGATGCCGATCGAAGACGTGTTCTCGATCTCGGGCCGCGGCACGGTTGTCACCGGTCGCGTCGAGCGCGGCATCGTCAAGGTTGGCGAAGAAGTCGAGATCGTCGGCATCAAGGCGACCTCGAAGACGACGGTTACCGGCGTCGAGATGTTCCGCAAGCTGCTCGACCAGGGCCAGGCCGGCGACAACATCGGCGCGCTGATCCGCGGCGTTGGCCGTGAAGACGTCGAGCGCGGCCAGGTGCTGTGCAAGCCGGGTTCGGTCAAGCCGCACAAGAAGTTCGTGGCTGAAGCCTACATCCTGACCAAGGAAGAGGGTGGCCGTCACACGCCGTTCTTCACCAACTACCGTCCGCAGTTCTATTTCCGCACGACCGACGTGACCGGCATCGTGTCGCTGCCGGAAGGCACCGAGATGGTCATGCCCGGCGACAACATCACCGTTGACGTCGAGCTGATCGTGCCGATCGCCATGGAAGAGAAGCTCCGCTTCGCTATCCGTGAAGGCGGCCGCACCGTCGGCGCCGGCATCGTCGCTTCGATCAAAGAATAATCGACGGTTCACTGTCGAAAGCATGAAGGGCGGCCTCCGGGCCGCCCTTTTTGTTTGGCCGATACATTGCAAGTCCCGGTTCCGGAATTACTATCGCTTTGGGTAGCGGCTGGTTTGGGGGAATCCGCCATGGGCAAGGGCTCGCGCGCAGTCTGGCAGGAGCTTGTCCTGTCTTTTGCCTTGGCTATCGTAGTCGCACTGTCGTTTCCGGCCTCGGCGGAGGCCGCCAAGCACAAGCCTCCGGACAATGACGGGCCGCCCATGCGTTTCGCCGTCGTGCGCAGCGCCTCGCCGGGTTGCGAGCCGCTTTGCCCTGAATGGATTTCGGCCGAGGGCACGATCACGCGTTCGACGCCTGCCGAGTTCAAGAAGCTGCTCAAGAAGCTGGGCGACAAGCGACTGCCAGTCATCGTGACTTCGCCCGGCGGCCACGTCGAGGCGGCATGGGAGCTGGGCCGGATGCTGCGGGCGCGCAAGCTCGACATTGGCGTTGGGCTTACCAGGTTTGTCGAATGTGCGCCTGGTCAGAAGGGCTGCAAGCTCGATCCGGCCAGGAAGGGTATCTACTCAGGCGCCTTGTACGCGGCCGGCGCTTACTGCGCCTCCGCTTGCTCGATGATGTTCGCGGGCGGCGTGCGCAGGCATGTGGGGCAGTGGGCCTACATGGGCGTCCATCAAGTGACGTCTTATGTGACGCAGCAGAAGATCACCTATCGCGAGACCTACCGGATCGTGAACGGCAAGAAGAAGGGCATCAAGCGCAAGGTCGTTGGCCGCAAGACAGTGGGCAGCTACACCACGACCACGATGGGCAAGGCGTTCAAGTCCAAGATGTTGGCCTATCTCAAGGAGATGGGGGTCAAGCAGGCCATGTTCGATGCGGGGCAAAGCACACCCGCCGCCGACATGCGCCAGCTTGCCCTGGTGGAGATGCTCGACATGAACCTTGTCACGAGCATGGATGCCACCGACGCGCTGGTGAGCATCGAGATCTGCAAGCGCGCTGTTCCCGCCGGAAATTGCACCCTCGCGCCTGGTGTCAAACCACAACCCGGCACATACCCCAATCCCGTTGTGCCGGAAGACGGTGGTATGTGGTTTGTGGTTGTTCGCTCCGGCGAGGCTGGTTGCGAACCGACTTGCCCCGAATGGATTTCTGCTGAAGGCGACATCGATGCCAAGGCGTTGCCGCGGCTCGAGGCGACGCTCAAGGCGCTGGGCGGGCGGAAGCTTCCTTTGGTGGTGTCATCCAGAGGTGGCGACGTGGATACGTCGATGGTAATGGGCAAGATGATCCGCAAGCACGGCTTGGACGTTGCGGTTGGGGGCACGATATTTGGCGGCTGCCGGCCGCGCGATGAGGGCTGCAAGGTACCAGCCAAGTCGCCGTTCTTTGGCAATGCGGTTTCATACGAAGGGCTGTGCCTAAGCGATTGCACCCTCCTGCTGGCCGCGGGTAAGACGAGGCTGGTTGGCTATGGTGCTCGACTAGGATGGTATCTGAGAGCTAAGCCGTCCACATCCGTGCTTGCGTCGTATCTTGACGAAATGGGGGTGCGGGCTCAATCGTTCGACGACGTTGCGCCCATCAAGGTCGTCTATACTGACCAGACGAGGCTCAAGGCGGCGGGGCTCCTGACCCGGAATGGCTCAGTGGATCTGCTGATCGATGGCAGTGTTTGCCGGCTGATCCCTATCCCCGCCAATTGCAGGCTTGCCAGTCAAGGTGAGTTTGCGCGGAAACAGTAAGGCGTCCCGCACCCAACGTTAGCCTCACTGCCAGTCATAAGCGGTAAGACATCCACGCACTGACAGCTGCAGGCTTCCCACCCGCGATCGCGCTCCCCATATGCCTTCAACGCTATAGGATGAAGGCGATGCAAAAAGACGTGCCGACATTGTTCGAGTGGGTTGGTGGAGCCGCAGCGCTCAACCGGCTGACGAGCGTATTCTATGACAAGGTGCGCAGTGATCCGCTGCTCGAACCGGTGTTCCGCAACATGTCCGGTGACCATCCCGCGCATGTCGCTGCCTTTATCGGCGAGGTGTTTGGAGGGCCGAAGGACTACAGCGAGAGCCATGGTGGCCATTCCGCCATGATCAGCCATCACCTCAACAGGCGCCTGACCGAGGCGCAGCGCCGTCAATGGATTGCGCTGTTGCTCGATGCTGCCGACGAGGTGGAGCTGCCCGACGATCCGGAGTTCCGTTCGGCGTTCGTCGCCTATCTCGAATGGGGTACGCGCCTGGCCAAGCTGAACTCACAGGACGGTGCCGCGCCCGCACTCCACGAACCGATGCCGCGCTGGGGCTGGGGCGTACCAGGCGGACCTTACGTACCGCCCGCCAAATCGTGATCGGAAGCCTGGACCTGCCCAAGCCGGGCGGGCGAGGGCGCTTGTGCAGCGCCTCGTGCAATTCCGCCTGTGAATGTTGGAAGCATCGCGCACTCCACTCTTTACAGACGCCTCGGAAATCCTTAGGAAGCCCGTGCTGTGCAGATGATGCGCGGCGACAAGTACGGGCATAGCTCAGTTGGTAGAGCGGCGGTCTCCAAAACCGCAGGTCGTAGGTTCGAGCCCTGCTGCCCGTGCCAGTCTTGCCAGAATTCGCTAATTCAGGCATAAAGACTTCTATAGCCGGAACGGGACGACTGGATGGTCCCGACGCGGCGCTCAAACGTAGTACGGGTTCCTGCCACTTGCGTGGAAAGAGAATCGGCTCTATGTAGGCGAAACAGACACGCGGCGCGTGGAGCTGGGGATCCGGCTTTACGCGTCCGAATTGCATGGGCGGAATGTTTGCGCTGATTCGCGCGGATTGCCTGCCATGCAGCGGCATCTCCCGGTCACGGGATCATCCAGAAGTCCGGTCAACGGACGTTGAAAGCAGAGCGGCACATGGCGAAAACCACGAACCCCTTCACCTTTCTGCAGCAGGTGCGGTCGGAAACGGCGAAGGTTACGTGGCCCTCACGGCGCGAGACGATGATCTCGACCGTCATGGTGCTCGGATTTGCCGTCATCGCGATGATTTTCTTTTTTGCCGCTGACCAGCTGATGGCATTCGCTGTCGAGCAGATCCTGGGCATTGGCCGCTAAGGCTGCGAATACGGAGAATTCCCTAAAATGACCGCGCGCTGGTACATCGTCCACGCCTATTCGAACTTCGAAAAGAAGGTCGCCGAGGACATTGAGCACAAGGCCAAGCAGAAGGGCCTGAGCGACCAGATCGAGCAGATCGTCGTTCCGACCGAGAAGGTTGTCGAGATTCGCCGCGGCCGCAAGGTTGATGCCGAGCGCAAGTTCTTCCCGGGCTATGTCCTGCTCAAGGCCAACCTCACGGACGCCGTGTTCAGTCTCGTCAAGAACACCCCGAAGGTTACTGGTTTCCTTGGTGATTCGAAGCCGGTGCCAATTACTGAAGCCGAGGCCCAGCGCATCCTGAACCAGGTTCAGGAAGGCGTCGAGCGTCCCAAGCCTTCGGTCACCTTCGAGATCGGCGAGGCGGTGCGCGTTTCCGATGGTCCGTTCGCCTCGTTCAACGGTTTCGTCCAGGAAGTGGACGAGGAGCGTGCGCGCCTCAAGGTGGAAGTTTCGATCTTCGGGCGCGCCGTGCCTGTCGATCTCGAATTCGGTCAGGTCGAAAAGGGCTGATCGAAGCGCCCGTCACCGGTTTCGGTGGTGGGCAGTGCCAGGCGCATGCCTGGCGCAAGCATGGTGGGAGATGAGGCGGCTTAGCCGGTCGTCTTCTTCGCACCACCGAACTGCAACCGCCGGCCCAGCCGGCATGAAACAAAGGCAGAAAAGAGATGGCTAAGAAAGTTGCGGGCCAGCTCAAGCTTCAGGTTTCCGCGGGTTCGGCGACGCCGTCGCCCCCGATCGGACCGGCGCTTGGTCAGCGTGGCATCAACATCATGGAGTTCTGCAAGGCGTTCAACGCGCAGACCCAGGAGCTCGAGAAGGGGTCGCCGATCCCGGTCGTGATCACCTATTACCAGGACAAGTCGTTCACCTTCGTCATGAAGACGCCTCCGGTGGCCTACTTCCTGAAGAAGGCGGCCAACCTCAAGTCGGGCTCGAAGGAGCCGGGCAAGATCAAGGCTGGCGAGATCAGCAGCGCCAAGGTGCGCGAGATCGCCGAAGTCAAGATGAAGGACCTCAACGCGAACGACATCGAAGCCGCCATCAAGATGGTCGAAGGCTCGGCTCGTTCGATGGGCCTGGAAGTGGTGGGCTGAGATCATGGCTAAGATTGCAAAGCGCGTTTCCAAGTCCCGCGAAGGCATCGATGCAAACAAGGCTTACGGCCTTGGTGAAGCACTCGAGCTTTTGAAGGCTCGCTCGTCGGTCAAGTTCGACGAGACCATCGAAGTCGCCATGAACCTCGGCGTCGACCCGCGTCATGCTGACCAGATGGTCCGCGGCGTGGTCAACCTGCCGAACGGCACGGGCCGTACGGTCCGCGTCGCCGTGTTCGCACGCGATGCGAAGGCTGACGAAGCCCGCGCAGCCGGCGCCGACATCGTTGGTGCGGAAGATCTCGTCGACATCGTCCAGAAGGGCCAGATCGACTTCGACCGCTGCATCGCCACCCCCGACATGATGCCGCTGGTCGGCCGCCTCGGTAAGGTGCTCGGCCCGCGCGGCATGATGCCGAACCCGAAGGTCGGCACCGTGACCACCGACGTCGCAGCAGCCGTCAAGGCTTCGAAGGGCGGCGCCGTTGAGTTCCGCGTCGAGAAGGCCGGTATCATCCACGCCGGCGTCGGCAAGGTCTCGTTCGACGTCAAGGCGCTGGAAGAAAACGTCCGCGCCTTCGCGGATGCGGTCAACAAGGCCAAGCCGGCCGGTGCCAAGGGCGTCTACGTCAAGAAGGTGTCCGTCACCTCGACGATGGGCCCGGGCCTGAAGCTCGACCTCGGCACGCTCGCAGCGTCCTGATAAGTTGAATTTGGATCGGCCAATAAAGGCCTGATCCCGAATAAGAATTCCGGGCTTCCGAGCCCGGATTTTCGGAAGTTGGAAACAGCTTTCGAAAATCCTGTCCGAGATTGCAGGCGGTCCAGGCGACCCTTGGTCCTTAATTCGAATGGGCCTGCATGAGACGGGTGAAGACCAGACAAAGGAGCTTTGGCTCCAATGAAAGGTTCGAACCGTGTTTGCCTTTTGTCTGCGCATCGCGCCGGGCCGCAAGCCCGTCAGGTGTGGCGAAAGGGGGCAGGATCCTCGAGCGCCGTTCGGGTGATCTGGAATTTCTGGATTGGCCGCCCGGCAAAAGGCAACCCGACCGCTCACCCCGCAAATGGGAGGCGGTCAACTGGAGATAGGCAGTGGACAGAGCGGAAAAACGCGAACTCGTCACGGGCCTGAATGACGCGTTCTCGAACGCAGGTTCAGTCGTCGTGGCCCACTATGCCGGGATCACCGTCGCGCAAATGAACGATCTTCGCGTGAAGATGCGTCAGGCCGGCGGCACCGTCAAAGTCGCGAAGAACCGTCTCGCCAAAATCGCTCTTCAGGGCACGGAATCCGAAAGCATCATCGATCTGTTCAAGGGACAGACGCTGGTTGCCTATTCGGAGGATCCGATTGCAGCGCCGAAGGTCGCGTCCGACTTCGCCAAGACCAATGACAAGCTTGTCATCCTTGGTGGTTCGATGGGCACGACCTCGCTCAACGCCGACGGAGTCAAGGCTTTGGCCGCGCTCCCGTCGCTCGACGAGCTGCGTGCAAAGCTGGTTGGCATGATCGCCACCCCGGCTACCCGGATCGCCCAGATCGTCAATGCGCCGGCGGCTTCGGTCGCGCGCGTCATTGGCGCTTATGCCCGGAAGGACGAGGCGGCATGAGGCCGTTCCTCGCTATCATCAACACACGTTCGAACTGATTGAAGGAATAGATAAATGGCTGATCTCGCAAAGATCGTTGACGACCTGTCGGCCCTGACCGTCCTCGAGGCGGCTGAGCTGTCGAAGCTCCTCGAAGAGAAGTGGGGCGTTTCGGCTGCTGCTCCGGTTGCAGTCGCTGCTGCTGGCGGCGCTGCTGCTGCTCCGGCTGAAGAGAAGACCGAGTTCGATGTCATCCTGGCAGCTGCCGGCGACAAGAAGATCGAAGTCATCAAGGAAGTCCGCGCCATCACCGGCCTGGGCCTCAAGGAAGCCAAGGACCTCGTCGAAGGCGCTCCGAAGCCGATCAAGGAAGGCGTCTCGAAGGCTGACGCCGAGAAGCTCAAGGCTCAGCTGGAAGCAGCTGGCGCCAAGGTCGAGCTCAAGTAAGCACGGTTTCGGTGGGCGGCTCAGTGCCGCCCACCGGCTCCCGTGACCCGGGGGATTGTGGGGAACCTATTTCCTGAGGGCCGCAAGCGGCTTTCAGGAAACGGGTTTTCGCCCGTTTTGGACAGGCCGCCGCCGAGGCGGCGAGAATGCAAGGTGAGCTTTAGCGACTCTCACCCCAAGAAAGGCAGCAAGGAGCGACGATGGCCCAGACCCAGACTTTCAATGGCCGCAGACGCGTACGCAAGTTCTTCGGAAAGATCCCTGAAGTTGCGGAGATGCCGAACCTGATCGAGGTTCAGAAGGCATCCTATGACCAGTTCCTGATGGTGGACGAGCCCAAGGGCGGTCGTCCCGACGAAGGACTGCAGGCCGTTTTCAAGTCGGTCTTCCCGATCTCGGACTTCTCCGGCGCTTCGATGCTGGAGTTCGTCAAGTACGAGTTCGAAGCACCGAAGTTCGACGTCGATGAGTGCCGTCAGCGCGACCTGACGTTTGCCGCGCCGCTCAAGGTGACGCTGCGCCTCATCGTGTTCGATATCGACGAGGATACCGGCGCGAAGTCGATCAAGGACATCAAGGAGCAGGACGTTTACATGGGCGACATGCCGCTCATGACGTCCAACGGCACCTTCATCGTCAACGGCACCGAGCGTGTCATCGTTTCGCAGATGCACCGTTCGCCGGGCGTCTTCTTCGACCACGACAAGGGCAAGTCGCACTCGTCGGGCAAGCTGCTGTTCGCTGCCCGCGTCATCCCTTATCGCGGTTCCTGGCTCGACATCGAGTTCGACTCCAAGGACATCGTCCACGCCCGTATCGACCGTCGCCGCAAGATCCCGGTGTCGTCGCTGCTGATGGCGCTCGGCATGGACGGCGAGGAGATCCTGTCGACCTTCTACAACAAGATCACCTACAAGAAGTCGGGCGACCATTGGCGCATCCCGTTCTCGGTCGATCGCTTCAAGGGCTTGAAGGCTGTCGGCGACCTGGTTGACGCCGATACCGGCGAGATCGTCGTCGAAGGCGGCAAGAAGATCACCGCGCGCCAGGCCAAGCAGCTTGCCGAGAAGGGCCTCAAGGCCATCAAGGCGACCGAAGACGATCTCTTCGGCAGCTATCTTGCCGAGGATATCGTCAACTACGCGACTGGCGAGATCTTCCTCGAAGCCGGCGACGAGATCGACGAGAAGACCCTCAAGGTTCTGCTTTCGGCCGGCGAGGAAGAGATCAAGATCCTCGACATCGACCACATCAACGTGGGCGGATACATCCGCAACACGCTGACGGTCGACAAGAACGAGAGCCGCCAGGACGCGCTGTTCGACATCTATCGTGTCATGCGCCCGGGCGAGCCGCCCACCATCGACACTGCCGAAGCGATGTTCAACTCGCTGTTCTTCGATAGCGAGCGCTACGACCTTTCGGCCGTCGGCCGCGTCAAGATGAACATGCGTCTCGAGCTCGACGCTGAAGACACCGTCCGTGTCCTGCGTAAGGAAGACATCCTTGCCGTGGTCAAGACGCTTGTCGAATTGCGCGACGGCAAGGGCGAGATCGACGACATCGACAACCTCGGCAACCGCCGCGTCCGTTCGGTCGGCGAGCTGATGGAGAACCAGTACCGTGTCGGTCTGCTGCGCATGGAGCGCGCGATCAAGGAGCGCATGTCGTCGATCGAGATCGACACCGTCATGCCGCAGGACCTGATCAACGCCAAGCCGGCCGCAGCTGCCGTGCGCGAGTTCTTCGGTTCCTCGCAGCTGTCGCAGTTCATGGACCAGACCAACCCGCTGTCGGAGATCACCCACAAGCGTCGTCTCTCGGCGCTTGGACCTGGCGGTCTGACCCGCGAGCGCGCCGGCTTCGAAGTCCGCGACGTGCATCCGACGCACTATGGCCGTATCTGCCCGATTGAAACGCCGGAAGGCCCGAACATCGGTCTGATCAACTCGCTGGCCACCTTTGCCCGCGTCAACAAGTACGGCTTCATCGAGAGCCCGTACCGCAAGATCGTCGATGGCAAGCTGACCAACGAGGTCGTCTATCTCTCGGCTATGGAAGAGGCCAAGCACTTCGTTGCTCAGGCCAACGCCGAGCTCGACAAGAACGGCCACTTCGTCGACGAGTTCGTCATTTGCCGTAACGCCGGCGAAGTGATGATGGCGCCGCGCGAAAACGTCGACCTTATGGACGTTTCGCCGAAGCAGATGGTTTCGGTCGCAGCTGCGCTGATCCCGTTCCTGGAAAACGACGACGCCAACCGCGCTCTGATGGGTTCGAACATGCAGCGTCAGGCCGTGCCGCTGGTGCGCGCCGAGGCTCCGTTCGTCGGCACCGGCATGGAGCCGATCGTTGCCCGTGACTCAGGCGCCGCCATCGGCGCCCGCCGCGGCGGCATCGTCGACCAGGTCGACGCGACCCGTATCGTTGTCCGTGCGACGGAAGATCTCGATCCGGGCAAGTCCGGCGTCGACATCTACCGCCTGATGAAGTTCCAGCGTTCGAACCAGAACACCTGCATCAACCAGCGTCCGCTGGTTCGCATGGGCGACCGGGTCAACAAGGGCGACATCATTGCCGACGGTCCGTCGACCGAGCTCGGCGATCTGGCGCTCGGCCGCAACGTGCTCGTCGCGTTCATGCCGTGGAATGGCTACAACTACGAGGACTCGATCCTGCTCTCCGAGCGTATCGTGGCCGACGACGTCTTCACCTCGATCCACATCGAGGAGTTCGAGGTCATGGCCCGTGATACGAAGCTCGGGCCTGAGGAAATCACCCGCGACATTCCGAACGTCTCGGAAGAAGCGCTGAAGAACCTCGACGAAGCCGGTATCGTCTACATCGGTGCGGAGGTGCAGCCGGGCGACATCCTGGTCGGCAAGATCACGCCGAAGGGTGAAAGCCCGATGACGCCGGAAGAGAAGCTTCTGCGTGCCATCTTCGGTGAAAAGGCGTCCGACGTCCGTGACACCTCCATGCGCATGCCGCCCGGAACCTACGGCACCATCGTCGAAGTTCGCGTCTTCAACCGCCACGGCGTGGAGAAGGACGAACGCGCCATGGCAATCGAGCGCGAGGAAATCGAGCGTCTCGCCAAGGACCGTGACGACGAGCAGGCGATTCTCGACCGCAACGTCTACAGCCGCCTGAGCGACATGCTCATCGGTAAGGACGCGATTGCCGGGCCGAAGGGCTTCAAGAAGGGCTCGACGCTCGCCAAGGAGACCCTGGACGACTATCCGCGTTCGCAGTGGTGGCAGTTCGCCGTCGAAGACGAGAAGATGCAGGGTGAGCTTGAGGCTCTGCGCGGCCAGTACGACGACTCCAAGAAGCAGCTCGAGCAGCGCTTCATGGACAAGGTCGAGAAGGTGCAGCGCGGCGACGAGATGCCGCCCGGCGTCATGAAGATGGTCAAGGTCTTCGTCGCGGTGAAGCGTAAGATGCAGCCCGGCGACAAGATGGCCGGCCGTCACGGCAACAAGGGTGTCGTGTCGCGCATCGTTCCGGTCGAGGACATGCCGTTCCTCGAAGATAGTACGCATGCCGACATCGTGCTGAACCCGCTCGGCGTGCCTTCGCGCATGAACGTCGGCCAGATCCTCGAAACCCATCTCGGCTGGGCTTGCGCCGGCATGGGCAGGAAGATCGGCGAGATGATCGATGCGTATAAGGCTGCCGGCGACATCAAGCCGCTGCGCGACACCATCGAGAGCATCATTCCGGCCAACGACCGGAACGAGCCGGTTCGCAATTACGACGACGAGAGTGTCGTTCGCCTCGGCGAGCAGATGCGTCGCGGCGTCTCGATCGCGACCCCGGTGTTCGACGGTGCGCACGAGGCTGACATCAACGAGATGCTGGAGCAGGCGGGCCTGCACACATCGGGTCAGTCGCAGCTCTATGACGGACGTACCGGCGAGCCGTTCGACCGCAAGGTGACGATGGGCTACATCTACATGCTCAAGCTTCACCACCTGGTCGACGACAAGATCCACGCTCGTTCGATCGGACCTTACTCGCTCGTTACCCAGCAGCCGCTGGGCGGCAAGGCGCAGTTCGGCGGTCAGCGCTTCGGCGAAATGGAGGTCTGGGCACTCGAAGCCTATGGTGCCGCCTATACGCTGCAGGAAATGCTGACGGTGAAGTCGGACGACGTGGCCGGCCGTACCAAGGTCTACGAGGCGATCGTGCGCGGCGACGACACGTTCGAAGCGGGCATCCCCGAGAGCTTCAACGTTCTCGTCAAGGAAATGCGTTCGCTGGGCCTCAATGTCGAATTGGAGAACACCAAGATCGACGAGACCGCTCATCGCCTGCCCGACGCGGCAGAGTAAGCATCAAAGGCGCGCCGCGGGATTTTTCCCGCGGCGTCGCCGCAGAGCATGATCCCCAAAGTTGGGTGCCGGTTTCGGTCAAGATCATGCTCATTTGTTGAGAATTCTTCGGCTATGGGCCGACACAGCTGGCGGGCGCTCTGGTCCGCACACGATGACAAGGGGCTTTCGAGGGCCCCGAAAAGGAGAACGGCATGAACCAAGAGGTCATGAATCTCTTCAACCCTCAGGCGCCTGCGCAGGTGTTCGATTCCATCCGGATTTCGCTCGCCAGCCCTGAGAAGATTCTGTCCTGGTCGTTTGGCGAGATCAAAAAGCCGGAGACGATCAACTATCGTACCTTCAAGCCGGAGCGCGACGGCCTGTTCTGCGCGCGCATCTTCGGCCCGATCAAGGACTACGAATGCTTGTGCGGCAAGTACAAGCGCATGAAGTACAAGGGCGTCATCTGCGAAAAGTGCGGCGTGGAAGTCACGCTGTCGCGCGTTCGCCGCGAGCGCATGGGCCACATCGAGCTCGCAGCGCCCGTCGCCCACATCTGGTTCCTGAAGTCGCTGCCGAGCCGCATCGGCACGCTGCTCGACATGACGCTCAAGGATATCGAGCGCGTCCTGTATTTCGAGAACTACATCGTTACCGAGCCTGGCCTGACCGCGCTCAAGGAGCACCAGCTCCTGAGCGAGGAAGAGTACATGCTTGCGGTTGACGAGTATGGCGAGGACAGCTTCACCGCCATGATCGGCGCCGAGGCCATCCACGACCTGCTCGCCAGCATGGACCTGGAGAAGATCGCGGGCGATCTGCGTTCGGAACTCGCCACGACGACGTCGGAACTCAAGCAGAAGAAGTACCTCAAGCGCCTCAAGGTCGTTGAGAACTTCATGGAATCGGGCAACCGTCCCGAGTGGATGATCATGAAGGTCGTGCCGGTGATCCCGCCGGACCTGCGCCCGCTGGTCCCGCTGGATGGCGGCCGCTTTGCGACCTCCGACCTGAACGATCTCTATCGCCGCGTGATCAACCGCAACAACCGCTTGAAGCGGCTGATCGAACTGCGTGCGCCTGGCATCATCATCCGCAATGAAAAGCGCATGCTGCAGGAGGCTGTCGACGCACTGTTCGACAACGGCCGCCGCGGTCGCGTCATCACCGGTGCCAACAAGCGCCCGCTGAAGTCGCTGTCCGACATGCTCAAGGGCAAGCAGGGTCGCTTCCGCCAGAACCTGCTCGGCAAGCGCGTCGACTATTCCGGCCGTTCGGTCATCGTGACCGGTCCGGAACTGAAGCTGCACCAGTGCGGCCTGCCGAAGAAGATGGCGCTCGAACTGTTCAAGCCGTTCATCTACGCCCGCCTCGACGCCAAGGGTTACTCCTCGACCGTCAAGCAGGCCAAGAAGCTGGTCGAGAAGGAAAAGCCGGAAGTCTGGGATATCCTCGACGAGGTCATCCGCGAGCATCCGGTTCTGCTCAACCGCGCGCCGACGCTGCACCGCCTGGGCATCCAGGCCTTCGAACCCACTCTGATCGAAGGCAAGGCCATCCAGCTGCATCCGCTCGTCTGCACGGCCTTCAACGCCGACTTCGACGGCGACCAGATGGCTGTCCACGTTCCGCTGTCGCTCGAGGCTCAGCTCGAAGCACGCGTGCTGATGATGTCGACCAACAACATCCTGCACCCGGCTTCCGGCGCGCCGATCATCGTGCCGTCGCAGGACATGGTTCTGGGTCTCTACTATCTTTCGATCGTCAACCAGAACGAGCCGGGCGAGGGCATGGCGTTTGCCGACATGGGCGAACTCCAGCACGCGCTTGAGACCAAGGCAGTCACCCTGCACGCCAAGATCAAGGGTCGCTTCCGCACGGTCGACGCCGAAGGCAATGTCGTATCCAAGATCCACGACACGACCCCGGGGCGCATGATCATCGGCGAACTTCTGCCGAAGAACGTCAACGTGCCGTACGAGACCGCAAACCAGGAGATGACCAAGAAGAACATCTCCAAGATGATCGATACCGTCTACCGCCACTGCGGTCAGAAAGAGACGGTCATCTTCTGCGATCGCATCATGGCTCTCGGCTTCGCTCACGCCTGCCGCGCCGGCATCTCGTTCGGCAAGGACGACATGCTCATCCCTGATACGAAGCACGGACTGGTCGAACAGACCGAAGCGCTCGCCAAGGAATATGAGCAGCAGTACAACGACGGCCTGATCACCCAGGGCGAGAAGTACAACAAGGTCGTCGACGCCTGGGCCAAGTGCTCGGAAAAGGTCGCCGACGAAATGATGGCCCGCATCAAGGCGGTGGAGTTCGAGGACAACGGCCGTCAGAAGCCGATGAACTCGATCTACATGATGTCGCACTCCGGTGCGCGTGGTTCGCCCACCCAGATGCGTCAGCTCGCCGGCATGCGCGGCCTAATGGCCAAGCCGTCGGGTGAAATCATCGAGACGCCGATCATCTCGAACTTCAAGGAAGGCCTGACCGTTCTTGAATACTTCAACTCGACCCACGGCGCCCGCAAGGGTCTCGCGGATACCGCTCTGAAGACGGCTAACTCCGGCTACCTGACCCGTCGTCTCGTCGACGTGGCACAGGACTGCATCGTCAATTCGGTTGATTGCGGCACCGACAAGGGCCTCACCATGCAGCCGATCGTCGATGCCGGCCAGGTGGTCGCTTCGCTCGGTCTCCGTATCCTCGGCCGTACTTCGCTCGACGACATCAACCACCCTGTCACCGGCGATCTGCTGGTCAAGGGCGGCACGCTGATGGACGAACGCGACATCGAGGTGATCGAGAAGGCTGGCGTGCAGTCGGTCCGCATCCGTTCGGCACTGACCTGCGAAGTCAAGGTCGGCGTCTGCGCGGTCTGCTACGGTCGCGACCTGGCACGCGGTACCCCTGTCAACCAGGGTGAAGCTGTCGGTGTCATCGCCGCACAGTCGATCGGCGAGCCTGGCACGCAGCTCACCATGCGTACCTTCCACATGGGCGGTACCGCGCAGGTGGTCGACAGCTCGTTCCTCGAAGCTTCGTATGAAGGCAAGGTCGAGATCCGCAACCGCAACGTCGTCCGCAATTCCGACGGCAACCTCGTCGTGATGGGCCGCAACATGGCGATCCTGATCCTCGACGAAGCCGGCAAGGAGCGTGCGACGCACCGTGTCACCTATGGTTCGCGTATCTTCGTGGACGATGGCGACAAGGTGAAGCGCGGCCAGCGTGTTGCAGAGTGGGATCCCTACACCCGTCCGATCCTCACCGAAATCGAAGGCCGCGTGGCCTTCGAGGATCTGGTCGACGGCATTTCCGTTCAGGAAACGGCCGACGAGTCGACCGGCATCACCAAGCGTGAGGTCATCGATTGGCGTTCGACCCCGCGCGGCAACGATCTGAAGCCCGCGATGGTCGTTCAGGACTCCAAGGGTAAGGTTGGCAAGCTGTCGAAGGGCGGCGACGCCCGCTTCCTGCTCTCGGTCGAGGCCATTCTTTCGGTCGAGCCGGGTGCGCAGGTTCGCCCTGGCGACGTGCTGGCGCGTATCCCGATGGAAAGCGCGAAGACCAAGGACATCACCGGCGGTCTGCCGCGTGTTGCCGAACTCTTCGAAGCCCGCCGACCGAAGGATCACGCCATCATCGCCGAGATCGATGGTACGGTCCGCTTCGGCCGCGACTACAAGAACAAGCGCCGCATCATCATCGAGCCGCATGACTCGACGCTTGAGCCGGTCGAATACCTGATCCCGAAGGGCAAGCCGTTCCATCTCCAGGACGGCGACGCGATCGAGAAGGGCGACTACATCCTCGACGGCAATCCGGCGCCGCACGACATCCTGGCGATCAAGGGCGTGGAAGCGCTTGCTTCCTACCTCGTCAACGAAATCCAGGAAGTCTACCGGTTGCAGGGCGTGTCGATCAACGACAAGCACATCGAGGTCATCGTCCGTCAGATGCTGCAGAAGGTCGAGATCACCGTACAGGGCGACTCGATCTACATCCCGGGCGATCATGTCGACGTCATCGAGTTCGACGAGGTCAACGATCGCCTGATCGAGGAGGGCAAGAAGCCTGCCGAAGGTCAGCCGGTTCTGCTCGGTATCACCAAGGCATCGCTGCAGACGCCGTCCTTCATCTCGGCCGCCTCCTTCCAGGAGACGACCAGGGTGCTGACGGAAGCTGCGGTCGCCGGCAAGACCGACATGCTGCAGGGTCTCAAGGAAAACGTCATCGTCGGCCGTCTCATCCCGGCCGGCACGGGCGGCATGATGAGCCAGATCCGGCGCATTGCCACCTCGCGCGACGAACTGATCCTCGACGAGCGCCGCAAGCTTTCGGGCGTGGAAGTCGCCGAGCCGATCCTGACCGACATGGTCAACGCCGCTCAGTAAGAGCGCGTCAGATATGAGTAGGAAAGGGGGCTTCGGCCCCCTTTTTCATTGCCGCGGCGCTTCGGCGCCGGCCCCACGGAGCCAGCGCCGGGGCAGGTGTGCTCCGCAACGTTAAGCTCATATATTCAGGGCGTTTGACATCCCGAGCCCGCGAAAATAGCCTCGTCCTCACAGTGCCATCAGCCCTGAGAGGAGTGCCCGATGACCGACGTCCAAGGCAGCGCGACTGGACAGGCGGTATCGGTCGAGCCAAGTCTCCATCGGGTCATGGGCCCTTGGCTGCTTCTTCTCTTCATTGTCGGCGATATCCTGGGCACTGGCATTTACGCCCTGACCGGACAAGTGGCCAAGCAGGTCGGCGGCGTGGTCTGGCTGCCGTTCCTGGTTGCCTTTGTCGTCGCCCTCATCACGGCCTTCAGCTATCTCGAACTGGTGACCAAATACCCCAAGGCGGCAGGAGCCGCTCTTTACGCCCACAAGGCGTTCGGCATCCATTTCATCACCTTTATCGTCGCTTTTGCCGTGATGTGCTCGGGCATCACGTCAGCCTCGACGGCCTCGCGCGCCTTTGCTGCCAACCTGTCGGGCGCCTTTGATCTTGGCCTCACCGGTACCTACGGCATCACGCTTATCGGCCTGGCATTCATGGCGATCGTCGCCGCCGTGAACTTCCGCGGCGTCGGCGAAAGCGTCAAAGCCAATGTCGTGCTGACATGCGTCGAGTTCACCGGCCTGATGATCATCATCGTCATCGGCCTCTGGGCGATCGGAGCAGGTGAAGGCGACGTCTCCCGCATCACCCAGTTTCACTCCGCGCCCGACCGCAGCGCCTTCTGGTCGGTGATCGCCGCGACCACGCTCGCCTTCTTTGCCATGGTCGGCTTCGAGGACTCGGTCAACATGGCCGAGGAATGCAAGGATCCGACCCGGATATTCCCGAAGGTGCTGCTGACCGGCCTGCTGATCACCGGGGTGATCTATGTGCTGGTCTCCATCTCGGCGATCACCCTGGTGCCGCCGGAACAGCTGGGCGAGGGCGAGACGCCGCTGCTCAAGGTGGTTCAGGCCGGTGCGCCTAACTTTCCCGTCGAGATATTCGGCTTCATCACCATGTTTGCGGTCGCCAACAGCGCCTTGATCAACATGCTGATGGCGAGCCGCCTCGTCTATGGCATGAGCCGCGAACACGTCCTGCCGCAGGTGCTCGGCAAGGTCCATGCGACGCGCCGCACGCCTTACATAGCCATCGGCTTCACCACCTTGCTGGCCTTCGCGCTCATTACCTTTGTCGGGGAAGTTCCGGCTCTCGGTGGAACCACGGCGCTGCTGCTGCTGTGCGTCTTCACCGTCGTCAACATTGCCGTGCTGGTGCTGCGTAAGGACAGCGTCGGGCACGATCATTTCCGGACGCCGACACCGCTGCCGATCCTGGGCGCGGTGGCTTGCGCGTTCTTCGCCGGACCGTGGACCGGGCGCGATCTGGTTCAATACAAGATCGCGGGCATCCTGATCGGTATCGGGGTGGTTCTCTGGTTCGTGACGGTCCTAGTCAACCGTGCCACTGGGCAGAGACCCGCCGAGCCGGAAATGGCAGATATCGGCGGGGCAGGGCCGGTCAACTGACCCGGGCGCATCCGGAAGGATGCGCTGCGATCAAAGCGGTTCGTTGAAGGTGACGATCGAGACCTCGCCTTCGAGCGCGCCCTGATATGCGGAGATATGCGGTTCGTCGTCGGGCTCGCCCTGCATGTCGCCGATCTGGTCGAGCTCGGCTTCGGCGTAACCTTCCTTCGCCAACGCCTCTAGTGCGGAGCGCACGGCGGAATCGTCGTCGGGCGCGACCAGCATGATATGCACGCCTTCGGGCTTCGCGCCCTTTTTGCGCCAGACTCGGCCCGTGATGATGGTCACCGGCTTTTCGTCGTTGTCGTTCATCGGTGATTCCCTGGTTTTAGATTCGCAAGTTGGGGATTCGCCCCGGTTTTGGCGATTTTCGCACGAAGAACTGATGCACGACAGGCCAAAGCCCGTTACAAACCGGCAAATAGCCCATGTTGCAGCGCAATAAAGTTGCTCTGGGCCTGCTGAGCCCCCCGAAGCCCCGGTTTCGTTAAGGTTTTTGGTGGGACGGGCTTGACGGTCAGCGGTCATGCGAGTAGATACCGCGTCGTCTGAGCCGATGTGAGGTTGGCTTTTCCGGGGCGACATGCCCTGGAGTTCACCTCAAACAGGGTTCGTTTTTACGAGCGAGAAGACATTTCCGGCGTGCATGAAGCGGTTTCGCTTCCTCTGCCTTTGTTCGGGCAAGACCGTAAGTCGCGGTTTGTGGCCCGAATTCGCGTATGGATTTTGCGCTTGAAGCCGCCCTGAACGGGCTTGAGACACGGAATTGAGAGACAAGAGGGTTTAATGCCTACCGTCAACCAGCTGATCCGCAAGCCGCGCATTGCGCCGGTGAAGCGCAACAAGGTTCCGGCCATGCAGGCCAACCCGCAGAAGCGGGGCGTTTGCACGCGCGTCTATACGACGACGCCGAAGAAGCCGAACTCGGCTCTGCGTAAGGTCGCAAAGATCCGCCTGACCAATGGTTTTGAAGTGATCGGCTACATCCCCGGCGAAGGCCACAACCTTCAGGAGCACTCCGTGGTCATGATCCGCGGCGGCCGCGTGAAGGATCTTCCGGGCGTGCGCTATCACATCATCCGCGGCGTGCTCGACACGCAGGGCGTGAAGAACCGCAAGCAGCGCCGTTCGAAGTACGGTGCGAAGCGTCCGAAGTAAGGTTTTCCGGCTTCGACGCCTTTCCTTTTGCGTCGTGGCCACGAGATTGAGAGACAAGAGCTATGTCCCGTCGTCACAGTGCAGATAAGCGCGAAGTCAACCCGGATCCCAAGTTCGGCGATCTGGTCGTCACCAAGTTCATGAATGCCGTTATGTATGACGGCAAGAAGTCGATCGCTGAAACGATCGTTTACGGTGCGCTCGACCAGGTTCAGGCCAAGACCAAGCAGGAGCCGGTAACGGTCTTCCATCAGGCGCTCGATAATGTCGCGCCGCATGTGGAAGTGCGTTCGCGCCGCGTCGGCGGTGCCACCTACCAGGTTCCGGTCGATGTGCGTCCCGAGCGTCGCCAGGCACTCGCCATTCGTTGGCTGATCACTGCCGCCCGCAACCGCAACGAGACCACCATGGTCGATCGTCTCTCCGGCGAACTGATGGACGCGGCCAACAACCGCGGCACCGCCGTGAAGAAGCGTGAAGACACCCACAAAATGGCGGAAGCCAACCGCGCCTTCGCGCACTACCGCTGGTAACGGCGCGAACGAACGACTGAGAGGCACCTCCCATGGCCCGCGAATACAAGATCGAAGACTACCGCAATTTCGGTATCATGGCGCATATCGACGCCGGCAAGACCACGACGACCGAGCGCATCCTTTACTACACGGGCAAGTCGCACAAGATCGGCGAAGTCCATGACGGCGCTGCCACCATGGATTGGATGGAGCAGGAACAGGAACGCGGCATCACGATCACGTCCGCTGCCACCACGACCTTCTGGAAGGGTCGCGACGGCAAGCAGCGCCGCTTCAACATCATCGACACCCCCGGCCACGTCGACTTCACCATTGAAGTCGAGCGTTCGCTGCGCGTTCTCGACGGCGCCATCGCGCTGCTCGATGCCAACGCCGGTGTCGAACCGCAGACCGAGACCGTGTGGCGCCAGGCAGACAAGTACAACGTCCCGCGCATGATCTTCTGCAACAAGATGGACAAGATCGGCGCGGACTTCTACCGCTCCTACGAGATGATCAAGTCGCGCCTCGGTGCGACGGCCGTTGCCGTCCAGCTGCCGATCGGCGCTGAGGCCGATTTCAAGGGCGTCGTCGACCTGATCGAGATGAAGGCGCTGGTCTGGCGCGACGAAAGCCTGGGCGCAGCCTGGGACATCGTCGAGATCCCTGCCGACCTCCAGGCCAAGGCCGAAGAGTTCCGCGACAAGATGATCGAGACCGCCGTCGAAATGGACGAGACGGCTCTCGAGAACTACCTCGAAGGCAAGATGCCGTCGAACGACGAACTGCGCGCGCTGATCCGCAAGGGCACCATCGCCGTCAAGTTCTTCCCGATGTTCTGCGGCTCGGCCTTCAAGAACAAGGGCGTTCAGCCGCTGCTCGACGGCGTTGGTGACTTCCTTCCGTCGCCTCTCGACGTGCCTGCCATCAAGGGTATCGACCCGAAGACGGAAGGCGAGATGGAGCGTCATTCGTCGGACGAAGAGCCGCTCTCGATGCTGGCCTTCAAGATCATGAACGATCCGTTCGTCGGCTCGCTCACTTTCTGCCGCATCTATTCGGGCAAGGTGACCAAGGGCGCTTCGCTCGAAAACACCGTCAAGGGCAAGAAAGAGCGTCTCGGCCGTATGCTGCAGATGCACTCGAACTCGCGCTCTGACATCGAAGAGGCTTTCGCCGGCGACATCGTCGCTCTGGCCGGCCTCAAGGAAACGACCACCGGCGACACGCTCTGCGATCCGCTGCACCCGGTCATTCTCGAGCGCATGGAATTCCCCGAGCCGGTCATTCAGATCGCGATCGAGCCGAAGACCAAGGGCGACCAGGAAAAGATGGGCCTCGCGCTCAACCGCCTGGCTGCCGAAGATCCTTCTTTCCGCGTCAAGTCGGACGAAGAATCCGGCCAGACCATCATCGCCGGCATGGGCGAACTCCACCTCGACATCATCGTCGACCGCATGCGTCGCGAGTTCAAGGTCGAGGCCAACGTCGGTGCACCGCAGGTTGCCTATCGCGAGACGATCAGCCGCACGCACGAACAGGACTACACCCACAAGAAGCAGTCGGGTGGTACGGGCCAGTTCGCTCGCGTCAAGATCGTGTTCGAACCGAACCCCGAAGGCGAGGATTTCGTCTTCGAATCGAAGATCGTCGGCGGTGCAGTTCCGAAGGAATACATCCCGGGCGTCGACAAGGGTCTCCGCAGCGTCCTGTCTTCGGGTCCGTTCGCGGGCTTCCCGATGATCGGCGTCAAGGCGACGCTTATCGACGGTGCCTACCACGACGTCGACTCCTCGGTGCTGGCCTTCGAGATCGCCGGTCGCGCCTGCCTTCGCGAAGCAGCTCCCAAGCTGGGCGTCCAGCTGCTCGAGCCGATCATGAAGGTCGAAGTCGTGACGCCGGAAGACTATGTCGGCAACGTCATCGGCGACCTGAACAGCCGTCGTGGCCAGATTCAGGGCCAGGAAAGCCGCGGTGTTGCCGTCGTCGTCAACGCGATGGTTCCGCTGGCCAACATGTTCAAGTACGTGGACAGCTTGCGCTCGATGTCGCAGGGCCGTGCCCAGTACACGATGCAGTTCGACCACTACGAGCTGGTTCCGACCGCGGTCGCTCAGGAAGTTCAGAAGAAATACGCGTAATTCCAAGGAATTGCAGCGTTTTATTAATTCAACGCCCTTATCGGGCTAGCAGGAATGGAGACCTCACATGGCAAAAGGTAAATTCGAGCGTAATAAGCCTCATGTGAACATTGGCACGATTGGTCACGTCGACCACGGCAAGACGTCGCTGACGGCGGCGATCACGAAGTATTTCGGCGAGTTCAAGGCCTACGACCAGATCGACGCAGCGCCTGAAGAGAAGGCCCGCGGCATCACCATTTCGACGGCACACGTCGAATACGAGACGCCGGCCCGCCACTACGCTCACGTCGACTGCCCCGGCCACGCCGACTATGTCAAGAACATGATCACCGGTGCCGCCCAGATGGACGGCGCGATCCTGGTGGTTTCGGCTGCCGACGGCCCGATGCCGCAGACCCGCGAGCACATCCTGCTCGCCCGTCAGGTCGGCGTTCCGGCCCTGGTGGTGTTCCTCAACAAGGTCGACCTGGTCGACGACGCCGAGCTGCTCGAACTGGTCGAGCTCGAAGTGCGCGAGCTGCTGTCGAAGTACGAGTTCCCCGGCGACGACATTCCGATGATCAAGGGTTCGGCTGTTGCTGCGCTCAACGATTCGGACAAGAAGATCGGCGAAGACGCGATCCGCGAGCTGATGGCGGCTGTCGACGCCTACATCCCGACGCCTGAGCGTCCGATCGACCGTCCGTTCCTGATGCCGATCGAAGACGTGTTCTCGATCTCGGGCCGCGGCACGGTTGTCACCGGTCGCGTCGAGCGCGGCATCGTCAAGGTTGGCGAAGAAGTCGAGATCGTCGGCATCAAGGCGACCTCGAAGACGACGGTTACCGGCGTCGAGATGTTCCGCAAGCTGCTCGACCAGGGCCAGGCCGGCGACAACATCGGCGCGCTGATCCGCGGCGTTGGCCGTGAAGACGTCGAGCGCGGCCAGGTGCTGTGCAAGCCGGGTTCGGTCAAGCCGCACAAGAAGTTCGTGGCTGAAGCCTACATCCTGACCAAGGAAGAGGGTGGCCGTCACACGCCGTTCTTCACCAACTACCGTCCGCAGTTCTATTTCCGCACGACCGACGTGACCGGCATCGTGTCGCTGCCGGAAGGCACCGAGATGGTCATGCCCGGCGACAACATCACCGTTGACGTCGAGCTGATCGTGCCGATCGCCATGGAAGAGAAGCTCCGCTTCGCTATCCGTGAAGGCGGCCGCACCGTCGGCGCCGGCATCGTCGCTTCGATCAAAGAATAATCCGAATAACGATCTGTCGCGGGCGGGAATACGCCCGCGCCGCGCCAGAACAAGGAAGTGACCATGAACGGACAGAATATCCGCATCCGCCTCAAGGCGTTTGACCACCGGGTTCTCGACGCTTCGACCCGCGAGATCGTGTCGACCGCAAAGCGCACCGGCGCCAACGTTCGCGGCCCGATCCCGCTGCCGACGCGGATCGAGAAGTTCACGGTGAACCGCTCGCCGCACGTTGACAAGAAGAGCCGCGAGCAGTTCGAGATGCGTACGCACAAGCGTCTGCTGGACATCGTCGATCCGACCCCGCAGACCGTCGATGCTCTGATGAAGCTCGACCTCGCCGCAGGTGTCGACGTCGAAATCAAGCTCTAAGAGCTAACATGAGCCGCGCGAGCAGATCCAAACGGCTCCTCTGAAGGAAAACGAACCGATGCGTTCAGGTGTAATTGCACAGAAGGTGGGAATGACCCGCGTCTATAATGACGCTGGCGAGCACGTTCCCGTCACCGTTCTCCGCATGGAGAACTGCCAGGTCGTGGCGCAGCGCACGCAGGAGAAGAATGGCTACACCGCCGTTCAGCTCGGCGTCGGCCTCGCCAAGGTGAAGAATACGTCGAAGGCGATGCGCGGTCATTTCGCTGCCGCCTCCGTCGAGCCGAAGTCGAAGGTCGCTGAATTCCGCGTTTCCGCCGACAACATGCTCGATGTCGGCTCCGAGATCACCGTCGAGCATTTCGTCCCCGGCCAGAAGGTCGATGTGACGGGTACCTCGATCGGTAAGGGTTTCCAGGGCGTCATCAAGCGGCACAACTTCGGTGGCGGCCGCGCTACCCACGGTAACTCGGTGTCGCACCGTACCCATGGTTCGACTGGCCAGCGCCAGGATCCGGGCAAGGTGTTCAAGGGCAAGAAAATGGCCGGCCACATGGGCGACGTTCGCGTCACCACCCAGAACGTCGAGGTCGTCTCGACCGACGCCGACCGTGGTCTGATCCTGATCCGCGGTGCGGTTCCGGGCTCGAAGGGTGCATGGATCCTGGTTCGCGATGCGGCCAAGATCGCGCTGCCCGAGAATGCGCCGAAGCCGGCCGCGATCCGCGCCGTCAGCAAACAGGCTCCGGCCAACGAGGGAGCGGAATAATGGACCTCAAGATTACAACCCTCGCAGGCAAGGATGCCGGCAAGGTTGAGCTCTCGGAAGAGATCTTCGGCCTCGACCCGCGCGAAGACGTGCTCCAGCGCGTCGTGCGTTGGCAGCTCGCCAAGAAGCAGCAGGGCACGCACAAGGCCAAGGGTCGCGCGGAAATCGCGCGCACCGGCGCCAAGATGTACAAGCAGAAGGGTACGGGCCGCGCTCGTCACCATTCGGCACGCGCTCCGCAGTTCCGCGGCGGCGGCAAGGCCCACGGCCCGGTCGTCCGCAGCCACGAGCACGACCTTCCCAAGAAGGTCCGCGCTCTCGGTCTGAAGCACGCCCTGTCGGCCAAGGCCAAGGCATCGAACCTGATCATCGTCGACGAGCTGACGCTCGCCGAGGGCAAGACCAAGGCACTGATCGCGAATTTTGCGTCGCTGGGCCTGACCAATGCCCTGGTGATCGGCGGCGCCGAGCTTGACCTCAATTTCAAGCGCGCAGCGACCAACATCCCGAACATCGATGTCCTGCCGATCCAGGGCATCAACGTTTACGACATTCTGCGCCGCGGCACGCTGGTCCTTTCGAAGGCCGCCGTCGAGGCTCTCGAGGAGCGCTTCAAATGACGGATCTCCGCCACTATGACGTGATCGTCAGCCCGGCGATCACCGAAAAGTCGACCATGGCTTCTGAGTACAACCAGGTCGTCTTCAACGTCGCCAAGAAGGCGAGCAAGCCTGAGATCAAGGCTGCCGTCGAAGCGCTGTTTGGCGTGAAGGTGACTGCTGTGAACACCCTGGTCCGCAAGGGCAAGGTGAAGCGCTTCCGCGGCACGATCGGCCGCCAGAGCGACGTCAAGAAGGCGGTAGTGACGCTGGCCGACGGCCAGTCGATCGACGTCGCGACGGGCCTCTGAGCTAGACCGCGAGGACAGGACAATGGCACTTAAGAAATTCAAGCCAGTAACGCCGAGCACCCGCCAGCTGGTCATCGTCGACCGCTCGGGCCTCCACAAGGGCAAGCCCGTCAAGGGTCTGACCGAGGGCCTGACGAAGTCGGGCGGCCGCAACAACTACGGTCGCATCACGGCTCGCTTCATCGGCGGCGGTCACAAGCGTACGTACCGCATCATCGACTTCAAGCGTCGCAAGTTCGACGTCGTCGGCACGGTCGAGCGTCTCGAGTACGATCCGAACCGCACTGCGTTCATCGCGCTGATCAAGTATGACGACGGCGAGCTGAGCTACATCATTGCCCCGCAGCGTCTGCAGGCCGGCGACAAGATCATCGCTGGTGAGCAGGTCGACGTGAAGCCGGGCAACGCAATGCCGCTTGCTTCGATGCCTGTCGGCACGATCGTGCACAACATCGAGCTGAAGCCCGGCAAGGGCGGCCAGGTCGCTCGTTCGGCTGGCGCTTACGCCCAGCTCGTCGGTCGTGACCAGGGCATGGCGATCCTTCGCCTCAACTCGGGTGAACAGCGCGTCGTCAGCGGTCTGTGCATCGCCACTGTCGGTGCCGTGTCCAACCCGGACCATGGCAACATCAACGACGGCAAGGCAGGCCGCACGGTCTGGCGTGGCAAGCGTCCGCACAACCGCGGCGTGACCATGAACCCGGTCGACCATCCGCACGGCGGTGGTGAAGGCCGCACCTCGGGCGGACGCCATCCGGTGTCGCCGTGGGGCAAGCCCACCAAGGGCAAGAAGACGCGGTCCAACAAGGCGACCGACAAGTTCATCCTGCGCTCGCGCCATCAGCGCAAGAGCTAAGAAGAGGTAACGCCAGTGACTCGTTCAGTCTGGAAAGGCCCGTTCATTGACGGCTATCTGCTCAAGAAGGCAGAGAAGGTTCGTGAAGGCGGTCGCAATGAGGTGATCAAGATGTGGAGCCGTCGCTCCACTGTCTTGCCGCAGTTCGTCGGCCTCACCTTCGGTGTCTACAACGGCCAGAAGCACGTCCCGGTCTCGGTGAACGAGGACATGGTCGGCCACAAGTTCGGTGAGTTTGCTCCCACCAGGACCTACTACGGTCACGGCGCGGACAAGAAGGCAAAGAGGAAGTAACATGGGCAAGGCCAAAGCTCCGCGCAGGCTTGCTGACAACGAGGCACGTGCGGTCCTCCGCACGATCCGGGTCAGCCCGCAGAAGCTCAACCTCGTTGCCGCGCTGATCCGCGGCAAGAAGGTAGCGACCGCGCTTTCCGATCTGGAATTTTCGCGCAAGCGCATCGCCGGTACGGTCAAGAAGACCCTCGAATCGGCTATCGCTAACGCGGAAAACAATCACGACCTCGATGTCGACGCGCTGGTGGTGGCGGAAGCCTTTGTTGGCAAGTCGATCGTCATGAAGCGTTTCCACGCTCGTGGCCGTGGTCGCGCCAGCCGCATCGAGAAGCCGTTTTCGCACCTCACGATCGTCGTTCGTGAAGTCGAAGAGAAAGGGGAGGCCGCATAATGGGCCAGAAAATCAATCCTATTGGTCTCCGCCTCGGCATCAACCGCACCTGGGACTCGCGCTGGTACGCAAACACCGGCGAGTACGGCCAGCTGCTCCACGAAGACATCAAGATCCGCAAGTATCTTGAGTCCGAGCTGAAGCAGGCCGCGATTTCCAAGGTGGTGATCGAGCGTCCGCACAAGAAGTGCCGCGTGACCATTCACGCCGCACGTCCGGGCCTGATCATCGGCAAGAAGGGCGCCGACATCGAAAAGCTTCGCAAGAAGCTGATGGAGATGACGAAGTCCGAGACGCACCTCAACATCGTTGAGGTTCGCAAGCCCGAGACCGACGCTACGCTGGTCGCTCAGTCGATCGCGCAGCAGCTCGAGCGCCGCATTGCCTTCCGTCGCGCCATGAAGCGCGCGGTGCAGTCGGCCATGCGTCTCGGCGCAGAGGGCATCCGCATCAATTGCTCGGGCCGCCTCGGCGGCGCTGAAATCGCTCGTATGGAGTGGTACCGCGAAGGTCGCGTTCCGCTGCACACCCTGCGCGCTGACGTCGACTACGGCACGGCCGAGGCACAGACCGCCTATGGCATCTGCGGCGTCAAGGTGTGGGTGTTCAAGGGCGAGATCCTCGAGCACGATCCGATGGCTTCCGAGCGTCGCGCAACCGAAGGCGATCATTCGCATGCTGGCGAGCGCCCCGAGCGCCGCCGTCGCGAAAACGCCTGACACGCATAGGAATTTGGAGTTAGAACGATGCTGCAGCCAAAGCGCACAAAGTTCCGTAAGCAGTTCAAGGGCCGCATCCACGGTACCGCGAAGGGTGGCACCAACCTGGATTTCGGCGGCTTCGGACTGAAGGCGCTTGAGCCAAACCGCGTCACCGCGCGTGAGATCGAGGCGGCTCGCCGCGCGATCACCCGCGAAATGAAACGTCAGGGCCGCGTCTGGATCCGTATTTTCCCGGACGTTCCCGTCACGTCGAAGCCGACCGAAGTCCGCATGGGTAAGGGCAAGGGCGCCGTCGACTACTGGGCATGCCGCATCAAGCCGGGCCGCGTGATGTTCGAGATCGATGGTGTTTCCGAGGAAGTGGCGCGTGAAGCGCTCCGTCTCGGCGCCGCCAAGCTCTCGGTCAGGACGCGTTTCGTTCAGCGCATCGCAGAATAAGGAAGGGCTGAATCATGAAAGCCTCGGACATCAGGACGAAGACCCAGGACCAGCTCACTGACGAGCTCGGCAGCCTCAAGAAGGAGCAGTTCAACCTGCGCTTCCAGAAGGCGACGGGACAGCTGGAAAAGACGGCGCGCGTGAAGCAGGTCCGCAAGGACATTGCGCGCATCAAGACCATCGCGGCCGAAAAATCGGCCGGTAAGAAGGCGTAAGGACGAGAACCATGCCAAAGCGCATCCTGCAGGGTACCGTCGTCAGCGACAAGAACGAGAAGACGGTCGTCGTCAAGGTCGAGCGTCGCTTCACGCACCCGGTGATGAAGAAGACCGTGCGTATGTCGAAGAACTACAAGGCGCACGACGAAAACAACGCCCACAAGGTCGGCGACATTGTGCTTATCCAGGAATCGAAGCCGATTTCCAAGGACAAGCGCTGGGTCGTCGTGACTTCGGACCAGGCGTAACAACGAATTTTGGACAAGCCGGGGAGGGCGGTAGCCCGTCCCGTTAGAAAAGAAGAAGGCGGCCAGTCATGATTCAGATGCAAACAAACCTCGACGTCGCGGATAATTCCGGCGCTCGTCGTGTCATGTGCATCAAGGTGCTGGGCGGCTCGAAGCGGAAGTATGCCTCCGTTGGCGACATCATCGTGGTGTCGATCAAGGAAGCCATTCCGCGCGGCCGCGTAAAGAAGGGTGACGTGATGAAGGCGGTCGTGGTTCGCACGGCCAAGGACATCCGTCGTCCGGACGGCAGCGTGATCCGTTTCGACAAGAACGCGGCCGTTCTTGTCGATAACAAGAAAGAACCGATCGGCACGCGTATCTTCGGGCCGGTTCCGCGCGAACTCCGCGCCAAGAACCACATGAAGATCATCTCGCTCGCGCCCGAAGTGCTGTAAGGAGCCGGAACAATGCAGAAGATCCGTAAAGGCGACAAGGTTGTCGTTCTGGCCGGCAAGGACAAGGGCCGCACCGGCGAGGTGCTGTCTGTTCAGCCGAAGGAAGACAAGGCACTTGTCCGCGGCGTGAACATGATCCGCCGCCACCAGAAGCAGTCCCAGACCCAAGAGGGCGGGATCATCACCAAGGAAGCGCCGATCCACCTGTCGAACCTCGCGCTCGTCGACCCCAAGGATGGCAAGCCGACCCGCGTCGGTTTCCAGATCCAGAAGGACGGCACGAAGGTGCGTGTCGCTAAGCGCTCGGGAGAAGTCATCAATGGCTAATGCAACCATCGAGCCACGCCTGAAGACGGTCTACAAGGAGACCATCCGCACGGCGATGCAGGAACAGTTCAAGTACGCCAACGTCATGCAGATCCCGCGCATTGACAAGATCGTGCTCAACATGGGTGTCGGCGAAGCCACCGCGGATTCGAAGAAGCCCACGGTTGCCGCCGAGGACCTGGCGATGATCGCCGGCCAGAAGCCGGTCATCACTCGCGCCCGTAAGTCGATTGCCGGCTTCAAGGTGCGTGAGCAGATGCCGATCGGTGCCAAGGTGACGCTTCGCCAGGAGCGCATGTACGAGTTTTTGGACCGTCTCGTGAACATCGCCCTCCCGCGCGTTCGCGACTTTCGCGGCCTGAACCCGAAAAGCTTTGACGGCCGCGGAAATTACGCTATGGGCCTCAAGGAGCATATCGTGTTCCCCGAGATCAACTACGACAAGGTTGATCAGATGTGGGGTATGGACATCATCGTTTGCACGACCGCCAAGACGGACGACGAAGCCCGGGCTCTGCTCAAGGCTTTCAACTTCCCCTTCCGGCAGTAACGGCAGCGAGCAAAGGAAAAATCTGAAATGGCAAAGACCAGCTCAGTCGAGAAGAACAACCGGCGCCGCAAGCTTGTGGACCAGTACGCTGCCAAGCGTAAGGCCCTCAAGGACGTCATCATGGATCAGTCCAAGCCGATCGAGGAACGCTTCCGCGCGCAGCTCAAGCTCGCCGCGCTGCCGCGCAACTCGGCCAAGATCCGTATCCGTAATCGCTGCGAAGTCACCGGTCGTCCGCGTGCCTACTATCGCAAGCTTAAGATGTCGCGTATCGCGCTTCGTGATCTGGGCTCGACGGGAGCAATCCCGGGCCTGGTCAAGTCGAGCTGGTAAGGAGCATTTGATATGTCTTTGAGTGATCCTCTCGGCGATATGCTGACCCGCATCCGCAATGCCTATGGCCGCAAGAAGTCGACGGTGTCGACGCCTGCGTCCAGGCTGCGCGCCCGTGTTCTCGACGTGCTGAAGTCGGAAGGCTACATCCGCGACTACAGCCAGACCGACTTCGAAAACGGCAAGTCCGAGATCGAAATCGAGCTGAAGTACTTCGACGGCCAGCCGGTGATCCGCGAAATTGCGCGTGTCTCCAAGCCGGGCCGCCGTGTCTACGTCTCGTCCAAGTCGATTCCGCCGGTCGCCAACGGCCTGGGCATCTCGATCCTTTCGACCCCGAAGGGCGTGATGGCCGACCACGAAGCGCGCGAACAGAACGTCGGCGGGGAAATCCTCTGCCAGATCTTCTGATCTGCGTAGGCTGAAACAAGAAAGGCGAGGACAAGACAATGTCTCGTATTGGCAAGAAACCCGTTCAGCTTCCGCAGGGCGTATCCGCGACCGTCACCGGCCAGACCGTGACGGCGAAGGGCCCCAAGGGTGAGCTGAAGTTCGTGGTCAACGACGAAGTTCTGGTCAAGATGGAAGAAGGCGAGATCGCCGTTCAGCCGCGCGACCAGTCGAAGGACGCCCGCTCCAAGTGGGGCATGTCGCGGACCCAGATCGTCAACATCCTGACCGGTGTTAAGGACGGCTTCGAAAAGAAGCTCGAGATCACCGGCGTCGGCTATCGTGCTGCACTCCAGGGCAAGAACCTGCAGCTGGCCCTTGGCTTCAGCCATGACGTCGTTTATCAGACGCCGGAAGGCATCACCATCACGGTGCCGAAGCCTACTGAAATCGTCGTCACGGGTATCGACAAGCAGCAGGTTGGCCAGGTCGCCGCCGAGATCCGCGAATATCGCGGTCCGGAGCCCTACAAGGGCAAGGGCGTCCGCTATGCTGGCGAGAAGATCGTCCGCAAAGAAGGCAAGAAGAAGTAATAGCAACGCCGCGGTGCGCGGTCGCGGGAAGCATTTCAGCTTACCGCAGATGGCCGCGCCCGTTTCAGAAGGCAAGGAACCACTACTATGGCTTCGAAAGAAACCACTCTGCGTCGCTCGTCGCGCATCCGCCGCCAGGTCAAGAAGGTCGCCAACGGCCGTCCGCGCCTGTCGGTTCACCGCACGTCGAAGAACATCTACGTCCAGGTCATCGACGATGCCAATGGCCGTACGCTCGCTGCCGCTTCCACCCTCGAGAAGGACCTCAAGGGCACGCTGAAGACTGGTGCCGACACGGCTGCCGCGACTGCGGTTGGCAAGCTGATCGCCGAGCGCGCTTCGAAGGCCGGCGTCAAGGAGGTCGTTTTCGACCGTGGCGCCTATATCTATCACGGCCGCATCAAGGCGCTTGCCGAAGCTGCCCGCGAAGGTGGCCTGAACTTCTGATGCAGGAACCGGCGTAGCGCGTGGCGCTGCGCCGCATCACTGACCAGTTGCAATAAATCCGGCGACGCTATAGACGCCGGATTTGGTTTTTAACCCCCGTGCTTCCGGAAAAAAATAAGGATAGGAATATGGCACAAGAACGTAGGGAAGGCGGTCGCGAGCGTAGCCGTGACCGTGAAGAGCGCGACAGCGAATTCGTCGATAAGCTCGTACACATCAACCGCGTTGCCAAGGTCGTCAAGGGCGGCCGGCGTTTCGGTTTTGCAGCACTCGTCGTCGTCGGCGACCAGAAGGGCCGCGTTGGCTTTGGTCACGGCAAGGCGCGCGAAGTGCCGGAAGCGATCCGCAAGGCAACCGAATCGGCCAAGCGCGACATGATCTTTGTGCCGCTCCGTTCGGGCCGTACGCTGCACCACGACGTTGAAGGTCGTTGGGGCGCTGGCCGTGTTCTGCTGCGCTCTGCCAAGCAGGGTACCGGCATCATCGCAGGCGGCCCGATGCGCGCTGTCTTCGAGACGCTCGGCATGCACGACGTCGTCGCCAAGTCGATGGGTTCGTCGAACCCCTACAACATGGTTCGTGCGACCTTCGATGCGCTGAAGAACCAGTTGCATCCGAAGGATGTGGCTGCTCAGCGCGGCATCAAGTACTCGACCCTTCAGGCTCGCCGCGGCACCGCCGTAGCGGCTGAAGAATAGTCGCTCGAGCTGACCAGGGACAATGACCATGGCCAAGAAAGCAACCAAGACCATCACCGTCGAGCAGATCGGTAGCCCGATCCGCCGGCCGAAGGAGCAGCGTGCCACGCTGGTCGGCCTCGGCCTCAACAAGATGCATCGCAAGCGTACCCTGGAGGATACTCCTTCCGTGCGCGGCATGATCGCAGCTGTCCAGCATCTCGTCCGCGTTGTGGACGAGGCGTAGGCCGATCGCAGGAGATAGAACATGAAACTCAACGATCTGCGTGACAACACCGGCGCGACGCACTCCAAGAAGCGCCTTGGCCGCGGCATCGGCTCCGGCTCCGGCAAGACCGGCGGCCGCGGCGTCAAGGGTCAGAAGGCCCGTTCGGGCGTCGCGATCAACGGCTTCGAGGGTGGCCAGATGCCGCTCTATCGTCGCCTGCCGAAGCGCGGCTTCACCAACATCTTCGCCAAGAGCTACAACACCGTTTCGCTGGCCCGTATCCAGGTCGCGATCGATGCCAAGAAGCTCGATGCGAAAGAGACCGTGACGGCGGAAGCCCTCGTCAAGGCCGGCGTGATTCGCCGCGTCAAGGACGGCGTCCGCATCCTCAGCGACGGCGAACTCAAGACCAAGGTGGCCTTCGACGTCGCCGGCGCTTCCAAGCCTGCGATCGAGAAGATCGAAAAGGCTGGAGGATCGGTGAAGCTGCCTGAAGTGGCAGCGGCCGAATAAAAGGCTTTGCAAAGTAAGCGGCGGTAGAGATACCGCCGCTTGCATGTTTGCCGTCCGGAGCCTATCTCGTGGCTTCGGTGATACGCGCCGCGCCCATCTGCGGCATTGCGGCGTGACCAAGCGGAGTACCCTGAATGGCATCGGCTGCTGAACAACTGGCATCCAATCTGAATTTCGCAGCCTTCGCCAAGGCCGAAGATCTCAAGAAACGTATCTGGTTCACCCTCGGCGCGCTGCTGGTCTACCGCCTCGGCACCTATATTCCGCTCCCCGGCATCAACCCCGATGCATTCGCGCAGGCTTTCACCCAGCAGAGCCGCGGCGTTCTCGGCATTTTCAACATGTTTGCCGGTGGTGCAGTCGAGCGCATGGCGCTGTTTGCACTCGGCATCATGCCCTACATCTCCGCTTCCATCATCATGCAGCTCATGACGTCGGTCGTCCCGTCGCTCGAAGCGCTGAAGAAGGAAGGTGAGCAGGGCCGCAAGGTCATCAATCAGTACACCCGCTATGGCACCGTGCTTCTGGCGCTTGTTCAGGCTTACGGCATTTCGGTCGGGCTTGAGAGCGGTAACGGAATCGTCTCGGATCCGGGCATGTTCTTCCGTGCTTCGACGGTCATCACGCTCGTCGGCGGCACGATGTTCCTGATGTGGCTCGGCGAGCAGATCACCGCCCGCGGCATCGGCAACGGTATCTCGCTGATCATCTTCGCCGGCATCGTCGCCGGGCTTCCGAGCGCTATCAGTGGCACTCTGGAACTCGGCCGCACAGGTGCGCTGTCGACCGGCCTGATTCTCGCGATCATCGTCCTGGCGATCGTCGTCATCGCCGTGATCGTGTTTTTCGAGCGTGCCCAGCGCCGCCTTCTGATCCAGTATCCGAAGCGCCAGGTCGGCAACCGCATGTTCCAAGGCGATACGTCGCACCTGCCGCTGAAGCTCAACACCGCCGGCGTCATTCCTCCGATCTTCGCTTCGTCGCTTCTGCTGCTGCCGGCGACCGTCGCGGGCTTCTCGAACACTGCCACGCTGCCTGGCTGGGTGAGCACGATCATGGCCGCGCTCGGCCACGGCCAGCCGCTCTACATGGCGCTCTACGCGGCGATGATCATCTTCTTCGCCTTCTTCTACACGGCTATCGTCTTCAATCCGAAGGACACGGCCGATCAGCTGAAGAAGCATTCGGGCTTCATTCCCGGCTATCGTCCTGGCGAGCGCACCGCGGAATACATCGACTACGTGCTGACCCGCGTCACGGTGGTCGGCGCCGCCTATCTCGTCATCATCTGCTTGCTGCCGGAGTTCCTGATCTCGGCGACCGGCGTTCCCTTCTACCTTGGTGGTACTTCGCTTCTGATCGTGGTCAATGTAACCCTTGATACGGTGGCGCAGATTCAGGGTCACCTGATCGCCCATCAGTATGAGGGGCTGATCAAGAAGTCGAAGCTCCGTGGAGGTAAGAGGGGAAGATGAGGCTGATATTGCTTGGACCGCCGGGAGCGGGCAAGGGGACGCAAGCTCAGAGGTTGGTCGACAAGCACGGCATTCCTCAACTTTCCACCGGCGACATGCTGCGCGCAGCGGTCAAGGCGGAAACGGAAGTCGGCAAGCGCGCCAAGGCGGTGATGGACGCCGGCGAACTGGTCTCGGACGAAATCGTCAATGCGATTGTCGCCGAACGGATCGACCAGGACGACTGCGCCCAGGGCTTCATCCTCGACGGTTATCCGCGCACGCTGGCACAGGCCGACGCCGTTGCCGACATGCTGGCCGAACGCGGCATGTTCCTCGACGTGGTCGTAGAACTCGTCGTCGACGACAAGGCGCTTGTCGGCCGTATCCTGAAGCGCGCCGAGGAGGCCAAGGCGGCCGGCCAGCCGGTGCGCAAGGACGACAATGCCGAGGTCTTCGACGAACGGCTGCGCGAGTACTACAAGAAGACCGCTCCGCTGATCGGCTATTACTACGCCAATGACCTGCTCAAGCAGGTCGACGGCATGGCGCCGATGGACGAAGTGACGGCACAGATCGAAGCGGTTCTGGCGACTGTCGCCAGCTAATCGTCGCACACAGACTTGACGGACGGGCCGATCCGGAGTATGGCGGCCCGTCTTCCATTCAGGCATGATGCTGTTTGCCCGTAAGGGCGCAAAGTCATATTGAAACGGAAAACCCGCAAGGGCCGGCCTCCACCGGACGCGGGGCAACTTGAAGCGCCGGCATGGTCCGGCCCAAATGGAGTGAAAAGATGGCTCGTATAGCCGGCGTTAATATTCCGACCAACAAGCGCGTTGTGATCTCGCTTCAGTACATTCACGGTATTGGCAAGAAGTTCGCCCAGGAGATCGTCGAGAAGGTCGGTATCCCGGCTGAGCGTCGCGTCAACCAGCTGACCGATGCCGAAGTCCTGGCGATCCGCGAGACGATTGACCGCGACTATCAGGTCGAAGGCGATCTGCGCCGCGAAGTTTCGATCAACATCAAGCGTCTGATGGACCTCGGCTGCTACCGCGGCCTGCGTCACCGTCGTTCGCTTCCGGTCCGTGGCCAGCGCACGCATACCAATGCGCGCACCCGCAAGGGTCCGGCCAAGGCAATTGCCGGCAAGAAGAAGTAATTTCGTATCTCCGGCGGGTTTCGGCTCGCCGGTTTCGCCTTATTTGGGCGGGTGTTCGGCCTGACACCTTAAACGCAGGCTGGTGTAGCCGCTGGTATTACGGCGGTGAAGAGATCAACTGAAAGGACTGCTATGGCTAAGGAAGCCGCACGCGTTCGCCGTCGCGAACGCAAGAACATCTCGTCGGGCGTCGCCCACGTCAATTCGACCTTCAACAACACCATGATCACCATCTCCGATGCACAGGGCAACACGATTGCCTGGTCCTCGGCTGGTGCGCAGGGCTTCAAGGGTTCGCGCAAGTCGACCCCGTTCGCGGCCCAGATGGCTGCTGAAGACGTTGCCAAGAAGGCACAGGAACACGGCATGCGCATGCTGGAAGTGGAAGTCTGCGGTCCGGGTTCGGGTCGTGAGTCGGCTCTGCGCGCGCTCCAGGCTGCGGGTTTCACCATCACGTCGATCCGCGACGTGACGCCGATCCCGCACAATGGTTGCCGCCCGCGCAAGAAGCGTCGCGTCTAATATTTCACCCCCGCGCGAGCGCCTTGTGCGCTCGTTTGCGGTTTCCAGGTCGCCCGTCACGATTGGATGGTGTCGGGCTAACGGAAGGAAGCGAATATGATCCAGAAAAACTGGCAGGAACTGATCAAGCCGAACAAGATCGAGTTCTCGTCCAAGAAGAAGACGCAGACCACGCTCGTCGCCGAGCCGCTTGAGCGTGGCTTCGGCCTGACGCTCGGCAATGCGCTCCGTCGCGTGCTTTTGTCGTCGCTTCGTGGCGCTGCCGTCACTGCGGTGCAGATCGACGGCGTGCTGCATGAGTTCTCTTCCATCGGCGGCGTTCGTGAAGACGTCACCGACATCGTGCTCAACATCAAGGAAATCGCCATCCGCATGGAAGGCGACGGCCCGAAGCGCATGGTCGTTCGCAAGCAGGGCCCTGGTGCCGTGCTCGCCGGCGACATCCAGACGGTCGGCGACGTCGAGATCCTGAACCCGGACCACGTTATCTGCACCCTCGACGAGGGCGCCGAGATCCGCATGGAGTTCACGGTCGACACCGGCAAGGGTTATGTGCCGGCCGAACGCAACCGCGCTGAAGACGCTCCGATCGGTCTCATCCCGGTCGACAGCCTCTACTCGCCGGTCAAGAAGGTTTCGTACAAGGTCGAGAACACCCGCGAGGGCCAGGTTCTGGACTACGACAAGCTGACCATGACCATCGAGACCGACGGTTCGATCACCGGCGAGGACGCAGTGGCTTTCGCTGCTCGCATCCTGCAGGACCAGCTTGCACTGTTCGTCAACTTCGACGAGCCGCAGAAGGAAGTTGCAGCCGAGGCCGTCACCGAGCTCGCCTTCAACCCGGCGCTGCTCAAGAAGGTCGACGAACTGGAGCTTTCGGTCCGTTCGGCCAACTGCCTCAAGAACGACAACATCGTTTACATCGGCGACCTGATCCAGAAGACGGAAGCCGAGATGCTGCGTACGCCGAACTTCGGCCGCAAGTCGCTCAACGAGATCAAGGAAGTTCTGGCCGCAATGGGCCTGCACCTCGGTATGGAAGTGCAGGACTGGCCGCCGGAAAACATCGAAGACCTCGCCAAGCGATACGAAGACCAGTACTAAGAAGACCTAGTCGAGCATGGTTCCGAGGACCGGATATCCGGTCCGACGGCCTTGCGGAAAACCATCAGAGGCCGTGGCCTCTTGAACAACTGAAGAAGGAAAAGAGCCATGCGTCACGGTTTTAAAGGCCGTCGCTTCGCCCGCAGCGTAAGCCACCGCAAGTCCATGTTCGCCAACCTCTCGGTCTCGCTGATCGAGCACGAGCAGATCGTGACCACGCTCGAAAAGGCGAAGGACCTGCGTCCGATCGTCGAGAAGCTGGTGACGCTCGGCAAGCGCGGCGACCTGCATGCCCGCCGCCAGGTGATCGCCCAGATCGGCAACGAGAACGTCGTGAAGCGTCTGTTCGACGTCGTCGCGCCGCGTTACGCCACCCGCAACGGCGGCTACCTGCGCATCATGAAGGCTGGCTTCCGCCGCGGTGACAACGCCGCGATGGCCGTCATCGAGTTCGTCGATCGCGACACCTCGGCCAAGGGCGCAGGCGACCGCGTTCGTCTCGAAGCCGAAGCTGTCAACGAAGCTGAAGCTGCATAAGCATTCCGCATCGTGTTATGAACCGAAGGGGCCCTTGTGGCCCCTTTTGTTTTGGGTGGTGTGTCGGTCAGATCGCTGTGACGTGGTTTGCCGGGCGATGCGGGCGCACGACGCGTCGAGGTTTCAGCGGTCCTTCCGCAACCGGGGCCAACCAAGCGGAAATAACCGCTTTTCGCGCCCCTCTAGCCTTTCAATTTGCACAATCGTCGCGACAATGGCGCCAACTATGCATTGGAGGATTCGCCATGCGTGCGAAACGATATCTGTCGCTTGCGCTGTGCGCCTGGATGGCGCTTGCCGGCGGTGCGACGGCCCAGGAGGCGCCGACCACCGGGGATCCGGGCCTGTCGGATGTGCTGACGGACCTGCTGAATGGCGGCAAGGGCGGCGGGGCCGCAACGCCCGGTCCCGATCGGCGCGTGCCATTCGGACGCGAAGAGATGCAGCTGTCGTTTGCGCCGCTGGTCAAGGACACGGCGGCAGCGGTTGTCAATGTCTACGCTTCCAAGCAGGTGAAGGTGCGGTCGCCATTCGAGGGCGATCCGTTCTTCGAGCAATTCTTCGGCCGGTCGGGTCCGCGCAACCGTTCGTCGCTCGGTTCGGGCGTTCTGGTCGACCCAAGCGGCATCGTCGTCACCAACAACCATGTCGTCCAGGATGCCGACCAGGTGAAGGTCGCGCTCTCCGACGGCCGTGAATTTACCAGCAAGGTGCTGCTCAAGGACGAGACCCTTGACCTTGCCGTGCTCAAGATCGATTCCGACAAGCCGTTCCCGACGGTCGCCATTGGCGATTCCGACGCGCTGCAGGTTGGCGATCTGGTGCTGGCCATTGGCAATCCGTTCGGCGTTGGCCAGACCACGACAAGCGGCATCGTCTCGGCCCTTGCCCGCACGCATATCGGCGTGTCCGACTCCGGTTTCTTCATCCAGACCGATGCGGCGATCAACCCGGGCAATTCGGGCGGTGCGCTGATCAACATGGGCGGCCAACTCATCGGCATCAACACGGCGATCTTCAGCCGCACCGGCGGCTCGATCGGCATTGGTTTTGCCATCCCGTCGAACATGGTGCGTGCCTTCACCGAAGCGGCCAAGGGTGGCGCCGATTTCTTCGAGCGGCCGTTCATCGGCGCTACCTTCGAACCGGTGACGCCGCAGATCGCAGAATCCCTTGGCATGGATCATCCCTCGGGCGCGCTGATCTCGTCTGTCGACGAGAACGGCCCCGCAGCGCGCGCCGGGCTGAAGCCTGGAGATGTGGTGTTGGCATTCAATGGCGCTGCAATCGAACACATGGAAGCGCTTGACTACCGCCTGGCCACGCAGCCGGTCGGCGGCAAGGCGACCCTTTCGGTGCTGACCAAGGGCGAGGAGAAGTCGATCGAAGTTGCCCTTGAGCGTGCACCTGAGGGCACCAGTTCGAACGAGGTGCTACTGCGCGGCCGCAGCCCGTTTGCCGGCGCCAAGGTTGCCGAATTGTCGCCGCGGCTGGCCCAGCGCCTGCGTGTCGCGACCGACACCAAGGGCGTGGCGATCGTCGGCATCGACGGTGGCTCGCCGGCGGCAGGTTTCGGCTTCCAGCTGGGCGACATCGTCCGCGAGGTCAATGGCGAGACCGTCGACACCGCTGCCAAGCTGAAGCAGCTTGCTGAGGAAGACACCCGTTGGTGGCGCTTCACCGTCGAGCGCGACGGCCGCATCATGCGGCAGATGCTGCGCTATTAGGCGTGGCAGCCGGACCGCCGGGAGGCTGACGCCTTGAGTTCCCTGTTCGACGAGGCCGTTCCACGCCCGCTGGCCGAGACGCTGCGCCCGCAGCGCATCGGCGAGGTCATCGGACAGGATCATCTGCTTGGTCCCGACGGCCCCATCGGCCGCATGATAAAGGCGCGAAAGGTATCCTCGTTCATCCTCTGGGGGCCGCCCGGCGTCGGCAAGACGACCATCGCACGCCTGGTCGCTAAGGAAGTCGGCCTCGATTTCGTGCAGCTGTCGGCGGTCCTTTCGGGTGTCGCCGACCTGCGCAAGGTCATCGACGCCGCCAAGCAACTGCGCAGCGGGGCAGGGCGGCAGACGGTGGTGTTCGTCGACGAGTTGCACCGGTTCAACCGCACCACACAGGATGCCCTGCTGCCGCATGTCGAAGACGGCACCATTGTGCTGATTGGGGCGACGACCGAGAACCCGAGTTTCAGTCTGGTGGCGGCGCTGCTGTCGCGCGCCAAGGTCTACACGCTCAGGCGCTTCGAAAAGGAAGACCTCGCCATTCTGGCCGAGCGTGCGGAAGCGCACACGGGCAGGAAGCTCCCCCTCGATCCGGCCGCACGCGATACGCTGCTGACCATGGCGGATGGCGACGGGCGCTACCTGATCGGTCTTTGCGAGGAATTGCTGGCGCTGCCCGATGGCACGATGCTGGATGTGGCAGCCCTTGCCGAAGCCGTCCAGAAGCGGGCGCCGGTCTACGACAAAGGCCAGGAAGAGCACTACAATCTGCTCAGTTGTTTCCATAAGAGCCTGCGCGGCAGCGACGTGCAGGCAGCGCTCTATTGGGCAGCCCGCATGGTGATCGGCGGCGAGGACCCCGGTACCATCTTTCGCCGTCTGGCATGCGCTGCGTCCGAAGATGTCGGCATGGCGGATCCGCAGGCGATGCCGCAGGTGGTGGCGGCCTGGAGCGCTTTCGAGCGCGTCGGCTGGCCGGAAGGGCGGCTGTTCATGGCGCAGGCGATCACCTATGTGGCGACCGCGCCCAAGTCGAACGCTTCCTACATGGGCTTCAACCAGGCAATTGCACTCGCCCAGCAGACCGGGTCGCTGGCGCCGCCGAAGCACATCCTGAATGCGCCGACCAAGCTGATGAAGGAACTCGGCTACCACGAAGGCTACCGCTACGACCACGACTATCCCGACGCCTTTTCCGGGCAGGAATTCATGCCCGACGAACTGGCAGGCCCGAACCGGCCCGAATTCTACGTGCCCAACGAGCGCGGATTCGAACGCGACGTCAAGAAGCGGCTCGACTACTGGGGCAAGCGCCGCCAGGATCGCGGCGGCTAGCAAAGGCAGAGGCCGCGGGCGAGGCGGCATCAATCTTTAGTTACAAAAAATATATTGCAAGAAAACGCAATCATTCATATCAAATCGTGTAGCGGCCTACGCAAGCGCTTTTGATAGGATGTGTGATGAAGCAGGTTACCGACAAGCTCTGGATTTCCGGCCAGCCAACGGACGCTGATCTGGCTGTTGCTGCCCAAGCGGGTATTCGCAGGATCATCAACAACCGCCCCGAAAACGAGGAACCGACCCAACCCGGCATGGCCGAAGCCGCCGCGTTGGCAGGGCAGTTGGGCATGGACTTCGTCAATGTCCCGGTGACGCCGGGGCGCTACACGCTGGAAGCCGTACGGGCCTTCCAGAAGGCTTTCGCCGAGGCCCAGGGCCCGGTTCTCGCCCATTGCAAGGGTGGCACGCGCTCGCTGACGCTTTGGGCGATCGGCGAGGTACTCGATGGCCGGATGAAACTGACGGATATCGATGCGCTCGGCGAACGGCTGGGCACCAATCTGGCCGGCGCCAAGGACTGGCTGCGCACCAACTCCTGATGCTTTGCAAATGCACGACAACCTTGTGGGGCAGATGATGGTACAGAAACCCGAAGTATCCGCCTTCTTCGATCCGCGCACCTTTTCCGTCCAGTATGTCGTTGCCGATCCGGCGACCAGGAAATGCGCGATCATCGACCCGGTACTCGATTTCGACGAGAAATCAGGCGCCACGGCCACCGGCAATGCTGACCGTATCCTCGATTTCGTCGAGGAGCAGGGGCTGACCGTCGAGTGGGTCCTCGACACCCATCCCCACGCCGACCATTTTTCCGCGGCCCGCTATCTCAAGTCGAGGACCGGTGCACGGACAGCTATCGGCGAACGCGTCATCGACGTGCAGAAACTCTGGAAGGCCATCTACAACTGGCCGGACCTCGCCACCGACGGCTCGCAGTGGGAAAAGCTGTTTGCCGAGGGCGAGACCTTCTCCATCGGCGAGCTCCCGGCAAAGGTGCTGTTCTCGCCCGGCCACACGCTGGCCTCGATCACCTATGTGGTCGGCGATGCCGCTTTCATCCACGACACGCTGTTCATGCCCGACAGCGGCACGGCACGGGCCGATTTTCCCGGTGGCAGCGCCAAGCGCCTCTGGCAGTCGATCCAGGAGATCCTGTCGTTGCCCGACGACACCAGGCTTTTTACGGGACACGACTACCAGCCCGGCGGGCGCCAGCCGCGATGGGAAAGCACCGTCGCAGAGCAAAAGGCGCGCAATACGCACATCTCCAGGCTGGCGACAGAGGCGGAATTCGTCGCGCTTCGCGAAACCCGCGACAGGACGCTGCCGATGCCCAAGCTCATCCTTCATGCGCTGCAGATCAACATCAATGGCGGGCGCCTGCCTGAGCCCGAAGCCAACGGCAAGCGTTACCTGAAGTTCCCGCTCGACGCCCTGCAGGGCGCAAACTGGGGGTAGGACATGGCCCAGGAACCGCATCGGCCGGTTTCCGATCTGCTCGACCGCGCAGCGGAGGCATCGGAATTCCTGAAGAAGCTTGCCAATCCGAACCGGCTGATGATCGCCTGCGCACTCGTCGAAGGCGAACGCTCGGTGCGTGAACTGGAAGATAGCCTGGGCATCAGGCAGCCCGGGCTGTCGCAGCAACTTGCCGAGTTACGTGAAGCCGGCCTGATCGTCGGCCGCAAGCAATCGAAATCCGTTTTCTACCGGCTCTCCGACGAGCGGGTGAGGGCTGTCGTCTCGCTGCTCTACACGTTGTTCTGTGATCCGGAAGGTGAGAGCAAGCTGCGATGGACGGCAGACCCAATCAAAAAAAGGCAAGGACATGACTGAGTTCACCCCCATAGCCTCCACCGTCGGTGGCGTCCTGATCGGGCTTTCGGCTGTGCTGCTGATGGCCTGGGACGGGCGCATTGCCGGCATCAGCGGCATTGCCGCCCGCCTGCTGCCACCATACCTCGACGGCGCCTTGCTTTCCCGGCTCGGCTTTGTTCTCGGGCTGGTCGCCGCGCCGCTGGCCTATGCCGCAATAAGCAGCACCGACGTAGTCCAGACCGTCTCGTCAAACCTGCCGCTGATGGCCCTGGCCGGACTGCTCGTCGGATTCGGCTCGGTCTATGGCAATGGCTGCACCAGCGGCCATGGCGTCTGTGGGCTGTCGCGCCTTTCGCTGCGTTCGCTGGTGGCGACGCTCACCTTCATGGCTACTGCCTTCGCCACAGTCTTTGCCGTTCGCCACGTGCTGGGAGCCTGACATGTCCTTCATGGTCAATCTCGCGCTCGGCCTGCTTTTCGGCATAGGTCTTGTGGTTTCGGGAATGTCGGACCCAGCCAAGGTGCTGAACTTCCTCGACCTGTTCGGCACGTGGGATCCATCGCTTGCCTTCGTCATGGGCGGGGCGGTGATCACGGCCTTTGCAGGCTATCGAGTCGTCTTCAGGCGGCCCAAGCCGCTGGCGGGCGCCTCGTTTCACGTGCCGAACAGTTCTGCCATCGACCGCAGGATCATAGTCGGCCCGGCAATCTTCGGCATCGGCTGGGGGCTTGGTGGTTTCTGCCCGGGTCCGGCACTGACAGCAATAGCGTTGGGCGCGGCCGGTACGTATGCGTTTCTGCCGATGATGTTTCTTGGCATGTGGTTGGCGCGAATAGCCACGGCACGACCTGTTGCAGCGGCCTGATCTTCGCGAAATCCGCGCGTGCTAATATATCGGGCAGGCGTGTCAGGCCCGCTTGCGGAAGGTGCTGAACTGAAAATGCTGCACGCTGTCCCATGGCGTCTTGTGCTCGTGGCGGCGGCTGTCGACGAGCTCGAAGCCGCTGCCCAGAAGCCTGCCGATGCTTTGGGCATCGTGTCGGACGATCGGCAGGCCGCTGCATTTCTCCGGTCCGTCGGGCGCAAAGGTGCCGATGATCGCGTGGCCGCCAGGCACCAGCGCCTGCTTGAGGGCTGACATGTAGCCCGCCTGGTCGGCCGGATTGGTCAGGAAGTGGAAGGCGGCGCGGTCGTGCCAGACATCGTAATGCCGCGCCGGCCGCCATGCGGTCGCGTCGGAGCAGATCCAGTGGACTTCGTGCGCTGCTGCGCCTAGCCGAGCCTTGTCGGCCTCAAGTGCGGCCTGCGAGATATCGAGGACGGACACATCGCCGAAACCCTGATCGAGCAGCGCGTCCACCAGATGCGAGGCGCCGCCGCCGATATCGATGATTGCCTGTCCAGGCGTACCGCCTGCGAGCGAGAGCAGCGTCATGGACGGCTCCGGCATTTTCTGGAACCAGCTGACGTCGTCTTCCGCCTTGGTGCCGTAGATGGTGTCCCAGTGGGACTTGCGATCGTCGGTCAAGGCATGAGGCTCCACTTAATGATAGTGGCAGCCTATCCGCGGATGGGGGAGCGGCCAAGCTCTCGGGCTTGCGGTGACGGCTAAAACAGTCTTGACCTTGATGTTGGTGTGAAATATATTTCAAATGGTGAATTTTATTGACATAACGCCGCGAGGCTGTAATTCTCACTGTCACCGGGCTTCGGGAGGAAGTTCGGACAATCAATCCATACCGCACGGCATGTCAGGTGCTGGCGAAGGTTATTGATCTGGCTTCGGCCAAGGGAGGGAACTTGCGTAAATTTCTCAGCACTTTCGCGGCCGCGGCCGCGCTTTCGACCATTCTCGGTGCCGGCCATGCCCAGTCGGCCGAAAACCCGTTCAAATGCGCGCCCGGCGAAAAATACGTCATGAACGTCATGGTGTCGGGCGTCGAATACTGGTTCCCGGTCTACGAGATGTTCAAGCAGGCCGGCCAGCAGTTCGGCTGTGAGACCGCCTACACCGGCACGCCGGAATATGACGTCAACAAGCAGATCGCCACCTTCGACCAGGCGCTCGCCCAGAAGCCGGCCGGCATCCTGGTGCACCCGATGAACTCCGACCCGTTCATTGAGCCGATCAACCGCGCCATCGAGCAGGGCACGGCCGTCGTCACCTTCGCCGCCGACTCGCCCAATTCCAAGCGCGTCTCCTACATCACCTCCGACAATATCGCCGAAGGCACTTATGCTGCCGACGCGGTCGCCAAGTCGATGGACGGCAAGGGCGAATACGCCGTGCTCGAAAACCCCGGCCAGGACAATCACGACAAGCGCGTCAACGCCTTCGTCGCCCGCATGGAGGCCAAGTGGCCCGACATGAAGCTGGTCGGCCGCGCCGCCTCGAACCAGGACCCGACCAAGGCCTACCAGGCCGTACTCAGCTTGGCGCAGGCCCATCCCGACCTCGGCGCCGTGTTCATGCCGGAAGCCAATTCGGCCATTGGTGCTGCGCAGGCAGCCAAGGAAGGCGGCGGCAAGATCAAGGTGATGCTGGCCGACGTCAACGCCAAGATCCTCGACATGATCAAGGCCGGCGAGATCTTCGGCTCGGTCAACCCCAACCAGGGCATGCAGGGCTACATGGGCTTCATGCTGCTGTGGATGGCCAAGCATCCCGAACTGATCGACCCGATGAACGACGCCAAGCGCTCGGGCTTCAACCCGATGAGCGTGCCCTTCGTCGACAACGGCTTCTCCATCGTCACCGCTGACAACGCCGACGACTTCTACTGGGACAAGTACCTCAAGCGCCGCGGCACCAAGGGCATCGAGGAATAGATTTCCGCTCCCTTTCATGCCTTGCTGAAAGACGGCCGGGGCGTCCTGCCCCGGCACCGCAAAGATCACACTCCGTGAAGGTTGACTCATGTCGACGCCCATTCTCGAGATCTCAGGAGTTTCGAAGTCGTTCGGCGCCATCAAGGCCCTGACCGGTATCGATTTCTCGCTCGCGCCCGGCGAGATCCATGCACTCTGCGGAGAGAACGGTGCCGGCAAGTCGACGCTGATGAACATCATTGCCGGCGTGCTTCAGCCCGACAAAGGCGAGATCCGCATTGCAGGCGAGCGCACCGTGATTGCCAATCCGGCCTCGGCCCAGCGGCTAGGCATCGCGCTCGTCCACCAGGAGATCGCACTCTGTCCCGATGCGACGGTTGCCGAGAACATCTTCATGCCGGCGATCAACAGCCGCCGCGCCCCGCTGATGAATTTCCGGCGGCTCCATGCCGAAGCGCAAAAGGTGATGGACCTTCTGGCCCCGATTCCGGTGCGCACCAAGGTCGGCGACCTCTCCATTTCCAACCAGCAACTGGTCGAGATCGCCAAGGCGTTGACGCTCGACTGCCGGGTGCTGATCCTCGACGAGCCGACGGCGGCACTGACCGAACCGGAAGCGCAGCGCCTGTTTGCCATCGTTCGCGAACTCAGGTCGCGCGGCATTTCCATCATCTACATCAGCCACCGCATGGCCGAGATCTTCTCGCTCTGCGACCGCGTGACGGTGTTCCGCGACGGCCGCTATGTCGCCACCGACGAGATTGCTTCGATCACCCCTGACGAGGTGGTGCGCAAGATGGTCGGCCGCGAGATTGCCCAGCTCTATCCCGACAAGCTGAACGAGGCGCCTGGACGCACCTTGCTCAAGGTGTCAGGCCTGTCGGACGGCGAGCGCTGCTTCGGTGTCAGCCTCGAGCTTCGCGTCGGCGAAATCCTCGGCATCGGCGGGCTCATCGGGTCGGGCCGCAGCGAAATGGCGCAAACGATGTGCGGCCTGAGATCCGTGGCCGCTGGCGAGGTCGAGATCGACGGCCAACCTATCAGGATTTCCTGTTATGCCGACGCGGTGAAGGCCGGCCTGGTCTACCTCTCCGAAGACCGCAAGGGTTCGGGCGTGTTCCTCGACATGTCGATCGCAGCCAACGTGTCGGCGCTCGACCTCGGCAAGCTCACAGGAAAACTCGGCCTGCTTGACCGCCGCGCCGAGACAGCGCAGGCGACGGAGCTGGCAAAGCGGTTGGGTGTTCGCATGGCAGGCGTAGGTGCCGCCGTCTCGACGCTCAGCGGCGGCAATCAGCAGAAGGTGGCCATTGCCAAGCAACTGTCGGTCGACCCGAGGGTGATGGTGATGGACGAGCCGACGCGCGGCATCGACGTCGGCGCCAAGGCCGAAATCCATCGCCTGCTGCGCGAGCTTGCCAGTCGCGGCGTCGGCATCGTCGTCATCTCCTCGGAGATGCCCGAGCTGATTGGGCTGTGCGACCGGGTGCTCGTCGTGCGCGAGGGCAGGATCGCCGGCGAACTTGCGGCCGGCGAGCTCGGCGAAGAAGCCATCATCATGCTCGCCTCCGGCGTGCAGCCAAATTCACACAATGCCAGGGCTCAAAATGTCGCCTAGGGAAGCGGAAGCACCGATCATGACGGCTCAGATGAAAACGGAAAGCCAAGGCGCGGGCTGGAACCTTGCGCGGCTGGGTTCCATGCGTGAGGCGGGCCTGATCGTCATCATCCTGGCGCTGTGCATCGCCATGTCGTTTGCCTCGCCGCATTTCCTCACATGGGGCAATTTCCGCGCCATGCTGATGAGCTTCTCGATCGAGGGCATCGTCGTTGTCGGCATGACCATCCTCTTGATCGTCGGCGGTATCGACCTGTCGGTCGGCTCGGTCGTCGCCTTCTCGATGGTGGTGTCTGGCGCGCTGTTTCTTGCCGGGCTCGACCCGTGGACGGCGAGCCTGATCGGCATCGCCGTCAGCGCGCTCATCGGAGCCGTCATGGGCTTCTTCGTCACCGTGGTCGGGCTCAACCACTTCATCACCTCGCTGGCGGCGATGGTGATCGTGCGTGGCCTGTGCCTGATCGTCACCAAGGGCACGCCGCTCTCGCTGTTCACCCTGCCGCCGGCCTTCAAGGCCATCGGCCAGGGCAGCTTCCACGGCGTCCCCTATGTCATCATCATCTTCGTGATGGTGGTTGCCGTCTTCGACTTCCTGCTCCGCCGGGCGACGGCTTTCCGCAAGGTCTTCTACACCGGCTCCAACGAGAAGGCGGCGCAGTATTCCGGCATTCGTACCAAGCAGGTGAAGTTCTGGGTGACGGTGCTGAGCTCGACGCTCGCAGGCTTTGCAGGTGTCATCTACATGTCCCGCTTCGGAGCGGCGACGCCCACATTCGGCGCCGGCATGGAACTCAACATCATCGCCGCGGCCGTCATCGGCGGGGCTTCGCTCAACGGCGGTTCAGGCACCATCTTCGGCGCGATCCTGGGCATGGCGCTGCTTTCGGTGGTCACCAGCTCGCTGATCCTGCTCGACATCTCGGTTTACTGGCAGGACATGATCAAGGGCTGCATCCTTCTCGCCGCAGTCTCCATCGACCACCTGCTTCATCGCAGGAAGGCATGAGCGGAGACGAATGATGGCCAACGGCAATTCACGCGACGAAATCGCCAACGCGCGGCAGATGCATCAGGCGCTCGTGCTCCACTACATGGAGGGCAAGACCCAGGTGGAGATCGCCCACGAGCTCGGCATCTCGCACGCCACCGTCAACCGCCTGATCAAGCGCGGCCACCAGATGGGGCTGGTCGAGATCAGGATTAAGTCGCCGATCGAACACCTCGTCGACCTCGAGGCCCGGCTGGTGGCACTCGGCGGGCTCAAGCGCGCCGTTGTCGTGCCGTCTCTCGGCGACAATCCGCAGACAGCACTGCAGCGCGTCGGCGAGGCCGCGGCGACGCTGCTGCAGGACACGATCAAGGACGGCGACACGATCTCTATCACCGGCGGCAAGGGTGTCTCGGCCGTGGTTGCGGGCTTGAATGGCGACCGTCAGTTCAAGGTAGAGGTCATCCCGGCGACCGGGCTTGTCCAGGGCAAGCACTACACAGACGTCAACCACGTCGCCTCGCTGATGGCCGACAAGCTCGGCGGCCGTGCCTATCAGGTGCATGCGCCGCTATTTGCCGACAGCCCCGAGCAGCGCGACATGCTGATGGGCGTAAGCTCTGTCTCCGACGTGTTCCGCAAGGCGCGCGAGGCCAATGTCGCGGTGGTCGGCATCGGCTCGATCCTGACCGACGATTCCAGCTATTACGACCTGCATCCCTCGTCGAGCACCGACCGCCAGGCCATCGAGCGGTCGGGGGCAGCGGGCGAGCTGCTGGCCCACCTCGTCGATGCCCAAGGCAGGGTCTGCGACTACAGCCTCAATCGCTGCCTGGTGTCGCTGACACTGGAAGAATTCGCCACCGTCCCGCGCACCATCGGCGTCGCCAGCGGCGCCAGCAAGGCCGCGCCGATCCTCAGCGCCATGCGCGGCAACCACCTCGAAACCATCGTCACCGACGAAGCCACGGCCCTGCAGGTCCTGGAACTCGCCGAAGGAAAAAGACCATGAGCCAGCTCGTTCGCAACATCGGCCGATCGGGGATATCGGCCTCGGGCGTCGGCCTTGGCACCTGGGCAATCGGCGGCTGGATGTGGGGCGGCACCGACGAGGACGCCTCCATTGCCGCGATCCAGGCATCGATCGATGCCGGCGTGTCGCTGATCGACACTGCGCCCGCCTATGGTCTCGGACGTAGTGAGGAGATCGTCGGCAAGGCGATCCGCGGACGCCGCGACAAGGTGGTGGTCGCCACAAAGTGCGGGCTCAACTGGCACTCCGGCAAGGGCAATCACTTCTTCGACCAGGACGGGCTGCCGGTGCATCGCTATCTCGGCGCCGACGGCATCGTCTACGAGGTTGAGCAGAGCCTGCGCCGCCTCGGCACCGACCATATCGACCTCTACATCACCCACTGGCAGGATCCGACCACGCCGGTCGCCGAGACGATGGACACGCTCTTGCGGCTCAAGCAGCAGGGCAAGATCGGCGCCATCGGCGCGAGCAACGTGAATGCTGACGAGTTGAAGACCTATATCGAAGCCGGTCAGATCGACGCTATCCAGGAACGTTACTCGATGCTCGACCTCGAGATCGAGGACACGCTGCTGCCGATCACCCAGGCCAACGATGTCGCCACCCTCAGCTATTCGTCGCTGGCGCTCGGGCTGCTGTCCGGCGCCATCGACCCGTCCAGGCAATTCAGCGGCGACGACCAGCGCAAGGGCAATCCGCGCTTCTCCGCGGCCAACCGGCAGAAGGTCGCAGAGCTCAAGGCGGCCATTGAGCCTGTCATCGAACGCCACACGGCGAGCATGGCGCAGGTGGTGATCGCCTGGACGCTGGCCCAGCCCGGCATCACCTTTGCACTCTGTGGCGCGCGCAATCCGGCGCAGGCTCTCGACAATGCGCGGGCCGGCCAGATCAGGCTCGATGCCGACGATCTGCTCGCCCTCGATACCGCTATTTCCAGGCATCTCGTCGCCATGGACGCCTGACCGAAGGAACCCTCCGCACCATGAATCGCAGCGAAACCATAGCCGGCCTCAAGGGCCGGAACGGCCCCGCCGTGCTTGTGATCGGCGGCGGCATCAACGGCATCAGCGTCTTCCGCGAGCTGGCGCTGCAAGGTGTCGACGTGCTCCTGGCCGAGAAGGGGGACTATTGCTCGGGGGCGAGCGCGGCCCTGTCGCGCATGGTGCATGGGGGCTTGCGTTATCTCGAGAACGGCGAGTTCAAGCTGGTGCGGGAATCGCTTCTGGAGCGCGACAGGCTTCTCAGGAACGCCCCGCATTTCGTAGCACCATTGCCGACGACGGTGCCGATCTTCGACTTCTTCTCGGGCATCGCCAACGGCGCTTTCCGCTTTCTCGGCCTGACCCGCAGGCCGAACCGCCGCGGTGCGGTGGTCATCAAGGCGGGCCTGGCGGTCTACGACATCCTCACCGCCACGCGCCGGCTGATGCCGAAGCATGTCTTCCGCAGCCGCGCCGAGACGCTGAGGACCTGGCCGGCGATCAACCCTGATATCCGCAACTCGGCGACCTACTATGACGCCTGGGTGAGCCGGCCCGAGCGGCTGGGCGTCGAAATGCTGAACGACGCGCTGGCCGCCAATCCGGCGGCGCGGGCGCTGAACCATGCCCAGGTCGGCGGCGATGGCGACGGCGTGGTGCTGACCGACATGCTGACCGGCGAGGCGGTACGCCTCAATCCTCGGCTGATCGTCAACGCCACCGGCGGCTGGATCGACCTGACCAACGCTGGCCTCGGCGCCTCGGCGCCGACGATGATAGGCGGCACCAAGGGCTCGCATCTGGTCGTCGCCAACCGCGAACTGCACGACGCGCTATCAGGCCACATGATCTATTACGAGAACGAGGACGGGCGCATCTGCATCCTGTTTCCCTATCTCGGCAACGTGCTGGTGGGCTCGACCGACATACGTGTCGACGATCCCGACCAGGTGCGCTGCGAGGCTGACGAGCGCGACTACATCCTGCAGTCGCTCGCCTTCGTCTTTCCGCACCTCCGCATCGCGCCTGAGGAGATCGTCTTCCAGTTCGCCGGCGTGCGCCCGCTGCCGGCCAGCGACGACAGCTTCACCGGCCGCATCCCGCGCGACCATTTCTGTGAGGTGGTCGAGGCCAGCGGCGCGCTGCCTGAGATGCTGTGCATGATCGGGGGCAAATGGACCACATTCCGCTCGTTCGGGGCGCTTGCGGCCGACATGGCACTGGAACGTCTTGGCACGAAACGAACCAGGGATACCGAGGAGCTGGCCATCGGCGGTGGCCGTGATTTTCCTAGCGATGCCGAGCGGTGGATTTCCGAACAGGCCGCCATTTCAGGTGTTCCGCGTGCCCGCATGCGCGAGCTGTTCGAACGCTACGGCACGGATGCGGCGACGGTTGCCGACGGCCTCGGCGACGACACCATGTTGCCGGGCTGCACCTATTCGGTCGGTGAACTCGCACATCTGATCGCGCATGAGCATGTCGAGAAGCTCGACGATCTGCTGCTGCGGCGCACGACCATCGGCGTGACCGGCAAGCTCTCGTCGGGAGTGATCGAGCAGGCGCTCGACATCCTGGCCAAGGCCAAGGACTGGGGTGAGCCGCGCAGCGCGCGCGAGCGCAATGAATTTCTCGCTCTGCTGGAAAGCCGGCACGGGCTCGACGCCACGAAACTCTCAGCAAGATCCGAAAGGAGCGCCGAATGCGCATCAGCCCTAAAGTCCGCATGAACCGTCTGTTCGCCAACGGCCGGTGCCTCGACGTCGCCATCGATCATGGTGTCTGCAACGAGCCGTCCTTCCTCGACGGACTGGAAGACATTGCCGGCGTGGTCGACCAATTGGTCACGGCCCGTCCCGACGCGATCCAGATGAATTTCGGCCAGGCCGACCTGCTGCAGGAGCGCCCGGGCAAGGACAAGCCGGCGCTGGTCATGCGCATCGACATGGGCAATCCCTACAACAAGACCCGCCACCGCCACATGTGGGCTGTGCTACAGAACGAGCATGAGCCGCTGATCGGCGCATTGGCGATGGACGCCGCCTGCGTGGTGGTCAACCTGTTCATGCTGCCCGACGAACCCGACCTGTTCCGCCAGTGCGTGCAGAACATTGCGCGCGTCCGCGCCGACTGCGACAAATATGGCATGCCGCTGATGATCGAACCGCTGGCGATGCTGGCGAACTCCGAGCGCGGCGGCTACATGGTCGACGGCGATGCCGAGAAGATCGTGACGCTGACCCGGCTTGCCCGCGAGATGGGCGCCGACATCGTCAAGGCCGATCCGACGACCGAGGCTGCCGATTTCCACCGCGTCGTCGAGGCTGCGCGCTGCCCGGTGCTGGTGCGTGGTGGCGGCAAGGAGGATTTGCGCACGGTGTTCGACAAGTCGGCGGCGCTTATGGCGCAGGGCGCGCATGGCATGGTCTATGGCCGCAACATCTACCAGCACGCCAATCCGCGCGCTGTGGTGGCCGGGCTCATGGCGATCATCCACGAGGGCGCTGACGGCGCCGCCGCCTGGGACCGGTACACCGGGGCGAATTAGCGAGCTGCTCGCAAGCGGGAAGGGGCTGAAGACATTCCAGCCAAACGGACAGAGACCCGTTCCGATTCAATCGGAATGGGATAGGCTCCAGCGCCTTGGGAGGGGCTTATGGGAGAATACATTCTTGGCCTCGATGCCGGCAACACCGTCATCAAGGCCGTACTCTTCGACCTCGAAGGCCGCGAGCTGGCGCTCGCCGCCAAGGATGGCCGGTCGTCCATGCCGAAGCCTGGCCATGTCGAACGTGACCTGGGTGAACTGTGGCGCAATGCCGTCGAGGTCATCGGTCAGTGCATCGAACGTGCTGGCGTCGATGCCGGTGACATCCTGGCCGTCGGCTGCGCCGGCCATGGCAACGGGCTTTACGCGCTCGACCGTGACGGCGAACCGCTGATCGGCATCCAGTCCCTCGATACGCGTGCAAGCGGGCTGGTCGACGAATGGCAGAAGCAAGGCGTCGGTGATCGCACCTATCCCCTTTGCCTGCAGAAGCCGTGGGCAGCGCAGACGCCGACGCTGCTGGTCTGGCTGAAGCGCCATGATCCGGCTCTCCATGGGCGCATAGGCACGGTGTTCCTGTGCAAGGATTTTGTCGTCAACCGGCTGACCGGCGCGCGCTCGACCGACATGTCGGACATGTCGGGTTGCGGCCTGCTGTCGATGCCGGGCCGCCGATACGAGGGCGACCTTCTGGCCGCCTATGGCCTTGGGGACTGCGCACAGCTATTGCCGCCGGTTCTGGAATCCGCCGAAATCGCCGGTCGCATTTCGCCTGAAGTTGCCGGTCTGACCGGCCTGGCTGCGGGCACGCCGGTCATCGCCGGCCTGTTCGACGTCGTCGCCAGCGCCATTGGCTCGGGCGTCACCCGCACGGGAGCCGCCTCGATCATCGCCGGAACCTGGAGCATCAACCAGGTCATCACAGACGAGCCGATCCGCGATCCCAAGATCTTCATGGTCTCGACCTACGATCCCGAGCGCTATCTGGCGATCGAATCCAGCGCCACCTCGGCGGCCAATCTCGAATGGATCGTGCGAGAATTCTTCGAGCACGAATACGAAGCCGGCCGTTCGCCCTTCGAGACCTGTGGAGATCTGGTCGCCTCGGTCGATCCGACAGGCGACGTGCCGATCTATCATCCCTATCTCTACGGTGCCCAGACCAACGGCCAGGCCCGCGCAGGCTTCTACGGCATCGCGGGCTGGCACGGCCGCTCCCATCTGTTGCGGGCGCTGTTCGAGGGCGTGGTGTTCGAGCACCGGCGCCATGTCGAGACGCTGCGTGATGCCGGTGCTGTCGTCGATGAGGTCGTGCTGTCGGGCGGCGGTTCGCGCAGCGCCATCTGGCCGCAGATCTTCGCTGACGTGCTCTCCCTCCCGGTAACGGTGGCGCGCAGCCGCGAGACCGGGGCGTTGGGTGCTGCGATTGCTGCCGCCACGGGTGTCGGCCTTTTCAAGGATTTTGCCGAAGGGGCGTCCGCGATGACGGCTGCGGCGCGCCGATATACGCCCAATTGCGAGGTCGCGCTGACCTATGGACGGCGCTACCGGCTCTATGGCGAGATCAACAAGGCCATGGGCCCGTTGTGGCAAAGCATGGCGAGCGAACAGGTCGAGGCATGACGACGGCAAGCGATTTCGGGACGTATGACTTCGTCGTGGTCGGCGCCGGCTCGGCCGGCTGCGTGCTGGCCAATCGCCTGTCCGCCAATCCGAAAAACCGTGTGTTGTTGCTCGAGGCCGGCGGCAGTGACCGCTATCACTGGATCGATATTCCCATCGGCTATCTCTATTGCATGGGCAATCCGCGCACCGACTGGCTGATGAAGACCGAGGCCGAGCCGGGACTCAATGGGCGGGCTCTCAACTATCCCAGAGGCAAGGTGCTGGGCGGCTGCTCGTCGATCAACGGCATGATCTACATGCGCGGCCAGGCCGCCGACTATGACGGCTGGCGCCAGGCAGGCAATGTCGGCTGGGGCTGGGACGACGTGCTGCCCTATTTCCTCAAGTCCGAGGACTATCATGGCGGTGCCTCCGCCGGGCATGGCGCCGGCGGCGAATGGCGGGTCGAGCGCCAGCGGCTGTCCTGGCCGATCCTGGACGCTTTCCGCGATGCAGCCGAAGAGATCGGCGTCCCGCGCACAGACGACTTCAACCAGGGCACCAACGAGGGCTCGGGCTATTTCGAAGTCAACCAGCGGAAGGGCGTGCGCTGGAACACTTCCAAGGCTTTCCTGAGGCCTATCCTCAAGCGGCCGAACCTGCGTGTCGTCACTGGTGCCGAGACAGAGCGGCTGGTGATCGAGAGGCGGCAGGTGCGCGGTGTCGTCTTCCGGCTGGACGGTAAATTGCGTGAGGCAAGGACGGGGGAGACAATCCTGGCCGCCGGCGCGATCAACTCGCCCAAGATCCTGGAGCTGTCGGGCATCGGCCGGCCGGATGTACTCTCCGGGCTCGGCATCGATGTCGCCCACCGGCTCGACGGCGTAGGCGAAAACCTCCAGGACCACCTGCAGATCCGCACCGTATTCAAGGTCAGGAACGCCGCGACGCTGAACCAGCGCTACCACAACCTTTTCAGCCGGGCCGGCATGGGCATCGAATATGCGCTCAAGCGCTCCGGCCCACTGTCGATGGCGCCGAGCCAACTCGGCATCTTCGCCCGCAGCGACTCGCGGCTCGCAACGCCCGACCTCGAATACCACGTCCAGCCGCTCAGCACCGACAGGCTCGGCGAGCCGCTGCACCGCTTCCCCGCGGTCACAGTTTCTGTCTGCAACCTCAGGCCGGAAAGCCGGGGCACGGTGCATGCGATCTCCGCCGATCCTCGGACGCCGGCAGCCATCCGTCCCAACTACCTCTCGACCGAGAACGACCGCGTGGTTGCCGCAGCTTCCATCCGCCATGTCCGCCGGCTGATGTCGGCCAAGGCCATCGAGCGGTTCGCGCCGGAGGAGATCTTGCCGGGCCCAGCGGTGGCCAGCGACGCCGACGTGCTGACTAAGGTCGGTGACATCGCCACGACGATCTTCCACCCCGTCGGCACCTGCAGGATGGGCAGCGACGCCATGTCGGTCGTCGATGCACGGCTGAGGGTCCACGGACTTGCCGGCCTGCGCGTCGTCGACGCGTCGATCATGCCGGCGATCGTTTCGGGCAACACCAACTCGCCCGTCATCATGATCGCCGAAAAGGCGTCGGAGATGATCCTCGCCGATATGTGACGTTGCCAGCAGAGCGCGGCTATGTGGCGATCTGCGCTCGTGCAGCGCGATCCCATGCAGCATGTGCCACCCCGCGAACAACGTTGGCAATATCGTTCCATTCCCGCCGCATCGAGGGTCTAGACATATGTGTCCATAGTCGGTAATCCTTCTGGCAACAGGGGAGGATACCGATGAAATCCAACTACAGGGCAGTCGTGATTGGCGGAGGCGTGGTCGGTGCCTCGGTGCTTTATCACCTGGCGAAATACGGCTGGACCGACGTCGTGCTGATCGAGCGCGACGTGCTGACGGCCGGGTCGAGCTGGCATGCCGCAGGCGGCTTCCATGCGCTCAACGCAGATCCCAACATCGCAGCCCTGCAGTCCTATACGATCGACCTTCTCTCCGAGATCGAGAAGGAATCCGGCCAGAACATCGGCATGCACATGACCGGCGGTATTTCGGTGGCGTCCGCCCCCGATCGCTGGGAATGGCTGCAGGCGTCCTACCGCGTCTTCCAGACCATGGGCATCGACGATGTCCACCTGATCGGTGTCGACGAGATCAAGAAGCAGTGCCCCATCCTCAACACGGACGGCATGCTCGGTGGTCTTTACGCGGCCCGCGAAGGCCATATCGATCCGTCCGGAACGGTCCATGCCTATGCCAAGGCGGCAAAGCTGCGCGGCGCCGAGATTGTCGAGCACAACCGCGTGCTCGAGCTCAACCGCCGCGCCGACGGCCAATGGGACGTGGTTACCGAGAAAGGCACCATTGTCGCCGAGCATGTCGTGAATGCCGCCGGCCTGTGGGCCAAGCAGGTCGGGCGCATGGTCGGCATCGACCTGCCGGTCTCGCCGATGGAGCATCATTATCTGGTCACCGAGGCGATCCCCGAGATTCAGGCACTCGACAAGGAGCTGCCGCTCATCGTCGACCTCGAAGGCTTCACCTATATGCGCCAGGAGCAAAAGGGGCTGCTGCTCGGCATCTATGAGATCGACCACAAGCACTGGAACATGGACGGCGCGCCGTGGGACTACGGCATCGAACTGATCCAGGAAGACACTGACCGCATTTCAGACGAACTGACGCTCGGCTTCAGCCGCTATCCGTGTCTCGATACAGCCGGCATCAAGCGCTGGGTCAACGGCGCCTTCACCTTCTCGCCTGACGGCAATCCTCTGGTCGGGCCGGTGCGCGGCGTGCCGAACTACTGGGTCGCATGCGGCGTGATGGCGGGCTTCCTGCAGGGCGGCGGCGTCGGCAAGTCCCTGGCCGAGTGGATGATCCATGGCGAACCGCAGGCCGACGTGTTCGGCATGGACATCGCCCGCTACGGCGACTTCGCCTCCAACCGCGAATACATCAAGCAGACCACCGGCCAGTTCTATTCGCGCCGCTTCGTCATGAGCTATCCCAACGAACAACTGCCGGCGGGGCGCAAGCTCAAGACCTCAGGCGCACATGACGCGATGACCGCTGCGGGTGCGCACTGGGGCAATTCGTGGGGCATGGAAGTGCCGCTCTATTTCGCGCCCGAAGCCTTTGTCGAGACGCCGACGCTGAAGCGCTCCAATGCCTTCGATCTCATCGGCGAGGAATGCCGCAAGGTGCGTGCCGGTGTCGGCCTGCTCGATATCTCGGCCTTCTCCCGCTACGAGGTAAAGGGGCCGAGCGCCGAAGCCTGGCTCGATCGCCTGCTTGCGTGCAAGCTGCCTGCACCCGGTCGCGCCAGGCTGGCGCCGATGCTGGGTGAAAACGGCAAGCTCAAGGGCGACCTTACCGTGTTCAACTGGGGCGATGGCACCTGGTGGGTCATGGGGTCCTACTATCTGCGCCAGTGGCATATGCGCTGGTTCGAACAGCATCTCGCTGACGGCGTCGTCGTGCGTGACATCTCGGACGATGTCGTCGGCTTTTCGCTTGCCGGTCCGAATGCACGCAAGGTTCTGGAGCGCGTTACGCATGAAGACGTGTCGCACCGGGCCTTCGGTTTTCTCGGTTGCTGTAGCCTGGATGTCGGCCTCATCCGTGCCAAGGTCGGGCGCCTCTCGGTCGTCGGCGAGCTCGGTTTCGAAATCCACTGCAGGGCCAACGAGCACGCCACGCTGCGGCGCACGCTGCTTGAGGCAGGTCGGGATCTCGGCATCACCGAATACGGCTTCAACACCGTCAACGCGCTGCGACTGGAAAAAGGTTTTGGCATCTGGTCGCGCGAATTCACGCAGGACTACACGCCAGGCGAAACCGGCATGGATCGCTGGATCGACTTCAACAAGGCAGATTTCATCGGCAGGCAGGCGGCGCTGGCTGAAAGGGTGGCTACCGCTGGACGCGCGTTGGCGACACTGGAAGTGGATGCGGTGGATGCCGATGCCAGCGGCTATGAGCCTGTCTGGCACGATGGCAGGCTGGTTGGCTTCGTCACCTCTGGCGGATATGGCCACACCGTCGGCAAAAGCCTCGCTTTGGCGCTGGTCGACAGGGAACTGGCCGAGGTCGGCACTGAGCTGAGGGTCCATATTGTCGGCGTCGAGCGTACAACCCGCGTTGTCCAGCCCTCTGTCTATGATCCGCAGGGCCTCCGGATGCGTATGTAAGCTTCGCATCATCCACATCGGGCACAAGACGGAAGTTTCCAGGAATGGTTCAATGACCCGCCGCTACTCCGCGCTATCGCTGATCAAGGAAGGTCTGGCCGGCCAGAAGGGCTGGCAGCCCGCCTGGCGCTCGCCCGAACCGAAGAAGATCTATGACGCGGTGGTCATCGGGGGCGGCGGACATGGGCTCGCGACGGCCTATTATCTCGCCAGGAGCCACGGCGTCACCAACGTTGCCGTGCTTGAAAAGGGCTGGATCGGCGGCGGCAACACCGGCCGCAACACGACGGTCGTGCGCTCCAACTATTATTATCCCGAGAGCGTGGCGATCTACGGCCTGGCGCACCGGCTCTATGAGGGGCTGTCGAAGGAACTGAACTACAACGTCATGCTCTCGAAGCGCGGCATGGTGTTCCTGTGCCACAGTACCGGCGAGATGGAGATCGGCGCGCGCACCGTCAATGCGATGCAGATCAACGGCGTCGATGCCGAGATGTTTTCGGTGGACGATGTGCGCCGTGTGGCACCAATTCTCAACTTTGCACCTGATGCGCGTTTTCCGGTGTTCGGCGGCGTCTGGCAGGGTAGGGCGGGCACGGCTCGTCACGACGCAGTGGCCTGGGGATATGCGCGTGCTGCAAGCGCGCTCGGCGTCGACATCATCCAGAACTGCGAGGTCACCGACTTCATCGTCGAGGGCGGCCGCTGTCGCGGCGTGCACACCTCGCGCGGTACCATTCGCACCGACCGCATCGGTATGGCGGTGGCAGGCCATTCCTCGGTGCTTTCTGCCAAGGCGGGTTTCCGCCTGCCGATCAATTCTTATGCCCTTCAGGCCTGCGTCTCCGAACCGGTCAAGCCGATCCTCGATACGGTTCTTCTGTCGCCAGGCACCGGCGTTTACGTCAGCCAGTCCGACAAGGGCGAGATCGTCATCGGCGGCGCGCTCGACCGGGTTCCATCCTATGGCCAGCGTGGCAACCTGCCAACGCTCGAGGGTGTCATTTCAGGCCTGCTCGAAATGTTCCCGGCCTTCGGCCAGCTCAAGCTGATGCGGCAATGGGCCGGCATCGTCGATGTCGTGCCGGACTCTTCGCCGATCATCGGCGAGTCGCCGTTGCCTGGTCTGTTCCTCAATTGCGGATGGGGCACGGGCGGCTTCAAGGCCATTCCGGCCGGCGGCACTTTGCTCGCGCATCTGCTGGCGACCGGCAAGCATCACGATATCAGCCGCCCCTTCGATCTGGATCGCTTCGTCACCGGCCGCCTGCTGGACGAGGCCGCCGGTTCCGGCATCGCGCATTAGGTCGTCGACCTGGAGTAAACCATGCAGCTTTTTCACTGCCCGTTCTGCGGCGCTCGCGACGAGACCGAATTTCATTTTGGCGGCGAAGCCGGAAACCTCCGGCCCGACGGCGCTGATGTCCCCGCCGATCGCTGGGCAAATTATCTCTACATGCGCGACAATCCCAAGGGCGCGGTCCGCGAGGTCTGGGTGCACATGAACTGCGGCGAATTCTTTGTCATGGAGCGCGACAGTGTCAGCCATCAGGTCCTGTCCTCGACATCGCTTGCCGGCGCGGGGCACGCCCAATGACCGCCACGCGCCTGTCTTCCGGCGGCAGCGCCATCGACCGCTCCCGCCCGGTCTCGTTCAGCTTCGACGGACGCAAGCTGCAGGGCTTTGAAGGCGACACCCTTGCCTCGGCCCTGCTTGCCAGCGACGTTGCCGTGGTCGGACGCAGCTTCAAGTACCACCGTCCGCGTGGCATCTGGGGCGCCGGCGTCGAAGAGCCGAACGCGCTGGTCGACATCAGCGGCAGTGTCGCCACCACACCAAACACCCGCGGCACCACCGAGTTCGTGCGCGAAGGCATGATCGCCAGGAGCGTTAATGCGTCGCCGAACGCTGCTGCCGACCGCAATGCCTTCATCGACCGCTTCTCGCGCTTCATTCCCGCCGCCTTCTACTACAAGACCTTCATGTGGCCGGATTGGCACTTGTTCGAGCCCCGCATCCGCGCGGTCGCGGGGTTGGGCGAGGTCGATACGGGATGGCAATCGCCCGGTCCGGCCGACCAGATCAACCGTCATTGCGACTTGCTTGTGGTCGGTGCCGGGCCTGCAGGCCTGGCAGCGGCAAAGCTCGCAGCTGGCGCCGGGCAGTCCGTCATTCTGGTTGATGACCAGCGCGAGCCTGGCGGTTCGCTCAACCATCGCACCGGTGAAATCGACGGCAAGCCGGCCGCTGCCTGGGTCGCCGAGACGATCGCCGAACTTTCCGCCGCTGGGCACATTGTCCTGCCGTCGACCACTGCCTTCGGTATTTACGACCACAATCTCGTCGGGCTGAACCAGCGTCACGTCGACGGCAGGCCCGATACGCTTTGGCGGGTCAGGCCGAGCCGGATCGTGCTGGCCACCGGCGCCATCGAGCGCCCATTGCCTTTCACCAACAACGATTTGCCGGGCATCATGTCGGCGGACGCGGCGTTGATCTATCTCAGGCGCTTTGCCGTGCTCGTCGGTCGTCGCATCATCGTTGCCACCAACAATGACAGCGCCTACGAGGTCGCCGGCGCCCTGGCTGAAGCCGGTGCCGGTGTGACCCTGGTCGATTGCCGCCAGGACGGGACTCCTGCAGCGCCTGAGGGTGTCAGCCGGATGGCCGGCCGTCTCGTCGCTGAGGCGCGCGGAAAAATGCGCGTCGAGGGCGCGGTGCTGGACGACGGCACGATGCTTGAAGCAGATTGCGTTGCTGTTTCCGGCGGCTGGACGCCGACCATCCATCTGTTCTGCCAGGCCAGGGGCAAGCTCGTCTGGAGCGAGGCGCAAGCTGCCTTCCTGCCGGGCGATCCGGTCGAGGGCATAGTTGTCGCCGGCGCGGCAGCAGGCGCGACCTCATTGTCAGACGTATTTGAAGGTACCGCCAAGGCGATGCCGGGCGCGGCCGCCGCGCCGCGCAGCACGGGCGTCGAAGCAACCGGTGGCATCCTGGCTGCCTGGCCGGTCCCCGGTGCCAGGGGCCGCATCTGGATCGACTATCAGAACGACGTCACCGCCAAGGACGTAGAACTCGCTGCCCGCGAAAACTTCATCTCGGTCGAGCACCTCAAGCGCTACACCACGCTTGGCATGGCGACCGACCAGGGCAAGACGTCGAACCTAGCTGGACTGGCATTGATGGGCGCCGCCACCGGGCGCACCGTCCCCGAGGTCGGCACCACCACCTACCGCCCGCCTTTCACGCCGGTGCCGCTGGCAAGCTTTGCCGGCGCGCGTGGCGGCGAGCTGATGTCGCCGGTGCGCCGTTTGCCGCTTGAAAATGTCCATCGCGCCCAAGGCGCTGTCTTCCAGGAATATGGCGGCTGGCTGCGGCCCGCCCATTATGGAGGCGCGGATGCCGACCGGGCGATCCAGGACGAGGCGCGGCGTGCCCGCCAGTCGGTGGCGCTGTTCGATGGCTCGACGCTCGGCAAGATCGAGGTGATGGGCCCGAAGGCTGCGGAATTTGTCGATTTCATCTACTACAATACCATGTCGACGCTGAAGCCCGGCCGCTGCCGCTACGGTTTCATGCTGTCGGAAAATGGCGTTGTCTTCGACGACGGCATTCTGGTGCGGCTGGACGAGCACCGCTTTGTCGTCTCCTGCTCGAGTTCGCATGTCGCAGCTGTTCATGCCCGGCTGGAGGAATGGCGACAGGACCGCTTCGGCCGCGATGCGGTCTGCATTCACAATGCCACCTCCGAGATGGCGACGTTGACTGTGTCGGGCCCGAATTCCAAGAAGCTTCTGGTGGCACTCGATCTCGGCCTGTCGCTGGACGATACGGACCTTCCGCACATGGCGATAGGCGAAGGCATGCTCGAGACCGATCCGGTTCGTGTCGCCCGCGTCAGCTTCACCGGCGACCGCAGCTACGAGGTGTCGATACGCGCCGACCGGGCGGAGCGCCTGTGGGCGCGGATGCACGAGGCCGGCAAGGCACTCGATGCGGTCACCATCGGGCTCGAGGCCTTGATGATCCTGCGTGCCGAAAAGGGCTATATCGTTATCGGCAAGGACACCGACGGCACCACCTTGCCGCACGATCTCGGCGTCGATGGGCCGCGTGCCAAACGCAAGAGCGAATATGTCGGCCGCCGCTCGCTGTTCACCGAGGTGGCCAGGCCTGACAGCCGGCAACAGCTGGTTGGCCTTGCTGTTGCCCGAGGCGAAGAGCCGCTGGCGACCGGCGCGCATGGTATCTCGCGCGAGGGCGGTAAGCTCCGGAGCCAGGGTTTCGTGACCTCGAGCTATCACAGCCCGACGCTGGCGCGGCCGGTAGCGCTTGGCCTGATCGAACGCGGAGCCGCGCGCCATGGTGAGACCATCGACATCCAGCATCTCGGCATGGTGAGGCGCGCGACGATCACCGGCCCTTGCGCCTTCGATCCTTCAGGAGAACGGCTCAATGCGTAATCTCGCCGAAAAATGGACAGCCATGCCGGATTGGCAGACGGTTGTGATCGATACGCCCAGCTTTGCGATCCGTTCGGTATCCGGCCTGAACCAGTTTCTCGTCAGCGGTGACCTCGCTGCCTGGAGCAGGACGGCGGGCATAGCCCTGCAGCCGGTGGGCGCATTCGGGGAGGCAATGGGCGATACCTACACGGTTCAGGTCGCGCGCGACCGGCTGCTGGTCGTGTCTGCCCTTCCGTCCACTGTCGCTCAGGGCTGGCACGAGCAAGGTTTCGCCGTGACCAAGGTGAGTGCAGGGATTCAGGTATTCGAGATTGAAGGCGCTGCCGCAGCCGAACTTGTCGCGCGTGCAACCACGCTTGATCCAGGCAAGGCGAGCGCTTCGGCGGCCATCTCGTTTGCGGGTATCAATGCCGTCGTCTACCGCCACGGCGAGAGGATTCGCGTCCATGTCGATCGTAGCCTTGCAGCCTATTTCTGGAGCTGGGTGGCAACGGTCGGCGGCAATATCGCAAGCGCGGAAGCCTGACCCTCAGGGCACTTCCGCACTTGGGTCGGAAACGGCGAAGCGTGCCGCGAAAGCGTCGAACAACCGCACGTCCTCCGGCTCCGGTTCTTGCCCGCTGAAGGCTAGCAGGTAGGCCGGAACATGCGAGACCCTGGCGTCCAGGGTTTCGCCCAAATCGAGCGTGAAGTGGCCGATCTGCATGTAGTAGAGCACGCGGGCGCGGATAAACGCGTTTTCGTCATCATAACCGTAGCGCAGATACATCGCCTTGATGGCATCGACGCGCCGCCTGTCCGCTTCATGGACCACCGTACGGACAGCCGGTTCGCGTCGCGCCCACAACCGCACGGCGATATCCAGTTTCGGGTCGAATAGGCGCTCGTCCACCCAGCACTCGAAGACGTTCAGAATTGCCCGGTTGATGGTGGGTGCGGGGCGCATTGCGTGTTCGATGATCGGGGTCGTGTTGTTTTGCAGCCAGTTCTGCAGGAGCTGGTCGTGAAGGTCCTGCAGGCTCTTGAAGAACCAGTAGAAACTCGAGCGCGAGACGTCGAGTTTCTTGGCCATCACCTGGATCTTGACCTCGTCGATCCCGTCATCGATCAGCGTATTGATAGCCAGATTGAGCCAGTCGTTCTTGCTGGTCCTCGACGAGCTGTCGCCAGCGCTGTCGACCTGCTGAGCCGCTGTCTGTTCCGGCCCCTTGCTTTGCGATGGTGGCACTGGCGATCCCCTATTGTTTTCATTGTTATACGAGCAACTGTCGGCTCTTCGCATCGACTATTTTGTGCAGGCCGCCGCCCGGCGCATGGAGCAAGGCGCGTTCGCTCACGCGTCGCTGCAGAGACCTCTCCGCACAGACATGGCGCGAAAGTACACATATGTCTAGACAGGCGGCGAATTGGCTGCAATGTTGCCCACGCTGACGCAGCGAAAGCCTCTGCGGGCGAGGGGGAGGAGCCCCTTGCCAAGGTAATGATGCCGTTGGTGGAGGAGCCTGATGGACCGCGATTTTCGCTCGTCGCCTGAACATGTGGCGACACAGACATTCTACGGCGCGCTGCTGGCGCCGGGCGGGCACGTATTCGGCGCGCGTTCCTTGTGCGGCCACGAGGATGCAAAGCATCTCTATTTTATCGGACAGAGCTTCGCGAAATCCCTGGAAGAGGGCGTCACCAGCAGGCTTTGCCGGACGGGTCGCGACGGCGGCGACCTCGAATGCCTCAATGAGCGCGAGACACGGCAGATCAGACTTTCTCCCGACGGTCAAACCCTGGCAGTGGCATGCGCTGGCGACGACCCCGCAGCTGACCGTATCGAGCTATGGTCGGGCGACGGCTGTTCAAATGCGCAAGCTGTGCCGGGACGTATCGAGCAGATCGACTGGTCGCCGGATGGCGCGTCTTTGCTTGTGGTCGTTGCTGGAGCGGCTGCAGACCTTGCCGGCATCCACGGCGGCTATAGCCAGAAGGTGCAATCCAACGGCCCGGCATGGCTTCCAGAGGTGCGCTCTGAACAGGGTGACGAACTCTGGCGCACCATCTGGACGTGGGACGGCAACGACGGGCCGCAGCGTCTCACCACGCCGCCGCTGAATGTGTGGGAAGCCAGCTGGTGCGGCAATGGCATGATTGCTGCCATATCAAGTGATCGTCACAGCGAAGGCAGTTGGTACGAAGCACGTCTTTCGCTTGTCGATGCGAGCTCGGGAGCCGTGACGACAGTCCATACACCTGCCGACCAGCTTGGCTGCGTCAGGGGCGCTGCGGACGGTGGCAGCGTGGCCTTCATCGAGGCATTTTGCAGCGACCGGGGCTTGGTTTCCGGCCTGTTGTCCATCTTCGATCTGAAAACCGGCAAGGTCGAAACACCTGATACGCTGGGCATCGACGTGACGTCCATCGAATGGCGCTCGCCGACAGTCATCCATTTCACGGGTGCGCGCGGCCACCAGACCGCGACAGGCGACTACGACCTCGAACAATCCGTCGCCGCCGAAAGCTGGTCGTCCAGCGACCTTACCAATGGAGAATGGGTCCCGAGTTCATATCCAATCGGAGCGAGCGGCAGCCTCTTCATTGCCGAGTCCTATTCGCGCCCGCCATTCCTTGCCGAAGTGGTCTCTGGCGCCGTTCGCGAGGTGGCATCGTTCGCGGCACCCCAGGCGCAAGAGGCGATGTCGCGCTGCGGGCTGATCGAACCTGTCAGTTGGAGCGCGCCGGACGGGTTGGAAATCCAGGGGTGGGTTCTGCGTCCCCATGGCGCGACAAGCCCAACGCCGCTTCTGGTCGACATCCATGGCGGACCGATCTCGGCGCACCGCAACCGCTGGATGGCAAGGATGCGCGCCGCTCCCATCCTGGTCAGCCAGGGATGGACGGTCTTCTTGCCCAACCCCAGGGGAAGCACGGGCAGGGGCGATGCCTTTGCCCGCGCGGTCAAGGGCGACATGGGTGGTGCCGACGCGCTCGACATTACCAGCGGCATCGAGGCGCTTGTCGCCAAGGGCTGGGCTGACGACAAGCGGATCGCCGTCACCGGCACCAGCTATGGCGGCTTCATGTCCGCCTGGCTGCCATCGCAAAGCGATCGCTTCGCTGCCGCGATACCGATTTCGCCCGTGGGCGACTGGTATAGCCAGCATCGGACGTCGCAGATCCCCGAATTCGACGAGATCATGCTCGAGTCGTCGCCGTGGGCAGCCGACGGTGCCTATTTTTCGCGTAGCCCTGCCTTCTTCAAGCACAAGGCCACGGTTCCGACACTGGTCATGGCGGGCGCGCTCGACAGGAGCACGCCGGTCGGCCAGGCCGAGGAATGCCACTTTGCGGCGATCAGGTCCGGCGCGCCAAGTTCGCTCATCATCTATCCGAATGCCGGTCACAGCATCCGCAGCTACCCGGAATATCTCGACAGTGCCGCCCGCATCCTGTGGTGGCTTGGCAAATATGTGCGCCATACCAACTAGCTAGGCGCAGCGACAGGGGAGGAAAAGCATTGGCTACAACGACAGGTTCCGCCGAAGAGGGGTTCGCAGGCAAGCGCATCGCCGTCATTGGCGCCGGCATCATCGGCTGCTCGACAGCCTTTCACCTGCTGAAGGCGGGAGCGCGGCAGGTGACCGTCATCGAAGCGCGCGAACCGGCCGCGGCAACCACGGGGGCGGGTGCCGGTTTTGTCTCCCATTGGTCTGCCGGCATGTTCCCGCTTGGCGAAGAGGGCCTGCAGCTTCAGCAATACGGCCTCGACTTCTATCGCGCGATCCATGATCTCGGCGTCGAGATCGGCTATCGTCCGAACGGCACGCTGATGATGGCGCTGACCGAGGCGGGGCGAGAGCGCTTCGTTCGCCCCGTCCTGGATTCGCCTTACGCGCCAGCGGAAATGCAGGATCTGAGCGCCAAGCAGATCGGCGAGAAGACCAGGGGCTTGATCGACGCGACCCAGGTGCATTCCGGCGCTTTCAATCCGCATGGCATTCAACTCGACACCAGGCTTGCGACCGGCGTCATGGTCGACGAGATCGTCAAGATGGGTGGCGTGTTCCGCGATGGAACGGCAGTCACCGGCATTCACGATGCCGGTAGTCATGTGAAGATCGAAACCGACAAGGGCGAGTTCGAAGCCGATGGCGTCGTCGTCGCCGCCGGTGCCTGGAACAACGAAGTGCTCAAGGGGCTCGGTTGGCGTCTGCCGCTGCTCAGGGTCATGGCCACGCGCATCGTCACTGACGGGCGAGGGCTTCCGTCCACGCTGCCGACGGTGCAATGCCGCGAACTGCGCCTTTGGTTGCGCGAGAGCTTTGGCGCGGTCATGTGGGGCACCGGTCGCCACTACCAGCCCTACTACAAGTCGGGCGACGACTGGATCGAACCCGGCCAGCCGCGCAATGTCGATCTGATGCAGGCGATGGACGACGACGAGTTGGCAAGGCTGCAGAAAATCTTCCCGCCACTCCGCGGTTCGAAGGTATCGAGCTGGGCCCAGGGCGTGCCCTGCTACACCCCGGACAGTGGCTTGATCGTCGGTCACGTGCCGGGCACGACGAACGTCGTGGCGGTCGGCGGCGACAACGAAACGGGGGTCAGCCACGGCCCCGGCCTTGGCCGTCTTTCCGCCGAACTGGTGCTCGGCCAGAAGCCTTTTGTTGACACGACGCGGTTCCGCCTCGACCGCTTTGCGCGCGATTCCTACGCTAGCGAGGCCGAGATTGCGGCAGCCCTGCCAGCCTGGAATGGAGTGCACGAGGCACGCTCGGTTTCGCAGCTGCAGTAGGCGCAACTTCCCCAATTGCACAAAGCGGCGTGTTTGGCGCTGATCGTACTAGACATGTGTGAACAGTGCCGCTAGCTTTCGGTTTCTGGGAACAACGAAACCGCCAATGACGAGGGTCGGGCTTGCGCCTGTAACTTCGCGGCCGAGACGGGGAGGGTGGCTTGAGAGACTTCTGTGTCGATAGGGATACGACATCGATTGCGTGCCCGCAGGGCATGGGCGCACGATGACATCGTCGCTCGAAGAGCCGGTATCAAGCAAGCCATTAGCGTCTGCCCGGCAGACGCTACTGCGCAATTCGCTCGGCCAAATGGTCGTGCGCCGCATTCTCCTTGGCTTCGGCTTGCTGATCGCGGCATCGATGCTGATCTTCGGCGGCGTCGAGGCCTTGCCGGGCGATTTCGCATCGACCTATCTCGGGCAGGATGCCACCCCGCAGGCCATCGCCAACATCCGCGAGGAGCTCGATCTCGATCGCCCGATGACCGAGCGCTATCTCAGTTGGCTCGGCGGCATCGCCCAGGGCGACTTCGGTACCTCCTGGTCCAATCGCAACTCGGTCGGCGACCAGATATGGAAGCGGCTTGGCAATTCGCTACTGCTTGCCGGCGTTGCAGCACTCATCGCGATCCCGTTGGCACTGGCACTTGGCATGGTCGCGGTGCTCTACCGCAATCGCATCCCCGACAAGGTCATCAGCATCCTGTCTTTGGCCGCGATCTCGCTGCCCGAATTCTTCATCGGCTACCTGCTGATCCAGTTCTTCACCGTCCATCTGGGCGTCGCTTCCTTTCCGGCCACCGTCTATGACGGCATGGGTCTTGGCGAGCGGCTTGCGACGATAGCCCTTCCGGTGATGACACTTGTGATCGTGGTGCTGGCGCACATGATGCGCATGACCCGCTCGGCGATCATGAACGTCATGTCTTCGCCCTATGTCGAGACCGCCGAACTCAAGGGGCTTTCGGCGTTGCGCATCATTGCCGAGCACGCCGCGCCCAATGCGATAGCGCCGGTCGTCACGGTGATTGCGCTCAATCTTGCCGCGCTCGTCGTCGGTGTGGTCGTCGTCGAGGTGGTGTTCGTCTACCCCGGCATCGGCCAATACATGGTGGACGCCGTGACGATGCGCGACATGCCTGTCGTCCAGGGCTGCGGGCTGATCTTCGCTGCCTTGTACATCGTGTTGAACATGGTCGCCGACATCGTCTCGATCCTGGCCAATCCGCGACTGAGGCATCCACGATGACATTGCGATCAATGCCAATGAGCGCGCGGATCGGCCTTGCGGGCATATTGCTTGTCTTCGCCTGCGCGATCTTCGCTCCTGTCATCGCGCCCTATGATGAAAGCGCCATTGTCGGCGAAGTCTGGGCGCCGATGGGCGGCGACTTCTTGCTCGGCACCGATAACCTTGGACGCGATCTGCTGTCGCGGCTGATCTACGGCGCGCGGGCAACGCTTTTTGTGGCACTGTCGGCAACGGTGATCTCGTTTTCCATAGGCATGTTCCTGAGCTTCACCGCGGTGGTCTCCGGCGGCGTGGTCGACCAGCTGCTGTCGCGGCTGAACGATCTCCTGATGTCCGTCCCCGCGCTCATCCTGGCGCTGGTCGTGCTTGCGGTGCTGCCACAGAACATCTGGATCCTGATCGTCGTCATGGCCGTCATCGACTCGACGCGGGTCTACCGTGTCGGCCGCGCCGTCGCCCTCGATGTCAGCGTCATGGATTTCGTCGAGGCCGCATGGCTGCGCGGCGAGGGCAAGCTCTGGATCATCTTCCGCGAGATCCTGCCCAACACGCTGGCGCCGCTGCTTGGCGAGTTCGGTCTGCGTTTCGCCTTCTCGATCCTGTTCTTGTCGACGCTCTCGTTCCTGGGGCTCGGCATCCAGCCGCCGATTGCCGACTGGGGCGGCATGGTCAAGGACAACAAGGACGGCATCATCTTCGGTGTTTCGGCGTCGCTCACGCCGGGTGCCGCGATCGCCTTCCTCGTCGTCTGCGTGAACCTCGTCGTCGACTGGCTGATCAACACCACGTCCAGCCTGAAGGGCGCTCGCGACAATGCCTGAGATGCTGTCCGTCAAGAACCTGCGTATCGAGGTCACCGCACGCCAGTCCGATGGCACCGCGACCAATCTGGTGCTGGTCGACGATGTTTCCTTCGACGTCGGCAAGGGCAGGGTACTCGGTCTCATTGGCGAGTCGGGTGCCGGCAAGTCGACGATCGGGCTGTCGGCCCTGGCTTATGGCAGGGGCGGGGTGCGCATAGAGGGCGGGCAGATCCTGCTCGACGGACAGGACATCGCCAAGCTTGGCTTGCGCGGCATCCGTGCCGTTCGCGGCGCGCGCGTTGCCTATGTTGCGCAGTCGGCGGCCGCCGCATTCAATCCTGCCCACAAGCTCGGTCGGCAGGTGATCGAGGCGAGCATCCGCCACGGCATCATGACGCGGGCGGAGGCGATCAAGCGGGCAGCCTACCTGTTCGGCATTCTCGGCTTGCCCGACCCCGATACCTTCGGCGAACGTTTCCCGCACCAGGTCTCCGGGGGGCAGCTCCAGCGGGCCATGACCGCGATGGCGCTGTGCGCGAACCCGGAGCTCATCGTTTTCGACGAGCCGACCACGGCACTTGATGTCACCACCCAGATCGAGGTTCTCGCCGCGATCAAGCATGCCATTGTCGAGACGCAGACGGCAGCGCTCTACATCACGCATGATCTTGCCGTGGTGGCGCAGATTTCCGACGACATCATGGTGCTGCGCCATGGCAAGACGGTGGAATACGGCTCGACGCGGCAGATCATCGAAGCGCCGCGTGAAGACTACACCAAAGCCTTGGTCAGCATCCGCCAGACCATGCGGCAGGAGGCGCTACCCTCGGACGACGCACAGCTGCGCGTCGCGGGGATGACCGCCGGCTACTCGGCGATGGATGTCCTGGACGATGTTTCCCTGATCCTGCCCAAGGGGCAGACGCTTGCCGTCGTCGGCGAATCCGGTTCGGGCAAATCCACGCTTGCCCGCGTCATAACAGGCCTCTTGCCACCAAAGGCAGGGACGGTCTCGTTCAACGGTGCAGCGTTGCCGCCAGCGCGCAAGGACCGCTCACGCGAGCAGTTGCGGCGCATCCAGATGATTTACCAGATGGCAGATACGGCGATGAACCCGCGGCAGAAGATCCGCGACATCGTCGGCCGTCCGCTGACGCTTTATTTCGGCATGCGTGGCAAGGCCAAGACCGAGCGGGTCAAGGAACTGCTCGACCAGATCGAGATGGGACCGCAGTTCCTCGATCGCTTCCCAGCCGAGCTGTCGGGCGGCCAGAAACAGCGCATCGCCATAGCGCGCGCGCTTGCCGCCAAGCCTGAGTTGATCCTGTGCGACGAGCCGACCTCGGCGCTCGATCCGCTGGTGGCCGAGGGCATCTTGAAGCTCCTGCTGCGCCTGCAGGAGGAGACGGCGGTTTCTTACCTGTTCATCACCCACGACATCGCCATCGTTCGCGCCATTGCCGACCGTGTCGCGGTCATGCATCGCGGCAAGGTGGTGCGCGAAGGCGTCAAGTCTGCGGTGCTGTCGCCCCCCTTCGACGACTACACCGACCTGCTGCTCAGGTCGGTGCCCGAAATGGAAATAGGCTGGTTGGAACGTGTTTTGGACGGACGCCGCGTCGTCACCCAGGTGCCCGGCGCGGCCATGGAATTGGAGAGATCATGACTGAGATAACCATCAGCGAACGGGCCAGGAAGCTCTATGCCGACGCCCTTGTCTGGGACACCCATTCCGGCTTCATGCCCGACCCGGTTGCTGACCTGAACAATCTCCAGATCTGGCGCGACGCCGGCGTCAACTATCTGTCCATCGACGTCGGCTTCGACCTGATGTCGTGGCAGGACACGGTCAGGACGCTGGCTGCTTTCCGTCGTTGGATCAACGCCCATCCCGAGCACTACACGCTGGTGACAAGCGCCGACGAGGCACTGCAGGCCAAGGCGCAGGGCAAGCTCGCCATCACCTTCGACCTCGAGGGCATGAACGCACTCGACGGCCGCATCGAGATGGTCGAGTTCTACCATCACCTCGGTGTCCGCCAGATGCTGTTCGCCTACAATCGCAACAACCTGGCCGGCGGTGGCTGCCATGACGACGACAGTGGCCTGACAGCTTTCGGCCGGCAGGTGATCGACGAGATGAACCGTCTCGGCATGTTCGTCGATGTGACCCACTGCGGCCACCGCACCACCATGGATGTGATGGAGTATTCCGACCGGCCGGTCATCTTTTCGCACTCCAATCCCAAGGTGTTGTGTGGCCATGGCCGCAACATCACCGACGACCAGATCAGGGCATGCGCCAAGACGGGCGGCATCGTCGGCATCGTCGGTCTCAGCAAGTTCCTGGGCGACGACAAGGCCAGCTCCGACAGCCTGGCCGACCACGTCGAATATCTGCTCGACGTCGCCGGACCGGCTCATGTCGGCATAGGCCTCGACTACGCTTTCCCGGTGGACATGGCGGGTATCCAGGAGATTCTGGCGGCAAATCCTCAGTTCTGGCCGCTGAGCGAGGGATACGGCACGACACCCACCGTCTATGCCGAGCCTGCGCAGCTTGCCGAGATGACCGAGATCCTTCTCCGGCGCGGACATGCCGACGAGACCGTGCGCGGTGTCCTGGGCGGGAATTTCCTGCGCTTGGCGCGGCAGGTCTGGAAATAGGCAGACCAGTTCGCGGGTCAAAGCCGCGTGCCCGCTGCAGGGCCCGCGCTGAACCTATCCAGTTGAATTTCGACAGATCAAATAGGGGAGAGCAATGAAGAAATCAGGACTTTTCGGAATGGACCTCGCGGCCAGCCGTCGCGACTTCCTCAAGGGATCGATCGGTGCGGGCCTGCTGCTGGGCAGTGGAATGGGTACGGCATGGGCGCAAACCGAGCAGGCAGGCACGCCGGTCAAGGGCGGACATCTCAAGCTTGGGCTCGATGGCGGGTCATCGACGGATTCGCTTGACCCAGCCGCCTACATCAGTGCCATCGCCTTCTGCCTTGCCCGCAGCTTCGGCGACCATCTGGTCGAAAGCGATCCGGTGACCGGCAAGGCTATACCTTCCATCGCCGAGAGCTGGGAATCCTCGGACAATTCCAAGACCTGGACCTTCAAGATCCGCAACGACGTCCAGTTCCACAACGGCAAGAAGCTGACTGTCGACGATGTCGTCAAAACGCTGCAGCGCCACAGCGATGAGAAGTCGCGTTCGGGCGCGCTCGGCTTTCTGCGGGCGATCACCTCGATCGAGGGCAGCGGCAACGATCTTGTCGTCAAGCTCTCCGAGAGCAATGTCGACTTGCCGCTGATCTTCACGGCCTATCACCTGGTGATCCAGCCGAACGGCGGCTACGACAACCCGGGCGAGGGCGTCGGCACCGGGCCATACAAGCTGGTCAGTTTCGAGCCGGGCGTGCGGGCGCTGTTTGAGAAGAACAAGAACGACTGGCGCGAGCGCGGCCATGTCGACAGCTTCGAGATCATCGCGATGAATGACCCAACCGCCCGTATCGCGGCGGTTTCAGCCGGGCGCGTCCACCTCATCAACAGCGTCAGCGCCAAGACCGTGCCGCTGCTCAAGCGAGCACCGGGAGTGCAGATCCTGAACACGCCGAGCCGCGGCCACTACACCTTTCCGATGCAGGTCGACAAGGCACCGTTCGACAACAACGACCTGCGGCTTGCCCTCAAATATGCCATCGACCGCGAGGCCATGCTGCAGACCGTCCTTGGCGGCTACGGCACGATCGGCAACGATTTCCCGATCAATTCCACCTACCCGTATTTCCCAGCCGAGATCGAGCAGCGCAGCTACGATCCGGACAAGGCTGCGTTCCATTTCAAGAAGTCCGGTCATGACGGACCGATCGTGCTCAGAACCTCGGATGGGGTCTATGCCGGCGCGGTCGATGGCGCGTTGCTGTATCAGGAAAGCGCCAAGAAGGCCGGCATTGCCATCGAAGTGAAGCGCGAACCTGCAGACGGCTACTGGACCAATGTCTGGCGCGCGGCACCGTTCTGCATGTCCTACTACGGCAGCCGCCTGTCCCAGGATTTGATGTATTCGACCGAGCACACTTCGGACTCGCCTGCCAACGAGACCAACTTCAAGCGGCCTGACTTCGACAAGCTGATCAAGCAAGCGCGCGTCGAGGCCGACGAGGCCAAGCGCAAGGAGCTTTATCATGCCGCGGCAGTGATGGTGCGCGATGAAGGCGGCTCGATCACCCCGGTCTTCAACGACCACCTTCTTGCCGCGACGAAGGAGCTCAAGGGCTACGTCCACGATGTCGGCAACGACCTGTCGAACGGCTACGTCGCATCGCGCGCCTGGCTGGAGGCGTAACCAAGCAAACGCCGAGTGACCGGTAGTTGCGCAGCAGCAACGTTGCTGCTGCGCAACTCATTCGGCCTCGGCTGGCGGCGTGAGCAGTCCTCAGCCTTGCGGTGTTTGGTCTGCCACGGAACCGATGAGCGCTTGTACGACCGCCTGAATGGCCGGGCTCGTTTTCGTGCGCGTCACTATGTAGAATGAACTGTGGTGCCGCCGCGACGTGCTGGTCAGGCGCACCAACTGACCAAGCCGCAGGTGTTCTTCGACGAAGCCCGCCCACGCAAGGGCAGCACCCCGACCGGCGATGGTCTCATGCATCATCGACAGATAGCTGGTGAATCGCGGGCCATCGAGGGGCCGTTCGGTGCCAATCCACGACTGCCAGCTGTCGACGGCTCCCGGTTGGGTGATCAGGTGCAAGAGCGGGATATCGAGGAACGCTTGCGGAACCTCCGACGCCAGCGGATTTCGCTCAAGAAAGGCCGGCGAGCAGACCGGAAACCACTCGCCGTCGAACAGTTTCCTGGCAACCAGTCCCGGCCATTCCTCAGGTGTTCCAAAGCGTATCGACAGTGCCACGTCGGGTTGGTCGAAGTCCTTGTAGTCGTTGGATGTCAACAACATCACCTGGCCGTTGGGGATACGCGACGCGACCAGATCGAAGCGGGGCATGAGCCACATTTGCGCTATGTCAAAGCTGCTGCCGACCACAAATGTGTCCCGATCCGGGGCCTGCAGTCGCTCCACCGCCTCACGTATGGTGCCCAGCCCGTCGCGGATCGCCTCGGCGAGCGTGCTGCCGGCATCGGTCAGGAAGACCCGGTTTCCCTTGCGCGTGAAAAGGGTGACCGACAATTGCCGCTCGAGGTTGGCGACATGCCGACTGACCGCTGACTGCGCGATGTTGAGCTCTTCCGCTGCCGTTGTGAGCCCGCCATTTCGTGCGGCCGATTCAAACACGACCATTGCATTGAGAAGCGGCAGCGAGGTCTTCAGTGTCTTCATGGTTGGCTGCCGGCTCGCCTCGCGCTCAATATCTTTTTGTTATGATAGAATGCCACTTACATATTTGCAATCCAAGGCCTTGTATCGCAATTTCCTGACTAATAGTCATGATTAGCTCAGATCGAAGGAGTTCCCTGGTGTCAGGTGCAACAACAAACGGACTTCACCCTGACCGCGCCAAGATCGTCGGGTTGATCGATCGCAGCCGCCCCAACTGGTCGCTGGAGCAGCCGTTTTATGTCGACCCTGCCATCTTCGAGCTGGAGCGCGAATTGTTGTTCCCACGGGAATGGTCGCTGGTGGCTCATGCCAGCGAGGTGCCGGAGAAGGGGCGCTACATCGTGCGAAAACTCTTCGACGAGGAAATCATCGTCGTCCGTTTCGGCGACGGCGAAGAAGACATCGCGGCCTACTACAATGTCTGCACCCATCGTGGCTCACGCCTGTGCACTGAGGATGGTCGCAGCAGGCTGCTGGTCTGCCCGTATCACGCCTGGTCTTTCAGGCTGACCGGGGAATTGCAGACCCGGCAGGATGTTCCGGCGGATGTCGACCCCGAAGCGCTCGGCCTGCATCGCGTCCCGACGAAATGCATCGGCGGCCTCGTGCTGTGCGGGCTTGACGAAACCAGCCTGCCGGATGTCCAGCCTGTCGCCGATGCGCTGATAGACGGATTGCGCCAGAACGGCATCGACCGGGCGCGCATTGCAGCCCGCAAGACGTATCCCACCAAGGCCAATTGGAAGCTGGTGCTCGAGAACTTCACCGAATGCTATCACTGCCGGCCTGCGCATCCGGAATACTTCAGGGTCAACGCCCATGTGAAGGTCACGGCCATGCGGGACGAAGACAAGGCAGTGCAATGGCAGGAAGAACTCGAAGCCTGGCATAGCGTCATTGGTGACACCGAATTCAACAAGGGCGCATGGGAATCCGGAGATATCGACACAGCGCCGTTCGGCATGTACCGCAAGCCAATTGGTCCTGGCCGCATGACTCTTTCCGACGACGGCCAGCCCGTCTCGTGCCTGATGGGGGGACGCACCTCCTATGATGGTGGCGAAACCGGGTTCCTGCTTGGCCGGCTGTCATTCGTAAGTTCGGCGAACGATTACGTCACCCTGTTCCAGATGATACCGCGCAGTGCCACGGAAACCGACGTCGTCCTGACTTGGCTGGTCGACAAGGATGCAGACGCCGACATCGACACCGATGCCATTACGTGGATGTGGGACGTGACGACCGCGCAAGATAAGACGATCACCGAACACAATGCCGAGGGCGTTACATCCAGGGCCTACAGGCCCGGACCCTATACGGCCTTGGAGACCCAAACAGCCGCGTTCGTGGGGGTATATCTGGCCAATATGCGGCACCTTATTACCGGCGAACGTCCAGCCGTAGCCCCGCAGTGGCAGCGGCCGAGCAGGGGATATGCGAGGCTCGCGTCCAAAGAAACTGCCTGAGAGAGTGCTGGATGCTCGGGGCGAGGGCAGCCTATGGCCGCTTCACCTCGACAGCAATGGTTGCCAACATGCTGCACAGATTGACCCTGAGCCAAGTCCGCCGTGAAACGGCGGATGCGGTTTCTCTCGTCTTCGACATTCCCAGGGCACTGGCGGGGCGTTTCGTCTTTACCCCCGGCCAATACCTCACCTTGGAAGCCGAGATTGAAGGCGAGCGGGTAAGGCGCTCCTATTCGATCTGTTCGGGGTTGGACGACGGCGAGATCCGGGTGGCGGTGAAACAGGTCGAGGGCGGACGTTTCTCGTCTTTCGCCAATCGCAGCCTGACCGCTGGCGGCATCCTTGGCGTGATGGAGCCCAGAGGCCGCTTCATTGTGCCGCCGGCGCGGAAAAAGGGTCGTGTCTTCCTTGCCGTCGTCGTCGGGTCCGGCATCACCCCGGTTCTGTCGATAGCCAGGACGGTGCTTGCCCGCGAGCCCGACAGTCAGTTTGTCCTCGTCTGCGGTAACCGGAAACAGCGGGACATCCTCTTTCGAAGCCAGATAGACAAGCTTGCCAAGGACTTCGCATCCCGGCTCTTGGTGCGCCATGTTCTCTCGCGCGAGCCGGATCGGGCAGGGCTGCTGCAGGGTAGAATTGATGGCGGCAAGCTTGCCGCCATCCTTGGCGAATGCGCCGTGCCGATTTCAGCCATAGATCACGCGCTGCTATGCGGGCCGCCCGAAATGATTGCGCATCTGAGCGCATCGCTACATGCGGCTGGCCTTGCGCCGAGCAAGATCCACGCTGAATCCTTCCATGCCGCGGCCGCTCCAGTGAAGGCTTCGCCTGATGCCTCACAGGAGGCCGAGGATTCATCCCGGCAAATCGAGATCCGACTAGGTGGGCGCAGCTTCGTCATCAGCGCGCGCCCGGCGGAAACCATTGTCGACGCTGCCCGCCGGACCGGCGTCAAGGTGCCATACTCCTGCGGCGGTGGCACGTGCGGTTCCTGCGTCGCAAAGATAGTTGACGGATCGGCCGACACTGTCCCTGACGCTGTTCTCGAGCCTTGGGAACGGGAGGCGGGCTTGGTGCTCACTTGCCAGTCGAGACCGGGGATTGGTGGTGTGGTCGTAGACTACGACGCGGCTTTTTGATCTCTGGATGCTGCAGATCAGGGCAGCCCCACTGTGAGTTCTCGTCGAAGTGCGACTTTGCGCGACCGGAAGTTAGCCCGATCGCCGCCGGACCGTCATCATCTTTTGCCGGAAGACTTCGGACGGCGTCTTGAAGCCAAGGCATTTGCGCGGCGTTGTATTGAGCCTTTCGCAGATGTCTGCCAGGTCCCGGTCAGTGATCGAAAGTGGATCGACCTCTCTCGAGAGCCATTTCCGAGCACGGCCATTGGTGTTTTCGACCGTGCCTTTTTGCCACGGCGATTGCGGATCGCAGAACCATGTTTGCGTTCCGATCCCTGCTTGGAGATATGGCCAGTCGGTGAACTCGGTACCACGATCGAAGGTGATCGATCGGCGGGCGAGGTGGGGCAGGGATTGCAGCACCTGAACCAGTCCGTCCATGATCGGCTTCGACTGCCGGTCATTGTTGCGCAGGAACACCGCGAAACGGCTGACGCGCTCGACCAGCGACGTCACATTGGCTTTTCCGAACTTCTTGCGGAACTGGATCAGGTCGCACTCCCAATGCCCAAACTGCTTTCGCTCTCTGACGACGTCGGGGCGGTGCAGAATGCTGAGTTCCGGGCTGAAACGGCGGCCATGACACCGCCGGGCATGCCTCGGTCGGCGCCTGGCGCGATGTTCCGGCAGATGTCGCCACAGCTTGATCGCATGCCCGTCCGGTGAATAGGCGTACTTGTAGATCGTCTCGTGGCTGACGCAGATCGGATGGCGCTCCAACCGCATTCGGCCGGCGATCTGTTGCGGCGACCAACCATGCATGATCCGCTCGATCACCGATTGGCGCACGTGTGAGAACCGGGCGAGCTTGCGCAATTTAGCTCTTCGCTCTCGCGCCATCTCGTTGGCGGTGACACAGTAATAGCCGTTCAAATCCGGTATCTGCGGATCGAGAAAGGCGTTGCGTTTGAGTTCGCGGAAAACCGTCGAACGATGACGTCCAAGCTTTTCTGCAATAACGTTGACGCTAAGGCCGGCTATCCGCCAACGGGCGATCTTGCGGCGTTCTTCCATATCGATCTGCGAGTAGGCGCGTTCCATGGACCATTCCTTGCTAGTGATAAGCCACTGTTATCTCTCGCAAGTCGCACTTCATCCTTGAACCCACCCCACCTACATGCGATAGTCGCATAAGATAGATTATGGAACCAAGAGATGCGGCGCGGTCAGGAGGTACCACAAATACGAGCATGCCCAGATGGTGCCCCACAGAACCGAAGGAAGCACGAGGAAGACGATCCAGAAGACTGTATCGAGGCTCCTATCTGCCGTGCTTAAGCGTAGTGAGCGCGCAAGACTGAGAGCGCACTGGTACGCAACCGCCAGCAGCGGCAGCAACGCCAACATCAGCCATCCGGCGACGAATGCCGCGTCGGGTTGGTTCCAAACATGGTCGAAGGTAAGAACCAGCAGAAATGGGATGGCGACGAAAATACCGCTCACGACCCCTCTTCTGATCGACCTTATCTGTCATTGATATCACATTGAAATATATGGCACTTCTATCGTCATGCCGTCATAGGCCGGTTCGACATGCGCCGGCGTGGCCGACATTACCGCCGCGTAGTCCAGCGGCACGTGCATGTGGGTCAGCACCGCGCGCTTGGGCTTCAGCCGCTCGATCCAGTCGAGCGCCTCCGATAGCGAAAGATGGCTGACATGGGGCTTGTGCTGCAGCGCGTCGACCACCAGGAGATCAAGTCCCTTCATCAAGGCCGCAGTGGCATCCGGGAAGTCGCTGACATCCGAGCAATAGGCGATCGGCCCAACGCGGAAACCGAGCGAAACGATGTCGCCATGGGTCTGCGGCAGCGGCAAAAAGGTGAGGGGACCCCCCTCTCCCACTATGGCGAACGGCTTGTCGTGCTCGATCACGGTTGGCCGCACGATCGGCGGATACGAGCTTCCTGGCGGCGTTTCGATGCAGTAGCCGAAGGCCAGTTTCAGCCGCTCGAGCGTAAAATCGTCGGCAAAAATGTCGACCAGGCTGCGGCGCTCGAGCACATAGCCCCGGAGATCGTCGATACCGTGGATATGGTCGGCATGCGGATGCGTGTAGACCACGGCGTCGATGTGGCTGACGCCGGCGGCCAGCATCTGGGTGCGGAAATCCGGTCCGGTGTCGATGATCACGCGCGTCGTGCCGGAAGCCGAAATGCGCTCGACCATCGCGGCCGCGCGTGTGCGCCGATTCTTCGGATTGGTGGGATCGCAGGCGCCCCAGTCGCCGGTGATGCGCGGCGTGCCTGGCGACGAGCCGCAGCCCAAAATGGTGAGGCGCAGCGTATCCGGCATCAGGCCGGCCTTGGCATCTTGGTGAACAGCCTGAAGAAGTTGGTCGTCGTGATCTCGGCCATCTCGTCAGTGCTTACGCCAATGGTCTCGGCGAGCACGGCGGCCGTGTTGGCGACGTAGGCCGGCTCGTTGCGCTTGCCGCGATGCGGGATCGGCGCAAGGTACGGCGCGTCCGTTTCGACCAGGAGCCGTTCACGCGGTACCTCCTTGGCGATGTCGCGCAGCTCGCCGGAATTCTTGAAGGTCACGATGCCCGAGAACGAGACGTAGCCGCCAAGCTCGACACCCACGCGTGCAAGCTCCGCGCCTGAGGAAAAGCAGTGCAGGATGAAGGGGAACGCGCCCTTCCCGGTTTCTTCCCTGAGGATCGCCGCCATGTCCTCGTCGGCGCTGCGGGCGTGGATGACCAGCGGCAATCCGGTCTCGCGCGCAGCCGCGATATGGACCCGCAGACCCTCTGCCTGTGCGTCGCGTGGCGACTTGTCGTAGTGATAATCGAGACCCGCCTCGCCGATGGCCACTACTTTCGGATGTGCCGACAGCCTGACGAGATCGGCCGCTGTCACGTCGAGTTCCTCATCGGCATTGTGCGGATGGGTCCCCACCGAGCAATAGACATCGTCGTATTCCTCGGCAATCGCAAGCACTTGCTCGAAACGCTTCACGCGTGTCGAGATGGTGACCATGCGCTCGACGCCGGCCGCCTTGGCGCGCGCGATGATATCCGCGCGCTCCTCGGCGAAATCAGGAAAGTCGAGATGGCAGTGACTGTCGACCAGCATTTTTCGACAGCCTCAGTGTTCCGTTGCCTGCTCGACATAGCGCGGGAATACCGGCTGGGGTGCCGGCAAGGGCGCACCCGAGACCAGCGCATGCGCGGCATCGACGTGAACAAAATCCCGGTCGGTCACGGCAAGCAGGTCGAGCAGCTTCGATGCCGACTCGGGAATGAAGGGCTGGCACATGATGCCGACGCGGCGGATCACCTCGGCCGTCGTCCACAGCACCGTTTCCATGCGCGCCGGATCGGTCTTCTTCAGCGCCCACGGCTCCTGTGCCGCAAAGTAGCGGTTCGCTTCCGCGACCACGGCGAAGATCGCCGCAAGCGCGTGGTGGATCCCCTGCTCCGCCATTGCCTTGCGTGCCGTGGCCAGTGCTGCGGTTGCCTGGTCGAGGATGGCATTGTCGGCGTCTGCCAGTTCGCCGCGCTGTGGCACCACGCCATTGCAGTTCTTGGCGATCATCGACAGCGAGCGCTGCGCCAGGTTGCCGAGATCGTTGGCAAGATCGGCATTGGTGCGGTTGACGATCGCCTCATGGCTGTAGCTGCCATCCTGGCCGAACGGCACTTCGCGCAGCAGGAAATAGCGCACCTGGTCGAGGCCGTAGTGCTCGACCATGGTGAACGGGTCTACGACGTTGCCGAGCGACTTTGACATCTTCTCGCCGCGGTTGAACAGGAAGCCGTGGCCGAACACGCGCTTGGGCAATTCGATGCCGGCAGACATCAGGAACGCCGGCCAGTACACGGCATGGAAACGCACGATGTCCTTGCCGATGATGTGCACGGCAGGCCAGTAGGCCCACTTCTTGGCGTTGGTGTCGGGATAGCCAAGGGCGGTGATGTAGTTGGTCAGGGCGTCGACCCAGACATACATCACGTGCTTGTCGTCGCCCGGCACCGGCACGCCCCAGTCGAAGGTTGTGCGCGAGATCGACAGGTCCTTCAGGCCCGAGCGGACGAAGCTCGCAACCTCGTTGCGGCGCTCGTTGGGGCCGATGAAGTCGGGCTGGTTGTCATAGAGCGCCAGCAGCTTGTCCTGATAGGCCGACAGCCGGAAGAAGTAGCTCTCTTCCTCGACCCATTCGACCGGCGTGCCCTGCGGGCCGTAGCGGATGTTGTCGGGACGGACCTCGGTCTCTTCTTCGCCGTAATAGGCTTCGTCGCGCACCGAATACCAGCCGGCATAGCTGCTCTTGTAGATGTCGCCGCGGTCGGCCATCGCCTTCCAGATCGCCTGCGAGGCGGCATAGTGGCGCTCTTCGGTGGTGCGGATGAAATCATCGTTCGACGCATTCAGAAGAGTCGCCATCTTCTTGAATTCATTCGAATTACGATCTGCCAACTCGCGCGCCGAGATGCCTTCCCGGTTGGCCGTCTGCAGCATCTTGATGCCGTGCTCGTCGGTGCCGGTAAGGAAGAACACGTCCTTGCCGTCATGGCGCTGGAAGCGGGCAAGTGCGTCGGTGGCAATCAGCTCATAGGCATGGCCGATATGCGGCTTGCCGTTGGGATAGGAGATCGCGGTCGTGATGTAGAATTTTTCGCGGGACATGGATGGCCGTCATGAATGTCGAATGAAAGGGTCGCGGTGAGATAACGCATCGGCATGGCGATTGCCATCCCGGCTCGGACGAGCGTCACATTCGCATCGCGGCATTCAAGCGGTCGATCATGGCCAGGACGTGCTGCTTCTTGTCGAGGTTGTAGGTTTCAGTCTCGGATATCGCGTTTTGCGCATCGTGCCAAGCATCGGACAAAAGGTTGGCCCGGGAAAGGTCGGAGGCGCGCGCGGCCTGCGACGCCGTGTCGGAAAGAAGGTCCAGCGCCCGGCGATTGAACATATCGAACTGGATGGCGCTGTCGCGGCCGGCCACGGCATCGGCCAGCCGGTGGGCGGCACCGATGTCGTTACGCCCCGACTGCACGATCTTGTCCAGTGCTTCGGCAATCTCCAGCCCGCCATACTGGGTGAGCAGGATCGCAGCGCGGGCACTGCCCCCTGCCCGCAAGACCAACGCCGCGCGCGCTTCCGGCTCGTCAGGTGCCGGCTGCTCGGTGGCGGCAAGCGCCGAGAGCAGGCTTTGGTCATCCAGTGGCGTCAACCGAATGGTCTGGCAGCGCGAACGGATGGTTGGCAACAGGCTGCCCGGCGCATGCACGATCAGGATGAACAGCGTGCGTGCAGGCGGCTCTTCAAGATTCTTCAGCAACGCATTGGCAGCATTGGTGTTCATGTCGTCGGCCGGATCGACGATGACGACCCGGTAGGCGCCGTCATGCGAGGTCATCGACAGGAAGCGCGACACCTTGCGGATCTCGTCGACGGTGACGACCGACTTGAACCCCTTGGTCTTGTCGTTCTGCGGCCGCGTCAGGTGCAACACGGCCGGATGCGCCCCGGTGGCCACCTGCCGGAACGATCCCGACCGCGGATCGGGATCGGCCAGCGTTTCCGGCGCGCTCCGGTAGTCGGGGTGTTGCAGCAGATGATGGGCAAGGTGAAAGGCAAGCGTCGCCTTGCCGATGCCGACGGGGCCGGCGAGGATCAGCGCGTGCGGCAGCTTGCCGGAGCGGTAGGCTGCGGTGAGCATCGCGATTGCCTGCTCGTGCCCGAACAGAAACGGGTTCTCCGCCGGCTCCGGGATGCCGTCCAGCGTGTCGTGCTGCTCGGGGGCGATGCGCTCGAACATCAGGCGTCCGCCCTCGCCCGGCTGCCGGCCGAAGCGCGCGCCTCGAGCGCTGCAAACACCGCATCGGTGATTGCGTGTTCGACCTCTTCCTGGTCCTTCGCGGCATCGATCACCACGCAGCGGTCCGGTTCGTTCTCGGCGATCGCCAGATAGGCGTTGCGCCGGCGCTGGTGGATGTCGACCGTCTCCTTCTCGAAGCGGTCGGCGACATCCTGCCCGCGCCGTGCGGTGGCCCGCCGCAGTCCTTCCACCGGGTCGAGGTCGAGGATGAGCGTCATGTCAGGCATCATGCCGTTGATCGCAACGCGCTCGACGGCCATCATGAAGTCGGGATCGAGGTTGCCGGTCACGCCCTGGTAGACGCGCGAGGAATCGAGAAAGCGGTCGCAAAGCACGATGGCGCCGCGCTCGACCGCAGGACGGATCACCTGCTCGACATGATCGGAACGGGCGGCTGCAAACAGCAGCGCCTCCATCTCCGGCCCGAAGGGCTCGGCTGCGCCCGACAGCAACACGTGTCGCACCGCCTCCGCACCTGGCGAGCCGCCGGGTTCCCGCGTGACGATGATGTCGTAGCGCTTGTCGCGCAGCTTGGTGGCCAGGCGCTCGATCTGCGTCGACTTGCCCGCGCCCTCGCCGCCTTCGAATGTGATGAAGAAGCCGCGCGCCACTCCAAAGCCTTTCTGTTCGCCGTATCGCAAGTTCAACCGAACGAACGGCCTCACGGCATATGTAGGTGTCGAAGCTCTAGCGTCGAGAGTGGCAAAGGTCCACCCGACTATCGCAGCCAGCCGATGGCAAGTTCCTTGACCGCGTCCAGGGCGCGGCTCAGCAGCGAGCCGACCTCGACGGATTCGGCGGCATAGAGCGGCGTCTCCTGGCTCAGCGTGTCGCCGATCCAGACCTTGAGCGCGCCGATGGGCGTCCCCTGCGCCACCGGTGCCGCGACGGGGCCGTTGTAGACGATGCGGGCGACAAGCCGCTCGCGATTGGTGATCGGCAGGAACAGCGAGATCGGCTTCTGCGCCACCAGCTTCACATGCGATTTCACGCCGCCGAACACCTGGGCTTCGCCGACGGTTTCGTTGGCCGCGAATATCTCGCTTTTTTCGAAGGCGCGCATGCCCCAATCGAGCAGCTTGCGTGCTTCCTCCGAGCGCTCGCGGTCGCTGGCGAGCCCGCCAAGGGCCGCAAACAGCCGCCGCCCCTCTCGGTTGACCGAGCCTACGATGGCGAACCCCTCGCCTTCGGTGAAGCCGGCGGCCAAGCCGTCGGCGCCGATGTCCATCGCGATCAGCGGGTTGCGGTTGCGCTGCAGGATCTTGTTCCAGGTGAATTCCGGCAGGCTGTAGTAACGGTAGTATTCCGGATAGGTGCGCCAGATGTGCAGGCCGAGTTGCGCCAACTCGCGCACGCTGGTGGTCTGGCCCGGCATCGGCAGGCCGGTCGAATTGACGAATGTCGATTTCGCCAAGCCGATCTCGCGGGCACGCTCCGTCATTTGCAGGGCGAAATTGGCCTCTGAGCCAGCCATGCCTTCAGCCAGGATGATGCAGCCGTCATTGGCGAGCTGCACCGTCACGCCCTGGATCAGGTCCTCGATGCGGATCTGCGACCTGACGGCGGCAAACATGGTCGAGGCCCGCGATGCCGCACCGCCGGTTCGCCAGGCGTTCTCGCTGACGGCAAATGTGTCGTCGAGCTTGTAGCGGCCGGTCTTGAGGGCGCTGAACACCACCTCCATCGTCATCAGCTTGGCCAGCGAGGCCGGCGCCATCGGCTTGTCCGGCTCTTTCGAGAACAGAACCGTGCCGGTTTCGGCATCGATCATGTAGGCCTGCGCGGCCTTGGTCTCGAACAGTTGCGCCTGGGCCTGACCGATGAAGGCAAGCGCCGCAAGAAGGCCGATCATCAAGGTGAGCGGCGCGGATAGTCTGAAGGTCATGAAAGATACTGCCCCGTTCGGCCCCGTATTCCGGTCGAGCGCCTTGAACCTATCAGTCTTCAATCGATGGGATCAACCGTGGCCGGGCAGATAGCCACAGGTCCTCGCACCGAAGATCCGGTCAATCGTGGACGGCGAAGGCGTCGGGCGCACCATGCGACCAGGCCGCCTTGAGCGCTGCGTCGAGCGATGTCTTGCCATCCGGATAGAGGTCGACCGAATACCAGGTCTTGCCTTCGAAATCGGATTGTTCGACCAAGGTGCGACCATAGGCCGACAGCGCCTTGGCAACGCGCCGTGCTTCCTCGCCATTTTCGAAAGTGCCGGCGGCAACGTAGGTTTCCAAGTCCTGTTCGGCACGTGGACCAGGATTGAGGCGCTTCCAGGAATCGACGATGTCGCTTGAGGACATGGCCTTGCCTTCGAGTGCGTCGAAGGCTTTTGCCGCACCGCCGACGCGCTCGCTGGCATAACCCATGGTGGCGATTGCCATGCGGGTCTGCGGAACCGGCATCGTCGCATCGGGACGCTCGGGAGCGATCGGCCCGAAATCGGGAAGCACCACATCGATGATGCCCTGCCCCTGTGCCGTCATGACCGGCTGGTCGAATTGTGCCGCTTGCGCAGCGAGCGTGTTGCCAGACGCACTGGCAAGGGTCACCGCGGGTGCTGCATCCGTCATGGCGCCAGGGAAGGCAGTCGCCTGGCCCACGGCCGCGCTTGGCGTCGGGCCGTTCATGGCAATCATCACGCCGGTCGGCAGGCCGTCATTGATCGGGTCGCCCATGCCTTTGCCCGGACGGTAGGAGGCGAGCAGATACTGGTCGTCCTGTCCGTCGAGCGGTGCCCGGCCGACATACTCGACCTTCACATTGGCCGTGCCGCTGTGGGCGTAATCGAGCATCTCTGCCGCACGCTTGGAAAGGTCGATGACGCGGCCATTGGAATACGGGCCCCGGTCATTGACGCGCACGATCACCGAACTGCCGTTCTTGGAGTTGGTGACGCGGGCATAGCTCGGCAGTGGCATCGTCGGATGCGCCGCCGTCAAATTCGTCATGTCGTAGACTTCGCCATTGGCGGTCAGCCGGCCGTGGAACGCGTCGCCATACCAGGAGGCGGCACCAACGGCGGCGTAGTCCTTGTCTTCCTTGGGATAATACCACTTGCCCCGTACCTTGTAGGGCTTGCCGGTCTGGTCGCGGCCGCCGCCGCGCTGCAGGCCCGACAACTTGGTCGTGACGCGTGGGCTCGCTTTGACGCCGTACTCGGATTCGGCGAAATATTCTTTCGAACGCTTCTTGCTGGCCACGGACTTGGGCTGCTGCGATGCGCAGCCGGCAATGAAGACAGCGGTCGCCGCGAGAATGCTGATCGCGGTTGCGCGACCAAGACGCGTGCGCGTCGAATTCTGCATTTTACTCAGGTCCCCTGCCAGTACCAAGCGAGCGCCGCTCGTCGAATCGCAACACCGCTGCGCTAAAAATGTAAAAACAGTTCGCGCACGTTATCCCCGTCCACTTGTGCGCAGGTAATTCTTGCCAGCGTATTAATCGACTGTGGTTCGAAACGGGCGAGATTGCGGCGTTATTGTGGCGAGCCTGTTGGCTTGAAGGACACTGTCTCGTCGGAGAGATGAAGAATGTTCATTGTCTCGCGGCGAAGCCGTCAAGCATGAAGTCGAGGCCTTTGCTGAAGGCGCCATCCCAATCACTGTCCAACAGCAGACGGGAACGTTCGATTGTCGGGTAGCTTTCGCTGAGGCGTGTAAGGCGCTGCTGCGCGACGGCCCTGTCATCATCCGAGAGCTCGAAGCTCGCCCGGGTGACGGTGGCGCCCATCACATAGTTCCAGAGCGACCATATCGCGACGTTCAAATCTGCATCCGCTACGCCGGCTCGGGACAAGATCTTGCTCAGCAGTTCCAGGCGACCAAGGATGTTCGGGCCGAGCGCCCGGCGCGGCAACAGCGATGCCGACCAGGGATGGCGCAGCATGCTGGCGCGCCAGTCTTCGAGCATGTGGACGACTTCGCCGCGCCAGTTTCGAGGCTCTCCGGTTTGCGGCGGTTCGCGATATTCGAGCACCGAGTCGAGCGCCAGATCGAAGACCTTCTCTTTGTTGTCGACGTGCCAATACAGGCTCATCGCGCCCGAGCCGAGGCGATCAGCCAGCCGACGCATCGACAATCCGCCGATTCCTTCCGCGTCCAGCAGTTCTACAGCGGTGGCCACGATCCGTTCTCTGGAGAGGGGCGGTTCGCTGTGTGGCTCCTGCGCGGGCTGGAGTCCCGCGCTTGGCCGTTGAGACCGTTTGCTCTGGGCGCCGCTACGCTTGGCTGCCATTCGTATTCCTCACTGTCGGAACCGCAATTTTGGCAGGCGACGTCAGGAATGTCGATCCTGAGTGGTTGACTCGTACGTTGTACCACACGATGAATCGCACAGTGTACGAGTCATCCCATGGCGACGACGAAAGTTCGATCATGCCGGCTGCGCAGGTACGTTGCCCGCAGCCAGCAGAGCCAAGAGAAAAGAACCATGTCACGAACAATCAAGCATCTGCTTATCGGAGGCCTAATTATCATGCCCGCAGGAGTTCCCACCGCCACGACAGCGAATGAGTTCAAGCTGTCCATCGTCAATCCAATAAATCTCTACGACCCGTCGCCAAACGGCTACAGCACGGCGGTGATCGTGCCGGGCGGAGCCAAGATGGCTTACATCTCAGGACAGGGCGGCCAGGACAGCAGGGGAGCCTTGTCGCCCGACTTCGCTGTCCAGGTGAAGCAGGCCTACGCGAATTTGCGCAGTGCCATCGATGCCCTCGGTGCCAGGCCGGATCAGGTTGCCAAGCTCACGGTCTTCGTGGTCGATCACGACATGTCCAAGCTCGAGGTGCTGACCAGGAACGTCAAGGATATGTTCGGCGAGACACTGCCGGCGCAGACCCTGGTTCCCGTCCCCAAGCTTGCCATCGACCCCATGCTCTTCGAGGTCGAAGCCATCGTCATGTTGGAATAGCGGTACTGGTCGCTCTCTAGCGTGGCCACCGATGTGGCGGAGGGAGTGGGATTCGAACCCACGGTGAACTCGCGCCCACGCCGGTTTTCAAGACCGGTGCCTTAAACCGCTCGGCCATCCCTCCAAGGGACTGGGAAGTTTACGCGTACCAGTGCGCCATCTCGGTCGAGAGGAGACACTGGCGGATCTTGCCCAAGCACCTTTGTGGCGCGCTTGTAGCGCTCGTGCCATCGCCGCGTCAACGTGTTCGATGCAAGTTATCAGCGCGCAAAAGGCATCGCCCGAAGGTTACTCGGGAGACGCCTTGCCTGCGTTCAATTCGGGTCCCGACACCCGGCGATAGGCCCCAATCGCAATGGCCAGCGAGACGACAATCAAGCCTGCCGCTGCGGCGAACGTCGCCTGCATGCCCGTCGCCACGGCGTCCGGACGTGCCGCAGCCATGTCCGCCTTCGAGGCGAACGCGAACACCGCACCCATCACGGATGCGCCTGTGATCAGCCCGAAATTGCGTGCAAGGTTGAGCATCCCTGACAGAACACCCCGCTCGCCAGGCTTGACGTTCGTCATGACGGATGTGGTGTTTGCCGCCTGAAACAACTGGTAGCCCGGTGTCAGCACCGCAATGGCGAAAATGTAGCCGACGATTCCGTAGATCGCAGGTAGCAAAGCCAGCGCCATGGCGCCCGCCATCATCGCGACCAGCCCGCTCATGACGATTTGCGGCGCGCCAAAACGATCGACGATGCGGCCAGCGGGCACGCCGCTCAATATGGAAATGACTGGCCCGATCGACATGACGATGCCGACTGTAGCCGCATCAAGCCCTAACCCGCGGGAGAGGTAGAACGGCCCTACGATGAGTGTCGACATCATCACGGTTGCGACCAGCGCGTTCATCGTCAGGCTTGGACCCAGCACCGGATCGCGGAGCCGCTGCAAATGGATCAATGGCGATGCTGCCCTGGCCTCGACCAGGACGAACAGCCCTCCCCCAAAAGCCGCAGCCACGAGCAGGAGAATGTTGAGGTACCCGAAATTGCCGCGCCCGGTCGTCATTGCCAGCGCGTAGGCTCCGAGGGTGGCGGCAAGCAGCAATGTCCCCGTCACGTCGAAGCCCTGACGGGCGGGCCCCGCACTTGTGGTGCCAACAGGCAGGTAGCGAAGCGCGAGCCAGAAGGCCAGCAAGCCCAGCGGCACATTGACGAGGAAGATCGACTGCCAGCCGAACATGGCGATCAACAAGCCGCCGAGCGATGGACCGAGAGCGGTGCCGGCCGCCGACATCGTCCCGAGCAGGCCCATGGCACTGCCGATCCTTGTCTGCGGCACCGTCTCGCCGACGATGGCCATGGTGAGGGCCAGCATGACGGCTGCTCCGGCACCCTGCACTGCCCGTCCCACAACAAGAAGCCAAAGTGTCGGCGCCGCGGCGCACAAGCCCGATGCCAGCGTGAAAAGCATGATGCCGGCCAGCAGCAGCCGTCGGCGACCTGTGATGTCACCGAGCCGTCCGGCGCTCACTACGAGGGTGGTGATGGCCAGCAGATAGGCTAGTACGACCCACTGCACCTCCTGGAAGGAGGCGTTGAACGACTGTTCCAATACAGGCAGGCCGACATTGGCGATGCTAGTGCCAAGCGAAGACAGCAGCATCGACAGTGCAAGGCTGGCGAGTGCCCACGGTACTGGCCCGGACCTTTCGCCCACTGCCTCATCCTGTTCTGTAGCGTGGTTGTTCAACACGACCTCCGTTTTTCCCTGCTCCCGGCATGGAGCCTGGAGAGACGTAACCCTTGTTGTGGTGTGGCGGAACGCGCACCGATTGCACTTCATTCGTGCGTTTGGCGCCATATCACTATAAGGTCGAGACATGTCGACACCCGATCTCAACCTTCTCGTCACCCTCGATGTGCTGCTTGCGGAAGGCAGCGTTGCCCGCGCCGCCCGGCGGCTGCGGCTCAGTCCATCAGCGATGAGCCGGGCGCTGGCACGGCTGCGCGACACCACCGGCGACCCGCTGCTGGTGCGGGCTGGGCGCGGTCTCGTCCCCACGCCCCGGGCGCTCGAGCTTCGCGAGCGAGTCGGTCGCCTCGTCCAGGACGCGGAGGCGGTGTTGCGGCCTGCCGACGAACTCGATCCCAGGAATCTGGTGCGAACCTTCACGCTGCGCACCAGTGATGGTTTCGTCGAGAACTTTGGACCGGGTCTCCTCGCTTTGCTCGGGCGTGACGCGCCCGGCGTGCGGCTGCGTTTCATCCACAAGCCGGACAAGAACAGCGAGCCCCTTCGCGACGGAAGCGTCGATCTGGAAACCGGCGTCGTCGAAGAAACGACAAGTCCGGAAGTGCGGGTTCAGGCGCTGTTCCGGGACCGTTTTGTCGGTGTCGTGCGCATCGATCATCCGCTGGCACAGGGCGAAGTCACGCCTGCGCGATATGCTGCGGGACGGCACGTCTACGTTTCGCGGCAAGGCCGCGACACGGGGCACATCGACGAGGCACTGGGATCGGTCGGGCTGCGCCGCGAGATCGTCACGATCGTCAGCGGATTTTCGGCAGCACTGACCCTGGCGCGGTCCTCCGACCTGATCGCCAGCGTTCCCGAGCGCCATACCGGCAATCTCCGGGCGGGAATGCACAGTTTCGCGCTTCCGGTCGCCGTGCCGGAGGTCACCGTTTCAATGCTCTGGCACCCGCGGCTCGATGCCGACCCGGCACATCGCTGGCTGCGCGAACGGGTTCGTGATCTCTGCGTGGGTGCCTTTTCCAAGCGAATCGGGTGACTAATTGCGCATGTTGGCGCACAAGGCCGCGATTACTCCGAGGACAATCATGCCGAAATCAACCGCAGTCGTCGCAACGGAACATGCAAGCCGCTACCTGCAGCAGTTGTGCAAGCACTGGAGCCACAAGTTCACCGTCGAGTTCTCGCCCACCACGGGACGCATAGACCTGGGCGAAGGACGTGTGGTCAACCTTTCGGCCGACGACACGTCGCTGACGGTCGAAGTGGAAGCCGCTAACCTGCCTCAACTCGAGCAGGTCGTCGTCGACCATATCGTACGCTTCGCCTTCCGCGAGGAACTGAAGTTCGACTGGCGCCCCAGTTGAGCTCAGGCCTTAGGTGATGCCGCAATCCCGACCGACAGGGGCCGACCGTCAACCTGGCACAGGCCAGAAGCCGGTCCGCTCGCCCGCACCCGGCAGCCTGGGACGCAGCTGAATGCTCGAGACGGCTCTTTACATCCCGGTCAAGCGTTTCCTCGAAAACCTGGGCTTCGAGGTCAAGGGCGAGATCGGCGGCTGCGACCTGCTGGCCTTGAGCGCCGACGCGCCGCCGATCGTGGTGGTGTGCGAACTCAAGCTGCAATTCAATCTCGAACTGGTCCTGCAGGGCGTCGACCGGGCTGCGGCGGCGGACGAGGTCTGGCTTGCGGCGTGCATGTCGCCGCGCGGCAAGGGCCGCGAGGGCGACAAGCGCTTTCGCAATCTGTGCCGGCGGCTGGGCTTTGGCCTGCTTGGTATCTTCGACGACGAGCGCGTCGAGGTGCTGCTCAGCCCCGGCGCGCCTGCCCCGCGCAGGGACCCCAAGCGCCGCTCCCGGCTGGTAGCAGAGCACAAGCGACGGCAGGGCGACCCGGTGGCCGGCGGCGGTTCGCGCGCGCCGATCATGACCGCCTACCGCCAGGACGCGCTGAAATGCGCGGTGGCGCTTGCCGATGGCGCCAGGCGGCCGCGCGATCTCGCGCCGACGGTATCGCGGGCTGCCAACATCCTGCTCGACAACGTCTACGGCTGGTTCGTCCGGGTCGAGCGGGGCGTCTACGACCTCACCGATGCCGGGCGCGAGGCGCTGCAGCGCTGGCCCCAGGCTCCCTTGTCGGGCGACTGAAACCTGCCACTTGCCTGGTCGAAGCAATGTTTTGTCGCGGTGGTCGAGCACGGCGCAAAAGCCTGTTATTGTCTCAGCCAGGATGGATGGCGGGAAAGGTCCCGGCAAATGGCCGAGGGGCTCCGGTTCAGGACAGCGCGAAACCTGTTCGAGGCATATCCCGACGCCGCGCGGGACATGCTGGCGTCACCCACCGACGAGCCGCCAGCCGATTTCTGCCGGGCGCTGCTTGGCGGAAAGACGCCCGAGGAAGCAATCACCTTCTGCGCCTGGCTGCTGCCCATGCCGGCCTCGATCTGGTGGGCGCACGAATGCTTGGACAATCTCGGTGAGCTTTTCGACGAGCCGGACCGCCGCCTTCTGGCGCAGGTCGGCGACTGGGTCGGCGCCGGTGGCAACGGCCCGCCGCTGCTGGAGGTGATGGCGACGCCGGACCAGCGCACGCCCGCCGTCTGGATCGCGCTCGCGACAGGCAGGTCGGTCGAGCTGCCGGCGGCACGCGCCGTCAATGCTGGCATTCTGGCCGGGCTGGCACGGGTGGCACTGGAAGACCGCCACGACGTGCTGGCCGCTTTTGTCGAAATGGGGCTCCAACTCGCCGGAAACGAGGCATTGCAGCGTTCCGACGCTTGAACCCTGCCCTCAGCGGTCGAACAGGAAATAGCCGAAGGCGACGCCGGCCCCGTTGGGCTGCGTTTCGATCTCCGACCGTATCTTCGGGAACAGGTCGGACGCCAGTTCGGGGTCGCTGATGTCGGCAGCCTTGATGCCGCGGTCGCTGGCCAGGGCGACGATCAGGTGCGGTTCCGGCGCCGACGCCTCCTGGTCGTTGAGCGGAAACAGCTTCATGCTGAACGTGGCTTCGCCTGCCCCCGACTTCTTGAGCAGGCTGGCGAAATTGTAGACCACGCCGTCCTTGCCGATCAGCAGCAGGTTGACGTCGCGGCTGCCGGTCCCGCTCAGCGTGCCCTGGAGCGAGTCGCCCACCTTGAGATTGTCCTTGTTCAGCACCAGCTTCGGCCCGCTCGCCTCGCCCGGCGGCAGCGCTTTCAGGAAATCGGCGACAGGGCATTGGTCGCGCTCGATCATGCGCGGATTGACGGCTGGTTTGGCGCCGAAGGTCGACGAAAAATCGCGCGCCAGCTTGTCGAATGGCGCCTTCGAGGTCGCCAGCCCATCGACCTGGGGGCTCGGCGCAGACGGGTTGGCCACCGAAGCATAGAAGCAGGAGCCGCCGTCGAACGACTTGAACCACTCCGCCGCGCTGACCGCAGCCTTGGGCGGCTCGACGGCGATCGGCTTGATTGGCTCCGCCGGCTTCGGCTTGGCAATTTCGGTGGGCGTAGGCGCCTTCGCCACGGTCTCTGTCGCAGGCGGGGCTTTTGCCACGGGCTCCGGCAGCGGTTCGGGTTTTGCCGGTGTCAGCTTGCCGCCAGCCGTCTGGTCGCTGGGGACGGGCCTCGTTCCGCCCGGCAGCAGGCCATCCACAAGCCCGGAATAATAGACCCCGCCTCCGGCCGCCGCTGCCGCAACCAGCAACAAGATGCCGATCAGGGCGCCACGTCCCGATTTCGGCTTCTCCGCGGCAGGTGGGGCCTTCGTCGCCGGCTTCTGTTGCCGGTCAGGTGCAGGCCTGCCCGCTGCCCCGGCGTTGCGCCAGGGTGCGTCGCGCGGCAAAAGCGACTCGGGCGGCGGTGGTTTCTGCCCGCTGGCCGGCGACCCCGGCGGGCGCCAGGTACGTTCGGCGGGTTTTCCCTGATCGAGCTGGCCGGCGATGCCAGGATGGGTGCCCGAGCTTGCAGTCACCCCGCTCGTCTCGCGCAGCCATTCAACGATCGCTGCGGCACTTTCGGGGCGATCCCTGGGGTCAGGCTGGAGCATGGCGTTGAGCAGCGGCAGCAATTCCGGGTCGATGCCGGAAAGGTCGGGTACGCTTCGCCGCTTTTCGATCACCTCGACCGGCGACCCGCCCATGTCGAGCTGCTTGCCGCGCAAGGCCGCGGCCAGCACCAGCCCGAGGCTGTAGAGATCGGATTGTTCGGTGACGTCGCCGCCGAAGAGGCCCAGTTGCTCGGGCGAGACAAAGCTGTATTTGCCGGCGAAGCTGCCGCCCAGCAGGGTGCCGCCGCCGACATTGGCGGAGCGGGCAATGCCGAAATCGATGATCTTGGTCTTTTCGACCCGGCCGCCCGGCAGCACGATGTTGTCGGGCGAGAGGTCGCGGTGGATGACGCCGGCCTCATGCGCCACCGACAGGCCCGACGCCACGCGGGCCAGCATCTTGCGCGCCTGCTGCGCATCGAGCGGGCCGCTGCGGATACGCTCGCCCAGCGACTGGCCGTCGACGAACTCCATTGCCAGATACGGCCTGCCGATCGTCGGATCGATCGTGAAGACGTGGTAGCGCACGATGGCGTCGTTGGAGAGATGGTTGAGGATCGAGGCTTCCTTGCGGAACAACGCCAGGATGCCCTGGTCGCGGGCAAATTCGCGCAGCACCACCTTGATTGCCACCGGATCGCCGGTCTGGATGTTGTGGCCGCGATAAACCTCGCCCATGCCGCCGGTGGCGATGTGCTCGTCGATCTCGTAGATGCCGTTGAGTTGGACGCCCTTGTGCACGCCGGTATCGGGCGCGATGCGTGTCTTGTCCTCCGGGCTCGCGTCGTCCGGAGTCATGACCTGGTTCCATCCCTGCGTGAGCGCCTGCCGGCCATTGCTTCACACCTGCGGTGCTGGATCTTGCCGCGACAATAACACGGATTTTCGTGATGGGCTCTTGCTCAAGCCCTGCTCCGGCGAAGACCGACGAATAGCCTTTTTGATCAGCGTTGACACCGATGCCTGCGAGGAGGATGCTTGCCTTTCTAAGACTGCAAGCCTTGCCAAGCCTGTAAATGCTGCAATCCTAAAGGGAGGCAGTCAATGGTATGCGAGGGCTGCTTGCCTGCTCGCAATTCTGGCATTGCCGCGCGATTGGCTGGCGCGATGGTCGCTTGCGGCCTCGTTCTGCTGCTGGCCCTCGGTTCCGTACTGGCTGCCGACGGCGTCTCGGGCCGCCGCGCAGCACTGGTCATCGGCAATACGGCCTATGAGCATCTGGCAAAACTTCCGAACGCGACGAACGATGCCGACCGCATCCGAGACGTGCTGGAGCGCGCCAATTTCGAAGTCACGCTCGGCAAGGATCTCGACAAGAAGGGCCTGGAGGAAACCATCCTCGGCTTCCTCAGGACGCTCAACGACGGCGACGTCGCGCTGTTCTACTACAGCGGCCATGCCGTGCAGGTCGGCGGCCACAACTTCATGCTGCCGGTCGATGCCACCCTGGCGACCTCCTACGATCTCGAGGTCCAGGCCTACAACATGTCGAGCCTGCTCGAATACATGCGCGAGACCTCGTCGCTGCAGATCGCGATCCTCGATGCCTGCCGCGACAATCCCTTCGCCAACAATTCCTATTATGTCGGCCAGGCCAAGGTCGCCGTCGAGGGCAAGAAGGGGCTTGCCTCGGTCGCGCCCCAGGACGGCACGCTGATCGTCTATTCGACGGCTCCCGACCGTGTGGCGCTCGACGGCAATGACGGCCTCAGCCCGTTCACCGGCACTTTCGCCGAATACGCGCTCAAGCCCAATGTCGAGGTCAGGAAGCTGCTCAGCGACATCCGCGCCGAGGTCATCAAACGCACCGACGGACACCAGACGCCGTGGGACGCTTCGAGCCTCACCTCATCCTTCTTCTTCGTAACCCGGCAGAACCTCTTGATTATCGAGGATATGCGCGAGGTTCGCGTACCTCCTGCTCCCAAGGAGGTCGCCCTGCGCATCTCGCCGCCGATCACCAGCGGCAATGCCGAGCTGACGATCAGCTTCACCAAGCTGCCCGACCAGGGCACGCTCTGGCTCGGCGACCAGCAGCTCAGTCTCGACAGCAAGATTTCAGCCGACCGCATCGAGGAGGTCATGCTCAAGCCGGCCTCCGCCGAGATGACCGGGGACGAAGTGCGCTATACCGTCACCACCGACAGTGGCCGCAGCGCCAGCGGCATCGTCCGCGTCGTCGTCGATGCCCAGGCGGTCGCCGAGGCACCCGTCAAGCCGGCCCTGGCGATCCAGCCGGGCGAAGAGCCCAAGCCGGCGCAGCCCGAACCGGCAAAGCCGATCCTCGTCGCCATGGCCTCCGACATCGGCACCGGCTTCGCCGCCATGCCCGAAGAGGTCGTGCGCTCCAGCGCCCCGACCGGCTGGCTCCGCCTGGAGAAGCGCGATCCCGAGACCCAGGTGGCGGTCGACGGGCAGATCGTTTCCGAAGGCGACCTGATCAAGGCCGAGGACATCACCAAGCTGCGCATACGCCCGTCCCTGAAGGTGGTGAGTGCGTCCGACACCGAAGCGCCGGTGGCCGAGACGGTCGCCATGGCGCCCCAGACGAACACCGGCAAGGCCGACACCAGCACCGACACCATGGAGGTCAAGCCGATCCCCCTGCCCGCCGACAAGGCGCCAGCCAAGCCATCGGTGCGAACCGTCGTGCTGATGCCTGCGGTCAAGACGGTTGCGCCGGCGCCGATCACCATCAACGTCGCCGTCTCGGTCAACGAATGCGACACCCTCGCCGCCGAACCGCTCGACGTGCAGGCCGTGGCCGACGGCAAGCTGCCCAACGACATCGACGTGCCCAAGGCACTGGTCGCCTGCAAGGCAGCAGTCGACCAGCATCCCGAGGTGGCGCGGTTCAAGTATCAATATGCCCGCGCGCTCTATGCCGAAGGCAACTTCAAGGAGGCCCTGACCGAACTCAATGCCGCCAGCGACGCCGGCCATGTGCGGGCCAGCTACCTGCTCGGCAGGCTTTACCAGTTGGGTGCCGGTGTAGAAGGCGACCCGAAACGGGCAATCCCGCTGTATGAGGCTGCAGCGCTACGAGGCGATGCGTACTCTCAATATTCGCTCGGCCGCGCGTTGCTTGAAGGCCAAGGCACGTCTGCAAATGTGGAGCGCGGCATGACCTTGTTGGCGAGTGCTGCCGAATCCGGCCACACCTATGCAATGAACCAGCTTGGGTGGGAATATCACCTCGGCGAGCACGTGAAGAAAGATGATGCCCGGGCACTGAGTTTCTTCAACGAGTCCGCCGGCCGCAACGACATCTACGGCATGGTCAACCTGGGCATACTCTATCGGGATGGTGCCGGCGTCGAAAAGAACATCGCGCGTGCAACCGAACTGTTCGAGAAAGCGCGGGCGAGCGGTCATCCCTATGCTGGGCGCCTCCTTGGCCGAATGGCTGTGAAGAACAACAGTGCGGACCCGTCTGCTCTTGCGACCTGGTACAGGGAGAGTGCGGAACGTGGAGATGGCTGGGGGGCATTGTTTGCAGCCGAGCTTCTGAGGGACAATCCTTCGCTGCAGAAGGATGAAGGCGAAATGGTCCGCTTGTTCGCCCTAGCGGCCTCTTACGAGGCGCCCGACGCTGCCGAGGAAGCAAAGACCGCACTGGGCAAGATCGGGAATCGAGACATTGGCAAACAGGTCCAGATGGCGCTTGCCCGCATGGGGCAGGACGTCGGCGATGTAGACGGCGTGCTCGGCGCCAAGAGCCGCCAAGCCGCTGTAACCGTCTTGGGCGAGGATGTTCCTCGTGAGCCTCGACAACTACTGGTCAAACTTCTCCGCAAGGAGTGGCTGGATTCGAGGCCTCGTCTTGACATGCTGTGACGACAACAGGGAGACCCGAAATGCGATCGCATGCCATCAGTCTTCTTATGGTGACCGTTATTCTGCCGCTGAGCGGCTGTGGTTCTTTGATGAAAGTCGAAGAACAGGCTGCGGTTCAGCCTGTGCAAGTCCAGAAGGTGGCGCCTGTGAAGAAGGCCGCGGTTGCTGCGCCCGTGCAACCAAAGGTCGTCAAGCGGCCTGTTGTACCAGCTGTTCCCACCAGCGACCGCAGCGACAGGGGAGAAGGTGGCGGCGGCTGGAATTGAGCCCGCCTGGCTCGGCCGCGGGCATGTAGAAGCCCTACCCAAACTCGTAGCTGAACCCCTCGCCTGATGCGCCGACGGTGACGCGTGTCAGCTTCTCGCCGTCGAGCGAGCGGTTGAGCACGCCGCGACTCAATTCCGGCAGCAGCGTGTTGGTCAGGATCGCATCGATCATGCGGCCGCCGGATTCGATCTCGGTGCAGCGCGCCTTGATTAGTTCCATCACGCCGTCGCCGATCACCAGCTCCGCGCCGTGGCTCGTCTGCAGCCGGCGCGCGATCTTGCCGAACTGGTGGCGGGTGATCGCCTCGATCATGTCGCCCGACAGCGGATAGTACGGGATGGTCACCACCCGGCCGATGAAGGCTGCGGGGAACACCTTGAGAAGTGGCGCGCGCAGGGCCGCGTCGAGGTTCTCGACCTTCTCGCGCAACTCGCCGCCCTTGGTCTTGGCCATGATGACTTCCGAGCCGACATTGGAGGTGAGCAGGATCAGCGTGTTCTTGAAGTCGATCCGCCTGCCCTCGCTGTCGTCCATCATGCCCTTGTCGAAGACCTGGAAGAAGATCTCGTGCACGTCCGGGTGCGCCTTCTCGACCTCGTCGAGCAGGATCACCGAATAGGGCCGGCGCCGAACCGCCTCGGTCAGGATGCCGCCCTTGCCATAGCCGACATATCCGGGCGGTGCGCCCTTCAGCGTCGAGACGGTATGCGCCTCCTGGAACTCCGACATGTTGATAGAGATCAGGTTCTGCTCGCCGCCATAGAGGGTTTCGGCCAGGGCCAGCGCGGTCTCGGTCTTGCCGACGCCGGAGGGACCGCAGAGCAGGAACACGCCGACCGGCTTTTCGGGTGCGCCCAGGCCCGCCCGGCTGGTCTGCACGCGCTTGGCGATCATCTCCATGGCGTGGTCCTGGCCGACGACGCGCTCGGCCAGCGTCTGCGCCAGCCGCAAGGCCTTTTCCGTCTGGCTGGAGAGCATGCGTCCGGTGGGAATGCCGGTCCAGTCCTGCACCACCGCCGCCACCGCGTTGCGATCAACCGAGAGCAGGATCAGGGGCGTCTCGCCCTGCGCCTCGGCCAGCACCGCCATCAATTCCTTGAGCCGCGCCAGATCGGCGGCAGGATCGGTCGGCTCTTCGGTCGCGGCTTCGGGCTCCGCAGGCCCGGCCTGCACTGCATCGTCATTGGCCGCCACCGGCTCTGCGTCCGCGGCGGGCTGTTCCTCCGCAGCCGCCTTCGCGGCAACCGGATCGAGCGCCACGCCCTGGCCCCGTAGCCTGGCGCGCAGTTCGAGGATCTCCGCGACGACCTGCTTTTCCTTGTCCCAGCGCGCCTGCGCGGCAGCCAGCGCCGCATCGGTCTCGGCCAGGCCAGTCTCGACGCGAGCCTTGCGCTCCTCGACATCGATGCCGATGGCCGCTTCACGGCCGATGATGCCTTGCTCGACCTCCAAGGCCTGCCGGCGGCGCATCAGGTCCTCGACCTCGCCCGGCCGCGAGTGCTGGGAGATGGCGACGCGCGCACAAGAGGTGTCGAGCAGGCTGACCGCCTTGTCCGGCAACTGCCGCGCCGGGATGTAGCGATGCGACAGCTTCACCGCCGTCTCGATCGCCTCGTCGAGGATCTGCACCTGATGGTGCTTTTCGAGCACGCCGGCGATGCCGCGCAGCATCAGGATGGCGGCTGCCTCGTCGGGCTCGTCGATCTTGACCACCTGGAAGCGCCGGGTCAGCGCCGGGTCCTTTTCGATATGCTGCTTGTATTCGGCCCAGGTCGTGGCGGCGATGGTACGCAACTCGCCGCGCGCCAGCGCCGGCTTGAGCAGGTTGGCCGCGTCGCCCGTGCCGGCAGCACCACCCGCCCCGATCAGCGTGTGCGCCTCGTCGATGAACAGGATTACCGGTGTTTCGGAGGATTGCACCTCGTCGATGACGGCCTTCAGCCGCTTTTCGAACTCGCCCTTGACGCTGGCCCCGGCCTGCATCAGCCCGACATCGAGCATGCGCACGCTGACGCCTTCCAGCATCGGCGGCACGTCGCCTTCGGCGATGCGCAGCGCAAAGCCCTCGACCACCGCCGTCTTGCCGACGCCGGCCTCGCCGGTCAGGATCGGATTGTTCTGCCGCCGCCGCATCAGTATGTCGACGATCTGGCGGATTTCCGGGTCGCGGCCGACGACAGCATCGATCTTGCCGTCGCGCGCCCGCTGGGTCAGGTCGGTGGCGTATTTCGCCAGCGCCGACTCCCCGCCCGGTGCCATGCGCCGCGGCGTCTCGGCTGAGGGTGCCGTTGCTGCCGTGCCCGAGCCCTCCAGCGAGCCGTCGACCACGTCGGCGAAACGCGAGATCACCCCATCGGCATCGATCTTGTCGAACTCCGTGCTGATCTTCGACACCAGCCCTTCCAGCACCGGCACCTTCAGGCAGGCCAGAATGACATGGGCGCTGCGCACTTCCTCGCTGCCGAATTCCAGCGTCGCCAGGTTCCAGGCTTCCTGGATGGCGTGGAAGATATGGTCGGAGAACTCCTCGATCGAAGTCGCGCCATAGGGCAGCTTGTCGACTGCGCGTGTCATGTCGCCCGCCACACGCGCCGCATCGACGCCGGCGTCGGCCAGGATCATCTGCACGTCCGAGCGATCCGAAAGCACCAATTGTTCAATGAAATGAACGAGTTCGACGTAAGGGTTGCCACGCAGCTTTGCCGCGTCGGCCGCCGCCTTGAAGGCGCGCAGGCAGGTGGGATTGAGCTTGCCGACCAGTTCCTTGCGCTTGAAGCCCTGGGACGACCTGCGCTGCTGCATGCCCTTGGGTTCCATGGAGTGTCTCCAATGCCCGGACTGCGTTCCCGATAACTTGCCACACAAACCGCGACTTGACAAAGCCGTGCGCGGCCTCGGCTGGCGGGCGTCAGCCCATGCGCCTGGAACGACCGTAACAATTCGCGCGACCGTGGTCACTAACGCTTAAGGGCTAGCTTCGTCCAACTTTGAGCGCTGCCTGAATTGTGCTAAACCAGAGTGGAGTGAAATACCGGCGACTTCCGTCCTTCAGTTTGGCGTGGGGGGGTGCGTGGTTGATCTTGCTCTCTGGCTCAACCCTTTGAACGGTGAAAACCCGTCGGGGGAAGATTTGCGCAACGATCCGCGCTTTCACGAGCTCGAGCGCCTCGCCGTCCCGCAATCCGATGTCGTCCACGACGAGCGCAACAGGCCCTCGGCGGAAGTCAGCATTCCCGTCGACTGGGACGTCGTTCTCGAAAAGGCCGACGAACTGCGCAACCAGGGACGCGACCTGCGGTTGCTGACGCTGGTCACCCGCGCCCTGGCCAATTCCCGCGGGCTCGCCGGGCTGGCCGAAGGCCTGATGCTGATAGCGCGGACCTTCGACGCCCATTGGGAAACGATGCACCCCGCCTTGCGGCCCAATGCGCCGCCACGCGACGCAGCCCTGCGCCGCATCAACGCCGTGCTCGACCTGCAGAACGGCCAGGAGGGCCTGCTCGCCGATCTCAGGAAGACGGTGTTTTTCGCCCCGCGCGGTTTCGGCCCGATCTCCGGCCGGGAACTTGAGCAAGGTGCGCTTGACGATCGCGTCATGCTGCAGGAAGCGGCCCAGGGACTGAACAACACCGAGCGGGCAGCGCTCTCCACCGCGCACGAGCAATTGTTGACCAGGCTGCGCAGCGCCTGTGCCGCGCAAGCCGATCAGGCGGGCGCCGCCATGGAGCAACTGGTCGCCGATGCCCGCGCGGCGGGCGCAGCACTTGCTGCCATCGACACCGCACTCAACAAGCGCCTGGAAAGCACGGGGCCGACCGTTCCCGATCTCAAGAAGTTTCTCGACAGGATGCTGGCCACGCTCGAGCGTGGATCGTCCGCGCGCCCGGTGCCCAACGGCGCGGCGAAGCCCGAACTCACCCAGGCAACACCAGTTGCAGTGCAGCCCAACGGTCACGCGCCGGAGCCGGTGGCCAACCATGCGGGACCGACCATGGCCCTCCCCGACCGCCTTAATTCTCGCGACGACGTCGTCAAATGCCTCGACCTTGTCGTTGCCTTCTACGACCGCACCGAACCGTCGAGCCCGATCCCGCATCTCGCCCGCCGCGTGCGCCGCATGGTGCACATGGATTTCGTCGAGCTGATGGAAGATCTCGCCCCCTCGGGGCTCAAGGAGTTCCGGCTCCTCGCCGGCGTAACCGACAAGAAGACGCCTCAGAAGGATGAAAGGTAGCCAAGCATGCCAGCCGAAAGCAAAGCTAAGGTCATCGAGCGAAATCGCGCACCGCGCGTGCAGATCGCCTATGACGTCGAGACCTACGGCAGCCCGACGACCATCGAACTGCCTTTCGTGATGGGCGTGATGGCCGATCTCGCCGGCTCGTCGCAGACCAAGGAGGCGCAGAAGACGGTCCTCGACCGCACCTTCGTCGAGACCGACGCCAACCGTTTCCCGCGCTTCATGGAAGCGCTTGGCCCACGGGTGAAGGCGCGGGTCAAGAACACCCTGCCCCAGGCCGAAGGCGCCGAGCGCGAGGAAGAAATGGCGGTCGACCTCACCTTCTCCAAGATGGGCGACTTTGCGCCCGACAAGATTGCCGAGCAGGTTCCGCAACTGGCCGAGATCCTCAAGATGCGCCGTCAGTTGGAGGAGTTGCTGGGCTTCATGGACGGTCGCGCCGACGCCGAAAAGCGCATCGCCCAACTGCTGAACAACGAGCCTCTGCTCGGCCAGATCGCCAGCCAGGCGCTCTCCGACAGCGACAAGGTCGAGGAATAGAGCCATGGCCGAACAGCAAAAGAGCCCAACGGTCGCCGAGGCAGAGGCCATCGACCTCGGTGAATTCAGCGACCTCCTGGAGAAGGACTTCAAGGTCAAGAAGGACGACAGCGAGAAGCTGCAGCAGCTCGTCCGCAATCTCGCACTCGCCGCGCAGTCGCGCTCAGACACGACCACCATCTCGTCGAACGCGATCAAGTCGATCAAGTCGCTGATCTCGGGCATCGACAAGATGCTGACCGTCCAGCTCAACGAGATCCTGCACGCACCTGAAGTGCGCGAGATGGAAGGCACCTGGCGCGGCCTCTGGTACCTCGTCAACAACACCGAGACCGACCAGAAGCTCAAGATCCGGGTGATGAACATCTCCAAGGAGCAGCTGGCCGATACGCTGGAAGACTATGAAGGCCAGATGTGGGACCAGAGCCCGGTCTTCAAGAAGGTCTACACGGACGAATATTCGATGTTCGGCGGCGAACCGTTCGGCTGCCTGATCGGCGCCTACGAGTTCTCCAACCACCCGCGCGACGTCGGTCTGCTGCGCAACCTCTCCGGCGTCTGCGCCTCCGCGCATACGCCGTTCATCGCCGCGGCTTCGCCACGCCTGTTCCGCATGGACAGCTGGCAGGAATTGCCCAACCCGCAGGACCTGCAGCAGATCGTCTCCAACCCGGCCTACGCCTCGTGGCAATCGCTGCGCGAGAGCGAAGACGCCCGCTATATCGGCCTTGCCATGCCGCGCGTCCTGGCCCGGCTGCCCTATGGCGCCGACACGGTACCGGTGAAGGGTTTCGCCTTCGAGGAGGAGGTCCAGGGCGACCACCACAAATACGTCTGGATGAACGCCGCCTTCCCGATGGGCGTCAACATCAACCGCAGCCACAAACTGTTCGGCTGGGGCACCCAGATCCGTGGCGTCGAGAACGGCGGCACGGTGATCAACCTGCCGGTGCACAGTTTCCCGACCGACGACGGCTCGGTGGCGATGAAGTGCCCGACCGAGGTTGCCATCGACGACCGGCGCGAAGCGGAACTCGCCAAGCTCGGACTGATGCCGATCCTGCATCGCAAGAACACCGATCTTGCCGCCTTCATCGGCGCCCACTCGCTGCAGGACGACGAGACACGGGCTGGCCGACTGGTCGATCCGGATGCGCAGTCCAACGAACGGCTGAGCGCCAACCTGCCCTACCTGTTCCCGGTGTCGCGTTTTGCCCACTATCTCAAGGCGATCGCGCGCGACAAGGTCGGCTCGTTCAAGGAACGTTCCGACATGCAGATATGGCTGACGGAGTGGATCAACCGCTACGTGCTCGCCAATCCGGCCTTCGCCGACGACAAGGCCCGCGCCAAGCGTCCGCTGGCCGCGGCCGAGGTCCAGGTCGACAGCGTCGAAGGCCGGCCCGGCTACTACAACGCACGTTTCTACCTGCGCCCGCACTACCAACTGGAAGGAATTAACGCATCGCTCCGGCTCGTGTCGGAGCTGCCTTCGGTCAAGTCCTGAACTGTTCAGTAACGGAGAGAGACAATGGCATCGGATGACGATCTCAGAAAAGCAACGAAGATCGACGGCTTCCTGAAGGTTCCAGACATCAAGGGCCCGAGCACCCGCGACGGCCACGACGAAGAGATCGAGATATTCAACGTCGCCTTCAACATGGTTGCGCCATTCGATCCCAATTCGCTTTCGCGCAAGGGCCGCGTCGCCCTGGGCACCGTAAGCTGCTCCAAGGACGTCGACATGTCGTCGCCCTACCTTGCCAAGGCATGCCATGAGAACAAGCAGTTCGACGAAGTCGTGATCTCTTGCCGCCGGACCATCGACGGCGAGACGAGCGACTATTTCGTCGTCACGATGAAGGAGGCCTCCGTCGTTTCCTACGGCTTCGGTGCCAGCACGACCAACAGTGACACGCTCGAGGACTTCGTGCAGTTCGCCTACAAGACGATCGAGCTGGTCTACGATACCGACCATACGCAAGAGATGAGCGTTGCAACCGGCTTGTGAGGCCCCGCATAGACGCCTTGGTGCTGCATGATGAAGGCCAGTGGAGTTCAGCAAGCAAGGCGAGAGGCGTCGCAGCCGTCGCTATGGGACCGGCTGGTAAACGATCTGCCGGGACTGAGCTCGGAAATCGAGGGGCTGCGTCAGTCGTTGGACAACGAACTCGGCGGCGAGCGGGTAGATGCCCTGCTCGCCGGGACCGCGCGCCTGATCGATTCAGATCCCGACCTGACCCCGGATCACAAGCAGCGCCTGCATAGGCTGGTCTTCCAGAACCGCAACAGGGTCGAACTTGAAAGCCGGGGGATCGTCGTCTCCGCACGCGTGCTGCGCGAGGCGGTGCGTCGCGACATCGAAGCGCTCTTCAACACCGAGCGCTTCGAAGCCCTTCCGCTGCTGTCCGACCTCGAGGAGGAGCAGGTCTCCGATATCCGCTTGAATCTCGAAGACTTTCCGGAAGTGCGGCGCAGCGTGGTCAACTATGGCGTGCCGTCTTTCTCCGGCCGCTCGTCGCGCGATTTCGATCGCGATGCACTTGCCCGCGAAATCAAGACGGTTCTCGGCAATTTCGAGCCGCGCCTGAAGGAAAGCGCGACCAAGGTCACCGTCACCCTTAACGACAAAAGCATGGGTATCAAGATCGAAATCGACGGGGTCCTGATCATGACGCCGACGCCGGAACGGCTGCGGCTTAGGACCACGATCAACCTCGACAACGGCTTGGCGCGGACCGAATACGGCGAGGCATAGAATGGATCGGATCTTCCTGGAGTATTACGAGGAGGAGCTGACCCACATCCGCACGCTTGCAGCGGAATTTGCCGACATGCATCCGGCGGTCGCGCGCAATCTCTCGCTCGACACCGCACCTTGCCCGGACCCCTATGTCGAGCGTCTGCTGGACGGCGTCGCGTTTCTGGCGGCGCGCACCAGGCTGAAGGTAGATGCCGAGCGCTCCAGGTTCGCGCGCAGCGTGCTCGAGGTCCTCTATCCCGACCTGCTGTCGCCAACGCCGGCAACGGCCATGGCGGTGCTGAAGCCGGGGCAGCAGGTCCAGACGATGAATGCCGGTCACCTCGTCAAGCGCGGCACCCGCCTCGTATCGAGCCTGCAGCCGGGCCTTTCCACCCGCATGACCTTCACCACGGCGCAGGACGTCACGCTGTGGCCGCTGGAGATCGCTTCGGTTGGCTACTACCAGGACCGCAGCGCTCTTGCAGCGGCCGGCATAACGGCACCCGCCGGTGTCGCCGCCGAGGCCGCGCTCCGCATCACCATTGCCCGCACCGGCAAGGGCAAGCTCAGCGAACTGGCGCTCGATCGGCTCGACCTGCATTTTGCCGGCCGCACCAAGGCAGCCCTCCTGTTCGACACGATCTTCGGCGTCTGCACCGCCGTCGGTGGGCGCCAGTCAGGCAAGCAGGGCAGGCTGACAACCCTGCCCGAGCCGCAAATGGTCGGCATAGGCGACGCCGAGGCGCTGATGCCCCGGACGCGTCCGACATTCGAGGGTTATCGCCTCCTGCGCGAATATTTCATGATGCCGGAGCGTTTCCATTATGTCCGTGTCGCTGGACTCCAGCCCGTCATTCGCAGCTGTGACGCCGGCCTCGACATCATTTTCCTGCTGCGGCGGGCGGCGCCGGAACTCGCCGATCTCGCGCCTGCCGATTTCGAGCTCTTCGCCACCCCGCTGATCAACCTGTTCGAACGCGAGTGCAACGTCATCGAACTCGACGCGCGGCGGACCCGGCAGGTGCTCTACGCCGATCGGACGCGGCCGCGCGATTTCGAAATCTATCGCATCACGCATGTCGAGGACGCCGAAGCCGAAGGTGCCGACGCTGAAATCCCGGCCCTGTTCAGCCTCGGCCAGAACCGTGGCAATGGCTGGGTCTATTCGACTGAGCGCCGGCCTCGCCGCGCGACGGAGGATGAGCGGCGCGAGGGAATGACGCGCACGACCTACACTGGCGACGATGTTTTCCTCGCCATTTCGCGGCCAGTGGGCATGCCTACGGGCCGGACGCTCAAGCGTATCGAAATCACCGCGCTTTGCACCAACAGGGATCTGCCTATCCTGGACGACAATCCGTCACTGTCGCTGGAAAGCGGTGATCCGGTCGAGACGATCAGGTTGCTCGGCGCCCTGCGTCCCCCGCAGAATTCCATTCCTGCCGCCCTGCCCGCCGGCGCGGACGCGGAATCCCGTGCCGACGAACTGGCCTGGCGGCTCGTCGCCCAGCTGTCGCTCAACTTCCTGAGCCTTGCCAAGGACGGGCGTGGCGTCGATCCATTGCATGCGCTGCTCGACCTTTATGCCGACCGTGGCGATCCGGTCCTTGGCCGCCATGTGCGCTCCATCGTCCGCATAGACTCGCAGCCGGTGGTCGAGCGGCTGGCGATTCCGGGGCCGATGTGTTTCGGCCGCGGCACCGAGGTCATGCTCCACGTCGACCAGTCCGTCTTGTCGGGTCAGAGCTCGCTTCTGCTGTCCGCCTTGCTGGCCCGGCTGTTTGCCCGCCATGCCGGCATCAACGGGTTCGTGCGCACCCGCACCCGACTGCTCCAGAGACAGGAGGACGTGCCATGGCCGATGACGCCCGGCAACCGCTTCCTGATCTAGAGGCCTCCGGCGTGCCGGCCGACAGCTACGATTTCTTCGAGCTGCTGCGACAGCTCGAACGCGACAACCGGCTTTTCGGCCACTCCGGGCGTCTCGATCGGGAGCCGGCACGGCTCGGCCAGCACGTGCGCCTCGGCTTTTCCACCCAGGACGTGGTCAAGTTCCAGCCGGCCACTGACAAGTCCCCGGCGCGCGTCACCGTCGCCAATCTCGGTCTGCTCGGACCTGAAGGACCGCTGCCGCTGCACGTGACCCGCTGGGTGCTCGACCGGCTGTCGCAACGCTGGTTTGTCGGCGCCGACGCGCATCAGACCAGCGACACGACATTCGTCGATTTCGTCAACATCCTGCAGCATCGGATGATTGCCCTTTTCTATCGCGCCTGGGCGGACGCGCATCCCGGTGTGCAGGTCGAGCGTGCCGTCGGCGGCCGTGTTCGCTCGATGATGGAAGCCATGGCCGGCATCGGCCTTCCCGACACCCACAATGCTGCCGATCCGGATCTGGATGCGGTCAAGCTGCGGCAGGCCGCGGCCCTTGCCAGCCAGGTCGACGGGCCGGAGCGGCTCACCCTGTTCGTCGCCGAAGCCTTCAATGTACCTGTCCGGCTGAAGGAGTTCGTTGCGTCATGGCTGGAGATCCCGGCCGCGTTGCAGACCAGGATTGGCCAGGCCAGCGCAGCACTGGGCAGGAGCGCGACCATCGGGCCGCGCAGCTTCAGCCGCCAGAACCGGGTCGAATTGCGCATCGGACCGCTCGACTTCGAAACCTACCGGGCATTTCTGCCCGGCAGCAAAAGGCTGGTGGTGCTGAAGCGCGCCATCCGCGACCTCCTGGGCGAGTTGCTGGACGTCGATCTCCGCATCGTTTTGGCGCGCAAGGAGGTTCCGCCGGCGCGCCTGGGCTCCGCGCAGCTCGGCCGAACGGCGTGGCTTGCGCCCCCTGCGGAAAGAGACGATGCTGAAGACATGCGCCTGCGGACAATCGTCGGCTGGCGGCCAGAAATGGCGGGAGTCGGGGCATGAGCTTGCTCCTCACGCTTGAGCAGGGACCGCGCGCACAAGCGGTGCGCCAGTCCCGGCTGGACAAGGGTGAACTGGTGATCGGTCGCAGTCCTGAGGCGGGCTGGCAGATCGACGACCCCGACATGTTCGTCTCACGCGCCCACTGCCGCATAACAGCCGAAGAAGACGGCTATTTCGTCATCGACACGTCGAGCAGCGGCCTGTTCATCGACGATGCCGGCAGCCCGCTCGGATCAGGCAATACGGCGCGCCTCCGACACGGCATGCGGCTCCGGCTGGGCGATTATGTCGTTGCTGTCGAACTGCAGCCTTCAGCCCAGCCATCGGCGCAAAAATCGCCCTCAAGGACGTCGACACCGCAACCGCCGCAACCAGCGGCGTCGCGTGTGCCGGCCAGCATGGGCAGCGACGATTTCTTTTCGCTCAAGACCGACGAGGAGCCGCAACGGCCGCGCCCCGCCGAACTGCCCAATCCGTTCGAGCAGCCCCAAGCCGGAGCTTTCCGCGCCTACGAACGTGGCGACAAATCCGAACGCAGTTCGCCGGCATTCGACGACCCCTTCAGCCTCGATCCGGTGTCCACCCCGGTGGCGAACGGGCATCCGGACGAAGCAAGGAACGGCACCTCCGCCTTCGCCGACCCGTTCGGCTTTGCATCCGTCGAAGCTCCACCTGCAGCAAAGGAGCCGGCGCGCCAAGCAGAGCAAACGTTCGATGCCGGATTCGATCTTCCCTCTCCGCCGATAAAGGCTGCGCATGAGTTGCCGGTCAGCGAGAAGCCGGACAGGGCGAAAGAGAACGCGCAAGAACACAAGGCTTCCGCTCCCGCCCCCCGGGATGTGCCGCCACGTCGGGTCGACGCGCCGCCGCCGCCGCCTCCGTCGCTTCGTGCCCGCGAGAGATTGCACGCAACCCCGCCACAGGCTGCCCTGCCATCCGACAGCGCCCTTCGCGCCGCGTTCCTTCGCGGCATCGGTCTCGATCAGGGCGATGCTTCAGGCCGGGACCCGATTGCCGAGATGGAGAAGTTCGGTCGTGAATACCGCTTGATGCTCGAAGGCCTGATGCAGCTGCTGCGCAAGCGGGCCGAGGAAAAAGGCAATGCCCGCATCGAGCAGACAGTGGTCGGCTCTTCGGAAGTGAACCCGCTCAAGTTCCTGCCCACCGTGGACGATGTTCTGGCAACCATCCTCGCCGAGCGCAGCCCCGGCTTCCTCGCCGGCGAGCCGGCGATTGCCGACGCCATCCGCGACCTCGCCCACCATCATGTTCGTGCTTGGCGCGGCCTGCAGGGCGCGCTGCGCCATATGATCGACCGCTTCGATCCCGTCGCACTCGAAGAGGAGCTGAAATCGAGTTCGTCGATCGAGACGCTGCTGGCCGGCGGCCGCGGCGCGAAGCTCTGGGATCTCTACAAGAAACGCCATCGCGAAATCGCCGTGAGCGCCGAGACGCGCTTCATGGGTGAGATCGGGGCCGATTTCCGCAACGCCTACGAAGAGGAGTGACGCATGATAGACCGGCGCGACTTCATACTTGCTCTCGGCGCTACAGGACTGGTTACCGCCTGCCAGAGCGGGCCGCCGAAACCGTCCACAGTCACCGTCAATGTGAGCGGTCAAGCCGGAATGAACCCCGGGCCTGACGGCGGCGACAGGCCGGTAACCGTTCTCGTCATGCGATTGAAGAGCACGGGCAAATTCAACTCGGCCGACTACTTCGCCTTGCAGGGCGACGCAGGTTCCGCTCTTGCCGGCGATTTGCTCGGCTCGGACACGCTCTCGGTCGGCCCCGGCCAAGGCGCATCGAAGACGATCACCGTCGAGCCGGAAGCAACCGCGCTCGGCTTCGTCGCCCTGGTCCGCGAACCGACGGGCCGCACCTGGCGAACGACGAAGTCGGTCTCGCCGGGTTCAACGCTGACGATCGCCGTGACCCTCGGCAGCGGAGGCATTTCGGCCTGACCGGCCCAGAACGGAGTTCGCGATGCAGAGAGTTGCCGCATGACAGATACAAACAGGGTGCTCTGGTCCGAAGGGCTGTTCCTTCGGACCCAGCACTTCCAGCAACAGGACCGGTTCTTCGAAGCGACAGTGCGCGGTTCCCTGCAGGCCGGGCAATTGCATACGTTCGGCTTTCGCGCCTTGACGCTCGACCCCGCCTTGCTGGAGGCCGGACAGGTGGCAGTCCTGTCGGCCCGCGGCATCTTTCCCGATGGAACGCCCTTCGCCATCCCCGAAACCATGGATGCGCCGAAGCCGCTGGCCATCACTGCCGACATCGGCGGCGGCCCGGTGCTGATTGCCGTACCCCTGGAGCCGCCGGGCGGCGTCGGCTTCGACCCTGCCCATGCCGAGACCAGCGGTGCGCGTTATCGCGGCCGCATCGTCACCGTTCGTGACGCTGTACATGGTGGATCGGACCCCGAGGAGATCGAGATCGCACGGCCGCAAGCGCTGCTTCTCGCCCCCGGCAAGTCGATTGGCGGCTACACTGCGCTGCCTATCACCGAGATAGCCGGGGTTCGCGCCGATGGCGGCGTTGCCGTCGATGCCAGTTTCCTGCCGCCGACATTGGCGACCGGTGCCGTGCCCTGGTACGCGCAACTGCTGCAGGAGGTGATCACCGGCCTCGACCAGATCGCCGAGGCACACGCCAAGATGGTGCTCGGCGGCCCCGGACGCAGCGTCGAAGACCTGCTGATGCTCAATCTCGCCAACGCGGCGCGCCCGCGCCTGGCGCACATGCTGGCGCAGGACATCTTCCATCCGGCCGATCTTTATCTCGAGCTTGCCGGCCTCGCCGGGTCGATGGCGACCTACGGATCGAACTCGCGCCGCTTGGCCGAACTGCCGATCTACGATCACATGGCCCCGGGGCCGGCCTATTCGGCGCTCGCCGACACGTTGCGTTCGCTGATCCTCAGCCTCCGCTATGTCGAACCCAAGTCGCGGGCGCTGCCAGTCATGCGGCACTCGACCAATGTCTGGAAGGTGCGCATCGACAATCCGAAGCTTCTGGTGGCGAGCCGCATCGTCATCCGCGTCGGCTCCGAACTCTCCGAAGACGCCTTGCGCAAGATCTTCGTCAACCAGGCGACCGTCGGTGCCGCAGGCGAATTCGAAGGCCTGTGGAAGTCGCGCCTGCCCGGCATTCCGCTCAAGCCGCTGCACTCGCAGCCGCGCGAGATCCCCTATGACGGCGACCGCCTTTGCCTTGAGCTTGATCAGAGAAGCGAGCATTGGGCCTCCCTCCTCGACGCACCCGGATTCGTCATTGGCGTTTCGGGCGTGCTGCCGAGCGAGCCGCAGGTCGACTGCTATTCGGTGAACAGGTGATGCGATGAGCCAGGACGATCCTTTCGGCTTGTCGGAGGATCGTGAGCGTACCCGGATACGCATGGTCGGTACGCCGATGCCACGCGCGCCGATGCCTTTTAACGCAGCGCCGCTGCTGCGGGCCCGCGCCCACCCCAACAAGCTGGTCAATGCGTTTTCGGCCCTGCTGGAATTCGCGCCCGAACTAGAAAACGCCCTGCCGCCGGAAAACCCAGAAGTTTTGCGCACGCGGCTTCTGGAAGAGCTGGTCCGTGCACGAGACACCGCCGTTGCCAGCGGATCGTCGCTCGAACGGGCCGACCAGGCTGCCTGGTCTGTCGCTGCCTTGCTCGACGACCTGGCCCTGAACACACCTTGGGGTGGCGCCAGCATCTGGCCGCGCCAGCCGCTCGTCGTCATGTTACGCGGCGATGTCGATGCCGGCGCGCAGTTCTTCTCGCGCCTGGAGGAGCTCGAGCGGCATCCCAACCGCGACCAGGAAATGCTGGAGCTGCAGTATTACTGCATGGCACTCGGCTTCCGGGGTAAATATCGCGTGCCCGGACGCGCCGGCGACCGCTCGCTGAACGCCGTGCGCGTCGCCGCTGCCCGTTTTCTCCGCAACGCCGATGCCGAGGATGCCTCGCTGTCGCCCAACTGGCGCGGCGTCGTCGCATCCGACGAGCCGCCGCGCTTCACTGTTCCACTGTGGGTGATGGCGGTCATCGCAGCCGTGCTGGCTACGGCCATCTATGTCGGTCTATCGATGTCATTGAGCAACCAGGCGACGCAACTGACAACGCTGGTTCGCGCCCTACCGCCGGCCGATCGCGCCGAGCTGTTGCGCACCGCGCCGCAAGCCGAGGCCCCTCCGGTCGAGACCGTCGACTTCGCGCTGTTGCCGGAATTTGCCGCCGCCGCACCGGAAGGGCTGCGCCCGGTACTGAAGGGGGCCGAAAGCGTGTCGCTGGCCCGCCTCGTCATCCAGGCCAGCAATCCGGAACTGTTCCAGTCGTCGCGTGCGGAACTGACCGACGGATTCCAGCCGCTCATCGTATCGATCGCCAAGGTCATCCTCGAAAACCAGGAGCTGATCGGCAACATCACCGTGGTCGGCCACACCGACGGCATTCCGCTGCAGCGTACCAACCCGTTGTCGACCAACCAGCGCCTGTCGGAGGCCCGCGCTGCGACGATCGCCGACATCCTCGTCCAGAACGGCGTGCCGCGCGAGCGCGTGCGCTCGGAAGGCCGCGCCGCCACCGACCCGGTCGCCGACGACGGCACCCGCGAAGGGCGCGCGCTCAATCGCCGTGTCGAAGTGCTGGTCGAAAAGAGGCTGTGACAGATGTTCATCCTGCGCTTCCTCTGGGCAGTACTGACATCGCGGTGGCTCTGGACCTTGATCGGCCTGACGCTGCTGTCGCTGATCATCTGGGTTTTCGGCCCGATCGTGGCGGTCGGCCAGAGCACGCCCTTTGCGTCCGAGACCGTGCGCATGGCGATGATCGCCGGCCTGGTCATCCTCTGGCTCATCTGGCTGATCCTGGCCCAGCGCAGGGCCATCCGCGCCAACCGGGTGTTTGTCGCCGAGATCGCCGCCCCGGCGATCGAAAAGCCGCTCACCCCGGGCGAGCAAAGCGTTGCGGCGGTCGGCGCCAAGTTCCAGGGGCTGATGGACGAGTTGAAGCGCCGCAAGCTCGGCGGGCGCAAGTTCCTGCGCGAGATGCCGTGGTACGTCATCGTCGGGCCGCCTGCGACCGGCAAGACGACGGCGCTGCGCCAGTCTGGCCTTAACTTCCCGATCGACCTGACCGACGACATCCAGGGCGTCGGCGGCACCCGCAACTGCGACTGGTTCTTCTCCGAACACGCTGTGCTCATCGATACCGCCGGCCGCTACGTCCAGCAGGAAAGCCAGCCCGACGTTGATGCCGCCGAATGGCTGGGCTTCCTCGACCTGTTGAAACGACATCGTGGGAGGCGGGCGCTCAACGGCGTCATCGTCGCGCTTTCGATCGATGCGCTTTCCGAGGGCGACGAAGCCATCAAGGCGCATGGCCGCAAGATCCGCCGCCGCCTCGCCGAACTCAACGAACGCCTGGAAATCCGCTTGCCGGTCTATCTGATGTTGACCAAGGCGGACCTGATCAAGGGCTTCGAGCCGTTCTTCGGCGGTCTCTCCACCTCCGCCCGCGAACAGGTCTGGGGCGCGACATTCGCACCTGATGCGCGCGTGGACGGCAAGATGGTGGCCAGCGAGATCTCGCTTCTGGCGACCGAACTCGAGAAGCGGCTGGTCCCGCGCCTCGAAGATGAAGACGCCCTCGCCGCCCGGGCCGAGATCTTCCGCTTCCCGGCGCAGGTCGAAAGCCTGTCCGAGCCCGTCCGGCTGCTGGTCGAACATATCTTCGGCGAGAGCCGCTACGAAGACAGCGCCTGGCTGCGCGGCGTCTATCTGACGTCGGCGACGCAGGAAGGCGCGCCGATCGACCGGCTGACCGCTGCACTGTCCTCGTCGTTCGGCTTGCCGCCACGGCGGGCGATGGCCTCGCCGCGGGTTGAAAAGCGCAGCTTCTTCCTCAAGAACCTGCTCACCGAAGTCGTCTTCAAGGAAGCCGGCCTCGGCATGTTCGATCCGGTGGCGCAACGTCGCCGCACCTGGATCTGGCGCGCGGCGGCCGCTGCGTCAGGAGCAGCCGTGCTCTTGGCAGGCGCGCTCTTCGGCCTGTCCTACTACGACAACCGCAACGCCATCGCGGCACAGGCGGGTCAGCTCGAGGCTTTGCAGGCGCCGCTCGCACCCTTGGCTGCCAGGCCGGCGCCCGTTGACGCGCCAGACATCGACATCGCGCTCGCCGCGGTCACGGAAGTGGCGAATGCCCGTACAGCACCGCCGAGCGGTGTGCGCGATCTGCTCGGGCCGACGGCATCGCCTGAGCTGCTGCGGGCGCAGGCCGACACATACAACCACGCCCTGCGCAACATCCTCGAACCGCGCATGGTGGCATTGCTCGAAACGACGATGTGGCGGCAGGTCCGCGATCCCGAATTCATGCTGGGTGCGCTCAAGACCTACCGCATGATGACCGGGCTGTCGCAGATGGACCCCGACTTTGTGCAAGCCTGGTGGGTGAACGACCTCCCCGAATTCGCGCCTGTGGCGCCCTTCCCGACACCGGATGCCGAAGAGCACCAGCTCGCCGCCATCCGCCGCATGACGGTCGATGCGAGCTACGTCGCGCCCGATCCGGCGCTGGTCGCGGAAGCGCTTAAGAGCGTCTGCACAATCTCCCTGCCGGCGCGCGCCTACAAGCAACTGCTGGCCGACCCCGCAGTCTCCGAACTGAAAGAGTGGATTCCGGCAAATTTCGCCGGCCCGAACGGCTCCAAGGCATTTGCCCGGCGTTCGGACAAGACGATGCGTATCGGCATTTCGGGTGCATTCACCTATGCCGGCTTCCACGACGTCATCCTCGACCGGCTGGAAGAGGTCGCCGCCCAGGCGGCGCTCGATCGTGCTGTCTTTGCCGGCGGCTGCGCGGAGAATTCCGAAACCTCAGTGTCGGCACTGTCGGAGGACATCCTCAAGCTCTACTACGAGGATTTCATCGCCCAGTGGGACAGCCTGCTGCGCGATATCCGTCTGGCGCCCCTCACCGACCTCAACGTTGCCAGCGAAAACCTCAAGGATCTCTCCAGCGCCGATTCAGCGCTGAAGCGCCTCGTCACGGCGGTGGTCCACGAAACCGACCTCGTGCGATCGGACGAGGAGTCTGCGGGCGACAACAAGGCCGCGGCCAAGGGCGCCAACAAGCTGCTCAGCAAGCTCGGCAAGGTCGGCAAGCTCGCCAAGGCAGGTGCCAAGCTATTGCCGCGTGCCGGCTCGGCTGCCGAAGTCGACATGACCGGCACGCTCGTCGCCGAGCATTTCAAGCCGCTCAAGGGCGCCGTCGCCGAGGTGGACGGCCAGCCGCCTATGCTCGATGCGGCCGTCGTCGCGCTTACCGCGCTTTCCAACGTGCTGCAGACAGTCACCGCCAATCCCGACCCGCAGGATGCCATCAAGAAACAGGGCGGCCTCGCCGAACTGACGGGTGCCGTCGCGCGCCAGGCGCAGATCCTGCCCGATCCCATCGACGACTGGCTCGGCGGCATCGCCGGCGACACCAGCGGCCTGACGGAGAAGGCGGTCACCTCCGAGCTCAACGCCATCTGGCGTGCCGACATCCTGCCGTTCTGCCAGGCGGCGCTGACCGACCGCTACCCCTTCAGCCCGCAAAGCGCCGTCGACGTCAACGTCCGCGACTTCGCCCGCCTGTTCGGTCCCGGCGGGCTGATCGACGCCTTCACCAATGATCATCTGATCAGCTATGTCGACACCGCCAAGCAGCCCTGGACCTGGCGGGCCGATTTCGGCCTCGACGCCTCTGCGCTCGCCGCCTTCGAACAGGCGCGGCGCATCCGCGATGACCTGTTCCCCGGTGGCACGGGACCGCTGATGAGCTTCACGCTCGAGCCCAAGGATCTGTCGCCCACCGTCACCCGGGTGACGCTCAACCTCGATGGCCAGAGCCTTGTCTACTTCAACAACGCCACCCGCCCGCAGCCCATGACCTGGCCGGGCAAGGATGGCACCGGAACGATTTCGCTTGCCTTCCAGCCGATCGACGGCTCGCCCGAGGTCATCGTCAACGAAACCGGCAGCTGGGCCTGGCTCAGGCTGCTCACCAAGGGCCGCTTCACCGGCACCGCCCTCTCCGATGTCTACAACCTGCGCCTGGGCGCCAAGAACTTCTACGCCGACTTCGAGCTCAAGGCGGCAAGCGTGGAGAACCCCTACAACCTCCAGATGTTCAAGAGGTTCACGTGCCCGTCGAACATCTAGGCACCGGCTTCTACGGCAAGATCCCGGCGACCGGCGACTTTGTCGGCCGGGGCCTTCCGGTCGACTTCGTGCGCGCATGGGACCGCTGGGTCGCAAGCCATCTGGCGCCACTGCAATCGTCAGGTCTCTGGCCCGACGAAGTTGCCCTCCGCTTCCTGCTCGGCAGCAATGCCAACGGTCCGATGGCCGGCATCGTCGTGCCAAGTGGCGACCGCGCCGGCCGCAGCTTTCCGCTGACTGTCGCCGCCCCGCCATCTGCCACCCTGACCGGCTTGGCCATCTCTGCGTCGGACTGGTTCGACGATGTCGAAGCTGTGGCCGAGGCAGCGCGCCATGGCGCAGTCGGTGCCGACGAGTTTGCCCGCGAACTCGCCGGGCTGCCCTTCCCGCCGGCCGAACCCGACGGCGAAGTCGTTCTCGGCATGCTGCTCTGGACGAGAATTTGCGTGCCGATGGAGGTCGACCCGGCAGAGCCGCGCGCGGTATTGGACCGGCTGCTCGCCGCCAGTTGGGAGACCAACTGATGCAGATCTGGAACCAGACCGGCTTCGTGCACGAATTCACCATGGGCATGGACAAGGACGCCCGCGAATACATCGTCGTGGTGGTCAAGGGCACGTTCGATTTTCCGGACACCCCGGGGGGGGCGGTGCGCAAGTCGGCCGAGCAGGTGCCGCTTGTCATGGCCGACATCCTCACCGGCGCACCCGGCTATTCGGCCACGCTGTGGGAAACCGACTTCGCCTTCCGCAAGCCGCGCTGCGATGTGATCGCCAATGGCTGCGCCTACGCGCCCGGCGGCCGCCCGGCCGAACGCGTTCCGGTGGGCATCAAGCTCGGCGCCTGGCAAAAGCTCTTCGAGGTGGTCGGCACCCGCGAATGGCGCGCGCGCGGGCCGCTGTTCATGGCAACCGCACCGCAGCCATTTCTCCGCCAGCACTTTTCCTATGACACCGCCTGGGGCGGTACCGACCGCCTCGACCCCGAGGACAAGCTGCCTGCGAGCTACACGCACAATCCCGTAGGCACCGGCTGGGCTCGCACCCGCAACCAGAATCTGATCCCCGGCCTCAGGCTGCCGAACACGCAGGCCATCGGCGAAGACATAGCTTCGCCCTTCGGCGAATACAAGCCGATGAGCTTCGGCCCGATGGGACGCGGCTGGCCGGGCCGCATCGAATATGGCGGCACTTACGACGACAACTGGGCAAAGAACATCTTCCCGTTCCTGCCACCGGATTTCGACGAACGCTACTTCCAGATGGCTCCCCCCGACCAGCAGGTCGATGCGCCGAAAGGCGGCGAGGAGGTGGTGCTCGTCAACCTGACGCCCGAGGGCAAGACCTGGTTCACTCTTCCACAGACTGCCCTGCCGATGACGATCTTCCGCGACGGCGACAAGGTGCTTGAACGCGCGATCTTGCCCGACACATTGCTGTTCGATCCCGAGAACCGGCGCCTGTCGATGGTGTGGCGGGCAGATGTGCGGATACTGAAGATCATCACGGAGTTCGAGGAGGCCTGGATAGGCCCGCCAACCGAAACGATGCTCAGGGCCCGGAAGCAGGGCAAGGAGTATGTTCGAGACGTGGCGACGCAGAAGGAATTCATGGACGACGAACAGGATGCCGCATGACAGCCGAGCTCGCCATTCTCGCCTGCGGAATGGTCACGGCCGTCGGTCTCGATGCCCCTTCCGCCTGCGCTGCGATGCGGGCACGTCTTGACGGATTCCAGGAGACGCGCTTCCAATCCGGACCCGACGAGCCTGTGGTCGGCGCTCCGGTTCCCATCACCCACGAAATGCTGGGCGAAAGGCGCATGGCCTATATGGCGGCGGCAGCGATACGCGAATGCCTGGATGCCCTGCCTGAGGCACGCGCTGCGGCAACACATCTGATCCTTTGCGTCGCCGAAGCGGACCGCCCAGGCAGCCCCGTAGGAGACAATGCGCGGCTCGTGCAGCGAATTGGCGCCCTGCTGGCTAGGCCAGCCAACGGCCCCACGCGCGTCATCAGTGAGGGAAGGCCCTCGGGGCACGCAGCATTGCGAACCGCGGCCCGGTTGCTGGCGAATGGAGAGGCCGAGTACGTCGTCATTGCAGGCGTGGACAGCTACCTCACCTCTGGGACGATCACGCATTTCCTGGGAGAGAACCGTCTGCTGACGCCGGACAACGCCAATGGCTTCATCCCCGGAGAGGCAGCGGCAGCCATCCTCTGTGGCGCGGCGAAGCGTGGCGCCTTTCAGCTCGCCGGGCTCGGCCTCAGCCGCGAACCGGCCTTCATCTACAATGGCCTCGACGAAGAGGGCGCGCACCTTCCCTTGCGCGGCGACGGCATGACTGCGGCATATCGAGATGCACTCGCCGAATGCGGGATAGAGATGGCTGGGCTCGGCTACAGGATCGCCGACCTGATCGGAGAGCAGTACTGGTTCAAGCAATCGGCACTCGCCTCGATCCGGCTGGTTCGCGGCGCACATGGCTTCCAGGACATCTGGTCCCCGGCCGAGTCGCTCGGCAATGTCGGAGCGGCCGTCGTGCCGGTCATGATCGCTATGGCAATGACGGCCGCCGCCAAGGGATATTCGGGCGGCACCCCGGTGCTGGTCGAGGCCTCAAGCGACAGCGGCGCCTGTGGCGCAGCGGTCTTCTCGGCGCGTGTGCAGTGATGGCGAACGTTTACGCCAACGGGTTGGAGATTTCCGGCAAGGGCAGCGACGGAAAGACCATAGCTGCGTTCCCCGACACCTGCTTCACCCCTCCCCAGACGCCGGCGACGCCGCCGGGCGTACCCATCCCCTACCCCAGCTTCGGCATGTCGGGCGATACCGACGAGGGCACTGGCACGGTCAAGATCGCCGGCAAGACCGTCAACATCAAAAACAAGTCCTACCTGTCGAAGACGACCGGCACTGAGGCCGGTTGTGCCCCGAAAAAGAACATCATCACATCGAAAAACACCGGAAAGGAGTATTTCCATTCCTGGTCGAGCGACGTGAAGTTCGACGGCGAGCCGGTCATCCGCTTCACCGACATGGCGACCAACGATCACGCCTCGCCACAGGCGGGAACACCGCCTTGGGTTCACGTGCTCAAGATGAATGTCGGCGGGATAACCTGCGGCAAGCTTCTCAAGAAGATGAACCTGCGACTGCATCCTCACAACAAGAAGAAGTGCCCGAAGGGCTATCAGTCGGAGCACTATGTCGGAAATGAATATTTCCAGGCCGACCGCGCGAGCAATACATCCTATGATCAGTGGAAGGAATACAGCGTCCACAGGGCGCCCTGCGTCTGCATCCGCTCGATGAAGCACAAGAAGGGTGGCGGGTTCCAGGAAACCGGCAAGGGCAGCCGAAAAGACACCCCGCACGACACCAAGACCAAGGCTGTCAACGACTACAACGAAAAGCGCATGGCTCAGACGGGCAGATCACCCAAGCTGCGCGGCGCCGTCGCCAAGGGCACCAAGTCGATCGCCGAGCAACACAAGGAGTGCAGGGACGCAAGTCCTGCCACGCAAGATAAGGTCGCCAAGTGCCTGTCGATGGTCTTCATGGCCTATATGCAGAGTGTCGTCGGCCCACCGCCTCCTGAGAAGACCATGGAGGAACTGAATGAAATGCGGACCATGCGGCATAGGACGGTCAAATGACGGGGCAAAAGGACATCGAACAGATCCCGCCTGATCAAATCTACCTTGAGGCGATGCGGGCGTTCCACGTCGGCGGCACACAGTTTGGAGTGTCTGTCGAGTTGAGCGACGAGTACAGGGAGCGTGGACGCTCTTACCTGCTGCTGGTCGATTTCAATGGCAGCCAGGCGCGGTTCGACATCGTGCTGCAGCTGGAAAACCAGATGCTGTCGCATATCAGCACCTCGCCACGGGATCATGTTCTGCTGGAGGTGGGCGGCCTCACCCACTTCCTGCGCGGCACGGCGCACACCACCGCGCGGGCGCCGGAACCGTTCTTCCACAAATTGTTCCTGCCGCCGGGCGGACCTTTGTTCACCTATGGCGAGGACGGTTGCGTCTGTCGGTTCGAGGCAGGCGAGTGGCATCCGATCAAGCCTCTGGTGTCAGCGTTCCTGAGGACGATGCACGGGCCATCCGCCTCGCAGCTTCACGTCGCGGGTGACCACGGCACGCTATTGCGCTTGGTGGGCGACAGCTGGCGCCAGATCCCGCTCGATTTCAATCGTTCCATTCAGGCCATCCATGTGTCCGGCGACGGCACGGTCAGCATCGGCTGCGAAGACGGCTTTTGCTTCGAGTACCGCGACAGCGAATTGAAGCAGATAAAGGCTCCCGACAGCGACTTCATGTCGATCTGCGACTTCCAGGGCGCTCGCTACTGGGGCGACAACGATTTCGGGCTTTTCGTTCAGGACGACCGAAAGTTGAAGAAGTTCCGGGCTCTAGGGTTTGCCTATGCGATGCAACCGTCGGACGAACTGCTCGTCGTCACCGGATGGAAGGAGGTCTTTGTTTTTGACGGCAGCACCTGGTCGGGGTTCGAATTCGGCTACGATGGCCATCTCTATATCCAGGCGATCGACATGACCAAACGCTATCTCTGACGTACTGCCCCGTTCGCCGCGAGGTATTCCCTGACCTTTTCCAGTTCCAGTTCTCCCACGCGGATCGGTCGTTTCGTGTCGAGCATCCTGACGACGAACAGTTCCCCCGCCTCAGGATATTCCGCGTAACGTTCCTGCGCTATTTCGCGCCCGACCTCCCCAGCCACTCGCAACCCGTCGAGATGCGCTTCCAGGCGTTCGACAAGCCGCGCCAGGCGAACCTCGTCCATGTCGGGATTTTCGTCCGGATGCAGCAGGTGATGATCGTAGACGGTCCACAGGAACGCCGCCATTTCGGCGTGCTGTCTTACGATCTCTCGCAGCACCGGCGCTGGCATCAGTTCAGATTGACCGAGCCGCCGCGGATGCGGTTGGCGGCGCTGGCGTGGCTGGTGACATAGGTGCCACGAATGGTGATGTGGCCATCCTTCTCCATGATGATCGTGGCCTTGCCGCAGCGCAGTTCCAGGCGTTCCTCGGCGACGATCCTGACCAGTTCGCCGTCGCGGATGACCTGCGGCGCCTGTGCCTTGCGGGCCGGGTCGACGATGCGCCCGACGATGAGCGGCCGGCCGACATTCCCGTCCTCGAACAAAAGCGCCACTTCGGCACCGATCATGTCCGAACTCATAGCGGTCAGGCTGCGCGCCCGCACCGCCGTTTCCTTGGCATTGCCCGGGAACACGACGAGCGGCGCCTCCCCGTCGAAGCCGAGGAACATGCCGATCACAACCCCGTCGATGCGCTTCGCGATCCTTGTCATCCAACCCGCCCTCAGTTCTGCTTGATCTGCGAACCCTTCATGGTGATGTCGCTCGATGCCTTGACGTTGATCTTGCCCGAGCCCAGGACGGTGATGTCCTTGCCTTCGATGTTGATGGTGCCGTCCTTTTTCATCGAGATGGCAGCCGAGCCGCATTTGATGAGAATGGAGTCGCCAGCCTCGATCAGAAGGTCCTTGCCGACCTTGATGGCAGCTCCTTCGGCGACCTGGACCAGGCTGCCCTTGGCAATTTTCAGCGCACGATCGCCGCCGACCTCGGTGGTGTCGCCATCGGCAATCTTGGTGCTGCGCGCCTTGCCGATGGTCGTCGACTTCGCGCCGCCGACTTCGAATGTCTGGTCGGCACTGATCTGCACGGTCTGATTTGCGGCGACCTGCCAGCTGTCGTCGGCACCGATACTGTGGCTCTGGGCAGCACCCACGCTCACCGAGCGGCTGGCGCCTATCGTGTTCGATTGGGCTGCTCCGACCGTGCGCGTCTCGCTGGCCCCGACTGTGTCGACGCGCGCAGCCCCGACCGTGATCGCCTGCGCGATGGCCACCGTCTGCGCATGATTGGCGCCGATTGTCTCGGTCGAATTCAAGCCGATGCCGATGGTCTCGTTGGATCCCACCGTCAGCGATCGATTGGAGCCCACCGTCTCGGTGTCGTTCGAGCCGATATCGGTCTTCTGGTCGACGCCGACCTTGACCGTCTTGTTGTTGCCGACGTCCTCATCCAGATTGTGGCCGACGGAATGCTTGGCGTCGTGATCGATGCGATCGGACTGGTCGTGCTGCACGAGCTTCGTTCGATCGTTCTTGATCAGAAGGTTGTGGTCCTTCTGCGCCTGGAAATTGACCAGCTCGGAGCCGGCCTTGTCCTCGAACATCAGCTCGTTGTAGCCGCCGCCGCCCTTTGAAGAGTCCGATTTCCAGCCCGATTGCGTCGCATTGCCCGGCAGTCCGTAGGGCGGCATCTGGGAGGCGTTGTAGACCCGTCCGGTGATGATCGGCAGGTCGGGATCACCCTCGATGAAATCGATGATCACCTCCTGGCCGATGCGCGGGATCTGGATGAACCCCCATCCGCTGCCGGCCCAGGTCTGCGACACCCGCACGAAGCAGGAGCTGTTCTGGTCCTTCTTGCCCAGGCGGTCCCAGTGGAACTGCACCTTCACCCGGGCATATTCGTCGGTGAAGATTTCCTCGCCCGACGGCCCGACAACCGTCGCCGTCTGCGGCCCGCGCATGATCGGCCGCGGCGTGATGCGCGGCGGACGGTAGGGCAGGCTTGTCGGCGCCACGCCCAGAACCACGGTGAAGTTGTCGCCTTCCGTCTTGATCCCGGTGTGATAGCTCGGGTCGAAGATCCGGTACTCGACGCTCAGCACCAGATATTCCTGGTTCTGGTCCTCGCGCGGAAAGCCGTCGAGCTTGAAGGTGCAGCCCGAAAAGAGACCTCGCACCGTGCCCGCAGCTGCGATGCGCTGGTGCACCGCCTGCAATTCCTCGCGGCGCACCGCAGCAATGCTGTCGCCGCGCCCGACATCCAGATGCGTGCCCGGCTGGCGGTAGTTCTCGCCGTCCGCGAGTTTGTGCCCGAAGGCCTGTTCGGACTTCGCCATCAGGTCGGCGCCGGGTTTCTTGAAATCGTAGTCGGTGTGGGAGTAGGCGCCGGGACGCACCGAACTCCCGGGAATCCATTCGGTGATGTATTCGACGTCGCGCCGGCTGCCCTGCCCTTCGAAATGATACGGCACCGTCTCATAGCCCTTCGGCGGCTTGAGCTTGTTCATGGCGTCGGCAAGGATCAGCTTGTGCTCGTCGTCGTCGTGCTCGAAGAAATACATGACACCTTCGTGCTCGAGCAGTCGCTGCACGAAATCGAGATCGGTTTCGTCATATTGCACACAATAGTCGCGCGGCGGATACGATCCTTGCAGCCGCTTGTCGAATTTGGCCGCGCCATACTTCGAGAAGATCTTCTCGACGATCTCGATGATGCTCATGTTCTGGAAGATGCGGCAGTCGGTTGTATTGCCGAGAAACCACAGCCACGGACGGATGGTCGCCTCGTAATAGGCGAGCCGGTCCTCGATCCGTGTCAGGCGGAAATCCGAAACCAGCCCGCTGAACCAGCGTTTCGGATCGGACTCGCCTTCGATCGACACGGCGCCACCGAGCATCTTCAGCGGATCGATCTCCGCGTCGCTGCTGACGAAGCCCACGGAATAGGAAAAACAGCGGCTGACCTCGTCGCGACCGACGAGATGGGTGAAAGTCAGCGTATCGCCGCCAAGAGGAGTCCGGACCACTGTCGCGCGATCGTTAGCCATGGCGTCGTGCCTCTCCGGGGACGGCCGGACTTCAGCTTCGAAGCTTAGCACAAGTTTTTCGGCCGGCCAAAGCGGGCACTTGGAACGGGCGCGACCGACGGCTTCGAAATGCCCCTGTGCCGTTGTCGCCGCAAACTGCTAGAATAAAAGGGTGAATTGGAACGAGGCTGCAGGAAACAGTCGAGTTGGCGGGCAATTTCGGATGTTCATCAGTCTGACCATCGAGAATGTCGACAGGCTGCCCAACGGCGGACCGCTGAGCTATAGCTCCGATGGTCGCAGCTTCGCGATCGGCCGTGAAAATCGCGACTGGAACCTGCCCGATCCCAATCTTTTCATTTCCGGCCTGCATTGCGAGGTCCGCTACGACAGGGGCACGTTCTGGCTCTACGACGTGTCGCGCAACGGAACCTTCGTCAACGGATCGGACCAGCGCCTTTCCGATCCTCATCCGCTCAGCCACGGCGACCGCATCTGGATCGGACGCTACATCGTCGCCGTATCCATCGAGGAAGGCGTCGCACGCGTTGCCGGCAGCGAATGGGGCGACTGGGGCGCTCCGCCGCCCCAGCGGGAAGATCCCGGCTATCCCGCCCGGCAACCTTCACAGTCCGGCGACCCGTTTTTCGCCGACACGGCCAACGGCCAGGGAGCGGCTGGCATCGCCGTCCAGCCCGCACGGCAGCCGCGCTCCCAGCCCCGAGCACCGGTCCAGCAGGCCGTCCAGCCGCCTGTCCATGCTCCCCAGATCGACGCCAATGAACTGCTTCGGCTGATTGCCGCCGGCGCCGGCGTCTCGCCCGAGGTCTTCCTGCAGCGCGATGCGAAGGATGTCGCCGCCGAGGTCGGCGCGGTGCTGCGTGCCGTGGTCGACGAACTTGCCCTGCTGCTCAAGGCGCGCGCTGCCGCGAAGGCTCTGGCCAAGAGCAGCCAGCGCACCATGATCGGCGGCGTCGACAACAATCCGCTGAAGTTCGTCCCGCGCTCGGAAGAAATCCTCGAGATCATGTTCGCCCAGCGCCGCTCCGGCTACCTCGACGCCAAGCATAGCGTCGAGGAGGCATTTCGCGACCTCAAGACCCATGAACTCGCCACCTATGCGGCGATGCAGGCAGCCCTCGCCCGCCTGCTTTCCGAGCTGTCTCCCGATGCGATAGAGCGGAAGGTCCCCGGCTCGTCATTCGTGTCCAAGAAGAGCCGCGCCTGGGATTTGTTCGTCGCCACATGGGAAGCCAGGGAGCAGGCGCACGAGAACGGCATGCTCGACGTGTTCCTCGCCTATTTCAGCGAGGCCTATGCCAAGTCCGCCGGCAAGAAGTAGGCGTCCGGCATTCAGCCGCCGTTGACCTTGCTCCCGGCGCCCGGTTCCCATCGGCGGGCCCTTGCACTACCATGCCTCCAAGAGTTGGCCAGTCAAGCGATGCTGTTTGACAGGAGGCGCCTGCTGGCATGCGGACGGGCGCCGCGCGAACCACGGGTGATCGGCGATGAGTTCGAAGGACGATCCTTCCGGCTCCGACGGCAGAACCGTTATTCGCGGATCGCCGCGCCGCGCGCCAAGGCCGGATCAGCCCGGCTCCGCTCCCAACCCGACGATCATCTACACTGCGGACGCTGCCCCCCCTGCCGGTACGGTGATCTATCAGGGCGTGCCGTTCGGCGATCAGAAACCGGACACGGCGCGACATGACGCAAAGCAGGAGAAACCGCCGGCGCGATCGGGCATCTCCCAGGACGCGCTGATCGATGCCGTGGACAGTCTCCGGTTTGTCGCCTCGAACCCCATCATGGCGGCTGCGGCACCGCTGCTGATGTTGCTCGGCCATCTCCGATCGACGAGCATCGAGGTCGATGCGGTTTCGTTGGCCCAGCATGTCGCAACATGCATCGACGAGTTCGAATGGAAAGCAACTGATGCAGGCGTCGCCGAAGAGGACGTCCACATCGCCAGATACGAGCTTTGCGAAACCGCCGACGATGTCATCGCCAACCTGCCCGGGATCGGCCAGGAAGGCTGGGCACCACACAGCCTGTTGAAGCAATATTATGGCATTGAGGCTCCGGGAAACGGTTTCTTCGAGGCTCTCAATTCGGTCCTGGCCGACCCGGCGGAGCGCTGCGACCTGCTCGAGCTCATGCACGCCTGCCTGTCGCTCGGCTTCCAGGGACCTTTCCGCAGCGCAGCAGGCGAAGGCCTGGAGACCGTCCGCCAGGACGTCTACGCCGCATTGCGCTACTTCCGGCCGCGCTCCGACGACGATATTTCTCCGCACTGGCAAGGCATGGCTGCCATGGCGGGAAAACGTCCGACCCGTCTGCCGCTATGGGTGATCGCCGCTGCCGGACTGGCGTTGGTCACCGGCGCGTTCTTCTGGATGCGCGGCGACATCACCAGCCAGGGCGAGGCGCTCGCCGCCAAGCTCCTGGCTCTTACGCCTACGACGCAGATCGCGATCCAGCGCACGGATTTCGTGCCGATGGCCGTAGAGCCGCAACCAGTCGCGCCAGCCGCGCCGGTGGCCCCCGTAGCGCCGGTGGCGACGGGTGCGCAGATCGAACGCATCCGTTCGGCGCTTGCACAAGACATGCAGAGCGGCGTCCTGAGCGTCGAGGTCAAGGGCGTGTACATTGCCGTCGAGATCAACAGTGCGCTGCTCTTCGACACCGGCAAGGCCGAAACGAAGCCGGAATTCACTCCGCTGGCGGGCCGCATTGCGGCTGTGCTGGCGGCCGAACCAGGCGCCATCAGGGTCGTCGGCCACACCGACAACGTCAAGCCGCGCCAGTCGGGCACGTTCAAGTCCAACTACGACCTTTCGGTTGCTCGTGCCGAGACGGTGGCCAAGGCGCTGGCGCCAGGACTTGGCGATGCATCCCGGCTCACCCCCGAGGGCAAGGGCGAAGATCAGCCAATCGCCGACAACGCCACCCCGGACGGACGGGCAATGAACCGCCGCGTCGACATCATGCTCCGGCGCGAGGAGACGCCATGAACGGCGGCGGCTATTTCCGGTGGAGCCCATGACGGCCTGGCTGTGGCGGATCATCGGCCTGCTAGCGCTGGCGGGCCTCTGCGCGGCCGTGTGGTTTGGCGGGCCGCTGATTGTCCTCGACGGCAGCCGGCCGTTTTCTGCCGACTGGCTGCGGCTGGTCGTCATCGGCGTGATCGTGATCGCGATTACTGGCATCTACCTGCTGCGCGCGCTGCATGCGCGCAGGGCCCAACGGGCGCTCGAAGCGGCGGCTGTGGGCGGTGGCGCTTTCGGCGGCGATGCCGGGCTGCTCGAAACCGGGATGCTCAAGGCCATCGCCACGCTCAAGCGTGCCAGCGGCAGGCGCAACTTCCTCTACGAAGTGCCATGGTATGTCATCATCGGCCCGCCAGGTGCGGGCAAGACCACCGCGCTGGTCAACTCCGGCCTCAAGTTCCCCCTCGCCGTCTCCGGAACGGCGCAGCCGGTCCCCGGCGTCGGCGGCACCCGAAACTGCGACTGGTGGTTCACCGACGAGGCGGTCCTGATCGACACCGCCGGGCGTTATACGACGCAGGACTCGGATGCCGAAGGCGACCGGAAGGACTGGCTGGCATTCCTGTCCCTGCTCAAGAAGCACCGTGGCCGGCAGCCGATCAACGGCGTGATCGTGGCCATCAGCCTCTCCGATCTGCTGGCGCCTGGCGATCAGGAAGCCGGCGCGCACGCCATCGAGATCGGCAACCGCCTGCAGGAAATCAGCGAGGTGCTGAAGATCAGGTATCCGATCTACGTCCTGTTCACCAAGGCCGATCTGGTCGCTGGCTTCATGGAATATTTCGGCGCTTTCGACGAAGACCGGCGGCGCATCGTCTGGGGCGCCACGTTCCAGGCCCAGGAATATCGCAAACCGATGGTCGGCGAAGCGCCGGCCGAATTCGACGCGCTCGTGCAGCGCCTGTCGGAAGAGCTCCCGGACCGGCTCCAGGAGCAGTCGGATCCGCTCGCGCGCATTTCAACGGCCGGCTTTGTCGCGCAGTTCGGCTCGCTGCGGCAACGCATCACGGATTTTCTCGAACGTGTATTCGATCCGGCAGCCCGGCAGTCGAATGCCGTGCTGCGCGGCTTCTATTTTTCCTCCGGCACCCAGGAGGGCACGCCTATCGATCGCGTGCTCGGCGCCATGGGACGCAGCTTCGGCACCGCCTCGACCAGCCAGATGTCGGGCACGGGGAAGAGCTTCTTCCTGCACGATCTGCTTGCCAAGGTCATTTTCGCCGAAGCCGGATGGGTCTCCCACGACGATGCCGCCGACCGGCGCGCCAGGTTCTCGCGCTATGCCGGACTCGGCGCCATTGCCTTGCTGGCAACCGCTGGGCTCGCGGCCATGGCGGTCAGCTACACCGCCAACAAGACCCTGATCGCAGCCACCGACCAGGCTGCCGAAAACTATCGTTCATCGGCCAGCGCGCTGCTGACGGCCGACGCGGTGGCCGACACAGACCTCGAAAACGTCATCGATGCCCTGGAGGAGGTCCGCAATCTGCCTGCCGGCTACGAAAGCCGCGACGAGCCGACGCCGGCACCGGAAATGTTGGGCATGAGCCAGCGCCCGCGTCTCCATTCGGCAACTGCCGCTGCCTATCGGTTGGCGTTGGAAAGGATGCTTCGGCCACGGCTGCTGCTGCGCCTGGAACAAGTGCTGGAAGCGCGGATGAGCGATCCGACGGCGCTCTACGAAGCACTCAAGATCTACCTCATGCTCGGCGGCAAGGCACCTGGGACCGACGACGGCCAGATCGTTGCATGGATGAAAGCCGACTGGGAGCGCAACCGCTATCCCGGGCCGCAAAATCGCGAGGGCCGCCTCATTCTCGAAAAGCACCTGCGCGCCATGCTGGCGCTCGACGACGAGTTCGACCCATCGATTGAGCTCGACCGCTCCGTTGTCGAGGCAGCCCAGCGCGCGCTTGGCCGCATGACGGTTGCCGACCGCGCTTCAGCCCTGATTTCGTCTGCCATTTCGGCTGCCGCGCTCACCGATTTTTCCGTAGCCGCGAGAGGCGGACCGGAAGCGAAACTCATTTTCGAGCCAATCGACGGCAGCGATCTGTCCAGCCTTCGTATCCCGGGCCTCTACAGCTACGCCGGTTTCAACGATTTCTACCTCGACCAACTGGCCGGCATCGCGCAAAAACTGGCCGATGACCAGTGGGTGCTTGGGGCAGGCGCGGAACAAGGCGATGTCGAGCAGGAGCTGCTCAGGCTCGGTCCCGAATTGCTCGAACGCTACAGCAACGACTTTGCGCGAACATGGAACGAGGCGCTCGACAGGCTGAAGTTCAAGCCCATGTCGGGGGACAAACCCGAATATCTGGCTCTTTCCGCAGCCGGGTCGCCCAGTTCGCCGCTTTCACAGCTTTTCGAAGGGATTGCCAGGGAAACCGCCCTGACCCGCGCCACCGGCGCCGTTGTGGCGGAGGTCGACGAACGCGCCGACGGGCTCGCCCGCATCGGCATCGAACTCGCTGGCCGCAAATCGAGCAGCCGGGCCGGAGCCGCCTTTGCCAACACGCCGACGCTGGTGCCGGGCGCCAATATCGAGGCCCAGTTCCGTCCGTTCCAGCTTCTGGTCGACGGTCGTCCCGGTCAACGGCCCATCGATGCGCTGATCCAGAATTTCCACGCCATCTATCAGAACCTCACGGTATCGGCCGCCGCCCCTGCCCGTGGCGACCGCGTCAATGCCAACCTCCAGCTGCAGATTTCCAACCTCCGCGCAAATGCCTCCCGCCTGCCGAAGACGCTGGCGCGCATGGTGCATGCCGCAGCCGACGATTTCGAAGGCGACGTTGCCGAAACCTCGCTGGCACAACTCGGCCAGATGCTCGAGCAGACCGTCAGCGGTCCGTGCGAGGAAGCGATCGCGAACCGCTATCCGTTCGGCGGTGGCGGTGCGCAGGATGTGCCCATCGCCGATTTTTCCCGCCTTTTCGCGCCCAGCGGCGTCCTCGACCGCTTCTTCGCGCAGAATCTGGCCTCGTTCGCCGACATGTCGGGGCAGGAATGGCAATGGAAGCAGGAGTCCCGCCTCGGCCGTGGTCTGTCGAAATCGACATTGAAGCAGTTCCAGCTGGCCGCAGAGATCCGCGACGCGTTCTTCCCGCTTGGCGGATCGACGCCGGCGGTGAATATCACCTTCACGCCATTTTCACTGCATGGCGACGCCGACATGGCGTTGCTCGACGTCAATGGCCAGGTCGTGCAAAGCTATCAGAATGGCAGCAGCCCCGGCACCGTCACCTGGCCCGGCAGCCAGACCGCCGGCTCCGCCAATCTCAGCCTGACGCCGGAACTGCCCGGGCGCGACTCCGCCCTCAGGTTCGAGGGGCCATGGGCCCTCAAGCGTCTGCTCGATGCCGGCACCTCCACCCTCAACGGCGACAAGCTTGAGCTGCGTTTCGTCATCGGGGGCCGCGACGTCGCCTACACGGTCCAGGTCAATCCGCCGGGCAATCCATTTGCGCTCCCTGCTTTCTCCGGCTTCACCTGTCCGAAAGGCCTTTGACCCGGCGCAACGGCACGCCGCCATGTTGATTTCGATACTCTAATGCCCGGCCCTGTGGCAGACTGGCCGGCGCGAGCGTTTCCACGCAACGCAGAGGGGCGCTCGAGAAGCGCTTGAGGCCATTGAGCAATGTTGCCCTCCCCTTCGAAAGCTTTGGCGTAAGCCACAAGGGCTGCGTCCGCCAGATCAATGAAGACAGCTACCTGATGGAGCCGCGCAGCGGCCTGTGGGTTGTCGCCGACGGCATGGGCGGCCACGATGCCGGCGAAGTCGCCTCGGCTAGTATCATCGAGCATCTCGCAACGATCGGCATCGCCAGTTCCGCGCCTGACCTGCGCGCGCGTTTCGAGGACCGTCTGCGCAAGGCGCATTCCGACATCCGCGACATTTCGGACCAGCGTGGTGCGACCATCGGCTCCACCGTCGCCGCCCTGCTGGTCATGGACGGCAAGTTCGCCTGCCTGTGGCTGGGCGACAGCCGCGTCTACCTGGTGCGTGACGGCAAGCTCTCCCAGGTCTCTCGCGATCATACCGAGGTGCAGGAACTGCTCGACCGCGGCGCGATAACCGAAGCCGAGGCGCGCACCTGGCCGCGGCGCAATGTCATCACCCGGGCCATCGGCGTCAGCGACGATATCGCAGTCGATTTCCGCCAGGGCGAAATCCGCCCCGGCGATGTCTTCGTGCTGGGCACCGACGGTCTCACCGCGCACGTCACCGATGCCGAGATCGAGGCTTCGGTGGCGTCGGCGACGCCGCAGGCCGCCTGCGAGGACCTGCTCGCGAAGGTGCTGTCGCGCGGCGGAACGGACAACGTCACCATTGTGCTAGTGCGGATTCGGGGCGCGACCGACAGTGCATCATCTGAAATTTTGGCGGGAGGCCGATAGAGGCCGGCGACACGACGCGACCATTTTCGAGCGCGCCGCCACGGCGGCTCGCGTGATGCTTGCCGCCGTATGCGTGGCGGCGTTGTCGCTGCTGTTCGCGCCCGCCGAGGCCCGCGCTGAGTTCACCGTCTGCAATCAGACCCTCGACGTCGTCAATCTTGCCGTCGGCCAGGAGGTAGAGAGGGCCTTCCAGACCGACGGCTGGTGGACCATCGGTGCCAACCAGTGCGTCAATGTCATCCGCGACGAACTCTCCAACCGCTACGTCTACATCTACGCCACGGATGTCTTCGGCAACGCGATCCTGAGCGGCTCGACCGACATGTGTGTCGAGCGCAAGCGCTTCACCGTGCGCGGCATCGAGGAGTGTTGGCAGCGCGGCCACATCGCCGCACGGTTCTTTGAGGTCGACACGCTCGACCAGGCGCGCTGGACCTTCTTTCTCACCGGGCGCTCGCCATGACGCACGGCATCGATGCCAGCTTCAAGCTGCAGAAGCAGGAGCGATTGGCGCGGCGCAAGCGTGAACGCCAGTTCAAGGTAACGGTCGCGGCGGGCATCGTCTTGTTGCTCGCCATTGCTTCGGCCGCCTACTTCACCTCCAGCTACTGGCTGCCAGGCGAATATGAGGGCGATCTCGCGCCGACCGAGGACGTGGACGCAGTCCCGCCGGACGCCGCCATCTATGTGCCAGCCATTGTCGACCTCGCCGGCGATCCGATGTGGATCAACCTGGCGCACGAGGCCGGAGGCGAGACCAAGCGCCGTTCCATGACGCGTCCTCTCGACCTCGTCGAGGACGGTATCTCGCCCAGTATCGAATACCTCTCCGACACCATGCTGAGTTCCAGCGAACGCTTCATGACTGCCATCCCGTCGACGCAGGAAGACTTTGCCTTTTTCCAGGCGCAGCGCGCGGTGACCGAGCCTGCTGCAGGGCAGCAAGTGGATATCCAGCCTGCACCACCCTCGGCGACCGATCTCGATGAGATCGAGCCCGAGGGAGATGACGCAGCCGATCTCGGCGCGGGCTGGGGCGAAACCATCGACCAGGGCGAAGCTGCCCTGCCCGAATTCGAGAAGACCGCCGTCGAAAACAACACCAGCGTGGCAACCGTGACACCGGAGCCCGAGCGGTTCGAGGCGACAGAAGACATCTTCGTCAAGATCCTCACCAACCGCACTCTTGAAAGCGTGGCCCTTGAAGCACGCTTCCCCGCAGCCGAAGCCAGGCTGGCAAGCGACGCCCTGAAGGCGCTCTTCAAGCTGGAAAACCTCGAACCCGGCTATGTCGTCGCCCTGCGCGGCTTCAGGCCACGACGTGGCGCGCCCGCAATGGCGCTGATGCAGGTTTCGGTCTACGCCATGAACAGGTTCATAGGCACGCTCGCCCGCAATGCGGCCGGCCAGTTCGCCTCCGGTGTCGACCCGTGGGTGCGCGACGACCTGTTCAACTATTCCGGCGCACCGCAGGCAGGAGCGCAGAAGCGCCAGTACCGCCTGCTCGACGCCATTTATTCGACAGCCGCCCGTAACAATGTCCCCACCGGGGTGCTCGGCGAAGCGATCATGTACCTGTCGCGCGGCCAGGACCTGAACGCCTTTGCGACCGAAGATCAGCGGCTGGTCCTGCTCTATTCGCAAACGGCGCGCGGCAAGGACGGTCTCGCCGGCCGCGTGCTGTATGTCGGCGTTCACGGCACCGACAAGAAGCTCGAGTGCTTCGTCTTCCTGCAGAGCGACGGTCAGTTCTCGTGCGTCAGCGGTGACGACCAGGTTCGCTCTCTGGCGACAACGAATGGCATGGTCACGCCGGTCAATGGCGTCATGACGTCGACCTTCGGGCCACGCAAGCATCCGATCCTGAAGACGGTCCGCATCCACAAGGGCGTCGACTGGGCAGCGCCCATCGGCACGCCGATCGCCGCAGCTTTCGACGGCCAGGTGGCGTTCGAGGGCGATGGCAAGGGTTATGGCAATCTCATCCGCATCACTCACGCCAATAATCGCGAAACCCGATATGCCCACATGCAGCGTTTCGCTGACGGCATCAGCGTCGGAACCACCGTCAAGGCAGGTGATGTCATCGGCTATATCGGTACCACGGGCCTTTCGACCGGCCCGCATCTGCATTTCGAGCTCTACCAGGACGGCCAGGCCATCGATCCGCTCGGCACGGTCACCGTCACCGTGGCCGCGACCACCGTCGTCACGGCTTCCTCGGACGATTCAGCCATCGAGGTGCTGACCAACCGCATCATCCACGTCGAAAGCGGCGGCAGCGCCCGCGCCAAGAACCCGCTATCGTCGGCGACAGGCCTGGGGCAATTCATCTCCAAGACCTGGATCAGGATGATGAACACTTACCGGCCCGACCTGGCCAGCACCTTGTCGACTGCCGAACTGCTCGAATTGCGCTTCGACCCGACGATCTCGCGCGAAATGGTGCGCAACCTCGCCCGCGAGGGCGAATCCTATCTCAAGCAGCGGGGCCACCAGATCACCGCCGGGCGGCTCTACCTGTGCCACTTCCTTGGTATGGAAGGCGCGCATCAGATCCTGTCGGCGTCTGGCGACGCAATGATTGCCGACGTCCTTGGAGCGGTCGTCATCAAGGCCAATCCGTTTCTGACTGGCAAGAACGCAAGCTATGTCGTTGCCTGGGCCGAAAAGAAGATGACCGGCCGTGCACCGGCGATCGCGACGCAGCCGTCTGCGCCTACGACCACACGAGAAGTGAAGCAGACGTCCCCCGAATTCGAGAGGTACAAGCAGGCGATCGCCAAGGCCCTGACGTCGGTGGAAACCACGCTGTGATCGCTGCGGCTCGCATTTCAGCAATTGCTGATGCGACACACCTTGTCACGACTCCCGCAGTCATGATTTGTAGCGCCGAGCAATCGCGCCGTCCGCCATCATCGTGGCAAGGACCGGCTTTGGACCGCCGCACATGAATATCGCCGTCCCCAACCGCACGATCATCGTTGACGACAGGCCTGCCGACCTTGAATTCGTGGTGGCGGAGCATGTCAGGCAGGTCATCGCGCGCCTCGGCCGAACGGAAGACCTGCGTTTTTCACCTGATTTCCGGCGCCTCGCGCTCGCTGGCTTCGGCAGGAGCATGTGCCTGCTGTTCGACATCGAGATCGTCCGCTCTGCCGGCAAGCCGATCCTGCACGTCAGGGACTATTTCGAGCTGCATTCGCCCGACCTCAAGGATCCGCATGGTTTCGATTTCATCGACAATCGGACACTGGTGGTGGCCAACCGCGGTGGTGCAGTCACCATTTTCGATCTGCCTGCCGGTTCAGGGTCGCAGCGCGTCCACGATTTATCGCCGTCGCGTGTCGTCCGTCGCGCTGGCCTCAGCCGACGTATTTCCACGCCAGGCTCCGTATGCGTGTCGGCCATGGGCAATGGACGATGCGAACTTCTCGTATGCAACAACTACAAGCACCGGGTCACGAGACACGTCGTCAGGCTCGGTAGTGGCTGGTCGCTACCGCGAAACTCCATCCTTTTGGAGCAAGGGCTTGATGTCCCCGATGGCATCGCAATCAGCCCTGACAAGGCATGGATCGCCATCAGCAACCACATGACGCATTCAGTGCTTCTGTTCGACAACCGAAAGCGGCTCGATCGCCGGTCGGCTCATGTCGCTACGCTTTCCGGCGTCGGCTACCCCCATGGCCTCAGATTTTCGCCGGACGGCACCATGATCTATGTCGCCGACGCTGGCTCGCCTTATGTGCATGTCTACCGCCGTGCCGGTAACGGCTGGTCCGGCGAATATGCGCCTGTGCTTTCTTTCAGGGTCATTGACGACCAAACCTTTCAAAAAGGGCGCCACAATCCAGAAGAAGGCGGCCCGAAAGGGCTCGATATCGACGCTTCGGGCGAGTTGCTGGTGGTTACCAATGAAGAACAGCCCCTCGCCTGCTTTCACATGCCCACTTTGCTGTCGCGGAAGAATTTTGCGAATTAGCACAACGGCTTGATTGCAAGTACTTTATCGCCGCCGCCGACCGCGATATAGAACTCGCATGAGTTTAAGTTGGAAATTGGCGCCCGCGCTTGCCCTATGTCTTTCAGCCACGACGGTCGGCGGCTGCAGCCGCTCGTCCGACGGAACTGTCATCATTCCCAAGCCGATGGACTCCAGGCGCTTCTGGCAGGACGACGACGCCAGGCGCGCTGCCAGCGAAGGCTCGCAAGCCGCGTCTTTCCCGGCCGGTCCCGAGATCCGCTTCGTTACCCAGCAGCCCGGCCCGCGCCCGGTGACACGTGCGCCGCGCCGCGCTTCCGAGAGTGCCGCGGGCAGCGCCAAGCCGATGTCTTGCCGTGCCATCACCGGTCCGACCGGGCGTGTCAGATACGCCTGCGAATAACCGCTTTCACGGGCCGGCCATGTCCGCGCTCAGTCCGCTGAACCGATGATTTACACCCCCTTTTCGTCAGGCTGGCGTCAGCAAAGCCCCGGTTTTTGCGTATTTCGCGCAAACACCGCCATAGCCGGTTGACGAGCAAGCATCGACCGTTATAGCCCACCTCCAGTCGCTGGAACTGAATGGAGAAGGTCCCGCCCGATGGAGATATTCACTGCTGCAGGCTTCACGGCCCTTCTGCAGGTCATTGCTATCGACCTCGTGCTTGCTGGCGACAATGCCATCGTCATCGGCCTTGCCGCCGCGGGACTGCCCGCCGATCAGCGCAAGAAGGCCATCCTCGTCGGCATCGCCGCTGCGACCGTGCTCCGCATCGGTTTCGCGCTCATCACCCAATGGCTCCTGGCCATCGGCCCGATGTTGCTCATCGCCGGCGGCCTGCTGCTGCTATGGGTCTGCTGGAAGATGTGGCGCGAACTGAGCGTCAGCCACGAACAGGAACATGAAGCCACCGAAGCGCTGTCGGATGCCGACTACGATAGGGACGGCAAGATCGCCGGCAAGGGTCCGCGCAAGACCTTCGCACAGGCCGCCTGGCAGATCGTCATCGCCGACGTGTCGATGTCGCTCGACAACGTGCTCGCCGTTGCCGGCGCGGCCATGGACCATCCGACCGTCCTGATCATCGGCCTCGCCCTGTCGATCGCGCTGATGGGCTTCGCCGCCTCCTTCGTCGCCCGCCTGCTGCACAAATATCGCTGGATCGCCTATATCGGCCTGGTCATCATCCTCTACGTCGCATTGAAGATGCTGCTCGACGGTGCTGTCGACCAGTTCCCGGAGCAGTTTGGCTTCCTGAGCCAATGGTTCGGCGGACATAGCGCCCCTGCCCACTGAGGCTGACACGATTGACGAAAAAGGGCCGGAACAATCCGGCCCTTTCTTGCATGTGGCCATCAGCCAGTTTGCTTGGGCGCCGATTTGTGCTATTGCGCCGCCCGAATTGAGCTCTTTTCAGAGCCGACAGATCGAGAAAATTCAAGACTTCCGGGCCGGCCCTCAAGGGTTGCGGCCCGTATCCATTGGAACCCGTTTATGACCGCAGCACCCCGCGTCAGCTTTGTCAGCCTCGGTTGCCCAAAGGCGCTTGTCGATTCCGAACGCATCCTCACGCAGCTCCGCGCCGAAGGCTACGAAATCGCCCGCAAGCATGACGGCGCCGACCTCGTCGTGGTCAACACCTGCGGCTTCCTCGATTCCGCGCGCACCGAGTCGCTCGACGCCATCGGCACGGCGATGAAGGAGAACGGCAAGGTCATCGTCACCGGCTGCATGGGCGCGACGCCGGAACTGATCCGCGAAAAGCACCCCAACGTGTTCGCCATCACCGGCCCGCAGGCCTATGAGAGCGTCATGACGGCCGTCCACGAGGCAGCGCCGCCCGCGCACGACCCGTTCACCGACCTGCTGCCGCCGCAGGGCGTCAAGCTCACTCCGCGCCACTACGCCTATCTGAAGATTTCAGAGGGTTGCAACAACCGCTGCACCTTCTGCATCATTCCAGACCTGCGCGGCGACCTGGTCTCGCGCCCGGCCGGCGACGTGCTCCGCGAGGCGGAAAAGCTCGCCAACGCGGGCGTCAAGGAACTGCTGGTCATCTCCCAGGACACCAGCGCCTACGGCATCGACATCAAATATGCGACCAGCCCTTGGAAGGACCGTGAGGTCCGCGCGAAATTCCGCGACCTGTCGCAGGAACTCGGCGAGCTCGGCATCTGGGTGCGCATGCACTACGTCTATCCCTACCCACATGTCGCCGACGTCATTCCGCTGATGGCCGAGGGCAAGATCCTGCCCTACCTCGACATTCCCTTCCAGCACGCCTCGCCGCAGGTGCTGAAGAACATGCGCCGCCCCGCCCATGGCGAGAAGGCGCTGGAGCGCATCCGCGGCTGGCGCGATGTCTGCCCCGATCTTGCCATCCGCTCGACCTTCATCGTCGGTTTCCCCGGCGAGACCGAGGAAGATTTCGAGATGCTGCTCGACTGGATCGACGAGGCGAAGATCGACCGTGCCGGCTGCTTCAAATACGAGCCGGTCAGCGGCGCGCGTTCCAACGACCTCGGCCTCGACCAGGTGCCGGAAGAGGTCAAGGAGGCCCGTTGGCATCGCTTCATGCAGCGGCAGCAGAAGATTTCGGCCGCCCAGCAGGCCAGGAAGGTCGGCAAGCGCCTGCCCGTCATCATCGACGAGGCGAACGGAACTTCGGCCAAGGGCCGCACCAAATACGACGCGCCCGAGATCGACGGCTCGGTGCATATCCAGTCGCGCCGCCCGCTGCGCGTTGGCGACATCGTCACCGTCAAGATCGACCGTGCCGATGCTTACGACCTCTACGGCTCGGCCGTCTGATCGGCGCACATCCGGCAGGGCGGCGACGCCCCAATGCCAATGCAACAAAAAAACCCCCGGCATAGACCGGGGGTTCTTTTTTGGAGACGCCACAGGCGCCCCCGCAACGATCGATCTGCTTACTGCGGCAGCTTGTCGTCGACGCCCTTGACGTAGAAGTTCATGCCGAGCAGCACGCCATCCTCAGCCACTTCGCCGGCCTTCAGCCACTCGGTTCCGTCCTGCTTGGTCACAGGACCGGTGAAGGGGTTGAAAGCGCCCGACTTGATCTTCGCTTCGGTTTCTTCGGCCAGCTTCTTCGCTTCATCGGACATGTTGGCGTAGGCCGCCATCACGACGTGCCCTTCCTTCATGCCGCCCCAGATGTCGCTCTGCTTCCAGGTGCCGTCGACGACCTCCTGGATGCGCTCGATATAGTACGGGCCCCAATCGTCGACGATCGAAGTCAGCTGGGTGGTCGGGCCGAACTTGATCATGTCCGAAGCCTGGCCGAACGCCTTGATGCCGCGCTCGGTCGCAACCTGCATCGGGGCGGTCGAGTCGGTGTGCTGGGTGATGATGTCGACGCCCTGGTCGATCAGCGCCTTGGCGGCGTCTGCTTCCTTGCCAGCGTCGAACCAGGTGTTGGCCCACACGACCTTGACCTTGAAGTCAGGATTGACCGACTGCGCGCCGAGCATGAAGGCATTGATGCCCATCACCACTTCCGGGATCGGGAAGGAAGCGATGTAGCCGGCGACACCGGCCTTCGATTCCTTGGCGGCGATCACGCCCTGCACGTAGCGGCCTTCATGGAACTTCGAGTTGTAGGTCGCGACGTTCGGATGCTCGCGCTTGTAGCCGGTGGCATGCTCGAACTTTACGTCCGGGAACTTGCCGGCGACCTTGTTGGTCGGGTCCATGAAGCCGAAGGAGGTTGCAAAGATGATGTTGCAGCCCGAGCGTGCGAAGCGTTCGATGGCGCGCTCGGCGTCCGCACCTTCCGGCACGCTTTCGAGATATGCTGTCTCGAGCTCGTCGCCGAACTTCTCCTTGGCCTGCAGCAGGCCCTGGTGGTGCTGGTAGGAATAGCCGAAGTCGCCGATCGGGCCGACATAGACCCAGCAGGCCTTGACCTTGGCTTCAGCCGCCATTGTGCCGAACGACATCACGGCTGCGGCCGCGGCCAATGACAGAATTGTCTTCTTCATACTGTTGTTCCTCTTACTGGTTGCCCGGGGCACTATCCCATCCTTTTTATAGTCCCAGAGACATGATCTTCCCTCGAGCACCGCTGGGCGGCCGCGAGTCGACATCATGTCCTTAGCGATCTGGCACAAACGGCCGCCCCAATGAAGCCGGAGTGTTTACCATCGTCAGTCGCCTGTTGCGCGAGATTAGAACAAGTACAACGATAGTAGCCAGATAGGGTAGCGAAGAAAGCAGTTGCGAAGGTACGCCGATGCCCAGGGCCTGGGCATGCAACTGGCCGATCGATACTGCTCCGAACAGATAGGCACCGGCCAGCACCCGCCACGGCCGCCAGGAGGCGAACACGACGAGTGCCAGCGCGATCCAGCCGCGGCCTGCCGTCATGTTCTCGATCCATTGCGGCGTGTAGACGAGCGACAGATAGGCACCGGCCAAACCCGCGCATGCGCCGCCGAACATCACCGCGAGGTAGCGGATGCCTATGACGTTGATGCCGAGCGCGTGTGCCGAGGTGTGGTTGTCGCCGATCGAGCGCAGCGTAAGCCCTGCCCGCGTGCGGAACAGGAAGTACGCGACGCCGGCGGTGAGCAGCAGCGACACATAGAACAGCGGATCCTGGCCGAAGAACAGCTTGCCGACCAGCGGCAGGTCGGTCAGCACGGGGATGTAGATGTAGTCCATCTTCACGCCCGGCTGGCCGACAAAACTCTCGCCAAGCATGCCGGAAAGACCGAGACCGAGGAGCGTCAGCGCAAGGCCGGTCGCCACCTGGTTGGTCACCAGCGTCAGTGTCAGGAAGCCGAACAGCAGCGAAAACAGCGCGCCGACGATGATCGCGGCGAGCACGCCGAGCCATGGCGAGCCAGTGGCCAGCGCCACGCCGAAACCGGTCACGGCGCCCATCACCATCATGCCTTCGACGCCGAGGTTGAGCACGCCGGAGCGTTCGACCACCAGTTCGCCGACGGAGGCGATCAGCAGCGGGGTCGCCGCTGTCGCAATCGTAATCAGGATACCTTCAAACATTTTGGGTGGCCTCCACGGTCTTTGCAGCGGAGGAGCCGACAAAGCGGACGCGATAAAGGATGAGTGTGTCGCAGGCGAGCACGAAGAACAGCAGCATGCCCTGGAAAGCGCGCACCACCTTGTCCGATACGCCGATCGAGATCTGCGCCGCTTCGCCGCCGAGATAGGACAGTGCCAGCACCAGCCCCGCGGCGATGATGCCGAGCGGGTTCAGGCGTCCGAGGAAGGCGACGATGATCGCGGCAAAGCCGTAACCGGGCGAGATCGTCGGCCTGAGCTGGCCGATCGCACCGGATACTTCCGAAATGCCGGCCAGGCCGGCAAGGCCACCGGCAACCAGGAAAGCGAAGAACACCATGCGCGACTGGGAGAATCCTGCGAACTTGCCGGCGCGCGGGCTCTGCCCGAGCACTTGCACTTCGAAGCCCCTCAGTGTGCGCGACAGCATGAACCACAGCGCGACAGCTGCAACGATGGCGAAGACGAAACCCCAGTTCGCGCGGCCGGACGCCGACCAGATCTCGGGCAGGACCGCACTCGGGCTGAAAGTTCGCGTCTCGGGAAAGTTCATGCCCTCAGGATTGCGCCAGGGACCGCGCACCATCCAGTCGAGGAACAATTGCGCGACGTAGACCAGCATCAGGCTGGTCAGGATCTCGTTGGTGTTGAAGCGGACCTTGAGATAGGCCGGAATGGCGCCATAGGCCGCGCCACCTGCGATGCCCATGAGCAGCATCAGCGGCAGGACGATCCACGACTGGAACGCCGGAAACATGACCGGCAGGATCGAGCCGGCTATGGCGCCCATGATGAACTGGCCCTCGGCGCCGATGTTCCAGTTGTTGGACAGGAAACAGATCGACAGCCCGACAGCGATCAGGATCAGCGGTGCCGCCTTGACCGCCAGCTCGTGCAGCGACCAGACCTCGCGCAGCGGGTCGATGAAATAGTAATACAGCGCCTCGACGGGGTCCTTGCCGAGCACCGTGAACATGATCGCGCCGGCAATCAGCGTCAGCCCAAGCGCGATGAAGGGCGAAAAGGCGGCAAACAGCTGCGAGCGTTCGGGGCGTTTGACGAGTTCGATGCGCATCACGCCACCTCTTTCGCAGGATCGAGATGGCCGGGTTCGGCGCCCCCCATCAACAGGCCGACGCGTTCAAGGGTGGCTTCGGCGATCGGTATCGGCTTCGACAACTCGCCATTGTGCATGACGGCGATCGAGTCGGAGATCTCGAAAAGCTCGTCGAGATCCTGGCTGATGACCAGCACCGCCGATCCGGCGCGCGCAAGCTCGATCAGCGCCTGGCGGATGCGCGCCGCGGCACCGGCATCGACGCCCCATGTCGGCTGGTTCACCACCATCACGGCGGGGTTGCGGTCGAGCTCGCGGCCGATGATGAATTTCTGCAGATTGCCACCGGACAGTGCCGCAGCCTCTGGATCGGGCGCGCTCTTGCGCACGTCCATCGCCGTGATGATGCGCTGCGCCGCCTTCTGGATCGCGCCCGACTTGACCATGCCGCCTGTGCCGACAAAAACCTTGCCGTCGGTGGTGTGGCGCGACAGCAGGAGGTTTTCCGACAACCGCATGCGCGGTGCCGCACCGTGGCCCAGGCGCTCTTCGGGCACGAAGGCAGCACCCAGCAGGCGCCGCGCCGAAATGCCCATGCGCCCGGCCGACTTGCCGCGAATGCGGATCGCGTCGGCGCTTTCTTGCAGTGCCTCGCCCGAAATCGCCTCGAACAATTCGCCCTGCCCGTTGCCGGCAACGCCGGCAATGCCGATGACCTCGCCGCCGGCGACGCTCAGCCAGATGTTTTTGAGCGGCATCGAGAACGGCCCGGCCGGCTTGCGGCTCATGCCGCAGATGCTGAGCAGCTCTTCGCCGCGAACCGCAGCCGTGGTGCGCTCGGCGTTCTTCACCTCGGTGCCGACCATCATCCGCGCCAGCGAGGACGGCGTCTCCAGCCGTGGGTTGCAATGTCCCACCACCTTGCCGTGGCGCATGATCGTCGCGCTATCGCAAAGCCGCCTCACCTCGTCCAGCCGGTGCGAGATGTAGAGGATGGATTTGCCTTCTGCGCGCAGTCTCTCAAGGGTCTCGAACAGCTTGTCGGCTTCCTGTGGTGTCAGCACCGAGGTTGGCTCGTCGAGAATGATCAGATCCGGCGTCTGCAGCAGGCAGCGGATGATCTCGATGCGCTGGCGTTCGCCGACCGACAGGTCGCCGACCAGCGATTCCGGATCGAGCGGCAGACCGTAGCTGTAGGACAGTGCGCGCGCCTTGGCGGCAATCGTGCTGATCGGCGTGTCGTCGGCCAGCGAAAGGGCAATGTTTTCGGCAGCCGTCAGCGCTTCGAACAGCGAAAAATGCTGGAAGACCATGCCGATGCCGAGCTTCTTGGCAACGCCCGGGCTGGTGATCCTGGCGGGCTGGCCGTTCCAGTGGATTTCGCCCGCATTGGGCTCCAGCGAGCCGAACAGCATCTTCACCAGGGTCGACTTGCCGGCGCCGTTTTCACCGAGCAGGGCATGGATTTCGCCCTTGGCGATGGTCAGGTCAACCTGGTCGCACGCCTTCAGCGTGCCGAATATCTTCGTCAGGCCGCGAACCTCAAGTAGGTTCCGACCATTGGCTAAAGGGGTTGTGTCCACAACGCCTCCCATTGTCAGTTCTTTTTTATGTTCCCGGGAGCATGGTAGGCGCGTCCTGCTCCCGGCGCAAAGCATGTCACAAGTTGAAAGAGCTTCAAGGATTCCAGCAACAATTCAAGGAATAAGTACCGTTGTTCCGGTGGTCTTCCGGCCTTCGAGATCGGCATGTGCCAGGGCAGCGTCGCGTAGCGCATAACGCTGGTTGATCCTGATTTCGACCGCTCCGTTGAGCACCACATCGAACAGCGCCTCGGCCGAGCGGACCAGATCTTCGCGCTTCGCATTGTAGGCGAAAAGGGTCGGGCGCGTTGCATAGAGCGAGCCCTTCTGCGCCAGCAGCGAGATGCTGAATGGCGGGATCGGTCCCGACGACTGGCCGAAGCTGACGAAGGTTCCCAGCGGCCGCAGGCAGTCGAGCGAACCGGGAAATGTGTCGTTGCCGACGGAGTCATAAACCACATCGCATTTCTGGCCGCCGGTGATCCTGGCCACTTCGGCGACAAAATCCTGGTCGCGATAGTTGATGACATGGTCGAAGCCATGCGCCCTGGCGAGCTCGCCCTTTTCGTCCGAGCCCACAGTGCCAATCACCGTTGCGCCAAGATGCCTGGCCCATTGCCCGAGGATCAGCCCGACGCCGCCTGCGGCAGCGTGATAGAGCACGGTGTCGCCTGCCTTCACCTTGAAGGTGCGCAGCAACAGGTATTCCGCCGTCATGCCTTTCAGCATCATCGCCGCGGCCTGCTCGTCGCTGATGCCGTCGGGCACCTTGACCAGCCTGTCGGCGGCAATCACCCGTTCTTCGCAATAGGCTCCGGTCGGCACGGCATAGGCGACACGATCGCCGACCTTGAGGCCTTCGACGCCCTCGCCGAGTTCCAGCACGACGCCGGCCGCCTCGCCACCTGGGATCACCGGCATGCCGTTCGGCGCCGGATAGAGCCCGGTGCGGAAATAGACGTCGATGAAATTGAGGCCGATCGCGGTGTGCCGGATCAGGACCTGGCCCGCACCGGGGTGGCCGGCCTCGGCCTCTTCGTAGACCAGCGCCTCGGGGCCGCCATGGGCATGGACTCGCAGGGCTTTCGGCATGGCGTCAGTCCTTCTCTGCGTCGAAACCCGGCTTGGCGCCGAGCCTGGGGAAGAACTGCATCACGCCGCCGATGAAGAACAGGTAGATGCCGCTGACGGCGATGCCGATCTTGACCCAGTCGCTGGCATGCATCGCCTGCGCCAGGGCGATGGCCCCGAAGGCGCACCAGATCAGCGTGATCGGCAGGTTGATGTTTCTCAGCCGCACGACGCGCACCGGATGCAGGAAGTTCATCGGCACGAAGGTCAGGATGCCGGCGATGACGACGACCGCGAACGAGACCCACTGCCCCGGTTCGATGACGAACAAGGTGAACACCACCATGTTCCAGACGACGGGGAAGCCCTTGAAGAAGTTCTCCTTCGTCTTCATGCCTGTGTCGGCATAGTAGATCGCGCTCGATACGACGATGATCGCGCCCGACAGGAACGACAGGCCCTCGCCCATGAAGCCGCTCTGGTACAGCGCGAAGGCCGGAATGAGCACGTAGGTCACGTAGTCGATGATGTTGTCGAGCAATTCGCCCGACCATGTCGGCAGGATTTCCTTGACCTCGAGCTTGCGCGCGATCGGCCCGTCGATGCCGTCGACGAACAGCGCCAGCCCCAGCCACCAGAACATCGCCGTCCAGCGCTCCTCGCTTGCCGCGACCAGCGACAGAAAGGCCAGGAAAGAGCCCGATGCGGTGAGCAGATGTACCGAAAAGGCGCGCGCTTGCGGCCAGGTGACTTTCTTAGGCTTCACGGTTGCCGCCAATCGAGTTTGCAGAAATGGGCCGGATGAACGAAGCCGCAAGACAAGCATGTGCGGGAGAACTGCTGCGGCAGGAGGACATGAATTCTTCCTTCATGGCGCAATCCTGTTTGGCATCGGCAAACTCCCTTTCATCCGGCACTTAATAGCAGCGCCGCTTCCCAGACAAGCCGAAAGCAGAGTTGATGGCGTGCACGGGGAAGTTCGGCACAACTTCATGAAAAGATGAACAATAATCGGGCCATAGTGACGCAACGGAAAGCCGCGCGCCCGGTCGAATGGGATGAAACGCCGCGTTGATCAATGGCTTGTGCCTGCCTTATACCGGGATGATGAAGGTGCGCATTCGGCACCTCGCAAGCATGGACGGCGGCAGATGAGCGTCGACACGAAAACCAGCATTCTGGTGGCTGGCACCGGCCCGGTTGGCCTGATATCGGCGCTCGCTTTTGCCGAAGCCGGTTTCGGCGTCGTGCTTGCCGGACCGCCGGCGCGCGCCGACGACGGACGTACCACGGCCCTGATGGTCCCCGCGCTCAAGTTCCTCACCCGCCTCGGCGTTCTCGACGCCCTTGAAGCGGACGCCGCACCGCTCAAGGTCATGCGCATCATCGATGGCACCTCACGGCTGGTCCGCAGCCCGATCGTCACGTTCCGCGCGGGCGAGATAGATGAGGAGCATTTCGGCTTCAACTTCCAGAACCGCGTCCTCAATGCCGTTCTGCAGCAGTCGGTCGAGGCACATCCAGGCATAGAATGGCGCCGGGCCCTGGTCGAGAACTGGACGACCGAACCGCACCACGTCACGGCAGCGCTTTCGGATGGCACGACGGTAGTTGCACCGCTGGCGGTCGCCGCAGACGGACGAAACTCACCGGCGCGCCAGGCGGCGGGCATTTCGGCAACCGCACGCACGCTGCCGCAGGCAGCCCTGGTGCTGAACTTCGCCCACAGCCGCGACCATGCCTTCACCTCGACCGAATTCCACACCGAAACCGGCCCGTTCACCCAGGTACCGCTGCCCGGCCGTCGCTCCAGCCTCGTCTGGGTGCTGCGGCCCGAGACGGCAAAGCAGTTCGCCGATCTCGACGACGCGGCACTGTCGCTGCGTGTCGAACACCAGATGCAATCGATGCTCGGCCGCGTCACCGTCGAGGGTGGCCGCCAGATCTACCCGCTCTCGACCTCGTTGCCCCAGCGCTTTGCCCAGAACCGCATCGCCCTCGTCGGTGAGGCCGCGCACGTGTTTCCGCCGATCGGCGCCCAGGGCCTCAATCTCGGCATTAGGGATGTCGACCAACTTGTTGAAATGGCGTTGAAACATGCCGCTGACCCGGGCGCACCGGCAGCGCTTGCCGCCTACGACTCGGCACGCCGGCCCGACATTCTTGCCCGCACCAGCGCGGTCAACCTGCTCAACAGGTCGCTGCTGTCGGACATGTTGCCGGCGCAGCTCGCCCGCAGCGCAGGGCTCAATTTTCTCGGCGGGTTCTCGCCGCTGCGCGCCTTCTTCATGCGCGAGGGCCTTCGCCCGGGCAGCGGCTTTTCGTCGATCGCATCCAGCCTGCGTTCGCCGCGCCGCCCGCGCGACATCTCGACGGAATAGCGTCTTTAAGGAAAAAGATCCGGCGGAAGTATGCCGTGCTGGATCATGTAGAGCAGGCCGGTGACCGTCAGCACCGAAGCGCATGTCGTCACCAGCACGCTGGCCGACGCCCGCTCGACCCACACGCCATATTGCTGGGCGATGACAAAGACGTTGGTCGCAGTCGGCAGGGCTGCCAGCAGCACCGCCGAAAACAGCCATACCGGCGAGAAATTGCCGATCCAGCTCAGCACGACGTAGCACAGCAGCGGGTGAACGATCAGCTTGAGCAGAGCGATCGGTACCATCTCGTGCGGTACCCGCTTGAGCGGCCGGAGCGCCAGCGTCACGCCCATCGCAAACAGCGCGCAAGGGGCTGCCGCCCGCGACAGATATTCGAGGAATCTCTCGACCGGCAGCGGCGGCCGGAACTCGACATAGGCCGCAAGCACCCCCACCGCCGTGGCGATGATGAACGGGTGGAAGGCGATCTTCTTGACCACGTCCAGCGCGACGCTCATCGGCGCGCGCGGCTCGTCGCCGGCCAGTGCCATCATCATCGGCGCGATGGTGAAATGCATGATGTTCTCGAAGCAGAAGATCAGCGCCACCGGCACCGCCGCCTCCTCGCCGAAGGCCAGCAACGCAAGCCCTGGCCCCATATAGCCGATATTGCCGTAGGCCGAGGCTAGGCCCTTGATCGTCGATTCGGCGATCTCGCCTCGCCCCTTGATGTAGGACGCCATAAACATCACCGCGAAGATGACGAAGGTCGAAAACACCGCGCCTGATATGTAGCCCCATTCCGTGAGTTGCTCGAACGGCGTCTTGGCAAGCAGCTGGAAAAACAGTGCCGGCAGCGCGACATAGACGATGAAGGTCGTCATCCAGCCGAGCGCTTCGAGCGGCTGCCTCGTGATCCGCGCCACCAGGAAGCCCATGAAGATCAGGCCGAAGAACGGCAGGACCAAACCGATCACGTCAGACATGGGCACGTTCCCGCTTCGCAGGGCTGGAAAACACGCGCCCTTGCCTGTCGGTCAGGGTACGCAACGGAGCATTGTCAGCGTGCCGGTATCGTGCGGCTTTGCCGTCCGTCAAGCCGCTATGCCATTGAAATGGCTGCCTTGCCGCGCCAAATAAGGATGAATGATGGTACACTCTCCGCGACAGCACGGTGCCTTCAGCGGGAACTTGGCTCTAAGCGTTTGAAAACAAAAGTGATTCGACTGGCATTGCGTAGCGTACGGTGATCGGCATGAAGACGGCAAAGTTCTCGATCGGACAGGTGGTGCGCCACCGGGTGTTCCCGTTCCGAGGTGTCATCTTCGATGTCGACCCCGAATTCGCCAATACCGAGGAATGGTACGACGCGATCCCCGCAGCCGTGCGCCCCAGGCGCGACCAGCCTTTCTATCATCTGCTGGCTGAAAACGCCGAGACTGAATACGTCGCCTATGTCTCCGAGCAGAACCTGCTCGAAGACAGTTCCGGCGAACCCGTCCGCCACCCGCAGGTCGGCGAATATTTCGACAAGACGTCGGACGGACGCTACGCCCCCAAGGCCCGCATCAGCCACTGAATTCAAATCATTGATCTAAAACAAAAAAGCGGGGCAATCGGCCCCGCTTTTTTCATATCCGGATCGGAAGATCGATCAGTTGGCCGTCTTGGCCTTGTCCTGCTCTTCCTTGAGCTTCTTGGCGAAGTCCTGGTTGTTCTTCGATACGAATTCCTGGAGCTTCTTCTGGCGGTCCTCAAGGTCCGACTGCTTCATCGGCTCGCCGTCAAAGGCGCCGGTGAAGCCCGACAGCGAAACCTTGATCGGGTTCGGCTGGTTCTGGAAGTTGACCGAAGTCAGCGTCAGTTCGGTGCCCTTCTTGAAGGACGCCACGAGCTGGTCGGAAAGTGCGGTCTCAGCAACGCAACGGTCGGGGAAGCAGATCACGTATTCGAGCTTCTGCGCCTTGCCGCCGTCGACCTGCAGGCCGATGCCGGGAGGCACGAGGCGGCCGCTCGGAACGGTGACCTGGAAGACCTTGCGGTTGACCTTGCCCTTGAGCTCGATCATCGAGATGCCGGTAACCAGCTGGCCGTTGCTGGCGGTCAGGATGTTCTGCACGTTGCAGATGTCCACGTCAGCCTGCTTGGAACAGGCCTTGAACCAGCCCTGCGGGATCTGCTGCTGCTGTGCGGCAGCAGGCGACAGGCCCGAAGCCAGCACACCGGCAACGCCAGCCGCCAAGGCCGACAGACGGAGACCGTCGAATTTCTGGCTCGTCATCTTCATGAATTCCTCTCAAACAATCCCGGAACCGGCCCAAGCCGTGTGTCGACGCTACCTGTTGGGCAAATGAGGCAACAGCATGACTTCGCCGCGCGTGTTACACTGCCGCGAGCCGCGAATCCAGCCTGTTTCCGCGCATTTCTTGTGCCTAGAGGCGGCAATAGACGGGCCGCATTCGCCTGCGCTACCCTTCGAATCATCAAAGCTTCCCCGAATTCGTGGAGAATCGTCGTGAGACGCACTCTTTCGCTGCTGGCCGCCACCGCCGCCATCGCTTTTGTCGGCCCGCAGGCGGCCCTTGCCGAGCCGGTTCACGGCCTCTCGATGCACGGCACGCCCGCTTTGCCGGCTGACTTCAACAGCTTTCCCTACGCCAATCCCGACGCGCCCAAGGGCGGCAAGATCACCTATTGCGTCATCGGCAGCTTCGACAACCTCAACCCGTTCATCATCAAGAGCCTGCGCACCACCGCGCGCGGCATGGTCGACGTCATTTACGGCAACCTCGTCTTCGAATCGCTGATGCAGCGCAGTGCCGACGAGGCCTTCAGCATCTACGGCCTCACCGCGAAGTCGGTCGACATCGACCCGGAGCGCAAGTGGATCGAGTTCAACCTCGACCCGGACGCCAAATGGTCGGATGGCAAGGAGATCACGCCCGACGACGTCATCTTCACCTATGAAGTCTTCACCGAAAAGGGCCGCCCGCCCTACTCCGACCGCATGTCCAAGATCGAGAAGATCGAAAAGACCGGCGACCGCAGCGTCCGCTTCACCTTCAACGACAAGGCCGACCGCGAGTTTCCGCTGATCGTCGCATTGACGCCGATCGTGCCCAAGCACGCCTTCTCAAAGGAAACGTTCGACCAGACCACTCTGAAGCCGATCATCGGCAGCGGCCCCTATACGGTAGCCGAGGTGAAGCCCGGCGAGCGCATCGTGTTCAAACGCAACCCCGAATATTGGGCCCGTGGCATCCCCTCGAAGCGCGGCTTCGACAATTACGACCAGATCACCATCGAGTATTTCCTCAACGCCGCGGCCCAGTTCGAAGCCTTCAAGAAGGGTCTTTGCGACACCTTCACCGAGGCTGACCCCGTCAAGCGCGAGCGCGGCTTCGACTTCCCCGCCTACAAGAACGGCGACATCGTAGCCGAAACCTTCAAGAGCGGGCTTCCGCCTGTCGTCACCGGCTTCATGTTCAACACCCGGCTGCCGAAGTTCGCCAATCCGGTCGTGCGCCAGGCGCTCGGCATGCTCTACGACTTCGAATGGGCCAACCGGAACCTGTTCAGCGGCAAGTATGAGCGCACGGTCAGCTATTGGCAGGGCACGGAGCTTTCGGCCTATGGCGTGCCGGCCAGCGACAAGGAAAAGGCCCTGCTGGCGCCCTTCCCCGATGCTGTCCGCCCCGAAATCATGGACGGCACCTGGCGTCCGCCGGTCACCGACGGCTCCGGCCAGGACCGCAAGATCCTGAAGGCCGCGTTCGACCTGTTCAAGAGCGCCGGCTACACGCTGCAAGGCGGCAAGATGCTCGACAGCGAAGGCAAGCCATTCGCATTCGAGATCCTGACCTCGTCGGAAGCCGAGCAGCGGCTGGCAGCCATCTACCAGCGCACGCTGGAAAAACTCGGCATTGCTGTCACCATCCGCGCGCTCGAGGCCGACCAGATCCAGTCGCGCAAGCAGGCATTCGAATTCGACGCTCTGATCGGCGTCACCGGCTTCTCCGGTACTTTGTCCCCGGGTATCGAGCAGATCGGCCGCTGGGGTTCGTCCGCGGCGCAAAAGCAGGGATCGTTCAACCTTGCCGGCGTCTCCAGCCCGGCGGTCGACGCCATGATCGACGCCATGCTGAAGGCCCGCGAGAAAGAGGATTTTGTCGCTGCCGTGCGTGCACTCGACCGCCTGCTGATCTCCGGCAGCTACATGGTGCCCATGCAGCACAACTCCGAACAGTGGATCGCTTTTGCCAAAAGACTCAAACATCCGGAAAAGACACCCATATTTGGCTATCAGTTGCCGGTCTGGTGGAGTCAGGGCGGCTAATCAGCGTCAATCAAGGACTTTTCCATGACAGAACAGAACAAGCTCACCATCGACGTCGTCTCGGACGTGGTCTGCCCGTGGTGCTTCCTCGGCATGAAGCGCCTCGAAAACGCGCTTGCCAGCCTGCCCGACATCGAAGCCGAGGTCCGCTGGCGCCCGTTCCAGCTCGACCCGACGATTCCGCCCGAGGGCAAGGAACGCAAGGCCTACATGCTGTCGAAGTTCAATGACGAGACGAAGCTCAAGCACGCCCATGCCAACCTCGTGTCGCTTGGCGCGGTCGAGGGCATCGCCTTCGATTTCGACGCCATCACTATTGCGCCCAACACGCTCGACGCCCATCGCGTCATCCGGTGGGCAGCAGCGTCAGGCGAAGGCGTCCAGGACAAGCTCGCACGCGCGCTGTTCAGCCTCTATTTCGAACAAGGCAAGAATGTCGGCGACCACGCCGTGCTCGTCGAAGCCGGCCGCCAGGCAGGCATGGACGCTGCCGTGGTCGAAGCGCTGCTGGCGACCGATTCCGACCGTGACGAGGTGACCAACGAGATCGTCACCGCTTCGCGCATGGGCATCACGGGCGTGCCCTGCTTCCTGCTCGACGGCAAATATGCCGTCATGGGCGCGCAGGATTCGGCAACGCTCGCCGACGCCATCCGACAGGTTGCAGCCGAAAAGACCGCGGGCGAGCCCGTCCTCAACTGAACTCGCCGGGCGACTGCGCCCGACGGTTATGCGAGACATCCAAAGCCCCTTTCGCTTCGGCGATCGGGGCTTTTTTTCATGTCGACGATGAGCGGTGTCGGCGCCAGTGCCGGTTGGGCGCCAGCATTGGGCCTTAATTGGCTTCATCCACGTCACGGCATGGATCCCCGGGTCTCCGTGACGTCGCTACGCTCCTGCTCCGCCCGAGGATGACGAAGGCATGAGGCCCGCGGCTAATCGCCAAAGTTGGCACTTGGCAGCTTCAGGATGCCTGTCGGGATTCGAAACTGGCACCCGGCAAGGTTCTCTCGGCAAACTGCCTATAGGGGCTCTCGGCAGACCGCAGAGCAATGCAGGAACAAGCAACTGCCGCTTTCTGCCAGTCATCGCCCCGGCAACGGGAGCTTTTCTGCCATTCACTGCTCAAGAAACGGATGCCCGCTGCCAGTCACCGGCGTTGACGATTAGCCACGAGCCTCCGTGCCTTCGTCATCCTCGGGCGGAGCAGGAGCGAAGCGAACTGCGGAGACCCGGGGATCCATGCCGTCCACCTCAACGAGGTGCGCCATACACTAGAACGGCAGAGCCTTGCAGCGAACTCGCGACGACGCCCGAGTGCGCAACATCCCTCGCCTGCTCTGGCCACTCTTGGCCCGAAACAGCAATTAGGCTACGCAAGTAACCTCGATCCTTCGAGACAATTTCGGCAATGAAAGACATAGCATCCCGGCCCTACGCAGCCGACGATCTTCACGCCTGCCTGGCGATCTTCGACAGCAACGTGCCGACCTTCTTTGCACCAGAAGAGCGCGCAGACTTTTGCCAGTTTCTGAAAAGCATCAATACCGAGGACCGGCCTTATCTGGTGCTTGTTCGCAATGGCTCGGTGATCGCCTGTGGAGGGCTGGGTGTCGAACCAGAACGGAAGCGCGCCAGTTTGGCGTGGGGAATGGTCGACAGGGCCTCTCATGGACAGGGACTTGGAACCAGTCTGACGTTGGCCAGATTGGAGCTGGCGCGCGCTATCCCTGATATCGCCGAGCTGATCATGGATACAAGCCAGCACACCCACGGCTTTTATGAGAAGTTCGGCTTCACCGTCACGAAAGTCACGCCAGATGGCTTCGCGCCAGGATTGGACCGCTGGGACATGACGTTGGGCCTCACCGAGACCTGATCGGCCAATCCAGAGGCTGCTCCGGCATCGCGCCGTGGCGATGCCGGTTCCCATCCACCCACAAGTCGCCTCAGGCCGCCTGTTCGGCGAGCTTTGCCAGCTGCGTCATGATCACAGCCGAGCCGGCCAGCCTCTTCTCCGGGTTTGGCCAGTCGCGCGCGAACACCACGCTGTGGTCGGGCCTGATCTTGGCCAGCGAACCCTGCTCGGCGATATAGCGCACCAGCCCGGCCGGGTTGGCGAATTCGCGCTTGCGGAACTGCACCACCACGCCCTTCGGCCCGGCATCCAGCTTCTCGACATTGGCCTTGCGGCACAGCGCCTTGATGAAGACGATCTTGAGCAGGTGCTTGACCTCTTCCGGCAACGGCCCGAAGCGGTCGATGAGTTCGGCGCCGAAGCCGTCGATCTCCTCGGTGTTCTCCAGGTCGCCAAGACGGCGGTAGAGCGCAAGCCTCAGTTGCAGGTCGGGCACATAGGCTTCCGGGATCATCACCGCCGTGCCGACCGCGATCAGCGGCGACCAGCCGGTATCGATCGCTTCGCCGCTGCCGCGCAGCTCGGCCACCGCCTCCTCGAGCATCTGCTGGTAGAGCTCGAAGCCGACTTCCTTGATGTGGCCCGACTGTTCCTCACCCAGCAGATTGCCCGCGCCGCGAATGTCGAGATCGTGGCTGGCCAGCTGGAAGCCCGCCCCCAGCGTGTCGAGCGACTGCAGCACCTTGAGCCGTCGGTCGGCAGTGGTGGTCAGCGTCCGGTTGGCCGGCAGCGTGAACAGCGCATAGGCACGCACCTTGGAACGGCCGACACGCCCGCGCAGCTGATAGAGCTGTGCCAGGCCGAACATGTCGGCGCGGTGCACGATCAGCGTGTTGGCGGTCGGGATGTCGAGGCCGGATTCGACGATCGTCGTCGACAGCAAGACGTCGTACTGGCCGTCGTAGAAGGCATTCATGATATCGTCGAGCTGGCCTGCCGCCATCTGGCCGTGTGCCACCGCGACCTTCAGTTCCGGCACCGATTCCTGAAGGAATTGATGTACTTCGGCGAGGTCTGCAATGCGCGGCACGACATAGAAGCTGTGGCCGCCTCGGTAACGCTCGCGCAGCAGCGTTTCGCGGATCACAAGCGGATCGTAGGGCGAGATGAAGCTTCGCACCGCCATGCGGTCGACTGGCGGCGTGGCGATCAGCGACAGTTCCCGCACGCCGGTCAGCGCCAGCTGCAGCGTGCGCGGGATCGGCGTCGCCGACAGCGTCAGCACGTGCACGTCGCTCTTCAGTTCCTTCAGCCGCTCCTTGTGCTTGACGCCGAAATGCTGCTCTTCGTCGATGATCAGAAGGCCGAGGTTCTTGAACGATATCGACGAGCCGAGCAAGGCGTGCGTGCCGACAACGATATCGACCGTGCCTTCGGTGATGCCTTGCTTGGTCTCGGCCAGTTCCTTGGTACCGACCAGCCGGGACGCCTGGCGCACCTTCACCGGTAGACCGGCGAAGCGCTGCGAAAACGTCTTGAAGTGCTGGCGCGACAGAAGCGTCGTCGGCACCACCACCGCAACCTGGAAACCTTCCATGGCAGCGATGAAGGCCGCGCGCAGCGCCACTTCCGTCTTGCCGAAGCCAACGTCGCCGCAGATCAGGCGGTCCATCGGCTTGCCGGCGCCAAGGTCTTCCATCACCGCGTCGATGGCGCTCTGCTGGTCGTCGGTCTCCTCGTAGGGGAACCGCGCCGCGAACTCGCCATAGATACCGTCGGGCGGGTTCATCGCCGGCGCTTCGCGCATGTTCCGTTCGGCGGCGAGCTTGATCAGCTGCCCGGCCATTTCGAGCAGGCGCCGCTTGAGCTTGGCCTTGCGCGACTGCCAGGCACCGCCACCGAGCTTGTCGAGCTGGGCTTCGGCCGAATCCGATCCGTAGCGCGACAGAAGCTCGATGTTTTCGACCGGCAGGAACAGCCGGCCATCAGAGGCATAATGGATTTCGAGACAGTCGTGCGGCGCGCCCAATGCCTCGATGGTCTTCAGCCCGACGAAGCGGCCGATGCCGTGGTCGGCGTGTACGACGATGTCACCGGACGACAGCGCCGAGGCTTCGGCGATGAAATCGGCGGCGCGCTTGCGCTTCTTCGAGCGCCGGATCAGCCGGTCGCCCAGGATGTCCTGCTCGGCGACGAACACCAGGTCGCCCGCCTCGAAGCCCGCTTCGATCGGAAGCACGGCAAGGCCCGCTTCGCCGGCCTTCAGCGCCTCGATCTCGGCAAGGTTTGCCACGCGCTTGAGGTTGCCGAGATCGTGCTCGTCGAGGATCTGTGTCAGCCGGTCGAGCGAGCCTTCGGTCCAGCCGGCAACGACGACGCGCCGCTTTGCCGCCCGTTGGTCGGCGATATGCCTGGCCACCACGTCGAAGACATTGGCGTTCGGGTCGGCGCGCTCCTCGGCAAAGCTGCGCCCTGCATGCGAGCCGGCATGCAGCACCTTGCGTCCGCTCGAAAAGGGCGTGTCGAAGGGGGTCAGTTCGGCATTGGCCTGGTCGGCGAGCGCTGAAGCCACCTCATCCGGCGACAGGTACATCTGCTCCGGCGCCACCGGTTTGTAGGGCACCGCGTCCTTCAGGCCCTTGCCTTCGCCCTGCTTGCGGCGGGAATCGTAGTGGTCGAGGATCAGGGCGTGGCGCTCGCCCAGCGCCTCGCGTGCCAGATGGTCGAACACCACGGGCGCATCGGGCAGATAGTCGAACATCGTTTCAAGATGCGAATAGAAGAACGGCAGCCAGTGCTCCATGCCGGCAAATCGCCGGCCCTCGCTGACCGCTGCGTAGAGCGCATCGTCGCGCGACGGCGCGCCGAAGGCCTCGATATAGCTGCGGCGGAACTTGCTGATCGTCTCCGGCGTCAGCGCCACTTCGCTCATCGCCTGAAGCGTCAACGAGTTGCGGCTGCCTGTCGTGCGCTGGCTGGCCACGTCGAAGGCCCGGATCGTTTCCAGCGTGTCGCCAAAGAAGTCGAGCCGCAGCGCGTCTGCCGCACCTGGGGCATAAAGGTCGAGGATGCCGCCGCGCACGGCGAACTCGCCGACGCCGCGCACCGTCGGCACGCGCTCGAAGCCGGCCCGCTCGAGCCGCGCCACCAGCCCGTTCATCTCGACCTGGTTGCCCGGCTTGGCGCGGAATTCCTGCGCTTCGATGGCAGCCGAAGGCGGCACGCGTTGCAGCAGCGCGTTGGCCGTCGTCAGCACTATGGCGCGATGCGGCTCCTTCCGGAGCGCAATCATCGCCGCCAGCGCGTCGAGCCGGCGCGCCGCCGCATCCGAGCCGGGCGAAACGCGGTCGTATGGCAGGCAGTCCCAGGCCGGCAGCTCGAGAACCGGCATATCAGGCGCCACGAATGCCAGCGCCTCGACGATCTGCGGCAGCCGCTGGCCGTCGCGCGCGACAAACAGCATCGGCCGGTCGGGCGCCATCTCGGCAGCCGCCACCGCAATCGCGAAAGCCTCGTAGCCGTCGGCCACGCCATCGACGATGAACTGTCCGGCGCGGCCCTTGGGCAGGCCGATTGGTTTCAGCAAGCTCATGATTTGACTCAGATTGTGAAGGCGCTGCGCGATGCCACGATCTGGCGGTAGACGTCATGGTCGACGGCCTCGGGCACCTGCGCCTCGCCGACGATCCACGACAGCAGGTCCCTGTCGGTGATGTCGAGCAGCGCCTCGTAAAGGTCGAGCTGTTCGTCGCTCAGCCTGTCGATATGGGCATCGGCGAAACTGCCGAGGATCAGGTCCATCTCGCGCATGCCGCGATGCCACGAACGAAACAGCAGCTTGCGCCTGCGCGTATCCAGCCCTTCGCTCGAGCGTGTCGTTCCGGTCATGTCCAAAATCCTCTTATGCCGGGCGCATATAGCGTGGATAGCTGCCCCTGTCAGCCTTTGCCCCGGCAACTCCAGCGCATAAGCTGACATCATGCGCCCATCACTGCTCGATCCCCTGTTCTCACCCATCACCTCGCTTGCCGGCATCGGGCCCAAGGTCGCCGTGCTGATCGAGAAGGTCGTGCCGGCCGATCTGGGTGATCGCGCCGCCCGTACCGGCGACCTGCTGTTCGTCCTGCCCAACAGTGTCATCGACCGCCGCAACCGGCCCGGCATAGCACTTGCCGCCGAAGGCGCCATCGTCACGCTCGACGTGCGCATCGATCGTCACCAACCGGCGCCGCGCGGCAACCGCGCTGCGCCTTACCGGGTCTTTGCCCATGACGACACTGGCGAGATCGCGCTGACTTTCTTCCATGCCCACGCCGCTTACCTAGAGAAGGCGATGCCCGAAGGCGAGAAGGTCATCGTCTCGGGCCGCATGGAGTGGTTCAACGGCCGCCCGTCGATGGTCCACCCCGACCATATCGCCCTTGCCAGCGAGGCCGACAAGCTGCCGCTGATCGAGCCGGTCTATCCGCTCACCGCGGGGCTGTCGTCGAAGGTGCTGCGCCGCGCCATCGGCCAGTCGCTGGAGCGGGTGCCTGCTTTTCCCGAATGGCTCGATGCAGATGTCATGCGCAAGCAGAGCTTTCCGCCCTTCGCGGCAGCGCTCCATCGCGTCCACAACCCCGCCGATCCGATCGACGCCTCGCCCGAAAATGCGGCCTGGCGCCGGCTCGCCTATGACGAATTCCTCGCCGGCCAGGTGTCACTGGCCCTCGTTCGCGCCCGGGTGCGCAAGCTGCACGGTCGGCCGCTCACCGGCGACGGCCGCATCATGGATGCGCTCCGCGAAGCCTTGCCCTATCAGTTGACCGGCTCGCAGCAGGTGGCACTTGAGGAGATCGACACCGACCTCGCCAGGCCGGAACGCATGCTGCGCCTGCTCCAGGGCGATGTCGGTTCCGGCAAGACGGTCGTGGCCCTGCTCGCCATGGCCCGCGCCGTCGAGGCCGGCGGCCAGGCAGCACTGATGGCGCCCACCGAAATTCTCGCGCGCCAGCATCTCGCCACCATCGCCCTGCTGGCGGAGCGCGTCGGCATGAGCGTTGCCGCGCTCACCGGCCGCGAAAAGGGCCGCGAGCGAACCCAGATCCTCGCCGGCCTCGAAAGCGGCGAGATCGACATCGTCATCGGCACGCACGCGCTCTTCCAGGAGACCGTGGTGTTCCGTGACATGGCGCTCGCCGTCATCGACGAACAGCACCGCTTCGGCGTCCACCAGCGCTTGGCCATGAACGCCAAGGGCCAGGCGCCCGACATGTTGGTGATGACCGCCACCCCCATCCCGCGCACGCTGGTGCTCACCGCCTTCGGCGACATGGATGTTTCGCGCCTGACCGAAAAACCGGCCGGCCGCCAGCCGATCAAGACAGTTACCCTGCCGCTCGAGCGTATCGACGAACTCGTCGGCCGCATCCGCGACGCGGTCGCCGAGGGCCAGAAGATTTACTGGATATGCCCGCTGGTCGAGGAATCCGAAGAGATCAAGCTGATGTCGGCGGAAGATCGTTTTGCCTCGCTGCAGCCGGTCTTCGGCGACCGCATCGGCCTCGTTCACGGCCGCATGAAGGGTGCCGAGAAGGACGAGGCGATGCGCGCTTTCAAGGAAGGCGAAACACGCGTGCTGATCGCCACCACCGTCATCGAGGTCGGGGTCGACGTGCCCGACGCCACCATCATCGTCATCGAGCATGCCGAGCGCTTCGGCCTCGCCCAGTTGCACCAGTTGCGCGGTCGCGTCGGTCGCGGCTCGAAGCCTTCGTCCTGCGTGTTGCTCTACAAGGATCCGCTCGGCGAGACCGCCAAGCGCCGCCTGTCGGTCATGCGCGAGACAGAAGACGGTTTCCTTATCGCCGAGGAAGACCTCAAGCTGCGCGGCGAAGGCGAATTGCTCGGCACACGCCAGTCCGGCACGCCGGGCTTCCAGGTCGCCCGTATCGAGGCCCACGCCGACCTTCTGGAAATTGCCCGCGACGACGCCCGGTTGATCCTTGCGCGTGACCCCGAACTGATGTCGCCGCGGGGCGAGGCGCTGCGGCTGCTGCTCTATTTGTTCGGCCGCGACGAGGCAGTCAGGCTGCTGAGGGCAGGCTGAGGCAGTACGCCGACAGGCGGGTTGCCCATCGGTCCTTCGATCGGCACGCCATTCGCCGTGATTCTGCTCTTCGTCTCCGGCGCCACCAGCCCCGCCGAAACGATCAGCTTGGCGCCGTCCTCGATGCTCATGTCGAGCAGCACGACCTCAGATCGCGGCACATACATCAGGAACCCGGTCGTCGGGTTCGGCGTGCACGGCATGAACACCGCCATCAGCGGATCGCCCTCCTGGTCCAGCTTTTCGTTGATCTCGCTGCGTTTGTCGGCGGCGATGAAGACGATGGACCACACGCCCTTGCGCGGATATTCGACCATGCCGACGGTGCGGAACATCTCGTTCTTGTCGGAAAGTGCGGTCTCGAACAGCTGCTTCAGCGCCTTGTAGAGCCCGCGCACCAGCGGCATCCTGTTCAGCAGCCGCTCGCCGAAGGCAACGATCGCACGGCCGATGAAATTGGCGGTCAGGAAGCCGATCAGCGTGATCAGTACCAAAGCTACGATCAGGCCAAAGCCCGGCACCTGGATTGTCAGGTAGTTGTCCGGATTGTACTTCGCCGGAATGTACGGCTTGACCCAGGAATCGACCCAGCCGATGAACGACCAGACGATATAGATGGTCAGCACCAGCGGCGCGCAAACGACGAAGCCGGTGAGGAAATAGTTCCTTAGCCGGGTCATGCCCGAGGTCTTGTGGGTATCCGACATTCCGCAGCGCCGCCCTCTTTGCAGCGCAACATTAGTCAACCACGCGGTGCATTGGAACAGCGATCTTTGTAGGGGACGTAAGCCAGCCTTGCCGGCCCCGCCTACTCCACAGTCACCGATTTCGCCAGGTTGCGCGGCTGGTCGACGTCGGTACCCATGAACACGGCGGTGAAATAGGCCAGCATCTGGATCGGCAGCGCGTAGATGATCGGCGCGATGAATTCAGGCACGTCGGGCAGCACGATGGTCTCGAGCGTCTTCACCGTCGCCTGCGCCGCACCCTTCTTGTCGGTGATCAGGATGATCTTGCCGCCCCGCGCCGCCACTTCCTGCATGTTCGACACCGTCTTCTCGAAGATGCGGTCATGCGGCGCAATCACGATGACCGGCATGTTCTCGTCGATCAGCGCGATCGGGCCGTGCTTCAGTTCGCCGGCGGCATAACCCTCGGCGTGGATGTAGGAGATTTCCTTGAGCTTCAGCGCGCCTTCCATGGCGAGCGGAAAATTGGTGTCGCGGCCGAGGTAAAGCACGTGCTTGTACGACGACAGCTCGCGCGCCACCTTCTCGATCTGCTTGTCGAGCTTGAGCACCTGGGCGGCATAGCGCGGCGTCTCCGAAAGGCTGCGCACCAGCGCCTTTTCTTCGTCCGCGGTGATCGTGCCGCGCTGCGAGGCCGCCCGAATGGTCAGCGCCGCCAGCACCGAAAGCTGGCAGGTGAAGGCCTTGGTCGAGGCGACACCGATCTCCGGCCCGGCCAGCGTCGGCAGCGTCACGTCGGATTCGCGCGCGATCGTCGATTCGCGCACATTGACGATGGCGCCGATCGGCACGCCCGCCTTGCGGCAGTAACGCAGCGAAGCCAGCGTGTCGGCGGTTTCGCCCGACTGCGACACGAAGAACGCCGCACTTTTCTTCGAGATCGGCATCTCGCGATAGCGGAATTCCGAGGCGACATCGATGTCGACCGGCAGCCGCGCATGGCGCTCGAACCAGTATTTACCGACCAGCCCGGCGAGATAGGCCGTACCGCAGGCTGACACCGCAAGCCTGTCGATGTCGGCAAAGCTGAACGGCAGGTCGAGCGGCTTCGAAGTCCCTTGCGTGAAGTCGAGATAATGCGCCAGCGTGTGCGAGATCACCTCGGGCTGCTCATGGATTTCCTTTTCCATGAAATGCCGGTGGTTGCCCTTGTCGACGAGATAGCTCGAGCCGACCGACTGGCGCCGCTGGCGCTCAACCGGGGTCCCGTCCATGTCGTAGATCTGGAACTGGCTGCGGCGCACCACCGCCCAGTCGCCGTCCTCGAGATAGGTCACCGAGTTGGTGAAGGGCGCCAGCGCAATCGCGTCCGACCCCAGGAACATCTCGCCCTCGCCATGGCCGATTGCCAGCGGCGGGCCATTACGGGCGCCGACGATCAGGTCCTCGTCGCCCTGGAACATGATGGCCAGTGCGAAGGCGCCATGAAGACGCTTGAGCGAGGCGTGGGCGGCTTCGATCGGCTGGGTGCCCCGCGCCAGTTCGCGCGCGATCAGGTGTGCCACCACCTCGGTGTCGGTCTGCGAGGTGAATTCGTAGCCGTCGGCCGTAAGCTCCTGGCGCAGCTCGGCAAAATTCTCGATGATGCCATTGTGGACGATCGCCACGCCGTTGGAGAAATGCGGGTGCGCATTGGTCTCGTTGGGCACGCCGTGGGTGGCCCAGCGCGTGTGGCCGATGCCGATGTTGCCGCCCAGCGGCTCGGCCTTCAGCCGGCGCTCGAGATTGACGAGCTTGCCCTCGGCGCGACGGCGCGCGAGTTCGCCATTCTCGATCGTGGCGACGCCGGCCGAGTCATATCCGCGATACTCGAGCCGCTTCAGCGCATCGACGATCAGCGGCGCAACCGGCGTCTGGCCGACGATTCCAACGATTCCGCACATGATTTTGCCCCGTCCAATCCCTCAAAACCCTGTCGGCCTTTTAGGCAGCGCAACTGCCAAGCGGAAGTCACATTCCGTTTCGCAACGTATCAGCCATCCAGCCCTTCAGGATGGGCAATCGTCGCACGGTAGGATTGAAATGCGGTTACTTCACGCCCGCCTTCTTAGCCGCGGCCGCCGAAGCAAAGCGCTCGCGCAATTCCTTGCCCTTGCCCGGCAGCGTCTTCTGGCGCGCGCGGCCGAAGGCCAGTGCATCTCCGGGGACTTCTTCCGTAATGACACTGCCCGACGCGACATAGGCGCCGGCGCCGATTGCAATCGGGGCAACCAGCGAAGAATTCGAGCCGATGAAGGCGCCCGCGCCGATGTCGGTGAAGAACTTGGAGTATCCGTCATAGTTGCAGGTGATCGTGCCCGCACCGATGTTGGCGCCCGCGCCGACCCGCGCATCGCCGATATAGGTCAGGTGGTTGACCTTGGCGCCCTTTTCCACCGTCGCCTTCTTGACCTCGCAGAAATTGCCGACCTTGGCCTTTTCATGCAGGTCTGCGCCCGGTCTGAGCCGCGCGAAAGGCCCGACCTCGGCGCGCGGGCCGACGTTGCTGCCTTCAAGATGGCTGAAGGCGTGGATGGTGGCCCCGCCAGCGATCTTCACGCCGGGGCCGAACCAGACGTTCGGCTCGACCAGCACATCGGAGCCGATCTCGGTGTCGTGCGAAAAATAGACGGTTTCGGGCGCGATCAGTGTCGCACCTTCCAGCATTGCCTGCCGGCGGCGCCGCTTCTGCCAGATCGCTTCGGCCTCGGCCAGTTCGGCGCGGTTGTTGATGCCGAGCACGCTTTCGAAGCTCGCCTCGGTGGCCACGACCTTGAGCCCTGCCTTGTCGGCGATCTCGACGATGTCGGTGAGGTAGAATTCGCCCTTGGCGTTGGCGTTGCCGACCTGGTCGAGCAGCTTTAGCGCTTCATTGCCGGCAATGGCCATCAAGCCCGCGTTGCAGAAGCCGATCTTGCGCTCCTCGTCGGTGCAGTCCTTGTCCTCGCGGATCGCCACCAGCCTGCCGTCTTTCTCGATCAGGCGGCCATAGCCAGCTGAATTCGGCGGCCGAAAGCCGATGACCACGACCGCGGCACCATCGGCGAGCTTTTGCCGCGCTGTCGCCAGCGATTCGGCCTCGACCAGCGGCGTATCGCCGAACATCACCAGCACATCGTCATGGCCGCGCGCGATCGCCGCACGCGCCGCCAGCACCGCATGCGCGGTGCCCAGGCGTTCGGTCTGGACGAAAACCTCGGCCCCTGGCGCAAATCTCTCTGCCGCCGCCTTCACCTCGTCGCCGCCATGGCCAACGACCAGCGCCAACCCGTCGGCACCTGCGGCCTCGGCCGTCCGCGCGACATGCGCCACCATCGGCAGCCCGGCGATCTGGTGCAGCACCTTGGGGCTAGTGCTCTTCATCCGGGTGCCCTCGCCGGCGGCAAGGATGATCGACAGGCAGGTTCTCGAGGTCATGGCGGCGTCCGGATTGGAAGAAGGCGGCTGGAATCGGCCACCTTTCTAGCATTGCTGGCAATCGCCTCCAATGCACACCGATTTCGGCGGTTTGAAGGATCAGCCGAGCTGGCCGAGCACCGGAAAGCGTTCCAGCAGCCAGTAGGATGCCGTCTGGATGCCGCCGGTCAGGAACAGCACGCCGGCCACGACCAGAAGCCCGCCGATCACCTTTTCGACCTTGCCGAGATGCACGCGGAATTTGCTGAGGAAGCGCATGAAGGCACCCGAGAACATCGCCGCGATCAGAAACGGAATGCCCAGGCCGAGCGAGTAGACGGCGAGCAGAGCCGCGCCCTCGCCCACCGTTTCGCGGCCGCCGGCCAGCGTCAGGATCGGCCCCAGCACCGGCCCGATGCAGGGAGTCCAACCGAAGGCGAAGGCGAGGCCCATGAGATAGGCGGCCAAATTGCTCGCCGGCTTGCCCCGCGACTGGAAGCGCGCCTCGCGCGACATGAACGGAATGCGCAATATGCCGAGGAAATTGAGACCCATCAGGATGATCAGCACGCCCGCCGCCATGGCCAGCGGCTCCTGCCAGGTGCGCAGCAACTGCCCGATGGTCGAGGCGCCGGCGCCAAGCGCCACGAACACCGTCGTGAAGCCGAGGACGAAGGAACCTGACGCCGCAAGCAGTGCGCCGCGCGCCCGCGAAACCGTTGCCACGCCGCCATCGGCCTTGAAATCGTCGACCGAAACGCCGGCCATGTAGCAGAGATAGGGCGGCACCAGCGGCAAGACGCAGGGCGAAAGGAACGACAGAGCGCCTGCCCCCAATGCGCTGAGATAACCGATGTCCAGTACCATGCCATGCTGCTCCGCGGATCTTCCGGCGCCGCATATAGCGGGCCGTCGTGCTCCGCACCAATCACCATTCCGTGGCAAGTCGTCGCCGAGCGGCAATAACCCTCCGGCGACGCATCGCATCGGTCAATCGATCATTCGTGGATGGTGTATTCGCCTAGCTCGCAGAGGTTCTGGGTGTCTTCGGTGGTGTCGAGGTCGGAACTTTCCTCGAACTCGAAGCGCATGTCGTACTCGCAGGTGCGGCGGCCATCGGCGATGGTGATGCTCATGCTCTCGCCCGGGGCAAGCGTGTCACGGCCGAAAATGTCGTCTTCCCACTGGTCGACGCCCACCGGCGAGGCATAGAAATTCGTCAACACCGACGACGTGCCGTTCTTGAGCGAAAACACCAGATCTTCGGCCTGGGCTATGGCGGGGAGAGCCGATACGGCGAGAACGGAGGCAACGGCAAGTTTTAAAAGGCTATGCATAAATGTATGTCCATATCGATGGGCAGCCCGGTATTGGGCGCCATGCTCTAGCAGCGGCATATGCGCCCAGCAATATCGTCGCCGGGCAATATTCCACCACTAGGGCGACCGTCAGGGCCTGTCCTGGACGGAACATTTAACAGGCTGTTTGCAGCGGTGTTTTTCCGGTTGACCCGACCCGGCACTCTCCCTATGTTCCGCCGCAATTTCCGGGTCGCCTCGCGGCCTTCGGGAGCGCGTAGCTCAGCCGGTAGAGCAACTGACTTTTAATCAGTAGGTCCAGGGTTCGAATCCCTGCGCGCTCACCAATCTTCGACCTGGCATTGCTGTAGCCCTCCACTCCCGCCGCCACCCGCTTGATCGAATCTGCACCGCCTGTGCGGTTCCGCCTCGTTGTTGGGCTCTGCCTCGCACCTCAGCGTGTTGATCTGTCGGGCATCGACCAACTGATCTCGACCACGAGTTTGCGCCGAAGGGCGTCGGCGTAGTCACCGACGGAGTCGGGGCTGACCACGAAGGCGCCGGGCCCGCCGATGACATTTTCCGCAAAATAGTCGGTGAGGTCCCTTGCCACGCCACGCGTGAAGGCGGGCATGGCGATGGCATTGATCGTGTAGCCATTCCTGATCGCCCGCAACCTGCTGAGTGCGACAGGAAGGCCGTCATTGTTGGTGCCGTTGGCGGAGATGTCTATGACCCTTCTCCCGGCATGCCCGGAATACTGCTCGAAAAGCATGCGGCTCAGGTCGATGGCAAACGAAATCGAGGTGCTGCAATTCCTGAGGCAGCCCCGGCCGCTGTCGCCATCGCGACTGATGATTGTCGCGGCAGCCTGTGCGTCACCGGGGTTGCAGATCGACGTCCACGGAAGCACGGTGCGGACGTGTCCCGGCCCGGCCCATTCGAAATAGGTGATGGCGATGCACCCGAAGGTGCCTCTTGCGATCGCCGCAATGACCTCGGGCGCCATCAGGGCGTCTGCATGGCCCTGGCGCTGCATGTCCGCCGTCGCTGCGTCGATGGACGCGGACACGTCGACGGCGAAAACGATGGCTGTGTCCACATTGGTGGCATGTGCGGGGCTCGTCGAGACGGCGAGAACCGCAGACAATCTGGCAAGAAACGCGCCCACAGGCTCCACTCCTACGCAGCACATGGAACGGCCTCTCGGGCCGGCCTGGCCCAAGAGGCGATCCTCGGTGATGTCGGTTGCGCGTCAGCTTCCGGATTTTTTCTTCAGTTCGGCAACGGTCCTGGAGACCTTGTCGCCGGCGCTCATCTTCTTGAGCTCGGAGTCATAATAGCCGTATTTCTTGTCTTTTTCGCCGCTCCAGAATGTCATGTATTTCTTGCCGACCCGATACCAGGCCCAGCAGTCCCCACCAGTATTGGACTTTCCGTCCTTGACCGATGTCCGCTTGAGTTTGCCGCATACCTCGTTGCCGTTGACGGTCCATTTGCCCTCTCCAAACCAGCTCTTGTCCTTGCCATGCATGAGAAAGGTGCTGTCCGGCGCGAAGTAGGCACGGCTCCTGCTCCAATTGGCCGACTTGCCCGAATAGAGTTCGCGGACCTCCGAAGCGGTCAGCGGCACGGCGTCCTTGGGGAGTTCCTCCGCCCAGCCGATGACAGGGATCAGCACAACCACCAAGGCAGACAGTCCGATGATGCTCTTGCTCATGGGATCCTCCTGTGAAGGCTCATGAGAATCCGTCACCTTGACGGGACCCGAAACACCCAAATGGGTTACGTCATCGGCAAGGTACCTGCCATGTTGGCCGTCAGCGCCACCAGTTCCCCCTGCCGGTGCGTTCCGGTCTTGGCGAAGATCATCTTCATGTGCGCGCGCACCGTCTCCTTGGAGAGATGGAGGCTTTCAGCGATCGTTCCTGGCCCGGCACCAGTAGCCAGCAGCACCGCGATCTTCGTCTCTGCCGGCGTCAGGCTGAATGCGCCCCGTAGCTGATCCGACGTCGTCCGCGGGCGATCCTCGAAATTCTTGACGATGACGATGGCGCTGGTCGACTGGAACACATCCCCGATGATCCCCGCCGTCGGCAACGCCTCCACGAGCAACGGCCGTTTCGGATCCCGCCGGATTGCCACGGCGTGGCTTGCATCAAGGCTCGAAGGACGGCGATGGGTGATCGCCTGGTGAACCAGCTTGCGCAATTCCAGCTCGCTTGCATGATTGGCCGCCCTGAGCCGGCGCCCGGAAAGATACAAGCCGTCACCGAGAACCCGCTCGGCGATGCTGTTGTGGCTGAGCACATTGCCGACGCAATCCAGCAGGAAGGCTGCGCATGACAGCGCTTCGAGGGTCGCCAGCGCGGTTCGCCCCTGCGCCAGGGCCAGGGTTTCCGACAGCGATATCATCCGGCGAAAATGCGGAGCGATCCTGGCAAGGATCCTTGAATCCTCCGTCGTAAAATGCCCCTGCCCCTTGGCACGCAGCATCGGCACTGCCCAAAGCTCGCCGTGCACCTTGAGCCCCACCATTGCGAAGCCCGGCAGGCCGAACGCCATGTAGAGTTCGTTGTAGTGGCGCAGTCGTCGACGTTCCTCGTCCGTGGCAAGGTCGTGTTCCGTAACGACAGTGCGTCCTGCACGCAGCAGCGGCATGCCGCGCTCGGCCCGGTAATGCCCGAGATACCAGCGGTTCTTGATGTATTCGGACAGCAAGTCGCCATAGTCTCGGGAACTCGGCATTTCCGTGAAATCGCGGGCCGGGTTGCGAGGGTCGTTGGCGCGTGCGTCCGGATTGCTGGGGTAGAACATCATGCAGGCGGCGTTCAATGAGCGCGCAAGGCCATGCAGCGTGTCCGTCCACCTCGCAGGATCAAACACCGCTTCGTAACAAGCGTCTATGTCGCGCTCAATGCGGTTGTCCAGCATCATGCCGGACCCCCTCTCGCTCTCCGTGCCTCCTCAAAGCCGCACAGCCAAGGTACCACACACACCCGACTGGCTACAGCGCGATTGCAGGCCGGCAAGCATGATTCCGCGCCGATATTCGCCAGTCGCGGCATAAAACGAACCGCCGGCCATTATTTCCACGTGAAAGGCTGACAGCTCGCACTATTGGCTGCCAGGTGTCGGCCGAGGAACATTTGCCCGTTGGCGCCGTTTACCTCTACAAGCGGACGCCACACTACGAGGAGACCATCATGAAGAAAGTTATGTCAGGCTTGATGGCAACGGCCATTGCCGCATCGTTTGCGATTGCGTCAATCGTGCCGGTTGCCGCCGCACCCGCCTACTATCCCAAGGCGCCGCAGGCCGACACTGCCATCCAGCAGGTCCAGTATGACAACTACTGGAAGAAGCGTCGCGCCATGCGCGTCGAACGCAGCGACAGTGCCAGCCATTTCCGCACGCCGCGTCGCGGTTTCTACAGGGACCGTGGCGACGCGGTCTATTTCAATGGCCATCGCGGCTACCGTGACTACCGCCCCGGCTATCGTCGTCACAACGACTTCTGGTTCCCGGCCGGCGCATTCATCGCCGGTGCGATCATCGGCGGCGCCATCGCCAACCAGCCGCAGCCGCGCTACGTGCAGCCGAGCCGCTACGGCAATTCGCATGTGCAGTGGTGCTATGACCGTTACCGGTCCTATCGGGCCTCGGACAACACGTTCCAGCCCTACAACGGGCCGCGCCAGCAGTGCTATTCGCCTTACTGACCGAGGCGTAGCAGTCGAACGGAACCCGCGCTCACAAGGGCGCGGGTTTTTTCGTTTCGACAAGCTGGACATCGGATTCCGCGCAGATCTTGCGGATGCTCGGTATGTCGCAGTGGTCAGTGATGAAAGTGTCCATTTGCGACAGGTGCGCAATGCGCACCGGTGCCGTGCGCTCGAACTTGGTCCGGTCCGACACCAGGATGACATGACGGGCATTGGCGATGATCGCCTGCGCCACCTTCACCTCGCGGAAATCGAAATCCAAAAGCGCGCCGTCATGGTCGATCGCCGAAGCGCCGATGACCGCATAGTCGACTTTGAACTGGCGGATGAAATCGACCGCCGCTTCGCCGACGATGCCGCCGTCCGAGCCGCGTACAACCCCGCCCGCGATCACCACCTCCATGTCAGGATATACCCGCATCCTGTTGGCAACATTGATGTTATTGGTGATGACCATCAGTCCCTTATGGTCGAGCAGCGCCTTTCCGACGGCTTCGGTGGTGGTGCCGATATTGACGAACAGCGAGGCGTTGTCGGGAATGATACGCGCCGCCGCCTGGCCGATGGCATCCTTCTCGTCGGCCGCGATCTTGCGCCGCGCCTCGTATTCCAGGTTCTCGATGCCCGAGGGGAACAGCGCCCCGCCATGGATTCGGCTCAGCAGGCGCTGGTCGCAGAGGTCGTTGAGATCCTTGCGGATGGTCTGCGGCGTGACCTGGAAATGTGCCGCCAGGTCGTCGACCAGCACGCGCCCATTGTCCTTGGCAAGCTGGATGATTTCCGACTGGCGCGGCGAAAGATACATTTCGGCATTCCCCTCATTTCGTTTTGACGGACGATAGGGGAAAACGAAAGCACTGAAAAGGCGCTTCGAAAGCAAAGGCGAAGCACCTTCCCCGATCGCCGGCCGCCCTCAGCCGGCGCGGGCGATCTCGGTGATCACTTCGAATGCGTGGTCGACGTCGGCCTCCGTCGCCTCGAATTGCCCTGCCTGGAAGCGGATCACCGCGCGTCCGTCGAGGCGTGTTTGGGTCAGGTAGATCCGGCCGTCGCGATTGATGCGCTCGACAAGGTCGAGATTGTGCTGGTCGAGATCGGCGGCGGCACCGGGTACATGGCGGAACGAGAACAGCGACAGCATCGGCTCGCTGCTGATCTCGAAACCGGGCTCGCGCCGCAGCCGTTCGGCCAGCTTCTCGCTCCACGCGACATGGTTGCGGATCATCGTCCGCAGGCCTTCAAGCCCATGCGCACGCAGCAGGAACCACAGCTTCAGCGCCCGGAACCGCCGGCCGAGCGGCACCGACCATTCGGAATAGTTGATGATGCCGGTTTGCCAGAGCATGCACTGGGCTGCCATGGCGCTGACCAAATATTCCGCCACCACCGACACGGGCGCAGCGTTGGCCGGGAAATAGGCGAAGAAGCGCGGATGCTGCCAGTGCGTCATGCCGGGCACGATGGTCGCCTCGAAATCGGCGAAGATATCTTCCATCGGCTCGGCTTGTTCGGGCGCACTGGCCGCGACCGCGCCGAAAATGCTTCCCGGTTTGACATCCGGCCGCACCGGTCGGTCACGTAGCCCGGTGCGGTAGTCCACGCCCCATTCGGCCGCCTTCACCGACCAATGGCGAAACTCGTTGTTGTCCATGGTCGTCCTCCGACGTGAAATAGGGCCCTGGCCGACTACTCGATGAAATCAGGCAGGCTCTGGAACGCTGCTTTCAGCGCATCCGACCAGCCTTCGGAAACACTCCTGTAATAGGGATCGTCAGCGCCGATCCGCCTTTTCAGGCCGATCTTCAGGCTGTCCTTTTCATAAAAGGCGAGATCGAGCGGCAGGCCGACCGAAAGGTTCGATTTCAGCGTCGAATCGAACGAAACCATCAAAAGCTTCACCGTTTCGGCAAAGCTCATCTTGCGGTCATAGGCGCGCACGATGATCGGCTTGCCATACTTGGTCTCGCCGATCTGGAAGAACGGCGTGTCGTCGCTGCATTCGATGAAATTGCCTTCCGGATAGATCATGAACAGCCTGGGTTCGCTGCCCTTGATCTGGCCACCGAGGATGAACGAGGCGTTGAACGCCGAATCCGCCGTCTGTCCGGCGGGAGCCGACTGCGAGATCACTTCCTTGACCGTGTCGCCGACCAGCCGCGCGATCTGGAACATCGAAGGTGCTTCGAGCAGCGTAGGCGCCCGATCGGCCACAGCCTTGGTCCGCTCGTCGAGGAGGCTGACCACGGCTTGCGTCGTGGCGAGGTTGCCGGCCGACATCAGCACGACCACGCGCTCGCCCGGCTGCTCCCAGATACGCATCTTGCGAAAGGTCGAAATACTGTCGACCCCGGCATTGGTGCGCGTGTCCGACATGAACACCAGTCCGCGATCAATCTTCAGGCCAACGCAGTAAGTCATCGATTCCGGTCCGCTTGCTCGCCGGATTACTGCTCTACAGTGATGTGGACTGCAAGCCGTTCCTGCGCCCGACCGATCAGGATGCCCGAAATCGGCATCGCCTCGCGATAATCCCGGCCCACCGCGACGCGCACATAGCGCTCGTCGGGCGAAATGCCGTTGGCGGCGTCGAAGCCGACCCAGCCGAGCCCGTCGACATAGGCTTCCGCCCAGGCGTGGCTCGCCACCTGCTCCACCGTGTCGTCCATCATCAGGTAGCCGCTGACATAGCGTGCCGGGAAACCCGTCAGCCGGGCGCAGGCGGCAAACACATGGGCATGGTCCTGGCAGACGCCGGTGCCTTTTTCCAGCGCCTGTTCGGCGGTCGTTCGGGTATCGGTGGTACCGGTCACGTAGGCGATGCGGTCCCGGATCGTCGCCATCAGCGCGTGCAGCCGCTCCAGTCCGCCGCCCTCGCCCATGCCGGCGACGAGTTGGCGGATAGACGCGCCCGGCGCCGTCAGCGGCGTCTCATGCTGGAAAAGCCACAGCGGCGCAAAACCGCGGTGCGGCCCGGACACGCCCGCCACATCGTTGGTCTCGACCTCGCCTTCGGCCACCACGCTGATCGTATGCGGGTCGCTGTCAATGCTGAGAAGCCGCGTGTCGTTGCCGAACTGGTCGAGGAAGCGCACCTCCTCGCGCGCACCCTCGACGCGCAGCGACCAGGTCAGCACGGTCTGCGCCGGCCCGCTGACCGGCCACAGCCGCAACCGCTGCAAGCCGTAGCGTATGGGCTCGTCGTAGTTATATTCCGTGCGGTGGGTGACCTTGAGCCGCATGTGGGTGTCCGCTTAGTAGAAGCCGAAATCCTGGGCGACCTGATCGCCCAACCGGTTATTGTCGGTGATGAAATCGGCCAGGAATTCGTGCAGGCCGGCTTCGAAGATGTCCTTGATCTCGGTGCCGCGCAGCTTGGCATAGGTCCGCTCTGCGATCTCCTGCGCCGGGTGCCGCGCGCCATAATCCTCGCCGAGAAATTTGAGATGTTCGGCCAGGAAGCGATAGCTGAAGGTCAGCGAACGCGGCATGCGCACGTTGAGGATCAGGTACTCGGCGATGTTGGTCGGCTTGTATTCGGCCTCGTAGACCCAGCGGTAGGACCGGTGTGCCGCCACCGACCGCAGGATCGACTCCCACTGGTAGTTGTCGAGCGACGAGCCCACCCACGATACCGACGGCAGCAGCACGTAATATTTGACGTCGAGGATGCGCGCCGTGTTGTCGGCGCGTTCGACATAGGTGCCAAGCTGGGCGAAGTCGAAGATCTCGTTGCGCAGCATGGTCCCGTAGAACGAGCCGCGGATCAGCGCCGTTTCGCGCTTGATGGCGTCGAGCACGCCGGGCAATTCGCGCTGGTCGATCGGGCTGGCCAGCACGCGCTTCAGCGACATCCAGGCTTCGTTGATGCTCTCCCAGGTTTCCCGGGTCAGCGCGGTGCGCACCATGCGGGCATTGTTGCGCGCGGTCTCGATCGCCGCCACCGCGCTCGACGGGTTCGACATGTCGCGCAACAGGAAGTCGGCAACGTTTTCGGATGTATAGTCGCTGTGCTTGTCGGCAAAGGAGGTTGCGGCTCCCGCCGAAAGCAGCACCGATTTCCATTCCTCCGAGGCGTCCTGGCTGCGGGTCAGCGCGATGCGCAGGCCGGCATCGATCAGCCTCGCCATGTTTTCGGTCCGCTCGATGTAGCGGTTCATCCAGTAGAGGCCGTTGGCGGTGCGTCCCAGAAGCATGAACTGTCAGCGTCCCCTTAGTCGTCCAAAACCCAAGTGTCTTTGGTTCCGCCCCCCTGCGATGAGTTGACGACAAGGGAGCCCTCCTTCAGGGCCACGCGCGTCAAGCCACCCGGCACGATGCGGATACGGTCCGAAACCAGCACGAACGGCCTGAGGTCGACATGGCGCGGCGCCAGGCCTTTCTCGGTCAGGATCGGGCAGGTCGACAGCGACAGTGTCGGCTGGGCGATGTAGTTCGACGGCCTGGCCGCGAGCTTCTTGGAAAACTCCTCGCGCTCCTTCTTGCTCGCCGCCGGCCCGACCAGCATGCCGTAGCCGCCAGAACCGTGCACTTCCTTGACCACCAGCTCGGCGAGATGCTCCTGGACGTATTTCAGGCTGTCAGGCTCCGAGCAGCGCCATGTCGGGATGTTGCCGAGGATCGGCTTGCGGCCGGTATAGAACTCGATGATCTCGGGCATGTAGGAATAGATCGCCTTGTCGTCGGCGATGCCGGTGCCTGGCGCGTTGGCGATGGTGATGTTGCCGGCGCGGTAGACGTCCATGATGCCGGGCACGCCGAGCGCCGAGTCCGGCTTGAAGGTCAGTGGATCGAGATAGGCGTCGTCGACGCGGCGATAAAGCACGTCGATCTGCTTGTAGCCCTCGGTGGTGCGCATCGCCACGCGCCCGTCGACGACGCGAAGATCCTGTCCCTCGACAAGCTGCACGCCCATCTGGTCGGCCAGAAACGCATGTTCGAAATAGGCCGAGTTGAAGCTGCCCGGCGTCAGCACCGCAATCGTCGGCGCGCCGCTGACCCCGTTCGGCCGCACCGCCGCCAGCGACTGCCTGAGCAACTGGGGATAGTTCTCGACCGGATGCACCTTGATGCGCTGGAACAGCTCGGGAAAGAGCTGCAGCATCGTCTCGCGGTTCTCCAGCATGTAGGAGACTCCGGACGGCGTGCGCGCATTGTCCTCGAGCACGTAGAACTCGTTCTCGGAGATGCGCACGACGTCGACGCCGATGATGTGGGTGTAGACCCCCGCCGGCGGTCTGACCCCTATCATCTCCGGCAGGAACGCCTCGTTGGTGGCGATCAGATCGCGTGGCACGCGGCCTGCGCGCAGGATCTCCTGGCGATGGTAGATGTCGTCGAGAAAGGCGTTCAGCGCCTGGACGCGCTGCTCGATGCCTTGCGTCAGCCTGCGCCATTCGTTGCCGGAGATGATCCTCGGCACGATGTCGAACGGGATCAGCCGTTCGGAGGCCTCCTGCTCGCCATAGACGGCGAAGGTGATGCCGGTCTTGCGGAAAACCCGCTCGGCATCACGCATCTTTTCGGTAAGGCGGGCAGCATCCTGGTTCTTGAGCCAGCCGTCATAGGCTTCGTAGGGCCGTCTCAATCCGGCTTCTGCCGGGAGCATTTCGTCGAAGGCGACCAATGGCAAACTCCCCTCTGAGATCAGTGAAATGACCTCGGGGGAGAAAATCAAGCGCAATCGCCTGTTTCAGGCGTAGCCGGCTTCATTACAGGGAATTTGCCCATCATTTTGGCAGAAAGCCGGGGATTTGGGCGTATCCCTGCCCTCGCCGCGCTCAGAAGGCGCGGAAGGTCACCGTCGTGAAGGTGTCCTTGATGTTGCCGATCGAGTGGACTCGCTCGTTGACGAAGTGCCCGATGTCTTCCTCGTCATCGACATAGAACTTGGCGAGCAGGTCGTAGTTGCCGGCGGTCGAATAGATCTCCGAGGCGATCTCCGCATCGGCCAGTGCGCTCGCCACCTCATAGGCCTTGCCGAGTTCGCATTTGATCTGCACGAAAAAGGTCTTCATCGCACCGTCCGTTCCGGCCCTGCCATCGCTGCCGGTCTTGTCGCAGAACCAGCCTGCGCTTTCAAGCCAATGCTTGGGCGCACCGCCGCTGGCCAACGAGCCGGTAGCATGAAACCGCAAACGGCTCGCCTGCGTATGTTACAATGTCATCGTGGCGCCGGCCAATGCCCGCCACCGAACGGGAGACGCCAACATGCGCCGTGCCGCCATCGCCTTCGCCACCTTGCTTTGCGCCTTTCCGGCCCTTGCCGGCGATGCCGAGATCAAGGCGGCGCAGGGCAGCATATCGGGCCAGCTCCAGGCCTTCCGCGCCGGCGACAACGCCACTGCCTACGGCTATGCCGCGCCGAATGTGAAGCGCATCTTCCCCACGCTTGAAACCTTCATGGGCATGGTGTCGGGCGGCTACAAACCGGTGCATCACCCGCAGAGCTTCGATTTCGGCAAATCCCGGGAGATGGGCCCGACCGCAATCGCCCAGCAAGTGCTCATCGTTGGGCCCGACGGCAAGGACTATGAAGCCGTCTACACGCTCGAACTGCAGCCCGACGGCATCTGGCGTATCACCGGCGTCAGCCTCAGGGCCTCGAACTCGCTGAGCACATGAGACAAAGGCACCTGCACTCAAAAGCGCGCAGCGGCGGCCGTCTTCGGCCTGCGAACTCAAGATGCTGACAGGGTCCTGAGGCAACCGCGGAGCTCGGAAAGCGCACCAGATCCATTTCCCCGGAAAGCCGATCCATGCATGATCGCAAGCGTATTTGGCTGAAGCAACATCAGCCGATCGAACATCGCATTGGTTCGTGAGGTCCATGGAATACTATGGGCGAACGGGCTGTCGCGCGTGGAAGCCATCATCTCCCGAGCCGGCCCGACGATATCCGTTTCGACGACGGCCGGCCCCTCGCCCTGGTGCAGAAACAGATCGGACGCAAAAAGCGTGCGCTCTGTCTCATCGAACAGAAGACTTGCGTCCCACCCATGAGGCAGATGTGGGGTGGAGAGAAATTCGAACGTATGCGCTCCCGTATCCAGGCGCTCGCCGTCCATCAGGGCCCGCGCTGGCCGATCTGCGAAATCGTCCAGCATCACGCTGGCTCCCACGGCGCTGGTAACAGCTGTCGCATCAGGCGCAATGGCCAGCCAATTGTTCAGGGCACCGCATTCATCCGGCTCGAAGTGCGAAAAGCCGATCCACCGAAGCTTGGCGGGATCACGCAATGTGGCGACAGCATCCCGCGTTGATGAAAACGCTCTTTGAAAGCCCGTGTGATAAAGAAGCGGTTGCTGATCGCGAACAACAAACTGGTTGAAAGTCAAACCGGCTTCAGGCGAGTAGCTTGATAGTCTGAACGTCTCTGCCGCGATTTCATCGATGGCAATGTCCATTTTCGCCTCCTTTGAGGTCAAGACATGCATCGACTATACAACAGTGTTCCTGACACCCTGCATCAGGGTAGACAAGCGTTGGCGAATATATCAATCAAGGCGGGTTAACCGGCTTACTCGCTTTGAGACCCAAATTCAGGCCGGCCGGCGTGCCTCGAAGCTGATGGTCTCATCTTCCTTCTGCGGTACGCGGCCATGTTGGTAGTTCCCGGAGGCGACGACGTCGACAAAGCCGGCTTCTGCCAGTGAAAGGGCAAACTCGTTGACGCCCCACCAGCGCAGGCTGAACAGTTCGAGTTCGGTATCGACCAGCTTTGTATGGCGCCAATGCTCGTAGCGAAGCTGCGAGGCCGTTTTCTGCGCAACAAAGTCGGTCTCGACCCTGGTGTCGGTCAACGTCAGCAGGTCGCCGTCTTCGGTGTTCCAGCTGCGAACGGAACCGCTCGTCCCCAGGAAGCTGCCGATCGGATCCAGGTCGACCATAAGCCTGCCATTCGGCGCCAGATGGTCGAAAAACCGGCTCAGCAGAGCCTTGGCCGACGCCAATTCGGTGATCAGCTGGAACGAGCCGAGCGGCACGACGATCGCTGCGAATTTCCGATCGTAGGCAAAGGTTTCAAAGCTCTGCTGCGTCAGCTTCGGATCAAGCGACCGCTCCCGGCATGCGCTCAGGCAATAGCTCAGCATCTCCTCGGACGGGTCGAAACCTTCCACCGAAATGCCTGATTGCAGCAACGGCACGTAAAATCGGCCGTTGCCGACAGCCGGTTCGAGCACCGGGCCGGTGCAGGCTTCCAGGCGCTGGCGATAATATTCGACGTCCCCAAACGACCTGCCGACAGGCTTGTCCAAGTTGTAGACCCAAGATGCCAGGGTTCCGTAGCGATTGTTCATGCAATTCCCGATGCGCTTACTTCCATGCCTTCGCAATAAGACAAGTCAGCTTGTGCGCCAATACCCGATACGCCAGGGCTTGCGGTCAGGCGGCATCGCCTGAACCCCAGAACACCTTAGGCCAAAAGCGTGCTCAGCACCTTCAAATCCACATTGCCGCCACTCAGAACGATGCCGACCCGCTTGCCCGCACAACCAAGTGCGCCATGCAGGACGGCAGCCGCAGCCAGGCAGCCGGTCGGTTCGACGATGATCTTCATGCGTTCGGCAAAGAACCTGACAGTATCGACCAGTTGCGCGTCCGTGACGGTCACGATGTCATCGACCTTGTCTTTCAGGATCGGAAAGTTGTGGTAACCGACATGGGTGACGATCGCCCCGTCGGCGATGGATTTCGGCGGTGCGATGTGAACCACCTCCCCCTTGCGCAGCGACTGTTGGCCGTCATTGCCGGCCTCAGGCTCGACACCGACAATCCTGCATGCGGGCGACAGCGCTCGCGCGCTCAACGCACAACCGGCAAGCAGCCCCCCACCGCCCAGCGGCACCACAAGCAGATCGAGGTCTCCAGTGTCCTCGATAAGTTCCAACGCCGCAGTGCCCTGCCCGGCGATGACGTCAGCATGGTCATAGGGCGGGATGAGCGCCGCGCCGCGCTCGGCCGCGATGCCCCGGGCGATCTTCTCGCGGTCTTCGGTGTAGCGGTCATAAAAGACGATCTCGGCGCCGTACCCCCGGGTCGCGGCCACTTTTATGACAGGCGCATCCTTGGGCATGATGATCGTTGCCGAAACACCCAGGAGGCTGGCGGCATAAGCGAGGGCCTGGGCGTGGTTGCCCGAGGAATAGGCGACAACGCCGTTGGCCCGCATTGCTTGGTCCAGCACGGCGATCGCGTTGTAGGCCCCGCGAAACTTGAACGCGCCAGCCCTCTGCAGGTTTTCCGCCTTGAAATAGAGCGTTGCGCCAGTTTGCGCATCTGCCGTCCGCGACGTCAGGATTGGCGTCTTGTGCGCAGCCCCCGCAAGACGCGCCTGGGCTAGTTTGACATCGTCGAATGTGGGGATTCGCAGCGAAGGACTGGCCATATGCATCTCCGTGGCAGGCATTCAAAACATAGCCTGTCACGGGCGCACGCATAAGTCCGGCGCATCAAAGGCGGAATGATTGTCGGCTGCCGGGCAGACGTGTCTTGCAGCCAATGGCCGAAGGGTGAAAACCGGGCCTCGGCACCAACAGAATCGGATCAGGCTTCATCCATGCTCAAGGTCATCGCCCAGGACTTCATCAAGGCGGAATTCATCGAAACCGTCATGCCGCTCTATGCCGAGCTTGTCGAGAAGACCCGGCAGGAGGAGCTGTGCATCGCCTACGATCTTTTCATCGACCAGAAGGACCCCGGGCATTTCATCTTCGTCGAGGAATGGCCCGATCGTGCCGCCCTCGACGCACATTGCCGGTCGGAGCACTTTGTCCGGCTGGTGCCCTTGATCAACCGGCATCAGCGGCAGGATCCGACCTTCATCCTGATGGATCCGTTCGCCGCCTGAATCAGCCAGACGGCCGGCGTCACTGCCCCGGGTGTACCGGCAGATCGCCCCGCGCCCAGCCTTCGCCGATCTCGGCGGTGCGGTCGGCAAAGCGGCCGGCCTCGATCGAGGCGCGGATATCGCTCATCAGGTGCTGGTAGTAGGACAGGTTGTTCCAGGTCAAAAGCATCGCGCCCAGCGACTCCCCCGACTTGATCAGGTGGTGCAGATAGGCGCGGCTGTAGTCACGTGCGGCCGGGCAATCGCTTTCCTCGTCCAGCGGCCGCGGGTCGTCGGCGTGGCGGGCATTGCGCAGGTTGACCTTGCCGCGGCGGGTGTAAGCAAGGCCGTGGCGGCCGGCGCGGGTCGGCATCACGCAGTCGAACATGTCGATGCCGCGCGCCACCGACTTGATGATGTCGTCGGGCGTGCCGACGCCCATCAGGTAGCGCGGCTTCTCCTCCGGCAGCTCGGGACAGGTGATGTCGAGCATGTCGAGCATCACCTCCTGCGGCTCGCCGACGGCCAGTCCGCCCACTGCGTAACCCTTGAGATCGAGCCCCTTCAGCGCCTGCGCCGAGCGCACGCGCATATCGGGAATGTCGCCGCCCTGCACGATGCCGAACATCGCCTTGCCCGGCTGGTCGCCAAAAGCCGCCTTGCAGCGTTCGGCCCAGCGCAGCGACAGCTCCATGGCGCGCTGGATTTCCTTCGGCGTCGCCGGAAGTGCGGTGCATTCGTCGAGTTGCATCTGGATGTCGGAATCGAGCAGGCCTTGGATCTCGATCGAGCGTTCCGGCGACATTTCGTAGGCAGCACCGTCGATATGCGAGCGGAAGGTCACACCCTTTTCGCTAAGCTTGCGCAGCTTGGACAGCGACATCACCTGGAAACCACCAGAATCGGTCAGGATCGGATGTGGCCAGCGGGCGAATTCGTGCAGGCCGCCGAGCCGCGCCACGCGCTCGGCACCGGGCCTCAGCATCAGATGATAGGTGTTGCCCAGGATGATGTCGGCGCCGACGCCGCGCACCTGGTCCATGTACATCGCCTTGACCGTGCCGCCGGTGCCCACCGGCATGAAGGCCGGCGTGCGGATCGTGCCGCGCGGCATGGTGATCTCGCCGCGGCGCGCCTTGCCGTCGGTGGCAAGCACGTTGAACTTGAATTCTTCACTCATCGGTCGTTCCTGAACAGCAGGCTGGCATCGCCATAGGAATAGAAGCGGTAGCCGTCCGCGATCGCATGGGCGTAGACGCCCTGCATCCTTTCAAGTCCGCAAAAGGCCGAAACCAGCATGAACAAGGTCGAGCGCGGCAGATGGAAATTGGTCATCAGCGCGTCGACGAACTTGAAGCGGTAGCCGGGCGTGATGAAGATGTCGGTCGGCCCGGACCAGGCGGCGATGGTACCGTCCGCGCGCGCCGCACTTTCCATCAGGCGAAGCGAGGTGGTGCCGACGGCAACGATGCGGCTGCCGCGCGCCTTGGCGGCATTCAGCGCCGCCGCGGTCTCGGCCGACACATGTCCGATCTCCGAATGCATCTTGTGCTCGGCGGTGTCGTCTGCCTTCACCGGCAAAAAGGTGCCAGCGCCGACATGCAGTGTCACGAAATGCTGTTCGATGCCCTTGGCCTCGAGTGCGGCAAACAGCTCCGGCGTGAAATGCAGTCCGGCGGTAGGGGCCGCAACCGCGCCCTCCTCCTTGGCATAGACGGTCTGGTAGTCGCGCCGGTCGCGTTCGTCGTCGGCACGCTTGGAGGCAATATAGGGCGGCAGCGGAATATGGCCGACGGCATGCAGCGCCTCGTCCAGCACCGGGCCAGATACGTCGAACGCCAGCAACGCTTCGCCCGCCTCGCCCTTTTCGATCACAGTCGCGTCGAGTTGGCCCAGCATGCAGGCCTCGGCGCTGTGGCCAAACTGGATGCGGTCGCCGACGGCAACGCGCTTGCCCGGCCGCATGAAGGCGAGCCAGCGGTCGGGGCCGACACGCATGTGGAGCGTCGCATCGACATGCGCGACAGCCTCGCCGCGCACGCGGCGGCCCTTGAGTTGCGCCGGGATGACGCGCGTGTCGTTGAGCACCAGCACATCGCCGGGTTCGAGCAACGACGGCAGGTCGCCCACCTTGAGGTCGGCAAATTCCTCGCCTGGCCTGACGACGAGCATGCGAGCGGAATCGCGCGGTTCAGCGGGGCGAAGCGCAATCCGCTCTTCGGGCAGCTCGAAATCGAAAAGATCGACGCGCATCAGTAGATACGGATCATCATTGCCCCGGCGAGCAACAGCATGGCACCGACGATGCGGCCCATCGAGAGTTCGCGCACGGCAACGCCAAAATAGCCGGCACGGTCGACGATCACGCTGGCCAGCAATTGGCCGGTGACCAGGAACGCGACCAGGGCAGCCGCGCCAATGCGCGGCGTGAGCAGCACTGAACTCGTTACATAGACAGCGCCAAGGCAACCGCCGGCCACGAACAACCACGGCGCCGGGGCGCGCCAGTCGACGCTGACGCCCTGGGCGCGTGCGGTGAAGTAGGCGATGATGCCGAGCACGATGGCACCAGCCAGGAATGAGACCGCAGCCGCCGCGACGGGCATTCCCAGCCCGCGCGCCAGCTGCGCATTCACTGGTGCCTGAATGGCAACGAAGGCGCCCGCCAGAACGCCGAGAAGCGACCAGAGAACGCCAGCCATTGCCTGTTATTCCGCGATATCGGCGGCAACCTTCAGCGACACGATCTTGTCGGGATCCTGCACCGGCTCGCCGCGCTTGATCTTGTCGACATTTTCCATGCCTTCGATGACCTGGCCCCACACCGTGTACTGGCGGTTGAGGAAGCCGGCGTCGTCGAAGCAGATGAAGAACTGCGAATTGGCCGAATTCGGGTTCTGCGAACGCGCCATCGAGCAGGTGCCACGGCCGTGGTTCATGTTGGAGAATTCGGCCTTCAGGTCCGGCTTGTCCGAACCGCCCATGCCGGCGCGGCCGGGGTTGAAGTCCTTGCCGCCCGACTTGCCGAACTTGACGTCACCGGTCTGGGCCATGAAGCCGTCGATCACGCGGTGGAACACGACGCCGTCATATGCGCCTTCGCGTGCCAGTTCCTTGATCCGCCCGACATGGCCGGGGGCCAGGTCAGGGAGCAGTTCAATGATCACGTTGCCCTTGGTAGTTTCCATGATCAGCGCGTTTTCGCGATCCTTGATCTCGGCCATGGTGAAATTCCTTCTTTGCGTTTTGGATTACTTGGCGTCCGCGGCGATGCGGACCTTGATCATGCTGTCAGGGTCGCTGACGACGCCGTTTGCGGCCGCATCGCCCTTCTTGATGCCGTCAATCAGCTCCATGCCGCTCTCGACATCGCCGACGATGGTGTACTGGCCGTCAAGCGAGGATGCGGTATCGAACATGATGAAAAACTGCGAATTCGCGGAATTCGGATCCTGGGCACGTGCCATGCCGACGACGCCGCGCTTGAAGTTCTCCTTGGAGAATTCGGCCGGCAGGTCGGGCAGCTTCGAGCCGCCGGTGCCGGCGCGGTCGCCGCTGTAGCCATCCTTCGTGTCGCCGAACTCGACGTCGCCGGTCTGCGCCATGAAGCCCTTGATGACACGGTGGAACGCGACATTGTCGTAGGCACCTTCGCGCACCAGCGCCTTGATCTGCTCGACATGCTTGGGTGCGAGGTCGGGGCGCAGCGCCACCGTCACGTCGCCGCCCTTCAGCGTGATGATCATCGTGTTCTCCGGCTCGGCGGCCAGTGCAGCAGCCGATCCTGCGAGCAGGCCGGTGAGGACGACGAAGGACGAGGCAAGCTTTCTGAGCTGCATAGTTCGATACTCCGAAATTATTTCGCGAATTTTGCCGTGAGCGCGCCGGCGACCGCCGCCGGTACGAACGGGCGGATGTCCCCGCCCATCGAGGCTATCTGGCGGACAAGTGTGGCGGTAATCGTGCGGACCGAAGGGCTTGCCGGCAGGAAAACCGTCTGCAGTTCCGGCGCCATGGTCTCGTTCATGCCCGCCATCTGCATCTCGTAGTCGAGATCGGTGCCGTCGCGCAGGCCGCGGATCATGATCGAGGCGCCTTGCTTGCGCGCTGCGTCGATCACCAGCCCGTCGAAGGCCACCACCTTGATGCGGGCGCCGTCCTTGCCGAACTCGACCTTCGTCGCTTCCTCGATCAGCGCCACCCGCTCCTCGAACGCGAACAGCGGCTTCTTGCCGGGATGGATGCCGATGGCGGCGTAGACGACGTCGGCGACGGCCAGCGACGCCTTGAGCACGTCGAGGTGGCCGTTGGTGAGCGGGTCGAACGACCCGGCATAGATGGCGATGCGATCAGTCATGCGCTGCTTCTAGAACATCGGCGCCAAAGGTGGAAGCGCACTTTGGCGGCGCCCGGTACCTTCGGCCAATGGTTTACGAGATGAATGCACGATGAACGGCAATCTCAGGATCGGTTCAAGCGGATGTGAATAAACCCTGTGTATATCAGATGAAACCAAATGCCGGTTCGTCCGTTGTTTCAAGCAGGAGAACAGCGCCATGATGATCTACATGCTCGCCGCGGCCATGACTCTGGCCATGCTTGTTGCCACTGCCTTCAGCCTCCATCACGAGGCGCATCGCGTCCGCACCAAGGTGCAGACGGCCCGCGTCCAGCTTCCCGGCTGGCGTAATCCGCGCGTCCCGCGCTGAACAGTTTCTGCCCCTCCAGGCAAAAGCGGCGCTTCGGCGCCGCTTTCTTCTCTTTAATTTTTCCCTCTACCCCTTTGATTTGACACGCTCTTCAGCGCATCTGAGGGTAGGTCAGCCTTCCTCGCTGACAACGACATCACCGTTTGGCGCCTCGTCGCCATCTTCGTCGCCCTGCGGCTCGGAGATGCGTTCGACCGAAACCACCTTCTCGCCTTCGGCTGTATTGAAGATGGTCACGCCCTTGGTGGCGCGGCTGGCGAAGCGGATGCCGTCGACCGGCACGCGGATCACCTGCCCGCCATCGGAGACCAGCATGATCTGGTCGTCGTTGCCGACCGGGAACGTCGCCACCAGCTTGCCGATCTCGGCCGTCTTCGACACGTCGGTGGCGCGGATGCCCTTGCCGCCGCGATTGGTCAGGCGGAAGTCGTAGGACGACGAGCGCTTGCCGTAGCCGTAGTCGGTGACTGTCAGCACGAACTGCTCGTGCTGGCCCAGGAACTGGTAGCGGTCTTCGGAGATGTCGGCTTCCTCGCCGATCTCCTCGTTGGTCAGCGCGATGTCCTCGTCTTCGCCCGCTGCAATACCAGCTGCCAGCCTCCGTTCGGCGACAGAACGCTTGAGATACGCGGCACGCTCGGCCGGGCTCGCCTCGACATGTTCGATGATCGCCATCGAGATGACGCGGTCGCCATCGGCCATGCTGATGCCGCGCACGCCGACCGAATTGCGGCTCTGGAACACGCGCACGTCGTCGACGCGGAAGCGGATGCACTGGCCGGAATCGGCGGTCAGAAGCACGTCGTCATTGTCGGTGCAGGTCTCGACGCCGAGGATCTCGTCGCCTTCTTCCTCCAGCTTCATGGCGATCTTGCCGTTGCGGTTGACCTGGACGAAATCGCTGAGCTTGTTGCGGCGCACAGTGCCGCGTGTCGTCGCGAACATCACGTCGAGTTCGCCCCAGCTCGTCTCGTCCTCGGGCAGCGGCATGATGGTGGTGATGCGTTCGCCCTGTTCGAGCGGCAGCATGTTGATCAGTGCCTTGCCGCGCGACTGCGGATTGCCGATAGGCAGGCGCCAGACCTTTTCCTTGTAGACGATGCCACGCGACGAGAAGAACAGCACCGGCGTGTGCGTGTTGGCCACGAACAGGCGGGTGACGAAATCCTCGTTCTTGGTCGACATGCCCGAGCGGCCCTTGCCGCCACGGCGCTGCGCCCGGTAGAGCGAAAGCGGCACGCGCTTGATGTAGCCGGAATGGCTGACGGTAACGACCATGTCCTCGCGCGGGATCAGGTCCTCGTCTTCCATGTCGGCGCCGGCGTCGGTGATCTCGGTCCGGCGCGGCACCCCGAATTCGTCGCGCACCGCCAGCAGTTCGTCCTTGACGATCTGCTGGATACGCGCCCGCGACGACAGGATGTCGAGGTAATCGGTGATCTCGGCGCCGATCTTGTTGAGTTCGTCGGCGATTTCGTCGCGGCCAAGTGCCGTCAGGCGCTGCAGGCGCAGTTCGAGGATGGCGCGCGCCTGTTCTTCCGACAGGTTGTAGGTGCCGTCGTCGTTGATGCGGTGGCGCGGATCGTCGATCAGCTGGATCAGCGACTCGACGTCGGCTGCCGGCCAGCGGCGCGTCATCAACTGCTCGCGCGCGGTCTGCGGATCGGGCGCGGTACGGATGAGCTTGATGACTTCGTCGATATTGGCAACGGCGATCGCCAGGCCGACCAAGACGTGCGCACGGTCGCGCACCTTCCTGAGCAGGAACTTGGTGCGCCGGCTGATCACATCTTCGCGGAAGGCGACGAACGCCTTCAGCATGTCGAGCAGCGTCAGCACTTCCGGCTTGCCGCCGTTGAGCGCCACCATGTTGGCGCCGAAAGACGTCTGCAACGGGGTGAAGCGATAGAGCTGGTTGAGGATCACCTCGGCATTGGCGTCACGCTTGAGCTCAATGACAACGCGGTAGCCCTGGCGGTCGGACTCGTCGCGGATATCGGAGATGCCCTCGATGCGCTTGTCGCGCACCAGCTCGGCCATCTTCTCGATCATCGTCGCCTTGTTCACCTGGAAGGGAACTTCGGTGATGATGATCGACTCGCGATCGCCCGCCCGCTGCTCGATATTGACCTTGCCGCGCATGATGACCGAGCCGCGCCCGGTCGAATAGGCATTGTAGATGCCCGAGCGGCCGAGGATCAGGCCGCCGGTCGGGAAATCGGGACCCGGGATGATCTCCATCAGGTCAGGCAGGTCGATGCCAGGGTTTTCCATGACGGCGATGGTGCCGTTGCAGATTTCGACCAGGTTGTGCGGCGGGATATTCGTCGCCATGCCGACGGCGATGCCGCCGGCGCCATTGACCAGAAGTGCCGGAAAGCGCGCCGGCAGCACGCGCGGCTCGCGGCCCGACGCGTCGTAGGTGTCCTGGAAATCGACGGTATCCTTGTCGATGTCCTCGAGCAGTTCGTGTGCGACCTTGGTCAGGCGCGCTTCGGTGTAGCGCATCGCTGCGGGCGGATCGCCGTCGATCGAGCCGAAATTGCCCTGACCGTCAATAAGCGGAACGCTCATCGACCAGTCCTGCGCCATGCGCACCAGGGCGTCATAGATCGAGGCGTCGCCGTGGGGGTGATATTTACCCATCACGTCGGCGACGGGGCGCGCCGACTTCACATATTTGCGGTTCCAGTGATAGCCGCTCTCATGCGAGGCGTAGAGAATGCGGCGATGCACCGGCTTCATGCCGTCGCGCACGTCGGGCAGCGCGCGGCTCACGATCACGCTCATCGCGTAGTCGAGATAGGAGCGCTGCATCTCCTCAATGATGGAAATCGGCTCGATGCCGGAGGGACCGTCAGGTCCGCGCGGTGATTTCTGGTCGGTCAACTCTGATCACGCATGTTGGGAATCATTTGCTCCTTATATAGGAACGGCCTGCAATTGACCAATTTTGGCCGCGCTTTTCCAACGCTGATTTTACACTAAAAATCAAAAGGATAGGCACTGCGACCTGATCCGCGACAGTCTGTCCGGCAGCTCTGTTGGGCTTTGCCCGCGCACAGCGCTGCAATCATGCGCAAGGGCTCTGGCATTGGCGGCCGCCTCGGGTTAGCCTGAGTCCGCCGGGGGAGACATCGGATGCCGTTTTTCGACAGTGTTTTCAATGCCTTCGTCACCATTCTCGTGACCATCGACCCGCCCGGCCTGGCACCCCTGTTCCTGGCAGTCACCCGCGGCATGAACCGCGAGCAGCGCCTCCAGGTTTCGATGCGTGCCAGCATCATCGCCTTCATCGTGCTGGCCGTCTTTGCCATCGCGGGCGCTGCCATCCTGACGGTCTTCGGCATCACGCTGCCGGCCTTCCGCGTCGCCGGCGGCTTCCTGCTGTTCTTCATCGCCTTCGAGATGGTTTTCGAGAAACGGCAGGACCGCAAGGAGAAGATCTCGGATGTCGCCATCACCCGCGACCACATCCACAACATCGCCGCCTTCCCGCTCGCCATCCCACTGATCGCCGGCCCCGGCGCCATCTCGGCCACGGTTCTGTTGTCGGGTTCGTTCCAGGGTTGGGCCGGCCAGCTCGCGCTGGTGCTGATCATCCTGGCCTGCCTGGCGCTGACCTATCTGGTGTTCATCCTCGCCGAACGCATCGACCAGTTTCTCGGCCAGACCGGCCGCTCGATCCTCACCCGCCTGCTCGGCGTAATCCTCGCCGCACTCGCCGTCCAGTTCGTCGCTGACGGCATCAAGGCATTGATCGCGATGTGAATTGCGCTCCCGCGCGGTGACGAGACCAGCCTACTGCTTGAAGCAGTGATTGCGATGCCAATGCAGGAAATGTCGGTGCGGCTGCTCGGAGCAGCGCTGTGGAACGATCGCACGCCCAGTGCGATTGACAATTCCCCTTATGCCATCGGGATCATTAGCTTGCCGGGAAATCAGGATATCGAGATCATCCGACAAGCCGATTAGGCCCCTGTCGAACATCCAGTGAGCCGTACCTGAAAGGGCGATGCCATTGCTCACAACGTCAGGTCCGCTTGCCTCCACAGGCCGGATGTGAGCGGCTTCCACCTCCGCACGTCCGCCGCCGTTGATGAGCTTCAGTCCAGTCACCGCGCAGCGCTCGTCATAGGCGCGCAGGACGATCTTTCGGAAGACGCGGTCGCGCACGATCCTTGACGTCAGGTGCTGGACCCGCTCTCGGCTCTCCTCGAAAACGAACGGCGTCTGCTCTTCGGACAAGCCTGTACCAGGCAATGCCGGATCGACCCTCGGAAGTAGAGGCTCCGCTTGATCCAACCCGAGCGCGACGATCCGGCTGAAATCGCTGGGCGAAAGCGGTCGCACTGCCGCCTGGGCGCGGCCGGAGATGCGCCCGTCATTGTTGAGAACACCCCTTTCGACCAATCCCGCGGTGCCGCTGAACGGAACGGGCGTCGCGAAATCGAGGTAACTTCCCGGCTCGATCAGAGCGAGAAACATGCCCTGCGCACCGGGGTCTGGAATAACCTGCTGCACCTTGGCGACCGCGAAGTATCCTCGCGTGCCCGGAACCTTGCGAGGTTCATAGTAGATGATCCAATCGCCGATGCACGTTGGACCCTGCGCAGGTATTGCGGCGGAAACTGATACCGTTCAGCTGGACTGTCGTCGTAGATCGAATCCGACCTGTGAATAAAGACCCCGAATCCCATTTGCGTTTACTAACGCGAACCTGAAAGATTCGCGAGGCTGCAAGATCCCGCCCCATCGCGAAAGTTCTTTGCGCGCGCGATTGATGCTACAACTGCTGGTAACGAAAGTCGGATTGCCGCAGAGTCGTCCGTTCACGTCAGGTCAATCAATCCAGCCCCTTCGCCTTCTTCCACCTGCGCAGACGGCCTCGCGCATTGGCGTAGGGCGAAGACGTGTTGAACTGGATCATCCGGCCCAGCGCGTATTTCTCGTACCATGGCGCACCATAGAGCTCGCCATCGCCCAGGCTTTCCACCAGCGCGACAATCCGTGCCTTGGCTTCGCCAAGACGCTGCAGCAGTTCGGGAAAGGCAAGCGATCGATAGTCGCCATAGAACTTCTGCGCCAGGCGGCCGAGTTCGCTCCACTTGAAGCCGGTTTCCGGAAAGTCGACCGCCGCCCCGGCAGTACGGCCCGCATGCCATTTAAGCACCAGTTCGTTCCAGCCGACGAGGTAGGAGACCAAGTCGCGGACACTCATCAGAGTTCCCTTGGCATGCCCATCGAGGCTGGCTTCATCGGCCAGATGTTCCGGTATGGTCGCCAAATCACGCGCCAGCCTGTCATAGCTGGCATTGATGGCCTCGAGCAGTTCAGCCTTGTTCTGCGGGATTGCCATGGTCCGAGGCAGCGTGCGGGCTTAGGACTTTGAAATCCATCACCCACCCGCGCCTACCTGGATCAGAACGGGATTTCGTCGTCGAGGTCGCGCGAGCCGCCACCGCCCATTCCGCCGCCACCCTGGCCGCCGCTGCGGCCACCACCGCCGCCGCCTGAACCGCCACGTCCGCCGCCATAGCTGTCGGTCGGGCTCGACTGGCCGAAATCGGATCCGCGTCCACCACCGCCGCCGCCATAGCCGCCACCCTGCCCGCCGCCATAGCCGACCTGGCCGCCGCCATAACCTGCGTCACCGCCCTGGCCGCGCGCGTCGAGCATCTGCAGCTCGCCGCGGAATTTCTGCAGCACGATTTCGGTGGTGTAGCGCTCGATGCCGTCCTTCTCCCACTTGCGGGTCTGGAGCTGGCCTTCGATGTAAACCTTCATGCCCTTCTTCAGGTACTGCTCGGCGACCTTGGCGAGGTTGTCGTTGAAGATGACGACCTGGTGCCACTCGGTCTTTTCCTTGCGCTCGCCCGAGTTCTTGTCGCGCCAGCTTTCCGAGGTCGCGATGCGCAGGTTGACGACCGGCTCGCCCGAATTGAGCCGGCGGATTTCAGGGTCCGCCCCCAGATTGCCGACCAGAATGACCTTGTTGACGCTACCTGCCATGACACCGCTCCGCGCTCGTCCGAAACCGAATTCCAAGAAAATATGAGGGCTCACACTAGCCCATTGCACCGTCCGCCCGCGCCCCCTGCAGGCTGAAATCCTTGTGCAGTCCACAAGTCATTTTTGTTCTTATTTTGTTCTAAGGCTTTTGGCGGGTGTTGGCAAGGCCTTTGGGAAAACGGACTCGCTGCCTTCGATGTCGCGATCGCCTGCCCGACGCACACGCCTGGCCAGCCGGCAAGCTTGCGAGTTGCTGGAGCTATCTCGGAGCCAACACCCGGCTGCCGCGTGCCAGATATTCGCAGGCCCAGGCCAGAAGGCAGAAGACAACCAGTGTGGAAAGGGAGCCAAGAACAACGTCGGAAAGGAAATGGCGCCCAAATGCGACGCGCAGCATGCCGGCCGTGACGATGATGAGCCCCATTGGCAGGATCAGCACGCGCCTCACCTGCCTTGAGCACAGGGGCAAGAGACAGGCGAGCCAGGCAATGGCCGCCGCCTCCCCCGAAACGAAAGAACAGTTGTGCTGGCAGGCATCCGACCATTCCGCTGCCGCCACAAAAGGCTGCTCGCCGCCAAACAACGATGTGCTCTGCGGCCGTGCCCGCCCGATGTATTCCTTCAGGAAGGCATTCACCAGCAGGCCCGGCCCCACCGCGAGCGCAGCAAGCGCCACCGCGGATGCGCGAACCCGCTCGTGATGCCATCTGCGGCCGGCAACAAGATCACGCGAGAGAATGGCCGCAACCACCAGGGCAGCGACGATTGGCAAAGCCATGAAAGCGCTCCGCAGCAACTTGTAGCCATTCATGTACGCCGCGGGAAATTCTCCGCAGATACGGGTGGCATCCCCCGTCGCGCAATTGGTCGCGGCAAAGAACAGCGATGACACGGCCTTGTCGATTTGTGGCAAACGGTTGAAGAAAAATGCCAGGGCGACCCACAGGACCACCAGGCCGACGGCGAATGCCGGGTCGCTCCAGACTCCAAAACGACCCAACCTCCGACTGCTAAATGCAGGTGTTGACTGAAAAGCAGTCATTTCGCAGCTGGCGAAAAGCGAATTCTATTCATCGAAATTCCCCCCAAGTCGGAATCGACCCCGACAAAATCGTCGGTGACAGCGAATTGGGAGGGCGACAACAACGAGATGACCAATCACCACGCCGGTCGGATGAACGGTCGAGTTTTATGTTTCAACAACTTTGGCGAAGTGCTATTGAAAGCTATTTTATATATTTGAATTTTCCATGGACACATTACCGATGCTTGAATGCGGACATTGCGACCTGTTGCCCAAAGCAACGCTAGACCGACCGAGGCTCCTGCTGCGCGTCTTGCCCTAGGACGCGGTTGGACATGCCGGGACGGAGACCGTTCGAAGCAATCGATTGCTGCTCATCGGAACCTGCATTGGATTGGGCCTATCTGGCGTCGAAGCGGCTTCTGGCCAACCCGGTCGACGAGGCCATTTCGATGCTGTTTGCGGACATCGGCAAGGCAGCCGATGTCGACCGCGTGTTCATGCTGGAATACGACCTGCACCACCTGCGTTTTCGCAATGCGTATGAATGGTGCCGCTGCGGCGTCCGATCCTTCCTCAAGGAATTGCAGGATACGCCGGTCACCCTGATCGCCTGGCTGCATCAATCCCTGGTCAAGGGTGAGGCTCTGATGATCCATGATGTGGACAACCTGCCGCGCGTCGCCCGTTCGCTTCAGATCGAAATGCTCCGGCAAAACGACAAGAGCGTCTTGTGCGTTCCGGTCTTGCATGACGGCAGCCTGCGCGCGTGCCTCGGATTCGACATGACCAGGCACAAGCGTCGCTGGCGCCTCGAGGAGGCCAACGAACTCTCCAGGTGTGCCGCGCTCATCGCCACGGCCCGCTATGGCTGCCCTGCTCCCGTCGGCCATCCCGTCGCTGATGCTGCCGCCACGCCAGCACCGCTCATCTTTCTGTTGCGCCAAAGCGGTGCGCGCGGCGTTGGCCTGGACGAAATTCTGGGGCTGCGCTCCGCCCAGAACTACACCGAGGTCTGGCTTGTCGATGGATCGGTGGTGCTCGACCAGCGTCCGCTCAAGATCTGGGCCGGCCTGGTGCCGAAGGCGGGATTCATGCGCATCCACCGCACCGCCATCGTCAATCTGCAACACGTCGTCGAACTCGACCGGCCACCCAGCGGCGTCAGATGGGATGTTCGATTGCGGACACTGTCCAAGCCATGGTCGGTTTCACGTGCCTATCAGCAGGAATTGCGCCAAAGGCTCGGCATCTGACGATTGCGAGCGGCTTCGATACGGACGGGTACTTCCCACGGCAGCGCCGCCTCGCTCAACCGCCTGCCCACGTCATGGTCGCTGGCCGACTTTCCGCTGGTGATATGTCAGCGCCGCGCGCAGGCAGAATGCGAGAGCCGCTTCCGGGACGGCCGCCTCGGCCGGCACGATGACGGCCCTGTTGCCTTCGAATTCCAGCTCGCCGCCGAGATGCGAACGGAAGGTCTCCAGAAGTGTGGTATTGCAGTTGAAGAACACCGCGCATTTGTCGGGAAAAGACCTTGGCGCGCCCAGCCTCACGGTCGAGCCGCTGCCGCTGGCCTCGGTCAGATAGGCCGGCTCGCCCCATTTGAGCGTTTCGGTCAGCGGCCCGACGCCTTCGCTTTCCGCCGCGACCTCGAAGATCAGGCTGCGGATATCGAGCAGCCGCGCCCGCACCGCCTCCGGATGGCGCGACAGCGCCTCCATGATTGTCCTCGGCACGGGCGGTGGCGCCATGTTGCTGCTTCAGCTCCGTTCGTCTTGCGATGGCGCGCCGGCAAGCGCCAGCTCCACTGCCGCCTCGGCGTGGAGCCTGACCACGTCATAGCCGGGCATCGGATAGTCCTCCATGGCCACCAGCAACGGCAGCTCCGTGCAGGCGACCACGATTGCGTCGGCTCCGCGCGCCTCCAGCCCATTGGCCAGTTGCAACAGCACCGCCCTGGACTCCGGCTTCACGATGCCGAGCGTCAGCTCATCGATGATGATGCGATGCAAGGCTGTTCGCTCGTCCTCCGGCGGAACCAGCACTTCGATGCCGAATTGCCGTTGCAGCCGCTCGGCCAGGAAGCCCAGCTCCATCGTGTAGCGCGTGCCCAGCAGCCCGACCCGCTGGTGTCCGGCAGCCTGCAGCGACTTGCCGGTCGGATCGGCGATGTGCAGCAGTGGGATCTTGATCGCCTCGGCAACCTTGTCGGCGACGTAGTGCGCCGTCACCGCGGTCATCATGGCGAAAGCCGCACCGCCGGCCTTGAGATGCCGCGCAGCCTTGGTGATCACTTCGGCGACATGCTCCCACTCGCCCTTGGCGGCAAGATCGTTCAGCTCGTCGAAATCGAGCGTGAACATCAGCGAGCGCGCATTGTGGTGCCCGCCCAGCCGGCGATGCGTCGCCTCGTTGATGAGGCGATAATAGAGCGCGCTGGATTCCCAGCTCATGCCCCCGAGCAGGCCGATAAGCTGCGTCTGACGAACAGTCATTGTTCTCCCCGATGGTGCGAACGACGTACTCTATTTCAGTACTGAGGAAACTGGCAACGCGCCGGTAGACGTCAATCGATGTGAGCATGGCGCAGATCGCGCCTGTTCTGCTTCGACTGCTTCAGGAACTGCTTGGCGAAAGGAGGCCCGGTGCGTTCATGCTGCTCTCCCATCGTAAACATGTTATTCTTGGTCAACAGGAGAGGCGCGCCAAGTGAATTGGTGTGACAACAATTGTGACGTGGTCGAATTTGCAGCGTTCGGGCTCGCCGCCTTGTCCTTGCTTGTCTTGTGGCAAACGCTGAAACAGCTGCGTGTCTCTTCCGAGACACAAAGTCGGGCCTACGTTGCCATTAAGGACGGAAGGATAACCAGGTTCTCTCCACCAAAACCAAAGTCTAGTACGCCAGTCCTCGTTTACCTGATTAGGCTTGAGAACGTTGGACAGACGCCGGCTCAGCGCTTGACGGCTGCAACCAACATTTTCGCCGCCGAAGAGCCTGACGTGGAAAATTGGCGAAATATGACCCGCGACTCCGCTGAAGAGTCGCTCGGTCCGACACATCTGCGCGAACTCGAAACCGAAATAACAGCGCGTACTTGGGCGAGATTGCAGGACGAGTTGAAGGGTATGTCCAAAGGCAAGCTGTTCTTCTTTGGCTATGCCGATTATTTTGATGTATTCGGAAAACGTCACTTCACTGAATTCTGCCTTCAACCTCCCACCGGCTGGAATAACGGGCCTTGCGTCCTGCTGATGTCGGACCGCGGCAATAGTGCAGGGCTGATGTCGGATCGCGGCAATAGTGCAGGATAGAATAAGGGGAGGCATTCATCACGCGGCCACCTCTGCCCTTGGCATCCTGAACCGCTGGCAAGCTTCACCTGCCGACAGCCGATCTTAATGGCCCGGCACCAGTTTCGGCACGCTCCCCTGACGGATCAAAGCTAGGAGTATGCCAAATAGCCGCCGAGACGCTTTCGCCACGTCACTAGAAAGATCATCGCCCATGGGATGCTGCAGGGGCAGCCCTTTCCGTCGACGGGGCAGCAAGTCCCCCGACCCAAGAAACAGCCCAAAAAATATGGCCCCGCCGCTCCCAGGAGCGCACGGGGCCTTTTGTCGGGTTATACCCTTGACTGCCGGGAGTGGTTTACCGGCTTTGCTCTCTCGGATTCATAGTGGCTCTCGGCCACAGATCCGACCATGGTCTCAAATTGTAGGGGATCAGTAGGTCACGGTTTGCAGGGCTTTTCCTAACAGAAATGCCGGCACCTCTGCCTGCTGCGGTTCCGTCTCGCTAGCGGAACCTTAAGGGACTGTCCGGTGGAGTCATGCCTAGCTCCTACGTCAGTTGCGCCAATTGTACGCCTGCTGCTCAACTCGCGTGTCTGCGGCGTCTCGCAGACCGACCGTAGCATGGTGAGGAGCCCTCAAGAGAGGCTCGGCTTCAGGCGACGTCAGGAGTTTGCATCCCTGATTCCGCTACGTCAACCACAACGTTGTTAGAGGCGAAAAATGTGATCGAAGCCCGGCTCTCGCCCTGCCGGGCTCCTGCCATAACGTTGTCAGGAGCCCGTTCGGCCTTTGTTCTTTTCTCTTGCCCCTGCCCGCCAAAGGCGCTTAAACGCAGTGCGGGGTGTATTGCGCTGCCTCTCGACCGGGCGGCGAAAATACCTACATGAGGGAATGGTCGGGCAAACCCGCCACTCCGAGCAATTCCAGATTTGAGGCGGCGGCGCGGCAATGGCCGATCACAAGTACATTTCCATTCGCGGTGCGCGCGAGCACAATCTCAAGAACGTCGATCTCGACCTGCCGCGCGACCGGCTGATCGTGATGACCGGCCTGTCCGGCTCGGGCAAGTCGTCGCTCGCCTTCGACACCATCTATGCCGAAGGCCAGCGCCGTTATGTCGAGAGCCTGTCGGCCTATGCCCGCCAGTTCCTCGAGATGATGCAGAAGCCCGACGTCGACCAGATCGACGGCCTGTCGCCGGCGATCTCGATCGAGCAGAAGACGACCTCGCGCAATCCGCGCTCGACGGTCGGCACCGTCACCGAAATCTACGACTACATGCGCCTGCTGTTCGCGCGCGTCGGCGTGCCCTATTCGCCGGCGACCGGCCTGCCGATCGAAAGCCAGACGGTTTCGCAGATGGTCGACCGCGTGCTTGCGGTCGACGAAGGCACGCGCCTGTTCATCCTTGCGCCCATCGTCCGGGGCCGCAAGGGCGAATACAAGAAGGAACTCGCCGAGCTCCAGAAGAAGGGCTTCCAGCGCGTCAAGATCGACGGCGCCTTCTACGAGATCGGCGAAGCACCGGTGCTCGACAAGAAATACAAGCACGACATCGACGTCGTCGTCGACCGCATCGTCGTTCGCCCGGACCTTGCCACCCGGCTGGCCGACTCGATGGAAACCGCGCTCAAGCTGGCCGAAGGCCTGGCCGTCGCCGAATTCGCCGACAAGCCGCTCGACGCCAGCCAGACGGGCGCGGACTCGGTCAACAAGTCTGCCAACGAAACCCACGAGCGCATTCTTTTCTCCGAGAAATTCGCCTGTCCGGTGTCGGGTTTCACCATTCCCGAGATCGAGCCCCGGCTGTTCTCCTTCAACAACCCGTTCGGTGCCTGCCCGGCCTGCGACGGCCTCGGCAACCAGCGCGCCATCGATCCCCTGCTGATCGTGCCGGAAGACCATGTCTCGCTGCGCGAGGGTGCGGTTGCGCCCTGGGCCAAGTCGACCTCGCCCTATTACACCCAGACGCTGGAAGCCCTCGGCAAGGTCTACGGCTTCAAGATCGGCGACCGCTGGCGCGACCTTTCGCCCGAGGCACAGGAAGCCATCCTGCACGGTACCGGCACGAAGGAAATCACCTTCAACTATGACGACGGCCTGCGCTCCTACAAGACGACCAAGACCTTCGAAGGCGTCATCCCCAATCTCCAGCGCCGCTGGAAAGAGACGGAATCCGCCTGGATGCGCGAAGAGATCGAGCGCTTCATGTCGGCGACGCCCTGCCCGACCTGCGCCGGCTATCGCCTCAAGCCGGAATCGCTCGCCGTCAAGATCGCCGGCAAGCACATCGGCGAGGTCACCGAGCAGTCGATCCGCAAGGCCAATGCCTGGTTCGAGGCCCTGCCCGGCGCGCTCAATGACAAGCAGAACGAGATCGCCGTCCGCATCCTCAAGGAGATCCGCGAGCGCCTGCGCTTCCTCAACGACGTTGGCCTCGAATATCTGACCCTGTCGCGCAATTCCGGCACGCTGTCGGGCGGCGAAAGCCAGCGTATTCGGCTGGCCTCGCAGATCGGCTCGGGCCTGACCGGCGTGCTCTACGTGCTCGACGAGCCGTCGATCGGTCTGCACCAGCGCGACAATGCCCGCCTGCTCGACACGCTTCGCCACCTCAGGGACATCGGCAACACCGTTATCGTCGTCGAGCATGACGAGGACGCCATCCTGACCGCCGACTATGTCGTCGACATCGGCCCGGCCGCTGGCATCCATGGCGGCAACATCATCGCCGAGGGCACGCCGCAGCAGGTCATGGCCAACCCCAACTCGATCACCGGCAAATACCTGTCGGGCGAGCTCGAGATCGCCACGCCGGCCCAGCGTCGCGAGCTGAAGAAGAACCGCCGCATCAAGGTCGTGGGCGCGCGCGGCAACAATCTGAAGGACGTCACCGCCGAAATCCCATTGGGCACCTTCACCGCCGTCACCGGCGTGTCGGGCGGCGGCAAGTCGACCTTCCTGATCGAGACTTTGTTCAAGGCGGCCTCGCGCCGCATCATGGGCTCGCGCGAGCACCCGGCCGAGCACGACCGCATCGAGGGCCTCGAATTCCTCGACAAGGTCATCGACATCGACCAGTCGCCCATCGGCCGCACGCCGCGGTCGAACCCGGCCACCTACACCGGTGCGTTCACCCCTATCCGCGACTGGTTCGCAGGCCTGCCGGAAGCCAAGGCCCGCGGCTACCAGCCCGGGCGCTTCTCCTTCAACGTCAAGGGCGGCCGCTGCGAGGCTTGCCAGGGCGACGGCGTCATCAAGATCGAGATGCACTTCCTGCCCGACGTCTACGTCACCTGCGACGTCTGCCACGGCAAGCGCTACAACCGCGAAACACTCGACGTGCTGTTCAAGGGCAAGTCGATCGCCGACGTGCTCGACATGACGGTCGAGGAAGGCGTCGAGTTCTTCGCCGCCGTGCCCGTGGTGCGCGACAAGCTGATGACGCTCAACCAGGTCGGCCTCGGCTACATCCATATCGGCCAGCAGGCCAACACGTTGTCCGGCGGCGAGGCCCAGCGCATCAAGCTCGCCAAGGAACTGTCGCGCAAGGCCACCGGCAAGACGCTCTACATCCTCGACGAGCCGACCACCGGCCTGCATTTCCACGACGTCGCCAAGCTGCTCGAGGTGCTGCACGAACTGGTCGACCAGGGCAACACCGTCGTCGTCATCGAGCACAATCTCGAGGTCATCAAGACCGCCGACTGGGTGCTCGACCTCGGCCCCGAAGGCGGCGACGGCGGCGGCGAACTGGTGGCATCGGGCCGCCCCGAGGACATCGTCGCGGTGCCGCGCAGCTACACCGGCCAGTTCCTCAAGGAACTGCTGGAGCGCCGGCCGGGCGGCAAGCGAGAGGCAGCTGAATAGCTCGGAAGTGAGAGGCGCTGGAGGTAACTTGTCGATCAAGCTGCAAATTGCGCGCAATCAACTCGGAGCGGCGCTGGATTTGTTCATTCGAAATAAGGATCCATTTTCCGTACAGGCATTGGCGTGCGGAGGCAGCGAAATCATCGAGGGATTGGCCTCAGAAGCGCAGATACCTACACTTTCAACGCATATCCTTGCGACATTTCCAAATGTCGACATGCGCAAGATAAAGGCACTACGAAATCAGTATTGGAACGCAATAAAGCATTACTACCGGCTTGATGGTGCAGGCGCTCGCGACGACGATGCGCTGATGGCAGAATTTTCCGACGCCGCAAACGATGCACCTCTGTTTATGGGGTGGCTGGATTATATGTTGCTGACCAAATGCCTGCCTGTAGAGGTGCAAGTTTTCCAAGTGTGGTGGTACGCGACCAACGAAGACAAAATGAGTCCAGAAGCTGACCCAACTCCGTATCGAACAATGTTTCCTCGAATAGGGGATGTGGGCCGCCAAGAGCAAAAGCGCCGGCTTCGGAGAACTGTCGAAAAATATAGACATAATCGCGAGATTCTGGCTGACCCACGCACAGAGCGCGGCTCGCTACTGCGAAGTGCTTGACTACGAGGGAGGAACGAATGACCAAGTCAGGAAAAATCCGTGCCGGCATGGGCGGCTGGACGTTCGAGCCCTGGGAAGGCACCTTCTACCCTGACAAGCTGTCCAAGGCGAAACAGCTTCAGTTCGCCACCGCCCAGGTGCCGACCATCGAGGTCAACGGCACCTACTATTCCAGCTTCAAAGAGCCGACATTCCTCAAATGGGCGAGCGAGGCTCCCGACGGTTTCGTCTATGCGCTCAAGGGCAACCGTTTTGTCACCAACCGCCGCGTGCTTGGCGAGGCCGGCGAGTCGATGATGCGCTTCCTCGGCTCGGGTGTGGCGGCGCTTGGCGACAAGCTCGGGCCGATCCTGTGGCAGTTCGCGCCGACCAAGAAGTTCGATGCCGACGACTTCGAGGCCTTCCTCAAGCTTTTGCCGGAAAAGCAGGATGGCGTGAAACTGCGCCACGCGGTCGAGGTGCGGCACGATTCCTTCGTCGTCCCCGAGTTCGCCGCCCTGGCCAGGAAGCATGATGTCGCCATCGTCTATGCCGACCATGCCAAATATCCGGCGATTGCCGACGTCACTGGCGATTTCGTCTATGCGAGGCTGCAGACCGGCAGTGACGACAACCACGACTGCTACACGCCCAAGGCCCTGGATGAATGGGCCGCGCGTGCCAAGGTCTGGGCCGATGGTGGCATGCCGGCCGATCTGCCGCGCGCCGACCCCTCCATCGACGCACCAGCCAAGACACGCGACGTGTTCGTCTACTTCATCACCGAAGGCAAGGTCCGCGCCCCCTTCGGTGCCATGGCGCTGATGAAGCGGCTGAATGGCGGCTGATGGCGGGCGAACGGATCCTTTGCGCCCTCAGGGCGTGAAAAGGTTTTGCACGCTTCGCGTTCTTCTGAACGGCAATCGCCACGCAAAGGTCTCCTCAGTCGCGATCCTTCGCACCCCCCTCTGGCCTGCCGGCCATCTCCCCCACAAGGAGGGAGATTAGTCTCGTCGCCGGCGGCGCTCGTCCTGCAACGTCGTAAAGGATAAGCCTTGCGATGTTGGCGATTGGCTGCGGCGCCGATGACGGCGTGATCTCCCTCCTTGTGGGGAGATGGCCGGCAGGCCAGAGGGGGGTGCGAAGGATCGCGATGCAGAAGATTTGCTTCGTAAGGCAAGAGCGGCTGTCACCATCTGTCACCATCCCGCGTGGATAGCCGGCCACGTTTGTCCACGCCCCTGTCCACCTCCCGTATCATTCACCTTGCGATCTTCCACGGGACTCCGGTGCGCACCGGGCAGCGGGGGGAAGCGCCGGTGCCGGGCTGGCAGGAGGTCGGATCTCCTGCTGGGTGATGAGCCCCCAAGCCCGGGCCTTGCGGCGGCTGGCGGTGAAAGCCGAGGCGACTGAGCGGGGCAAGCAACCGGGCGGGGCGCGAACGTCGCGCCACATACTAATTATCGGAAGGCACGGCCTCGCGCCCCGCTTCCCGAACTACCTCCCGGCAACGGGAGCGCTCTTTGACAATGGCCAGGCGCGAAAGCGAGCGTGGCGGTGAACAAGCTTGGCACCCGTGCGCCGACGTCGTCATACCGGCCGAGCGCAGCGAGAGCCGGGACGACGCGCGCGACCTGCCTTCTCCCCTTGCGGGAGAAGGTGTCGCCGAAGGCGACGGATGAGGGGTGTTGGAAGAAACGAGAGGTCACAGAAGAAGGCTCTGGTTGCTGAGCAATCTGAAACGTCCCGATCCGTCCAGCACCCCTCATACGCCCTCCCGAGCCTATCGAGGAGCAGGGCACTTTTCCCGCAAAGGAAGAAGGCAAGGCGCGCGCCTCACCTGCTCAACCCAGCCACCACCTCGCGCAGCGCCAGCGGCAGGTCCTCAGCAATCAGCCCCGGCCCGAACCGCCGCGCCGCCTCGGCATGCATCCAGACGGCAGCGCAGGCCGCCTCGAACGCCGGCATGGCTTGCGCCACCAGTGCTGCGACGATGCCGGACAGCACGTCACCCGAACCGGCCGTCGCCAGAAGCGGCGTGCCGTTGCTGTTGATCGCCGCCCGTCCGTCGGGCGCGGCGATCACCGTGTCGGGCCCCTTGTAGACGATGACGGCATTCGCCTTGGCGGCCGCGGCCCGCGCCCGCTCGACCTTGGACAACGACGGGTCGCCGGCGATGTCGGGAAACAGCCGGCCGAACTCGCCATGATGCGGCGTGAGAACCAGCACCGGCGCCTTCGGCCGCCTCGCGGCCTCGAAGAAGGAGACCCGCTGGTGGGAAAGCGAAGTGATGCCGTCGGCATCGAGCACCAGCGCGCCAAAGCGGCCGGAAGCATGGGACATCAGCCCCAGCGCAAAACGTCCGACCTCTGCTTCAGGACCGAGCCCCGGGCCATAGACCAGCGCGGCGGGCGTGCGCGCATCGAGGAAGGCCAGCGCATCTTCGAGCCCATCGCAACGCCTGAGGATGATCGAGGTCAGGTGCGCCGCATTGGCCGCCAGCGCCGATCCTGGCGACAGCACCGTCACCGCGCCCGCCCCTGCCCGTGCCGCCGCCATCGCCGACAGCCGCGCCGCCCCGGTGGCCGCCACACCGCCCGAAAAGACGGCGACATGGCCGCGGCTGTATTTGTGGGCGTCGTTGGCCGGCGAGGGGAAGAGCGGGCGCCACCATGCCGGATCGTTTTCGAGGCATCGCATCCCTGTGGCAACGACAGTCGCATCGGAAATGCCGATGTCGGCGACGATGACTTCGCCGCAATGCGCCCGGCCGGGAAACAGCAGGTGCCCTGGCTTCTTGCGGGCGAAAGTCACTGTCACCGCCGCCTTGAAGGCGCCGCCCAACACCTCGCCCGTTGCGCCGGACACGCCCGACGGCAGGTCGACTGCGACGACTGGCACACCGGCCTCGACAGTCCGCGCGACCGCTGCCAGGACTTCGCCGGCAAGAGGCTTGGAAAGCCCGGCGCCATAAAGCGCGTCGACCACCAGGGAGCCCGGTTCGGGCGCGAATGCCGACAACGGCTCCACCGCGACCGGGCACTCCGCCGCCGCGAGCGCGGCATCGCTGCCGGCACGCGGGACGCCTGTTGCAAAAAGCCTGACAGCGACGCCGCTTTCCACCAGCAGGCGCGCCACGACATAACCGTCGCCGCCATTGTTGCCCGGTCCGCACAGCACATGGACGGGATGTGCCGACGCAAACCGCGACAGGACCAGATCGGCGACAGCACCGCCTGCCCGCCGCATCAGCCCGATGCCGTCGACCGGCCCCGCGCCGATTGTCAGCCTGTCGGCCTCGGCCATTTCGTCGGGAGTCAGCAGTTCAAACGCCATGGCGGCTTCCGCAAAGTTCCAGCACCGGCCTTGAGAGTTAGCACGCCGCCACCCTTGACCGAAACAAAGATGCACCTGGCCACATCAGGTGCAAATTATGAGCACCATGCCGCATTTTTGTGCATAGATTTGTGGCGGAGGACGCTGAAATTTTGGGCGATCTTCGTGCGGCAGGTCCAAACCGGTACCGGAACCAGCGTTCTGCGGTTGCCATCAAGGCAAAGTGGTCAAACTTGTCGCAGCCACTAGACTTGGCACGCTTCGTGCTTGAGATAGGCGCGAGTGGGTGCATCACCCTGACTTACGGCAGTGGAGGCCAGTATTCGCATGAAAAAGATCGAAGCGATCATCAAGCCGTTCAAGCTCGACGAAGTGAAGGAGGCGCTCCAGGAGGCCGGCCTGCAAGGCATCACGGTCACCGAGGCCAAGGGTTTCGGCCGCCAGAAGGGCCACACCGAGCTCTACCGCGGCGCGGAATATGTCGTCGACTTCCTGCCCAAGGTGAAGATCGAGGTCGTGCTCGGCGACGAATCCGTCGAGGCCGCCATCGAGGCGATCCGCAAGGCGGCCCAGACCGGCCGCATCGGCGACGGCAAGATTTTTGTCTCCAACATCGAGGAAGTCGTCCGCATCCGCACCGGCGAGACCGGCGTCGACGCCATCTGACCCTTCGGAATTTCTTCTCGTCCTAACGTCATCAGACAGGGAACCATCACATGACGACAGCCAAAGACATCATGAAGCAGATCAAGGACAACGACGTTAAGTTCGTTGACCTGCGCTTCACCGACCCCAAGGGCAAGCTCCACCACGTCACCATGGACATCGCCGAGGTCGAGGAAGACATGTTCGCCGACGGCGTCATGTTCGACGGCTCCTCCATCGCCGGCTGGAAGGCCATCAACGAATCCGACATGGTGCTGATGCCCGACATGGACACGGTCCACATGGACCCGTTCTTCGCCCAGTCGACCATGGTCATCCTCTGCGACATTCTCGACCCGGTTTCGGGCGAGGCCTACAACCGCGACCCGCGCGGCATTGCCAAGAAGGCCGAGGCTTACCTCAAGGCCGAAGGCATCGGCGACACCGTCTATGTCGGCCCGGAAGCCGAATTCTTCGTCTTCGACGACGTCAAGTACAAGGCCGATCCCTACAACACCGGATTCAAGCTCGATTCGACCGAACTGCCGTCCAACGATGACACCGACTATGAGACCGGCAACCTCGGCCACCGTCCGCGCGTCAAGGGCGGCTATTTCCCGGTCCCGCCAATCGACAGCTGCCAGGACATGCGCTCCGAGATGCTGACGGTGCTGTCCGAGATGGGCGTGCGCGTCGAGAAGCACCACCACGAGGTGGCTGCCGCCCAGCACGAACTCGGCATCAAGTTCGACACGCTGGTCCGCAACGCCGACAAGATGCTGATCTACAAGTATGTCGTGCACCAGGTCGCCAACGCCTACGGCAAGACGGCCACCTTCATGCCGAAGCCGATCTTCGGCGACAACGGCTCGGGCATGCACGTCCACCTGTCGATCTGGAAGGGCGGCAAGCCGACCTTCGCCGGCAACGAATATGCCGGCCTGTCGGAAAACTGCCTCTATTTCATCGGCGGCGTCATCAAGCACGCCAAGGCGATCAACGCCTTCACCAACCCGCTGACCAACTCCTACAAGCGTCTGGTCCCCGGCTATGAGGCCCCGGTCCTGCTCGCCTACTCCGCGCGCAACCGCTCGGCTTCCTGCCGCATCCCGTTCGGCAACTCGCCGAAGTCCAAGCGCGTCGAGGTCCGCTTCCCCGATCCGGGCGCGAACCCCTACCTCTGCTTCGCCGCGCTGCTGATGGCCGGCCTCGACGGCATCAAGAACAAGATCCACCCCGGCCAGCCGATGGACAAGGATCTCTACGACCTGCCGGCGAAGGAACTCAAGAAGATCCCGACCGTCTGCGGCAGCCTGCGCGAAGCGCTCCAGAGCCTCGACAAGGACCGCGGCTTCCTCAAGGCCGGCGGCGTCTTCGACGACGACCAGATCGACAGCTTCATCGAGCTGAAGATGGCCGAGGTCATGCGCTTCGAAATGACCCCGCACCCGGTCGAGTACGACATGTACTACTCGGTCTAAGACCCGAAAAACAAAGAAAAAAGCCCCGGAGCGATCCGGGGCTTTTTTTGTTTGGCGGCGTAGCAATCTGGCGAATGCCCGACCGCTGTGAATGATGCGCGGCCAAACGATGCGTCAGATGCTCTTGGCGCCCATCTGCTCGGCGATGTAGTCGGCCTGGCGGATGGCCAGCGACACGATGGTGAGCGTCGGGTTCTCCGCCGCACCGGTGGTAAACTGGCTGCCGTCGGACACGAACAGGTTCTTGATGTCGTGGGTCTGGCCCCACTTGTTGACCACGCCGTCGGATGCCTTTTCGCTCATGCGATTGGTGCCGAGATTGTGCGTCGACGGATAGGGCGGCGTCGGGAACGAGCGGGTGGCCCCGACGGCATCGTACATCGCCATGCCCTGCTTGTAGGCGTGGTTGCGCATGGCGACGTCGTTGGGATGGTCGGTGAACCAGACATCAGGTATCGGCATGCCGTACTTGTCCTTCAGCTCGCCATGCAGCTTCACCGCGTTCTGCTCCTGAGGCATGTCCTCGCCGACGATCCACATGCCTGCCATCTTGTCGTAGTGGTCGAGCGCGGTGGTGAACGAACGGCCCCAGCCGCCGGGATCGAGGAATGCCGCCATGAACGGCAGTCCGAGCGCCAGCGTCTCCAATTCGTAGCCGCCGACGAAACCGCGTGACGGATCGTGCTTGGCTTCGTCCCGGACGATGCCGGCCATGGTCGTGCCGCGCCAGAAGTGCACCGGCTTGTCGAAGATCGCATAGACCGACCCGGTGGTATGGCGCATGTAGTTCTTGCCCACCTGCCCCGACGAATTGGCCAGCCCATCCGGGAACTTCGACGAGGCGGAATTCAGCAGCAACCGCGGGCTTTCGATGGAATTGCCCGCAACGCAGACGATGCGGGCCTTCTGGCTCTGCATCTTGCCGTCCTTGTCGGCGTAGACGACGCTGGTCACCTTGCCGCTGTCGTCATGCTCGATCTTGAGTACGTGGCTGCTGGGCCTGACCTCCAGCTTGCCGGTCGCCTCGCCCTTGGGGATTTCAGTGTAGAGGGTCGACCATTTTGCGCCCCATTTGCAGCCCTGGAAGCAGAACCCGGTCTGCTGGCAGCCCATGCGGCCGTCGCGATCCGCCGAGTTGATCGCCATGTTGCCGGTGTGGCATTCCTTGTAGCCGAGCTTGTCGGCGCCGGCCTTGAACACCTTGAAATTGTTGTTGCCGGGCAGGCCCTCAATGTCGTTGGTGCGGGTCACACCCATCTTGTCCTCGGCCTTGGCGTAATACGGCTCGAGGTCTGCGAGCGTGATCGGCCAGTCGAGCAGGTTGGCGCCTTCGACCTTGCCGTAGTTGGTCAACGTCTTGAACTCATGCTCCTGGATGCGCAGGGATGCGCCGGCCCAGTGCGTGGTCGTGCCGCCGACCGCCTTGACGATCCAGGCCGGCAGATTGGGAAAGTCCTTGTGGACCCGCCAGCCGCCGCCGGTCGTGCGGTTGTCCAGCCAGGCAAGCTGGCCGAAGGAGTCCCACTCGTCGTTGATGAAGTCCTCATATTCGATGCGCGGGCCGGCTTCGAGAATGACGACGTCGATGCCCTTCTGGGCGAGTTCGTTGCCGAGCGTGCCGCCACCGGCTCCGGAGCCGATGATGACGACGACGCTATCGTCGTTGAGACCGTAAGGTGCAGGCATGTTTTCCTCCCGGGGAATGCTGAAAAGGCTGGATTCGCGACAGGGGCCCGATCAGAGCCACTCGATGTCGTCGAAGCCGCGCGCGATGTATCCGCCCTTGGAGTAGGACTCGCCCTCGTAACCGAAGATCGGCCACACCTCCTTCTGGTTGTAGAGGCCGACGACAAGTCCGCCGCGGATCGCCTGGAAAAATGGCGTGTCCTCGATCTGCCGGAGGATGGCCACTCGCTCGTCCTCCCAGCCAAGGCCGGTATATCCGCCCGCGCCCGATTTCTGGTCGAGGTCGGCAATGCCCTTCTCGATGAGGTCCTTGTGCGCCGCATCCTTGCCCGCCTGCTCGTCGTGGCTCTTGATGGCGATGGCGTAGAACTTGTCCGGCACCTGATCGTGGGGATAGACGTCGCGCGCCATCTGGATCAGCGTGGCCAGCGTTTCCGGCTTCAATGCCGTGCTCTCGAGCCCCCATGCTTCGCCCGCGCTGAGGACGGCTGAGCCGCTGATGATAAGCAGCGCGCCAGCAGCACTACCGCGCTTGAGCAGTTCGCGCCGCGACAGGCCGGACTTGCCTTGATAGATCGTCACCATGATTTTCCTCCCTTGCTTGCTATGCGCCGTCGGCGCTTGGCTGGCGCGGCGCTCTCCCTCGCCGCGTATGCTTCACTTGAACCGGCCTCCCCGCTGCAAAACCTCGATCTTGTAGCCGTCGGGGTCTTCGATGAAGAAGAAGCGGGCGAGCGGCTTGCCGCCCGGCGCGAAGTCGACGATGTCCTTGGGGGTCAGACCGGCCGCAACGAACCGCCGGTGCGTGGCTTCCAGGTCGTCCACCGACACGGCCAAATGACCGTAACCGTCACCCAAGACGTAGGGCTCGGTCCGCCCCTTGTTGACGGTCAGCTCGACCTCGAATTCGGTTTCCGGGTTGCTGAGATAGATCAGGGTGAACGTCTCGAAATCGAGCCGGTCGGCAATTTCGAGGCCGAAGGCCGTGCGATAGAACGATACCGAACGCGTCTCATCGAGCACGCGCACCATGGAATGTATTGCCTTCGCCATTCGCCCTCCTGGCAGTTAGAAGCAGGAGGATTATGAAATCCGCGTAGCCCCAAGTGGTGGCAGCCCGTTACCACGCGTGCTGGAGCATAGTTTGCTACGCAGGGACGAAAGCATGGTTGCGATGACGTGCTGTTGGGCCGATGATGGCGTCCGACAGCCAGCGCCGGTGCCGCACGCCGGGGCAAGCCATCGGGAGGATTGATATGTGCAGGGTATTTGCCGGACAGGATCCGAAGGGCTATCACCAGATCAACCGGTCGATCCGGATCGCCGGCCATTCGACCAGCATCCAGCTTGAGGCCACCTTCTGGGACCTTCTCGACGAAATCGCGTCCTCTCAGGGGCTGACGACGCCGAAATTCATCTCGAAGCTCTATGACGAGGCGATCGAGATCAACGGAGCGATCCCGAACTTCGCATCCATGCTGCGCACCACATGCGCGCTCTATCTGCGCGGCCACAAGCCCGGCGCCGACGAGATCGAGGCCCTGAAGCGCTACGCTGCATAGAGCGACACCCAGCCGCTTGGCTGACCTGATCACGAAAAGAAAAACCCCGGGCTGAAACCCGGGGTTTTTCTTTTTCGATGCTGCCTAATGTTTAAGCAGCAACCTTGGTTTCGATGCTGGTCGGCACCGAGCTGATGGTCTTGAGTATCTGCGAGGCGATCTGGTAGGGGTCGCCCTGCGAGTTCGGACGGCGGTCTTCGAGATAGCCGCGATAGCCGTCACGGACAAAGCTGTGCGGCACGCGCACCGAAGCGCCGCGGTCGGCAACACCCCAGGTGAACACGTCGATCGACGCCGTCTCGTGCTTGCCGGTCAGGCGCAGGTGGTTGTCCGGGCCATAGACAGCGATGTGATCTTCGCGCGCCTCGCCGAACGCATCCATCAGCGCCTCGAAATAGGCCTTGCCGCCGACTTCGCGCAGGTGGGCGGTCGAGAAGTTCGCGTGCATGCCCGAGCCGTTCCAGTCGGTATCGCCCAACGGCTTGCAGTGATACTCGATGTCGATGCCGTATTTTTCGGTCAGGCGCTGCAGCAGGTAGCGAGCGAGCCACATCTCGTCGGCCGCCTTCTTCGAGCCCTTGCCGAAGATCTGGAATTCCCACTGGCCCTTGGCCACTTCGGCGTTGATGCCCTCGTGGTTGATGCCGGCGTCGAGGCAAAGGTCGAGATGCTCTTCGACGATCTGGCGGGCGATATCGCCGACGGCCTGGTAGCCGACGCCGGTGTAGTACGGGCCCTGCGGTGCTGGGAAGCCGGTTTCGGGGAAACCGAGCGGACGGCCGTTCTTATAGAAGAAATATTCCTGCTCGAAGCCGAACCAGGCACCATCGTCGTCGAGGACCGTCGCACGGGTGTTCGACGGATGCGGCGTGACGCCATCGGGCATCATGACTTCGCACATGACGAGCGCGCCGTTCTTGCGGGCCGGATCGGGATAGACGGCGACCGGCTTGAGCACGCAGTCGGAGCTTTTGCCTTCGGCCTGCTTGGTCGAGCTGCCGTCGAACCCCCACAAAGGAAGCTGCTCGAGCTTCGGGAACTCCGCAAATTCCTTGACCTGGGTCTTGCCGCGGAGATTGGCCGCCGGCGTGTAACCATCCAGCCAGATGTACTCGAGCTTGTACTTCGTCATGCTATCCTCTCGGTGTCGTGCCTGCCAGCCATTGGCGGCCAGCGTGTCGCAAGAGAAGAAGCAAGCCTCGTGCCAACTCGAAAAAAAGCAGGATCCGCGCTGGTGCCAAAGGTCGAGGAAAAAGCCGATGCTCAAAAAACAGGCAAACTAGGGCAGCAACGCTGACATTCTGCCCAAGACTCGGGCGCAGCCCGCCCGGTTGTGCAAGACGGGGTCAGCCGGCCTTCAGTGCCTCAAGCAGCGCCACCGCCGAAACCATGTCGCGCTTGCGATTGGAACGGCGGGCAACGGCCTCGGAATCCTGGCCCCAATGCTCGACCTGCCAGTCTTCGTCGACATGGGCGGCAGCCCAGGCCGCCTCGACATCCAGTTCGCCGGTTTCGACAGCCAGTGCCAGGAGCGCCGAACCGGTCAGCGTGGTCATCAGATGGAGTGCCGCCAGCCGCATCGGCTCGGCGCGCTGCGACAGGTGGACGCCAAGGGCGGCAATGGCCGCGCGCGGCTGCTCGACATGCATGACGCCCTCGGCCAGAACGAAATGCGCGCTCAGCGACGCACGCGCCCAGTCCAGCACCGGGTCCCACGCCTCGGACTGGCGCTCGACGAGTTTTTCCGGGCTGTCGGCGCGGTAGCAAAGCAGATCCGACGACGAAAAGCGCAGAATGTCCTCGAGCACGGCCTGCGGGTCGGTAGCAACACCGTCGATCGCCGTGTTGACCAGGCGCAGCACCGGCATGGTGAATGGGTTTATGCTCTCGACCTGGGCAGCAAATTCGTCGGCGACCAGTTGCGCGGCTGCCTCCGTCGGCAGTGCAAGCAGCGCCCTGCCCGGCGTGCGCACCGGCTTGCCGTCGAGCTGGACCGCATAACCACCCTCGACGGCGGCAACCGATGCCGTTTCGTAGAACCGCTTGGGCAGTTGCCGGCGCATCGTGCTTTGCGCGCGGCGGATCGGATCGGGATCGGACAGCAAGTCGCCGGTTTCAAGGTCGCTCAGGATGTCACGCATGAGTTCTTCCTATCAGTCGAAAAGGGCAATCAGTCGATGAGGGCGAGCAAATCGCCGGGCTTGGCCAGCACCGTCTCGGCACCGGTAGCCAGCAAGCCTTCGCGGTCATGGTAGCCCCAGGACACACCTATCGCGCGTGCACCGGCACTTCTGGCCATCTGCATGTCATAAATGGCGTCGCCAACCACGAAAGTCGAGGCCGGATCGATGCCGGTTTCGGCGCAGCACTCCAGCACCATGGCGGGATGCGGCTTGGAGGGGCAGTCGTCGGCGGTGCGGATGGTCACGAAATGGCGCCCTAAACCATAGGTTTCCAGCACACGCTGCACGCCGCGGCGCGACTTGCCGGTGACCATGCCGATCAGCACGTCGTCGCGCCTGGCGAGCACGTCGATCAGTTCGGCGATGCCGTCATAGAGCGGCTCATGGAAAGTCGAGGGCGCGCGCGAGGCGGTGAAATGCGCCTTGTAGCGCTCGGCCAGACGGCCGCACTCGGCATCGAGCGAACGGTCTAGCAACGTCGCAATGGCAAGATCGAGCGTCAGGCCGATGATGCCCTTGGTGGCTTCCAGCGCCGGCGCCGCAAGGCCGGCCTCGCGAAACGTCGCGACCATCGTGGCATGGATGAGGTCGGCGCTGTCGACCAGCGTGCCGTCGCAATCGAACAGCACCAGCTTCAACGCGCCCGCAGCGCTGTCGCGCGACGAGGCTGCCGTCACGCCGGCTCCCCGCTTTCATCATCGAAGCCGATGAGGTTCCAGCTCTGGCGCATATGCGGCGGCATCGGCGCGGTGACGTCGATCACGCCATGGTCTGGGTGCGGAATGACAATGCGGCGCGCATGCAGATGCAGCTTGTTCTGCAGGCCGCCGGGAAATTCCCAGTTGGTGTCGTGTTCGAAATATTTCGGATCGCCGATGATCGGGCAGCCGATAAAGGCAGCGTGCACGCGCAGCTGGTGCGTGCGGCCGGTATAGGGCTCCATCTCCAGCCAGGTCATGGTCTGGGCGGCCTGCTCCAGTACGCGGTAGTAGGAAACCGCATGATCGGCACCCTTTTCGCCATGCTTGGCGACCCGCATGCGGTCGCCGTCGGGCGTTTGTTCCTTGATCAGCCAGGTCGAGATCTTGTCTTCGCGCTTGGGCGGTGCGCCCTTGACCAGGGCCCAGTAGGTCTTCTTGGTTTCGCGGGCACGGAAAGCCTCGGCGAGCTTCATCGCCGCCAGGCGCGTGCGCGCCACGACCAGCACGCCCGAGGTGTCGCGGTCGAGCCGGTGGACCAGGCGCGGCTTTTCGCCCTTCTTGTTGCGCCAGGCCTCGAGCATGTCGTCGAGATGGCGCACGATGCCCGAACCGCCCTGAACGGCGAGGCCGGCCGGCTTGTTGAAGACGAAGACCTTGGAGTCTTCGTAGATCAGCATCTTGGCCAGCACGTCGCCATCGTCCTGATCGCGCATGGTGCGGGCAGTCAGAGGGCCGTCGTTCTTCTTGTCGACTTCGAGCGGCGGGATGCGGATCACCTGGCCCGGCTCGACACGCGTGTCGGCCTTGACGCGGCCGCCGTCGACCCGGATCTGGCCCGAGCGCAGCAGTTTCTGCAGGTGGCCGAAGCCGAGCCCCGGATAGTGAGACTTGAACCAGCGGTCGAGCCTCATGCCCGTTTCGCCGGCTTCCACCGTGATCTGTTCAACGCCTGCCATTGTTCAATTGTCCTTTTCGAAGCGGCCCAATAGCATCAGCCGATGCTTCTTGCGAGCCACATTCCCAGGAACAGGGCCAGGATGGCGCATATGACGCTGGCAAAGGCATAGCCGAAGGCCGGCAAAGTCGATCCGCGCTCCCACAAGGTGGCAAAATCCAGCGAGAACGCCGAAAAGGTGGTGAAGCCGCCCAAAATACCCGTGGCAACGAACAAGCGCAGTTCGTTCGATGTCCCGGTGCGGCGGGCAAGCCAGCCGATGAACAGGCCCATGGCAAACGAACCCACAATGTTGATCGCCAACGTGCCCCAGGGAAAGTTCGACCCCGCCAGCCTGAGTGCGACGAGATTGGCCAGATGGCGCAGCGATGCACCGATGGCGCCGCCGACTGCAACGAGCGATAGATGAAGCATGGGCATGTCCTGCCTGCGTCCGGATTTCTGGTCATTAGCACAGCTACCGAGCGCCACAGGCACGATGGCCGCCGGCGCAAAGGATTAGGCTGTGGACAAGGCCGGCGTGCGGCACGCCATTGTTGGGATAAGGAAAGGCGGGCTATAGCATCGCGCCATGCAACCTTCCAAAGATATCTCCCGCCTGATCGAGATCATGGCTGCCCTGCGCGAGCCCGAAACCGGTTGTCCCTGGGACATCGAGCAGAACTTCGCGACCATTGCGCCCTACACGATCGAGGAAGCCTACGAGGTCGCCGACGCGATCTCTCGCAATGACATCGACCATCTGCGCGAGGAACTCGGCGATCTGCTCCTGCAGGTCGTCTATCACGCCCAGATGGCCGAGGAAGCGGGTGAGTTTGCCTTCGGCGACGTGGTCGAAGCCATTACCACCAAGATGATCCGCAGGCATCCGCATGTCTTCGGCGACGCCAAGGCGCGCGAGGCGCGTTCGGCGAAGGGCATGTGGGAGAAGATCAAGGCCGAAGAGAAGGCCGAGCGGCGCGCGGCGCGCATCGCCCGCGGGCTTGACCCTGAAGATCACGGCCACGGCTTTCTCGACGGAGTGCCGGTGGCGCTGCCAGCACTTACCCGTGCGCTCAAACTGCAGGAGAAGGCGGCGCGCGTCGGCTTCGACTGGGGCGAGGCAGCACCCATCCTCGACAAGATCGAAGAAGAGATCGGCGAGTTGCGCGAGGCCATGGCCAACGGCGATCAGGCCGCGGTCAAGGACGAGTTCGGCGACATGCTGTTTGCGCTGGTCAATCTCGGCCGCCACCTGCAGCTCGATTCCGAGGCTGCGCTGTCAGGAACCAACGACAAGTTCCGCAAGCGGTTCCACTACGTCGAAAAGTCGCTCAACGATTCCGGACACAGCCTGGAGGCGGCAACGCTCGACGAGATGGAAGCATTGTGGCAGCAGGCAAAGAGCGCGAAGTAACGCGCCTTAGCCTTTGTTTTTGCGTAGAATTCTCGCCGCGATCTCGTCGCGCGCCGAAGCGGTTGCCTTGAGCGTCATCGACACGCTGCCATCGTCATTGTCGGTGCGCGAAACCACGTCGCCATTGCGATAGAGCCAATCGATCTGGCCAAGCTGGCTGGGTTCCAGCGTGACGTTGATCGATTCGAGCTCGCCCGAGACGCGCTGCTCGATCAAGCCGGCAAGTGCAGGGATGCCCTCGCCGGTGATTGCCGAGATCGCGATCGGCGGCAGCTTGCGGCCATCGGAGCCGTCGGAAAGCAGGCGCTCGCGATTGCCCTCGTCGAGCTGGTCGATCTTGTTCCAGACTTCGACCACCCGGTCGGTATCCGCCGCATCGACGCCAAGATCGGCAAGGATGCGTTCGACATCCTCGGCCTGGGCCGCGGTATCCGGATCGGAAATATCCCTGAGATGAATGACGAGGTCGGCTTCGACCACTTCTTCCAGCGTCGCCCGGAAGGCGGCGATCAGGTGCGTCGGCAGGTCGGAGATGAAACCGACGGTGTCGGACAGGATGATCGGCGTGCCGTGCGGCAGCCGCACCCGGCGCAAGGTCGGATCGAGCGTGGCGAACAGCATGTCCTCGGCCAGCACGCTGGCGCCGGTCAGCCGGTTGAACAGCGTTGACTTGCCGGCGTTGGTGTAGCCGACGATGGCGACGACCGGGAACGGCACCTTGCGGCGCTTGGCGCGGTGCAGGTCACGCGTGCGGACCACCGTCTCCAGCTCGCGCTTGAGCTTGATGATCTTTTCCTGGAGCGCGCGCCTGTCGGATTCGATCTGCGTTTCACCCGGACCGCCGAGGAAGCCCGCACCGCCGCGCTGGCGCTCGAGGTGGGTCCAGCTGCGAACCAGCCGGCCCTTCTGGTAGTTGAGATGGGCAAGCTCGACCTGCAGCGTGCCTTCCTTGGTGCGCGCCCGCCGACCGAAGATTTCGAGGATCAGCCCGGTGCGGTCGAGCACCTTGGCGTTCAGCTCTTTTTCGAGGTTGCGTTGCTGCACCGGCGTTAGCGGATGGTCGACGATGACCAGTTCCGCGCCGCGCTCCTTCACGATCTCAGCGAACTCCTCGACCTTACCGGTGCCCAGCAGAGTTGCCGGGCGCGGGTCGTTGAGCGTGACGATCGCGGTATGAACGGGTTCGAGATCGATGGCGCGGGCGAGCCCCACGGCTTCATCGTGGCGGGCGTCGGCCGAACGCTGCAGCCGCGGACGTGCGCTGTCGTCGTCACCCTTGGGCTGGCGCGTCAGCACCGGCACGATGACGACCGCGCGCGTGGGGGCTTTGTCGCCCCCTATCGATTCGGGTCCATTGCTGGCACCGGCCTTGGCGCCGGCGTTCCTGTCGCGTGCCAATCAGCCGCCCTGGCTTTCCTCGCCATCGAACATCTGAACCGGCTGGCTCGGCATGATCGTGGAGATGGCATGCTTGTAGACGAGCTGGGAATGCCCGTCACGGCGCAACAAAACACAGAAATTGTCGAAGGAAGTAACGACTCCGGTCAATTTCACGCCGTTAATAAGGAAAATGGTGAGTGGGTTTTTGCTCTTGCGAACTGAATTCAGGAAAAGGTCCTGAAGATTCTGCGATCGTTCCGCCATTGTTTTTTTCTTTCGCCGATCCCTGTCTGCTGCCAATGCGCCAAATTACCGGGCTCATGTCAAGCGAGCAAACACCCCTTGCCACATCGCGCGGCAAGCTGAACGAGATGAATTTAACCATTTACGCCCAAGCGGTTATCAGGCTTGGATTTTTTCCGCAACGTCAAAAAAGGCTTCGCGCAGGGAAAGCGCCACCGATCCGGGGTGTCCATTGGCGACGGGCTGGCCGTCGATGGCGACAATCGGCATGACGAGTGTGGTCGCAGCCGTGATGAACGCTTCGCGCGCTGCCTTGGCTTCCTCGACGGTAAAACCGCGTTCCTCGACCGTCAGCCCGAGCTTCTCGGCGACCTTGAACAGCGTGGCACGGGTGATGCCGCGCAGGATGCCGTGGTCGGCCGGGCGCGTGACGAGCACCCCGTCCCTGGTGACGATCCAGGCGTTGGTGGCTGCCCCTTCCTTGACCGTGCCGTCCGGATCGACGAACCACGCCTCCTGGGCGCCGGCCTCCTTGGCCTGCTGGCGCGCCAGGACATTGGGCAGAAGACCGACAGTCTTGATGTCGACGCGCTCCCAGCGGTTTTCCGGCACGGTGATGACCTTGAGCCCTGCCCCGGCCTTCTTGGCCGCGGCCACCGGGTCGGTGCGCTTGGCGGTTACCACCAGTGCGGGACGCGTGCCGTTTGCCGGAAAGACGTGATCGCGCGGCGCCACGCCGCGCGTCACCTGAAGGTAGACCATGCCATTGTGGACGCGGTTGCGGCGGATGACCTCACGCATGACATGCACGAGTACGGCGCGGTTGAGCGGCCAGTCGATCCTGAGTTCCGACAGCGAGCGGCCGAGCCGGTCGAGGTGGCCGACGCTGTCGACGATGAAGCCGCGCGCCACCTCGCAAACCTCGTAGACGCCGTCAGCGAACTGGTAGCCGCGGTCCTCGATATGCACGGAGGCATCTGAATGGGCGACGTAGCGGCCGTTGACGTAAGCGATGCGCGGCATGGTTTTCGTGACCCTCGGAATTTTACGGAGTTCTAGTCGATCTGCGACGGGCGGCAACGGTCAATTGGCTGGACCAGGTCAGAAGAATTCGAGACTGACCCGGAACATCTGCTCGACCTGCTTGACCGCCTTGTCGAGCGCGAAAATGACGACGCGGTCCTTGGGCTTTATCTGCACCGAACCGCTCGGCTTGACGATCTTGCCGTCGCGATAGATCGCGCCGATGCGCATGCCATCGGGCAATTCGAGGTCGCGCAGCAACGTACCGACCAGCGGCGACGTTTCCAGCGCCTCGGCTTCGATGATTTCGGCGGCTCCCCGCTGGATCGAGTGGACTTGGCGGATGCGCCCGCGCCGGACGTGCTGGAGCACGCGCGAGATGGTCACCGCACTCGGATTGACATGCGCGTCGATGCCGAGCGGCTTGGTGAGATCGTGATAGGCCGGGTTGTTGATGAGGGCGAGATTGCCCTTGCAGCCGAGCCGCTTGGCCATGACGGAGGACAGGATGTTGACCTGGTCGTTGTTGGTCAGCGCCACCATCAGGTCGGCATCCTGGATGTCGGCTTCCATCAGCAGCTTCTGGTCGAGAGCGCTGCCATTGAGCACCACGGTCCGGCGCAATTCGTCCGCGACCTTGACGGCCCTGTCCCGGTTCGCCTCGATGATCTTGATCTTGGTGCGGCTCTGGCGCTTCTCGATGGTGCGGGCGACATAAAGGCCGATATTGCCGCCGCCGGCGATGACGATGCGCGTTGCCTCCTGCTCGTCATGCCCGAACAGGCCGAGCGTCCGGCGCACCTGTTCCTTGGTCGTCACGACATAGGCGAGATCGCCGGCCACCAGCTGATCGGCCGAATGCGGGATGAACAGGCGGTCGTTGCGGCTGACGCCAACCACCGTCGAGGGCAGATCGGGGAACAGTTCGCTGAGCTGGGCCAGCGGCGTGTTGATGACCGGGCAGTCCTCCAGGCACTCGATCGCCACCATGATGATGTGGTTGTCGGCAAAGCGGACGACGTCGGTCGCGCCCGGCAGCGTAATGCGCCGCAGCACCATCTCGCCGACTTCGAGCTCGGGCGAGATGATCACGTCGATCGGTAGATGCTCGCGCGAAAACAGGTCCTGATAGTGCGGCTGGAGATAGGCTTGCGACCGAATGCGCGCGACCTTCATGGGCACGTTGAACAGCGCGTGCGCCACTTCGCAGGCAACGATGTTGACCTCGTCGAAGAGGGTCACGGCGATGATCATGTCGGCGTTCTGCGCGCCGGCGGCCTCCAGCACTTCCGGATGCGATCCGTGGCCGACGAAGCCACGCACGTCGAGCTGGTCGCGGACCGAATGGATCAGCTCAGGCGCCGTATCGATGATCGAGACGTCGTTCTTTTCGGCCGCCAACCGTTCGGCGATGCCGTAACCGACCTGCCCGGCCCCGCAGATGATTACGCGCATGCGGGATCTCTATCCTGACTGCCAGCCACAGCTTACACGCCCAGCGACTTGAGTTTGCGATGCAGCGCCGAGCGCTCCATGCCTATGAACTCGGCCGTCTTGGAGATGTTGCCGCCAAAGCGATTGATCTGTGCAATGAGATATTCCTTTTCGAACATCTCGCGCGCTTCGCGCAGCGGCAGCGCCATGATGTGCTGATCGGACTGGTTCGGCGCGCGCGGCATGACGTCGCCGATCTCCGATGGCAGAAGATCGGCCGTGATCGGCGCTTCGGGATTGTCGCTGCGCGCGAGGATCAGCAAGCGTTCGACGTTGTTGCGCAACTGGCGTACGTTGCCGGGCCAGTTGTGGGCCTGGAGCACGGCGAGCGCGTCGTCACCGATGCGTCGGGGCTTGATGCCGGCCTGCTTGGCCATCTGCTTCATGAAATTGTCGACGAGATAGGGAATGTCCTCCCGACGCTCGGCAAGCCCCGGCACCATGACCGGCACGACCGCCAGGCGGTGGTAAAGGTCTTCGCGGAACCGGCCTTCGGCGATCATCGCCTCCAGGTTCTGGGCGGTCGACGAAATGATGCGCACGTCGACCTTGACGCGCTTGGTGCCGCCGACGCGCTCGAACTGCTGGTCGACCAGCACGCGCAGGATCTTGTTCTGGGTCTCGCGTGGCATGTCGGCGATTTCGTCGAGATAGAGGATACCCTGATGGGCCTCCTCGAGGGCGCCGACCTTGCGTTCGCCGCCGTTCGATTCGGTGCCGAACAGCTCGATCTCCATGCGTTCGGGTGTGATGGTGGCTGCATTCAGCGTGACGAACGGGCCGGTCTTGCGCGCGGAGAGCGCGTGGATGGCCCGCGCGGCCATCTCCTTGCCCGAGCCGGACGGACCGATGATCATGACGCGGCTGTTGGTCGGCGCAACGCGGTCGATGGTCTGGCGCAACTGGCTCATCGCCGAGGACATGCCAATCAGGTCGTGGGTCTCGCCGCTGCGCATCTTGAGGTCGGAGACCTCGCGCTTGAGCTTCGAGGTTTCGAGCGCGCGCTCGGCGATCAGGATCAGCCGGTCGGCCTTGAACGGCTTTTCGATGAAATCATAGGCGCCACGACGGATCGCCGAAACAGCAGTTTCGATGTTGCCGTGGCCCGAGATCATCACCACGGGCAGGTTGGGATGCAGGGTCTTGATCGCGTCGAGCAGGGCCAGCCCGTCGAGCCGCGAACCCTGGAGCCAGATGTCGAGGAAAACCAGGCGCGGCGCACGATCCGCGATTGCGGCAAGCGCGCTGTCGGCGTCGAACGCCGTGCGGGTTTCGTGACCTTCGTCGCTCAGGATGCCCGCGACCAGTTCACGGATGTCTTCCTCATCGTCAACGATAAGAATATCAGACGCCATTTCCGACCTTCTCGATTTCTTGGGCCTGCGCTGCCTCGTCGGCACTCTTGGGTGCCGCGGCCTCTTCGGCCGCCGCAGGCAGGACCATGCTGATCATCGCGCCGCGCCCGCCATGGAAATCGGCTGGAGCGTCGTGGAGTTCCAATCTTCCGCCGTGGTCCTCGACAATCTTCTTGACGATAGCGAGGCCAAGGCCCGTGCCCTTCTCGCGCGTCGTCATATAGGGCTCGAGCAGCCGCTGGCGATGCTCGCGCGGCAGGCCCTTGCCATTGTCGATGACGTCGATCCGGATCGAATTGCCTTCTCGCCGTGCCCGAATCTTGATGACACCGGGCTCGCCGGTCTGGCGTTCCGCCGCCTCGATGGCCTCCGCGGCGTTCTTGATGACATTGCCAAACGCCTGGGCCATCAGGCGGCTGTCAAAGGTGCCCTTGAGCGGGCCTGGGGTGATTTCACGCTCGAAGGCGATGTCGGCACGGCTGACCTCGACCAGGAACGACGCCTCGCGCAGCGGTTCGCGAATGTCGATCACCTTCATTTCCGGCTTGGGCATGCGTGCGAATGCCGAGAACTCGTCGACCATGCGGCCGATATCGCCAACCTGGCGGATGATCGTTTCGGTGCACTGGTCGAAGACCTCGCGATCCTCGGTGATCACCTTGCCGTAGCGGCGGCGGATGCGTTCGGCCGAAAGCTGGATCGGTGTCAGCGGATTCTTGATCTCGTGGGCGATGCGCCGGGCCACATCGGCCCAGGCCGACGTCCGCTGGGCGGTAACGAGGTCGGTGATGTCGTCGATGGTCACCACATACGACGTGTCATCGGCGTCCATCGCGTCCTTGTCGCCCTCCTCCACCGTCACCTGAACGTTGAAGGTGCGCTCGGCGCCGGCACGGTAGAACGTCACCTGCTCGCGATAGACCGCCCGTCCCGACTTGCGCCCGATCTCGAAGACGCGCCCGACATGCGGCAAAAGGATCGACAGGTTCTGGCCGAGCGAATCCGCAGCGGAGATCGCCAGCATCGACTCCGCCGATGGATTGACGATGGTGATGCTGCCATAGGGATCGACGCCGATGACGCCGGCAGTGACGCCGGCAAGCACCGCCTCCGAAAAGCGGCGGCGTTCGTCGATGACGTCCTTGGCGGTCAGGATCTCGTTGCGCTGCGACTTGAGTTCGAGCAGCATGTTGTTGAACGTACCGCTCAATGCGCCGACATCGCCGTCTGACAGCCGCACCGGTACCGACACATCGAGATTGCCGGTCGCAACCTCGTCGGCGGCACCGATGAGCTGCCGGATCGGCCGCACCAGCCGATCGGCGACGGCAATGCCGGTCCAGATCGCCGACAGCACGACAATGAGCGTCAAGCCGAGATAGAGCAGAGCGAAGGCAATCTGCGTCGTGCGCCGGCTCGCGCCGAGGTCGCGGTACTCTTCGGTGTTTGCGGTGACGATCTGGCGGGCCTTGATCACCTCGGGATCGACCAGGCGGATGGTGTAGAGATAGAGCCCTTCGATCTCGCGCAACTTGATGATGGCGCCGACGATGTTGCGCGTCTTCGGCTCGATCAGCACCGGCTTGCCGTCGGCCGCAGCCTGCACTGCCGTGGCAGGAGGTTCGGGCATGGCAAAGTCGGCGCCGGTCTTTGCGCTCATCACGAAAGAACCGTCGGGTCTGATCAGCGCGGCATGTGCGAGCGCACGCAATTGCGCCTGCCGGCCCATGAAATCGAGGAAGCCGCTGCGGTCGAGGCCATAGAGCGAGCGCGCATTGTCGAGGTCGTTGGCCATCGACAGGGTGGTGCCCTGCAGGTTGCGTGCGTTCTCCTGGACATAGGCTTCGGCGATCGACAGCGACGAATTGACGATGGTCTTCGTCCGGATCTCGAACCAGCGATCGAGCCCGATATCCAGCGTGATCGACGCGACGATCGCAACCAGCAATGCCGGCAATGCCGCCACCAGTGCGAACATGGTGACGATGCGCACATGCAGGCGGGACGCAGCCTTGCCGCGTCGGCGCGCCATGATGATGCGCTGCACCTCGATCAAGATCAGGCCGACGAGGATCAGGATGAAAACGGCGTTGATGCCGATAAGGGTCAGCGTCGTCGTCGAATCCGGCGTGATCGGCGTGACGCCGACCAGAATGGCGAAGGAGACTGCAGCCGTGACCAGCGCCGCAGCGATCGCCACCACGCCCGGGAGCGCAAGAAGGCGTCTGCCGTCCTGCGTTCCCTTTACGGGTCGGCTTGCTTCTTTTGCTGGTGTTGCCCGGTTCGCCATGCTGCCGTGTAGAGCCATTGAATGCGTCGCATCTATGCAACGCATTGTGGCGATTATGCAACATTTTGTCCGCAAGCGAAAATGTTTCGGCAGGCTTTCGACAGCTAAGCGTTTTGCCTTCGCCTGGTCAGCCTGGACGCGCCGACTTGTAGACGTTGACGCCGAGCTCGCGGATCTTCTTGCGCAACGTATTGCGGTTCAGGCCCAGCAATTCAGCGGCCTTGATCTGGTTTCCGCGCGTTGCCGTCATCGACGCCAGGACCAGCGGATATTCGACCTCCGCCAAAATGCGCTGGTAGAGACCGGGCGGCGGCAGGTCGTCGGCGAACATGGCAAAATAGCGCTGCAGGAAATGCTCGACCGCCTGCCCGACCGACAGGTCGTCGGGGATGAGATTGCCGCCGGGAACCACCGGCTGCTCGCCGGTCTTCAGTTCCGATTCGATGATCTCGGCCGAAATCTCGTCTTGTGGATAGAGCGCGGCCAGCCGGCGCACCAGGTTTTCGAGTTCGCGCACATTGCCCGGCCAGGGGTAGCGCTTCATCAGTTCGACGCCGCCGGCGGAGATGCGCTTGGCCTGCAGCCCCTCGCTCACGCCCTGCTTGAAGAAATGCCGGACAAGATCTGGAATATCCTCGGATCTTTCGCGTAGCGCCGGCAGTCGAAGCGGCACGACGTTGAGGCGGTAGAACAGGTCTTCGCGGAACAGGCCCTGGTTGATCAGTGACCTGAGATCCTTGTTGGTGGCGGCGACGATGCGCACGTCGGTCTTGATCGGCGTGCGCCCGCCGACAGTGGTGTATTCGCCCTGCTGGAGCACGCGCAGCAGCCTTGTCTGCGCCTCCATCGGCATGTCGCCGATCTCATCGAGGAACAGCGTGCCGCCCTCGGCCTGCTCGAAGCGGCCGGTCGAGCGGTTCTGCGCGCCGGTGAAGGCACCCTTTTCGTGCCCGAACAGTTCGGACTCGATCAGGTCGCGGGGAATCGCGGCCATATTGATGGCGACGAACGGTCCGTTGCGGCGGCGGCCATATTCATGGAGCGCACGCGCCACCAGCTCCTTGCCGGTACCCGATTCGCCCGAGATCATGACGGTAAGGTCCGTCTGCATCATGCGCGCCAGCATGCGGTAGATGTCCTGCATCGCCGCCGAGCGGCCGACCAGCGGCATCGAATCGGGCTGGTCGTCATGGCGCTGCTCGATCTTCGGTCGCCGAGGCTCGGCCAGCGCCCGGTTGACGATGCTGAGCAGTTCGGTCAGGTCGAAGGGCTTGGGCAGGTATTCGTAGGCGCCGGTCTCGGAGGCGCGGATTGCCGTCATGAAGGTGTTCTGGGCGCTCATGACGATGACCGGCAGCTCCGGACGCGCCTTCTTGATGCGCGGCAGCATGTCGAAGGCGTTCTCGTCGGGCATGACGACGTCGGTGATGACCAGGTCGCCCTCGCCGGCCGCCACCCAGCGCCACAGCGTCGCGGCATTGGAGGTGACGCGCACCTCATGCCCCATGCGCGACAGCGCCTGGTTGAGCACGGTGCGGATGGCCGCATCGTCGTCGGCGACGAGAATGTTTCCGCGCACGCTCATCGATGGTCTCCTTCACTGACGTCGGTCGAATGCCCCGGCAGTTCCTTCCAGGCAGGCATCAGGATGCGGAAGGTGGTGCCACGCGGCGTCGAATCGCATTCGATCACCCCGCCATGGTCGCCGACGATCTTGGCGACCAATGCCAGGCCGAGCCCCGAACCGTTCGGCTTGGTGGTGATGAACGGGTCGAACAGGATCGGCAGGATGTCTTCGGACACGCCCATTCCGTTGTCGTGGACGCAGAATTCCAGTGGCAGCGACACCCGGTCCTGGGTGCCGGGGATCGACATGCGGATACCGGGCCGGAAGGCGGTCGACAGGGTGATTTCGCCGCGCGGGTGATGGCTGATCGCCTCGGCGGCGTTCTTGACCAGGTTGAGGAATATCTGGACCAGTTGGTCGCGATTGGCATAGACGGGAGGCAATGATGGATCATAATCCTCCAGTATCTTGATACCATTGGCAAAACCGTTCTTGGCGATCGCCTTCACATGATCGAGCACGACGTGAATGTTGACCGGATAGCGGTCGATGGGTCGCTCGTCTGAAAACACCTCCATGCGGTCGACAAGCTTGACGATCCGGTCGGTTTCGTCGGTGATCAGCCGCGTCAGCGAGCGGTCCTCGTCGGAGGCAGACAATTCCAGAAGCTGGGCTGCGCCCCTGATGCCGGAGAGCGGGTTCTTGATCTCGTGGGCGAGCATGGCGGCAAGCCCGGTGACCGAGCGCGCCGCGCCACGATGCGTCATCTGGCGGTCGATCTTATCGGCCATAGAGCGTTCCTGGAACATCACCACCACCGATCCCGGCAGCTCCGACACCGGGGCGACGTAGAGGTCGACCATTTTCTCGACGCCAAGACGCGGCGAGGACACATCGACGCGGTATTCGTTGACCGGCGTGAGACGCTCGCGCACCTGCTCGACCAGGGTCAGGATCGGGCTGCCGAAAGGAACGAAGCGCGAAAGATCGCTGCGCGCCAGCACGGTGGCGCTGGAGCGGAAAAAATCCTCGGCGTCGGCATTGGCGAAGGTGATGAAGTTGTCGGGCCCGATCATGATGACCGGGCGCCGGATCGTATTGAGGACGATCTGCGCGGCATCCGCCGGATCTGCTGCCGGTGCCGGGTTGAACTTCATGCCGCATTCCTTTCGGGTTCGCCAAACGACGTGAGCGCTTCGCGCAGCGACGAAATCACCTGGGCAGGATCGAATGAGGTGAGCACGCCACGGCGCAATTCGTCAGGCACCTCAGCGGCGTGACGGTCGAGATACCAGCCAAGATGCTTGCGCGCCTGGCGCAGGCCGCTCTCGGTGCCGTAAAGCGCCAGCATGTCCTCGTAATGGGCAATCGCATAGTCGGCCAACGCCGACGCCGAACTCGGCACGCCGGCAGCACTTGCGCCGCTCGCCACCGCTGCGATCATGCCCGCCGTCCAGGGAGCGCCGTAGTGCGAGCGCCCGGCCATGACGGCATCGGCACCGGATTGCTCCAGAATCTCGGCTGCGTCCTCTGGCGTAGCCACATCGCCATTGGCGACCACGGGAATGCTCACCGCCTGCTTGACGCGGGCAATCGCCTGCCAGTCGGCCTTGCCCTTGTAGAACTGGCAGCGCGTGCGGCCGTGGACGGTGACCATGCTGACGCCGGCCTGCTCAGCCCGGCGCGCCAGTTCCGGCGCGTTGAGTACGTCGTCGTCCCAACCCAGCCGCATCTTCAGCGTCACCGGCACATCAACCGCCTCGACGACCGCGTCGATCAGGGTCAGCGCGAAGTCGAGGTCGCGCATCAGCGCCGAACCGGCGTAACCGCCGGTCACCTTCTTGGCCGGGCAACCCATATTGATATCGATTACATCGGCGCCTTCGCCAACGGCAATGCGGGCAGCTTCGGCCATGTGAGCGGCTTCGCGGCCGGCCAGTTGCACCATGTGCACCGGCAGGCCCGAATGGCGGATGCGAAAGCCGCTAGAGCCGCGCCCCTTGGCGAGTTCACCGCTGGCGACCATCTCGGAAACCACCAGGCCAGCGCCATGGGCATAGGCGCGCGTGCGGAATGCCTCGTCGGTGACGCCAGACATCGGCGCGAGAAACACCCGATTGCGGATCGTGACGGCACCGACTGAAAGCGGCTCGCCGAGTTTTGAAAGCTTATTCATGCACAAAAACAAAGCACCATTCGCCTCTGCACAATGAGTAGCCATGATCGGTTCATTGTGCAACTGCGAAATGACAGGGGAATGCGGCGCTTTCTGGATTCTTCTGGCCTTCGGCAGACCTCGCGGCTAAGCCTCTGCGCATGAGTGCAGAAGCCCCCTCCAACCATCCCAATTCGAAGGTCGCGGTCGTCATCGTGGCTGCCGGGCGCGGCGAACGCGCCGGCCAGGCCGAAGGCCCCAAGCAGTATCGCAGGATCGGCGGCAAGGCCGTCATCTGGCACACGCTGAAGGCGTTCCTCGACCACCCAAGCATCGGCCCGGTGGCGGTAGCGATCCATGCCGACGACGCCGAGCTTTTCGCAGCCGCAGCGGACGAGTTCGCCGACCGTGTCACGGCAGTCATCGGCGGCGCCACGCGGCAGGATTCGACGCGGCTTGCCCTGCTCGCCTTGCAGGATGCGAAGCCGGCCGCGGTGCTCATCCATGACGGCGTTCGACCCTTCATCGGCGCCGATGTCATAGATCGCACGATTGGAGGCATCGATACCGAGCACGGGTCGCTGCCGTCGCTGCCGGTCTCCGATACGCTGAAGCGGGAAGCATTCGACAGCACGGTGGCTGAGACCGTGCCGCGCGCGGGCCTGCATGCGGCGCAGACGCCGCAGGGTTTCCCGTTCGGGCCGATCTTCGCCGCGCACCAGCGCGCCTTCGAGGCCGGGCGTAGCGACTTCACCGACGATTCAGCGATCGCCGAATGGGCCGGCATCCCGGTCCGGCTGGTGCTCGGCTCGCCCGACAACATCAAACTGACCTGGGCAAAGGACATAGCCATGGCCGACCAGCGCCTTTCCGGCCACTCACCAAGGTTTCCCGACGTGCGCACCGGCAACGGCTACGACGTGCATTCCTTCGAGGCCGGCGACCATGTCTGGCTGTGCGGTGTGAAAATCCCGCATTCGAAGAAGCTGAACGGCCATTCCGACGCCGATGTCGGCCTGCACGCGCTGACCGACGCGCTGTTGGCTACCTGCGGCGCCGGTGACATAGGCACGCATTTCCCGCCATCCGACCCGCAATGGAAGGGCGCCGCATCACGGCAGTTTGTCGAGCATGCCGCAAAAATCGTGCGCGCGCGCGGCGGGCGGATCGCCAACGCCGACATCACCCTGATCTGCGAGGCCCCGCGCGTCGGCCCGCACAGGGAGGCGATGACGGCGGAACTGGCCGACATGCTGCGCATCGCGCCGGAGCGTGTCTCGATCAAGGCCACCACCAATGAGAAGCTGGGTTTCGTCGGCCGCGAGGAAGGCATCGCCGCCATCGCAACCGCAAGCGTGGTCTATCCCGGGGAACTGCCGGAATGAGCGACATCGGCGCCCTCGCCTCGGCCTTGCTCGAAGCCTGCGAGGCACATGGCACGATGATAGCCACCGCCGAAAGCTGCACCGGCGGCATGATCATCGCGGCGCTGACCGACATCGCCGGCTCGTCGGCCGTCGTCGACCGCGGCTTCATCACCTATTCCAACGCAGCCAAGATGGAGATGCTCGGTGTCTCCGAAGCGACACTCAAGGCGCATGGCGCGGTCTCCCGCGAAACGGCGCTTGAAATGGCCGCTGGCGCCCTTGCCCATTCGCGTGCCGGCCTTGCGCTGGCGGTGACCGGCGTTGCCGGCCCCGGCGGCGGCTCGGCTGAAAAACCCGTCGGGTTGGTCTGGTTCGGCGTCGCCAGGAAAGGCATGCCCGTAGAGGCGGAGTTCCGCCTGTTCGAGGACAAGGGCCGCGACTTCATCCGCCGTGAGACGGTTCGGACAGCGCTTGGCCTTGGACTGCGGGCCGTCGATCAGACCGCTTTTGCCGGCCCATAGATCGCGTCCGCCCGCTTTTCGAACGCTTCGGCGAACATGCGAAAGGCGCGGTCGAACATCGTGCCCATCAGCGCGCCCAGGATGCGGCTCTTGAACTCATAGTCGATGAAGAACTCGACATCCGAACCGCCGCCCGCTGCTGCCACGAATTTCCACTCGTTGGTCAGGTAGCGGAACGGCCCGTCGAGGTATTTGACGTCGATGGTGTTCTCCGCGGGCGTGAGCAGGACCTGCGTGGTGAATGTCTCGCGGATCGCCTTGTAGCCCACAGTCATGTCGGCCACGAGGATTTCGCGACCGTCGCGCTCGCGACGCGTGCGCACGTTCAGTGCTTCGCACAGCGGCAGGAATTCCGGATATTTCTCCACGTCGGCCACAAGCGCGTACATTTCTTCCGGCGAGTGGCTGACCCGGCGCGTGGTTTCGAACTTCGGCATGTTGGCCTTGGAGCGCGTCAGGCCGACTTGGCGAGACGCGCTTCGCGGGCCGCGCGCAGCTTGGCGAAATCGTCGCCGGCGTGGTGCGACGAGCGCGTCAGCGGGCTTGACGCGACGAGCAGGAAGCCCTTCGACTTGCCGACGGTGGCGTAGGACTCGAACTCGTCCGGCGTCACGAACTTCTTGACCGGGTGATGCTTCTTTGTCGGCTGCAGATACTGGCCGATGGTCATGAAGTCGACATTGGCCGTGCGCAGGTCATCCATCAACTGAAGCACCTCGTGGCGCTCCTCGCCCAGGCCGACCATGATGCCCGACTTGGTGAAGATGCTGGGGTCAAGCTCCTTGACCCGCTGCAGCAGCCGGATCGAGTGGAAGTAACGCGCACCGGGACGCACGGTCAGGTAGTTCGACGGCACCGTTTCGAGATTGTGGTTGAAGACGTCGGGACGGGCAGCGACGACGATCTCGAGTGCGCCTTCCTTGCGCAGGAAGTCGGGCGTCAGGATTTCGATGGTCGTCAACGGCGTCAGCCGGCGGATGGCATGGATGACGTCGGCAAAATGCTGGGCGCCGCCGTCGGCAAGATCGTCACGGTCGACCGAGGTGATGACGACGTGGGTCAGGCCCATCTGGGCGACAGCCTTGGCAACGCTTTCCGGCTCGTTCGGATCGACGGCGGTCGGGATGCCCGTCGCGACATTACAGAAGGCGCAGGCGCGCGTGCAGATCTCGCCCAGGATCATGAAGGTGGCGTGCTTCTTTTCCCAGCACTCGCCAATATTGGGGCAGCCGGCCTCTTCGCAGACGGTGACCAGCTTGTGCGACTTCACGATGTCGCGCGTTTCCTGGTAGCCACGCGAAACCGGCGCCTTGACGCGGATCCAGTCCGGCTTGCGCAGAACCTCCTGGTCGGGCCGATGGGCCTTTTCGGGGTGCCGTGCGCGCGGACGGTCGTTGAGATCGAGAACAGTGACCATCAGTTCATCCTATCAAGGCTGCCGCGCCTGCGAGCGGCCGAAAATCCAGAGCAAGATCAGGGCGCCTGCGATGGCGACGATGAGGTTGCCCAGGAACCCGTAATAATTGATGCCGAGCAACCCCGCCAGAGTGCCGCCGACAAAGGAACCGGCGATGCCGACGAGGATATTCGTCAAGAAGCCGTGGTCGCGGTTCATCGTCCGCTCGGCGACGTAGCCGGCAAGGAACCCGACGAGCAGCATGCCGAAGAAGCCGACACCGGGCATGCCGAGAATTCCGTAGCTCTGCTCCATCGCTCCTCTCCGGCCAACCATTGGCTTTCAGCTGATATAGTGGCATCTGGCGCGCCGCAACAGGCGCGCCGACGCACACACGTCATGCGTTGAGCGCACGCCCATAGGCATCAAGCACACTTTCCTTCATGGTCTCCGAGATCGTCGGATGCGGGAAGATGGTGTGCATCAGCTCTTCCTCGGTGGTTTCGAGGTTCATGGCGACGACAAAACCCTGGATCAGCTCGGTGACCTCGGCGCCGACAAGATGCGCGCCAAGCAACTGGCCGGTCTTCTTGTCGAAGATGGTCTTGACCATGCCCTGGTCTTCGCCCAGCGCAATGGCCTTGCCGTTGGCGACGAAGGGGAAGCGGCCGACGCGGATGTCCTTGCCTTCGGCCTTGGCCTTGGCTTCGGTCAGGCCGACGGATGCGACCTGCGGGTTGCAGTAGGTGCAGCCTGGGATCTTCAGCTTGTCCATCGGGTGGACGTTGGGCAGGCCGGCTATCTTTTCGACGCAGATGACCGCCTCGTGCTCGGCCTTGTGCGCCAGCATGGGCGGACCGGCGACATCGCCGATGGCGTAGATGCCCGGCACGTTGGTCTTGCCGTAGCCGTCGATGACGATGCAGCCACGATCGGTCTTCACGCCAAGCGCTTCCAGGCCGATGTTTTCGATGTTGCCCTGGACGCCGACGGCCGAGATCATGCGATCTGCGGTGATCTTTTCGACCTTGCCGTCCTTCATCTCGACATGGGCGGTGATCGAGTTGGCGCCCTTCTCGACCTTGGTCACCTTGGCCTCGAGATGGATCTTCATGCCCTGCTTGTCGAACTGCTTCTTGGCGAAGGCCGAGATTTCGGCATCCTCGACCGGCATGACGGCAGGCATGACCTCGACGACGGTGACGTCGACGCCCATGGTGCGGTAGAACGAGGCGAACTCGATGCCGATAGCGCCCGAGCCCATGACCAGCAGCGACTTCGGCATTTCCGGCGGCACCATCGCCTCGAAATAGGTCCAGATCAGCTTGCCATCCGGCTCGATGCCGGGCAGCGCGCGCGGCCTGGCACCGGTGGCGACGATAATGTGCTTGGCGCTGTAGGTGCCCTCGCCGAGCGTGTTCTTGGGCAGCGGCGCCTGCGGCTCCATCGGCTTCTTCGACGACTTGGAAACGACGATCTGGCCGGGCTTGGTGAGCTTTGCCTCGCCCCAGATGACGTCGACCTTGTTCTTCTTCATCAGGAAGCCGACGCCGCCATTCATGCGCTGGGCAATGCCGCGCGAACGATCGACAATGGCCTTGAGGTCGGGCGAGATCGAGCCTTCCAGCTTGAGCCCGTAGTTCTTGGCATGTTCGGCGAGGTGCAGCACCTCGGCCGAGCGCAGCAGCGCCTTGGTCGGGATACAACCCCAATTGGAGCAGATGCCGGCCAGATGCTCGCGCTCGACGACAGCCGTCTTGAGACCGAGCTGGGCCGCACGGATCGCCGCGATGTAACCGCCGGGACCGGAGCCGATGATGATGACGTCGTAATTCTCAGCCATGAGTGTGCCTCTTGTTCAGGTCGCGCTGCGCGTGAGCAGCACCCAGTCGTGTTTCTTGCTGTTGTCGTCGAGCGGTATGCATGGAAGTCGCGTCACTTCCTCAAATCCGCTGGATTTGTAGAGCCCGAGCGCCACGTCGTTGTCGCCTTCGGTGATCAGGCTGACCGCATGCCCCGCAGCACGTGCGAGCTCGTGGTCGACCAGTCTGCGGCCGATGCCGCGCCCTCGATGGTGCCGGTACACACCGACGCTGTCGATGAACCAGTTGCCGATGGCCTGCTTCTGGAGGCCGAGGATCGGCTCAAAAACCGGATGCGGCGCCACTTCGTCGGCGAATGACGGGTCGACCAAGTGGCCGATCACCAAGCCTGCAATCTCGCCTTCCACTTCGGCCAGGCTCGCATCTTTCCAGCCGGCGCGCTCGTTATCGCGGCGCATCTGGTTGCGCCCGTGTTCGAGCGCGGTCTCCGTTGCGCCCTCGAGCACCGCGCCGTACCAGAGCCACGAGGCCAAGCCATGCGACGACAAATCGACAAGGATCGCCATCTCGGCGGCATCGCGCCGTTCGGCCCTGCGGATGGTGACAGCGCCGGCCAAATCAGAGCTCCAGCATCACGCGCACGACAGGCGCGAGTGCATGGCCGATCTTTCGCGTGTTCTCGGCATCGAGATGGACGCCGTCGAGCGGCGTGGTCAGCGCCACCGATCCGGCATCGAAAAAGCCGCAGCCAGCCTCGTCGGCCAGTGCCGCGTAAAGCGACGCAAGCTGTTGGGACGCCTTGTCGCCACCGGCGAACATGTCCTTGAACTCGGCATTGTCGGTGCGGCTGACGGCCGGCGGCGAAACCAGCAGGATGTTTGGTACAGGATAGTCCATGCCGTGGTCGTGGCCCCTGACGATCGACACCAGCCGCGCCATGCCCTGCTTGGCAGCCAGTGGATTGCCGTGAATCCACGGCTTCATGTCATTGGCGCCGAGCATGATGACGACGAGATCGAGCGGCGCATGCGTGCCGAGGATGGTCGGCAAGGTGCGCGCGCCGTTACGGTCGGTGCCGCCGAGATGATCGTCGAATGCGGTGGTGCGGCCGTTCAGCCCTTCGGCGATGACGTGCACGCCTTCGCCCAGTTCAGCCTGCAGCACGCTCGGCCAGCGGTCTTCGAACGCATGGCGGCCGGGACCGGCCGCGTCGTAGCCCCAGGTCAGCGAGTCGCCGTAGCAAAGCACAGTCTTCATGATCGGAGTCCTCGAATCCCCTCCCTTTTGGGGAGGGGAACTTGGGGAACTACACCAGCATGCCCATCGGGTTTTCGATGAAGCGCTTGAAGGCCGAGAGGAGCTCGGCACCGAGCGCACCATCGACGGCACGATGATCGGTCGACAGCGTCACCGACATCACGTTAGCGATCTTGATCTCGCCGTTCTTGACCACGGCCCGCTCCTCGCCCGCGCCGACAGCCAGGATGGTGGCGTGCGGCGGGTTGATGACGGCGGCAAAGTCCTTGATGCCGAACATGCCGAGATTGGACACGGCACTGGAGCCGCCCTGATATTCCTCGGGCTTGAGCTTGCGGTTGCGCGCCCGGCCAGCCATGTCCTTCATCTCGTTGGAGATGACCGACAGCGTCTTGATATCGGCCTTCCGGATGATCGGGGTGATTAGACCGCCCGGGATCGACACGGCGACGCCGACATCGGCGTGCTTGTGCTTGACCATGGCCTGGTCCGTCCACGACACATTGGCATCGGGCACGGCCGTCAGCGCCAAGGCCATCGCCTTGATGATCATGTCGTTGACCGACAGCTTGTAGGCCGGCACGTCGCCTTTGTCGGTCTTGCGAACCGGCGCCGCCGCGTTGAGCTGGGCCCGCAGGGCCAGCAGCGCATCGATCTCGCAGTCGAGCGTCAGGTAGAAATGCGGGATCGTGCTCTTGGCCTCGACAAGGCGGCGCGCGATGGTCTTGCGCATGTTGTCGTGCGGGATGAGCTCGTAGCTGCCTTCTTCGAACAGCTTGAGCACCTGGTCGTCCGACATGCCCTTGGCAGCGGGGGCCGCAGCCGGAGCGCCGGCAGGAGCCTTCGCTGCAGGTGCAGCTTTGGCACCGCCGCCGGCGATCGCCGCCTCGACGTCGGCCTTGACGACACGGCCATGCGGGCCGGTGCCGGTAACGGCCGAAAGGTCGATGCCGGAATCCTTGGCAATGCGGCGGGCGAGCGGCGATGCGATGGTGCGGCCGTCGCTGGAGACAGCGGCGCCGTTGGTTGCAGCCGGTGCAGCGGCGACCGGGGCCGCAGCCGGCGCCGCGGCTGGAGCAGCCTCGGCTTTCGGTGCCTCGGCCTTGGGGGCCGCGGCAGGCGCGCCATTGCCGCCCTTGGCCGCAGCACCGACATCCTCGCCTTCAGCAGCGAGAATTGCGATCAGCGAATTGACCTTGACGCCCTCGGTGCCGGCAGGGACGACGAGCTTGGCAACGGTGCCTTCATCGACGGCTTCGACTTCCATCGTCGCCTTGTCGGTTTCGATCTCGGCGATCACTTCGCCCGGGGCAACCTTGTCGCCTTCCTTGACCAGCCACTTGGCCAGATTGCCCTCTTCCATCGTCGGCGAAAGGGCAGGCATGGTGATATTGATCGGCATGATGACCTCCCGCCCGTGTCAGCGATACGTGACTGCTTTGACCGCCTCGATCACTTCGCCGACATTCGGCAGAGCGAGCTTTTCGAGATTGGCGGCGTAGGGCATCGGCACATCCTTGCCGGCGATGGTGATGACGGGCGCATCGAGATGGTCGAAGGCGCGCTGCGACACCTGGTTGGCAATATGATCTCCGACCGAGGACTGCGGGAAGCCTTCTTCCACAACCACCAGGCGATTGGTCTTCTTGACCGACGCGATGATGGTGTCGAAGTCGAGCGGACGGATGGTCCGGAGATCGATGATCTCGACGTCGATGCCCATGGCGGCGAGTTCCGCCTCGGCCTTGATCGCATAGGTCATGCCGATGCCGAAGGAGACGATGGTGACGTCCTTGCCCGGCTTGTGGATGCGCGCCTTGCCGATCGGCAGGACAAAATCGTCGAGCTTCGGCACGTCGAAATGGTGGCCGTAGAGGATTTCGTTCTCGAGGAAGATGACCGGATTGGGGTCGCGGATCGCAGCCTTGAGCAGGCCCTTGGCGTCGGCTGCCGAGTACGGCATCACCACCTTGAGGCCCGGAATGTGGCTGTACCACGCCGCATAGCACTGCGAGTGCTGGGCAGCGACGCGGGCGGCCGCACCGCTGGGTCCGCGGAAGACGATCGGCGCGCCCATCTGGCCACCGGACATGTAGAGCGTCTTGGCGGCCGAGTTGACGATCTGGTCGATCGCCTGCATGGCGAAGTTGAAGGTCATGAATTCGACGATCGGCTTGAGGCCGGCCATCGCCGCACCGACGCCAACGCCGGCGAAACCATGCTCGGTGATCGGCGTGTCGACGACGCGGCGCGGGCCGAATTCCTGCAGCAGGCCCTGCGTGATCTTGTAGGCGCCCTGGTACTCGGCAACCTCCTCGCCCATAACGAAGACGTCGCCGTCGCGGCGCATCTCTTCGGCCATGGCGTCGCGCAGCGCCTCGCGGACGGTCATCGAGACCATCTCGGTGCCGGCCGGAATGTCCGGATCGGCAGCAACTTCCGTCTTCGGGGCGGCGGCGACGGGTGCGGCGGCAGCCGGAGCAGCGGCGGGTGCTGCGGCGGCAGCAGGTGCCTCAACCTTGGCAGGAGCTGCGCCCTTGCCGATGTCGGCAGCGCTTTCGCCGTCCTGCAGCAGCACGGCGATCGGCGTGTTGACCTTGACGCCTTCGGTGCCGGCAGCGATCAGCTGCTTGCCCAGAACGCCTTCGTCAACGGCTTCGACTTCCATCGTCGCCTTGTCGGTTTCGATTTCGGCGATGACGTCGCCGGCGACAACCTTGTCGCCTTCATTCTTCAACCACTTGGACAGATTGCCCTCTTCCATCGTCGGCGAGAGCGCAGGCATGAGAATTTCGATCGGCATGTTCGCGCCCTCCCTTAGATCAAGATGTCGGTCCAGAGCTCGGCAACATCCGGCTCGGGATCGGTCTGAGCAAAGTCTGCGGCGTCAGCCACAATGTCGCGAACATCCTTGTCGACCGCCTTGAGGTCGTCCTCGCTCGCCCACTTCTTGGCGATCAGACGCGCCTTGACCTGTTCGATCGGGTCATGCTCGGAGCGCATCTTCTGCACTTCATCCTTGGAGCGGTACTTCGCCGGATCGGACATCGAGTGACCGCGATAGCGGTAGGTCTGCATCTCGAGGATGATCGGGCCGTTGCCCGAGCGGCACCATTCGGTGGCCAGGTCGCCGGCTGCCTTGACGGCGCGCACATCCATGCCGTCGACCTGGATACCGGGGATCTTGAACGACAGGCCGCGCTGCGAAAAATCGGTTTCGGCCGAAGCGCGCGACACCGCGGTGCCCATGGCGTAGCGGTTGTTTTCGATGACGTAGATCACCGGCAGCTTCCACAGCGAGGCCATGTTGAAGCTCTCGTAGACCTGGCCCTGGTTGGCAGCGCCGTCGCCGAAATAGGTCACCGAGACATTCGGGTTCTCGCGGTAGCGATTGGCGAAGGCCAACCCGGTGCCAAGCGACACCTGGGCGCCGACGATGCCGTGGCCTCCGTAGAAATGCTTTTCCTTGGAGAACATGTGCATCGAGCCGCCCTTGCCTTTCGACAAGCCGCCCCGGCGTCCGGTCAATTCGGCCATGACGCCGCGTGCCGAAAGCCCCATCGCCAGCATGTGGCCGTGATCGCGGTAGGCGGTGATCATCTGGTCGCCTTCGATCAGCGACATCTGCAGGCCGGTGACGACCGCTTCCTGGCCGATATAGAGGTGGCAGAAGCCGCCGATGAAGCCCATGCCATAGAGCTGGCCGGCCTTTTCCTCGAAGCGGCGGATGAGCAGCATCTCGCGATACGCGTTGAGATCCTGGTCCTTGGTAAACTCAACCGGTTTGGGCGTTACCGGTGCTGATGGAGATTTAGAATCGGATTTGGCTTTGGCAGGCGCTTTTTTGGCGGCGGTGGCCATGCATCACTCCCTAGTGGCGTCTCTTTGCGGACATTGAGGAGATCATGCATTGTCTCTCCTCTCCATGACCAAAACGCTAGCATGGGGAGTGACGCTGCGCCATGCGGAAAAATGCATAGCAGGCATGCGGTTAAGCGTCGAAAAACGTTGAATTTCTTCTTGATTAACTGAAACTCAGTTAATCGCCTGCGCGGATGGGCGCATGATGGTCAGCTCGTCTGCATGCGACATATTGAGCGCGTTGCGCGCCTGCTCGTCAAGCATGTCCTTCTCCAGCGAGCCATCATGCAGCATCTGCACGCGGCGCTCGACATCCATCCGCTGCGCCCGAACCGTGTCGAGCCGAGCCTGGAGCTCGACGGCCTGGGCCTCGAGCCGGTACTTGGAATAAATGCCGAACTCGCCGTGATAGGCGTGAAAGCCGAAATAGGACAGGAACATCACCGCCAGCGCCGGAACGATCAGGCGCCCGGATTTTGTCTGCTTGTGCTGGCGTGTCCACATGGTCCGAACCTCTCTCAGGTTCTTGTCGCTCGATTGTGCTTAATGGACGGTTACAGTCGGCGGTCGGAGCTTCGTCAAAGCAAAAAAGGCGGGAAACATCCCGCCTTTTCCAGTTCGTCAATGGTGTAGCGATCAGCCGCGCAGGATGGACCTGCCGGCGAAGCGCGCCTGCGTGCCGAGCTCTTCCTCGATGCGGATCAGCTGGTTGTACTTGGCGGTACGGTCCGAACGGGCCAGCGAGCCGGTCTTGATCTGACCGCAGTTGGTGGCGACCGCGAGATCGGCAATGGTTGAATCCTCGGTCTCGCCCGAACGGTGCGACATGACGGCGGTGTAGGCTGCCTTGTGCGCGGTCTCGACGGCGTCGAGCGTCTCGGTGAGCGAGCCGATCTGGTTGACCTTGACCAGGATCGAGTTGGCGACGCCCATCTTGATGCCGTCGCGCAGGCGCGCCGAGTTGGTGACGAACAGATCGTCGCCGACCAACTGCACCTTGTCGCCGCACAGTTCGGTCAGGTACTTCCAGCCTTCCCAGTCGTCTTCCGACATGCCGTCCTCGATCGAGATGATCGGGTAGTCGGCGGCGAGCTTAGCGAGGTACTTGGCCTGGGCCTTGGGATCGCGGGTCTTCTTCTCGCCTTCATAGACGTAGTTGCCGCCCTTGAAGAACTCGGTGGCAGCGCAGTCGAGCGCCAGCGCCACGTCTTCGCCCGGCTTGAAGCCGGCCTTTTCGATCGAGGCCATGACGAAGTCGAGGGCCGCCTGGGCGCTCTTGAGGTTCGGTGCGAAACCGCCCTCGTCGCCGACATTGGTGTTGTGGCCGGCGTCCTTCAGGCCCTTCTTCAGGGTGTGGAAGATTTCCGAACCCCAGCGCACGGCGTCGCGCAGCGAAGGCGCGCCGATCGGCATGATCATGAATTCCTGGAAGTCGATCGGATTGTCGGCATGCGCGCCGCCATTGATGATGTTCATCATCGGCACCGGCAGGACGCGGGCGTTCGGGCCGCCGACGTAGCGGTAGAGCGGCAGGCCGGACGCCTCGGCCGCGGCCTTGGCGACGGCGAGCGACACGCCGAGGATGGCGTTGGCGCCGAGGCGGCTCTTGTTCGGGGTACCGTCCAGCCCGATCATCGTCTGGTCGATATGGATCTGGTTCTCGGCTTCCATGCCGCCGATCGCCTCGAACAGCTCGCCATTGATGGCTTCGACGGCGCGCTCGACGCCCTTGCCGAGATAGCGCGGGCCGCCGTCGCGCAGTTCCATCGCCTCGTGGGCGCCGGTCGACGCACCGGACGGAACGGCCGCACGGCCCATCGAGCCGTCTTCGAGAACCACATCCACCTCGACGGTGGGATTGCCGCGGCTGTCGAGAATCTCGCGGCCGACGATATCGATGATTGCTGTCATGTGAGGCATCCCCGGGAGCTGATCGCAAAGAAGGATCGGTTGGATTTCCGGGCCCGTCTTAGCCAAAGCTCCGGAAAACGCAATCGCGCTCGGCCAAATATCACGCTGCGTCAGGCCCCTGATTCACTTTCGGCAAAGCGCTGTCATGATAATTCATCCCATCGGGCAGGCATCGTCCAAACTTTCGGGTAAACTATCCCCGCGCGGGGCGAAACAGAGGGAGTTTCGCCATGTCCGAGTTAAGTGGTATCCTGAGTTTGTTCTTCATCGCCGCAGCATTCCTGACCTCATGCGACAGTCAACCGCCCCCTCAGGGCACGTCGCAGGTGCGGATCATTCCGACGGCAAGGTAGATTACGGCACAACGAAAAAGCCCCGCTCATGCGGGGCTTTTTTTGTGCTGCGGATCAGTGCCAATACGGCTCTACGCGATAGTGCTCGAACGAGGCATCCCGCACGGCACGTCCATCATCTTCGGTCAGCTCGTTGACCGAGTAGGACGGAGCGCCCTTCAATTGCTCCTTGGAGAACGGAACGACATAGCCGCCACGGCTCTTGTCGTAGTCCAGCGTGGACCAGGGAATGGCGTGATAGCGCTCGCCGATGCCGAGGAAACCGCCGAAGCCGATGACGGCGAACATGATGCCGTTGGATGTCTTGTCGAGCATGACATCCTCGATCGAGCCGATGCTTTCGCCGGCGGTGTTGTAGACATTGGTGCCGATGACCCGCGACGCGGGAATGGCTTCGGTGTGACCAGTGACAGTCGTCATGATCCTGCTCCTCGTTGGTTGGTGGATGCAGGACTAACGGTCCCCCGGTGCGGAGGTTCCAAACTTTCCGCGGCGGCTGCTGATCCCATTCAGTCGGTGAGAATGAAAGTCACCTTCATGTTGACCCGGTAGGCGGTAATCTTGCCGTTCTCGACGACGATCTTCTGGTCCTGGATCCAGGCGCCTTCGACGTTCTTCAGCGTCATCGACGCACGGGCGATGCCCTGTTCGATCGCATCCTGAAAGCTCTTGGTCGACGATGAAGTGATTTCCGTAACGCGGGCAACAGACATGGGATTCCTCCGGCCGATACGCTCAGTCACGGAGGAAAGCCTACGCCGGGCGGAAGCCCGGCTCAAGCAGGAGTTGTGTCAGCCCTTGGCGACCCGGTCGAAAGCCATCAGCCTTTCGAGCAGAGCCGGCATGTCCTTGAACGGCACCATGTTGGGGCCGTCCGACGAGGTCGAGTTGTCGGGGTCTTCGTGCGTCTCGATGAACACGCCGGCAACACCGACGGCGACGGCCGCACGCGCCAGGGTCTCGACGAAACGGCGCTCGCCGCCGGAGGTTGCGCCCTGCCCGCCCGGCTGCTGCACCGAATGGGTGGCATCGAAGATCACAGGCGCGCCGATGTCGGCCATGATCGGCAACGCACGCATGTCGGAGACGAGCGTGTTGTAGCCGAAGGAAGCACCGCGCTCGGTGACAAGCACGTTGGCGTTGCCCGAACCGGTCACCTTGGCGACGACGTTCTTCATGTCCCAGGGCGCCAGGAACTGGCCCTTCTTGACGTTGACCACCTTGCCGGTCTTGGCGGCAGCAATCAGAAGATCGGTCTGGCGGCTGAGGAAGGCCGGGATCTGCAGCACATCGACCACCTCGCCGACGCTGGCGCACTGCTCTTCGGTGTGCACATCCGTGAGAACGGAAACGCCGAGCTCCTTGCGCAGGTCGGCGAAGACCGGCAGAGCCGCGTCGAGCCCGGCACCGCGGGTGCTCGACAGCGAGCTGCGATTGGCCTTGTCGAAGCTCGACTTGTAGACAAAGCCGATGCCGAGCTTCTGCGTCAGTTCCTTGAGCTTGCCGGCCATGTCGAAGGCGTGCTGGCGCGATTCGAACTGGCACGGGCCGGCGATCAGCGACAGGGGCGCGTCGTTGGCGAAAAGGGTCTTGCCGACCGTCACATTTGCATTCGGCTTGGTCATGACTTTTCCTCGAAAATGAAGGCGGCACCCTGCCCCGGCGCTGGCGGAATCACCAGCCGTTGCCCGCTTAGATCGTGCGCGATGCCGTTTCGTGCAAGAAGCTCTCTTGCCACAGCGAGATCGTCGACGGCAAACACCATTGCGTCGAGGCGAAGCCCACTGGAACCGGCCATCGCGCGGACGGCAAGTCGCGCATTGGCGAGCGGGATATCGGAGACGGCGTCGACACTGCTGCGCGCCACTGTCGCCAACAACTCAGCCGCCACAGCCTGCTCCGCGACGCTTGCCTCGACGGCAAGCACCCGGCGTGCGCCGTTTGCATGCGCCTGGAGAGCCGAGCGGTCGACATCGGGCGCATTCACGCGCTCGCAGGTGAAGAAGAATGCATCCCCTTGCGAGCCTGGTTCGGCGGCAAAGGCAAGCCGGAACGACGCCACATCGGATTGGCCTGAAGCATCGACGAAGGGGCGCGAAAAATCGAGCCTGGGGCCGGCCGACACGCCAGCGGCAACGAACTCGGAATGGTCGGCATCGGCATCGTTTGTGCCGAATACGACTGCCGAAAAGCCTTCGTCGCCATGTGCGTTGCGGAACGCGCTGTCGCGACCGACAAAGACGTTGCCTGCGGCGACCGCCTCGCCGGCGGCTGCGCTATCGCCGATCGCCAGCGGCTCCAGGAACGTACCGTCACCGAGATAGACGCAACAATTGACCGTGCCGAAGGGATGGATGCCGACGGGCGAAACGGTGAAACCGAGGGCCGTCAGCCTCTGCCGCGCGATGGCGAGATCGGCGGTCGGCAGCACGACATGGTCAAGCGGACGCGGGCTGTCGGAAGGGCTTTTGGTCATCGCTGCGCTGTGCCTGAATTCCGCCAAAGGCGCAAGACTGCGCCTAGGCCACCTACGATGCCATGTCGCCGAGGCGCCGCACGGTGTTCCAGTTGCGCGAGGTCCCTATGCCGCCGGCCCGCTTGGGCGTCAGCGCGCCGAGCAGCCGCGACGAACCGGCGCTGCGGGAAAAATAGATCCAGATATCGCCGTCGACCGACGTGAGCCTTTCATCGGCAGCGACATAAGGGAGGAGCCTTTCGATGACGTCAGGTGTCACCGGCTCACGCATCACGCGCACGCCGACCTGATCGGGTTCGCGTTCGGACTCCTCGGGAAACGGATTGGCGGCGACAAGCTTAAGCCAGGCAGCAGCATCGCGGACGATGATGTCGACATGCTTGCCGAATTTTTGGGCGAAGGCCGCCTCGAGTTCGCGCTCCAGCGTGGCAACCGGCTTGCCTTCGGCTTCGAAGACAAGATTTCCGGTCGCGACCAGCGTGCGTGGATTGGCAAGGCCGAGATCGACTGCCATGTCGCGCAGGTCGGACATGACGACGCGGCGGCCAGGGCCCAGGACGATGCTGTAGAGAAGCGCGACGTAGATGGTCATGCGCACCCGCTGCGCAGGGAGAAAATGCGCGCCGGCGCTTTCACGGCGGCGCGCATGGCTATCAGACGAGCCGGCTCTGTTCGACCGCAGCTTCGATGAAGCTTGCAAACAGCGGATGCGGCTCCAGCGGACGGCTCTTCAGCTCCGGATGGTACTGGACGCCGATGAACCAGGGATGGTCGGGATACTCGACAGTCTCGGGCAGGACGCCGTCGGGCGACATGCCGGCGAAGACCAGGCCGCACTCTTCGAGGCGGTCCTTGTAGTCGATGTTGACCTCATAGCGGTGGCGATGGCGTTCGGAGATGTCGGTATCGCCGTAGATCTCGGCGATTTTCGATCCCTCGGACAGTCGCGCCTCGAACGCGCCGAGGCGCATCGTGCCGCCAAGGTCGCCTGCGGCCTTGCGCTTCTCAAGCATGTTACCCTTGAGCCACTCGGTCATCAGGCCGACGACCGGCTCCTTGGTGGCGCCGAACTCGGTCGACGAGGCATTCTCGATGCCAGCCAGCGAACGGGCCGCCTCGATGCAAGCCATCTGCATGCCGAAGCAGATGCCGAAATACGGCACCTTGCGCTCGCGGGCGAACTTGGCAGCGAGGATCTTGCCTTCCGAGCCGCGTTCGCCGAAGCCGCCGGGCACCAGGATGCCGTGGACCTTCTCCAGGAACGGTACCGGGTCTTCCTTCTCGAAGACCTCGCTCTCGATCCAGTCAAGCTTGACCTTGACGTTGTTGGCAAGGCCGCCATGCGACAGCGCCTCGATCAGCGACTTGTAGGCATCCTTGAGGCCGGTATATTTGCCGACCACGGCGATGGTGACCTCGCCTTCCGGATTGTGGATCAGCTGCGAGACGTTCTGCCAGGCGTCGAGGCGCGGCTTGGGCGCCGGATCGATGCCGAAGGCCGCCAGAACTTCCGAATCCAGGCCTTCCTTATGGTAGGCCAGCGGCACGTCGTAGATGTGGCCGACGTCGAGCGCCTGGATGACCGCCGATTCGCGCACGTTGCAGAACAGCGACAGCTTGCGGCGCTCTTCCTTGGGGATGTCGCGGTCCGCGCGGACCAGCAGGATATCCGGCGCAATGCCGATCGAACGCAACTCCTTGACCGAATGCTGGGTCGGCTTGGTCTTGAGTTCACCGGCCGTCGGAATGTACGGCATCAGCGTCAGGTGAACGTAGACCGCATTGTTGCGCGGCAGGTCGTTGCCGAGTTGGCGGATCGCCTCGAGGAACGGCATCGCTTCGATGTCGCCGACCGTGCCGCCGATCTCGCAGAGCACGAAGTCGTACTCGTCATTGCCGTCGAGGATGAAGTTCTTGATCTCGTCGGTAACGTGGGGAATGACCTGCACGGTTGCGCCGAGATAGTCGCCGCGCCGCTCGCGTTCGATGATGTTCTTGTAGATGCGGCCGGTGGTGATGTTGTCGCTCTGGTTCGCCGAACGCCCGGTGAAGCGCTCGTAGTGACCAAGATCGAGGTCGGTTTCCGCACCGTCGTCGGTCACGAACACCTCACCATGCTGGTAAGGCGACATCGTTCCCGGGTCGACGTTGAGGTACGGATCGAGTTTGCGGATGCGCACGCGATATCCGCGTGCCTGCAGAAGAGCCCCGAGGGCCGCTGCGGCTATGCCTTTTCCAAGGGAAGAGACCACGCCGCCGGTAATAAAAACATATCGCGCCATGGGATTCATCGCTTAACGCGGCCAAATCGATTCCGCCAGAGAAAAATCCGCCGCGTCGGACTTTTCCCTATCTGGCTGTTCAGTCTTGCTGCCGGGTAGGCCACGCAAACAAAAAGGCCGGCGGTCAGGCCGGCCCGGATACCAGCGTCTGAGGACGCCTTACATGACGATGACTTCAGAGCCCATCTTCACGCGATTGTAGAGGTCCATGACATGGTCGTTGACCATGCGGAAGCAACCGTTCGAAGAATTCGTGCCGATCGTCTGCGGCTGGTTGGTACCATGGATACGGATATGGGTATCCTTCTTGCCCTGGTAAAGGTAGATGGCGCGCGCGCCGAGCGGATTCTCCGGCCCGCCGTTCATGCCGTCCTTGTACTGGCCGTACTTCTTGGGCTCGCGCTCCTGCATATCCTTGGTCGGAATCCAGCGCGGCCATTCCTGCTTGTCGCCGATGGTGGCCTTGCCCTTGAATTCCAGGCCCTCGCGGCCGACCGCAATCGCGTAGCGGCGCGCGGTCGAGGATGATTCGATCAGGTAGAGGTAGCGAGCGCCGGTATCGACCACGATCTGGCCACGCTCATAACCCGCGAACGACACTTCCTGCGGCTCGAAATCGGACTTCACCTTGAACTGCTTCTTGGCCTGCTTGGATTGCAGCACGGCGTCGAGCGCACGCGTCTGCGGCAGCATCGACTGCTGAGGGGCGCTGCCGCCGAAGATGCCGGCGAGAAGACCGGTCTGGCGCGGACGATCCTTGCTTTCGCTGCGCAACTCACCGTTGTTGCCGGTGGCGGCGATTTCCATCACGTCGGGCGCCAACGGCTCGATCGGCTTGGTGACCTCGAGCGGCTGGAGATTGCGCTTCGGCGCGGGCGCTGCTGTGGCAACCTGGGTCGTCGCCTTCTCGGCCTTCTTGAGGCGAGCGACTTCACGTGCGTTCTCGGCCTTTTCCTTGGCCGCCGCCCGCATCGCCATTTTCTTGGCTTCGAGCATCTTCAGGCGCGCGACTTCCCGGTCGGCCTTGATCTTGGCTTCGAGGTCCTTGATCCGGACCAGGTCCTCGTCGGTCGGCTTCTTCTTTTTCTTCAACAGCTTAAGCTCGGCGGCATCGCTCTTGGCGGCAACCGCGATCACGCCGCTCGTTGCCCCGGGCTGCGGCGGCGCAGCCGTGCCGACCGAAGTGGCGGCAAAGGCGGTCGAGCTCATGAGAGAGGCGCAAATTCCAGCAAGTAGGATGCGGCGGAGCTGCATGGCGAAGGATCCCGAACGTTCACAGCAAATTTTCGCGCGGCAACGCGCAGTGCCCCAAGGCGCCCCCGCCGATATGCCGCAGCCCAAGCTATAATCGATTAGCCGGAGACGCCTCAAGTGAGGCGCCCCCGGCTAGATGTACGAATTCAGGTGATCATTGCTGCATTTGCCGCAACTGTGTTCAAACAACAACAGGTTGCGGCAAGCAGGCCAGATTTAGTTCGGAACCTGGGGTGTAGCCGGCGCCGCGGCACCGCCCGCAGCGGGCTGCTCGGTGGTGCCCGAAGCTGCCGGTGCAGCCGGCGCTGCCGGTTGCTCGGTGGCCGGTGCCGCAGGAGCGGTCGTGCCCGACGCCGGTGCAGCCGGTGCCGGGGCGGAGGAGCCGCCGAGCTGGTCGAGAATGCCCTGGCCGCTGCCGCTCGGAGCGCCATTCTGGGTGGCCGGAGCGCGGTCGAGAATATCGATCGGCTTCTCCTCGTAGCGTGCGATGATCGACAGCGTCAGCGACGTGACGAAAAACACCGTCGCCAGGATGGCCGTGGCCCGGGTCAGGGCGTTGGCAGCACCACGCGCCGTCATGAAGCCCGAACCGCCGCCGATGCCGAGGCCGCCACCTTCCGAGCGCTGCAGGAGCACAACGCCGACAAGGGCGAGCACGACCATCAGGTGAATGACGATAACGACGGTTTCCATTGCGCTTCCTGGGATTCTTCTGACGGGGATTGGCCGCGCGCCGAAGCGCCCGACATTCCGGAGGCGGCTCAATACAATGCTTTCTAGGCATTTCCAAGCCCGCCGGCCGAATATGGGGTGACACGTTGCCTTTGCAACGGCCACCCGAGGCTAATCAGAGCTTGCGGTACGCCTCGGCGATGCCGAGGAAGTCTGCCGCCTTGAGGCTGGCGCCGCCCACCAGCGCGCCGTCGACATTGGCGACTGCGAGGAGTTCGCCGGCATTGGACGGCTTGACCGAGCCGCCATAAAGAATGCGCATCTTGCCGGCCGATTCACCGAGCTTGTCGGCGAGCCGAGCGCGGATATGCGCATGGGCTTCGGCGACATCGGCAACGGTCGGCGTCAGGCCGGTACCGATAGCCCAGACGGGTTCATAGGCAATGACGGTATTGGCCGGCGTGGCCGTGCCCGGCACCGAACCCTCGATTTGGCGCGACAATACTGAAAGCGTGGCGCCTGCTTCACGTTCGGCATGTGTCTCGCCGATGCAGATGACGGCCACGAGCCCTGCCCGCCATGCCGCATCCGCCTTGGCGTGGACAACTGCATCGGTTTCGCCGTGGTCGGTGCGCCGTTCCGAATGGCCGACGATAACGTGACTGGCGCCGGCGTCCTTCAACATCTCGGCCGAGACGTCGCCGGTATGAGCGCCGCTTTCCTTGGCGTGGCAATCCTGCCCGCCGGCTTTGACCGGCGTGCGGTGAAGGATTTCGGCAGCCCGCGACAAAAGCGTGGCCGGCACGCACAGAAGTGCTTCGGTCTCGGCATCGAGGCCACTCATGAAGCCGCCGGCGATGCTGCGCAATTCGTTGAGCGAGGCGCTGGTGCCGTTCATTTTCCAGTTGCCTGCAACGAGTGGGCGAATTCCTGGCGTCATGTGCTTTTCCTCGAAATCGATGTTCGCTGGGGCAACCTCACTACCAAAAACAAGCCACAAAGCAATCGACACTGGCGGCGAAGGGCGCTATTGCGCTTCGTTCATGCAGGCGTATGTGAAAATGCGCGTATACAGGATCTGATACATGCTCGACACGATGCGAAGTGCTGCAGGAACCTGGGTAGCTAAGCTTCTGCTTCTGCTGCTCGTCGTGAGCTTCGCCGCGTGGGGCATTTCCGGCTCGATGCTCGGTGGCGTCGGCGGCGACAAGGTCGTCACCGCTGGAGGAACCTCCGTCTCCGGGGTCGAGTACCGCCTCGCCTATGACCGCCAGGTCAACGTCATGTCGCAGCAGTTCGGTCAGCGTCTGACCCGCGAGCAGGCCACTGCCCTCGGTATCGACAACCAGGTCGCGTCTCAACTCGTGGCCGGCGCAGTGCTCGACGAACAGGCGCGCAAGCTCGGCCTCGGCCTGTCCAAGGATAGCCTTGCCCAGCTGACCTGGGAGGATCCTGCCTTCCAGAATGCCAGCGGGCAGTTCGACCGCCAGTCTTTCGAATACATCCTGCGCCAGATCGGCATGCGTCCCGAAGACTATCTGAAGAACCGTGCCCAGGTGGCTGTCCGCCAGCAGATCGTCGAGGCAATTTCCGACGGCATGAAGGCGCCCGACACCTTCCTGCGTGCCGTCGCGCTCTACCGCGGCGAAGATCGCACGGTCGACTACCTGCCGCTGCCGAAATCGCTCGTCGAGCCGATCGCAGCACCTGCCGACGACGTCCTCAAGGCATGGTTCGAGGAAAACAAGAAGAACTACGCAGCACCCGAATTCCGCAAGCTGAGCTACGTCAAGCTCGAGCCAGAGGATATCATGGATCTCGGCTCGATCACTGACGAGCAGGTGCGCCAGGACTACGACAAGAACAAGTCTCATTTCACCACCGCCGAAACGCGCAAGATCGACCAGCTGGTGTTCCCCAGCGCCGACGCCGCCAAGGCTGCGTCCGACGCGATCAAGGCCGGCACCGCATTCGACAAGATCGTCGCCGACCAGGGCAAGACGGCTGCCGACGTCGCTCTCGGCACGCTGACCAAGGACACAGTTGCCGACAAGTCCGTTGCCGAGGCCGCCTTCGCGCTGCAGGCAAACCAGGTCAGCGACGTGGTCCAGGGCTCGTTCGGACCGGTGCTGGTCCGCGTCAGCGAGATCTCGCCTGAGGCGGTGAAGACGTTCGACGAGGTCAAGGATCAGATTCGCAAGGATCTCGCCCTTGCCGAAGCCAACCGCATCCTGCTCGACGTGCACGATTCCTATGAGGACGCCCGCGCCGGCGGCGAATCGATGCGCGCCACTGCCGACAAGCTGAAGCTGAAGGTGGTGACGATCGATGCCATCGACCGCGCAGGCCAGTTGCCCGACGGCACGGTCGTCAACACGCTTCCGGACTCGCGCAACCTGATCCAGGCGGCCTTCGAGGCAGAGGCCGGCATCGAGAACCCGCCGCTCAACATCGGCACCAATGGTTTCATTTTCTACGAAGTGGACGGCATCACGCCGGCTCGCGACCGCACCCTCGACGAAGTCCGGGAAAAGGTCGTCGCGGACTGGACCGCCGCCGAAGCGACCAAGCGCCTCAGGGACAAGGCGGCAGAACTTGAAAAGCGCCTCAAGGATGGCGCGGCAATGGACGTGATCGCGGGCGAACTCAAACTCGAGAAGCAGACCAAGCGTGGGCTCAAGCGCGAAGCCGACGACGCCGATTTCGGCCGCGAGGGAGCTGCTGCCATGTTTGCCATGGGCGAAGGTGGCACTGGCATCATCTCGGCGCCTGCCGGCGATGCACAGATCCTGTTCAAGGTCGTCGAGGTGTTCGAGCCCGCCGGTGCCGACGCAAGCGCCGTGCCTGAAGACGCCCAGAAAACCTTCGCGTCGGGCATGTCCGACGATCTGCTCGACCAGTTGGTGGCGCAGCTCCAGGGCGAGTACAAGGCCACCATCGACCAGGCTGCGATCGCCCGCGCGATCGCTGTGACGCCACAATGAGCGCACTCAAGCCTCACATCGCCAAGGTCGCCGCTGGCGCCCCTCTCACCTTCGAGGAAGCGCGCGAGGCCTTCGACATCATCATGTCGGGCGAAGCGACGCCGGGGCAGATCGGCGGCTTCCTGATGGCGCTGCGCGTGCGCGGCGAAACGGTCAGCGAAATCTCCGGCGCCGTCGCCACCATGCGCGACAAGATGCTTCGCGTCGAAGCGCCGGCTGACGCCATCGACATCGTCGGCACTGGCGGCGATGGCTCGCACAGCGTCAACATCTCGACCGCCTCGGCCTTCGTCATCGCCGGCGCCGGCGTTCCCGTTGCCAAGCACGGCAACCGCGGCCTGTCTTCGCTGACAGGTGCCGCTGACGTTCTGACCGCACTCGGCGTCAACATCGACCTGGCGCCCGAAGCGATCGGCCGCTGCATCCATGAGGCCGGCGTCGGCTTCATGTTCGCGCCGGCGCACCATCCGGCGATGAAGCATGTCGGCGCGACACGCGTCGAACTCGGCACCCGCACCATCTTCAATCTTCTCGGGCCCCTCTCCAATCCGGCCGGCGTCAACCGCCAGCTGGTCGGCGTGTTCTCGCCCGAATGGGTCGAGCCGGTCGCCGAAACGCTAAAGGAACTCGGCGCCCAGCACGTCTGGGTCGTCCACGGCGACGGCTATGACGAGATCACCACGACAGGCGAAACCCGTGTCGCAGCACTCGCCAATGGCGCCATCAGCACTTTCACGCTGACCCCCGAACAGGTCGGCCTGGCGCGCCATACGCGCGAAGAGCTGCGCGGCGGCGATTCCACCTACAACGCAGCGGCTTTGCGCGGCGTGCTCGAAGGCACTGCCGGCGCGTATCGCGACACGGTGCTGATGAATGCTGGTGCCGGACTGGTTGTCGCCGACAAGGTGGCGACCATCGGTGAAGGCGTGAAGCTCGCGGCGGATGCGATCGACAGCGGTCGCGCCCTGGCCGTGCTGCAGCGCCTCGTCGGCGTCTCGAACGGATAAAGTCATGGCCGACATCCTGCGCCGAATCGAAGCCTACAAGCGCGACGAGATCGCCGCCGCCAAGGCATTGCTGCCGCTCGCCGAGGTCAAGGCCAGGGCGCGCGACGTTGCCAAGCCGCGCGGCTTCACGGCGGCACTCGAAGCCAAGCGCCGCGACAAGCGCTTCGCTCTGATCGCCGAGATCAAGAAGGCCAGCCCGTCCAAGGGGCTGATCCGCGCCGATTTCGACCCGCCGTCATTGGCGCAGGCCTATGCCGAAGGCGGCGCCGCCTGCCTGTCTGTGCTGACCGACACGCCATCCTTCCAGGGCGCGCCCGAATTCCTGATGACTGCACGCGAGGCCTGTGTCCTGCCTGCCTTGCGCAAGGACTTCATGTTCGAGCCCTATCAGGTCTACGAAGCACGCGCCTGGGGTGCGGACGCCATCCTCATCATCATGGCAAGCCTGTCTGACGACGACGCCCGCCGGCTCGAAGATACGGCCTTCGAACTCGGCATGGACGCTCTGATCGAGGTTCACGACGAACCAGAGACGGAGCGAGCCCTGAAGCTTCAGTCGCGCCTGCTCGGCATTAACAATCGCAATTTGCGCACCTTCGAGCTCAACCTCGAAACATCCGAACGGCTGGCACCGATGGTACCGGCGGATCGGCTGCTTGTCGGCGAAAGCGGCATCTTCACGCATGAGGACTGCCTGCGCCTGGAGAGATCGGGCATTGGCAGCTTCCTTGTCGGCGAGAGCCTGATGCGGCAGGCCGACGTGGCGGCCGCCACGCGCGCACTGCTCGAAGGCGCGCCTCAGGCCGCGAGCGCCTGACATGGCGGCTACGCTCACCCATATCGGCGCCACCGGCGAAGCCAACATGGTCGACGTCGGCGACAAGGCCGAGACGACACGGACTGCGATCGCCGAAGGTACGGTGACGATGCGTCCCGAAACGCTCGCGCTGATCCTCTCCGGCAATGCCAAGAAAGGCGATGTGCTGGGCACTGCGCGCATCGCCGGCATCATGGCGGCCAAGCGCACGCATGAACTCATCCCACTCTGCCACCCGCTCCTCCTGACCAAGGTTTCGGTCGAGATCGAGCCCGACGAAGCCCTGCCCGGTCTTCGCGTGACGGCCCTTGCCCGCGTCACCGGCAAGACCGGCGTCGAGATGGAGGCGCTGACGGCTGCTTCCGTGGCTTGCCTGACCATCTACGACATGGCCAAGGCCGCCGACCGCGGCATGGTGATTTCCGGCATCCGCCTGGTCGAGAAGACCGGCGGCAAGTCGGGCGACTACAAGGCAGGCGCATAGATATGGCGCTGCTGCCGGTCTCCGAGGCGCTGGAACGCCTTCTCGACGGCGCTGAACCCGGCGGTTCGGAAACGGTGAGCCTCAGGGAGGCGTCGGGACGTGTCCTTGCCGCTCCCTTGCATGCCCTGCGCACGCAGCCGCCCTTCGCTGCCTCGGCGATGGATGGATATGCCGTTCGCGCCGATGACATCGCATCGTTGCCGGCACTATTGTCTGTCATCGGCGAAGCTCCGGCAGGCAAACAATTCAGCGGAACGCTGTCGCATGGCCATGCTGTGCGCATCTTCACCGGCGCTCCCGTGCCCGAAGGCGCCGACACGGTCGTCATCCAGGAAAATGTGCGCGACCTCGGCAATGGCGAAATCGAGGTGGTGGAGCCGACCACGCCCGGCCGCAACATCCGCGCCAAAGGCCTGGACTTCCGGCAGGGTGACCTGATCCTCGACACCGGCCGGGTGCTTGATCCCGCTGCTCTGTCGCTCGTTGCTGCCGCCAATCATCCCGAGGTGGAGGTGGCCAAGGCGCCGCTGGTTGCCATCATCGCCACCGGCGACGAACTTTTGCCGCCCGGCAGCAACCCCGGTCCCGGCCAGATCATCGCCTCCAACGCCTATGGCGTCGCTGCTATCGCCGAGTCCGTCGGCGCGCGCGTGCTCGACCTGGGCATCGCGCCTGACCGAACGGAAGCGATCTCGGCACGTGTCCAAAAGGCGCTGGACGCCAAGGCGGACGTCATCGTCACGCTTGGCGGCGCGTCCGTCGGCGACCACGACCTGGTCCATGGCGTGCTGACCGGGCTCGGCATGGATCTCGATTTCTGGAAGATCGCCATGCGCCCGGGCAAGCCGCTGATGTTCGGTCGGCTCGGCAAGACGCGCTGCATCGGCCTGCCCGGAAATCCTGTCGCCAGCCTGATCTGCGCGCACATCTTCCTGAAACCCCTGCTGGCGAAGCTAGGAGACCGGCCTTATTCAGCCGACATCCGAAACGGCATTCTCGACACGGCGATGGCCGCCAACGAACTGCGCCAGGATTACGTCCGCGCCGTCGCGCGCGAAACGGCCGACGGCCTTGTGGTGACGCCATACACCGTCCAGGATTCGTCGATGCTTCGCACGCTGGCCGATGCCAACTGCGCGATCATGCGCGAACCCTTCGCACCGGCCGCCGAAATTGGCAGTCCCTGCCGCGTGCTGATGCTGCGCTGAACAAAGCACTGCCCTCCCTTCAGGAAATATAAACAGTTGCAGAACACAACTGGAACAGATAGCGTTTGTTCCGGGTTTGTTTTTCTTTTGATTCCTCAGGGGTGGCCATGCTGACGCGCAAACAACACGAGCTTCTGCTGTTCATTCACGAGCGGCTGAAGGAGGCAGGCATCCCGCCATCCTTCGACGAAATGAAGGAGGCGCTGGATCTCGCCTCCAAATCCGGCATCCATCGGCTGATCACGGCGCTCGAGGAGCGTGGTTTCATCCGCCGCCTGCCCAACCGGGCACGTGCGCTTGAAGTGCTGCGCCTGCCCGATTCGATCGCACCCGGCCTCAACGCGGCACGAAAGTTCTCGCCGAGCGTCATCGAGGGCAGCCTTGGCCGTAAACCGGAGCCATCGCGATCGTTCTCGCACGGCAATGACGACGACGTCGGCGCGGCGGTCACCATACCGGTCATGGGGCGCATCGCCGCCGGTGTGCCGATCGACGCGATCCAGCACAAGACCCATTCGATATCGGTGCCGCCGGACATGATCATGGGCGGCGAGCATTATGCGCTCGAGGTCAAGGGCGACTCGATGATCGAGGCCGGCATCTTCGACGGCGACACGGTCGTCATCCGCAGTTCCAACACCGCCAATCCCGGCGAGATCATCGTCGCATTGGTCGACGACGAGGAAGCAACCCTCAAGCGCTTCCGCCGCAAGGGCGCCTCGATCGCCCTGGAAGCCGCCAACCCGGCCTATGAAACCCGTATCTTCGGGCCAGACCGGGTCAAGGTGCAGGGCAAGCTCGTCGGGCTGATCCGCCGCTACTGATCCTTGCATGCATGTCGGAAGCGCACTGCGCGCGATCTACTGAGCTGGCGTTGCCGGCTCCGGTGCGCCCTGACGTTTACTTTCCCGCCGATAGGGCGGCAGTCCCCTCGCCTCGCGGGAGAATTCTCGTTGCGCATGCCAGGGCCGGTATGGCGTGGCCACAGCGTGGCGGATGTCGGCCTGTGGAGGAACGCCTCCCCCGCCAGGCGTCAGGAATATCGCCGCACTTCCCAAGCGTGCCAATTCACGGCTGGTGAGAACGATCGCAGCTGAGTGCGTACACACGTTGACTGCAGTGGCGTCGTTGACGACAAGAAGGTCAGCGGTGGCACAGGCGCGCCTGGCGGCTACCGCGCTTTCTGCATGAGCAACCTGCACGCCCGAGGGGTGCTCGACGAGACACAAGCCGTCGGCGCAGGAAAAGGCAGTGCCACTGCCGGAAGGGCTTGCGACGCCTGGGCTGGTCGCATTGTTCCGCTTGCTCTGGTTCGCCGGCCCCAGGCGCGTGGGGCCGACCACGTCCTCGGTCACCAAGGCACGTTTCCAATTGTCGATTGTGAACTGGTTTGGCCGAGCACGATTGACTGCAAGCCTGCCTGCACCAACCGGTACGCCCATCAGGCGCGCGTCCTCCGAGACCAGCACGTCCGGCGCTTCCGCATTCATCAATGCCAGCAGGGCGAGAGCCGCAAGCGGCAGAGCGGCAACGCGCAGCCAGGTCGTGGCCATCGATGCGATGATCAGCGCCACCGTGACTAGAACGACCGAATGCGTCGACACCAGCCCGACCGCGTCGACAGGCGAGTGCTCGGAAAACCATTTGGCCAGCGCGATCATGGCCGTCAGGCCGGCACCCATCGTATCGAGGAAGATGCCATCGAGGCGGAACGGCATGAAGAGGCCGGCAAGCACGGCAAACGGCATGACCAGTACCGAGACGATCGGCATCACTGCCAGATTGGCGACAAGACTGAGCGGCGAGACGCGCTGGAAATGCCAGGCGCCGAAGACAGCAGTGGCAAGACCTGCGATCACCGAGGTCGCGGCAAGCCCGACCGCCATCGTAGCCAACCAGCGCCACAGCTTTGAGGGCATCGACCGCTGGATGGCCGGTTGAGCTTGCTGCTCACGCCGATCGGACCACCAGGCATAGGCGCCGACAAGTGCTGCAGTCGCGGCAAACGACATCTGGAAGCTCGGGCCGACCACCTCGTGCGGCGAGATGACGATGACCACGATGGCCGAGATCGCCAGATTGCGCATGGTCAACGCAGCCCGGTCGAACACCACCGCGGTCAGCATGACGGCCAGCATGATGAAGCTGCGCTGCGCTGCGACCTCTGCCCCCGAAATGAACAGATAGCCCGCTGTCGCGGCCAAGGCGGCGCTTGCCGCCAATTTCTTCACCGGACGGCGCGAGGTGAAAGCTGGAAACGCTGCGAAGCTCAGCCGCATCAGCAACATCACCGTGCCGGCGACCATCGCCATGTGCAGGCCCGAGATCGAAATGATGTGGTAGAGGCCGGTGCGCCGCAGCGCCTCGTTGACGTCTTCCGGGATGCCGCCACGCACGCCGACGACCAGGGCCGCAGCAATTTCCCCTTCAGCACCACCGATGCGATCGCGAATGCGCTGGGCGATACGATCACGCGCGTTTTCCACCCAGGCTGATGCCTGGCCCGCGGCCGATTGCGGCTTAGCAGCAGCGGCAAGCTCCGGACCCTTCATGAAAAAGCCGCTGGCGCCGATGCCATCGAAATAGCTTTCGAAGGAGAAGTCGTAACTCCCCGGGCGCACCGGGCCTGACGGCGGCATCAGCCTGGCGTAGCCTGTCACTTGCGAACCGGCCCTCACGCCTTCGGGGACCTTGCGGGCGATGAGCCGCACGCGATCCGGCGCATAACGCAGAACCGGCCGTTCGGTCGCCAGGATATCGAGGGTCAGGCGCAGACGGCCGTTGTCGAGGGTATCGATCTCGACCACCCGCCCTGTGATGCCGGCCGATATCGCCGCGCCGAGCATCTTGGTTGCCATCCGTTCCGTTTCAATCTTGGCAATGGCCATGCCGAGCAGGCAGATGGCCGCAGCAGCAAGCGCGTAATAAGCCAGCCTGTTCGTACGCGTCAGAAATGCGAGCACAGCCAATAGCGCGAAGGCTGCGGCCAGCGGTACAAGGGGCGGTTCGGCACGAAAGCTGAAATAGGCAAGCGCCCCGATCGCCAGAAAGACCGGCACGAGCAGGAATGCGGCGCCACGATCGAGTTCGATTTCGATAGCCACGCGAGTGGCTCGCATGGACGAGCGGAGAGCGGCACCTTGGTCCGACCATGGCGACGACCGGGGAAAATAGTGCCGTGGCGCCCGCGGCGAGGCGTCGCCCGGGGCACCAACCTCAAGCGCGCTCGGCCGTGCCCATGCCACGGCGGGCGCAACGGGGCCGCCCAGCAACGCGCGCTCGCTGGTCTCGACCACCGGAATGTTACCGGATTCCCCCTCCCGCACGCGGTCGCCCATCGGGCCTGCCTCTTGCGCCCCAGACCTTCTATGCTACATCAACGCCACCGAAACGCCATGCGCCGCCGGTCTTCGGCCAAGCGCGCTATGCCTCCCTTGGAAATCGCCATGTCCGTCGTCACCCGCTTCGCCCCCTCGCCCACCGGCTACCTGCACATCGGTGGTGCGCGCACGGCTCTCTTCAACTGGCTCTATGCCCGCCACACCGGCGGCACCATGCTGCTGCGCATCGAGGACACCGACCGCGAGCGCTCGACCGATGCTGCCACCGCGGCAATTCTCGAGGGCCTCACCTGGCTCGGCCTGACCTGGGAGGGCGAGCCGACCTCGCAATTCGAGCGCGCGCCGCGCCACCGCGAGGTCGCCGAGGAGCTCGTCCGCATGGGCAAGGCTTATTACTGCTACGCTTCGCAGGACGAGCTGACCGAAATGCGCGAGAAGGCCCGCGCCGAAGGCCGTCCGCCGCGCTACGATGGGCGCTGGCGCGACCGCGATCCGGCGGAAGCCCCGGCAGGCGTGAAGCCGGTGATCCGCATCAAGGCGCCGACCGAGGGCGAGACGCTGGTGCGTGACCGCGTGCAGGGCGACGTGCGCTTTCCCAACAAGGATCTCGACGATTTCATCATCCTGCGCTCGGATGGCGTGCCGACCTACATGCATGCGGTCGTCGTCGACGACCATGACATGGGCGTCACCCACATCATCCGCGGCGACGACCATCTGACCAACGCCGCGCGCCAGACGATCATCTATGTCGCCATGGGCTGGGATGTGCCTGTCATGGCCCACATCCCGCTGATCCATGGTGCCGATGGCGCAAAGCTGTCCAAGCGCCATGGCGCGCTTGGCGTCGATGCCTATCGCGCCATGGGCTACCTGCCCGAGGCATTGCTCAACTATCTCGCCCGCCTCGGCTGGAGCCATGGCGACGACGAGGTGATGAGCATCGAGGACATGATCGCCTGGTTCGAGATCGAGGACGTCAACAAGGGTGCGGCGCGCTTCGACTTCGCCAAGCTCGAGGCGCTGAACGGCGTCCACATGCGCCAGATGGACGACAGGAAGCTGTTCGACATCTTTGTGGCGACCTTGCCCTACCTGCCCGGCGGCGATGCGATCCTTGCCAGGCTCGACGACAAGCGCAAGGCGCAGCTGCTGGCCGCCATGCCCGGCCTCAAGGAGCGCGCCAAGACGCTGATCGAGCTTGCGGATGGCGCGGGCTTCCTGTTTGCCAAGCGTCCCTTGCCTCTCGACGAGAAGGCGGCAGCGCTTCTGGCCGGTCCGGCCAAGGATGTGCTCAAGGGCGCGCACGCGGCGCTGGCCGGCGTCAACGACGACTGGAACGCCGCTTCGGCGGAGGCAGCGATCCGCGAATTTGCCGGGCGCGAGAACGTCAAGTTGGGAGCCGTCGCACAGCCCCTGCGTGCAGCCCTGACGGGCAAAAGCACGTCTCCCGGCGTGTTCGATGTGTTGGCCGTCCTGGGGCGCGACGAAAGTCTAGCCCGCATTTCCGATCAAATCGATTAGGTCAGCAGTGCTTTCCTAGTTTTGCATTGAAATGAGGCTATTGCGGTGCAACATTGCGGCAACAGGTCAATTTGAAAGCAGCGGGGAAGCTGGGGGCTCGGACATTCCGGGCCTAACGGGTTGCCTTGTTATGAAGATTGCGCCGCCCAGGGCGGCAACTCAGCACTAAGGAGTATGCGATGACTGATTCGACCGCCAAACTGGAGTTCCGCGGCCAGACCCACGAGTTCAAGGTGCGCGCCGGAACGGTCGGACCAGATGTGATCGACATCGCATCGCTCTACGCCACCACCGGCGCCTTCACCTACGACCCCGGCTTCACCTCGACGGCGAGCTGCGAGTCGGAGATCACCTTCATCGACGGCGATGCCGGCATCCTGCTGCACCGCGGCTACCCGATCGACCAGTTGGCCGAGCACGGCGATTTCCTCGAGGTCTGCTACCTCCTGCTCTATGGCGAACTGCCGACCAAGTCCCAGAAGGACGACTTCGACCATCGCGTCACGCGCCACACCATGGTGCATGAGCAGATGTCGCGCTTCTTCACCGGCTTCCGCCGCGACGCGCACCCGATGGCTGTCATGTGCGGCGTTGTCGGTGCCCTGTCGGCCTTCTATCACGACTCGACCGATATCTCGGATCCGCACCAGCGCATGGTCGCTTCGATCCGCCTGATCGCCAAGATGCCGACGATCGCGGCGATGGCCTACAAGTACCATATCGGCCAGCCCTTCGTTTACCCCAAGAACGAGCTGAACTTTGCCGCCAACTTCCTGCACATGTGCTTTGCCGTGCCGTGCGAGGAGTACAAGGTCAATCCGGTGCTCGCCCGCGCCATGGAGCGCATCTTCATCCTCCATGCCGACCACGAGCAGAATGCCTCGACCTCTACCGTGCGCCTCGCCGGTTCCTCGGGCGCCAACCCGTTCGCCTGTATCGCAGCCGGCATCGCCTGCCTGTGGGGTCCGGCCCATGGCGGCGCCAATGAAGCGGCGCTCAACATGCTGAGCGAAATCGGCCATGTCGACCGCATTCCGGAGTTCGTCGCCCGCGCCAAGGACAAGAACGATCCGTTCCGCCTGATGGGCTTCGGCCACCGCGTCTACAAGAACTACGATCCCCGCGCCAAGATCATGCAGAAGACCACGCATGAAGTGCTCGGCGAGCTCGGCATTAAGGACGATCCGATGCTCGACGTCGCAATGGAGCTCGAGCGCATCGCGCTAACCGACGAATACTTCATCGAAAAGAAGCTCTACCCGAACATCGACTTCTACTCGGGCATCACGCTGAAGGCGCTGGGCTTCCCCACGACCATGTTCACCGTGCTGTTCGCGCTCGCCCGCACCGTCGGCTGGATCGCGCAGTGGAAGGAAATGATCGAGGATCCGCGCCAGAAGATCGGCCGTCCGCGCCAGCTCTACACCGGTGCTGCCGAGCGTGACTATCTGCCGATCGCCAAGCGCTAGCGCCAAGCGAAACGAATTGAACAACGCCCGCCAAGCTCTTGCCAGGCGGGCGTTTTTTCATTTGTGGATGTGTTTGAGCACGGCTTCGGCGGCAAGTTCGCCGGAGGGGCGATCGGTCGTCATGCGCCGGAGGATCTCGGCAAAGCCTTCCTTCTGCCAGCGCCTGATGCCGCTGTCGGCGAACAGGCCCTCGATGTGACGCGCCATCCATTGCGGGCGCACATACTGGTTGTAGGCTTCGAACACCACCGGCCTGTCGGCGATCAGGTTGGGCAGCGACGCGCTCCAGACGGTGATCAGCCCCTGCACCACGCGCATGAAGGTGTCGAGCTTGTAGTTCGACATCATCGGTACGCCGGCGAGCGCAAGCTCCAGCGACACCGTTCCTGACGCTATCAGCGCCGCATCGGCCTCGCCGAAGGCCTGCCATTTGCGCTGTGGGTCGAGGATGATCTCGGGTTTTTCCGGCCAGCCAGAGACGGCGTCTTCGACCAGGCTGGCCACGTGCGGCACCGTCGGCAGCAGCAGGCGCAAGCGGTGACCGCGTGCACGCAGGATCGATACGGTCTCGCCAAACGGGCCGATCAGGCCGCGCACCTCGCTGCGGCGCGAGCCCGGAAGCAGCAGAAGTGTCTTTTCGCGGTCGGGCGAAAGAGCGCCCTTGCCTTCCTGCATGGCGGCTGCGACGGCGATACCGGGATCACTGACCAGCCGGTGGCCGACGAAAGTGCCGTGCGGGCCGCCCAGCCGCGCAAGCTCGGCGGGTTCGAAGGGCAGGATGCAAAGCACTTCATCGACATGCGGCTCCATCGCCTTGGCCCGGCTCGGCCGCCACGCCCACACGCTCGGGCAGATGTAGTGGACGATCGGAATCCCAGGCGCGAGCGCGCGAACATTCCTGGCCACGCGCAGCGAAAAATCCGGGCTGTCGATAGTGATGAGGCAATCCGGCTTTTCGGCAGCTACGAGGCGCGCCGTCTGGCCGATCCGCCGCATCAGGCGCGGCAGGTCGCGGACGATCGCCGTCAGTCCCATCAGCGCGATCTCGCTGGCATCGAACAGCGGCGAAAGCCCCAGTTGCTGCAAATGCCGGCCGCCGGTGCCGACCAGCCTGACCTCGCGGCCGGTCAGTCGCTGCAGCGCCCGCACCAGGTCGGCGCCCAGGAGGTCGCCCGACTCTTCGCCGGCGACGATGGCGATCTTGAGCGGCGGCTGAGTCATTTGCCCCTCTCACTCGTCAGACCAACAACGAAGAGGCCGAGCCGATCGGCACGTTCCACGACCTCGCCAACATCGAGCACGAAGGAGCGTCCAGCTTCGACACCAATTCCGGCCAGGCCCGCAGCGTGTGCCGCATCCACCGTTGCGGGACCGATGGTCGGCAGGTCGGCGCGCATTTCCTGGCCGGGCTTGGCACATTTGACCAGGACGCCGCGCTTGCGGCCGGAGATACGACCGTTGTTGCGCAGGTCACGGACACGTTCGAGCAGAAGATCGGTTCCCTCGATGCCTTCAAGGGCGATGGCCCGTCCGCCTATGGCGACGGCGGCCTGGCCGATGTCGAGCGCCCCGATGGCGCTTGCGGCCTCCAAGCCTGCGCGGAGGTCGGCCCAGTCGCCGTCCTTGGGCGCAAGCCCGCCGATCCTGCCTTCTATGGCAAGCAAGTCCGGCACGACCTGATGCGCACCCACGACCTTGATGCCGTTGTCCTCGATCAGGTCGACCAATATGCGGAGCAGACCGTCGTCGCCGCGCGCAAAACCGGCCAGCGCCCGCGGCAGGATGCGAAGAAGCGAAACGCTTGGACGGATGGCGCGCCAAGCCGGACGGCGGCTGATGCCACCGGCGAGCACGAGATGGGTGATGCGCTCGCGCTTGAGCAGCGGAACAAGCGCTGCGAACTGCTCGATCGCCAGCACCTTGCCGTCATAGCTCCACAGGCTGGTGCCGGGATCGGTCTCGCCTTCGATCAGTACGATGAATGGCGCGTGTCCCGTCTCGGCCAGGCTCTCGGCCACATTGACGGGAAGGCGGCCGCTGCCGGCAACGACAGCGACCCGGTCGGCCGCGGAAAGGACTATCTTCTTTCCGCCCTCAGCTTTCGTCATCGGCGGCGTCGTCGGAGACGGCGGTTCGGAGCGGCGGCACCGTGAAATGACGCTTGCCCCGTGCCTGGATGAAATCGAGCATGTCGCGCACGATGGCCGACCCCTGGAACTCGCGTTCGACAGCCGGAATGTTCTCGGCCACTGCGCGTGCGGGGTCGAAGATCATCTTGTAGGCCTTGCGCAGCGCAAAGATTTCGGCGCGCGGCAGGCCCGAGCGCTTCATGCCGATGACATTGAGCCCGCGCAGTCGGGCGCGATTGCCCATCACCATGCCATAGGGAATGATGTCGCCGTCGATGATGGCAGCGCCGCCAGCGAAGGCATGATGGCCGATACGCGTCATCTGGTGGACCGCGCACAACCCGCCAAGCGTCACGTTGTTGCCGACCTCGACATGGCCGCCAAGCGTCGCGACATTGGCCATGGTGACATTGTCGCCGACGATGCAGTCATGAGCGATGTGCGCATAGGCGAGAAACAGCCCGTTGTCGCCGACAGTGGTGGCGCCGCGGCTGGTGTCGGTGCCAAGATGCATGGTCACGCCTTCGCGGATCGTGCAGTTCTTGCCGACGACCAGCGTCGTGCGGCCACCCTTGTGCTTGTTGTTCTGCGGTGCTGCGCCGAGCGTCGCCTGCGGAAACACCTTGCAGCCTTCACCTAGCGTGGTTGCGCCCATAATGGCGACATGGCTGATCAGTTCAACGCGATCGCCGATAACGGCATCGGCGCTGACATGGCAGAACGGCCCGATGCGGACGCCCGCGCCCAGCTTTGCGCCAGTTTCGACGACGGCGGCGGGATGGATGAAAGTTTCAGTCTGCATGAAAGGTCTTGCTATTCCTTCGGCACCATCATCGCCGCCACCTCGGCCTCGGCCACGGTGACGCCATCGACCTGCGCATCGCAGGCGAATTTGAGGATATTGCCGCGCTTCTTGATCTTCTTGACGTGAATTCTGAGCTGGTCGCCAGGCACGACCGGCTTGCGGAACTTGGCCGCATCGACAGTCATCAGGTAGACCAGCGACGGGCTTTCGTCGACCACCAGGCGCAGGCAGATCGCGCCGGCGGTCTGCGCCATCGCTTCGATGATCAGCACGCCCGGCATCACCGGCTGGCCGGGGAAATGGCCCTGGAAATGCGGCTCGTTGAAAGTGACGTTCTTGATGCCAACAGCTGAATCGTCGCCGTCGATGTCGACGATACGGTCGATCAGCAGGAACGGATAGCGATGTGGCAAAAGCTTGAACAGGCCGAGAATGTCGACGGATTCGAGCGTCTTGGTCGTCTGGTCAGTCATTGCCCCCACCGTCCTTCTTTGTCTTGGCCATCTTCTTGAGCCATGCGAACTCGCGCATCGCATCCTTCATCGGCTTGGCCGGAAAACCAGCCCAGATCTCGCCTGCAGGCACGTCATGCATGAAGCCGCTGCGCGCCGCCAGCCTGGCCCCTGCGCCGACAGTCAGATGGTCTGCAATCCCGACGCCGCCGCCCATCATGACATTGTCGCCGACGGTGACCGAGCCCGAAATACCCGTTAGGCCGGCGATGACGCAATTGCGGCCAATGCGCACGTTGTGGGCGATCTGGACGAGATTGTCGACCTTGGTGTTTTCGCCGATGATCGTATCTGCCATGGCGCCGCGGTCGACCGTCGAGTTGGCGCCGATCTCGACATTGTCCTGGATGATGACCCGGCCGATTTGCGGAATGCGTTCCGGTCCGCGCGCGCCGCCGGCGAAACCAAAACCATCCTGGCCGATACGGGCGCCGGCATGGATGATGACCCCGTTGCCGATCAGCGCATACTGGATTGAACTATGCGGGCCGATGTAGCAATCGCGCCCCACCTGCGAGGAACGGCCGATCACGGCATTGGCCGCGACGACCGTGCCGGCGCCGACACCTGCCTTGGGTCCGATGACCGCACCGGCCTCGATGATCGCGCCCGTCTCGACATGGGCGGTGGGATCGATATGCGCAAAGCGCGAAATGCCTGCTTCACCGGTCGCACCGACCGGGCGCTCGGCGTCAGGATAAAGCAGTCGGCCGATGCGTGCGAAAGCCTGCTGCGGACGTGGCGTCACCAGGACGGCAATACCATCGGGCACAAGGCCGACAACATCAGGCGTGCAAAGCACGGCTGCCGCATGAAGCGTCGGCAACGACGCGCCGTTGCGCTTGCCATCGACGAACACCAAGGCACCTTCGCCGCCAGCAGAAGCAGACGCGATGGTTGAAATCTCAATGTGGGAATGGCCGGGATCGGCGAGCACGGCCCCGGTAAGCCCGGCCACCTCGCCAACCGAATAGCGGCGCGACGGCACAAAAAATACCGGATCCGTCATGAAATGCTGTTCCAGCTAGGCCGGGGCCTTCCGGGCCATGATGGCCCGGAAGCGTCGTTCCGCCAAATTAGAAGCGGGTCGAGATGCCGAAGTTGAATTCCTGCGTGTCGTCCGTGTCTTCCTTCTGGACCGGCACCGCATAGTCGATGCGAAGCGGACCGAAGGGAGACGCCCAGAGCAGGCCGATGCCCACCGAAGCGCGCCACTGCATGTCGGTGCCAACGATCGTCGGAACGCCCTCAACCTTGCTGCCGTAGAGCGTCGCCGCGTCGGCAAAGACCGCACCGCGCAGGCCGAAGCTCTCCGGCACCACCGGGATCGGGAACTGGGCCTCGGCCGAAGCATTGAAGTAGGTCGTACCACCCAAGTGGTCGTCGCCATCCGTGTCGATTGGACCAATGCCATTGTATTTGAAACCACGGATCATGCGGTCGTTGTTCTTGAAGTGATCGAACACACGCAGGCCATCGTCGCCGAAGCCCTGGATGTGACCGCCGCCCGCCGAGACGAGGCCAACGATATCAAGCTCTTCCGACAGCGTCTGGTAGTAGCTGGCACGACCGGTGACCTTGACGAACTTGGCGTCACCACCGAGGCCTGCCACTTCGGTCGTGAAGTTGGCATAGATGCCGCCATGCGGGTTCTTCATGTCGTCGATGGTGTTGTACACCAGCGTGCCGCTGACCGACGACTTGATCCAAGGGCTATCTTCAACACCGTCCAGGATTGCCTTCGAAATATCGCATTTGGCAGGGTCGTAGGCGCCACCAGCGTCCAAGCAATCCTCGTCGAGAGCATACTTTTCCTGCGAAATATTGTAGGCGAGCTGCGTCGAGATATTGTCGGTGATCGGCAGGCCGAAGCGGATGGTGCCCCCCGTGATGTCACTTTCATATTCGTCGTACTTGCGCGTCTGGCGGAACACGTCGAATCCGGCAGCGATACGGCGGCCGAGGAAATACGGCTCGGTGAACGAGAAGCTGTAGTCACGCGAATTCTTGCCGCCACCGGCGGAGAACTTGATGAACTGGCCGCGGCCGAGGAAGTTGCGCTCGGTGATCGAGCCTTCCACCGACGGGCCGGCATTGTCGCCACCGGTCGAATAGCCGGCGCCGATCGAGAACTCGCCGGTCGACTTCTCGACCAGGTCGACAACCAGCACGACCTGGTCGGGCTGCGAACCGGGAGCGGTGGAGACTTCGACGCGCTCGAAGAAGTTCAGCGCCTCGAGGCGCTTCTTCGCACGCTGGATGAGCACCTGGTTGAAGGCATCGCCTTCGCTGACGTCGAATTCGCGACGGATCACGAAGTCGCGGGTGCGCTCGTTGCCGCGGATTTCGATGCGCTCGACATAGGCCTTGGCGCCCTGATCGACCGTGTAGACGACCGAGATCGTGCGGTTTTCGAAGTTGCGGTCACCGCGCGGCGTCACCTTGGCGAAGGCATAGCCCTTGCCGGCAACGTTTTCGGTGATCCCGATGATCGAATCCTCGACGTCCTTGGCGTTGTAGGTGTCGCCCTTGCGCGTCTCGACCAGCGACTGCAGCGTCGCGCCGTCGATCTCGGGGATCGTGCTTTCGACCGTGACGTCGCCGAACGTATAGCGCTGGCCTTCATCGACGGTGATCGTGATGGTGTACTGGTTGGTCGCTTCGTCGAGTTCGCCGAAGGCGGAAACGACCTGGAAGTCGGCATAGCCGTGATTGAAGTAGAAGCGGCGCAGCGCCTCTTCGTCGGCGCGCAGACGATCCTCGTCATAGATATCGTCGCGCAGCATGAACGACAGGAACGACGAACGCTTGGTCGAAATCACATCCGCAAGGCGGCGGTCGCCATAGGCGTCGTTGCCGACGAAATTGACCGCGGCGATCTTGGTGCGGCCGCCTTCGTTGATCTCGAACACCACGTTCACGCGGTTTTCGCCAAGGTCCATGACATTGGTGCCAACGGTGACATCGTCGCGGCCGACGCGCTTGTAGGCTTCCTTGATCGCCTGGGCGTCAGCTTCGAGCGCTGCCTGCGAGAATGCGCCACGCGGCTTGAGCTGAACAGCACCGCCGAGTGCCGCGTCCTTGAGCTTCTTGTTGCCCTGGAACAGCACGTTGTTGACGACCTGGTATTCGGAAACCTGAACCACCAGGGTCGAACCGACCTGGTTGATACGGACATCGGAGAACAGGCCGCTGCCGAACAGCGCCTTCACGGCCTCGTCGATATCGGCATTCGAGAACGACTTGCCCGGCTTGATGGAAATGTAGTTGCGAACGGTGTCCGCATCGACGCGCTGGTTGCCGCGCACCTCGACCCGGTTGACCACCGCCGCCTCTGCGGCGGACACGGCAACAAACTGGACCGCCACTGCGCCAGGAATGGCCAGTGCGGCGGACAGAGCCACCGCGGACGCGGCGCTCGCAAACTTCAATGCTGCCTTCATCGGGCTATATAACCTTTTTCTCGAAGTCCCCACGGCGAGAAAACCGGACGTCGCGGTAAATTTCCCATACCGTAATAACCGGATTTTCCCTACACGCAAGGCTTCTAGTTAATTTGTATTTACTTACCCTGCGAGCGTGACTTTCGCGTCACTCATATCGCCCCGGATGGTAAACGCTCCCTCAACGGGCCCCCTGCCCGTTCCGAATTTCTTAATGATTTCAGCAGCCAAACAGGTCGTTCCAGAAAACGAAACCCATGAAGGCAAGAACCAGAATCATCCCCACACGATAGACCGCCTCCATTGCCCGTTCCGACACGGGGCGGCGGATCACTGCCTCGACGGCATAGAACGCGAGATGGCCGCCGTCCAGCGGAGGAATCGGCAATAAGTTAAGAAAGCCGATGCCGACCGACAACAACGCCACCAGTTGAACCAGCCACATGAAGCCCAACTGGGCTGCCTTGCCTGCCATGTCGGCAATCTTGACCGGTCCGCCAAGCTGGCACTTGTCTTCGCGGCCGACCACGAATCGCTTCAGGAACTGGCCGGTTCGCTGGATGATGTGGCCCGTCTCGGAAACCGCCTGAACGAAGGCTCCGCCCGGGCTGTAGCTGATCAGCCGCGGCTGGCCCAGTTCCTCGTTGTTGACCACCCCGATGACGGCCACCTTGACCGAATTGCCGAGCGCATCCTTCTGCTCCATCATCTCCGGCGTGGCCGTAAGCGCGATCTCCTTGCCGTCGCGCATCATGACGAAGGCAATCGCATCGCCGCCCCGGCCTGAGACCAGCCGCTGGACGTCGGAGAAGGTTTCCACCGGCTTGCCATCGACGCTGACGAATCGGTCGCCCGGCAGGATGCCGGCGTTGGCGGCCGGGCTTGCCGCCCTCACCTCCGCCACGGTCGGCTCCATGACGTAGCGGCCATAGGCCGAAAACAGCACGGTAAAGACCGCGATCGTGAGAAGGAAATTGAACAGAGGACCTGCAACGACAGTTGCGGCGCGCTTCCAGACCGGCTGGGTGTGGAAGGCTATCTTATGCTCCGCCGGGCTGAGATTGTCGTCCTCGGCGCCTGCCGGCTTGCTGGTGACGCTCATGTCGCCGACAAACTTGACATAGCCGCCCAGCGGTATCGCGCAGAGCTTCCAGCGCGTGCCGCGACGGTCGTTGAAGCCGAGCAACTCCGGCCCAAAACCGATCGAGAAGGCCTTCACGCCGATGCCACACCAGCGACCGACAAGGTAGTGGCCCATCTCGTGTACGAAAACGACGATGGTCAGCACGAACAGGAACGGCACGATGGTGCCGATCAAAAGGCCGTCCGTGCTCAGGAAGGCGGGAAGATACTCGTTCAAATCAAGTCCTCAACCAGTACCATCGAGCCCCATCTGGGCCAACTTGCCTTGCCCGACGCTTGCGCCGCGCTGCAGTGGCTCAGGCTGGAAACAGCCCCTGCGCCGGATGATCGGCCGAACCGGACATCCAGCCGATGACGTATAGGGCAAATGCAGCCGCGACAAGCCCGTCCACCCGGTCCATCACGCCGCCATGACCGGGAATCAGCGAGCCCGAGTCCTTGTAGCCATGCCGGCGCTTGACCCAGGATTCGAACAGGTCGCCGGCCTGGGAAATCACCGACAGCAGCAGCGCGACAACAGCCAGCAGCGCAAGATTGCCGCTACCAGCGGTGCTTGCGAGCAATAGCCCGGCCACGACGCCGCCAACGGCTCCGCCGAGTGCGCCGCTACGGGTCTTGCCGGGTGAGATCGCAGGCGCGAGCTTTGGTCCGCCGACCTTGCGGCCGACGAAATAGGCGAAGATGTCGGTCGCCCAGACGACCGCGAACAGAAACAGGATGGCGACCAGCCCGGATGCGTCATTGCCGCGCAGGAGGGCCAAAGACAGGCCGGAGAGCGCTGCGTAGCCGAATCCGGCGGCTTCCCATGCCGCCACCCCGCGCATCAGCCCCACGATCCAGAGAATCAACGTGAATGCGGCGACCAGGCCGATCAGGGCAAGCGCGGGCACGCCGGCGACGAGCGCCCCGGCCAACAGCAGGATCGCCACTTCAGGCAGGATGCCAAGATCGCCAGCGGCCCAGACCGCGCCGGTCTTGGCGCGCGACATGGTCGACCATTCGTAGAAAATGGCTAGGACGATCGCCGCCGACAGCAAGCGAAACGGCAGGCCGCCGCCCCAGGTCAGGGCGAGCACCGCCGTCGCCAGCACGATCGCCGAGATTGTCCGAAGCTGGAGGTTGCTCATGCGTTCCGCCGTCACAAAGCGACGTCGCGAGTGGCAAGCCCGCCGAAGCGGCGCTCGCGGCCGGTATATTCACGCAAGGCGTCGGCCAGATGCTCGCGATTGAAATCCGGCCAGTAGCAGGGCTGGAACACCAGTTCGCTATAGGCCGACTGCCAGGGCAGGAAATTGGAAAGCCTGATCTCGCCGCTGGTGCGGATCACCAGGTCGGGATCGGGTATCCCCGCGGTATCGAGGTTTTCGGCAAACAGCTCCGGCGTGATTTCTTCGCTCGAGATCTCGCCACGCTTGACCGCTTCCGCCAGCCGGCTCGCGGCGCGCGCGATCTCGTCGCGCCCGCCATAATTGAAGGCAATCACCAGCGTCAGCGAATCGTTTCCGGCGGTCAGCGTTTCGGCTTCCTCCAGCAGGCAGCGAATGTCCGGCTGCAGCGTCGCCCGGTCGCCGATGATGCGCACCCGCACGCCGCTGTTGTGCAGTTCGGCCAGGTCGCGGCGAATGAAGATCTTGAGCAGGCCCATGAGATCGGTGACCTCGGACTTGGGCCGCGACCAGTTCTCCGAAGAAAACGCGTAGACCGTCAGCCAGGAGATGCCGAGGTCGGCAGCGGCACGAACGGTACGGCGCAGTGCCTCGACGCCAGCCCTGTGCCCGGCAACGCGCGGCAGGCCCCGGGCCTTCGCCCAACGGCCATTGCCATCCATGATGATCGCGACATGCGCGGGCGTAGTCATCCGTTCGCTTTCGGCCAGCCTCTGGTTGGCTTAGACTTGCATGATCTCGGCTTCTTTGCCCGCAAGCAGGCTATCGACCTGATTGATCGTGTCGTCGGTCAGCTTCTGCACCCTCTCGGACTGGACGCGTTGGTCGTCCTGGCTGATGTCGCCGTCCTTCTCGGCCTTTTTCAAAGCTTCCATGCCGTCACGGCGCACATGGCGCGTCGCTACCTTGGCGTTTTCGGCATAGGTATGGGCGATCTTGACCAGTTCCTTGCGGCGCTGCTCGTTGAGCTCCGGCAGTGGAATGCGCAGATTGGTGCCGTCGACGATCGGATTGAAGCCAAGGTTCGATTCGCGGATGGCGCGATCGACCGCACCAACCATCGACTTGTCCCAAACCGAGACCGAGATCATGCGCGGCTCGGGCACCGACACCGTCGCCACCTGGTTGAGCGGCATGGCCGATCCATAGGCCTGGACCTGGATCGGGTCGAGCAGGTTGCTCGAGGCGCGGCCAGTGCGCAGAGAAGCAAGATCATGCTTGAACGCGTTAATGGCGCCTTCCATGCGGCGCTGAAGATCGTTGTAGTCGGTGCTCATCGCAGTCTCCTTGGTCCCGGTTCCGGGGCCATCGTTCAATCGTCAGGCGTCCGCTACAACCGTGCAGCGACCGCCACCCTTCAATATTTCGCCGAAACCGCCTTTTTCATGGATCGAATAGACGATTATCGGGATGTTGTTTTCACGCGCAAGGGCAATTGCCGCCGTATCCATGATCGACAGCCCCTGGGCAATGACTTCCTTATGCGTGATGCGCTCGAAACGCGTCGCGGCCGGGTCCTTCTTGGGATCGGCCGAGTAGACGCCATCGACCTGGGTGCCCTTGAACAGCGCATCGGCGCCGATCTCGGCCGCGCGCAACGCTGCCGCCGAATCGGTGGTGAAGAACGGATTGCCCGTGCCGCCGGCGAAGATCACGACCTTGCCGGCATCCATGTAGGCGGTTGCCTGACGCTGAGAAAAGCTTTCGCAGAGCTCGGGCATGGCGATCGCCGACAGCACGACGGCATCGACCCCGAGCTTGTGGAGCGAGGTACGCAGCGCGAGCGAGTTGATGACGGTGGCGAGCATGCCCATGTGGTCGCCTGTGACCCGGTCGCCGCCCTTGGAGGCCACTGCCACGCCGCGGAAGATGTTGCCGCCGCCGATGACCACGCCAACCTCGACGCCGAGCGCCCTCGCCTCGGCGATGTCGGAAGCGATGCGGTCGACCACCGACACGTCGATGCCGAAATGCTGCTCGCCCATCAGGGCCTCGCCCGACGCCTTAAGCAGTACGCGCCGGTAGAGCGGCTTGTCGGTCATGAGTTCCTCGCGGCGATTGAAAGATCGGGAGTTCCGATACACGAAGGGCGCCGCGATGTCACGCGGCGCCCTTCGGCTATCCTCAGGAAGCGCTTGATGCAGCGCTACTTTTTAGCCCTTAACGGCCGCGGCAACTTCAGCTGCGAAGTCGCTCTCTTCCTTCTCGATGCCTTCACCGAGTGCGAAGCGGACATAGCCCGTGATCTTGGCCGGCGCGCCGATCTGCTTCTCGGCGTCCTTGAGCGCAGCCTCGACCGTCAGGTCGGGGTTGAGCACGAAGGCCTGCTTGAGCAGCACGACTTCCTCGTAGAACTTGCGCATGCGGCCTTCGACCATCTTCTCGATGATGTTCTCGGGCTTGCCCGACTGGCGGGCCTGGTCGGCGAAGATCGCCTTTTCGCGCTCGACATGCGTCGCGTCGACTTCGTCGGGGGTCAAGGCGAGCGGGTTGGTCGCGGCGACGTGCATGGCGACCTGGCGTGCGAACGCACGGGCCGCATCGTGGTTGCCGGTCGTCTCGATGGCAACCAGAACACCGAGCTTGCCGAGGTTGTCGGCGACAGCATTGTGCACGTAGGTCGCGACGACGCCTTCTGCAACCGAAAGCTTGGCCGAGCGGCGGAAGCTCATGTTCTCGCCGATGGTGCCGACCGCATCCTTGATGGTATCGGCAACCGACTTGTCGGAACCCGGATACTTCGCAGCAGCAACCGCCTCGGTGGTGCCATAAGCAAGAGCAACCTTGGCGACGTCGGCGACGATTTCCTGGAAGGCTGCGTTGCGGGCAACGAAGTCGGTCTCGGAGTTGACTTCGACGACGACGGCTTCGCGGACGCCGGCGTCGACGCCGATCAGGCCTTCGGCGGCCGTGCGGCCAGCCTTCTTGTCGGCCTTCGAGATGCCCTTCTTGCGCAGCCAGTCGACCGCAGCTTCCATGTCGCCGCCGGTCTCGTTGAGAGCGGCCTTGCAATCCATCATGCCCGCGCCCGTCAGTTCGCGGAGTTCTTTAACCTGTGCTGCCGAAATGCTCATTGTGGTGGCCTCTTTGCTTCAAAATGCGCGAGCGCACCACCGAGGGTTCGATGATGCGCCGAACGCCGGCGCGAGCTGCGCCCAATCCTGAAAAGGAAGGCCGGTTTCCCGGCCTTCGCGATTACGCCTGGGGCGTTTCGGTCGTCGGAGCCGCATCGAGCGCAGGCTCAACCGGAACTTCAGCCGATGCGCCGATGTCGACGCCGAGCGAGCCCTGCTGGCGGGCGATGCCGTCGATCGCAGCCTTGGCGACAAGGTCGCAGTAGAGCTGGATCGCGCGGGCAGCGTCGTCATTGCCCGGGATCGGGAAGTCGATCTTGTCCGGATCGCAGTTGGAATCGATGATCGCGACGACCGGAATGCCAAGACGCTTGGCTTCCTGGATGGCGATGGCTTCCTTGTTGGTGTCGATGACGAACATCAGGTCCGGCGTCGAGCCCATGTCCTTGATGCCGCCGAGGGCCTTGTCCAGCTTCTCGCGCTCGCGCTCGAGGTTCAGGCGCTCCTTCTTGGTGAAGCCCTGGGCTTCGCCGGCCAGGAGTTCGTCGAGCTTGCGCAGGCGCTGGATCGAATTCGAGATCGTCTTCCAGTTGGTCAGCATGCCGCCGAGCCAGCGTGAGTTGACATAGTACTGGGCCGAACGCTGTGCGGCGTCAGCGACGATGTCCGAAGCCTGACGCTTGGTGCCGACGAACAGCACGCGGCCGCCGCGCGAAACGGTGTCCGAGATCTGCTTCAGCGCCTGGTGCAGCAGCGGCACGGTCTGGCTGAGGTCGATGATGTGGATGTTGTTGCGGGCGCCATAGATGTAGGGCGCCATCTTCGGGTTCCAGCGGTGGGTCTGGTGGCCGAAGTGAGAACCAGCTTCGAGAAGCTGGCGCATGCTGAAATCAGGCAGTGCCATTCGTCATTTCCTTTTCCGGTTAGCCTCCACGGACCATGACGCTTTTCGCTTGATTGCTCGAAACGCCACCGGGGGGTCTCAGCCGGATTTCTCCCGGGCAGAAACCAGAGTCCGTGTGTGGAATGCGGCGGCATATAGACGTATTGGCTGGCGAGCGCAACCCCGAGAGGGGCTCGAAAGCTGCGCATATCGAGGCTTGGCGCACTGATGGAGCCTGCATCAGCCCCCTGGGAACTGCACTCCAAGCATCACGCTTGAAAAGCGAGGCCGATTCTCGCGGCGCCTTGGTCAACCATTCAGCTGCCGGCTGCCCAGCGGGAGACCGGCTCGTCCTGCCTCGCCTCTTGTTTCACCGGCTGCGGTTGCCGCCGCTTGAAGTTGCGCACCCGAACACGGCGGAACACGGCCACGATCTCCTCGCGGCTGCATTCGACAGCCCCCAGGCGCACGGCGCGATCACGCTCGAAGCCGGTGATGTCGTAGTGCGGGGCCGACGTCTTGGGCGGCCCCTGATAGGAGGAGCGTTTCAGCGCAAGCTGGGCGGCAAAGCGATGCAGTTCGTCGGTGTCGTCGGCAAGCAGGTGGCACCAGCGATGGCCCACCCACTTCCAGATTGCTGCATCGACATAGACCGCCACGAATACCCGCTTACGGCTTGCATTCGGCTTGCGGCGTGGGAAACAGCGAAAGATTGACCAGCTTGCCGGTCATCGAGAAGTCGCCGTAGTCCATCACCAGGTCGCGCGTCAGGCCGTTCTCATGCAGCTTGAAGCTGATGCGGTACTCGGGCACTTCCTCACCGCCGCCCTTGCTTTCATCGAAATAGGCAATGTCGACGGGCCAATATTTGTCCTTGGCGAGGCTGGCGAGCGCGGGACGCTCCGGATCGGCTTCCGGCGCCGCGCTCTTCTTGCCGACGATCACGGTTGTCGTCATGACCTTGTCGGCATCCTCGGAGCCGTCGAACAGGCTGGTCTCATAGAAGGTCTCGCCCTTCTCGGCCTTTTCGATCAGTTCGACCAGATGCTGGGTCGGGAACTGGGTCTTGGCAAGATCGACGGAACCGGCCTCCGGCTTTTCCAGCGCGACCTTGAGGCCGGTCGCGTCGAGCGTCGCCGTACCCTTGACCTCCTTGTCGAGGTTCTGGTCGACGAAGGATTTGGTCACGAAGGAGAAATTCTTGCCCTCGCCATCCTCGAAGGTGGTCGTCTGCTGGTCTGTCAGCCGCGTGTTGTCGTTGGTCGCGATCTGGGTGACGAAACGGAACTTGACCGTATAGCCCTCGCAAGCGGAGCCGTTGAACTCGTAGACCATGCGGCCGGAAAGGCCGGTGATTCCCGACCGGTCCGAGGCCTGGTCGAGCACCAGATCATAGACCGCGCGATGGGGTGCGAGCACCGGCGCGCCAAAGGCCGGCGCCAACGAAAGCGCCGAAGTGGACAGGCTGGCGAGAAAAACAAGGCGCGTTGCGCGCATACACTGGCTCCGATCGGCGCGGCCATGTCAGGCCGCCTTGAATGATGGTCCACCTTAAAAAAAGTCGTGGCGGAAGCGAGGCAAACATAGCACTTTCGGCGCGGCCTCACCTGCCTCCAGAGACATAGAGATAAGGAAAGACGATGGGCGAAACAATCGAAAAGCGGCTGGGCGATCTCGGGGTCACCCTGCCCGCGGCAGCCGCCCCGGCCGCCAACTACGTACCGTTCATGACATCAGGCAATTTCGTCTTCACCGCCGGCCAGTTGCCGCTCAAGCATGGCAAGCTGCTGGCCTCCGGCCTCGTCGGCCGCGACGTCGACACCGAGGCGGCCAAGCAAGCGGCCAAGCAATGCGCCGTCAACATCCTGGCCCAGGCCAAGGCGGCACTCGGCGACCTCGAAAAGATCCGCCGGCTGGTCAAGATCACCGTCTTCGTCGCCTCGTCGTCCGATTTCACGGACCAGCATCTCGTCGCCAACGGCGCCTCGGATTTCCTGGTCGCGGCACTTGGCGAGCGCGGCAAGCATGCGCGTTCGGCGGTCGGCGTCGCCTCCCTGCCGCTCAATGCCGCAGTCGAGATCGAAGCTATCATCGAGACCGAGTGAACAGATCCATGAGCGAACTTTCCTGGCTGACCGCCCGCCCGATTGCCCATCGCGGCCTTCACGACCTCAACAAGACCTGCTGGGAGAACACGCTTTCGGCGTTCGAACGCGCAGCCGCCCGCGGCTACGCCATCGAATGCGACGTGCATCTGAGCGCCGACGGCGATGTCGTCGTGTTCCACGACAACTCGCTGGACCGCCTGACCGGCACCAACGGCTACATCTGGCAGCGAACCGCGGGCGAACTGGCCGCACTGCGTATCGGCGGCACTGCCGATCACGTGCCGACGCTTGGCGAATTGCTCCGCCTCGTCGACGGCCGCGTGCCGCTGGTGATCGAGCTCAAGGGCATCCCCGGCCACGACGACGGCCTTGTCGCCAAGGTCGGCGAGGCCCTGCGCCACTACAACGGCAAGGTGGCGATCATGTCCTTCGACCACTGGCTGATCCGTGACTTCTCAAGGCATGCGCCCGGCATCCCCAGCGGCCTGACCGCTTGGGGCGACGTGGATCATGAACTGGAGGCGCATTTCTCGATGCTGGCGCATGGCATCTCGTTTGTCTCCTACAGCGTGACGCACCTGCCCAACCGCTTTGTCAGCTTCGTCCGCGAAAAGCTCGCAATGCCGGTCATCACCTGGACGGTGCGCGACGAAGAAGCTGTGAGGACAACCTTCTCGCGGGCCGACCAGATGACATTCGAGGGATTCGAGCCGGATGCAGCTTCGGTTGCGTGAACGTCCTTGCATCGGCGGCTTTCGAACGTAAGTAAAAGCGCATGAGCACTGCGAACGATGCCGGGGCGAAGAAAGCGGATGGCGGCTACGCCGTCCGCGTCGTTTCCAGCATCGGCGAGTTCAGCCGCGACGAGTGGAACAGCCTTGCCGGCGCTTCCAGGGTCACAGGTCTCGGCTACAATCCGTTCGTTTCATACGATTTTCTGACGATAGTCGAAGAATCCGGCTGCGCCGTCACGAGAACCGGCTGGCAGGGCCATCACCTCCGTCTGGAGTCCGCAGACGGCAAGTTCCTTGGCGCACTGCCCTGCTACGCCAAGTCGCACAGCCAGGGCGAATACGTCTTCGACCACGGCTGGGCCGATGCCTTCGAACGCGCCGGCGGTCGCTACTATCCCAAGCTCCAGGCCTCGGTGCCTTTTACCCCCGCGACGGGCCCTCGCCTGCTGACCGTCGGCGGCGCCGATGCGACCCAGGCCAAATCGGCCTTGGCCACGGCGCTGAGAAGCGTTGCCGAAGGTGTGGGCGTGTCATCGGCGCATGTCACCTTCGCCGAGGCGGACGAGGTCGACATCCTCGAAGCCACCGGCTTTCTCCGTCGCACCGACCAACAGTTCCACTTCATCAATGAAGGCTTCGCGGGTTACGACGATTTCCTGGCCACCCTGGCCTCGCGCAAGCGCAAGGCGCTGAAGAAGGAGCGGCGCGAGGCGCTGGCTGAGGACATTACCATCGAGCGCCTGACCGGCAGGGACATCACCGAGGCGCATTGGGACGATTTCTTCGCCTTCTACATGGACACAGGCGGCCGCAAGTGGGGTCGTCCCTATCTCAACCGCAAGTTCTTCTCTCTGGTCGGCGAGCGCATGGCCGACGACGTGCTGCTGGTCATGGCCAGGCGCGGTGGCCGCTACATCGCCGGCGCTATCAATTTCATCGGCTCGGATACGCTTTATGGGCGCAACTGGGGCTGCATCGAGGACCACCCCTTCCTGCATTTCGAGGTTTGCTACCATCAGGCCATCGACTTCGCCATCGAACGCAAGCTGACGGTCGTCGAGGCTGGCGCCCAGGGCGAGCACAAGCTCGCACGCGGCTATCGCCCTGTCACGACGCAGTCGGCCCACTACATCGTCCACCCCGGTCTCCGGCGGGCGATTGCCGACTATCTCGGCCGCGAACGGCGGGAAGTGGCCGAGATCGGCGAATACCTCGACGAGCACGGCCCGTTCCGTCGCGGCTAACCGCGCGTCAATGCACCACTGACTTCGAAAACAGGTTGATGACGACCACCCCGGCCATGATCAGGCCGATGCCCAGCAGCGCCGGCAGGTCGAGCGCCTGGCGAAACCAGACCCAGGCGATCGCGGTGATGAAGACGATGCCGGCGCCGCACCACAGCGCATAGACGATACCGACAGGCACCGTGCGCAGCACCAGGGACAGGAAATAGAACGCGGCGGCATAGCCTGCGACCGTGACGAGCGATGGCAGCAGCCTGGTAAACCCGTTTGTTTCCTTGAGTGCGGTGGTGGCGACGACCTCGAAGGCCACCGCAACAATCAGATAGATGTAGGTCAACTCAACTCCTCTCGGCCGCTCGCGGCTTGACGTTCGCGACACCAGCGCCGAAACATCCACCACGAAACCGCATCAAACGGGATAGGCCATGTCGAGCGTCGAATACGATCCAAACAACATCTTTGCCAAGATCCTGCGCGGAGAAATCCCTTCGCACCGTGTCTACGAAGACGACGACGTCATCGCCTTCATGGACGTGATGCCGCAAGGCACCGGCCATACGCTGGTGGTGCCGAAATCGCCGTCGCGCAACCTGCTTGACGCTGACCCGGCGACGCTCGGCAAGCTCATGGCCGCCGTCCAGAAGGTTGCGCGGGCAGTCATGTCGGCATTTGCCGCCGACGGCGTGATCGTGACCCAGTTCAACGAGGAGCCGGCCGGGCAGACTGTCTTCCACCTGCACGTCCACATCGTCCCGCGCTTCGAGGGCGTCGCGCTCAAGCCGCACAGCGGCGTAATGGAGAAGCCGGAAGTGCTGGCGGCGAATGCGGAGAAGGTCAGGGCTGCGCTGGCTGGATGAGACTTGCTACGACAAGGTGCTCGCCGTCGCGGGCCCTTTGGTGCGCCGGATAGCCTCGCTTCCGGTCAGATAGCCTGCAAGTTTCCAGAGCAGGACAACGCCGATCGCCGAGACATATGCGTCGATGGCGTAGTGCCAGCCCAGATGGATCGATCCGACAAAAATGGTCAATCCGAATACCGCGGCCGCCGCGGCCAGCCAGCGGTTGACGTGGCGTGCTGCCAGAAACAGCAGCACGCACATGGCATTGTGGATGGATGGCATCGCCGAAATGCCGGAAACAATCGTCGCGGCATCGTTGACATAGGCGCCCCAGAGCCCCTCCCTTACCTGCATCGTGGTCAGGCCCCAGGCGCTGTCGGCCTGCTCCAGCTTTTGCACCAGATCGGTGAAGGGCGACGGGCCGCCATAGACCCTGTCATAGTAGATCGGCCCGACAGAAGACAGGGCAGTCGCGCAGACGATGCCGAGGATGCCCCAGACAAAAACGTAGCTCAGCAGGAACTGATGGCGAATGCCGAAGCGGTCGGGCATGCCGATGAGAACGGCTGTCGGCACGAAAACAGCGAAAAACCAGAGATAGTAAATCTTGTCGAGGATCGCCGTGGCGCTGCCATAGCCGATAACTCTCTCGATCAAGACCCACGGCTGCACGCCGAAATGCAACAGGCGATCGACTTCCTGAAAAACGACATCCAGTTGATATGGATGAAATACAGCGATGTTCGATTTGAAATCGCTGTATGAGTTCATCACCATGCTCATGGCAACGACGGCGGGAACCGCGACAGCAGCATTTTTCCAGGTGAATATTTCGGACCAGAGATAGCTGAAGCTCGCGGAGAGCGATCTGGTCCGAACGGTTTCGAAAACAAGATAGCAGCTCAGCGCTATGGCCCATGATGCGACGAACGTGGCCAGGCTCTGGAACCAAGTCATGGCGATCACCGTCGCCGGATCCGGCAGCAGTTCGAAGCGAGCTACAACAACCAGTGCCGCGGCCAGAAGGAACACCCCTTGAGCGCGCCAGTTCGCCTTCAGGAAGTCGGCCAGCCGGTCGGTGCCTGCCCCGGTGCGGATCGCAGGAGCAGCCAAGGCGCCGCCTTCGGGCAACACATCCAGAGTGCGGGGTTTCTCGCTCATGAGAGGGGCTCGGCAACAACACGCCGCGCACCGGCGAGGTCCAGCAATTTGTCGGCAGCCCACCAGGCAATGAAGGCCACGACAATCCCGCCGATGATGTCGGCGAGGTGATGTCCACCGTCGACAGGGGTCGACAGGATCACCGCAATGTTGAGGGCAAGTACGGGCCAGAACCAGAATCGGGCTCGGGCAAAAGCCAGGATGATCAGCATCGAAAGCGTGCCATGGTAGGACGGGAAGGCGATCAGACCACGCGGCTCATCAAGAGAGATAAAACGCGCCAGACCATTTCGGAGATCGAAAAACGCCTGCTTGTATTCGAGGTCGACGATCGGATTGTTCATCATCGTGAATTCGACCGGTGGACGAATGGTGCCAAGGGCACCGGCCGCCGGCAGGATCGCAGAAATCACGATGCAGGTCAGCGCGCCCAGCATCACGGCGAGGACGAACCGCTGAACACGCACAACCTCGCTCATCAGGCCAAGTGCCACCACCGTCAGCGCGACCTGGGTCAACGTCGTGATGTAGACGATCGACGACAATGCACCGAGCCACGGCCGCTCATTGACAAAGCCGACATAGGCCAGCCAGTCAAAACCCACGGCGGTATCGAAGGCGATCAATCGATCGTCGATCATCGGCAGGTTTGTCGACGTCATCAACGTGCTGAGTACAGCAGCCGAGGTCGAAAACATTAACAAGACAGCGGTTTCAGTGCAGAGCACCTCGAACCGCTTCATCGGGCGCTTGACCCGGTAGAACCATCCGACCGCAACAAGCACGACGGTGACGATAGCAGCCTTGGCGGCGCTGGCCACGTCAAACTCGAAATCGGTCCCGGCAATCCACGCGAAATCGATGACCAAGATCGCAACGATGATTGCGGCCTTCATTGCGAGCTGCCTATCAAGCCCCGCAGCCAGCGATGGCATATGTGTCGATGTCGCGTGAACTTCAGCCATGCCCTCACCCCTGAAACGGCAAGCCGGCAGGTTAGGAAACAGCAGTTAAGTTGACGTGAATCCACAATCCGTCGCAGTCGACGACCGCGCATCGCGCTGCAGTCGCGGACGGAGACCTTCAGCTTGCAAGCCACAACCCGAGCAACAGGATCACCTCCGCTGCAACGATCCCCACCAGCACCTTTCGACCAAGGCAGAGGTAGGCAAGGAAGCCGCCGGCGGCAGCGCCGAGGCGCAGTGCAAGCGACGTGTCGGCCAGCGCCCCGCTCGGGAAGACGATCAGATTGCCGATGACGGCGGCGACCAACGCCGTGGCCAGGGCACGGACCAGCACCAGCAGGTCGGAATCGTCGGAAATGCGATCGCCGAGATAGACGCCGAGGAAGCGCCAGGCGTCGGTGGCAAGCCAGCCACCGACCAGGATGAACAGGAACGGCCACCACCAGGTGTCGAGCGCATCGAAGGTCATGACTTCACTCTCCAGCGCGACAGCAGGTGGAAAGCAAACGCGATGCCACCGCCGATCAGGCCGGCACCGAGCAGGTCGAAACCGGGAACGACGAGATGCAGCAGCGGTCCAAGGACGAGGCCGATGGCCATTGCTATGTGCCCTGCCCGCTCGCGTGCCGATCCCCACAATGAAGTGAGGAAATACATCGGCGTGAGCAGGAAAAGGGCTGCCGAAACCACCGGCGGCAGGCTGTCGGCCAGGACATAGACAACGCCCACAACGACCATATTGACGAGCACCAGCGTCGAGCCGAGCCCGGCATAATAGCTGGTGCGCAGGTCGCGCGGGATACCGCGCAGCCGCTCCATGGCGAGCACCCAGGAGGTGACCGCCACAAAATGCGACAGGAAATAGAGCACCCAGCGCGGTGTTCTAGGCCCGCGCATTTCCGGCACCAGCGCCACCACCATCGGCGCCAGCCGGATGGACGACAGTGCCACGGCAAAGGCGGCAGCCGGCAGCGATGTCCCCGACAGGATGGCGCCGACGAGCACCACCTTGGCCGGCAATGCCCAGACCATTCCGACCATGAATACCGTCTGCACCAGCGTCAGCCCCGCCTCCTTGGCAAGGCCGGCAAAGCCGATGAAGGCGCTGGCGAGAATAAGGCCGGGAACGGAGAATGCGGCCCGGACACCACGCAGATACCAGAGGCGGCGTATCGAAAAATCCGGATCGGGGGATGCATCGTCAGTGGGCATTGACGATGCGGATAGCATGGCAATCCGACCAAGTCAGTCCCCGCGGCGACCAGATGCATCTCTGGGGTCGCCGGACCGGGATAGCGATCCGGCGGACGCGCGCATGCTCCTTAACCATTTAGCCACCGGCGAATGTGTAGCTAACCTCCATACAGGCGTGGGGAATTGCCGGACCATGACGGGTGCACTTCTGCTCATACTGCAGGCGGTCATTTACTTCGTCACCATGGCCGCGGTGTTCCGTTCCCGGCACCAATTCGGCATCGGCATCTTTGTCTGCGTTCTGGGGGTGATGCACTTCCTCGAGACCTATCTCGCTGCAGTCTTTTTCGTTCAACTGCCGTTCGGGCTGATTTCGCCGGGCTCCACGGTGATGTTTTCCGGCAAGCTGATGATTTTCCTGCTGCTCTACATCAAGGAGGACGCAGAAACCGTACGGCAACCCATCTATGGGCTGCTCGTCGGCAACTGTCTGATGGTGGTCCTGGCGCTGATCCTGCGGCTCTACAGCAGCGTCGCCGAGCTTCCGGGGTACCGGCCCAACCTCACCTTCCTCGACGACATGGGGATCCTGATGATCTGGGGCACGGCGCTGCTGTTCTTCGACAGCATCGCCCTCATCCTGATCTACGAAAAGCTCGGCCAGCGCATCGCCAACACGCTGCTCAAACGTATCTTCCTCAGCGCAGCGATCGTGCTCACCTTCGACCAGCTGATGTTCTTCATTGGGCTGCACCTGGTCTCCGGCGTGCCGATCAGCGCGCTGTATGGCGGCTGGATCGCCAAGATGGCAGCTGCAGCACTCTACAGCGCGCTGCTCGTCGGCTATCTCCGCTTTATCGAGACCAGCAAGCCCGCATTGGCCGGGCCCGAACCCCTGCTCCAGGTCTTCGACCGGCTTACATTCCGCCACCGCTATGAGGACCTGCTGCAGAAGACCGGCAAGGACATACTGACCGGCACCAGCGACCGTGGGCAGTTCGAAGCCGTCGCCCAGTCGCTGATCGACCAGGCCCTGGCCGAGCGCAAGCCTGTCAGCCTGCTGATGATCGACATCGATCATTTCAAGAACATCAACGACCAGCACGGGCATGTGACGGGCGACAACGTGCTGAAGGATGTCGCCCGCTCGCTGGGAAGCTCGCTGCGCAGCGGCGACCGGCTGTTCCGCTACGGCGGCGAGGAATTCGTCGCCATCTGCCACGACCTGGACAGAGCTGATGCGGCAACCCTCGCCGAGCGCCTGCGCGCCAATGTCGAGGCCACCACCTTTGTCGAGCCTGGCGTGCGCGCCACCGTCAGCATCGGCGTCACCACGGCAGATACCGGACCGGTTTCGACGGAGCAGATGATCAGGGATGCCGACGCGCGCCTCTACAGCGCCAAGAGACTGGGACGAAACCGCGTCGAAAGCGCGCCTGTCGCCTCATAAGAAAGAAGCCCCGTTTCCGGGGCTTCTTCGTTTGTAATCAGCCCTTTCGGGGCAGTTGTGGAACCAGGCTGCGCTTGCCGCCATCCTTGCCCTTGGGGTCGGACTTCGTCTTTGCCGCCAAGGCCTTCTTGGCCACCGGCTTCTTGGCCGCCGCCTTCTTGAGCTTCGGACGATCGGCCGGCTCTTCCTTCTTGGGTTTGACCGGCAGTTCATCGGCCAGCGTCTCGAGCTTCAGGCCGGTCTCGCCGGTATCCTTCTTCTCGACGGTGACGCGCACCGTGCCACCCTTGCGAAGCTTGCCGAACAGAACCTCGTCGGCCAGCGGCTTTTTGATGTGCTCCTGGATGACACGGCCAAGCGGACGCGCGCCCATGCGCTCGTCGTAACCCTTCTCGGCAAGCCAGGCGACCGCTTCTTCCGACAGGTCGAAGGTGACGCCACGCTCGGAGAGCTGGGTTTCCAGCTGCATGACGAACTTCTGCACGACCTGATGCACCACCGGCACCGGCAGCGAGCCGAACGGGATGATAGCATCGAGACGGTTGCGGAACTCCGGCGAGAACAGCCGGTTGATCGCCTCCATGTCGTCGCCTTCGCGCTTGGACGAGCCGAAGCCGATGGCCGCCCTTGCCATGTCGGAGGCACCCGCATTCGTGGTCATGATCAGGATCACGTTGCGGAAGTCGATCTGCTTGCCGTTGTGGTCGGTCAGCTTGCCGTGGTCCATGACCTGCAACAGGATGTTGAACAGGTCCGGATGGGCCTTCTCGACCTCGTCGAGCAGCAGCACGCAGTGCGGATGCTGATCGACACCGTCGGTCAGGAGGCCGCCCTGGTCGAAGCCGACATATCCGGGAGGCGCGCCGATCAGGCGGCTGACCGTGTGGCGCTCCATGTATTCCGACATGTCGAAGCGGATCAGCTCGACCCCGAGCGACAACGCGAGCTGCTTTGCCACCTCGGTCTTGCCGACGCCGGTCGGGCCCGAAAACAGGTAGGAGCCGATCGGCTTCTCCGGTTCGCGCAGGCCGGCACGCGCAAGCTTGATCGCCGAGGCGAGTGCCGTGATCGCCGTATCCTGGCCATAAACGACACGCTTGAGCTCGACCTCGAGGCCGGCCAGCACCTTCTCGTCGTCGGCCGACACCGTCTTCGGCGGGATGCGCGCCATAGTGGCGATCGTCGCCTCGATCTCCCTGATGCCGATGGTCTTCTTGCGCTTGTTCTCGGGCAGCAGCATCTGCGAAGCGCCGGTCTCGTCGATCACGTCGATCGCCTTGTCCGGCAACTTGCGGTCGTTGATGTAGCGCGCCGACAGCTCCACCGCGGCCTTGATCGCCTCGTTGGTGAACTTCACCTTGTGGAAGTCCTCATAATAGGGCTTGAGGCCCTTCATGATCTCGATGGCGTCGTCGACCGTCGGCTCGTTGACGTCGATCTTCTGGAAGCGACGGACGAGCGCCCTGTCCTTCTCGAAGAACTGGCGGAACTCCTTGTAGGTGGTCGAGCCGATGCAGCGGATCGCACCCGACGACAGTGCCGGCTTGAGCAGGTTGGACGCGTCCATCGCACCACCTGAGGTCGCCCCAGCGCCGATCACCGTGTGGATCTCGTCGATGAACAGCACCGCACCAGGATATTCCTCGAGCTCCTTGACGACCTGCTTCAGCCGTTCCTCGAAGTCGCCGCGATAGCGCGTTCCGGCCAAAAGCGTGCCCATGTCGAGCGCGAAGATGGTGGCGTCTTCGAGGACCTCGGGCACATCGCCTTCGACGATGCGCTTGGCCAGGCCCTCTGCGATCGCCGTCTTGCCCACGCCGGGGTCGCCGACATAGAGCGGATTGTTCTTCGAACGGCGGCACAGCACCTGGATGGTGCGGTTGATTTCCGACTCGCGGCCGATCAGCGGATCGATCTTGCCGGCGCGTGCCTTGGTGTTGAGGTTGACGCAATAGGCCGTCAAGGCGTCCTGCTGCTTCTTGCCCTTGCCGGTCTCCTCGCCTGCCTCGCCGTTCGAGCCATGCTGCTCCTCGTCCGCTCCGCGCGGCGCGCGGGTTTCGGTGGCGCCGGGACGCTTGGCGATACCGTGCGAGATGTAGTTGACCGCGTCGTAACGGGTCATCTGCTGTTCCTGCAGGAAATAGGCGGCATGGCTCTCGCGCTCGGCGAAGATCGCGACGAGCACGTTGGCGCCGGACACCTCTTCGCGGCCGGACGACTGCACGTGGATCACCGCGCGCTGGATGACGCGCTGGAAGCCGGCGGTCGGCTTGGAATCCTCGTCGTAGCCGGTGACGAGATTGTCCAGCTCGGTATCGATATAGGTAAGTACGGTCTGCTTGAGCTCGTCGAGGTCGACGTTGCAGGCGCGCATGACGGCGGCTGCTTCGGCGTCGTCGATAAGTGCGAGCAGCAGATGCTCGAGCGTTGCATATTCGTGGTGCCGCTCATTGGCGAGCGTTAGCGCCTGGTGCAGCGCCTTTTCGAGGCCTTGGGAGAAAGCCGGCATTCAATACCTCACTTCTTCTCCATCACGCATTGCAGCGGATGCTGATTCTGTCTGGCGAAGTCCATGACCTGGGACACTTTGGTCTCGGCCACTTCGAACGTGTAGATCCCGCATTCGCCGACGCCATGGTTATGGACATGCAACATGATACGGGTAGCGGCCTCCCTGTCCTTCTGGAAAAAGCGTTCGAGCACATGCACGACGAATTCCATCGGGGTGTAGTCGTCGTTGAGGATAAGCACGCGATAGAGGCTCGGCCGTTTGGTCTTGGTCTTCGTACGGGTGATGACAGCCGTGCCTCGGCCTGGACCGTTGCCTCCCTCGTCACCGTTCTGCATCCGCGCCACGTCGAGCTTCGTGGCTTCCAAGCCAATCGTCAATCTGATCCTGCCCTTCATCAATTCCGACACACTTCGTCATGTAGGTGTCACGGCGAGGATTTTAAGCCCTTCTGACGTGCTGACAATATGGCGACAGCGGCTAGCGGGCCCGAATTGCCAGAAACGTGAATTGCCGGCACAAAAGACAAACAAAAAACCCGGCTGCGCGGACGCAACCGGGTCTAGTCGGGCGGATCTTTCGACCTGCCTACCTGAAATCAGGTGTCAGCCTGTCACTTCGCCTTGGCGACGAGCGACTCAAACGGCTTGTAGGCGTCCTTGGCCAGCTCGGCATAGAGCTCGCCAAGCTTGGTCGCTTCAGCCACGAAGCCTTCATAGGCCTGCTTGGCATAGTCGGTCTGGATCTCGACGGCCTTCTCGATCGACTTCACGCCGAGCAGCTTTTCGAAGGTAGCCGCACCAGCCTCGAAGCTCTTCTTGGTGTAGTCGGTCGACTCGGTGGCGATCGCCTGCGCGCCCTTGGAGAGCGAAGCAAAGCTCTTCAGGCCGGTGTCGACGAATTCCTTGCCGTATTTGCTGAAATCTTCATAGGTCTGGGTCATCGCTACATCCTTTCGGGTTGGGAGCGCTGCGCTATGCGATTGTGCGATGCAGCCTAGATATTGTGCAGCGCACAATATGTCAACTGACCCCACGTCATTTCTACGTCGCGCTGCACCGACCTGATTTCCTAAAACTAGACTAAAGCCCGATCAAAAGTGTGAACGAGCCGGTTACCATAAACGGATTGGTAACGCTGTAGCCCTACGTTGCGTCGATACGGGGAGGAACCTTTGCCGCCCTAATGCAACAATAATTCAAGGGTGTAACAGTGCGTCAAGCGTTGCCAGGCAAAGTCAAAAAGACGGCCATCTCCTTAAAATCATTCGTGGTTTTCACCATCGCGGCGGCCATCGGCCTGAGTTCGGTGGCGCCAGCCTCCGCTGCAAAAGACAGTCGCTACGCGGCGATCGTCATCGATGCGAACACCGGCGAGACGCTCCACTCGTCGAGCGCGGATTCGCGCCGTTATCCTGCGTCGCTGACCAAGATGATGACGCTCTACCTGACCTTCGAGGCCCTTTCGAAAGGCCGTATCAAGAAGGACAGCAAGGTCGTGTTCTCGAAGAACGCCGCAGCCGAGCCGCCGACCAAGATCGGCGTCAAGGCAGGCGGTTCCATTACCGTCGAAGCGGCCATACTGTCGCTGATCACGCGCTCGGCCAATGACGCCTCGACCGCGCTTGGCGAGATGATCGGCGGCTCCGAGGAGAATTTCGCGCGGATGATGACCGCCAAGGCACGCAGCCTCGGCATGAAGGGCACCGTTTTCCGCAACGCCAACGGCCTGCCAAACACCGCGCAGTTCACCACCGCGCGCGACATGGCCAAGCTCGGCATCGCGCTGCGTGAGCATTATCCGCAGTACTACGGCTACTTCTCCACCCGCAGCTTCGCCTTCGGTCGCCAGCGCATTGCCAACCACAATCGGCTTCTCGGCCGCGTGAAGGGCGTCGATGGCATCAAGACAGGCTACACCCGCGCGTCCGGCTTCAACCTCGTTTCGTCGGTCCAGGACGGCAATCGCAGCCTGGTGGCCGTGGTTCTCGGCGGCACCAGCGGTGCCAGCCGCGACAACAAGATGGCGGAACTGATCAAGACCTACATGCCGCAGGCCTCCAGGCGCGGCGGTGGCGACCTGATCGCCAAGACCGACACTCCGATGCCGGAAGTGAAAACGGCCAGTGTCGCATTGCCCAAGCGCAACGTACCGACGCCCGATACCCGTCCCATGGCCGAACAGGTCGAAGTCGCGGAAGCCATCTCCGACAATGAAATGGCAGTCGAGGAAGAAGTCGTGGCAGCCGCGGTGCCTGCCCCCAAGCCGACCATCGGGCTCGCCAGCAAGCCCAAGATCGCCATGGCCTCGGCCGAGCGCTTCGGCGCCAACATTCCCTTCCAGATCCGCAAGCCGAAGGACCGCGCCCCGGCGGCGGAAGCTGTCGAGCAGGCCTATGCCGAGCCGGCCCCTGCCGTGGCGGCACTGGACCAGATGAAGACCGCGTCGATTCCATCCGGCTGGGCCATCCAGGTTGCCTCCTCGCCGAGCGACGGCGAAGCGCGCGCAATCCTCGACAAGACCGCCAAGCGGGTGCCGCAGGTTCTCGCCGACGCATCCGCCTATACCGTGCCCTTCGAAAAGGGCGGCGTGACCTACTTCCGTGCCCGCTTTGCCGGCTTCGAATCCAAGGATTCCGCCTGGAACGCCTGCAACGCGCTGAAGAAGAAGAAGATCGCCTGCTACGCCGTCGCGCAGTAGGCGCCCTGCCAACCTCCTGGAAAAGTTGTGTGTCAAAGGAGAGTTAGTGATGATCGGAGAGAAGGACGTCCTTGGCTTCGTTGATCCTCGCCGCGAGGAACGACGAGCCACCCAAGTCGGGATGCAAGCGCTGAATCAGTCGTCGATGCGCCTTGCGGACATCCGCCGCGGCGGCCCCCGCTTCAAGACCAAGGACCTTGTAGGCCTCCTCCTTAGTCATGGCGCCAGAACCTGGCGGAACACGCAGCCCGTCGTCACCGTCAGGCTTCGCGTCTTCGCGCCAGGCGGGAAACCTGCCGTCAAGGTAGGTCTCAAGTAGCTGGAGGCTTTCCGGATCGCCGGAAAGCTCCCTGCAAAGCGCCTTGAGTTCGACGAGGCCTAGCGAAGACAGCGATTTGCCCTCCTCGCGGCCGGCCAGCACGACGCCCTGCAAGCCGCCGGTGTCGTGGTCCAGCTCCATTTCGAGAGCTGCCGTACGCACGGTCGAGCGCCGCCCCGGCGTCTTGCTGGCTGAACGCCCCCGGCCCCCCGCTGCATACCAGGCCAGGGCCGCCGAAATCAGCCCGCCACCGATAGCCGCTCGCCCGAGCAGTAGCAGCACCACGCCGACGAGCCCCAGCACGAGCGGCCCGGCCAGCTTCAGCGCCCGTGCGAGTTGGCTGGCGTCGGCACGCAGGAAAGCAGTGGTCACAAGGCCGGCAAAAATCAGGATGGCTGCGATTACGGCAAAGACTGTCATGGGGCCTTGCCGCTCCTCAAATGCTCGATCATCAGTATGTCCTCGGGGCGCCCCCTCGCCTCGAGCGCCTTGATTCCACCGGTAGCAAAGACAGCCACGGCCGACAGCAGTTTCGACAAGGTCGCAGCCGCCTTGCTGTCGAATCGGAACCACGCCCCCTTGGAAAGCCGGGCAATCTCCTTGAAGGCGCGCTCAGCCTCGGCGTCGTGCCCTTCCTGGAAGACAAAGGCCGGCACACCGTGCAGGCCCAACCGTCCGGCCTTCTCGGCCAGTTCATCGATGTTTTCTTCCATCGCATCGCCGATATAGACCAGCGCATCGACCTTGACGGTGGAGGTTTCCTTGAGCGCATGGGCAAGCACCTTGCCGACCTGTGTCTGGCCGCTGCGGCACTGGATCGAGGTCATGAGGTTCTTGAGGGAGCCCGTCTCGCCTACGAATTTCGACGCCCGGCATTCACCCAACCCGCGGAAGTAGACCAGCTGCACGTTCAGCCTGCCGGTCTTGCCGACGGCATCGAACATCTGGCCCTGCAGCTCGCAGGCGAGGTCCCAGGTCGGTTGCCGGCTCATCGTCGCGTCGAGCGCCAGGATAAGCCGGCCGCCAGCCTTGCCCGGAGCAAGCGCACGCGCCTGGCGAACAAACGCGTCGATGGCTGCAGCATCCGAACGGCGCTCTGCCGGTGGACGATTGGCGGACGTAACCGGGGGCTTGTTTTCGTCGCTCATTTGCAAAGAAGATGTGGCGGCGCGCGATTGCTTGCAAGCCCGTCGTTGCGAGATGCCGTGCCTGAGCTAGAGCAGGCCGAGTTCCGCCAGCTCCAGGCGCAGCTTTGGCGGCATTTCGGCGAGCGCGGCATTGCCCTGGCCAAGATCCACCGGCGCATCGGCTATCTTGAGGTAGCGCCAGCCCTGGAACGCGCGGCGCGGCTGCCAGTCGGTACGCACGACGGTCGGCTCAAGGATGAGGTGGCAGCGGCCAATGCCCTCGGAGTCGGTGAAGGGACGGATCTCGAGCAGGCGCTGGCGGCACTGCACGTTGCCCTTGATGACCCAGTACAGCGATCCGCCTTCGGTGAGTTCGGCGGCGCGCGTCGGCACCATGCGGGTGGTGTGGAACTGCTCGACCGGTTCGCCGGCGCGGCGGCGCTCGTCGAGGCGGAAGGCGATCCATTCCTCGAGGTCCTCGACGCTGTCGCAGCCGACGCAGAGCTTGATCAGGTTCAGTGACATGGCGTGAAAACTAGCGGCTCCAGCCGGCGCATTCAACGCCGGCTGCGGTTTTGCACAGGCTGGCCGTTGGGCCAGGCCTCAGCACTCGACGACGTTGACTGCGAGACCGCCGAGGCTGGTTTCCTTGTACTTCTCGCTCATGTCCATGCCGGTCTGGCGCATCGTCTCGATGGCGGCATCCAGAGGCACGAAGTGCTTGCCGTCGCCCTTGATAGCGAGCGACGCTGCCGTGACCGCCTTGACCGCGCCAAGCGCGTTGCGCTCGATGCACGGCACCTGGACGAGGCCGCCGACGGGGTCGCAGGTCATGCCGAGATGGTGCTCGAGCGCGATCTCGGCCGCGTTTTCGACCTGCTCCGGCGTTCCGCCCATGACGGCGCACAGACCTGCCGCGGCCATCGCCGAAGCCGAGCCCACCTCGCCCTGGCAGCCGACTTCGGCGCCGGAGATCGAAGCATTGGTCTTGATGATGCCGCCGACCGCGGCAGCGGTCAGCAGGAAGTCGCGGATGCTGTCCTTGTCGGCCTCGACATGGAAATGCAGCCAGTAGCGCAGCACGGCAGGCAGCGTACCTGCGGCGCCATTGGTCGGCGCCGTGACGACGCGGCCACCGGCGGCGTTCTCCTCGTTGACCGCCATGGCGTAGATCGACAGCCAGTCGTTGGCGAGCAGCGGGTTGGGCCGGTTCTGGCTCCACTGCTCCTGCAGCTTCTCGTGCAGCTGGCGGGCGCGGCGGCGGACTTTCAGCCCGCCGGGCATGATGCCGTCCTGCGACAGACCCCGGTCGATGCAGCGGCTCATCGCGTCCCAGACCGCATCCAGGCCGGCGTCGAGGTCGGCGCGCGCCATATGGGTCTCTTCGTTGGCCCGCTTCATCTCGGCGATGGAAAGCCCGCTGCGCGACGCCATGGCCAGCATGTCGACGGCATTGGCAAATGGATAAGGCACGCGCTTGCCCGCAGCGGGAGCCGCGGTCTTGGCCTTCATGCGCTGCAGTTCTTCCTCGGAGACGACGAAGCCGCCGCCGATCGAGTAGTAGATGCGCTTGAGCAGCAGCCGGTCGCCGCCATCATAGGCATAGAAGGCCATTCCGTTGGCATGGCCGAGCAGCGGCGTCTTCTTGTCGAGCACGAGGTCAACGGCCGGATCGAAGCGATAGGACGGATGTCCGGGCGGCGAGACCCGCTTGTCGCCAGTGATCTGCTCGACGATGGCGTCGGTCTGATCGGGATCCACCGTGACGGGCGTCAGGCCGAAAAGGCCCAGCATGACGGCGCGGTCGGTGCCATGGCCGACGCCGGTATAGGCCAGCGAGCCATGCAGGCTAGCACCGACGCGGTCAACCTTGGCGCCTGCCGGGCGCGGCCAGTCGCCGCTCAATATCTCATCGAGGAAGCGCGCGGCGGCCGTCATTGGCCCCATCGTGTGCGAACTCGACGGACCAATGCCGATCTTGAACAGGTCGAATACCGAAAGAAACAAATCTCACTCCCTGCGACGGCGGCTTCAGTCGCATATGTATACGATCATTCCGCCCTTTTCACGTGCTGAGCTAGGCGCGATCCGACGCTGCGTGCTCAGCGCGCGACATTTGGAAAATCGATGAGCTTTACGCAAGGCCCTAACGCAAAAAGCGCGGCCAGGCCGCGCTTTTTGTATCCAATCCTGAGGGTAAGAGATCAGCCGCCTGCCACGACTGCCGCCTTTTCGGCGCCGCCGCTGACAAGCCAGGCAAGAAGGAGAAAAACCGCAAAGCCAACCACTGCCTTGGCCGTAAGGCCCCAGCAGGATTTCTGAACGCCGTCATCCATGATGTATCGCAAGACCCTTTTCGTTCGGCGAGCAGGCGGTGCTTCCCGCCATTCCAGCTCGTCCCGAGTGGGACTGCTGGATACGACTTTGCCGGCATGTTCGCAACTGCAAAAAATGGCCAAAGCGTGGCGAAATGTGCATGGCAGCCATGCACGCATCAATCCATTTTTAATCAAATCAGTTACTTATCCCAAATTGGCCGTTCACGGATTTTAAACACCTGTGACGACACCACGGCGAACGGGCGCACTCGAATTCCGGCCAACGGCCATGCTAGTTTGAGACCAATGATCGGCGATTCCTTCTCCATGACCGGCCCTCTGAGCGGTCTCGACATTGCGGCACTGGCGTTCTTCCTCGCCGGCTGGATCTTCCATGCGCTTGGCGCCGAGGGGCATATCGTCAGGCGCCTGTCGCTGACGCGGGCGATGAACGCGCAGCGTGCCGCCTGGATGGCGACGATGGCCCGGCGCGAGGTCAGGATCGTCGACACCTCGATCATGAACGGCCTGCAGCAGGGCACCGCCTTTTTTGCCTCGAGCTCGCTGATCGCCGTCGGCGGCTGCTTTGCCCTGCTCGGCGCCTCCGACCGCGTGCTGGCCATATTGAGCGACGTGCCGTTGGCAGGCGCCACCGCGCGTCCGCTGTTCGAGATCAAGGTCATCGGCCTGATCATCATCCTGGCCTATTCGTTCTTCAAGTTCGGCTGGGCTTACAGGCTGTTCAACTATTGCTCGATCCTGATTGGCGCGGTGCCCCAACTCGGTTCCCGCAGCGAGCCTGATGCCGCAATCGAAATCGCGGTGTTGCGGGCGACGCGCATGAACCAGCTGGCCGGCAAGCATTTCAACGCCGGCCTGCGCGGCGTTTTCTTCTCGATCGGCTATCTCGGCTGGTTCATCGACCCGCGCGTCTTTTTCCTCACGACGGTCATCCTGCTGGTCGTGCTGATACGGCGCCAGTTCTTCTCAGAGGCGCGCAAGGCGGTGCTGGTTCAAGACTCCGGGCCGGGCAACGGGCTGTCGATCCGGCCGGACAGCCAATAGGCCACAAGCCCGACCCACTCGCGCACGGCCATCGTCGTGTTCTGCAACGAATCGGCGGGATTGTCGGTAAACAGGCCGATGCCCTCCTCGCCTGACGTGCGATAGTCGACCGGCCATGCAACGACAGCAAATCCCGCCTTGGCAAACAGCGCCATCGACCGCGGCATGTGGAATGCCGATGTAACCAGCAGCCAGGTTTCGCCGGGTTTGGGCGTGACCAGTTCTTTCGAGAACAGCGCATTCTCATAGGTGTTGCGCGAGCGGTTTTCCAGGATCAGTCGGTCGCGCGAAACGCCGAGCGCCTCGAGCAGGCGCGGCGCCGTATCGGCATCGCCCTCGCCTTCCAGCATCAGCGCGCCGCTGCCGCCGGATACGACAACCCTGGCGTCGGGATAGCGACGTGCCAGTATGGCGGTCTCGACGAAGCGGTCGCCGCCGCTGTTGAGTTCGTAGCCGCCGCGCGCCAGGTTGATCGCCCCCTCGAAACCACCGCCGAGCACGACGATACCGTCAACCTTTCCGGGTGCCGGCGGACGCGGAAATCTCTCTTCGAGCGGGTTGAGCATCAGTGCGCCAAACGACGTCCAGGCAGCTGTCGCAAGGACCAGCGTGGCCAGCAGCGCCGCAGCGCGGAACAGGCGTCGCCGCCCGAAGAAGCTGGCGACCAGCCCGGCCAAGAGCAAAAGGATCGCAAAATTGAGCGGTTGGGCGAAGAACCAGAAGACCTTGGAAAGATAGAAAAACAAACCGGATTGCCGCCTGTGTTGTGAGTCTCGACGGCAAATTTATTACATCGCGAGTTCGTAAAGCACGACCCCGGTCCTGGACGACTTCAACTGCGTCACGTGTCCTGCCTGCGCCAGGGCCGCAAGCAGTTCCCTTACCCTCTCCTTGCTCATGCCGGTCTCCTTGGAGATTCCGGTGATCGTGCGGCGCCGGTAGGCCATGTTGTTGAGGGACACCACGATCTGCTTTTCGTCCGCGGACATCGGCGGCAGGTCCGCCGGCGGCTTGACGGCCTGGATCTTCGCACCCGGCACGCCCTGGTCGCCGGCCTCGATCTGCTCGGAGATCAGTTCCAGATTGCTATCGGCCTTTTCGTTGACCTTCTCGATCTTCGATTCATTCTTCTTGGCGAGGTTCAGCGCCTTTTGCGCCAGGCTCTCGATGAAATTGGGGGCAGTTGCTCCGGCCAGGACGCAAAAGCCGGCGACGATGAGAATCTTGCTGGCGACCGATGAAAACGACTGCGCCGCCAGGATGTCGGTCATGATGTTGTTGTTGGCGATCGACAGGAACAGCGGAACTACGAGCGCTGCCGCCGCCCCGAGGACCAGCACGGACCAGACGGTGTTGAGATCCCAGGGTCGCGCAGGGACTTCAGTTTCCTTCGCCGTCTCGAAATTGACGGCGTACCGGGCGCAGCATCCCAGCCAGCCGGACGCGAGCATCGCAATGACCAAACTGAAGAGCATCGCCACCCTCCCGAAATGCCATCAGCATATCGGAAGTTGTGCAAAATTCAACGATCTACTTTCGGTTGAATTGCCATAGGGACGGTCGTTTCGACCGTCCCTATGTGCCTACCACCACTTTTCCGGCTGGAAGCGGCCCGCCGCCTGCTCGATGACATGCGCGGTCTGGAACAGCGTTTCCTCGTCGAACGGCCGGCCGATGAGTTGCAGTCCGAGCGGCAGGCCATGGCCGTCAAGCCCGGCAGGCACGGCGATGCCCGGCAGGCCGGCCATGTTGACCGTCACCGTGAAGATGTCGTTGAGGTACATCTTAACCGGATCTGCGGCCATGTCCTGGTCCGCGATACCGAAGGCGGCCGAAGGCGTTGCCGGTGTCAGGATGACGTCGACGCCGGCGGCGAAGGCCAGCTCGAAGTCGCGCTTGATCAGCGTGCGCACCTTCTGCGCCTGCAGGTAATAGGCGTCGTAGTAGCCGGCCGATAGCACGTAGGTACCGATCATGATGCGGCGCTTGACCTCGCGGCCGAAACCGGCGGCGCGGGTGTTTTCGTACATCTCGATGATGTCCTTGCCCGGCACGCGCAGGCCGTAGCGGACGCCGTCGTAGCGGGCGAGGTTCGAAGACGCCTCGGCGGGTGCCACGATGTAATAGGCAGGCAGTGCGTATTTGGTGTGCGGCAGCGAGATGTCGACGATCTCGGCACCCGCGTCCTTGAGCCAGGCAATACCCTTCTGCCACAGCGCCTCGATGTCGTCGGGCATGCCGTCGACGCGGTATTCCCTGGGAATGCCGATCTTCATGCCCTTGACCGACTTGCCGATCGCCGCCTCGTAGTCCGGCACCGGCAGATCGACGGAGGTGGTGTCCTTGGCATCGACCGACGCCATCGACTTGAGCAGGATCGCGGCATCGCGCACGTCACGGGCGATCGGGCCGGCCTGGTCGAGCGACGAAGCGAAGGCAACCGTGCCCCAGCGCGAAACGCGGCCATAGGTCGGCTTGATGCCGACTGTGCCGGTGAAGGCGGCAGGCTGGCGGATCGAACCGCCGGTGTCGGTGGCAGTTGCGCCGGCACACAGGAAGGCCGAGACGGCCGCGGCTGAACCGCCTGAAGAACCGCCGGGCACCAGCTGCATGTTGTCGTAGCTGCGGCTCTCCTCGACGCCGCCGGGCCGCACGAAACCGCTGCCGCCGTCATGGAAGGTCGGCTTGACCGTGGTCTGCACGCGCGAGCGCCGCCACGGGTTGACCACCGGGCCGTAATAGGACGTCTCGTTCGACGAGCCCATGGCGAATTCGTCCATGTTGAGCTTGCCGAGCATCACCGCGCCATCGGCCCAGAGATTGGCCGTCACGGTCGATTCGTAGCGTGGCTCGAAACCGTCGAGCACATGGCTGCAGGCCTGGGTGTGCACGCCTTCGGTAGCGAACAGGTCCTTGATGCCGAGTGGAATGCCTTCGAGCGCCCCGCCCTCGCCCTTGGCGAGCTTTGCGTCGGAAGCCTTGGCCATCTCGCGCGCCTTGTCGGGCGTGGTGGCGACATAGGCGTTGAAGGTCGGATTGGCCTGCTCGATGGCCGAGACATAGGCGTTGGTCAGCTCGGAGGCGGTGATCTCCTTGCCGCGCAGCTTTTCGCGCGCTTCGGCAATCGTCAGTCGGGTCAGATCGGTCATGGCGAAATCACTTCGGGTCAGGCAGCCGAAAGCTGCTTTTGATGGAATGCGGAACGGGCGGCCAGGGCCTATTCCACCACTTTCGGCACGAGGAAGAAATTCTCGTCGGTGGCCGGCGCATTGGCGACGATGTCGGCTGCCTTGCCGCCGTCGGTTACGGCATCGACGCGCTTCTTCATCTCCATCGGCGTGACCGACGTCATCGGCTCCACGCCCGATACGTCGACCTCGTTGAGTTGCTCGACAAAGCCGAGGATTGCGTTCAATTCGCCGGTCATGCGCTGGGCGTCGTCTTCGCTCACCGCGATGCGGGCGAGATGCGCGACGCGCTTGACTGTCTTGAGATCAACGGACATCGAAAAAACTCCGGAAAGCCGGGAAAATGGTCAGGTCGGGCTATAACGACGCCGCGCGCGCGGCGCAACATCGATGATCGGGCTCACGGCATGGTGACGCCGTCGCACAGATAGTAGGTGCCGGCATTGTTGGTCTGGCCGCCTTCGGCATCGACTGTGCGGACAGAGACGAGATCGAGTTGCGTCGGGCTCAATTCGAGGATGGAAAGCGTGTCGGGGAACAGGTGGCCGGGCTCCTGGCAGAGAGCCGTCACGGCCCATGCCGGCGCACGCGTAGCTCGCGTAACGTTGAGGAATTCGCAATTGTACTCGACGCTTTCGATTCCGCTCGCGGACAGGACCAGGCCTCCGGCGTCGACCACCGTCTGAAGCGTATCCTTCTTGGCCTGGGCGCAGAGTTCTTCGGACTGGAGATAGACGCCCTTGATGAAGTCCTCAGCCGATGCCTCGGAAACGCCGAGCCAGAGCAGGGAAACCGTCGCCAAATTTCTCCAGTTCATCATCGCTCACCCCAATCGCACAGATCGCAACCGATCAAATGTCTATGGCTACGCCCACTTTCGGCAGCATCACTTCAACGCCCGAGCCTTCGAGGCCATCGACGAAGCTTTGCGCCGTCTGGTCGATGATCGGGAAGGTAGCGAAGTGGCATGGCACCACCGTCTCGAACTTGAAGAAGCGCCGGCAGGCGAGAGCCGCCACCGCACCGCCCATGGTGAAGCGGTCGCCGACAGGCACCAAGCCGATAGCCGGCTCGTGCAGCTCGTTGATCAAGGCCATGTCGGAGAAGATGTCGGTATCGCCCATGTGGTAGAGCGTGCGCTCGTCGGCGAAATGCAGCACCAGCCCGCCGGGATTGCCGAGATAGGTATTGGTGCCGCCAGGCCCGCCCGCGGAAGACGAATGCAGCGCAGTAACGAAGGTGGTGGTAAAGCCGCCGCAATCGACGGTACCGCCGATGTTGCCGGGATTGATCTGCTTGTCGCTAACGCCTTGGCCGACGAGATACATGCAGATCTCGAAATTGGCGACGAGCATGGCGCCCGTCTTTTTCAGGATCGCGGCGGCGTCGCCGATATGATCGTCATGCCCATGGGTCAAAAGCACATGGGTGACGCCTTCCGCCGCCGCTTCCCACGACTTGCCCCAGGAGGGATTGCCGCTCAGGAACGGGTCGATCAGGATCGTGGCGCCTGCCACTTCGATGCGGAATGCCGAATGTCCATACCAGGTCAGTTTCATCGTTTCGGCATTCCTCGCAATTTCGTTGGCCAAAGGATAGAACGCACCAAGCTCCTTTCAAAGGGGCCGATACGCAAATTCAAGGTGTTAGTACTTCCACCGGATGCGCACCTAAAGTCATAAGGAACGCCGCTTGGCCATCGCTACGATTGAACAACTGCCTGAGCTGCTGGCCGGTGGCAAGACGCTGGCCGGCCTAGACCTCGGCGACAAGACGATCGGCGTTGCCGTGTCCGATCGCGGCCTGTCGTTCTCGCATCCGCGCCCGGTGATCATCCGCAAGAAGTTCACGCTCGATGTCGCTGCCCTGCTTGCCATGCTGGCCAAGGAAAATACCGGCGCGATCGTGATCGGCCTACCCATCAACATGGACGGTTCCGAGGGCCCGCGCGCCCAGAAATCACGCGCCTTCGTGCGCAATGCGGCCAATCTGACCGAATTGCCCTTCATTTTCTGGGACGAGCGGCTGTCGACGGTGGCAGCGGAACGCGCACTGATCGAGATGGACGTATCGCGCAAGAAGCGCGAAGGACGCATCGATTCGGCCGCCGCTGCCTTTATCCTGCAAGGCGTCTTGGACAGGCTTCAGACGCTGGGCGCCGATTCCGCGGAAGAATAGCGCGCCCGCAGCACTCTCACTCTTTCAGCGATCTGCTTGCGGCGACGGAACGCCCAGATCGCCAAAATGACCAGCGTATCGAAGAAGAAGGCCTTGGCCATCAACCACGGGATCGTCGCGGGATCGATACCGAGTATTTCGCCATAGAGCTCGAAGATGGCAAGGTTGAACCGGCGCGACAGCATCCAGTAGCCGAAATGCATGTCGTAGATCGACAGGAAGTACCAGCCCCAGAAAAGCACCAGCGGCGCGGCCCATATGGCGAAGATGTAGCGCATCAGCCGAGCCCCCGCGCACATGGCCCGGCGGCGTCAATGTCTGGCAACTGGTTCAAAAAGGCCCGCATCGGGAATCCCGCTTCTTTGCAGAATACAGTGGGCCCGGCGGATGCGCCGTGCAACGTAAACCATTCATTAAGGTTAACGACCGGCGGGCTGACGTGGCCCCCGGTGTCACCGCAAAACCGGCAGCGCCGCGGTTCAGCCGGCCTGCGGATAGAGCGTGTCGATAATCAGCCGCGAATCGTGACGTGCGTCGAGCATGCCGTAGGTACCGCGCCACTGTCCGGCGAGCCGGGTCTCGATGAAGGCATCGGCGATGCGCCCTGCCCCCATCCGGCGCAGCTCCGCAGCCGCAGCCGAAATCGCCAATTGCTCCGTCAGGATGCGCGCCGAGCCCTCGTCGGAGCTTGCGACCTGCATCGCCGCCCTGAGTACCCCCAGGATGCTGCGTCCGCCCGGGCCCAGATCGCGCTCGATGCTCGCAAGCACGTCGTCGAACAGTCCCGGAGCCCGGCCCAGCACGCGCAGCACGTCCAGCGCCATGACGTTGCCCGAGCCTTCCCAGATCGCGTTGACCGGCGCCTCGCGATAGTAGCGCGCGAGCGGCGCTTCCTCGACATAGCCGTTGCCGCCGAGGCATTCCATTGCCTCGTAGAGGAGCGGCGGTGCGATCTTGCAGACCCAGTATTTGACGACCGGGGTCATGGCGCGCGCAAAGGCCGCCTCGCCGCGGTCTGATGCCGCTTCGTCGAAGGAGCGCGCCAGGCGGAAGGCGAGTGCGGTAGCACCGGCGACATCGAGCGCCATGTCGGCCAGCACGCGCTGCATCAGCGGCTGGTCGACGAGATTGGCGCCGAAAACCTGGCGGTGGCGGGTATGGTGAACAGCTTCCGCAAGCCCTGCCCGCATGATTGCCGAGGACGCCACGGCACAATCGAGGCGCGTCAGCGTCACCATGTCCATGATCGTCTTGACGCCGCCGCCGGGCTCGCCGACCAGGTCGCCGATGGCGCCCTGGATCTCGACCTCGGACGAGGCATTGGAACGGTTGCCGAGCTTGTCTTTGAGGCGCTGGAACTGCAGCCCGTTGGCAGAACCGTCGCTCAGGATGCGCGGAACCAGGAAGCAGGACAGCCCCTCCGGCGCCTGCGCCAGCATCAGGAAGGCGTCCGACATCGGCGCCGACATGAACCACTTGTGGCCGTTGAGCCGATAGAAGCTGCCACCGGCACGTTCGGCCCTGGTGGTGTTGGCACGCACGTCGGTGCCGCCCTGCCTCTCGGTCATCCCCATGCCGAGCGTCAGGCCGGCCTTCTCGACCGGCGGCTTCTGCGCCTGGTCGTATTTGCGGGTGGTGACGCGCGGTGCCCATTCGCGGAACAGCTTCGGGCTCGCCATCAAGGCTGCCAGCGAAGCGTTGGTCATGGTGATCGGGCACAGATGCCCGCATTCGAGTTGCGCGGTCAGATAAAAGCGTGCGGCCCGGACCTGGTGCCGCCGGCCGGTTTCCGTGCCGCCATTCTCCCATACGGAAGAATGCAGCCCACCGGCGACCGAACGGCGCATCAGCGCATGATAGGCGGGATGAAACTCGACCTGGTCGATGCGTCGGCCCTGTCGGTCGTGTGTCCTGAGCTTCGGCACCTCGCTATTGGCGAGCCGCGCCAGGTCCTGGGCTTCCTGGTTCAGCACGAAGCGTCCGAGGCCGTCGAGGTCGCGACGGACCGGCTCTGAAAAGCTCTCTGCAATCTGGATCAGCAGCGGATCTCCGCGCCAGGCATTGCTGCCCGTCAGCGGAGGGGGCTGGTTCGGCACGTCCTGCGTCACGCCTTGTCCTTCATCGGTGTGGGCGACGGGCACGAATCCGCAGCCATGGCCGGCTTTATAGCCGAAATGCTTAGCGATAGCTTATGGCGCAGCTTGCCCGCGACGAAAATCCCGTGGGAGAACTTTCATCATCGAAATGCCGGCTTGCGGGTCACTTAAGCACAGCCTATAGCAGCGCCTTGAGATGACAGACCTTTCGTCCCTGCCGCCCTACCCGCACCGCCATCTTCTTGGCATCCGCGACCTTTCTCCATTCGACATCGAATTGCTGCTCGACCGGGCCGATGCCGCGGTGTCAATTTCGCGCCAGTCGGAGAAAAAGACCTCGACGCTGCGCGGGCGCACCCAGATCAATCTGTTCTACGAAGCCTCGACGCGCACGCAGTCGTCGTTCGAGCTCGCCGGAAAGCGCCTCGGCGCCGACGTCATGAACATGTCGGTCGCAAGCTCTTCGGTGAAGAAGGGCGAAACGCTGATCGACACGGCGATGACGCTGAATGCGATGCGACCCGACATCCTGATCATTCGCCATCAGTCGGCCGGTGCCGCCGCCCTGCTCGCGCAGAAGGTCGGCTGCTCGGTGGTCAATGCCGGCGACGGTGCCCATGAGCACCCGACGCAGGCGCTGCTCGACGCACTGACGATCCGCCGCGCCAAGGGCAGCATAGCCCGGCTGACGGTGGCGATCTGCGGCGACATCCTGCACTCGCGCGTTGCACGCTCCAATATCCTGTTGCTCAACGCGCTCGGCGCACGCGTCCGTGTCGTGGCGCCTTCGACACTGCTTCCCTCGGGCATAGCCCAGATGGGCGTCGAGGTAACGCAGTCGATGGCCGATGGCCTGAAGGACGCCGACGTCGTCATGATGCTGCGCCTGCAGCGCGAACGCATGGCCGGCGCCTTCGTGCCTTCGGTGCGCGAATATTTCCGCTACTACGGCCTCGACGCCGAAAAACTGAAGGCGGCCAAGCCCGACGCGCTGGTGATGCATCCCGGCCCGATGAACCGTGGGGTCGAAATCGCCTCCGAGATCGCCGATGGGCCGCAAAGCGTCATCCAGGAACAGGTGGAAATGGGCGTCGCCGTGCGCATGGCGGTGATGGAAGCGCTGCTCGACCCGCGCCGCAATCGCGATGGACAGAACGCATGAGCATCACGGTTTTCCAGCGCGCCCGCATCGTTGACCCGTCGCGCGGCATCGATGAGACCGGTTCGGTCATCGTCGACGGCAAGAAGATCGTCGCCGCAGGTGCCGACGCGCTCAACCAGGGCATTCCCGGCGGCGCCGAAGTCGTTGATTGCGCCGGCAAGACGATCATCCCCGGCCTGGTCGACGGCCGCGTCTTCATCGGCGAGCCCGGCGGCGAGCATCGTGAAACGATCGCCTCTGCAAGCGTTGCCGCTGCTGCCGGCGGTGTCACCTCGATCGTCATGATGCCCGACACCGATCCGGTGATCGATAACGTGGCCCTCGTCGAATTCGTGCTGCGGACCGCCAAGGAGACTGCGTCGGTTAATGTCTTCCCTGCGGCAGCCATCACCAAGGGCCTCGAAGGCCACGAGATGACCGAATTCGGCCTGCTGCGCGAAGCGGGTGCTGTTGCCTTCACCGATGGACGCCACACCATTGCCAATTCGCTGATGATGCGCCGGGCGCTGACCTACGCCCGCGATTTCGATGCCGTGATCGCGCATGAGACGCAGGATGCCGACCTCGCCTCGTCGGGGGTGATGAACGAAGGGCTCTATGCCAGCTGGCTGGGGCTTTCGGGCATTCCGCGTGAAGCCGAGACCATCCCGCTCGAACGCGACCTTGCGCTCGCGCGCCTGACACGCGGCCGCTATCACGCTGCCAAGATCTCGACGGCCATGGCAGCCAGCGCCGTTTCGCGCGCCAAGGCGGACGGCGCCAAGGTGACGGCGGGCGTTTCGATCAACAGCCTGTCGCTCAACGAAAACGACGTCGGTGAGTACCGCACCTTCTTCCGGCTTGCGCCGCCGCTGCGCGCCGAGGAAGACCGCCTCGCCATGGTCGAGGCCCTGAAGGACGGCACCATCGACGTGATCGTGTCGTCGCATGACCCGCAGGACGTCGACACCAAGCGCCTGCCATTCGCCGATGCCGCCGCGGGCGCGATCGGGCTGGAGACGCTGCTCGCCGTCGCATTGCGCCTGCATCACAACGACGATGTCCCGCTGCTGCGTATCATCGATACGCTTTCGACCGCTCCGGCACGACTGTTCGGCCTGGCAGGCGGCACGCTGAAGCCGGGTGCGGTTGCGGATCTGGCGCTCGTCGACCTCGGCGAGCCGTGGGTGGTGCGCGAGGCCGACATCCGCTCGCGCTCCAAGAACACCTGCTTCGAAGGCGCGCGCCTTCAGGGCAAGGTCTTGAAAACCTTGGTCGCCGGACGCACAGTGTTCTCGGCCTGACGGCCACGGGGGAGAAGAAATACCTTGATGCCGGATGACATTTTTCCGACGGCTCTACACGTGCTCGTTGCAGCCGCCGTATTCGGCTATCTCCTGGGCTCGATTCCATTCGGGCTGCTGCTCACGCGTGCGGCCGGCCTGGGCGACGTGCGCAAGATCGGCTCGGGCAACATCGGCGCCACCAATGTGCTGCGCACGGGCAACAAGAAACTGGCGGCAGCAACGCTGCTGCTCGATGCACTCAAGGGCACCGTGGCCGTGGTCATCGCAGCGCGCTGGAGCCATGACGCAGCGCTTGCCGCCGGCCTCGGCGCCTTCATCGGCCACCTCTACCCGATCTGGCTCGGCTTCAAGGGTGGCAAGGGTGTGGCGACCTATCTCGGCGTCCTGTTCGGCCTTTCGGGGCTCGGCGCCCTGGCCTTTGCCGTCACCTGGCTGCTCGTCGCCTTCGTCAGCCGCTATTCGTCGCTTGCAGCGCTGACGGCTGCGGTTGTGGTACCGATCGCACTTTATATGACTGACATGCCCAAGGCAGCCGGCCTGCTTGCGCTGATGAGCGTCATCGTGTTCATCCGCCACCGCGCCAACATCTCGCGCCTGCTCGCCGGCACCGAATCGCGGATCGGATCCAAGGGATGAACCAACCCGCCGCCGGGCCGCATCTCAGCGACCGGCAGCGGCTCCACTGGCTGCGCCTTATCCGCACGCCAAATGTCGGCCCGGCAAGCTTTCGCGACCTGATCAACCGCTTCGGCTCGGCCGAATCCGCAATCGAGATGCTGCCGGAGGTCATGATGGCGGGCGGCGCCAGCCGGCTGGTCCGCATTCCTACTCTGGCTGAGGCCGAGGCGGAAATCGAGGCAGCGTATCAATGCGGCGCACGTTTCGTGGCGCTTGGCGAGCCGGACTACCCCCAGATCCTCAAACGCATGGACCATCCCCCGCCGCTGCTCGCCGTCAGGGGCATCGGAGCTGTTTTCAGCCTGCCGCCGGTGGCGATCGTCGGTGCGCGCAACGCCTCTCTCGCCGGCATCAAGATGGCGCGCACGCTGGCCGCGGAACTCGGCCGCAACGGCTATGCGGTGATTTCAGGCCTGGCCCGCGGCATCGACACCGCCGCCCACCAGGGCAGCCTGGATACCGGAACGGTTGGCGTGCTGGCCGGCGGGCTCGACCGCCCCTACCCGTCTGAGAATATCGGCCTTTGCGACGAGATCGCCGAGCGCGGCGCGGTCGTATCGGAAATGCCGTTCGGCTGGGAGCCCCGCGCGCAGGACTTTCCGCGTCGCAACCGCATCGTCGCAGGCCTTGTCCTCGGACTGGTGGTCGTCGAGGCCGCCAAGCGATCGGGTTCGCTGATCAGCGCGCGGCTGGCCGGCGATATGGGACGGCTGGTTTTCGCCGTGCCCGGCTCGCCGCTCGACCCGCGCGCCGCCGGCACCAATGGCCTGCTGAAGGACGGTGCGACGCTGGTGACCGAGGTCGGCGACATACTCGAGGCCTTGGCGCCATTGGTCGGGGGCCAGTCCTACATCGCAGCCAGCATGGAAGAGCCGCCGGATTTCAGCGCCACGCCACCGCCCGCCGACAGCGACCGCGCCCGGGTGACCGAAGCTTTGGGGCCGGTACCGGTCGAAGTCGATGAACTGATCCGTCATACCGGGCTTCACCCGGCGCAAATCTTCATGATCCTGCTGGAACTGGATCTTGCCGGACGGCTCGAGCGCCACTCAGGCGGACGTGTTTCGCTTGTTGATCCCGATGTTTGACGGCCGATCACCGCGTATCACATCTCCAGCCTCGACATAGGCCATCTCGATCAGATAGGCGAGCATGCCGCAGCGCTCGGCTTCCGCCATGATGCGGAGTTGCCCCAGCATCGACTGGATATAGTCCAGCGTTTCGGCTCGCCTACGTGTTGGCGGCGGCTTGTGCATAGAATTGGCTTTCCTTTTGTCTTGCCGCCCGGTGTTGAGCACAGGATCCGGTGCCGATCTCCACGCGAGAAACCGGCCCAACCAGCAATGGCAGAAGCGTAGCAAATCTACTAACAATTGCAATAGCTACGATTAATATACCTTAGGTTGTATTGCCGATGTCAGCCGGCGTTTTTGGCCCCGTCCCCTTGACCAGACTGAAAAGGGCGGCCATGTGACGTGCGAATTGAAAATTCTTCGCCACGCGCCGTTGCCGTTGTTTTGGCGCTTCACTGGAAAATCAGCCACATATGGACGTCGTTGTCGTCGAGTCACCGAACAAGGTGAAAAGCATCAACAAGTATCTGGGCAAGAACTACAAGGTTCTGGCCTCGTTCGGCCATGTCCGCGATCTGCCGGCCAAGGATGGCTCGGTCAAGCCGGATGACGATTTCGCCATGTCCTGGGCTGTCGACACCGCTTCGGCGAAGCGGCTCACCGAAATCGCCAAGGCGGTCAAGGAAGCCGATGGCCTGATCCTCGCAACCGATCCGGATCGCGAGGGAGAAGCCATCGCCTGGCACGTGCTCGAAGTGCTGAAGCAGAAGCGCGTCCTCAAGGACAAGACCATCAAGCGCGTCGCCTTCAACTCGATCACCAAGCAGGCGGTTCTCGAGGCAATCGCCAATCCGCGCGAGATCGACCCGCCGCTGGTGGACGCCTATCTGGCACGCCGGGCGCTCGACTATCTCGTCGGCTTCACTCTTTCTCCCGTGCTCTGGCGCAAGCTGCCGGGCGCCCGCTCGGCCGGCCGCGTCCAGTCGGTGGCGCTGCGCTTCGTCTGCGACCGCGAGGCCGAGATCGAGCGTTTCGTGCGCGAAGAGTACTGGCAGATCGCAGCTATTCTCGGCACGCCGCGCGCGGAAAATTTCGAGGCAAGGCTCACCGTCTATGACGGCAAGAAGCTGCAGAAGCTCGACATCTCTTCGCAGGCGATGGCCGATGACATCAAGGCGATGCTGGAAGGGGCAACCTTCAAGGCACTGTCGGTCGAAGCCAAGCCGACCAGGCGCAATCCGAGCGCCCCTTTCACCACCTCGACCTTGCAGCAGGCGGCATCCTCGAGCCTCGGCTTTTCCGCGAGCCGCACCATGCAGGTCGCCCAGCGCCTCTACGAAGGCATGGAGATCGGTGGCGAGACGGCCGGCCTGATCACCTATATGCGTACCGACGGCGTGCAGATGGCACCCGAGGCGATCGAGGCCGCGCGCGAAGCGATCGGCAAGGAGTTCGGTACAAAATACCTGCCCGAGAAACCGCGCCAGTATACGACCAAGGCCAAGAACGCCCAGGAAGCGCACGAAGCCATCCGGCCGACCGATTTCTCGCGGACGCCGACCGAAATGCGCAAGTTCCTCGATGCCGACCAGGCCCGTCTCTATGAGATCATCTGGAAGCGGGCGATTGCCAGCCAGATGCAGCCGGCCGAGATCGAGCGCACCACCGTCGAGATCGAGGCGCGCAATGGCGCCAAGACGGCCGGCCTGCGCGCCGTGGGCTCCGTCACCCGGTTCGACGGCTTCATCGCCGCCTACACTGAGCAGAAGGACGAGGATTCGGAAGACGAGGAAAGCCGTCGCCTGCCCGAGATCCGTGCCGACGAGACGCTCAAGCGCGAATCCGTCAACGCCAGCCACCACACCACCGAGCCTCCGCCCCGCTATTCCGAGGCGAGCTTCATCAAGAAGATGGAAGAGCTTGGCATTGGCCGTCCCTCGACTTATGTCGCGACGCTGAAGACGCTCGAAGAGCGCGACTATGTAAAGATCGAGAACAGAAAGCTCATTCCGGAGCCCAAGGGGCGGCTCGTGACCGCCTTCATGGAGAGCTTCTTCCAGCATTATGTGGAGTACGACTTCACCGCCTCGCTGGAAGAGAAGCTCGACGAGGTTTCCGACGGCAAGCTCGCCTGGCGCGACGTGCTGCGCGATTTCTGGAAGGACTTTTCCGGCGCCGTCGATGACATCAAGGAACTGCGCGTCACCGAAGTGCTCGATGCGCTGAACGAGGAACTCGCCCCGCTCGTCTTCCCCGAGCGCGAGGACGGCTCGAACCCGCGCATCTGCCCGAAATGCGGCACCGGCAACCTGTCGCTCAAGCTCGGCAAATACGGCGCCTTCGTCGGCTGTTCGAACTATCCCGAATGCGGCTTTACCCGCCAGCTCGACGGCCCCGGCGGCAATGGCGAGAATGGCGGCCTCGAAGACGGCACCAAGGTGCTGGGCACCGATCCCTACACCAATGAGGAGATCACCCTGCGCAGCGGCCGCTTCGGCCCCTACATCCAGCGCGGTGACGGCAAGGAGGCCAAGCGCTCCAGCCTGCCCAAGGGCTGGTCGGCGGCATCCATCGACCACGAAAAGGCGCTTGCCCTGCTGGCACTGCCACGCGATGTCGGCCAGCACCCGGAGTCGGGCAAGATGATCTCGGCAGGTCTTGGCCGCTACGGCCCGTTCGTGCTGCACGAAGGTACCTACGCCAATCTCGAAAGCATCGAAGACGTGTTCTCGATCGGCCTCAACCGCGCCGTCACCGTGCTTGCCGAGAAGCAGGCCAAGGGCAAGGGTGGCCGCGGCAGCACGCCGGCCGCACTCAAGGATCTTGGCGAGCATCCCGCCGGCGGCGGCAACATCACCGTGCGCGACGGCAAGTACGGTCCCTATGTCAATTTCGGCAAGGTCAATGCTACCCTGCCGAAGGGCAAGGACCCCGCCACCGTGACCGTCGAGGACGCGCTTGCGCTGATCGCCGAAAAGGAAGCGAAAGGCGGAGGCGGCAAGAAGCCGGCCCGCGGCGGGGCCAAGAAGGCAGCCGGCAGCGCGACCAAGAAGCCAGCCGCCAGCAAGGCCAAAAAGAAGGACTGACCGACCTTGGCGCGAAAGATTTCCGGACGAAACGCCGGCACCAGACGCGCCGCAAGCGACGAGGTCCGCGGCAAGGACGTCTATCGCCCCTCGCGTGACGAGATTCTGCGCTACATCGCGGAGAATCCCGATCGCAGCGGCAAGCGGGACATTGCCAAGGCCTTTGCGCTCAAGAACGAAGACCGCATCTGGCTGAAAGAGCTGTTGCGCGAACTCCAGGACGAGGGCCTGCTGGAGAAGAGCCGCAAGCGCCTGAGCCGGGTCGGCGCCCTGCCCCATGTCGCCGTGCTAGACATCTTCGGTCGCGACACTGAGGGCACGCTCCTGGCGCGTGCTTCCGAACAACCGGACGGTCCCATCGTTGCCGTCAAGACATCCCGTACAAGCAACGGACCGACGCCCGGCGTCGGCGACCGCGTGCTGGCGAAGACCTTCCCGGTCGAGGGGTATCTCGGCGACGAAAACGTGCCGGCTTATACCGCCCGTATCATGAAGGTGTTCGAAAAGCGCAGCGATACCGCGCTCGGCATCTTCCGCATCCTCAAGGACGGCACGTTCCGCATCGAGCCGGTCGAGCGCCGCCAGCCCGAACTGGTGGTCGACAAGGACTCCCAGAACGGCGCCAAGGATGGCGACCTTGTGGAAGTGGTCCCGGAGCGCGCCAGCCGATATGGGCTGCCGCGCGCCAAGGTGGTCTCGGTGCTTGGCTCGCTGACCAATGAGAAGGCGGTCTCGATGATCGCCATCCATGCCCACGAGATTCCGCACATCTTCCCTGCCGAGGTGATCGCCGAGGCTGAAGCAGTCAAACCGGCGACGCTCGACGGCAAGCGCGAGGACTGGCGGGAGCTGCCGCTGGTCACCATAGATCCGGCGGACGCCAAGGACCATGACGACGCCGTCTATGCCGAGCCGGATACGGATGAAAAGAACCCCGGCGGCTTTATCGCCACCGTCGCCATCGCCGACGTCGCGGCCTATGTCCGCCCCGGCACCGCTCTCGACCAAGAGGCACTGAAGCGCGGCAACTCGGTCTATTTCCCCGACCGCGTCGTGCCGATGCTACCCGAACGCATCTCCAACGATTTGTGCTCGCTGCGCGAAGGCGTCGACCGGCCGGCACTTGCCGTGCGCATGACGTTTTCGGCCGAAGGCCGCAAGGTCAGGCACTCCTTCCACCGCATCATGATGCGCTCGTCGGCCCGCCTCGCCTATCCGCAGGCGCAGGCCGCCATCGACGGTGTGCCCGACGACAAGACCGGGCCGATCCTGGAGACCATCCTCAAGCCACTGTGGGCGGCCTACGACGTGCTCAAGCGCGGCCGCGACAGCCGCCAGCCGCTCGAACTCGACCTCCCCGAAAGAAAGATCCTCCTCAAGCCCGACGGCACGGTTGACCGGGTCATCGTTCCCGATCGCCTCGACGCCCACAAGCTGATCGAGGAGTTCATGATCCAGGCCAACGTCGCGGCGGCCGAGACCCTGGAAAACAAAAAGCAGAAACTCGTCTACCGCATCCATGACGGCCCCTCGCTTGCCAAGCAGGAATCGCTGCGCGAGTTCCTGCAAACGATCGGCCTGTCATTGGCGCGTGGCGCCGAGATGCGGCCAGCCCAGTTCAACGGAATCCTCGAGCGTGTGCGCGGCGAGGACAACGAGCAACTGGTCAACGAAGTGGTGCTGCGCTCGCAGAGCCAGGCCGAGTACAATCCCGACAATATCGGGCACTTCGGCCTCAATCTGCGCCGCTACGCCCATTTCACCTCGCCGATCCGCCGCTATGCCGACCTCATCGTCCATCGTGCCCTGATCGCCTCGCTGGGCTTGGGCGCCGGTGGCCTGACGCCGTCGGAAGAAGCACGCCTGGAAGAAATCGCCGGCCTCATTTCGCAGACCGAACGCCGCGCCATGGCAGCCGAAAGGGAGACCGTCGATCGGCTGGTCGCCGGCTTCCTGTCCGAACGGCTCGACGAGACTTTCGAGGCCCGCATCTCGGGCGTGGTCAAGGCGGGACTATTTGTCCAATTGCCGCAATATGGCGCGGATGGTTTCATCCCCGTGTCATCCTTGGGTGACGATTATTACCACTTCGACGAAGCCGCCCGCGCCCTCTTCGGGGAGCGCAGCGGCAAGGGCTACCAACTCGCTGACCGCGTTGAAGTGCGGCTTGTCGAGATCGCCCCGCTGGCTGGCGCCATGCGCTTCGAAATGCTGACCGAACCGAAGCCCCTGCCCGGTTCGAAACGGTCGTTCCACAAGACCAAGGGGCAAAGAACGCGTGCCCGTGCCTCCCAACCGCGGCGAGGTCCGCGCGGCAGGAGATGACGATGGAAGAACAGGTATTCGGTGGCGGCCACCAGCAGGTCGCCCGCGAGGCACGGCCCGTCTGGCCGGCGATCAAGCGCGGCCTGTTCTGCAAATGCCCCAAATGCGGCGAAGGCAAGCTCTTTGCGTCCTTCGTCAAGACTGTCGACCGCTGCAGCGTCTGCCACGAAGAGATATTCCATCACCGCGCTGACGACCTGCCCGCCTATCTCGTCGTCGTCCTCGTCGGCCATATCGTCGTCGGCGCCTTCATGGCCGTCGAAGCCAACGTCACGCTTGCACTGTGGCAGCACCTGCTGATCTGGGTGCCGCTGACGATCGTTTCCGCCCTTGCGCTGCTGCGCCCCATCAAGGGTGGCGTGGTCGGCATGCAATGGGCGCTCTACATGCATGGCTTCGGCGGCGAAGAAGACGCTATCGACGCGCACCCGGAGGCCTGACCGGACGCTGGCGCAATGCCAAGTCGCATCCAAGCGCTTCCTTCCACCCCGACATTCCGTTAGGACAGCCGCGATGGATGGCATCAGCAAGACAGAACTCGACAGGCTCGAAGCCAGGGAACTGGTGAAAAACGCCGCCCCCTTGCGTCCGCGCGACGCGGCGACGCTGATCCTGCTCGACCGAAGCGGCGACGATGTGCTGGTGCTGATGGGCCGGCGGCACATGAAGCATGCCTTCATGCCCGGCAAATTCGTCTTCCCGGGCGGCCGCACCGACCCGGCCGACAGCCGCATCAAGGTTGCCGACGAACTCCATCCGGACGAAGAGACCAAGCTGCGTGCCGGCACGGGCAGCGTCAGCATCGCTCGCGCCCGCGCGATCGCGCTGTCTGCGGTTCGCGAGACCTACGAAGAAGCAGGCCTGTTGATCGGTCGACGCGGGGCGTTCTCGACCACCAAGGCCGATTGGCAGGGATTCGCCGAACATGGCGTGGAGCCCAGCCTTGCCTCGCTGCGCTTTATTGCGCGCGCCATAACACCTCCGGGACGCGTTCGCCGCTTCGACACCCGATTCTTGTCGGCCTGGCGCAGCGACGTGGCCGTCGAGCTGCCCGACGGCGGACCGACAAACGAACTCGAGGAACTTGTCTGGCTGCCGCTGGCCGACGCCGTGGAGGCCGACATTCCGGCGATCACGAAATCAGTTCTCGGCGACCTCCGGCAACGGCTGACAAGCGATCCCGGGCTCAGGCCAGGCGGCGAAGTGCCGTTCTACCGCATGTTCAACCAACGCTTTCGGCGCGACATCCTTTAGGCCTCACATATGCACGAGACCATCCAGGAAGCCGAAACCGTCGAACGCGTGCACTGGCGCTCGATTTCCGCCGCGATCGCCTCGATCAGCGTAGTCGGCATCGCCATCGGTCTGGGCATACCGCTGCTCAGCGTGATCCTTGAATCGCGCGGCTACTCACCCTCGATGATCGGGCTCAATACGGCAGTGGCCGGCATTGCATCGATTTGCGCGGCACCGCTGGCAACCCCGATCGCGATGCGGTTCGGCGTCGTCTGGACGATGTTCGCAATGATCATCGCCGGTGCGGTGGCTTTCGTCGGGTTCTATTTCGCGCCGTCGTTCTGGATGTGGTTTCCGCTGCGGGCGGTATTGCATTTCGCCCTGACGGTGCTGTTCATCCTGTCGGAATTCTGGATAAGCACCTGCGCGCCGCCGCATCGGCGCGGCTTGGTGCTTGGCATCTACGCCACGGTACTGTCGCTCGGCTTCGCTGCCGGTCCGTGGCTGTTCTCCCAGATCGGCAGCACCGGCCTGCTGCCGTTCGGCCTCACCTTCTGTCTCGTCATGATCGCAGCGATTCCCGTAGTTCTGGCGCGCAGCGAGAGCCCCAAGATCGTCTCCGAAGGCGGCAAGGGTGGCTTCTTCCGCTACATCTGGATGGTTCCGACCGCGACGGCAGCCGTGCTTGTGTTCGGTGCCGTCGAGACGGGCGGCTTCGCCCTGTTCCCGATCTATGGCCAGCGGATCGGCTATTCCGAGGCCGACGCGGCGCTGCTGCTCACCATGATCGGCCTCGGCAACGTCATGCTTCAGATCCCGTTCGGCATGATCAGCGACCGCATCGCCGACCGGCGCTGGCTGCTGCTGATTTGCGCTGCTACCGGCTTGATAGGCACCCTCGCCATGCCTGTCCTCGCCGGCAACTGGCACGTCATGGCCGGCCTGCTGTTCGTCTGGGGCGGCGTGGTGGCGGCCCTCTACACCATCGGCCTCGCCCATCTTGGCGCACAGCTTTCCGGCCGCGACCTCGCCTCGGCCAATGCGGCCTTCATCTTCTGCTACGGCATCGGCATGATTCTCGGCCCGCAGGTGATAGGCATCTTCATGGATATCTTCGGGCCAAATGGATTCGGCTGGGCGCTGGCGCTGTTCTTCGGCGGATATATGGTCATCGGCCTGGGCCGAATTGCCGCGAAATCCGGGCTTTCGCGCTCCGAGGCTTGACTTTCCAGGCACGATCTTTATGTGTCCCGCCAGGTTTTCCGCGTCCGGGTTGTTTTCCCGTCCTGAGGCGGGTGCAACTCCAGACAATTAACGGACGAGAATCATGGCCAAGGCTGCAAACATCAAGATCAAGCTTCTGTCGACCGCCGACACCGGTTTCTTCTACGTGACGAGCAAGAACAGCCGCACGAAGACTGAGAAGCTGTCGTTCCGCAAGTACGACCCGGTTGCCAAGAAGCACGTTGAATTCAAGGAAACCAAGATCAAGTAATCTGGTTTTCGCCCGGAATTCCGAAACGCCGCCCAGTGGGCGGCGTTTTTGTTTTGGGGGTTAGATCAGTTCCCGAAAGCACGCCGCATCAGTTCACGGAACGTCAGTTCGTGATCGAAGTGCCCGTCGCGCAGAAAATTCAGCGTCTGCGCGATGACAAGCGGATTGTTCATCATGAAGGTGTGCGTCGCAGGCAGGACGATGTGGTCCTTCATGCCTTCAAGCTTGGTGCTTTCCACCGAGACCTTGCCGTCGTTCGGGCCCTTGAACATGCCGGACAAGAACGGGTTGAGCGACCGGTCGCCGGCGATGATGCCGAGCTCGAACCGCGCAGGCCCGAGTTCATTAGGAAGGCTGTCCGGACCCGTGCCCAGCTGACCGCCGGCTGGGCCATTGACGATTTCGAACAGCTTGAGGCCACCCCAGGTGTCGACCAGTTCGGAACCATGATTGGGTGGTGCGAGCATGACGACGCGACCGAGATTTTCGGGGCGGTTCTGCGTGAGCCAAGCCCGCACCAGGATGCCGCCCATGGAGTGGGTCACGAAGTGAACCGGGCCGGCCTCGCCGCACTTGGCCACCGACGCATCGACATACGCGATCAGCTGGTCGATGGGAACATCAGTCGACGGATAGGCGTCGTTGACGACAATGTAGTCGAACGAGCCAAGCGTCTCTTCCATCAGCATCAGGGATGCGTCCGTGCGCGCCAGGCCATGGAGCATCACGACGCATTCCCGCGCAGATGCCGCGGCCGAAAAGGTCATGAACAAAAGAGCAGCAAGAATACGCATCGAAAACACTAGTCCGAATGGCCGGCCCGGCTCAAGCCGACGCAACGGACAGACAAACCGAAGTGCTTTCGAAAAGGAAATTAGGGGGCCGGTCGGCTGCTGGCAGCGGTACGAGGAGGCCACTATGTGCCAGTGCCGGCCGGCCGACCCCACGGACCCAGGAGATGCGGCGGACCTGAGCATCATGGGGTATGAATTGGGCTTCCGGCCTGTGCTCCTCGTGCCGACGCCCGTCCTTCTTCTCCGCTCCACAGTCGCGCAAGATTACTTGAAAATCAACACTTTCTTAACCACGGCTCGCGAATCGCTTGGGTTAAGGTAAACGATTGAGCTTAACGCGCTTGACTATCCGACCCTTGTCGGCGTCAGGCCGCCCGCGCGACCACGCGGTTGCGGCCGCGGGTCTTGGCATCGTAGAGCGCGAGGTCTGCACGCTTCATCAGGCCGGCAACCGTGTCGCCTTTGGCGAGCAGCGACGACACGCCGACGCTGACCGTAACCGATACGCCCTTGCCCGCTCCGCTGATTGCAAATGGCGTCTGGGCGACCTCCGCGCGAATGCGCTCGGCGACCATCTCGGCCAGCGCCGCGTCGGTATCGGGCATCACCACGACGAACTCCTCGCCACCGAATCGGCAAGCGAGGTCAATGCCGCGAACGCTCTTCTTCACGCGCCGCGCAAACTCGCGCAGCACCTCGTCGCCGCCATCATGACCAAACGTGTCGTTGATCCGCTTGAAGCGGTCGAGATCGGTGATCATCAGCGAGAGCGGCCTGTGCCGGGCGACGGCGCGGTCGAACAGGCGCGGCAGGTGGCTGTCGAGGTAGCGGCGGTTGTGCAGGCCCGTCAGGCCGTCCGTCACGGCCATCTCGATGGTCTGGCTGACGCTCTGCCTCAGTTCGTCATTGTAGCGCTTGCGGCGCACCTGTGTGCGCAGCCGTGCAATCAGCTCTTCACGGTCGAGCGGCCGCACCAGATAATCGTTGATGCCGAGTTCGAGCCCGCGAATGATGCGGTCGTCCTCTTCCTTGCGGACCAGAAGCACGATCGGCAGCGACCGCGTGCGGTCGAGCGATCGCAGTTGCGAGCACAACCGCAACGGATCGAACTCGGAAAATCCGGTCGACACGATGACGCATTCATAGCTGCCTTCGGCGGCATTGAAGAGCCCCGACTGCGGGTCGGCGGCGATCTGCACGTCTGCAGCGCCGTCCAGCAGCGCACAGATATGGGCCGCCGACGACGTCTGCTCGTCGATCAGCAGCACCTTCGGCATCGTTTCCTGCAGCAACTCGGATCGCGACAATAGCTCGTCCAGGCCAATGCTGTGCGTGGTCGAGGCGCGCAGCCTGAGCTCGTCGGTCAGGACCTTGAGCCGAACCAGGCTCTTCACGCGCGTGATCAGTTGCAGGTCGTTGACCGGCTTGGTGAGGAAGTCGTCGGCTCCCACCTCGAGCCCGCGCACGCGATCGGTGACGTGGTCGAGGGCAGTGACCATGACGACGGGGATGTGGGCGGTCGCGGGATCGGCCTTCAGCCGACGGCAGACCTCGAAGCCGTCCATGCCAGGCATCATGATGTCGAGCAGCACGACGTCGACCTTGCCGTCCTCGCAGGCAGCGATGGCGTCCGGCCCATTGTAGGCGGTCTGTACTTCGAAATATTCGGCGAGCAGCCTGACTTCGAGCAGCTTCACATTGGCCGGGATGTCGTCGACGACAAGGATGCGCGCGGTCATGCCAGTACCTCGTGCGAACCCGGCGAGCGCATCAGGCATCACCGAGGTAGGATTTGATCGTCTCGATGAACCGTGGCACCGAGATCGGCTTGGAGATGTAGGCTTCGCAGCCGCCCTGCCTGATCCGCTCCTCGTCGCCCTTCATGGCAAAGGCGGTAACGGCAATGACCGGGATCGTGTGGAGGTCATCGTCCTCCTTCAGCCATTTGGTGACTTCGAGGCCCGAGACCTCAGGCAGTTGGATGTCCATCAGAATGAGGTCCGGCCGGTGCTTGCGGGCAAGATCAAGCGCCTCGAGGCCGTTGCGCGTGCGCACGGTCTCGTATCCGCTCGCCTCGATGAGGTCGCGAAAGAGCTTCATGTTGAGCTCGTTGTCCTCGACGATCATCACCTTCTTAGCCATCGAATTTTTCCGCCCCGATTGCACACCAGATGTCGGCGGCAATCATCATGCGCGCCGGATGCGCACACCAACCCCGAATCCAACCTTAACTCAAGAACATTACGAAACGTAAAACACCCCTGCCAAGTCACGGATCGGCCGCCACCGCTTTAGCGGTTGCCGCAAGGCGCGCTTGCAGCTACTCCCTTGGCGAGCCGGAACGAACGGAAATGTCGATGCAAAAGAGCCAGAAAAATCAGGAAAGCGCCGAGGCGCTGGCGGTCCAGGCGCTGGCTTTCGTCGCATCCGACCCGGAGCTTCTGCCGCGCTTTCTCGCCATTACCGGCATCGAAGCGCAACAAATTCGCCGCGCGGCCCAGGAGCCGGGATTCCTGGCAGGCGTGCTGCAATTCATCCTCGCCCACGAGCCGACACTGCTGCGGTTTTCGCAAGAAGCAGGCATAGCGCCGGGAGAAGTCGGCATCGCCGCCCGCGCCCTGCCATTGGGCAATGACGACCACGAACGTTCGTCATGAGCGAAGACCCGGAGACCGCGCGCCAGATCGCGGAGCTTGCCCGCGACACCCGCCCGCTGCTGGTGCTCGACGTCGACGAGGTGCTGCTGGAATTCATGGTGCCCTTCATGCGCTTCCTCGACGCGCAGGGGCTGGTGTTCCTGGCCAAGTCGTTCAGGCTGACTGGCAACATCGTTGACCGGAAAACGCAAACCCCGCTGGACCAGACTGCGGTATCAGGGCTGCTCGACGGTTTCTTCTTTGCGCAGCGCGAATGGCAGACCGCGGCACAAGGGGCGGCGGACGCCGTGGCAAACCTCGCCGGCGGAGCCGAAGTGGTCATGCTGACGGCCATGCCGCACCGGCATCGCGACGTCAGGCGGCTGCATCTCGACGCGCTCGGCTTTCCCTACCCACTGCTGACCACGGAAGCGGCAAAGGGACCGGCCCTCAGGCAACTGAGAGGCGAAAGCGCCCGCCCGGTCGCCTTTGTCGACGACATTCCCTACAATCTGGTTTCGGTACGCGACTCCGTCTCCGACGCGTATCTGTTCAACCTGATGTCCTACCGCGAAATGCGCTTGCTGATGCCGCCCATGCCGGACGGCATCGTGGTGGCGGATGACTGGGCCGAGGCCGCGCCGAAGATCGCCGCGGCCCTGGGCCTCTAGCCTTTCAGGCTAATCCTCCAGATTGCGCCACCAGTCGCGCCCGGAATCGAGCCTTTCGATGCCGGCGCTGTCGAGTGCTGTCGCCCATTCGGCCGACGACTTGCCCGCCAGAACGAGTTCCGGCGCTATTTCCGCCAGCGGCACCATGACGAAAGCCCGGTCGAGCATGCGCGGATGCGGAATTTCCAACCCGACGTCGCTGACATTGCTTTCTCCGTGCAAAAGCACGTCGATGTCGATCAGCCGTGGGCCCCAGCGCTCGACGCGCACCCGCTTGAGCCTGCGCTCCACCTCCAGGCAAAGCTCCAGGAGGTCGAGCGGCGACAGCGAAGTCGCAACCTCGGCGGTGACGTTGAGAAAATCGGGTTGGTCGACCTTGCCCCAGGGCGGCGTGCGGTGCAGCGACGAAACCGTCACCACGCGCGTCTGGCCGCTGGCATCCAGCATGTGCAGCGCCGCGGCCATAGATTTCGCCGGATCGCCAAGGTTGCCGCCGAGACTGAGAAACGCCCGCTCCTCAGCCTGGCCAGACAACGGTCACCTCTACATAGTCCAGGACACCAGGCACCGGCGCATTCGGCTTGCGAACGGTGATCTCCGCCTTCTTGATCTGCGGGAAACGCTCAGCCAAGGCCCTGCCGCATTCCTGCGCCAGCGCTTCGATGAGGAAACGCCTTTCGCCGGTGATGATCGCTTCGATGACCTGGAAGGCAACGCCGTAGTCGACGGTGCTCTCCATCGAATCGTCCTCCAACGGAAGCGAGGGATCGACCGTCAGCTCGGCATCGACATAGAAGCGCTGGCCAAGGGTCTCTTCTTCGTCGAACAGGCCGTGCCGGGCAAAGAAGGCGCAGTTTTTCATTCGGATGAGGTACATCGAGGTCAGTGTCCCGGCAGGTTGGTCTGGCGCGCCAGCATAGCATCCGCGAATGCCAGTGCGTCCACGTTGATTGCGACATTGTGGACGCGGAAGATCTGCGCGCCCTTCATGCGGAGAATGACGCTTGTCGCCGCCGTTCCCGCATCGCGGTCGGCAGCTTCGCGTCCGGTTACATGGCCGACGAAACGCTTGCGCGACGTGCCGGCAAGCAGCGGATATCCAAGCTCGCAAAGCTCCGAAAAGCGCGCCATCAGCTCGAGATTCTCGTTTTCGTCCTTTGCAAAGCCGAAGCCCGGATCGAGCATGATCTGCTCGTCGCGCACGCCGGCCTCGCGCGCGATCTCCAGCGAGCGGCGCAAGAAGGCAAACTGATCGTCGATCACGTCGACCAGCTTGGCGCGGTCACGGCCTGTATGCATGATGACGAGCCCTGCCCCGGTCTCGGCGGCGACCCTTGCGATGCCGGGCTCGCGCTGCACGCCCCATACGTCGTTGACGACATGAGCGCCGGCGGCCACGGCAAGGCGCGCCGTCTCCTCGCGATAGGTATCGACCGAAATCAACACGTCGCCTGAACTGGCAAGCTGGGAAATGACGGGAAGGACACGGTCCTGTTCCTCGGCGGGCGAAACCGGCGCAGCCCCTGGCCGCGTCGATTCACCGCCAACATCGACGATGACGGCGCCTTCCGCCACCATGCGCCTGGCCTGTTCGATCGCCCGCGCGGGCGCGTCGAAGGCGCCGCCATCGGAAAAACTGTCAGGCGTGACGTTAAGGATGCCCATGACAAGCGCCCTGTCGCCAAGATCGACGTGGCGTCCATGCGCCAGTTGCCATCGTTTGCCGGTCATGCCGTCGCCACAAAAGAACTCCAGAGCACAGACCGCGTCACGAAATATCAACGCTTGCAGCATCAACTCGCCGTGCGGCCACTTCTTGCGGCACCGATTTCCATTGCGCCGCCAACGCCCCTAACGCAAGGTAGGCCAAGAGGCAACTAATGAAGCAACTCTTCCTCGCCGCCCTGCTCGCTGGAGGCATTTGCCTACCCGTTCAGGCGGCAACCGTGTCGAAATCCTACAGCTATTTTACCATCACCGGCAAAACGCTCGACGAAATCGAACAGCAGCTGATGACGCGCGGCCCCGAGGTCAAGAGCACCGGCGGCAGGCACCCCGGTGCAACGCAAATGGAGTTCACCAGCCGCATCGGTTACGCCGAGGTCAAGGGCGGCTGCGCCATCGTCTCGGCCCAGGTCAGCGTCAAGGCCAAGGTGATCCTGCCGCGCTGGCGCCAGAACGGCAAGACGGCCCAGGACGTCAAGCTGATCTGGAATACGCTTTCCTCCGACATCAAGCGGCACGAAGAAAGCCATGTCGTGATCGCCAAGAACCACGCCCGCGAACTGGAACAGGCGCTGAAGGCGGTCGGCAAGCAGAAGACGTGCGAGCTCGCCGCTGCCAAGGCCAAGGCCACCAGCGATCGCATCCTCGGCGCCCATGACCGTGCGCAGGAAGAGTTCGATCGCATCGAGGGTATCAATTTCGAGAGCCGGATCATCAGGCTGCTGCGCTATCGCCTGGAGCGCATCGACGCCGGCAAGATCAAGGGCTGAGCGGCGGGCCTCGGGTTAGTCCGGCACGCCAAGTTTCTTGTGCAGGCTCGTCGACGAGGTCGTGTACTGGAACACGATCCGCTCCTTGGGGCTGATGACGTGCTTGGCCGCCTGGGCCATCAGCGCCGCCTCATGGAAGCCCGACAGGATCAGCTTCAGCTTGCCGGGGTACCAGTTGATATCGCCGATGGCGAAGATACCCGGCTCCGAGGTCTCGAATTTTTCGGTATCGACCGGGATCTGGTTTTCGTGGAGATGAAGGCCCCATTCGGCCACCGGCCCGAGCTTCATCGTAAGGCCGAAGAACGGCAACAGACGCGTGCAGGGAACGACGACTTCGCTTTCCGGCCCCTTGACGGTGATCGAACTGAGCTTACCGCCTTCGCCGGAAAGCGCCGAGACCTGGCCGATCACCAGATCCAGCGCACCAGCTTCCTGGAGCGCATGCATCTTGTTGACATTGTCGGGCGCCGCACGGAATTCCGGCCGGCGGTGGACCAGGGTGACCCGTCTTGTGATGGGCTGGAGATTGAGGCTCCAGTCGAGTGCCGAATCCCCGCCGCCGACCACGACGACGTCGTGGCCGCGAAACTCTTCCATGCGCCGGACCGAATAGCTGACGCTTGATCCTTCATAGGCTTCGATGCCGGGGATCGGCGGCCGCTTGGGCTGGAACGAACCGCCACCCGCAGCGATCACCACCACCTTGGCCTCGAATACCTCGTCCTCGTCGGTGGTGACGCGAAAGCCACCGCCCTCCAGGCGCTGCAGTGCCGTCACCATGCGGTTGAAGGTGAAGCCCGGCTTGAACGGCGCAATCTGCTGCAGCAGCTTGTCGACCAGTTCCTGCGCTCCGACGACGGGATAGCCCGGAATATCGTAGATCGGCTTTTCCGGATAAAGCTCGGCACATTGTCCGCCCGGCCGGTCAAGGATGTCGATCAGGTGGCAGCGCATGTCGAACAGGCCGAGCTCGAACACGGCGAACAGCCCGATGGGACCGGCACCGATGATCAGGACGTCGGTATGGGTAATGTCGCTCAAAGCCGCCCTCGCCGCTCACGCATGCACATATAAGGAATGTGCATGAGATGGAGTGCCATGCCAAGCGAGGCACGGATCGGGAGGCTTAGCCCTGGCGCTCGGGAACGGTGACGACCAGGCCGTCGAGCTCGTCCCTGACCTTGATCTGGCACGACAGGCGCGAATTCGGCTGCACTTCGTAGGCGAAGTCGAGCATGTCTTCTTCCATTGCCTCGGGCTCGCCGACGATCGCCGTCCAAGCATCATCGACATAGACATGGCAGGTCGCGCAGGCACAGGCGCCGCCACATTCGGCCTCGATGCCGGGAACCGCGTTGCGGATGGCATTTTCCATCACCGTCGAGCCGTTTTCGGCTTCGACTTCGAAACGCGTGCCGTCATGGGCGATGTAGGTAAGCTTGGTCATGCTCGTTCCTAAGAAAGATCACCCGGCAGATAATCACTCCACCGAGCAAGTCAACTGCGGCGCGAACGCGCCGCATCGTGTCGGGATCGAGATGGAAGCCCTAGCGGCTGATCGCGGCGATGAAATCGCGCACTTCGTCGATCAGTCCGGCAAGGCGCTTGACCAGCCTGGCATCGTCCGGGCGCGCCTCCAGCTCGGCGACGCAATCGGCGATCGGAAACGCACCGACGCCACGCGCCGCCCCCTTGAGGGCATGGGACAGCCTGAGGCGCTCGGCCAGGTCAGCCGAGGACATGGAATCGCGAACGGAAAGCGCCTGATGGACGAACATGTCGAGCACTTCGCGCTCGACGTCTCGGTCGCCGATGGTCTGGCGCGACAGGTGTTCGAGGTCGATGGGACGGCCATGTGAGGCGCCAGAAGATTCGCCCCCCGGCATGCCGAAGGCCACCGAACCGGTTTCGCGCGTTACCATTCAACCCCTGCCTCGCCACTCGCCCATGGGTTGGTAACCTAGGGCGACCATGTGGATAACCCGTTAACCCGGCAACCCCAGCAAACCCATGGCGCCGCGGCCAATAATCACTCCAGTGTTAACCTTATATTTAAACTTTTACGTATCGGGGCGAATGCATGTTTTCTTTACCCGATTGTGTCACTACGATACGGGCGGTCCATATTGAGCCTCGGACGCGGTCAAAAATAGGACAAAAAGTCCAGAGATTCCGCGTCTTTAGTACAGGGTAGCGAAGGCATGGCGAAGAAATCCACTCCGACCAAAAACCTCGATCTCGACGTAGCCAAGGAGCTCGAGCAGGCGCTCGATCTCGACTTGAGCAGCGCCGATGACGGCGGCCTCGACATGGCCGCATCGATGGACGATCTCGAAGCACAGATTTCCAAGGCGGCCGAGGAACTGGCGCGTGAAAGCGGCAACAAGAAGCCGGCAGCGCCAAAGCCGGAACCTGCGCCGACGGCACGTGCCGCGGCCGAGCCGCCGACCCAATTGCGCCCTGTCGAAACCCGTCCGCTGCAGCCCGAAGGCTTCAAGCCGGCCAATGACGATCGCCAGAAAGACTACAAGTCGCTGCTTCACAGCCTCAACCGCCGGGCATCCAGCACCATCTACTGGATGGTCGGCCTTGTCTCGGTCGCCTGGGTCGCCGGCGCCGTAGCGCTCGCTGATCGCGTCGTCAGCCCCAGCATCTGGACCATCCGCTCGATCGACGACGGCTTCGCGCGTCCGGGCCTGCTGATGCTGCTGGTCGCCACCGTGGTGCCGATCGCGCTGTTCTGGGCCTTTGCCGCAATGATCCGCCGCGCCCAGGAAATGCGCATTGCAGCCCAATCGATGACCGAAGTGGCCTTCCGCCTCGCCGAACCCGAAAACATGGCACAGGATCGCGTCATGATGGTCGGCCAGGCCGTGCGCCGCGAAGTGGCCGCCATGGGCGAAGGCATCGAGCGCACTCTGGCCCGTGCCGTCGAGCTCGAAACGCTCGTTCACACCGAAGTCAACCAGATCGAGCGCTCCTATTCTGAAAACTCCGCCCGCATCCGTTCGCTGGTCGACGGTCTCGGCAGCGAGCGCGAAGCCGTGGTGTCGCACGCCGAACGCGTCCGCGCCTCCATTGCCGGAGCGCATGAGACGCTGCGCGACGAGCTTGGCTCGGCAAGCGACATCATCCGCGACAGCATCCTCAACGCATCGACCAAGCTGTCGATGACGATCACCAATTCCGGCGACACGCTGATCGACCGCATCAACGAAGGCGGCATGGGCCTATTCGAAGCGATCGACAACCGCATGGATTCGATCCGCGACCGCCTGTCCACCTCGGGCGAGGCATTCGCCAGCCTGCTCGATACGCGCATCGCCAAACTGACCCAGAGCACCGACGAGGTTACCCGGTCGCTGACCGACATGCTCGACGACCGCACCTCGGGCATGGTCTCGCTGCTTGGCGGCGCCGCCAAGACGATCAATTCCGAGTTCGAGGCGAGCCTGCATGGCATCGAACGCACTCTGGCCGAACGCGGCCAGGCGCTCATCGGTGAGTTCCAGACGCGCGCCGAAGCACTCGACACCGGCACGGCAAAGCTCAACGCCGCGCTCGAAGCCCGCGCCCGCCAGATTAACGAGACGCTGGTCGAACGTGCCCGCGAGATCGCCACGACCTTCGTCGAGGGCCGCGATTCGCTGTCGGCGATGATCGACCAGGGCAAGACCCAGATCGGCACCGACCTCGCCGATATCATCACCTCGACCTCGACCATGCTCGAAGCCCGCGCGACCGATTTCGCCGGCCGCATGGAGGCTGCCCGTCACCAGGTGTCTCGTGCCTTCGACGGCGACATCCAGCGCCTTTCGGACGCCCGCGTCGGCATCGAGCAGGCGGTCGAAGACCATACCCGCAAGCTCTCCGACGCCCGCGACCGCATGGCAGCCGCCCTCAAGGACGACCTCAGCAAGTTCGCCGAAGGCCGCGCCAGCATCGAGGCCGCCGTCGGCTTCCAGGTGCAGAAGCTCGCCGAAGGCCGCAGCCTGATCACCCGGGCCCTCGACGACGACATGCGCAAGCTGGACCAGTCGCGCCAAGCAATCGACGAAACCCTCACCGGCCAGTTCCGCCAGCTCGCCCAGGGCCGCGAGCAGCTCGCCCAGGCGCTCGTCGAAGACTCTGAGAGACTTGTCCAAGCCCGTACGAACATTGACGAAATGGTTGCCGGTCATGTCGGCAAGCTGGCCGAAGGCCGCGGTATCCTGACGCGCGCACTGGAAGCCGACCTCAACAAGCTCTCCGACAGCCGCAGCAGCATCGACGGACTGGTCGCCGGTCAGGTCGAGAAGATCGCCGAAGGCCGCGCCATCCTGGCCAAGGCACTCGAAACCGATCTCGACGGCATCAAGGCGCTTGTCGACGGACATGCGTCGAAGATCGCGATCGACCGCGCCGAACTGTCGCGCAGCCTCGAGTCCGACATCTCGAACATCCACGGCCTGATTGAAGGCCATGCCGGCAAGCTTGCCGAAGAACGCGCCGTGCTCTCGAAGACGCTGGAATCCGACCTCGCCAAGCTGGCCGACAGCCGCGCCGGCATCGACGGTCTGGTCGCCGGCCAGGTGGAGAAGCTCGCCGAAGGCCGCGACATCCTCAAGCGTGCGCTCGAAACCGACCTCAACGCGATCCGCAGCACCATCGCTGCGCAGTCGGACAAGCTTGCCGAAGACCGCTCCTTGCTGTCTCGCTCGCTCGAGGCCGATCTCGACAGCGTCAAGGGCCTGGTCTCCAGCCATGCCGAACGTCTCGTCGCCGAACGCGGCGCACTGTCCAAGGCACTGGAAGACGATCTTGCCAAGCTGGCTGAAAGCCGCTCGGGCATCGACGGGCTGGTCGCAGGCCAGGTCGAGAAGCTCGCTGAAGGCCGCGACATCCTCAAGCGTGCGCTCGAATCGGACCTGAACACCATCCGCAGCACCGTCGCCTCCCAGTCGGAGAAGCTTGCAGAAGACCGCGCGATGCTCGCCCGTTCGCTCGAAGCCGACCTCGACGGCGTCAAGGGCCTGGTGTCGAGCCATGCCGAGCGCCTGGTCGCAAAACGTGGCACCCTGTCCAGGGCGCTCGAGGACGACCTCGCCAAGCTGGCGGAAAGCCGCTCGGGCATCGACGGGCTCGTTGCCGGCCAGGTCGAGAAGCTGGCCGAAGGCCGCGACATCCTCCGCCGCGCACTGGAAGCCGACCTCTCCAAGATCGACGGCATGATGCTCGGCCAGGTCGACAAGCTGGCCGCCGGCCGCGATGCGCTGACCAAGGCGCTGGAGGCCGACCTCGCCATGCTCAACGAAAGCCGCGCCAACTTCGACGGCATCGTTGCCGGCCAGGTCGACAAGCTGGCCGCCGGGCGCGACGCCCTGACCAGGGCGCTCGAAGCTGACCTCGCCCTGCTGAACGACAGCCGTACCAACATCGACGGCATGGTGGTCGGTCACGTCGGCAAGCTCGCCGAAGGCCGCGACACCTTTGCCCGCGCGCTGGATGCGGATCTCGGCAAGCTGGGCGACGCCCGCCGCGAGATCGACCTCGCCATTTCCGGCCACATCGACCAGATCGCCGCCCGCCGTGTCGACATCTCCGACGCGATCGCCGGCGATATCGAAAAGATCGAAGACGCCTTCCGCCGCCAGACCGGCGTCATCGAAGAGCGTACCGGCACCATGGAGCGCGCGCTGTCGCTCGGCGTCGACAATGTCCGCGGCGTGCTCGAAAAGAGTGCCGTCTTTGTCGCCGGCGCCCTGCGCGACAAGGTCATGGAAGTCACAGCCGCTCTGCACGAGCAGGCCGGCCAGGCCTTCAGCGATGCCGACCGCGTCATCGCCGAGCGTGCCGAACAGACGTCGAGTGCCCTGCTCGCCCGGGCCGAAGACATTGCCCGTGCGTTCGAGGAGGCCGACGGCCGTCTCGCCGCCAGGGCACACGAGACTTCGAGTTCGTTGCTGGCCCGCGCCGAAGAAACAGCCGACACACTGTCGGCCAAGGCTGGCGAGATCGCCCAGACCTTCGACGCAGCCGATCGCTCGCTCATTGCCCGTGCCATCGAGACCGCGGAATCGCTGTCGGCCCGTGCCGGCGACATCCTGCGCAACTTCGACACAGCCGACGAACGGCTCGGCCTGCGCATCGGCGAATCGGCCGACGCACTGGCAGCCCGTGCTGCCGAACTCGGCCGCATCTTCGACACTGCCGACGAGAAGCTCGCCACGCGCATTGCCGAAGGCGCAGACTCGCTCGGCGACCGTGCCGGCGAACTCAGCCGCATCTTCGACGCCGCCGACGAGCGCATTGCCGCCCGCGTCGCCGACAGTTCGGCCACGCTCGGCAGCCGTGCCGGCGAAATCGTCCGCAACTTCGAGGAAGCCGACGAACGTCTTGCGGCGCGCGCAGCGCAGACGGCCGACACCCTGTCTGGCCGTGCCGCCGAAATCGGCCGCGCCTTCGAGGAAGCCGACAGCCGGATCGCGGCACGCGTCGACCAGACGGCGGAATCGCTGCTTGGCCGTGCTGCCGAAATCAGCCGCGCCTTCGAGGAAGCCGACGGCAGGATCGCCGCCCGCGTCGACCTCACGTCGCAGTCGCTGCTCGGCCGCGCCTCGGAAATCGGCCAGGCTTTTGACGAAGCCGGCCAGCAGCTTGCCGCCCGCGTCACCGAGAGTACCTCGGGCATTGGCGAGCATGCAGCGTTGATCGCCAGCGCCTTCACCGAAACCGAGCAGCGCGTCGTTGCCCGTGCCCAGCGCACGGCGGCCGACCTCGACGCCCGCGCCCGCGCCATCGAAGAAACGCTGGCCAACGTCGACGAGCGCCTGGCTGCTGGCGCCGAAGGTGTGGCGACCCGCATCGGCGAGCACCTATCGAGCGCCGAGAACCGCCTCGCCTATGGCGCGGAATCGATGGGCCAGAAGCTCAACGAGCAGGTTGCCCAGGCTGAAGCGCAACTCGTCGCCCGCGCCAATGTGATCGCCGAGACCTTCACCGCCGTTGGCCAGCATATCGGCCAGAGCACCAACGAGGCCGCCCGCACCATCGGCACCAACACGCGCGAACTCAACGCCATGCTGGCTGAACGCTCGAACGAGATCGCCAAGATCCTCGACGAGACGGCGCGCCCGCTGGTCGATCGCTTCGCCGAAAGCGGCAACGACCTGCACCGCTCGATGGAGGAGGCAACCGCCCGCGCGACCGAAAAGCTGCGCACCGAAAACGCGACCCTGGTCGACGCGCTCGCCAGCCGCACCGCCGAGACGCTGTCCGCGGTCGAGGGCGCACGCTCGACGCTTGCCGACAGCGTGGCCGATCTCATCGGCCGGATGACGACTTCGAGCTCGCAGCTCGGCGAATTGATCGAACGCGCGGCGCAGAACCTCGCCACCGTCGACGATCGCCTCACCGGCAGCACGACGAACTTCTCGGCCACCACCGAGAAGGCGGCGCAGACCTTTGCCAGCGCTGCGCGCCTGGTGGACTCGAACACCAACCGCCTCACCGACCTGTCGTCCAGCACGCTGCGCGAGGTGGCCTCCATCGCCACCAAGTTCGATGAGCACAGCCGCCTGCTGTCGAGCGCTTCCAACCTGCTTTCCTCGGCGCAGAGCAACCTCGAGCACACGCTTGAGCGCCAGTCGTCGCTGGAAGACCTTGCCGTTGGGCTGGTCAAGAAGTCGGAAGACCTCGAGCGCGTCATGCAGTCGTTCGAGCGCCTCGTTGGCCAGACGCTGGAAAGCGCCGAAGGCAAGACCATGGAGTCGGCAGAAAAGATCCGCGCCGCCATCTCCGATGTCGTCGAGACCGCCACCAAGCGCTTCGCCGACGCCACCGAGGACATGCGCCGCACCGCCGGCTCCATCAAGACCGAGCTCGAAAGCACCCGCGCCGAGCTCAAGAAGGGCGTGCTCGACATGCCGGAAGAGGCCAGGGAATCGACCACGGCCATCCGTCGTGCCGTGTCCGAGCAGATCAACGCGCTCAAGGAACTGTCGGCGATCGTCGCCAAGTCCGGCCGCGGCGTGGACGTTTCCGACGCCACCCTGCGCAACACGCAGCCGGCGCAGCAGCCTCGCCGTCCGGCCCCTCAGCCCGAACGTCGCGAGCCGCCGGCACCGCTGGCCGGTAACACCGGCCTGCGCGGCACGCTCGACATCGAGCGTCCGGCTGCCCAGCCGCAGCCACCGGTTCGCGAGCCTGCCGGCCGTGGCCAGCAGGGTGGATGGGTGCGCGACCTGTTGACCGGTGCCTCGCGTGAGGAGCAGCCTGCCCGCCCGGCAGCCCAGCCCGAGCCGCGCGCCGTGCCTGCACAGCGTTCGCCGATGCATGTGGTGGAATCGCTCAACTCGCTGTCCGTCGACATCGCCCGCGCCATCGACCACGAGGCCTCGATCGAGCTTTGGGATCGCTATCGCCGCGGTGAACGCGACGTCTTCACCCGCCGGCTCTACACGCTGAAGGGCCAGCAGACCTTCGACGAAATCCGCCGCAAGTATCAGTCAGACGGTGAGTTCCGCACGGCCGTCGACCGTTACTGCGACGACTTCGAGAAGCTGCTCAAGGATGTCTCGCGCAGCGACCGCGACAGCATCATGACCAAGACCTATCTGACCTCGGATACCGGCAAGGTCTACACCATGCTGGCGCACGCGGCGGGCCGGCTGAAGTAAGGCTGTCCGCAGGGCGACAAGGCCATGGAGCAAAAAGGGCAGCAGGTACGCACCTGCTGCCCTTTTGCTGTCTGGGCCTGAAGACTTGCGGAGATTGATGCGGGCAATGCGCCGCGCTTCCAGCGGTCGCGCGGCGGTTGAAGCGCAAGCGAGCGACTGCACAAGCGTCTGACGTTGCGAAAGTCGGCGAACGGAATCGCATCAGCCAGGTCCTTACGGCCCTGCTAACCTATTCCCTTACTACCTTTTCAGATCAGGCCTTCGGTCCACTTGACGATGTCGGCGGCCGCTTGGCCGAAGGCAGCGTCGAGGGCGGCGACATAGTCGTCGTTGCCGGCGCCGGAAACCGGTGCTGTGGCGTTGAAGACGCGCGAGGCACGGACCTGGCCGTTGCGGTCGTTCAGCAACCTGACGAACAGCTCGACCTCGGCCTGGGCAGCGCCACCGACCCTGATCTCGAAGCTACGGACCTCGACGATGACCTGATAGTCGATCGCCAGCCCCTCGCCCGGCTTGCCTATTCCGACATAGCCGCCGGCACGCTGGAAGGTCTCGGCAAGCCTCGCCTGCAAGATGCGCGGCAGCCGGTCGGACCACTGCGCGCCCTTGAGGAACTGGATCGAGCCGGGCGACGGCTTGATGACGATGCTCTGTCCGTCGAGCGACTTGAGCGCCGAGGGTTCGGCAATCAGGATCTGGCGGCGGCTCGAACCGCTGCGGCCCGTCACCGAAGGCGCCGTCAGTTCGTAGGTGTCCAGCGGCGGCGGTGTGCTGACGAACAGCGAGGCGCAGCCGGACAGCGTCAGCGCCGCTGCAGCAAGCAGCAATGTAGATCTAGCAGACTTCACATGCTGTCCCCGGATACGACTCACTCGCACCTTGCGCGAACCACCCTCAAGCAACTTCATGGTGCGGCAGGCAAACGATGTCAACGACGCACCCGTCCGTCGAATTCACGCACGGTGCCCTCGCCTCCGGTGATGATGCGCTGCGGATTGCGCTCCAGGTCGGAGATCGCCTGCTCGATGCGGGTGATCGAGCGACGGCTGTCCTGGACAAGCGATTCGACGTCGCGCAGGCCCTGGCCCGAAAAGCGGGCGAGCCCGTCTGTGATCGTGCCGAGACGCGCATTGAGCGTATCGGCAACCTGCTTGAACGCCTTCAGCGTCGCACTTGCATCGGACATCACGCCTTCAGCCTCGCCCGAGCCCAGCAGTTTGTCGACCTTGGCAAGCACGCCGTCGACGCGGACGGAGGCCTGGTTGAGGCGCGACGCCAATTGCTTGGCGTCCGAGACGATCTGATCGATGTCGTCGGCGCGATCGCCGAATTTGTCAGTGACCTTGGCGACATCGGCCGCTGCCTTGTTGGCGTTCTCGCTGGCCTTGCGAATGTTGTCGAGGGACTCCTTGACGCTCGCGGCATCCACCCCTTCGAGCACGCCGTCGACCTTACTCAGAGTCTGCTGTGTCTTTTGGGCGAAGTCGTTGATCGAGGCGACGGTGGTGTTGACGCCCTTGACGATGTCGTCGATCTGGTCGCTCTGGGCGCTGAGGTTCTTGGTGAAGGTGTCGACGCTAGCGACAATATTCTTCACCTTGTCACGGTCGACCGACTTGAGCAGCCCTTCCGCCGCCTCGATGGTGCCGTCAAGCTTGCCAGAAACGGTGGAAAGCTGTTCCGAGAGCGCGCTCACGCTGGCCAGGAACTTGTCGACGCCGTCGGCATTCCGAGCCAGAGACTCCGAAAACTTCTGGGCATTGCCGACGGTTGCGGTAAGCGGGCCGCGGACGTCGTTGGTGAAGCCTTCGAGATTGTTCAGCACGGTGTCGGCGCGCTTGAAAATGTCCTGCGCCGTTTGCAGCAGGTTGGTGACAGCGGACGGATTGGCGACGATCTCGGCAACAGTGCCATCAGCTTCGGCCTTGTCGAGCAGATTGGGTTCCTTGATGTTGGCGCCCTTGAGCTCGATGTTGGCCTGCCCGGTCAGGCCGGCAAGGCCGATATCCGCCTGCGTCGACTGCGTGATCGGCGTCAGCCTGTCGATCTCCGCGTCGGCAATCGCCACCTGGGGATTGCTGACGTCGAGATAGACGCGGCGGACGTCGCCGACCTTGACGCCGTTGAACAGCACGAAGCTGCCCCTGGCGAGACCCGAGGCCGAGCCGGGTATGCGCACGCGCAGCGTTGCGGTCTCGCCACGCTCGCCGATCGCCGCCGTCCAATAGACGAAAGCAAAAGCGGCCAGGATCGCAAACAGCGTGAAGATACCGACGATGACGTAGTTGGCCCTGGTCTCCATCACATCATTCCATTCTATGCCCTTGCGGCAAGATCAAGTTGCCGCGCGCGTTTTCCGCGGAAATACGACCGTACCCATGGTTCTTCGCTCTTCAGCATGTCCGCGATCGTGCCTTCGACCAGCACCTTCTTGTTGCCGAGCACGGCGACCCGGTCGCAAACCGAAAACAGGCTGTCGAGATCGTGCGTCACCATGTAGACGGTCAGGCCCATCGTATCGCGCATCTTGGCGACCAGCTCGTCGAACTCGGCGGCACCGATGGGATCGAGACCGGATGTCGGCTCGTCGAGAAAGACGATATCGGGGTCCAGTGCCAGTGCCCGCGCCAGTGCGGCGCGTTTGATCATGCCACCGGAAAGCTCGGACGGATATTTGCTCGCGGCATCCGGCGGCAGGCCGACCAGTTCGACCTTCAGCATGGCAAGCTCATTCATCAGCTTTCTCGGCAGGTCGAGATATTCGCGCATCGGCACCTGGACGTTCTCAAGCACGGTCAGCGCCGAAAACAGCGCGCCGTGCTGGAACAACACGCCGAGCCGCATGTCGATCCTGAGCCGTTCTTCCTCGCTCGCGGTCTCGAGATCGACGCCGAACAGATTGATCGTGCCGGAGCGCTTGCGGATCAGGCCGAGTATGGTCCGCAACAGCACCGATTTGCCCGAACCGGACGCACCGACGAAGCCGAGGATTTCGCCGCGTTTGATGTCCAGGTCGAGCTTGTCGAGGATCACCTTCTCTTCGAAGGCAACCGTCAGGTCCCGCACCGACAGCAAGACCTCGCCCCGGCCATTCAGGCTCTGGCCTTCCGATTGAATGGTCTTTGTCCGGCTGGCCATGTCAGAAATTGATCGCTGCGTAGAACATGGCGAACAGGCCATCGAGGATGATGACGACGAAGATGGCCTTGACCACCGACGCGGTGACGTGGCGCCCGAGCGATTCCGCACTGCCGCCGACTTTCATGCCTTCGACGGAAGCGATGGTGCCGATGATGATGGCCATGAACGGCGCCTTGATCAAACCGGCAAATATAGTGCTGAGGTCGATCGCCACCCGCAGGCGGTCGATGAAGGCTGCCGGCGGAATGTCCGAGTAGAACCATGCGGTGGCCATGCCGCCGCCAAGGGCCGCGAAATTGGCAAGGATCGAAAGGCACGGCAGCGCAATCACCAGCGCCACCAATCGCGGAAACACCAGCACGCCGATTGGGTTGAGGCCGATGACGGTCAGCGCATCGACCTCCTCGCGCATCTTCATCGAGCCGATTTCCGCAGTGATCGCGCTGCCCGAGCGGCCGGCGATCATGATCGCCGTCATCAGCACGCCGAGTTCGCGCAGCACCAGCACGCCGATCAGGTCGACGACGAAGATATCGGCGCCGAAATAGCTGAGCTGGAACGCGCCCTGCTGGGCGACGATGGCGCCGACGATGCCCGACATCAGCAGCACGACCGGGATCGCGCCGACGCCCATGCGGTCGATCTGGCTGAAGATGGCCGCAGGGTTGACGGCATGACCGCGCCCGAGCTTCATCTGGGCGCCGCGGATGGTCGCGCCCAGGATGTTCATCGAGGACAGGAAATCGTCGCGCATCTCGTAGACACGCCGGCCCATCGCCTCGAGCATGCGGATAAGAATGTTGGGCTGGACCTCAGCAGCCGAATCGCCGTCGCGCCGCACGGCCTCGCCAACGGCATCGAGCAGGACGTTGGCCGCTTCGCTGCGGCCTTCCATCTTGACCTCGACACCTCTTTTCTCGTTGGCGAAAACCAGCCTGTCGATGACCCAGGCGCCGGCGGTGTCCATCTTTTCGATGCCGGACAGATCGAGCGCCAATGCTACAAATCCCTTGCGGGCTTCGAGCGTGCGCATTTCGGCGTCGACAAGGGCTACGGTGCGGGTGGTCCAGATGCCGGTGAAGACGCAAGCGAGCACGCCTTCGCGCTCCGCCACAGCAACCTGCGGTCGGTGATCTCGGCCGTCGGCTGCCCCGCCGCTTGCTTCCCGTTTGCCGATGGTCAACATGGCACCCTACTTAACGTGTCGGCTGCTGCCTGTCGATTTTCGTAACCCTGACAAGCAGTTGAACGGAGCAGATTTTCATGGTGCGTGTCCTTTCGGTCGAAGATGAGCGCTTCCCCATCGCCGGAACGTTCACGATCTCGCGTGGTTCCAAGACCGAAGCCGAGGTCATCACCTGCACAATCGCCGAATCAGGCTTCATCGGCCGGGGCGAATGCGTGCCCTACAAGCGCTATGGCGAGACCATGGCAGGCGTCCGCGAGGCAATCGAGCAGGCACGGCGGGCGGTCGAGGAAGGCGCCTCCCGCACCGATCTGCTCGGCCTGATGGAGGCAGGTGCCGCCCGCAACGCCATCGACTGTGCCCTATGGGACCTCGAGGCAAAGACGAGCGGCATCGCTGTTGCCTCAAGGCTCGGCCTGGCCTCGCCCCGCGCGCTTGAGACCGCGTACACGCTTTCCCTCGGCGAGCCCGACGCGATGGCGGCGCAGGCACGAGCCAACGCCATGCGCCCGTTGCTCAAGGTCAAGATCGGCGGCGACCGCGACATTGCCCGCATCCGCGCGGTGACCGAAGCCGCACCTCAAAGCCGCATCATCCTCGACGCCAACGAAGGCTGGACGGACGCCAATATCTCCGAAAACCTAGCTGCAGCCGCGGAACTGGGCATCGCACTGATCGAACAGCCACTGCCCGCCGGTGCTGACCAGATCCTAGCCCGAATTGCGCATCCGGTACCGATCTGCGCCGACGAAAGCGTCCATAGTGCTGGAGATCTCGACCGGCTCGAGGGCCTCTATGACGCCGTCAACATCAAGCTCGACAAATCGGGGGGCCTGACGGCGGCGATCGAACTGCGCGACCGGGCCCGCGCGCTCGGTTTCCAGGTGATGGTCGGCTGCATGGTCGGCACCTCGCTCGCCATGGCGCCAGCCGTGCTGCTTGCCCAGGATGCCGATTTCGTCGATCTCGATGGCGCGCTGCTGCTGGCGCGCGACCGCTCGCCGGGGCTTATCTACGAGGGCTCAATGGTGTCTCCGCCCCGGTCCGCGCTCTGGGGCTGAGCGCGAAGCCAGCACCACTAGGACGATGGCGCAAGCCGCTACGCCGGCCATGAAAAAGAAGCCATTGACGCCAAAGCGCTCGTAGAGCGGACCGGAAAGCAGCGTCACGATCGCCATCGACATGCCGTTGGTGAAGTAGGCGACGCCTTGTGCCGCACCGGTGCGCTCTTCGGGAACCGTTTCGGCGATCAGCTTCTGCACACCGATCAGCACCAGGGCGGTCGATACGGCGTGCAAGGTCTGGACTGCAAAGAAGCCCGGCACGCCAAGTCCGAGCGGCCAGATCAGGGGATATGCAACCCAGCGGACGATCGCGCCGGCGCCGGCAAGCACGAGCACCAGCGCAGTCGATCTGGAACCGAACAGCCGGGTGAAGAACATGAACATGACGATCTCTGCCGCCACTCCCCAGCTCCACAGCAATCCGACGATGGTTTCGTTGATACCGAGGGACTTCCAGTAGATCGACACGAAACCGTAGAGAAAGCCGTGACTGCCGATGATGACGCCGGTGCCGCCGGCCATCAGCAGAAAATAGCGGTTTAAGAGCTTCGGCGCCTGTTGCATGTCGGTTGCCGATAGCGGGGAAGCCCGCCTCGGCCTGCCCAGGCGGGGCGTGATGAACGAAATCAGGAAACAGCCGAGCAGTCCGATCGAAATGATTGCCGGAACCGCATCGGCGCCTGTCCATGACAGGATGAACCCTGCGCCCAGGCTGCCGGCGAGAAAGGCGATCGAGCCCCAGATACGCATCGCCGCATAATCGGAGCCGTAGCGGCGAACGCCAGACAGCGCCAGCGAATCGGCAATCGGCGAATGTGGCGTCCAGACCACCGCAAGCGCCAGCGAGACGGCCAGGACGATGAGATAGGCCGGCTCGAGGAAATAGCCGAGCGAAAGCAGGAGTGCCGATGCAGCAAGGAAGATGAAGACGTTGGCGCGGTCCTTGGCCCGGTCGGCCATCGCCGCGATCAACGGGGTGGTGATGACGCGCAGGAACATCGGCGCCGAAAGGATGATGGCGATCTGTTCGGGATCGAACCCCTTGGCTTCGAGCCAGAGCGGGAAATACGGCAGGTGCACGCCCATCGGCACGAACAGGGCCGCGAAAAGCAGCGATATGCGCAGCTCGAAGCGCTGCGGCTTGACCTGCTGTTCTGGCGTGAGAGGCGGAAGTGTCATGGCAGGTATGCGGTCCGGGTGCAGACCCGAACCTAGCAAGCCTCACCGATTTGCCTGATCCAATACCATGGCTATCCGGGAGGCGAAAGCGGCCCGGTTCGCCATGCCGCCCTGGGGTTGGGCCACGCCGATTGGTCCTTGTCGGCCCAGCCGCGTTGTCGTTCGGGCATCCGCAGGGCGATCATGGACGCCGAGACGCCACGCCCGCTCGTGGACCGGTTGCGTTGGCTCGATCATGGGCGCATGGCCTGGCCCTTCCCGCCGGTTGCGGGAAGCATGTCTTGAATGACACATGTGTGTTGTTCCGTTCAGGCAGCCTTGTCGACGCGCTGGTCGACGACCATCGGCACGAAGGGCTCGTTCACCAACTGCCCTGCCAGCACATGCGGCCAGCGCAGGATGACGAAGGTGCCGTCGAAATTCTCGGCAACGGCCGTGCAGTTTTCCACCCAGTCGCCAGTGTTGATGTACTGGATGCCGTCGAAATTCTCGATCGCCGGGTGGTGAATGTGGCCGCAGATGACGCCATCGACCTCGGAACGCCTGGCCTCTTCGGTCAGCACGTCCTGGAAGGCGCCGATGAAGTTCACCGCCTTCTTGACCTTGACCTTGGCCCAGGACGAGAACGACCAGTAGGGCATGCCGAAAGTGCGGCGGAAGCGCGCCACGAGCCGGTTCGTCGCCATGGCCGCGTCGTAGGCGAAGTCGCCGAGATAGGCGAGCCAGCGCGCATTCTGCACCACGGCATCGAACTGGTCGCCATGGATCACCAGGAAGCGCTTGCCATCGGCGGCTTCATGGATGGCGCGGTCGGCGACGACGATGCCGCCGAAATGCACGCCCTGGAACATGCGGGCGAACTCGTCATGGTTGCCGGCGATGTAGGTGATAGCAGTGCCCTTGCGTGCCTGGCGCAGCAGTTTCTGCACCACATCGTTGTGGGTCTGCGGCCAATGCCAGGAGCGGCGCAGGCGCCAGCCATCGACGATGTCGCCGACCAGGAAGATGGACTCCGCTTCGTGATGTCGCAGGAAGTCGATCAGATAGTCGGCCTTCGCACCCTTCGAGCCCAGATGGACATCGGAGATGAAGAGCGTTCGGAAACTGCGTGTGCTGGTGCCTGACATGGCATTTCACCCGTTGCTGTCGCGCTGGCTATGCCCAGATTCATGCAACAGACGTATGACGGTTGCAGTCGCATGCCGGCAGTCCTAGGGTGGCGCATCACCTACAGGAGACGGACTCATGGATCTCGGCATACGGGGCAAGAAGGCTATCGTCTGCGCGTCAAGCCGCGGACTCGGCAAGGGATGCGCCATCGCATTGGCCGAAGCCGGATGCAAACTCTTCCTCAACGGCCGCGATGCAGGCGCGCTCAGCCGCACCGCGACGGAAATCCGCCAGCGCTTCGGCGTGACCGTCACCGAAATCGCCGGCGACGTGTCCGATCCCGAGGTGCAGAAGGCGCTGCTCGCCGCCTGCCCGTCTCCCGACATCCTGGTCAACAACAATGGCGGCCCGCCCTATCGCGATTTTCGCGAACTCGACCGCGCAAAGATCCTCGAAGGGGTGACCAACAACATGGTCACGCCGATCGAACTGATCAAAGCGGTGATCGACGGCATGGCTGAACGCGGTTTCGGCCGGATCATCAACATCACCTCGCTGTCGGTCTACACGCCGATTCCCGGCCTCGACCTTTCCTCGGGCGCACGCGCCGGCCTCACGGCATTTCTGGCGGGCGTGGCGCGCACCGTGGCGAACCGCAACGTCACCATCAACAACATGTTGCCGGGCAAGCTCGACACCGACCGCCTGCGCGGCCCGCACGAACCGGGCAGCGTCGAGGATCCTGTTCAGGGAGCTGCACGCCGCGCCCGGCTGAGCGCCGAAGTGCCGGCCGGCAGGCTTGGCACGCCAGAAGAATTCGGCCAGATTTGCGCCTTCCTGTGCTCGGTTCACGCCGGATACATGACCGGCCAGAACATTCCCGTCGACGGCGGACTGTATGTCAGCTCGTTCTGACCCCCGGAGAAGCTGACTCAGCATCTCAACACCTGGCGCCAAGCCGCTGGAATAATTTCCGTTCCAGCGCATGAAAGTGCTTCAACGCCGTTTTGGCATTGACACCTCGAAATATGCGGCCGTCGTGCTAAGAACGGCCTTTGATGCGGATTCTAAAGGAGTTAGAGATGGCCGGGGACAACAAGAAGAAGGAAGCGCTCTCCGATCTCGATCAGGCCGCGCTCTTTTTCCACAAGCACCCCGTCCCGGGAAAGCTCGAAATCCAGGCGACCAAGCCGCTCGGCAACCAGCGCGATCTGGCGCTTGCCTACTCCCCCGGCGTCGCAGCACCGTGCCTTGCCATCAGGGACGACCCCGAGACCGCCGCCGACTACACCGGCCGCGCCAATCTGGTGGCCGTCATCTCCAACGGCACGGCGGTCCTCGGCCTCGGCAATATCGGCCCGCTGGCGTCGAAGCCGGTGATGGAGGGCAAGGCCGTCCTGTTCAAGAAATTTGCCGGCATCGACGTCTTCGACATCGAGATCGACGCTCCCGAGATCGACCAGATGGTCAACACCATCTCGGCGCTCGAGCCGACCTTCGGCGGCATCAACCTCGAGGACATCAAGGCACCCGAATGCTTCGACGTCGAGGAACGCCTGAAAGCGAAGATGCGCATTCCGGTCTTCCACGACGACCAACACGGCACGGCAATCATCGTCGCAGCGGCGGTGCTCAACGGCCTGGAACTCGCCGGCAAGAAGATCGAGGACGTCAAGATCGTGACGTCAGGCGCAGGTGCAGCCGCCCTCGCCTGTCTCAACCTGCTGGTGTCGCTCGGCGCACTGGTCGAGAACATCTGGGTCACCGACCGCTTCGGCGTCGCCCACAAGGGCCGCACCGAGGAAATGGACCGCTGGAAGGATCCTTACGTCAAGGACACCAATGCCCGCGTGCTGGCCGACGTCATCGGCGGCGCCGACGTGTTCCTCGGCCTGTCCGCCGCCGGCGTGCTGAAGCCGGAATTGCTCAGCCAGATGGCCGAAAAGCCGCTGATCCTTGCGCTTGCCAACCCCAAACCCGAGATCATGCCTGAGGAGGCACGCGCCGCACGGCCGGACGCCATGATCTGCACCGGCCGTTCGGACTTCCCGAACCAGGTCAACAACGTGCTGTGCTTCCCCTACATCTTCCGCGGCGCGCTCGACTGCGGCGCAAGCGCAATCAACGAAGAGATGAAGATGGCCGCCGTGCGCGCGATCGCCGCCCTTGCACGCGAGGAGCCGTCGGATGTAGCCGCGCGCGCCTATTCCGGCGAGACGCCGACCTTCGGCCCCGACTTCCTGATCCCCTCGCCCTTCGATCCCCGGCTGATCCTGCGCATTGCGCCTGCCGTCGCCAAGGCCGCCTGCGACACCGGCGTGGCCACTCGCCCGATCACCGATTTCACCGCCTATGTCGAAAAACTCAGCCGCTTCGTCTTCCGCTCCGGGCTGGTGATGAAGCCGATCTTCTCCAACGCCAAGCAGGCAACGGCCAATCGGGTGATCTATGCCGACGGCGAGGACGAGCGCGTGCTGCGCGCCGCCCAGGTGGTGCTGGAGGAAAGCCTTGCCAAGCCGATCCTGATCGGCCGTCCGCATGTCATCGAGGTCCGCCTCAAGCGCTACGGCCTCCGCATTCGGCCAGGCGTCGACTTCGAGGTCATCAATCCCGAGGACGATCCGCGCTATCGCCACTATGTCGACCACCTGATCGATCTCGGCGGCCGCCAGGGCATTACGCCAGAGGCTGCACGCACCATGGTACGCACCAACAATACGGTCATTGCGTCCATTGCACTGAAGCGTGGCGATGCAGACGCGATGATCTGCGGGCTGGAAGGTCGTTTCGAACGTCACCTGCGCAACGTCACGCTGATCGTCGGCGCTCGGGACGGCGTCAAGGACCGCGACCTGTCGGCGCTTTCCATGCTGATCTCGCAGCGCGGCGTCCTGTTCTTCACCGACACCTATGTGACGGTCGACCCGAGCGCCGAAGAGATCGCCGAGATGACGATGCTTGCGGCCGACGAGATCCGCCGTTTCGGCATCGAGCCGAAAGCAGCCCTGCTGTCGCACTCCAATTTCGGCTCACGCGATTCGCAAAGTGCGCAGAAGATGCGGCAGGCAGCCGCGATCCTGAAGCGCATCGCACCGGAACTCGCCAGCGACGGCGAAATGCACGGCGATTCCGCGCTGTCGGAAGTGCTGCGCCAGCGCGTCTACCCGCACTCGACGCTCAAGGGCGAAGCCAACCTTCTGGTCTTCCCCAATCTCGACGCCGCCAACATCGCGCTGACCACGGTCAAGACGATGCTGGACGCACTGCATGTCGGCCCGATCCTGCTCGGCACCGCCCAGCCGGCCCACATTTTGACGCCGTCCGTCACCTCGCGCGGCATCGTCAACATGACGGCTCTTGCGGTGGTCGAGGCCTCGCAGCGGGCGCATGCCGCCAGCTGAAGGTTCGCCGTTTCCAAACAAACGGTTAACCTCGCTGGCGCTAGGTTGAGTCGATCCTTCCAGGGAGCGGCATGTTCGGGCGCGGCACGACGACAAGGGCAATGAGGTGGCCGGCGAATGCGCTGGCTGCCGCCTTGTCGATGATCGTTACCTCAGCCGCCTTGGCCGCTTCGCCGCAATGTCTTCAGCTCGAGGTGGAACTGGCCCGCCTGCCCGACCAGCCCGGCGGCAGCTTCGTCCAGTCGGACGAATTCGCCGTCGCCGCAAACACCCAGCGCGACCAGATCGATCTGGCCCGTATCAGAGCAGCCGACCTCGGCTGCGGACGGGCCATTGCACCCGACATGGTGGCTGCTTGCGCCGACCTCAATGCCCGAATCGCCAGGATGGAAGACAATCTCGGCAAGCTGGAAAGCAGGCCGGCGATGCGCCCCAACCGGTTTGCCCGCGCCGAGCGGATCCGCATCCTCGACGCACTCGAACGGGCTCGTTGCTACGACCAGCCCGGCGAAGAGGAAGACGCGACCCTCAGCGCCGAACCAGGCGCGGACGAGGCCGGGGTCACGATCATTCGCGGCGGCAGCTCCGAAAGCCTTGATGCCGACGAGCGCTACCCGCAGCGCATCGTGATCGGCCGCAACCAGCAACAAGGAACGGGTGAATACCGTACGCTCTGCGTGCGGACCTGCGACGGCTACTTCTTCCCGATGTCGAATGCCGCCGAATTGTCGGATTTCCAGCGCGACGAGAAAAACTGCGAAGCGAGTTGCCCGGGCACCGACATCGAGCTGTTTTATCACCTCAATACCGGCCAGCCTGGGGAAACCATGGTTTCCGCACACTCCGGCCAGCCTTACGACAATCTGGAGACCGCCTATCGCTACAAGCGGGTGGATTTGCCACGCGTGCCGGCGTGCGGCTGCAATGTCAGCCTGGACAGTAACTTTTCCGTCGTCGCCGGCGAAGGACGCGCCGTGCCCAAGGCCGCCAAACCCGCCCAAGAATACGAGGCGCCGCTCCCGATCACGCCCAGAGCGCCGCCTGACCCGGACCGAAAGGTCAGGGCCGTCGGGCCAGCGTTCCTTCCCGCCCCACCAGCGGCAACAGATCTGCGAGTTCCGGGCCCGACTCCAGCCCGGTAAGGGCAAGCCGCAGTGGCATGAAGAGCGCCTTGCCCTTGCGGCCGGTCGCCTTCTTCACCTTGGCCGTCCAGTCCTTCCAGACATTGCCGTCCCATGGCTCTTCCGGCAGCAGGTCGAATGCCTGTCCGACGAACTCGCGATCCTCGTCGGCGATCTCAGCTGCCGGCTGCGGCCCCTCGCGCAGGATCTTCCACCAGGAGACAGCATCAGACAGCCGGTCGAGATTGCCGCGCACGGCCATCCAGAACGCTTCGGCATGTTGGCCGCTGACGCCGAGCACCATCAGGCGGTCGCGCACCTCGTCGAACGACATGTGGTGCAGGAGCGACCGATTGAGCACGAGCAACTCATCGGGATCGAACTTGGAAGCCGACTTGGAGGTCGCGGCCGGATCGAATTTCTCGGCGAGTTCGGCAAGACTCGGCACCGCCGTGACATTCTCCGACGTGCCGACAAGCACGGCGAGCGAGGCAACCGACATCGGCTCGATGCCGCTGTCGCGCAGGCTTTCGATCGACAGCGCACCGGTGCGCTTGGACAGCCCCTCGCCCGACGCCGTGGTCAGCAGGTTGTGGTGGCCGAATGCCGGCGGCTCGGCGCCCAGCGCGCGGAAGATCGCAATCTGAACGCCGGTGTTGGTGACGTGATCGTCACCACGAATGACGTGGGTGATCTCCATTTCGATGTCGTCGACCACCGACGGCAGCGTGTAGAGATAAGTGCCGTCCTCGCGCACCAGCACCGGATCGGAGAGCGACGCCAGGTCGACGGTCTCTTCGCCGCGCACGATGTCGTTCCAGTGGATTTCGGTGCGCTCGGTCTCGAACGGGTCTGAGGCGAAATTGGGCAGCAGGAAGCGCCAGTGCGGCTTGCGCCCGTCATGCTCATAGGATGCGCGTTCGGCATCGGTAAGTTTCAGCGCCTCGCGCCCGTAGACTGGCGGCAAACCGCGCGTGCGCCGTACCTTGCGGCGCAGATCGAGCTCTTCCGTCGTTTCGTAGCAGGGATAGAGCACGCCGGCCGCCTTGAGCCTGTCGACAGCCGCATCATAGCTGGCGAAACGGCGCGACTGGTATTCGGTCTGGTCGGGAAAGATGCCGAGCCAGTGCAAATCGTAGAGGATCGAATCTGCGAATTCCTGGCGCGAGCGCTCGACATCGGTATCGTCGAAGCGCTGGACGAAACGCCCCTTGTGCTTGAGCGCGAACAGCCAATTGAACAGGGCCGTGCGCGCATTGCCGATGTGGATGCGTCCGGTGGGCGAAGGTGCGAAGCGAACTGTAACTGTCATGATCGGGGCGTAGCGGAAGGCTTTTGCATTGACAAGACGGCGCCCCCGCACCTCTGTTTCAGAGATAATGCAAGATTGCCCCGAATGGAAGCTGACCAATGGGGCTACATCTGTTTGCCAACGAAGTAAGGGCCGCGATCATCTCGCGGCCCTTTCAAGATCAGACCAGGCCTTTCGTCAACTCCAGCGCCTGGCGTTCGAACAGCCGGCGGTAGATGCCGCCGTCGAGGCGAACCAGTGCCTCGTGCCTGCCCTCCTCGACGATCTCGCCCCGATCGAAGACGAGCAGCCGGTCAAGCGCCCGCACCGTCGACAGCCGATGCGCGATGACCAGCGTCGTGCGTCCGACCATCAACCGCTCCATCGCCTCCTGGATCAGCACCTCCGACTCCGAATCGAGGCTGGACGTCGCCTCATCGAGAATCAGGACCGGTGCATCCGCCAGGAATGCCCGTGCGATTGCCACACGCTGGCGTTCGCCGCCCGACAGCTTGACGCCGCGTTCGCCGACCAGCGTGCCATAGCCCTTGGGCAGGCGCTGGATGAAATCATGCGCGCTGGCGAGTTTCGCCGCGTGTTCGATCTCGGCCTGCGTCGCGCCGGGCCGGGCATAGGCGATGTTCTCGGCCAGCGACCGGTGGAACAGGATCGGCTCCTGCTGGACGATCGCCAGTTGCGACCGCAGCGAGGACTGCGTCGTATTGGCGATATCCTGCCCGTCGATCACGATCCGGCCGCTGCCAACGTCGTACAGACGTTGGATCAGCTTGACGAACGTCGTCTTGCCCGAACCCGAGTGACCGACAAGGCCGACACGTTCGCCCGGCTTGATCGACACCGAGAAGTCCCGGTACAGCGGCAGCGCGTGGGTGCCGTAGTGGAACGTCACGTTCTCGAACTCGATGCCGCCGTCGCGGATCTGGATCGGCCTGGCGCCGGGCCGGTCGGCGACGCCGAGCGGCTGGCCCTGGATGTCGACCAGTTCCTCCATGTCGTTGACCGAGCGCTGCAGGTTGCGGATGTGCATGCCAACGTCGCGCAGATAACCCTGCAGCAGGAAGAACGAGGTCAGCACGAAGGCGATGTCGCCAGCACTGGCCTGCCCGCCGGCCCACAGCATCAACGCAAAGCCGATGATCGCGGCGCGCAGCAGAACCAGGGTGACGTTCTGCGACGTGCCGTTGATCGTGCCACGCATCCAGGTCCTCGCCGTGCGGTGGCGCCACTTGGCGATCACCTTGGCGAGCCGGCCTTCCTCGCGCTCTTCTGCGCCGAACGCCTTGACCACCGAGTTGCAGCTGACGGCATCGGCGAGCGAGCCGCCAAGCCGCGTGTCCCAGCTGTTGGCAAGGCTTGCGGCAGGAGCGACGAAGCCGAGCGACATCACCACCGTCTGCGCGATGAAGATCAGCGAGCCTGCGGCGATGATCAGGCCCATCATCGGCCAGTGCCAACCCAGCAGGATGGTCGATCCCAGCAGCATCACGATGGACGGCAGCAGTGCCACCAGCAGCGTGTCGTTGAGCAGGTCGAGCGCCCACATGCCGCGCGTCACCTTGCGCACCGTTGAGCCGGCGAAGCTGTTGGCATGCCAGTCAGTCGAAAAGCGCTGGACGCGGTGGAATGCGTCGTGAGCGATGTCCGACATCATCTTGAGCGTCAGCTCGATGATGCCGGCAAACGCGATGTGGCGGAATACCAGCGAACCCGAGGCCAGCGCCAGCAGCGTGAAGAACGCCGCCAAGGCCGCATCCCACGCCACCGCGTCGGTCGCGGCACCGCTGGCAACGGCGTCGATCAGCCGGCCCGAATAGAGCGGCGTCAGCACGTCGGCCATCGTCGAAACGAGCACGGCAGCCGAGATGAGGACAAGCCGCACCGGTTGGTGCTTCCAGTGCCTGAAAGTGAATCCCAGAACGCTGCGGAAGGCGCCGCCGCGCAGGTCGATACGAAAACGAGCCATGATGTCATCGAGGCGCCGAAAACCGACGCCATCCCAATAGAATGAAGTGCAAAAGGCGCGACGAATAATTCTTATGGAATCAGGAAGTCGCGGTACGGCGGCGTCGGGAACAAAAGACGCCGAGGGCGGTTCGCGAGGTCAACGACCTCGGTTCGAACCTCGGGAGGACATGTCATGTTCTGGCATTCAGACCTCCCTGTTAGTGGCCGCGAAGGAGTTGCTTATAGCCGAGCATCGTTGCTTCGCCAAGTCCCGGTCTGGACCGAAGCCTGTTGTGCCAGAACAGGGGCTGAAATCGGTCCCCACTTGCGCAACAGATAAGTACATGCTTATCTCAAATTCATGAACGAATCTGACGTATTCCGCGCCCTGTCCGATCCCACCCGCCGTGCCGTTCTCGATCGGCTGACCGCGGGAGAGAAAAACGCGACGGAGTTGCGCGAAGGGCTGGAGATTTCGCAGCCGGCGATTTCGCAGCACATCGCCGTGCTGCGCGGCGCCGGGCTGATCAAGGAAGCGCGTGCCGGCAGGCATGTGAACTACAGCGTCAACCCCGACGGTCTGCGGCCGCTCTTCGACTGGCTCACCCGCTATCGCGGCTTCTGGCCGGATCGCGTCGAGCGACTGAAGACGCTGCTCAAGGAGATGGACCAATGACGGACACCCAGAGGCAGGAATCGAACGAGGACACCATCGTCGTTGAATGCGAGTTGGAAGCCACGCCGGAAAAGGTCTGGCGCGCGCTGACGGTGCCGGAATTCGTCGCAACCTGGCTCGACGTGCCGGCGGCGGACAAGGTCACCGCGGACACGACCGGCCCCGCCTATCGCATCATCGAGGCCCTACCCTTCTCGCGCGTACGTTACGCCTGGAACGATGCCACGGTGAGCGAGCCCGAGACCTACGTCACCTTCGATCTCGAAGCACAACCGGACGGCGGCACACGGTTCCGGCTCACCCATAGCGTCGACCCCGTGAGAACCATCGCTGCGCCGGCGAATTCAAACAGCCCGCCCCTGATGCGCGCAGCCGCCTAAGTTCAAAAAACTCCATCGATGAAAGGAATTTCGCGCATGCGCGACACGATGCAACTCGTCCCTATGGTCGTCGAACAGTCGCCCCGCGGCGAACGCTCCTTCGACATCTTTTCCCGACTGCTGCGCGAGCGGATCGTTTTCCTCAACGGCGAGGTCGACGATAATTCGGCGTCGCTCATCTGCGCGCAGTTGCTGTTCCTCGAGTCGGAAAACCCGAACCGCGAAATCTCGTTCTACATCAACTCGCCCGGCGGCGTGGTGACCAGCGGCTTTGCCATCTACGACACGATGCAGTTCATCCGCTGCCCTGTTTCAACGCTCTGCATGGGCACGGCCGGCTCGATGGGCTCGTTCCTGCTGATGGCCGGCGCACCCGGCCGGCGCATCGCGCTTCCCAATGCAAGCGTGATCCTGCACCAGCCCTCCGGCGGCTTCCGCGGCCAGGCCTCCGACATCGAACGCCATGCCGAGGACATTCTCAAGCTCAAGCGGCGCATGACCAGACTCTACGCAGAACATTGCGGACGCACGGAGGAGGAAGTGACACGCGTGCTCGACCGCGACTTTTTCTTCACGGCGGAAGAAGCCAGGGATTGGGGCATCGTCGACCACGTCTATGACCGCCGCGAAATCGTGGAAGGCATTTCCGGGAAGTAGCTGGTTACACTGAGGCCGCAGCAGGCGCAGCCTGGACATGGCTCCGCGCGCGAACTCGGCGCGAAGCCAGCAACAGGACGAATGAAACGGCGAAGCAGTAAAAACCCATCGCCAAGATCTGGCCGGGATAGCTCACGCCGCCGTCGATCAGGAATCCGGTCAAACCCGGTCCGATTGCAGAGGCGAGCACCCCGGCGGCCACGATCAGTGCCCTGATCGAACCGAGGTGCTTCAGGCCGTAGACCTCGGACCACACGGCGCCGAACAGCGTCGTCGACAAGCCGTTCGAAACGCCGAGCAGCGCCATGAAGCCGAAGGCACTCCACTGCGCTTCGACGAGGCCCAGCAACAGGCAGGCGAACCCCAGCGGCAGCAACACGAAAGGCAGCAGCGACACGCCGGAAAAGCGGTCGATGAGTTGGCCGACCACCAGCGTGAATGCGGTATTGACCACCGCCGTCACCAGATAGGACGAAGCGAAGACCTCGAGCGACCAGCCCCGCAGCTCCACCAGATAGACCTGGTGAAAGAACAGGGTCGTCACGATCAGCCCCGGTGCCATGACACCAAGCAGCAACACGTAGAAGATCGGATCGCGGACGACCTCGGCGCGCGTCCAGTCGCGCGCATCTACCCGGCGCGCCACGGGGTCCGACGAGCGCGGCTTTCGGTCGGTGGCAACCAGCAACGCGATGGCCGGCACGGCGACAAGGGCCAGCGCTGCTGCCGAAAGCAGCCAGCCGTTGCGCCAACCAACCGCAGCGGAGATCAGCACAAACCCCATCGGCAGGAAGGCGTCGCCGGCGTTGTGGCCGAGAATGACGGTCGAAAGCGCTCGTCCCCTTTGCGCCGAAAACCAGCGCGCGGTCGCCGTGTAGGCGGCATGCACCATCATGCCCTGGCCAAACAGGCGCAGCAGATAGATCGCCACGAACAACATCACGAGGTGCTGCGACAGCGCCATCGACGCGCTCGCGAGCGCCAGCATCGGTACGATGAACAGCGCCACGTTCCGCACGCTGTGGCGGTCGACGATCTGGCCGAGATACGGCAGACTCAAGGCGCTGGCCAGTGTTGCGAACATGTAGAGCGTGCCGAATTCGCCATGCGACAGCCCGTAGTCGCGGCGGATGTCGCCGGCCGACAGCGCGACGAACGATGTCATGCCGAAAGTCGAAAAGAAGGTGAGCAAAAAACCGCCGGCCAGCCAGCGCGGGTTGTCTCGGACGAAGGCTATGTAAGTCACGTGCTCAGTCTATTCGTGAGTGGCCGGCTGCCGCGCCAGGCGCATGTACATGCCGTCTGTCGAGGTTACGAAGCCGAATTTTTCGTAGAGGCTGTGCGCGTCTGAAGTCCGCAGCGAAAACCCGGTCACGCTGGCAAGTTCGGGATGATCGAGAAGAGCCTGCACCAGTTTCTTGCCGATGCCGAGGCCCCGCCGGTCGGGCCAGACGATGACATCGGCGACATAGGCGAAGCAGGCATAGTCGGTGACGACGCGCGCGAACCCCACCTGCTCGCCATCGGCATAGGCGCCCAGGCACAGCGAGTTGGCAAAGGCCCGGCGATGAATCTCGTCAGTTCGGCCTTCGCCCCAGTAGCTCGCCTTGATGACCTCGGAGGTCTTGTCGAAGTCGATGCGCGATGCATCGAAACTGATCTCGACCTCAGCCATGACCCCCTCCGGTCTTCTGGTGGTTTTCAATTCACGTTCAGTGGCTTACCCGCGATCCCTGAATCGATTTGTGATCGGGTAGCGCCGGTCGCGGCCAAAGTTCTTCTTGGTGATCTTCACGCCGGGTGCCGCCTGCCGCCGCTTGTATTCGGCGATGTAGAGCAGGTGTTCGATGCGGTGGACAGTGTCGCGGTCGTGGCCGCGCGCCACGATCTCGTCGACCCCCATCTCGTTCTCGACCAGGCACTCCAGGATGTCGTCGAGCACGGGATAGGGTGGCAGCGAATCCTGGTCGGTCTGGTTGGGACGCAGCTCCGCGGAAGGCGCCTTGTCGATGATATTCTCAGGGATGACGATGCCCGAAGGCCCGAGCGCGCCCGGCGGCACCTGGCTGTTGCGCCAGCGCGACAGCGCATAGACCTGCATCTTGTAGAGGTCCTTGATCGGATTGAAACCGCCGTTCATGTCGCCATACAGCGTGGCATAGCCGACCGACATCTCGCTCTTGTTGCCCGTCGTCACCACCATCGAGCCGAACTTGTTGGACACGGCCATCAGGATGGTACCGCGGGCGCGGCTCTGCAGGTTTTCCTCGGTGATGCCTTCCTTGGTGCCTTCGAAAAGCTGCGTCAGCGCGTGCGAAAACCCGTCGACCGGCTCGTGGATCGGCACGATGTCATAACGGCAGCCGAGCGCCCGCGCGCAGTCCTCGGCGTCCTTCAGCGAATCGCTCGAGGTGTAGCGGTAAGGCATCATGATCGCCCGCAGACGCTCCTCGCCGAGCGCATCGACGGCGAGCGCCGCACAGATCGCCGAATCGATGCCGCCCGACAGGCCGAGCACGACGTTCTTGAACCCGTTCTTGTTGACGTAGTCGCGCAGGCCCAGCATGCAGGCGCGATAATCGGCCTCTTCCCGTTCGGGGATCTTCGACATCGGGCCTTCGACGCAGGCCCAGCCTTCGTCGCCACGCCGCCACAGCGTCATAGCCACCGTCTCTTCGAACTGGCTCATCTGGAACGCCAGCGAATGGTCGGCATTGATGGCAAAGGAAGCGCCGTCGAACACCAGTTCGTCCTGCCCCCCGAGTTGATTGGCGTAGAGCAGCGGCAGGCCGCTCTCGATCACCTGGCGGATCGCCACCTGGTGGCGCACATCCATCTTGGCGCGGTAGTAGGGCGAGCCGTTCGGCACGAGCAGGATCTCGGCACCGCTTTCGGCCAGCGTCTCGCAGACACCGAGTTCGCCCCAGATGTCCTCGCAGATCGGGATGCCCAGGCGCACGCCGCGGAAATTGACCGGCCCGGGCATGTCGGGACCGGCCTGGAAAACGCGCTTCTCGTCGAATTCGCCGTAGTTGGGCAGATCCACCTTGAAACGCTCGGCAATGACCTTGCCGCCATCTGCGACGATGATCGCATTATGCACGCCGCTCTTGCGCTTGAGCGGCACCCCGATGATGACTCCGGGGCCGTTGTCGGCGGTGTCCTTGGCGAAATCCTCGGCCGCACGCTCGCAAGCCGCGAGGAAGGCCGGCTTGAGCACCAGGTCTTCCGGCGGATAACCAGCCAGGAACAGTTCGGTGAACAGCACGAGATCGGCACCCTGGCGCGCCGCATCGGCGCGTGCCTCGCGCGCCTTGGCGAGATTGCCTGCGATGTCGCCTACCGTCGGGTTGAGCTGGGCAACAGCGATGCGGAGGACGTCGGGGATCGATTTTTTCGTCATGTCAGCGATTTAGCCTGCGTATCGGTGGGGGGCAATGGCGATCGATTGGACCATCATTCGCCCATATAGGAGCGGAGTTCGTCGGCCGAGTGGTTGACCCCGATCGACATCGACAGGATGCGCGAGATATGCGCTCGCGGCAGCTTGGTCGCCGCCGCCCATTCGTTGATCTGGGCCTGCACCTTGGCCAAATCCTTCTTCGACGTCGCCGCTTCGCCGATATCGAGACCCGCATCCCGCAGCGCCAGGATCATATCCTGCGACAGGATGAACGTGTCCCAGCCCAGCCAGCGCAACAGGTACCGCCCGGTGTTGCCGCCGAGACGGCTGCCGTGCTTGCCAAGATAGGCGGTGAGCCCGACCTGGTCGTCGGCAGGCCAGGCAGCCAGGAACTTGCCGAAACCGCCATGCTCCTTCGATACGTGCTCGACGAAGGCCGCATTGTCGCGCACCGAACGGATTTTCTGTGGATTGCGCACGATGCGCTTGTCCAAAGCCAGATCGTGCCAGAAATCGTCGGGCTGGAACAACAGCCGCTTCGGCTCGAAGCCCAGGAAGGCTTCCTCGAATCCGGGCCATTTCTGTTCGATGACCCGCCACACGAAACCGGCGGCGAAGACCCGCTCGGCCATGGTGGCGAGGATGCGGTCGTCAGTGATTTTGGCGAGTGCTGCATTGTCGGCGGCCGGGCCAAGCAATGATTTGAGCACCGCCTCGCCGCCCTTGCGTTCGGCAGCCCGCGCCATGATCTTGGCAAAGTTCATCGTTGTTTCCTCCTCGCCCGGATTCTGGCGCCGCCTGCGAATATCTTCTTATATGGATTTGCGGCTGCCAAGCAGGCGCCTTCACCGTGCCGTCACCCACAAGGCCGAAATCGAAATCATGGCTCTGCACGAAAAGCTCATCCGTTTCCGGGAGATCATCATCCTGCGCGTCCGGAGCCGCACAGTCGCCAACCCTGTCCGGCGCATTGCTGCTCCCGCCACAGGCGAGCCGCCTGCTCCATGATCGACACGCTCCATAACCTCGTCGAACGCTTCGGGCTGTTGGCAGTGTTCATCGGCTGCATGGCCGAAGGTGAAAGCGTTGCCATCCTCGGCGGCTTCTTTGCCCATCAGCAGGCGTTTTCACCGTGGCAGGCCTTTGCCACGGCGTCGGCCGGCGCCTTTTTCGGCGACACGGTGTTTTTCGTACTGGGACGCCGTTTCTCGAACCACAAGTGGGTACGATTGCTGCGGCGACGGCCGGGCTTCAACCACGCCTACCGGATGGTGCAGTCCCATCCGAATCTCTTTGTTCTGGCCAACCGCTATATCTACGGCATGCGGCTGGCCGGCGGCATCGCCGCCGGACTGTCGCGCATTCCCGTTGTCGTCTTCCTTGCGTTGAACGCGCTGTCCGCGCTGGTCTGGGCAGCGCTGTTCGTCAGTCTGGGATATGTCTTCGGCCTCGGTGCCGAACACATCATCGGCGATGCACTCAAAGGACACCAGCGCCTGCTGATCGGGCTTGCCATCGGCGTGGCAGTGGCCGTCGCCGCCTGGCTGCTCGCCCGTCATGTCGCGAAAAAGGAGCCGCACGAATAGGCTTCAGCCGATACCGAGCTCGCGGTCGCCGCGATCCAGGATCAGTGGAACGATCAGGTCTTCCTCATCGTCGAGATGCCGGGTCAGCATGGCCACCAGCCGCGCATTCTCGTCGGCATAGGCATCCGCCGCAAAGCGCTGCCTGTCTTCGCTTTCCTTGAGCGCACGAAGAAAGGCGCTTGCCGTCTCCGCATTGCGTTCCAATGCCTCGTGGATCAGGTGATGGTCGGCGTCGAGGATCTCGAAGCCGCGCTTCAGGCGTTTCTCGGCATTGGCGAAAACAGGGAAATAGTGGTGATCCTCGACATTGTGGTGGCCGTCGAGATTGCCGAGAAAGTAGTTGAGGCGTGGTGCGAACCAGCGCGCAAAGCCCTGCGCATCCAGCCTGCCCTCGCGATAGTCGCCGATGCCGCCGGTCAGCGTACCGCCCAGTTCGCGGAACATGTCGTGGCGCTGTAGCCACATCGACGCCATGCCGTGCACGTTGTCGTGGGCCTGCCAATCCTCCCGCGGGTACTTTTCGACCAGCCAGCGCAGATCATCCGGCAAGCCTGCGCGCGTTTCGAGATGATGGATATCTGCCGCATCAGCCATGTCGGTCTCCTTTGGTAACCGAAATATGGGTATGCTTTCCTCAGATCGGAAGGCCGAGCACGCGCTCGACAATCGCGAAGGTCCAGACGCCGAGCACGATCACGATCGAGATCAGTACGGCGAGCGAACCGCAGTCCTTGGCAAGCTGGATGTCGATGTTGAACTCGCGGCTGACAGCATCGCAAGCGGCTTCGATGCCGGTGTTGAGCACCTCGACGGTGATCAGGAAAAGAATCGAGCCGATCAGCAGCGCATAGCCGCTCCAGGTCGCGGCCACGAACCAGCCGAGCGGCAGTGCTGCGACCAGCAACATGATCTCCTGCTGGAATGCCGCTTCGGTGCGGATCAACCGCGAGAACGCCCGCACCGAATTCTGGAAAGCCTTGACCAGCCGATCCATGAAATGCCCTTTCAGCTCAATCGAAGGGGCATCATTTAGCCGCTCGGCGATCAGTCGAACAGATAGGAATCGTTGGCAAAGAAGCCATGATCGACCGAATCGTGCACGCGACGCCCTTTTGCGCCCTCGCCTGCCGCCCCATAGGCAAAGAAGATCGGCATCAGATGCTCGTCCGTCGGATGGTTCTCCGACGGATACGGTGCCTTTTGCTTCCAATGCAGGATCGCATCGGTGTCGCCCGACACAAGCTTTTCGGCGAACCAATCGGTGAAGGCCTTTACCTTGCCGGCCAGCACCGGGTCGGCCTCAGCACCGTGCCTCAGCGTCGAGAAATAGGCGCGCAGATTGTGGGTGACGTGACCCGAGCCAATCAGCAGCACACCTTCTTCACGCAACGGTGCCAGCGCCTTGCCGATGGCATAGTGCCAGGCTGCGTTACGGTTCGGATCGATAGACACCTGCACGATCGGAATGTCGGCATCGGGGAAGGCAAGTTTCATCGGAGTCCAGGTGCCGTGGTCATAGCCGCGCTTCTCATAGGTGTGCGGTTTCAGACCGGCAGCCTCGAGCATGCCGAAAACCTTCGTCGCCAGTGCCGGTTCGCCCGCGGCGGGATAGACCATCTTGTAGAGTTCCGGGGCAAAGCCGCCGAAGTCATAGATCATGCCGGGCTTGGGATCGGTCACCACCGCGACACCGTCGGTCTCGAAATGCGCCGAAACGACGACGATCGCCTTCGGCTTCGGCATCAGGTCCGAGACGGTTTCGAGATAATGGCGCGCCGGCGTGTCGGCCAAAACGATGTCCGGGCCGCCATGCGAGATGAAGAGTGTGGGCAACGAGTTCATTTTCTTTCTCCTTGCTCCAGATATACGCCTCGCAGGCTGCTTAGAGCAGACCTCCGCCGAGCGACGAAGCGTTCACCGATTGTGAACGGCAGGGGCGCGACTGTTCAATCAGCTGCGACCGCAACGCCCGGAGACGACCGCTCATATCGGGGCAAGCCATCATTGATCTCGTAATAGGCGGCCTTCTGGCCGACGAAGATGTGGCAGGAACCGACAAGCCCGTCGGCGGCGTCGAACAAGCCCGCCATGATCGAGATGTCCGGCTCGCTATGCGCCTTCCAGAACAGCAGCGACCCGCAACGGCTACAAAAGCCGCGCCGGGCGAAATCCGAGGCCGCATACCAGGTGATGTGCTCGCTGCCCTGTACCTCCAGTTCACCATCGGCAACGCTGGTCGCTGCATAAAAATGCCCGCTCTGCTTCCGGCATTGGCTGCAATGGCAATAGACCACGCCGCGCAGCGGGCCCGTCGTAGTAAACCGCACGGCCCCGCACAGGCATGACCCTTTGTTCGACTTGTCCATTTCCTGCTCCTCCATGGCCACATCCAGATTGGTCCTGAACAAGAGGCGATGCGTGAGAGTTTGCGACATCGAACATGCTGCCGAGGTCTTGGCGGTATCCGCAAGCAGGAAAATACACCCTGTGGTAGAAAAATGAACGCAACATCGCTGCAAATTAAGGAAACCTTAGCCAGCCTAAATTAGAGGTCGATACAAGTGATGAGCGCAGAGGGGACCTGCGTCGTTGCAAGCACTCTCATCTCGCCGCTCGCCCCCCGACCGGTCGCCCGCCAGCGCTTTGCCGGCATGGAAGCGACCGTTTGGCCAACTGAAACGGGACATACATGCATTCTGCAGCCGCCCCGACAGACCGAGGCAATGATATTGCGAGCAGTGTCTTGGCGACGATGGCCCAGATGGGAGTCATCGGCCTGCCGCGCAACTACGAGATCTTCTATGAAGCGCTGACCGGCACCAACCCGGCGCTCAGCCTCGAAGTCATCGCACTCGGCAATCGTCCGACCCAGGACCAGTTGGACCTGATCGGCCGGAAGTTCTTCGCCCAGAATCATGGCCAGGGCATCGTCGAACACGCACGCGATATTCTGGCGCGTGAGCTTGAAGGCGTCGCCAGCCTGCTTCGGAACGAGCGAAGCCATCTGGAACGCTACGGCAAGGTGCTCGACGAAACGTCCAGCGGGTTGAACAGCCGCACGGCGATGTCGCAGGAACTGCTGCAGAAGATCGTCGGCGTCATGTCCGTCGCCACCGCCTCGACCATAGATCACGGCAAGCAGGTGGCGAGCACGCTCGGCGACAAGTCGAGCGAACTCGAGAGCGTCAAGTCGAAGCTCGAAGAGTACAAGAAGCTAGCCGACACCGACCCTCTTACCCATATCTGGAATCGCCGCGCCTTCGACCGAAGGATCGCAAGGATCTACAACGACAACAAGGGCATCCTGTTCAGCGCCCTGATCCTCGCCGACATCGATCGTTTCAAGGACATCAATGACCGGCACGGCCATCCCGTCGGCGACAAGATCCTGCGGATCATCGCCGACATCTTCCAGTCGAGCGTCCATCGCGACATGTTCGTTGCCCGCACCGGCGGCGAGGAGTTCGCGCTGATCGTCGAGGGCACCACCGAGGAAGCCACCTTCGAGATCGCCGATCGGGTTCGCCTGCTGGTTGCGCAGACGCAACTCAAGGAAATCCAGCCCGGCGTCAACTGCGGCCAGGTGACGGTTTCAATGGGCGTTTGCATGGCCTCCGATGCCGAAAGCGCGGAAGATCTCTACGCCAAGGCAGACCGCGCGCTCTACCGTTCCAAGCTGATCGGCCGCAATCGCGTCACCCGCTATTCGACGATCGCCGAGCGCCAGGGCAAGAACTGGATGCTGTACAAGAAGGACTGATCGCCTCGGCAAAGGCCTTTCCATATGAATTTTGATGGACTATATTTTCCAGAGAAATGGAAAGACCAATGCGAAGCCATCAAAATCCGGCGCCATCGGCCACACAAGGCACCGTCATCACCAAGGCGACGTTGCGCGCCGCCGACATGCTGGGCATCACCGCCAAGGCCCTCTCCGCCGTCATCGGCGTCTCAGAGGCCACGGTTTCAAGGATGCGCAAGCAGGAATTCGCCCTGGAAGCCGGCAGCAAGCCGTTCGAGCTCGCCGTCCTGTTCGTCCGCCTGTTCCGCTCGCTCGACGCCATAGTCGGTGGCGACGAGTCGGTCGCTCGGGCCTGGCTACGCAACGACAACACGGCGCTCGGCGCCACGCCAAGCGAGAAGATCGCAACCATATCCGGGCTCGTCGATGTCATTGCCTACCTGGACGCCCGCCGCGCTCTCGTCTGAGGCGCGTGCGCTCGAAGGCCGCTGCTGGCGGCTGGTCGAGGCCCAGCATCGCGTATCCACCTTGAAGCTCGTCGACGACCTCGACGAGCAGGCACTGCTCGAGGAACTCGTCGAGGCGACCAAGCCGATCGTGCCGGTCGAATGTCGCAAGCTGCACTATCTGCTGGCAACGCCGTTTCGCTACGGCTCGAACTATCCCACCGGATCGCGCTTCCGCCGCGCCGGCAAGTCGCTCGGTGTCTACTACGCCGCCGAGAAGGTGCAGACTGCCGTCGCCGAAATGGCTTTCTATCGCCTGCTGTTCTTTTCGGAATCGCCCGACACGCCCTGGCCCAGCGACGCGGCCGAGTACACCGCCTTCTCGGCGAGCATCAAAGCCGCCGGCGTGACCGACCTCACCTTGCCGCCACTGCTAAGTGATGCGCCTGCCTGGACGCATCCGACCGACTATGCCGCTTGCCAGCAACTGGCCGACGCCGCGCGCGAGGCCGGCATCGAGGCCATCCGCTATCGCTCGGTGCGTGATCCCCAAGGTGGCGCCAACCTCGCCTTGCTCACCTGTCGCACATTTTCCAAACCGGCCCCCGTCGAGCGGCAGACATGGCGCATCCGCTTGGGGCCGTCGGGCGTCCAGGCCATCTGCGAATTCCCGGAGCGGCGCATCGGTTTCGATCGCGAAAGCTTCGCTGGCGATCCGCGTCTCAAGGACATGCGCTGGGTCCGCAAATGAAAAAGGCGCCGGTCGAAACCGGCGCCTTTTTGATCGATTGAACGCGTCTACGGATCAGGCGTTGACGGCCTTTTTCTCCGGGGTCGGCGCGCTCTTCCTGAGCTGTTCCGAAACCAGGAAGGCGAGTTCGATCGCCTGGTCGGCGTTGAGGCGCGGATCGCAATGAGTGTGGTAGCGATCCTGCAGTTCGTCTGCCGTGATGGCGCGCGCGCCACCCGTGCATTCGGTCACGTTCTTGCCGGTCATCTCGACATGGATACCGCCTGGGTGCGTGCCCTCGGAGCGGTGGATGTCGAAGAAGCTCTGCACTTCGCTGAGGATGCGGTCGAACGGGCGCGTCTTGTAGCCGGCAGCCGTGATCGTGTTGCCATGCATCGGATCGCACGACCAGACGACCTTGCGGCCTTCTTTCTCGACGGCGCGGATCAGTTTCGGCAGGTGATCGCCGACCTTGTCGTTGCCGAAGCGAGCGATCAGCGTCAGGCGGCCGGCCTCGTTGTCCGGGTTCAATTGGTCGATCAGCTTGAGCAGGTTGTCCGGGGTGATCGACGGGCCGCACTTGAGACCGAGCGGGTTCTTCACCCCACGGCAGTACTCGACATGGGCGTGGTCGACCTGGCGGGTGCGGTCTCCGATCCACAGCATGTGGCCCGACGTTGCGTACCAGTCGCCCGAGGTCGAGTCGACGCGCGTCAGCGCCTGCTCGAAGCCAAGCAGAAGGGCTTCATGGCTGGTGTAGAAGTCGGTCTCGCGCAGCGCGTAGTTGGTCTCCGAGGTGATGCCGACGGCCTTCATGAAGTCCATCGTCTCGGTGATGCGGTTGGCCAGCGCCTCGTAACGCTCGCCCTGCGGGCTGTTGGAGACGAAGCCGAGCATCCACTGGTGCACGTTCTCAAGGCTGGCGTAGCCGCCCTGAGCGAAGGCGCGCAGAAGGTTAAGCGTCGCCGCCGACTGGCGGTAAGCCATCTCCTGGCGTGCCGGATCGGGCACGCGTGATTTCTCGTCGAAGCCCGGGCCGTTGATGATGTCGCCGCGATAGCTTGGCAGCGTCACGTCGCCCTTGGTCTCGTTGTCGGACGAACGCGGCTTGGCGAACTGGCCGGCAATACGGCCGACCTTCACCACCGGCTGCGCGCCGGCGAAGGTCAGCACGACCGACATCTGCAGGAAGACGCGGAAGAAGTCGCGGATGTTGTCCGCGCCATGTTCGACGAAGCTTTCGGCGCAATCGCCGCCCTGAAGCAGGAAGGCTTGGCCATTGGCGACGGCGGCGAGCTGCTTTTTCAGCTTTCGCGCTTCACCTGCAAAAACCAAGGGGGGAAAGGTTGCGAGACGAGCTTCCGTTTCCGCGAGCGCCGCAGCATCCGGATAAGCCGGGACCTGCTGGATCGGCATGCTTCTCCAGGAATTCGGTGACCATTTCGTCATGTTCGCACCTAAAAAGTTCGCTAACGGGCACCTCACCCGCGCCATAGCCCGCCATTGCGGGAACGCGGCTCTTTACACGATGAGGAGCCGCTATACTACCCCGTATCCGGCGTGAGATCGAACCCAAGGTTGCGTGCCGTCTGGCACGCGCGCTCAACCGTCGATCCGAACACCGTCCTTCACGAGATAGGTAGGCTTGTACATGGTCACAAGCTCTTCCGCCGCAGTCGGATGAACCGCCATCGTGCGGTCGAAATCGTCCTTGGTGAGTCCCGCCTTGAGCGTGATGCCGAGCAGCTGCGCCATCTCGCCGGCATCGGGGCCCAGCACGTGAGCCCCCAGCACCAGACGAGTGTCGCCGTCGACAACCAGCTTCATCAGCATCTTTTCCTGCCTGCCCGACAGCGTATGGCGCATCGGGCGGAAGCTGGTGCGGTAGATCTCGAGGTGCTTGAACCTTTTGGCCGCCTCGTCCTCGGAGAGGCCAACGGTACCGATCTCGGGCTGCGAAAATACAGCCGTGGCCACGCAATCGTGATCGGGCTCGGTCGGGTTGTTCTTGAACGCCGTCTCGACGAAGCACATCGCCTCGTGAATCGCGACCGGCGTCAACTGAACGCGGTTGGTGACGTCGCCAACGGCCCAGATGTTCTGCACATTGGTCCGCGAAAAACGGTCGACGACGATGGCGCCCTGTTTGTCCATCTCGACGCCAGCGGCTTCGAGGCCAAGATTTTCGGTATTGGGCGTGCGGCCGATGGCCAGCATGACCTGATCGACGGTCAGCACCTCGCCGGTGTTGAGACGCGCATCGAGGCGCCCGTCGGCCCGCTTGACGACCTCCTCCGAGACCGCCGGGCAAAGAATGCGGATGCCCTTGGAGACCATCGTGTCGTGCAGTGTGCGCCGGAGATCCATGTCGAAGCGGCTGAGGATTTCCTTGCCGCGATAGACCAGCGTCGTCTCGACGCCGAGGCCATGGAAGATGTTGGCGAATTCGACGGCGATGTATCCGCCGCCCTCGATCATGATCGCCTTGGGCAATTCGGGAAGGTCAAAGACTTCGTTCGAATAGATGCAGTGCTCGTGGCCGGGCAGCGCCGGATGCGCGGCAGCCCGCCCGCCCGTGCCAATCAGGATCTGGTCGGCGGTAACGGTCCGGCCTTCCGCCTCGATCCTGATGGTATGGCTATCTACGAGCACGGCCCGAGAATGAAACGTCTCACCGCCCGAACCTTCGACATTGCGTTTGTAGATCGCCTCGAGCCGCGAAATCTCGCGCTCCTTGTTGGCAACCAGTTTCGACCAGTCGAACTTGGCTTCGCCGACAGTCCAGCCATAGCCGGCCGCATCCTCGAAATGTTCGGGAAACTGCGAGGCGTAGACATAGAGCTTCTTGGGCACGCAGCCGCGGATGACGCAGGTACCGCCGAAGCGGAACTCCTCGGCCAGCGCGACACGTTTGCCAAGTGCCGCCGCAACTCGCGCCGCGCGCACCCCACCGGAGCCACCACCTATGACGAAGAGGTCGTAGTCATACTGAGCCATGATGGTCCTTCCAGCGGTCGGAGCGCGGGTGTCTCCGATGTCGTTTGAACAGCGTATTCCGTGCGCCGAAACCGTTTTTTCGATTGCCGGCCCAAGCACTGCGATTTGGTGCGTCACAGGTAGTGGCAGAGGCACCAAAAGAAAAGCCCGGCAACTGCCGGGCTTCTGGATCGTGACCGTTGGTCGCGGAGGATTACTTCTTGGGCGCTTCCGGGGCTGCGCCCTCGGCTGCCGGAGCCTTGGTGCCGGCAACGGCCTTGAGCTTCTCGCCGACCTGCTGGGCGAGATCACGAGCGATGCCGTTCTGCCAGATATCGGCAGCCTTGACCAATTCGCGCGAAGCGATTGGGCCGCTCTCGATCAGCTTTTTTCCGGCTTCGGAATTGTAGAAGGCGGCGATGTCGTTGAGGTTCTGCTCGGAGAAGGCCTTGGCATAGGCAAGCGCCGATTCCTTTTCGAGATCAGCGCGGCGCGAAGCGAGCGCCAGCGTGTTCTCGTCCACCGTCTGGGTGATCAGTTCCTGCATGTCCGGGTTCTGCTGGATCAGCTGCTGCTTCAGAGCTGCAGCCGCCTGCGGCAGGATCCCGTCGAAGGAATCCGTGGCGTGGATCGCCGCGATGGCGGCATGGGCCGCCTTGAGATGGGATTCGCCGATCTCCTGGGCCTGGGCCGAGAACGCGATCGCCGCGAATGCCGAAGCCGCCACCATGACGGAGAAGCCGCGAAGCCGGTTTGTCAAAATCATGATGAATAGAACTCCTGTTTAGCGGGTCGGATGGACGGTCTTGACACCGTCTGTGCCGGCGATGACGGCAACGGTGGCCAAGCCGAGAAAGAGGCCATGCTCCACGACGCCGGGGATGGCGTGCAGGGCATCAGAAAGCGCTCTTGTATCGGGAATGCGGCCAAAAGATGCATCGATAATGAAATGTCCACCGTCGGTTACGAAGGTCTCGCCGCCTGTCTTTCGCAGTACCAGCGGCCCGGAGAGACCGAGTTTTGCCGCAGCCTTGGCGATGGCGATTTCGGTGGCCTTGAGGCCGAACGGATTGACTTCGATCGGCAGAGGGAAGCGCCCAAGGGCGTCGACCAGCTTGGTCTGGTCGGCGATGACCACCATGCGCGCCGAAGCGGCGGCCACGATCTTCTCGCGCAGCAACGCGCCGCCACCGCCCTTGACCAGCGAAAGCGCCGGGTCGATCTCGTCGGCACCGTCGATGGTGAGGTCGAGTTCAGGCGTTTCGTCGAGCGTCGACAGCGGCACCGACAATTCGCGGCACAAGGCGGCAGTGCGCTCGGAGGTCGGCACGCCGATCACCTTCATGCCGGCTGCAACCTTTTCGGCAAGCAGCCTGACGAACTCTTCGGCCGTCGAACCCGTACCGATGCCGAGGCGCATTCCGCTCTCGACATAGCCCAAGGCGGCGCGTGCCGCCTCGATCTTCAAAGCCTTGGCATCCATGATTTGTTCGCAAAATCCTCGAATTCAGGCTTGGCTCCTAGCATTTTTGCCCGTTGGGTCAAAGGCTTTATGACCCGTGGCTTGCGTCATGCCGGGCCCGGGGCTATCGGCTCTGGCAACGCATAAACCTACGAAAGCGGCGCCATGTCCAAACCGATCATTGTTTTCGACCTCGACGGCACCCTCGTCGACACGGCGCCCGACCTTCTCGACAGCCTGAACCATACGCTCGTTGCCGGCGGTCTGTCCCAGGTCGACGACACCGCCTTCCGGCGCTTTGTCGGCCAGGGCGGACGCGTGATGATCGAGCGCGCCTACACCGCCCAGCGCAAGCAGCAGTTGGCCGCCCTCGAGCACGACCGCCTGCACGACATCTTCCTCGATCACTACACGGTCAACATCCCGGGCCGTTCGCAGCCCTATCCCGGTGTCGTTGCCGCCATGGACCGCTTTGCCGCGGCGGGCTACCTGCTCGCCGTCTGCACCAACAAATATGAGAGCCTCGCCACCAACCTCATCCGGGCGCTGGGCCTGTCGGACCGCTTCGCGGCGATCACCGGACCCGAGACCTTCGGCATCCGCAAGCCGGACCCACGGCACCTGACTGAAACCATCGCCAAGGCCGGCGGCGACGTAGCGCGGGCGGTCATGGTCGGCGATTCGGTCACCGACATCGACACTGCCAAGGCAGCCGGCATTCCGGTTGTTGCCGTCGATTTCGGCTATACCGACCGCCACGTCAGCGAATACGAACCCTCGGTGGTCATCTCGCACTATGACGAACTGACGCTTGGCATGGCTCAGAAGCTGATAGACGCGGCAAGTCGCTAAAGCCGCCTTGACACCACTCCCGCCCCTCCCCTATATCGCCCGGACGTTCGGCCCTCGGGCCTCGGACGGGCGATTAGCTCAGCGGGAGAGCACACCCTTCACACGGGTGGGGTCATAGGTTCAATCCCTATATCGCCCACCATTCTTCCCAGTAAGTTCAAATGCTTAATGTAGCAGGCCCTGCCCTTCTCGGTACCGGCTGGGGAGACGCAGCAGCGAGCAGCGGCAGTCCTGGAGCAGACGCTCAGCCTGATTTGCCGCCATGCACTTCAAGCCATTGCTTACGAATTCAAACAATGTAGATTATTTTCCCAAGCGTCCTTCTTGGGGCCTACCATGCTCACAGCATTCGATGAATGGAGTGGCGTAGCGAACGGCTCCCAACCCTTTTGGGAGAGCAGAGCTCAGATCATCGCCAAACTTATTCGCGCTACAGACTCTGTACTGGACATCGGCGCAGGAAACAGGAAACTTTCTCGGTATATTCCAAAAACGTGCGAATATACTCCGGTCGATTGCGTTGCCGACCTTCCCGGAACATTCGTCGTTGATTTTAATCAGGACTTCCAATTGCCAGGCGTTAACTTCGACGTCGTCGTCTGCGCCGGATTTCTCGAATACTTGGACGACGTTCCAGCCTTCTTTCGACAGATGGCGCTGCACGCTCCGGGTCGCCAAATTATATTTACGTACCTTTTTCACGATAGGAAAATGCGGCGCACCGAGATGTGCGTTCACAATGATTTTCCGACATCGCAAGCCATGCTTGGCGCCATTTGCACCTATCTCTCGCACGTCGACGTATTCGCATTCGACCGCGAAACTGCCTATTACAATGCCACCCTGTCGAGCGGCGAAACCATCCCCACCGTCAACCCTGTCCTCATCACGGAACTGCTTGCCATCCCGGAATCTGCTCCGATGAGATTCATTCGCCGCATGAACCGATCGATCAAAAAGCGCTTGCCCTAGATCGCCCCCGGAAAATCAGATGCTCGGCGCTCGTGCCGCTTCGGTCCGGCTCATCGCGTCCTTGAGCTTGGCATCGCGGTCGTAGACGTCGCCGAAATATTCGACCTTGCCGTCGAGGTCCGGCCAGGCCGTGAAATAGGCGACATAGACCGGGATCTTGCGCGTCACCTTCTCGAAGGAATGGCCCTGCTTCAGCTTGGCCGCGATATGATCGACGTCGGTGCCGAGCACTGCCGCCGCCATGCCGCGCGGATCCGAAAGCCGGATGCAGCCGTGGCTGAAGGCGCGGCTGTCACGGTCGAACAGCGCCTTCTGCGGTGTGTCGTGCATGTAGATCGCATGCTTGTTGGGGAACAGGATCTTGAGTTCGCCAAGCGCATTCGCCTCGCTCGGCGCCTGGCGCACGCTGAACGGCACCTTGGCGCCATACTGACCCCAGTCGATCGCCGACGATGGAATGCGCTTGCCGCGCGAATCGGTGACCTCGTAGCCGGCACGGTCGAGATAGCTCGGATCGTTGCGCAGGCGCGGCAGCATCTCGTTGACGATGATCGACTGCGGCACACCCCAATAGGGATTGTAGTCGACCTGTTCGATCTCATCCTGGAAGAAGCTGGTCTGGTTGGTGGTCTTGCCGATCACCGTCTTCATCTTGAGCTTTTCGACGCCGCCGTCGATGTAGCTGGCGGTATAGGCTGGCTGGTTGATGAAGACGCGTGGGCTGCCGAGGTCGGAAGGCAGCCAGCGCAACTGCTCGAGCGCCACCAGCACCTTGTCCAGCCTGTCCGCCTTGGACGTGCCGGCAAGCGTCGCCACCGTGCGTGGGCCGACCACGCCATCGGGTTTCAGCCCTGCCCGCTTCTGCACGGCTTCGATCACCGGCACCAGTTCAGGCACATAGATCTCGCTCGTGCCCAGCCTTGCCAGCGTCTCGCCATACTCGCCGCCCATCTCGTCGTCGAGGTCGCGTGCGATCAGATGCAGCAGCTTGGGCAGTTCCGGGCTCGTCTCGCCCGGCTTCAGCAGCAGCTTGGCGTCGACGACGATGTCGTTTTCCTCGCTCGCGCGAAGTGCTTCCAGTTCGACGCGTAGCGCCTGATATTCCGGGTTCTTCGGGTGATAGCCCTCCAGCAGGGCGCGCGCGTCCTGCGACTGGCTCAGGCTCTTCAGCACGCCGACCATGTCGAGCGGCTTGGCCGCGAAATCGTAGTAGCCGGAGATGCGGTTCGGGTCGATGCGGCCGCCCTGCGCGTCGTGAACGTAGCGCAGCGCGCGCGCCGACATCGCCATCTCGAATCGGATCAGCGTCTTCAGCCGACCGGCGGTGTCATCAGCTACGAAGGCAGCTTGCGGCACAGCGACGGAATAATCCGCCGGCATCAGCCCGTGGCCTGCCGCATCGCTCAAGCTGCGGATGGCGTCTTCGGCACGGCTGTTGGCTACCTGGCCGGTGACCCAGATGAAATCGGGATTGGCCGAATAGTAGTCGAGCAGCGCCTTGGCGATCTCTTTTTCGGCAACGAGGTTGAAATCACTCAGGCCGGCAAGCGCCTCGCGAAACGCGGTGCCGGCGAGCGAGGGCTCCAGCGACACCGACTGCGTGGTCGGCACCAGCTTGGAGAAATCGACGGGCACCATCTGGTCGATCTTGTAGGTGTAATAGGATGGCGCGCTGATCTTTGCCGGCGCAGCCCGTTTCGGCGGCGCCTTGCGCGGCGGTGGCGGGAACTCGCCCTGCGGTTGCCTGTAGTTACGGTTGTTGCCGCCACCAAACAGGATGTCGAAGAAATTCTGCGCACCGGCCTGCGGCGCACCCATGGCGAGCGTCGCTGCCAAGGCCGCAAGAGGAAGAGAGATCGGCTTTTTCAGGAAAGAAAGCGTCATTAATTACCCATCCCCTGCCGGAATCGCCCTACGCACCGATGGAAGATTTCTTGTCACCCCATGTCGGATGTAAGGCGCTCCTGCATCGATTCATACCGATAACGTTAAGCTTTCATAAATTTCCCGGCAGCTGTTGCCGAACAGTTTCACATCATCGTGAGGCAGTCGGGCGGCTGGCACAATCCGATGCCAATGACAGGCGGCCCGTCTTCATGCGAGAACTTCGCACTCCAAGACAAGTTGACGTGAGGTCAAGGTGAAGAAGGGTTATCGCGAACTGCTCGACGAAGCCAACGCGGTGGTCGAGGTGGTCTCGCCCGAAGAGGCGGCGACCTTGCTCGACGACCCGGACACCGTCTTCGTCGACCTTCGCGACCCCCGCGAGGTGCAGCGCGAAGGCCGGATACCGGGTGCCCAGCACTGCCCGCGCGGCATGCTCGAATTCTGGATCGACCCTGAGAGCCCGTACCACAAGGCGTTCTTCTCAAGCGGCAAGAGCTTCGTGTTCTTCTGCGCAGGCGGCTGGCGTTCGGCGCTCGCGGCCAAGACGGCGCAGGAGATGGGACTGGAGCCAGTGCGGCATATCCTCGGCGGCTTCACCGCCTGGCGCGATGCCGGCCTGCCAACCGAACCGGGCGAGAAGAAGGGCTGATCGCGATCAACTACGCAGCGCTCTCGTGGCGTTCCAGTACCGTTTCGAGCACCAGCGAGTTCCTGACAAAGCCGACGCCCTCGTCCACGACGCGGGCGTCGGAAAGGATGCGCCGATGGCCGAGGCCTTCGGCCCAGAACAGCCTGACATGGCGTCCGGCACCTGCCATCGCGCGTGCGTCCTTGGCCGAGACCTCCCTGTCGTCGGGGGCATGGATGATCAGCGTCGGAATGCTCAGGCGCATCAGCAGCCTCGAACTGACGAACTGATGGATCGGGGTTCCGGTCACGCGTTCGACCTGGCCTGCGATGGCGTGCTGCGTGCGGGCACCGAGATTGACGTAGCGCCCGAAGTCCTCGAACAGCCGGGGCATCGAATCGGGCGCGGCAATGAGCACCAGCCGGTTGGTTGAAAGCGGCGCAAATCCCTTGACCGTTCCCGCAGCGGCATTGACCGCAACAGCACCACCGAAGGAATGGCCGACGATCGCCTCGAACGACCCGAACCACTGGCCGGCCAACGTGGCCGCCTCGACCGCCTTTGCCATGTCGAGCGCGCGACCAAGCGAGCCGCCATGGCCTGGCAGGTCGAGCGAGACCACCCGATAGCCGGCACTGAGGTAACCTTCGATCAGCGCCCGCATGTATTCGGTGCGCGAACGCCAGCCATGGATGACCAGGACCGTTCCGGCCTGTGCTCGTCCCTGGGCCGGGCGGAATTCATGGATGGCGACACACCCTTTCCGCGTCATGATTCGGTGATGGCGCGCCTCGGCCATGAAGTCGGCGGCCCGGGCGATGGCCCGCTTTTCGGCCTCCGACAGCGACTTTTCGCCTGGCGTGCGCCGGAAAAGCTCGAATGCGGCGCGGCCGGCAAGCCGCGGCGAAACGAACTCGGCAGCCCCAAACAGGCGCCGGATGACCTTCAGCCCGATTGATGCCATAGTGCGCGCCCATCCATAAGTTCAATCATGAACATAATAGTTCAATCATGAACAATAAGCAAGATTTGCCGTGGGACAACCCACGGTTCCGCAACTGGGTCGCGGTGGCGAAGGCGTGCCATTCGATGGAGCGCGCCCTGGCGACCGCTTTGCAGCCCCACGACCTCAAGCCGGCGCAGCTGGATGTGCTGATGAACCTCTACCGGCATCCGGGCATGTCGCAGCACGATCTCGCGCGCAAACTGCTGGTCGGCCGTTCCAACATCACCATGCTGCTGCCGCAGCTTGAGAAGCGCTCGCTGGTCAGCCGCGAGGCCGACGCCAAGGACAGGCGCATCATGCGGCTGACGCTCACTGCGGATGGCGAAGCCTTGCTGATGCGGGCGCTGAAGGCCTATGGCGCGCTGATCGAAAAGGCGATGAGCGCCTCGACGCCCGAGCAATGCGACCTGATCGGCGCGCACATGCTGCGTGTCGCCGATGCCCTGAAGGACTAGAGGGTTCAAGCGCTGGCCCGGGCTACCCGCCTGCCTCGCGGCGCATCGGCCTTTCCCATGGACCTGACATAGCCGAGCACGGCAACGCTGAGTCCGGTCGCCAGGATCCACCACGCCGGCCGGATCGAATAGGAAAACTGCAGGTTGGCCGCAAGCACGCGGCGAGGCTCCACACCGGTCGCCAGCCCATACCATGCGGCCTCGACGACGACGGTCGCCAGCGCCGCCGCAATCGCAATGGCAATCAACACCCATGGCGATGTCAGGCTGAGGCCGCGCCACTGCGCCAGCCGGTAGACCATCAGCAGCATGAAGAAGCCGGCCATCAGGGTCGGCTCGTAGACGTCGGCCTTCGACTGCATGAAGAAATGCAGCGCCGCCAGAATGCCGATGCCGTAGACGATCTTGTGCAGGCGGTTCCAGTTGCGCCCGAGCTTGCTAATCGCAGCATCGGTCGAGGTCGCACCGAGTGCAACAAGGCCAAGCAGCGCTACAAAGCCGATCGTCAGGTAGATGCGCAGCGCGATTTCGCTGACAACGCGCGCAACGTTCCAGTTCTGGTCGAAGAAATACAGAACGAGGTGGCCGAGCGCGTAGCACAGCGCCGCAATGCCGAGCATGCGGCGGATGAGGATGAGCTTCGGCCATTGGCCGATGCGCCGCAGCGGCGTGACCGCCAGCGACAGGAGCAGGAAGCGCATCGCCCAGTCGCCGGTGTGGTGGATGGCGGCCGTGAAGGGTCGCGGGCCAAGCAGGCCTCCCGTTGGAGCAGCCGACGGAAACCCTGTCGCGGCGTAATAGGCCAGAAGCAGCGCCGGCACGAGCGTGCCGGCGAAGGCCGCAGCCTTCAGTGGCGACAGTTTTCCGGCGCGGTCGGTCCAAGGCTTCATGCGAAAATGGCTCCAGCAGCTTTGCCGGGTATACGTCGCGAAAGCCGCAAAAGTTACCTTAGCACGATCACGTTGTGTTGAGCCGCGGGGCTGTCGCCCTCGAGCCGACTGGCCCTACCACATCGACGTCTTCGCACGCTCCGGCCATTCGCGATCATATGTTTCGCCGTCGATGCTGGCCCGGCTGGTGACGGCGAGGATCTGTCCAGGCGTCGGCAGCAACTTCGCGTCGACATGCCGTTCCGGGTTCCACAAATCGGACCGGACGATCGCACGCGCGCACTGGAAATAGACGGCATCCACGTCGATCACCGTCACCGACCGCGCCGGCTTGCCTTCGACGGTGAAGGACGCACACAGCTCGGCATCGATGCTGATGCGGGCACGGCCGTTGACGCGCAGCGTCGTACCCGAGCCCGGCACCAGAAACAGCAGCGCCACGCGCGGGTCGCGGATGATGTTCTTCAGCGAATCCGCACGGTTGTTGCCGCGCCGGTCAGGCATCATCAGCGTGCGTGGGTCGTGGATGCGCACGAAGCCGGCAAGATCGCCGCGCGGCGAGCAATCGAGCCCCTCCGGTCCGCAGGTCGCCAGGGAGACAAAGGGCGAGGCCTCGATGAAAGCGGCATATTCGGGGATGATGTGGTCGAGTTCCTTGACCAGCGAAGTTTCGCCGGGAAGCCCGTACAGCGCTTCAAGTTGCTCAATCGTCGAGATGACCGACATCGCCCTGCCTTTCGTTTCCGCTCCTCTTAGCCGGCCAATGTGAACGGCCGGCGACAGGTTCTATCGCTCGCGGCTCATGCCCTTCTGGGCCAGTTCGTCGAGATACTCCTGCCAGCGCTTGTCCTTCTCATGGCTAAGCGTGTGCAGGTAGTTCCAGGTGAAGATGCCGGTGTCGTGGAAATCGTCGAAGGTGATGCGCACCGCATAGTTGCCCACCGGTTCGATCTTGAGGATGGTGATATCCTTCTTGCCGGGCACCGTTACGCGCTGCTCCGGCGAGTGCCCCTGCACCTCGGCCGATGGCGAAAGCACCCGCAGCAACTCGGCGGACAGTTCGGACGGACGATGATCCGGAAAGGTCACCGTCAACAGCTTGCGGTCCTTGGAGACCCTCAATTCTTTCGGTGCCGTCATGATCCATCCTGCCAATTTGAACTGCCCTTCACTACTGCGCTTCGAACGCCGGGAAAAGCACTAACACCATGCAAGCTCGACGAGGAACGCGACGCTACCCCAGGGAAAGAAACTTTCATCTTGATTGACAGCCGCATGCGTACAACATAGCCGTAATATGCAGGCGCCACAGAAGACGCCACAGAACTGGGAACGGAAGCGCAGCGCATGGACATGATCGATCCTTTCGGTCGCTCGATCAGCTACCTCCGCGTGTCGGTTACGGACCGCTGCGACTTCCGTTGCACCTATTGCATGGCCGAAGACATGGCCTTCCTGCCAAAGAAGGATTTGCTGTCGCTCGAAGAGATCGACAGGCTGTGCACCGTATTCATCGAAAAGGGCGTCAAGAAGCTGCGCCTGACCGGCGGCGAACCGCTGGTGCGCAAGAACATCATGTATCTCGTCCGCCAGCTGTCGCGTCACCTCGACAGCGGTGCGCTCGAAGAGTTGACGCTGACCACCAACGGCTCGCAACTGTCACGCTTCGCCCGGGAACTCGCCGATTGCGGCGTCAAGCGCATCAATGTTTCGCTGGACACGCTCGACGCCGACAAGTTCCATGCCATCACGCGCTGGGGCAACCTCGCCAAGGTGATGGAAGGCATCGACGCTGCCCAGGCCGCCGGCCTGCACATCAAGCTCAACGCGGTGGCACTCAAGGGCTTCAACGATCTCGAAATCCCTGACATGCTGCGCTGGGCCAATGGCCGCGGCATGGACCTGACCGTCATTGAGACCATGCCGATGGGCGAGATCGATGGCGACCGCACCGACCAGTACCTGCCGCTGTCGCTGCTACGGGCCAATCTCGAGCGCCAGTTCACGCTGACCGACATCCCGTTCAAGACCGGCGGCCCGGCGCGCTATGTTCAGGTCGCCGAGACCGGCGGCCGGCTCGGCTTCATCACGCCGATGACGCATAATTTCTGCGAGAGCTGCAACCGGGTCAGGCTGACCTGCACCGGGACTCTCTACATGTGCCTCGGCCAGAACGACGACGCCGATCTCAGGGCACCGCTGCGCGCATCCGAGGGCAACGAGCTTTTGTCGGACGCCATCGACGAGGCGATCGGACGCAAGCCCAAGGGCCACGACTTCGTCATCGATCGCCGCACCAACCGGCCGGCCGTCTCGCGCCATATGAGCGTGACCGGCGGCTGAGCGGAGCGGCATCCACCGCAAAGGCAAGGCAGCTCGAAGGGGTACTGGTGGCATGGCTTACCGGCTCGCAGCGGCGCTGTCCGCGATCTTGCTCGCAATTTCGTCCGCACCACCCGCAATGGCCAAGCCTTTCATCTACACCAACGCCCGCTTCGGCACGTCGGTGACGTTCCCGCTCGATGTCTTCACCGATCGCGCCGGGGGGCCGGCCAACGGCGACGGCATGACCTTCGTGGCCCCGGATGGCGCGAGCCTTGCCGTCTATGGCTCCAACAATGCCCTCGACCAGACGCCGGAGCAGTTGGCCGATTTCAGCTCCGAAGGGATGGAGGTCACCTACCGCAAGGTCGGCAAGGACTGGGTCGCGCTCTCCGGGCACGACGGAACGGATATCTTCTACCATCGCCTGGAGTTCGGCCGCGACGGCGTTATCCATGCGTTCATGCTCAAGTACCCCGCCGCCGCCAAGTCGAAATACGACCCGCTCGTTCGCGCGATCGCCGACAGTCTCGTCGGGCCGTGATGACGTAGCGGCCGCTGGTCCATGCGTTTGCCATTGCTGTTTTGCGCGCCAATGCTAAAGCCGTAGGCAACAGCAGCAACGGAAAGCCCAAGTGCCACTTTCCTCGAATATCCGCGGCTCCATGTTCATGGTGGTCGCAATGGCCGCCTTCACCTTCAACGACACGCTGAGCAAGCTCGCCGCCGAGACGATCAATCCGGGCCAGCTCATGCTCGTGCGCGGGCTGTTTGCCACGACGCTGATCACCCTGCTGGCCTGGCAGCAGGGCGCTTTGAAGGGGGTGGGCCAGTTTTGGCATCCGATGGTGTTCTTGCGCCTGGTCGGCGAGGTCGGCGGCACCATCTGCTTCCTTGCGGCCCTGCCGCATCTGCCGCTGTCCAACATCTCGGCCGTGCTCCAGGCGCTGCCGCTGGCGGTCACCATGGGGGCGGCACTGTTTCTCGGCGAAGGCGTGGGCTGGCGCCGCTGGCTGGCCATCGTCGCCGGCTTCGGCGGCGTGCTGATCATCGTGCGACCGGGCTTTGAGGGCTTCAACGCCTTTTCGCTGCTGGCGCTGCTTTCGGTCGCCTTCTGCGCGGTGCGCGACCTGGCGACGCGCAAGATCCCCGATCACGTCCCTTCCCTGTTCGTGTCGACGGTCACCACCATTGTCATCACCATCACCGGGGCGCTGACGATCGTGCCTTTCGGCGGCTGGGTGCCGATGACGTTCGAGCTCGTCCTCTTTCTCGCCGGCGCCGCAGTCCTGGTCCTGTTCGGCTACCAGTTCGTAATCATGGCCATGCGCGAAGGCGAGATCTCCTTCATCGCGCCGTTCCGCTACACCGCGCTGATCTGGGCGATCACGCTCAGCGTCGTGGTCTTCGGCGACATCCCCGATCTCGCGATGATGGCCGGTGCGGCCGTCATTGTCGCCTCGGGCCTCTATTCGCTCTATCGCGAGCGCGTCGTCGGCCACAGCCGGCCGGCCGCCGAGAGCACCAGCGCCTCCATGGCGCCCGACGGGATCTAACAGCATGGCAGGGCAGATCGCAGGCCTCATCCTCGCCGGCGGCCGTTCGAGCCGGATGGGCGGCACCGACAAGACACTGCTGCCGCTCGGCGGACGTCCGATGATCCGCCATGTGCTCGATCGTCTTCGGCCCCAGGCTGCTCCGATCGCCATCAACACCAACGCCGACCCCGCACTCTTCACCAGCTTCGGCGCCGAAATCATCGCCGACACGATCGCCGGCTATCAGGGCCCCTTGGCGGGAATTCTCGCAGGGATGGAATGGGCAGCGCAGAAGCCCGGCAGCAGCCACGTCCTCAGCGTGGCCGGCGATACGCCGTTTTTTCCAGCCGATCTTGCCAAGCAATTGGCATCCTGCGGGAGCCGAGGCGCTGTGGCCGCCTCGAACGGGCGTGTACACCCGACTTTCGCGCTGTGGCCACTGTCGCTGCGCGATGCGCTTGCGGCGTTTCTGGAAAGTGGCGATACCCGCAGAGTGATGACGTTCATCGAACAGGCAGGCCTGGGCGTGGTGGAGTTTCCAAACGAGCAGTTCGGCGCAAGGACCGTCGATCCGTTCTTCAACATCAATACGCCTGAGGACCTCGCCGAGGCCGAACGGATTCTGGACGGAGCCAACTGATGGCGCATCGCGTATTCGGCATCACCGGCTGGAAGAATTCCGGCAAGACGACCTTGACCGAGCGGCTGGTGAGCGAACTGGCCGGGCGCGGCTGGAAGGTTTCGACGATCAAGCACGCGCACCATGATTTCGACATCGACAAGCCCGGCGCCGACAGTTTCCGCCATCGCGAGGCCGGTGCGACCGAAGTCGCTATCGTGTCGGGTCGACGCTGGGCATTGATGCACGAATTGCGCGGCGAGGACGAGCCCACGCTCGACGAGGTTCTGGCGAGGCTAGGGCCTTGCGACCTGGTGTTGATCGAGGGCTACAAGCGCGAAAACCATCTCAAGATCGAGGCGCGGCGACTGGAGGCGAAGGACCGCTCGCCGCTGACCGCCAAGGACCCCGCAATCGTCGCCATCGCCTCGGATCATCCGGTCGAGGGCGAACAGGTGCCGGTGTTCGGCATCGACGACATCAAGTCGATCGCCGACTTCGTCGAAGCAAGATCGGGCCTTACCAAACTCTGACGCAGCGTCATCCGAGATGTTCACAACCGGCGCTGCAACAACCCTTTTTGCCATTGATTTTCAACTGAAAAGAGTGGGAGTATCCGCCCCATCGGCGGAAATTTTCCGCTCAACGGCCGAATGGACAGGAACCGGCCGAAAGCGAAAAAGAGAGGAACACTATGGGTATTTCCATGCGTATCGCCCTGGCAGCATCGGCTGCACTTGCACTGACCATCGGCATGGCTCAGGCGCAGGAAAAGACGATCAAGATTGCCACCGAAGGCGCATACCCTCCCTACAACAACCTCACCTCGGACGGTAAGCTCGTCGGCTTCGACGTCGACATCGCCAACGCGCTCTGCGACGAGATGAAGGCCAAGTGCGAGATCGTCGCCCAGGAGTGGGACGGCATGATCCCTGCCCTCCAGGCCGGCAAGTTCGACGCCATCATCGCCCAGATGTCGATCACGCCTGAGCGCAAGGAGAAGATCGATTTCTCCAAGAAGTACATCAACACGCCTGCCGTGATCGCCGCCGCCAAGAACAGCGACATCAAGGGCGTGACCAAGGAAGACCTCGCCGGCAAGACGATCGGCGTCCAGGGCTCGACCATCCACTACAACTACGCCGAGAAGGTCTTCACCGACAGCGAGATCAAGTCCTACCCGACCGCCGAGGAGTACAAGCTCGACATGGCCAATGGCCGTCTCGATGCGGTCAGCGACGACGCTGTGACCATGGGGAACTGGCTGGAAACGGCCGATGGCGCCTGCTGCAAGATCGTCGGCACGATCCCGAACATGCCTGAAATTCACGGCGATGGCGCCGGCGTCGGCGTCCGCAAGGGCGATACCGCGCTGGCCGACCAGTTCACCGCAGCGATCGCAGCCATTCGCGCCAACGGAAAGTACAAGGAAATCAACGACAAGTACTTCAAGTTCGACGTTTATGGCGATTGAGCCGTCAATGGCTTGAAAACTCAACAGGCGGCGGGACAAGTTCCCGCCGTTTGGCTAACATAACAACAAGCCGCCATCAAAGGCGGCGGCACTCCGGCCACCGGAGGCCAAAGGGGACAGCCGACCGATGCAAAGCGTCTGGGCGCTTCTGAGTTTCGGACCCGACGGGTGGGGTGACGATCTTGCCTATGGCGTGCTCGTCACTGTTTCGCTCGCTTTGGTCACACTGCCGCTCGGGCTTCTGATCGGCTTCCTGGTGGCGCTCGCCAAGCAATCGAGCGAAGCGTCCATGAGGCTGGCCGGCAATATCTACACCACGATCTTCCGCGGCCTGCCGGAACTGCTGACGCTTTTCCTGGTCTTCTATGGCGCCCAGATCGGCATCCAGCAGGTGGTGCGGCTGGTGCGGCCCGAGGCCGTCGTCGAGATCAACAGCTTCGTTGCCGGAATGCTTGCGCTCGGCGTCGTCTTCTCGTCCTACGCCAGCGAGGTTTTCCTCTCCGCCTTTCGCGCCATTCCCCGCGGCCAATATGAGGGCGGCTATTCGGTCGGCCTGTCGTCGCGCCAGACCATGCGGCTGGTGATCCTGCCGCAACTCGTCCGTATCGCCCTGCCCGGCTTGTCCAATCTCTGGCTCATCCTGCTCAAGGACACAGCGCTCGTATCGGCCATCGGCCTGACCGACATCGTGCGCCAGAGCAGCATCGCCGCCCGCGTTACCAAGCACGCGTTCATGTTTTTCGGCGTCGCCTGCCTCATCTACCTGGCGCTCGCCATCATCTCGTCCTTCGGCATCGGCGCCATCGAACGCTGGGTCGGCAAGCGGGAGGCGCAGCGATGAGCGCTTCCAGCGAGACGGCAGTCAAGGTCCAACGCCCGCCGGCGCCGCCGCGCGGCTGGTCGCGCGAACGCATCATGGGCTGGGCCTTTGTCGGCCTTTGGGCCGCGCTAGGCATAGGCCTTGTCACCTATCTGTTCAGCGCATGGAATCCCGAGCTCTTCGCCAAATACGCGCCCTCCTATCTTTCCGGCCTGCGCGTCACGCTGACGCTCGTCGCGGTTTCTATCGTGCTGGGCGCCATCCTGTCGCTGCCGATCTGCTACGCCCGCATGTCGAAGAACCGCGTGCTGAACGCAGTTTCCTACGGCTATGTCTACTTCTTCCGCGGCACGCCCCTGCTCGCGCAGACCTTCCTGATCTATTACGGCTTCGGCTCGTTCCGGCCACAGCTGGAGGCGGTCGGCTTGTGGAGCTTCTTCCGCGAAGCCTGGTATTGCGCCGTCTTCGCCTTCGCGCTCAATACCGCAGCCTACCAGGCCGAGATCCTGCGCGGCGCCATCGAAAGCGTCGGAAAAGGCCAGTGGGAGGCAGCTTCGGCCCTCGGCCTGTCGAAGCTGCAGACGCTCTATAAGATCGTGCTGCCGCAGGCGCTGATTGTTGCTCTGCGGCCTTACGGGAACGAAATCATCCTGATGATCAAGGGCTCTGCCATCGTCGCCATCATCACCGTCTACGATCTGATGGGCGAGACCCGCCGCGCATTTTCGCGCACCTTCGACTTCCAGACCTATCTCTGGGCCGCCCTGCTCTATCTGTCGCTGGTCGAGGCCTTGCGCCATCTGGTGGACTGGATCGAACGGCGCATTACCCGTCACCTGCATCGCTGAGCTGGCGGCCGAAGCTGCTGGCCCAACCACGATCGTCTTGACGAATTCGTCCCATGGCATAGACCACGGGCACCAGAACATTTGCACTTCGAAAGGGTGAGCCATGGCATCGGTCGCGTTCCTTGGTCTTGGAGTTATGGGCTATCCCATGGCGGGCCATCTCAAGAACAAGGGCGGGCACGACGTCACCGTCTACAACCGCACGCTGGCGAAGGCTCAGAAATGGGCTGACCAGCATGGCGGTGCTTTTGCGCCGACGCCGGCCGAAGCAGCCATCGGCAAGGATTTCGTCTTCGCCTGCGTCGGCAATGACGACGACCTGCGCGAGGTCACCATCGGCGCCCAGGGTGCGTTCCAGTCGATGAAGAAGGGCGCCGTGTTCATCGACAACACCACGGCCTCGGCCGAAGTCGCCCGCGAGCTCGATGCCGCAGCCAAGGCCGGCGGCTTCCACTTCCTCGACGCGCCGGTATCCGGCGGCCAGGCCGGAGCCGAAAACGGCATTCTCACCGTCATGGTCGGCGGCGAACAGGACGCATTCGACCGCGCCAAGCCGGTCATCGATTCCTTCGCCCGCATGGTCGGCCTGATGGGGACGGCGGGAGCCGGCCAGTTGACCAAGATGATCAATCAGATCTGTATCGCGGGCCTCGTCCAGGGTCTCGCCGAAGGCATCCATTTCGGCAAGAAGGCCGGCCTCGACATCGAGAAGGTGGTCGATGTCATCTCCAAGGGTGCCGCCGGCTCCTGGCAGATGGAGAACCGCCACAAGACCATGAATGCCGGCAACTACGATTTTGGCTTCGCCGTCGACTGGATGCGCAAGGACCTCGGCATCTGCCTCGAGGAGGCCGACCGCAACGGCGCCAAGCTGCCGGTGACCGCCCTCGTCGACCAGTTCTACAAGGACGTGCAGGGCATGGGTGGCAAGCGCTGGGACACCTCGTCGCTGCTCGCCCGCCTCGAGAAATAGTGCCGCAAGATGGCCCTGTCGCCGGCCTCGACCGCCGATGAAGTCGTGGCGCATCTGCGCACGCTCGCTTCGGAGGAGAACCGGGCCGGCATGGCGCGCTTCGGCATTGCCACCGACCGGGCGCTCGGCATCCCGAATGCCGTGCTCAACCCGATAGCAAGGCAGGTGAAGCGCGATCATATCCGCGCGGCGGCTCTATGGGCCACCGATATCCGCGAGGCGCGCCTGCTGGCGATCCTGACCGACGAGCCTTCACAGGTGAAGCGGACCCAGATCGACGCCATGGCGGCGGAGTTCGACAGCTGGGAAATCGTCGACCATACCGCCCAACTCATTTGCGAGGCCAAGCTGGCCCATGAAATCATCCCGGCCTATGGCGCCGATGAGCGCGAATTCGTCCGCCGCACGGCCTTCTCGACCATTGCCACGGCCGCCGTGCACCTGAAGAAAGAGCCCGACGACACATTCGTCGCCTGGCTCGGGCTGGTCGAGGCGCACGCCGGCGACAGCAGGAATTTCGTCAAGAAGGCGGTCAATTGGGCGCTCAGGCAGGTGGGCAAACGCTCGCCCACTCTCCACGCCCCGGCACTGACAGTGGCGGAAAAACTGGCAGCGTCATCCGACAAGTCCGCGCAATGGATCGGCAAGGACGCAGTACGCGAACTCAGCGATCCCAAGACGCTCGAACGATTGAAGGCGAAGGCGCGCTGATCAGGCTGCCGACGCGCCGCTTTCCTTGTCGAGCATCATGTAGTCGAGTGGCATTTCGGTCGTGTACTTGATCTGCTCCATCGCGAAGGAAGACGACACATCGCGGATCTCGATCTTGGCGATCAGCCTCTTGTAGAACGCGTCATAGGCGGCGATGTCGGGCACGACGACCCGCAGAAGATAATCGACGTCGCCGCTCATGCGATAGAACTCGATCACTTCAGGGAATTCCTGGATCACTTCCGAGAAGCGGCGCAGCCATTCGTGGCTGTGCGAATTGGTCCGGATCGCCACGAAAACAGTGACGCGCGCATTGATCTTCTCGGGGTCGAGCAGCGCCACGCGGCGCTTGATGACGCCCTCTTCCTCCAGCTTCTGGATGCGGCGCCAGCACGGCGTGGTGGACAGGCCGACTTTCTTGGCGACGTCGGCGACGGCCAGTGTCGCGTCCTCCTGAAGGAGGCGAAGAATTTTCCTGTCGAGGCGGTCCATATGCGGGCTCCGTTAGAAAAGGTTCGCCATAATCCCGTCATTTCCCCCATCATACAAGAAAGGAATTCTCCGCGCACCCTGCATCTTCGGTATTGATTTCTATTTCGACTGACCAAGACGATTTCGGATTTCTGCCTTGAGAAAAGGCAGCAATTCCATTTCGAACCAGGGATTCCGCTTGGCCCAGGCGAAGGTGCGCCAGGATGGATGCGGCAAGGGCAGCAAATGGGGCGATGACGAACGCTCCCAGATGCCTCGCCAACCGGCCACGGTTTCGGTCAGCGTGCCGGCACGCGTGGTCCCCAGGTGCCATCGCTGCGCATACTGACCGACAGCCAGAACGAGGTCGACCTGCGGCATCAGCGCCATCAGCGGGGTCCGCCACGCCGGCGCACACTCCCGCCGCGGCGGCAGGTCGCCGCCCTTGGCATCCTGGCCGGGAAAGCAAAAGCCCATCGGCACGATGGCAAAGGCATTCGGATCGTAGAAGGTCTCGGATGTTACGCCCAGCCATTCCCGCAGCCTGTCGCCGGAAGCGTCGGTGAAGGGTGCGCCGCTCAGGTGCACCTTGGTGCCGGGCGCCTGGCCGGCGATGAGTATCCGTGCCGTGGAAGACGGCATCACCACCGGCCTCGGCTCGTGCGGCATGGGCTTGCCCACGGGGCGCTCGACGCAGATGCGGCAGGCCTTGATCTCGGTGACGAGACGGTCGAGTTCCAGCGACATGATCAGGCGCCGGCGCTCGGCCGCGCTGCGAGTGCCCGATACCAGCGCCAGACGTTGGCAAGCTCATCCGGGATAACGATCCGTGCAGGCTTCATGAAATCGATGGCGATCAGTCCGGTGATATCGGCGATGGAATAGGCGTCGCCAGCAGCGAATTCGCGCCCGGCGAGTTCCTTGTCGAGCAAGGCCAGGAACGCAAGCACCTTGGGCTTGTTGGCCTCGCCCCATTCAGGAACCTGCGGCACCTCCCATTCCTTCATCGCCGGATGGATGTGCCGGAACGCAAACCCCACCGCAAGGAACAGGTTGAACTCGATGCGCCGTTGCCACATCTCGACCAGCGACTTGCCCACCGCGCCGCGGCCGAACAGGGCAGGCTCTGGATTCAGTTCTTCGAAGTAGCGGCAGATCGCGACCGATTCAGTGAGGATGGTGCCGTCGTCGAGTTCGAGCACAGGTAGGCGCTGCAGCGGATTGCGCGAGGAAACATCCTCCTTCTTGTGCCCCATCGCGCCCATGTCGACGCTGACCGTGGGCACCTCAATGCCCTTCTCCGCGAGAAACACGCGAACGCGCCTCGGATTCGGCGCGCGCCCTCCATCAAACAGCTTCACCAGCTCTGCCTCCAAGTTGCTGCGCCCCCGCAACTATAGGCCTCAAGTCACGAGAAACGAAAGATTTCACGCAGCCAGTTGAGGATGCGTCCGTAGCTGCCGTGTTCGATCTCGACCATGTCGCCATGCATGCTGCGCCAGTCGCGCGGTCGGTCGAACTCGCCTGCCCAAAGCCCCTTGCGGTCGCGGCGCGCCGCCGCTTCTTCGGCCTCGTAGCCGCCATAGGCGATTGCCCATCCGGCTTCCACCTGGGCGCGATTGAGTTCGGTGTTGCCGACGCTGCACGCCCCCAGCAGCCGTCCGTACTTATCCCGCTCCCAGCCGGCGCAGGTCACCTGGCGCTCTGCGACGAGTTTCGACAACGCTTCGCGCGAGCGTCGGCCGCACGGATATTCGCCGCCATCCTTGCTACAGATCTGCGAGAATTCCGGCGCATCGATGCCGCGCAGGCGGATGCGTTCGCTACCAAGCGTGATCGAATCGCCATCGTTGATGACCGCAGCGCCCTGGGTCGTGCGCGTTTCGAACCGATCGAGCCGCGCCGAGACAAGAAGCAGAAGTCCCATCACCAAGGCTGCGAACGCATAGTCGGCGAGCTTGCGCCAGCGGCTGCGCGGACGCCTGAAATACCGCTGCCGCGGCCTGCCCGACCACGAACGGCTCATATGGCAAACAATCCCTTAATCATTCGGACGTAGCGTGCGGGTGTAATCTAGGCGCGCGCGAAAATCGAAATATCACATGCCGTTGCAACGCTCTAACACGGCGGACAAGATCATTGTGGACCGCAGGAAACGCCATCGCAACAGCGATGTCGCGCGTGCTGTGCGCAAGACACGCGATCGCCTGTCACAGCAGCCCGGCGGACTGGTCTTCGACCGCGAACTACTGAAGCTCCACGCCAATTCGATCGTCGCCAATTCTGCCACGCTTCCGCTGCTGGTCGTCGTTCTTGCCGGCTGCGGAATGATGATTGGCGCCGATTCCGGCATCCTGACATGGGCTCTGGTTGCCGTCCTCGGTTACATCGGCCTGGCCATTCTTGCCCGCCGTGCCGATGAGGCGACAGCAGCCGCGATGACCCCGGCGGCGATCCGCCGTAATTTCCTCGTCGGCCATTTCGTCACCGGCCTGGCCTGGGCCTATCTAGCGGCGATGTCGTGCGCTGCCTGCGACCCCAACCTGCTCGCCATCGTCAAGGGCGTCTTCCTGCTTGTCGCCATGGCCGTGACCGCAATCGTTGCATCGTCGCTGCGCGGCGCACTGGCAGTGACGTTCGTCGTACCTGTAGCGGCCTATGCCGCCTTCGGTGTCAAGCTGACCGAGCCGCTCGGCGCGATCATGGCGGTACTGCTGGTCGCTGCCCTGCCGTTCTTTTCCTATGTCGCCAAGATCATGAACCGGTCGGCGCTGATGCTGATGTCGTTCCGCTCGGAAATGGACGCCCTCATCGCCGAACTGGAGACGGCAAAGGCCATGTCCGACGAGGCGCGCCGCCGCGCCGAAGACGCTAACCTTGCCAAGTCGCGCTTTCTCGCCACGATGAGCCACGAACTGCGCACGCCGCTCAACGCCATCCTCGGCTTTTCCGAGGTCATGGCCGGCGAGGTCCTGGGCCCGATCAACAGCCCGACCTATCGAGAATACTCCCGCGACATCCACGATTCCGGCCAGCACCTGCTCGATCTCATAAACGAGATCCTCGACCTGTCGCGCATCGAGGCCGGCCGCTACCAGCTCAACGAAGAGCCCCAGCAGTTGCTCTCGATCGTCGAGGACTGCTGCCACATGATGGAGCTCAAGGCGCGCAACAAGGATTTGCGGATCATCGAGCAATTCGAGCCCGCGCTGCCGCGCCTGCTCGGTGACGAGCGCGCCATCCGCCAGATCACACTCAACCTCCTGTCCAATGCCATCAAGTTCTCGCCTACAGGCAGCGATATCCGCGTGCGGGTGGGCTGGACCGCCGGCGGCGGTCAATACATCTCCGTCAAGGACAACGGCCCAGGCATTCCGGCCGAGGAGATCCCGGTCGTGCTGTCGGCATTCGGCCAGGGCTCGATCGCCATCAAGAGCGCGGAACAGGGCACCGGCCTCGGCCTGCCGATCGTGCAGGGACTGCTCGCGCTCCATGGCGGCGAGTTCGATCTGCGTTCGAAGCTGCGCGAGGGCACCGAGGCGATTGCCATCTTCCCGGCAGCGCGGGTGATCGACGGTCTGCCCACTACGTTGCAGCCGCGCAGTGCTGCCGGTAGCCGCTAGCTATTTGACGGCCGCAGCCATACCGGAGCTGATCTGTGATGCCGTCTTGACCAGACCGGCGGCAAGGCCCGCCCCCACAGCCTCGCCATGGTCGATACCCAGGCCCAGCAAGGGCCTCGCGCCGAGCTTCGCCAGCAGGCGGGCATGGCCCGGCTCGGTCGAGACATGCGAGAACATGCAATGGTCGAGTGCCGAGGGATTGACGGCGTAAAGCACGGCAGCAGCAGCAGACGTTGCGAACCCATCGAGCAGCACCGGGATTTTCTCCATGCGTGCGGCAAGGATTGCGCCAGCGATCGCGGCAAACTCGCGCCCGCCGAGACGGCGCAGCACCTCAAGCGGGTCCTTGAGATGATCGCCATGCAGCGCCAGCGCACGATCGACCACTGCGGCCTTGCGTGCCTGCATCGCGGCATCGGCACCGGAGCCAGGTCCAACCCAGTCGGCGCCCTTGCCACCAAACAGCGCCGCCGAAAGTGCGGCCGCGACCGTCGTGTTGGCGACACCCAGATCGCCGATGCAGAACAGGTCGGTGCCGCCGGCGATCGCCTCCATGCCGAACGCCATGGTGGCAGCGCAACCGCGTTCGTCGAGCGCCGGCTCGACGGTGATGTCTGCCGTCGGCAGGTGCAGCGCCAGGTCGAACACCTTGAGCCCGAGATCATGGGCGACGCAGACCTGGTTGATCGCCGCCCCACCGGCAGCGCAGAGCTCGACGCGCTGGGCCGTCGCTTCCATGGGCCGTGGTGAAACACCCTGGGCAACCACGCCATGGTTGCCGGCAAAGATGGCAACAAGGGGCTTGAGCACCGTGGGCGGCGCGCGGCCGGTCCAGCGCGCCAGCCAGGCAGCAATATCCTCGATGCGCCCGAGCGAGCCTTTCGGCTTGTCGGCCTTGGCAAACAGTGCCCACACCTTGCCGGCTTGAGCCACGTCGCCTTCAGGCAGATGGGCAAACAGGTTGCGGAAATCGTCAAATGGGGAAGCGGTGGTCATGATAGCGGGCCTGCCGTTCGAAATGGTCGCCTGCGCAATAGCCCCCTCGCGCAACGAAAACAATCGCGGCATGGCGTCCAGCAGGCCTGCACCATGGACAGGATGCCACCCTGCGCTGGCCATCGGACTTGCATTCCCTTGGCGGTTGCACCATCTGGTGGCGGCAGCTTGCATGTTGCGGTGGCCTACGGCACCCGGCATAGTCTGCGCCACTGCCACCGGATTCCATGATGGCCATCGAATCGCCCTGCATCCTCGTCTGCTCCATCGACATGGTCACCGGCTACTGCTTCGGTTGCGGACGCACGCGCGAAGAGATCGGCGCCTGGCTCGACATGACGCCGGAAACGCGCCGCGCCGTGATGGCCGCGCTTCCCGCCCGGCTCGAGACCGTCGAGCGCAAGCCGCGCCGGGAAACCCGTCGCACGCGCATGGCCCGCGAACGCGGCGCCGTCTGAGGATTTGCACAAGACATGAGCCGGCTTTACTGGATTGCCATTGCGGTGCTCGGCGGCGGACTGCTGCTTTTGCTGTTCAACGACTCATCCGGCCAGACCCTTGGCCTCGACAATGACAGCTTCGGCCAGCTGATCTATCTCGGCGCGCTCGTCATGGTCATCGGGGCCGGCGTCCTGGCTCGGGGAACGCGGCTGGGCGATACGCTGAGAAGCCTGGCGCTGTGGGTGGTGATCGTGCTCGTGCTGGTCGCCGGCTATCAGTATCGCTACGAGCTGCAGGATATTGCCAGCCGCGTGACGGCTGGCCTGGTGCCGGGCAGCCCGATGTCGGCGCTTGACGGCGACGGCCGCGCGACGGTGACGCTCGACAAGCTGCCGAACGGGCATTTCGGCGCACGCCTGCAGATCAATGGCGCGACCATCCAGGCGATGGTCGACACCGGCGCCACCAGCACCGTGCTCACCGTGGCCGACGCCCGGCGCGCGGGTTTCGATCCCGAGAGCCTGAACTTTTCAGTTCCCGTGTCGACCGCCAACGGCGTCGCCCATGCCGCCCGCATAACCGCCGGCAGCATCCAGCTTGGCACGATCGAGCGCAAGAACATGCCCATGCTCGTCGCCGATCAGGGCCTTGAGCAGAGCTTGCTGGGCATGAATTTCATCGGCTCGCTGTCGGGTTTCGACGTGCGCGGCGACCGGATGATCCTCCGCGACTGAGGCTCAGGCGCTACGCCGCCTCGCTTGCGCGATTGAGCTCGACCGCCGCAAACGCTTGTCGCAACACCTCGGGACCGGCACCGGGCCTGGTTGCGTCTGTCGACAGGATCTGTCGGAAGCGCCGTGCGCCGGAAAGGCCGTGGAACAGCCCGACCATATGGCGCGTGACATGGCCGAGCCGACCGCCGGCTGCAATGTGACGAGCGGCATAGTCGGCCATGGTATCGACAAGGGCTGCGAAATCGATGTCTTCGGCGGCCTCGCCGCGCAGCATGGCGTCGATACCAGCCAGAACGCTCGGCGTGTGATAGGCAGCGCGGCCGAGCATGACCCCATCGACATGATCGAGGTGCGTTCGGGTTTCATCGAGCGTCTGAATGCCGCCGTTTATGCCTATGAATCGGTGAGGCATTCTGGCCTTGAGCCGATAGACGCGACTGTAGTCGAGCGGCGGGATATCGCGGTTTTCCTTGGGGCTGAGCCCTTCAAGCCAGGCCTTGCGCGCGTGCACCCACAACGCATCCGCGCCGGCCTCAAACACACCATCGGCGAGCCTGTCCAGGGCCGGCTCGGGATCCTGGTCGTCGACGCCGATGCGGCATTTTACCGTGACCGGAATCTTGACCGCACCCTTCATCGCCGCGACGCCTTCGGCAACGAGCCCCGGCGTCTTCATCAGGCAGGCGCCAAAGGTGCCTGACTGCACCCGGTCGGAGGGGCAACCGACATTGAGGTTGATCTCGTCATAGCCGAACGCTTCGCCGATACGCGCCGCCTCGGCGAGTTTCGCCGGGTCGGAACCGCCAAGTTGCAGGGCTACGGGATGCTCACATTCATCGAAACCCAAAAGCCGCTCGCGCGCGCCGTGGATCACGGCATCGGCCACCACCATCTCGGTGTACAGCAGGGCGTCCCGGGTGATTTGCCGGTGAAAGTATCGGCAGCACCTGTCAGTCCAGTCCATCATGGGCGCCACGGCCAGTCTATGATCTTGATTTTTCAGCATTTTTTCTTTAACATCAAATCGTTAGAACCTACCGAGTGCACACGAATTTACGCCAGAATACGCCCCTCTTCGCCACGTTTCGATCTTTCATTGCACACGGAGCGCACACGAAAAATGGCCACCTACACAAAACTCTCGTCCGGTTCCTGGCGTGTCCAAGTGCGTCGCAAAGGTCGCTACGTCAGCGAAACCTTCTTGCGCCGAGACGACGCTAGGCGCTGGGCAACCGAAACCGAGCGCCAAGTCGATCGCGGTGAAACGCCGACCAAGTCCCGTATAGCGCGCCTAAAAACTTTCGGCGAACTCATCGACCTCCATATCGACGACATGTGCGATGTAGGCAAGTCCCCTCGCCGCTCCAAGGCCGCAGCCCTTGATATGCTCCAAAGACATCTGGGGAAGTGCAACATCGTGGCCCTTGATCGCGAACGGCTCATTCGCTTTGGTCGTGATCGAGCAGCTCAAGGTGCCGGACCGATGACTCTCGGTATCGACATCGGTTTTGTGAAACTCATTCTGGCTCATGCCGCTGCCGTTCACGGCCTGCCCGTCAAGGTCGAACCGGTCGATCTCGCGCGCATCGCCCTAAAGAGGCTTGGTCTCGTTGGGAAGGGCCATCAGCGCGACAGGCGGCCGACCCAGGATGAACTAGACAGACTGATCGCTCACTTCGATGCAAATCCTCGTCAGCTAGCACCGGTTAGCCAAATCATACGTTTTGCCGTCGCAACCGCGATGCGCCAGGAGGAAATCTGCACGGCACGTTGGTCCGATTTGGAAACTCGTACGCGGATGCTTCTCATCCGTGACCGGAAAGATCCCCGAAACAAGAACGGCAATAATCAGCGCATACCGCTGTTCGCGGCGACCGGTTACGACGCGTGGACCATTGTTGAGGAGCAGCGCGCCAAGCGAAGCAACGACGATGATCGAATTTTCCCATTCAATGGCAGATCAGTCGGCACAGCTTTTCGTCGCGGATGCGCCGACCTGAGTATCCACGACCTTCACTTCCACGACTTGCGACACGAAGGCACAAGCCGACTTTTCGAGGCCGGATTCACAATCGAGCAAGTTGCACTTGTTACCGGGCACAAGGACTGGAAGATGCTGAAGCGGTATACGCACCTAAAGCCAGAAGCCCTCCACGCTCTACTTGCAGCCCGCGCCGCATGAGTTTGGGATTCGTTCAGGCGCGGGAGTGCGGTAGTTTCGCCCATCCGAGGTCGATGACACAGCAGCAAGTCCAGGCAATTCGCGTGCGGGGCTTGGAGAAGTCGTACGAACTGCATGTGTTGCGCGGCGTGGACTTCGACGTGGCACGCGGCAGTATCTTTGCACTGCTCGGTTCGAACGGGGCGGGCAAGACAACGGCGGCGAATCCTGCCCACTCGGCTCAGGGCGGACGATGGCGCGCCCAGTATCAACGGCCTCGATGTCGCCCCGCAACCGGCGAACGTGCGAGAGGCCGGTCAATGACTGTTACGGACATGATCAGGGTGGGTGACGAGGCGCTCCACTGCAGAATTAGGTAGCAAAGACCACCAGCTTCGACCATTTAATGCATCTTTTATGCAAGAATGGTTGTCTCCGCAAAAAACTGTTTTTCGTTCGGGAACATACGATTTCGATTTATGCAACATGACTGCCATCAGCGATGTGCGGGCCCGCCGCCGTTGGCCTTTACCTCGTGGTATCGTTTAACAGTGTCGGGCTCCACGCCATATGCCACACAGTTCACTTCGCTGATCGACTCGATGATGTCTGAGAACGACTGAACGATAATATCGAAGTCTTCTCCTTCGATATCCGCGAACGCTTCCGTCGCGAAGTCGTCCGGCATCATTGCCGGCGCATCGACCACTCTACTGAGAAATTCACCGACTGCGTCATCAAGGCGTCGCCGCATCCTGATTTCGATAGATCGCGGTACTCTCTTGGTGCAATTGCGGCCAATGGTGTCCGGGGGCGGCGCATCGGATTGAAGGCAACAGGTCGCATAGGCCGGTCGTCAAGTCCCCCACGGAAATAGTGTTGGCTACCGGAGCCAGGGCCGCAACAGTCAGAGCACGTTTTAAGGCGGCAAATCCATCGTGGCCACGACGGGTAATCTCGACATGGCAGCGCGGATGAACTGTCGTATCAAACTTGTCGGTGGCAAGATCACTGAGGCAGTTCCAGGCTAACGGTGTATAATAACGGTCACCGTGGCTGACAGATTCAAGTCGGCCCACGCCCGCTTTGCCCGCCTATCGCCAACGCATCCGACCGGACATTATGTCAGGGTCCCCAATAAGCACACGAACATGAAGAACAGACCTTTTCTCAATCGACTTGGGTTTGCCATACAGGGATTGCGAGAGGGGTGGCAACGTGAATACAGCTTCCGGGCCCAGGTGATGATCGGCCTAATCATTGCCTTGAGTGTAGTACTCCTCGGTGCTTCCAGTATTTGGCTGGCCATTGTGGGGCTAGCAATTGCACTTGTCTTGGCTGCAGAACTGTTCAATTCCGCCCTTGAAACACTCGTCGATCGCTTGCACCCGGAAATACATCCCGAAATTCGCGTAGTGAAGGATATGGCTGCTGCCGCCGTGCTGCTGATCTGCCTTGGTGCGTCGGTGATAGGTCTGCTCTTTCTTGCATCGCAAATCTAAGTCGCCTGAGATGCACGGAAATTCCCAGGCCGCCGGCAATTCTCTTCGCCGCTGAGTAACCCGACGGGCGCCCCGACTTGAGCATGGTTACAAAAGTTCCAGCCCGCGTCGCGGTGAACCCTTCGGCCGCTCCTATGGAATTTGGCATTGTCCAAATCTGAAGGGTGACCTCGCTGTGGACGCAGAGACAACCATTTCGAGTCGTGGATGGCAGCGCCAATTTTCAGGTCAGAGGCGCAGATTGTTGACGCGCGTCAAAGCAGAGGACGCCCCAACGGCCCAAGATTACCCAAGAAGATGGACTTAACCTTGGGAGACACACCATGGCCACTACCGAGATTTCGACGTCCGCCGCCAGAACTATTCCGACCGTGTCAGGCAACAGGTTACGCCTCGGTGCGCTCACGGCGCTCGTCATCGGCTCGATGGTCGGCTCCGGCGTGTTCAGCCTGCCGCAAAACATGGCTGCCGGTGCCGGCCCCTTGGCCGTTATCATTGGTTGGGGCATTACTGCGGTGGGAATGCTGGCTCTGGTCTTCGTCTATCAGTCGCTCGCCACACGAAAGCCGGATCTGGATGCAGGCCCTTATGCTTACGCCAAGGCCGGCTTCGGCCCCTTCATCGGCTTCAACAGTGCCTGGGGCTACTGGATCAGCGCCTGGATCGGCAACGTGTCCTATGCCGTCATCGTATTCAGCGCGTTGTCCTACTTCTTCCCGTCTTTTGGCGACGGCAACACCTGGCAAGCCGTTCTCGGTGCCTCGGTACTGCTATGGGCTATCCATCTGCTCGTCATGGCCGGCGTACGGCAAGCGGCGATAGTAAATCTGATCGTCACCGTAGCAAAGATCGCACCGATCGTGCTGTTCATCGGAGTTGTTGCTGTCGCATTCAAGGTCGATGTCTGGTCGCTCGACTTCACCGGGCTCGGCAACGCCAACCTCGGCTCGATCATGGACCAGGTAAAAAGCACCATGCTCGTCACGCTTTGGGTGTTTATCGGCATCGAGGGCGCCAGCGTCTTTTCGGCCCGTGCCGAACGGCGCAAGGACATCGCCACTGCCACGGTGTTCGGTTTCCTTACCTGCTTGGCGCTTTACGCGTTGGTTTCGCTGCTGTCGCTCGGCATCATGAGTCAGCCGGAACTCGCCGCACTAAAGAATCCGTCCATGGCCGGTGTTCTGGAGGCCATCGTTGGCCCGTGGGGCGCGATCCTCATCAACCTGGCGCTTGTCGTCTCCGTCATCGGCGCGTTCCTGAGTTGGACGCTGCTGGCGGCCGAGATCCCGCACATGGCCGGCCGAGATGGCACCATGCCGAAGTACTTCGGCTATGAAAACGAACGCGGTGTGCCGTCGACCGCGCTTCTCATTACCAATCTCCTTGTGCAGGCTTTTCTGATCATCACGCTCTTCGCGCAAAGTACATACCAGGCGCTTTTCTACATCGCCTCTGCTGCCATTCTCGTGCCTTACATCTTCTCCGGCGCCTACGCCGCGAAGCTCGCGATAACCGGGGAAAGCTACGGTGCGGGGGAAAACCGTATCGTAGCACTGATCATCGGGCTGGTTGCAACGGTCTACGGGCTATGGCTCGTCTACGCAGCGGGGCTTTCGTACCTGTTCATGTGCGCTGTTCTCTACGCGCCGGGCATAGCTTTCTACATCTGGGCGCGGCGCGAGAACGGAGAGCGTGTCTTCCAACCGGTGGAGGCCGTGCTCGCGGCAGCACTCGTCGCCATCGGCCTATACGCCGCCTGGCAGATGTGGATCGGCGCGGTCAGCGCGCTCTAAAACCCCGCAACGAAAGGACCCTCGCCATGACCGCTCTTGGCGTTCATTCCGAAACCGGACGGCTGCGCGAGGTCATCGTGCACCGGCCGGACCTCAGCCTGCGCAGGCTGACACCCGACAACTGTAAGGCACTGCTGTTCGACGACATCTTGTGGGTCAAGCGCGCGCGGCAAGAGCACGACGTCTTCGTCGACGCGCTGCGCGAGCGCGGAGTCACTGTGCATCTGTTCGGTGAACTGCTTGCCGAAACCTTAGCGTTGCCGGAAGCCCGTAAATGGCTGCTCGACCGCCGGATTGACGCCTCGGTCGTGGGCTGCGACATGGTCGAAGAGCTGCGTGGTTGGCTTGAGGAAATGCCCGCTGAGGAGCTTTCCGCAATCCTCGTCGGCGGCATTGCGCGCGCCGAGTTACCCTTCAAACCGACGGGCCTTACGGGCAAGACGATGCTACCGCAGGACTTTGTGCTGCCGCCCCTGCCCAACCAGCTCTTCACCCGCGATTCATCCTGCTGGGTCTATCGCGCGGTATCGGTAAATGCCATGTACTGGCCAGCGCGAAAGCCCGAAGCCGCCAATGTCGAGGCCGTCTACCGCTTCCATCCCCGCTTCCAAAAAGCCGACCTTGCCTTCGTGTCGCCAGACAATCCTGGACCAGGTGTCAGCCTCGAAGGCGGCGACGTGATGCCGATCGGCGGCGGCGTCGTCCTGGTTGGCATGGGCGAGCGCACGACCCCGCAGGCGGTCGGCGGATTGGCCCGCAGCCTGTTCGCGGCCGGCGAGGCGACACGTGTCATCGCCGCGCTAATGCCGCGCGACCGCTCTTTCATGCATCTGGACACGGTCTTCACCTTCTGTGACCGCGACCTCGTCACGATGTATCCACCAGTCGTCGACCGTCTGCGAACCTTTTCGCTGCGACCCGGCGAAGGCAAAACCGTCGTTGACGTGATTGAGGAGGAAAAGCCCTTCACCGACGTCGTGAAGGAGGCGCTTGGCCTGAAGGCGCTTCGCATCGTCGGCACCGGGGGCGACGCCTATCAGGCGGAGCGCGAGCAGTGGGATGACGGCAATAATGTCATCGCCGTCGAGCCAGGTGTGGTCATAGGTTACGATCGCAACGTCTACACCAACACGCTGCTACGGCGTTCGGGGATCGAGGTCATCACCGTAGAAGGCGCCGAACTCAGCCGTGGCCGCGGCGGAGGGCACTGCATGACTTGCCCAATCGCCCGCGATCCGATCTGAAACGAAAGGACAACAGACCATGCCTGTCAATCTGTTGGGCCGCAACGTGCTCACGCTGGACGATCTCTCGCCTCCAGAAATCCGCTACCTGCTTAGGCTAGCTGCTGATCTCAAGGCGGCCAAGCAGGCAGGTACGGAAGTGCCGCGTCTGGTGCGCAAGAACATCGCGCTGATCTTCGAGAAGGATTCCACCCGCACCCGATCGGGGTTCGAGGTCGCTGCCTACGATCAGGGCGCGCACGTATCCTATATCGGTCCGTCAGGCAGCCATATCGGCCACAAAGAATCGATGAAGGACACCGCGCGCGTACTGGGCCGCATGTACGATGCGATCGAATATCGCGGCTTTGGCCAGCATCAAGTCGAGCAGCTCGCCACGTATGCCGGCGTGCCGGTCTACAACGGCCTGACCAACGAGGATCATCCGACCCAAATCCTCGCAGACTTCATGACCATGCGCGAGTTCACCCACAAGCACCTGTCAGATGTGACAGTCACCTTCGTCGGCGAGGGCCGCGACAATGTTGCCAAATCACTGGCGATCGGAGCCGCCAAAGTAGGTATGGATATACGCATAGCCTCTCCCAAACCACTCTGGCCGGACGAACAATTCTGCGCGCATGTCCGCGAATTGGCCGAGCGTAATGGTGGCCAGTTTCGGCTGGATGTAGACGTAGAAAAATGCGTCGAGGGCGCCGACTTCGTCTACACCGACGTTTGGCTTTCCATGGGTGAGGATGAGAGCGGCTGGGCGGAGCGCATCGCGCTGCTCACCCCCTACCGCGTCACCCGCGCGCTGATGCAGGCGACCGGGAATTCTTACACGAAATTCATGCATTGCCTGCCGGCCTTTCACGACGACAGCACCGAGGTCGGTGCGCGCGTTGCCCGAGACTACGGCATCGACTGCATGGAGGTTACCGACGAGGTCTTCGAATCGGAAGCCTCCATCGTCTTCGACCAGGCCGAGAACCGTATGCACACGATCAAGGCAATACTCGTCGCGACCCTCGGCAACTGATATGCGCATCGTCGTCGCCTTAGGTGGGAATGCGCTGCTGCGTCGCGGCGAGCCGATGACAGCCGAAAACCAGCGCGCCAACATCCGGAGGGCCGCCTCCGCGCTGACCGAACTCGTCGAGGCCGGACACACCCTGGTGATCACGCATGGCAACGGACCACAGGTTGGGTTGCTCGCGTTGCAGGCCACCGCATCCTCCGACGCCCCCTTCCCATTGGACGTTCTCGATGCGGAGAGCGCCGGCATGGTCGGCTACGTCCTGCAGCAAGAGCTCGGCAACGTGATGAAGGATCAGCTCTTTGCGACGCTGCTGACGCAGGTCAGGGTCGATCCGCATGATCCGGCCTTCGCGAACCCGACTAAGCCAATCGGCCCTACATATGACGAGGCGACCGCGCGCAGACTCTCCGCTGAGCGCGGCTGGCGAATCGCGCCGGACAACGACAGATGGCGTCGCGTCGTGCCGTCGCCAAAACCACTGGCGATCCTGGAGGCCAAGGTTCTCAGCTTCCTGGTCGAACACGGTGTTGTCGTCATCTGTGCCGGTGGCGGAGGCATACCCGTGATCGAGCAGGAGAACGGCGCCATCGCAGGCATCGAGGCGGTCATCGACAAGGACCTCGCCAGCTCGCTTCTGGCGCGCAACCTCGAAGCCGACATGTTGCTCATGCTGACCGACGTCGACGCCATATATCTCGACTGGGGCACTCCCATTGCCCGTCCGCTTGGCCATCTGCGCAGCTCGGACATTTCCGTGGCAGACTTTCCGGCCGGCTCGATGCGGCCGAAAGTGACAGCCGCAATTGAGTTTTCGGAAGCAACCGGAAAGCCGGCCGCGATCGGCAGACTTGAAGATGCGCCGGAGATCGTAAAGGGCATGCGCGGCACGTGGATAGAGCCGGACCGACAATGACAGTGCGGATGAACCATTTCTTGGTCGGCATCGAAACATTTTTGCCGAAATGCTTCACTGGCCATTCAATGCCATGACCGATGATCATACACCTTTGTTGTCCGGTCTAAGCGAGGCGGAAGCACAGGGGCGGCTGAAGTCAGAAGGCTTCAATGAACTGCCGCACCTCGACCGCCGGACAACGCTTGGCATCATGTTGGAGGTTCTGCGCGAGCCGATGCTCGCTCTCTTGCTTGGTGGCGGCGTCGTCTATCTTCTGCTCGGCGATCTAAGGGAAGCGCTGATCCTGCTTGCCTTTGCGGCCCTGTCGGTGCTGATCAGCTTCGTTCAGCAAGCGCGTACCGAGCGCGTGATGGAAGCGTTAAGAGATCTCACCAGTCCGCGCGCGCTCGTGGTCAGGAACGGCGTGCGTGTTCGCGTTGCAGGCCGCGAGGTCGCACGTGGCGATCTGGTCGTACTTGGCGAAGGTGACCGTGTTCCGGCCGACGCAGCCCTCCTGCAGTTGCAGGATTTGCAGGTCGATGAATCCTTGCTGACCGGGGAATCTGTGCCAGTACGCAAGGCGTTGTCCGTCGACAAGACAGACAGCCCGCCTCGACCTGGTGGGGACGACCTGCCTTTTGTTTATTCGGGGTCGCTCGTGGTGCGTGGCAGTGGCATCGCCGAAGTGATCGCCACCGGACCGCGCAGCGAAATCGGAAAGATTGGCCAGGCGCTCCATACGCTTGAAACCGAGCCTCCCCGCCTTAAAGCACAGACAGCGCGGATTGTACGTTTAGCCGCGATGGGCGGCATCGTTATCAGCCTTGCGACGGTCGCACTTTACGGCACGCTACGCGGCGGCTGGCTTGATGCCGTGCTTGCAGGGATCACTATCGGCATGGCGATGCTGCCGGAGGAATTTCCGGTCGTCCTGACCGTCTTCATGGCAATGGGCGCATGGCGGCTTTCCCACGCGCGCGTGCTGACACGCCGCGCCAGCTCCGTTGAGACGTTAGGATCAGCGACGGTGCTGTGCACCGACAAGACCGGCACGCTAACCGAGAACCGGATGAGCATCGCCGAACTTCGGCACCCGGACGGCGCATCCTTCCGCACAGGAAATACGGGCGAGATCACAATACCAGGTCGTTTCCGGGAACTCGCTGCGTACGCCCTGCTTGCCAGCGCACCAGAGCCGTTCGATCCGATGGAGAAGGCCCTCCATAAGCTTGCACACGATGGACTGAACGCAACGGACGGCCTGCCCGGGCCGAAATGGACACTCGCGCATAGTTATGGGCTGCGCCCCGATCTTCTCGCCATGACACAGGTCTGGCGGACCGATACCCCTGCACCCGCTTTCCTGGTCGCGGCCAAGGGCGCGCCTGAAGCCATCGCAGGTTTGTGCCGCCTCGACGAAGCCGAACTTGATGCTTTGCGGCAATCGGTGGACGAGATGGCTACCGAAGGATTGCGCGTGTTGGGCGTTGCGAAATCCAGCCATGAGAGCGGTCATTTGCCGGGCACGCAGAAGGAATTTCCATTCGTCTTTCTAGGGCTAGCCGGTCTTGCAGATCCGCTGCGCGCCGGCGTCCCTGACGCCGTGCGCGAATGCCGCTCGGCCGGGATCAGGGTCGTCATGATAACAGGCGATTATCCCGCGACGGCGCGCGCCATTGCGCTTCAGGCCGGAATCGCGGTCGACGACGTGCAGACCGGCAATGCTCTCGCATCTCTCGATGAAGCCGAGTTTGCGCGCCGGGTGCGCAGCGCGTCCGTGTTCGCACGGATCATGCCGGAACAGAAATTGCGAATTGTGCAGGCACTGAAAGCCGACGGCGAGATCGTTGCAATGACCGGTGACGGCGTGAACGACGCGCCGTCCCTCAAGGCCGCGCATATCGGCGTCGCCATGGGCGGGCGCGGCACCGACGTCGCGCGCGAAGCCTCATCAATTGTGCTTCTTAACGACGATTTTGGATCAATCGTCGTTGCCGTCCGGCTCGGACGCCGCATCTATGACAATTTGCGCAAAGCCATGGGATTCATCTTCGCCGTCCATGTTCCGATAGCCGGATTGGCGCTCCTGCCGCTTGTGTTCGGTCTCCCGATCCTGATGGGGCCTATCCACATTGCCTTCCTTGAAATGATCATCGATCCGGTGTGCGCCTTGGTCTTCGAAGCGGAGAAGGAGGAAGGTGACGTGATGCGCCGCAAGCCACGTCGGCCCAATGAGTCTTTGTTTTCGTGGCCGCTGATCGGCTGGAGCGTGATGCAGGGTGCGTTGGCATTTGGACTGGTGGCCGCCATTTATCTGGTGGCTCTCGATCGAGGCATGCCGGAAGACGAAGTGCGTGCGCTAACTTTCTTTTCACTTGTGGTTTCCATCATCAGCCTCATGTCCGTCGTCAGAACATTTGGCGCAGATTGGGGCGTAGACTAGCGGAGAGCGGGCCTCGTCTGGGATTTGATGTTAGGCTGCGAGCTTGCGGTGCTGCAAGCGCCGATATTCGATGGTTTTTCGTTTGATCCTTTCGCGCTGTTTGATGATGGCCTGTGCCCTGCCGAAGTAGACATCGGCAGGCGTCACGTTGGCCAGGCTCTCGTGGTAACGCTGGTTGTTGTAGTGCTCGACGAAGGCCTCGATCTGGGCTTCGAGGTCGCCGGGCAGGAAGTAGTTCTCCAACAGGATGCGGTTCTTCAGGGTCTGGTGCCAGCGCTCGATCTTGCCTTGGGTCTGCGGGTGGCACGGCGCGCCGCGCACATGGCTCATCTTGTTGGCCTCGATGTATTCGGCCAGCTCGCCCGCGATGTAGCTGGGGCCATTGTCCGATAGCAGCCTGGGTTTGTGTAGAACGGTGGCGCTGTCGCAGCCCGAGGCGGCGAGCGCGAGGTCCAGTGTGTCGGTCACGTCCTCGGCCCGCATGTTGGTGCATAGCTTCCAGGCGATGATGTAGCGCGAGAAGTCGTCAAGCACCGTCGAGAGGTACATCCAGCCCCACCCGATGATCTTGAAGTAGGTGAAGTCGGTCTGCCACATCTCGTTCGGCCGCGTGGTCTTGGTGTGGAACTGATCGGCCGCCTTGATTACCGTATAGGCTGGGCTGGTGATCAGGTCATGGGCCTTGAGCAACCGGTAGACCGTGGCTTCCGACACGAAGTAGTGTTTCTCGTCGGTGAAGCGCACGGCCAGTTCGCGTGGGCTGAGGTCGGTCGCCTCCAACGCCATCTCGACGATCTGGTCCTGGATGTCCTCGCCAATGCGGTTCCACACCCGGTTCGGCGCCGAAGGGCGATCCTCCAGCGCTTCCGGCCCACCTTCCCGGTAGCGGTCATACCAGCGGTAGAAGGTCCGGCGGGCAATGCCGAGCTGGTCCAGCGTCCGCCTGGCCGGCAGGTGCGACTGCTCGACGATACGGATGATCTCCAGCTTCTCGGATGCGGGATACCTCATTCGTCGTCGCCCCCATCCGCGATCATGCTTTTTTTAAGCAAGCGGTTTTCCAGCGTCAGGTCCGCCACGCACTCCTTCAGCGCACGGGCTTCGCGGCGCAAGTCCTGCACGTCACCGGAGGTCGCCGCACGGGCGGTGTCCCCGGCCAGGCGGCGTTTGCCGGCTTCCATGAACTCCTTGGACCAGCTGTAGTACAGACTCTGCGCGATGCCCTCTTTGCGGCACAACTCGGCGATACTGTCGTCACCGCGAAGACCTTCAAGCACGATGCGGATCTTGTCTTCGGCCGAGAAGTGGCGGCGGGTCTGACGCCGGATGTCCTTGACCACCCGCTCTGCAGGGGGCTTGGTCGGTGATTTTGAATTGGAGGATTTGGGCTTCATCTTCGTTCCTTCGTCACTACGACGAAGCCCAAATCCTCCTTAAATCACAACCTCAAATCTGTGCCATAGCCGCTGACGGGGGACACAGCCTCATTCTTGTTAATCGCTCCTTCAGCGCGTCTCTCATTACGGCGTTTCGCGGGCACAATCCTTCACTGGGGTGGATCCTTCTGGGGGTCAGCGCAATACTTGCGGCCAGCCTCTTATGGCCATGGCTCAGCGCGCTGTTTGCGTTCGGCGCTCTGCATCTTGACGACCTTGCCGTGACACTGGCCGCTGGGATTATCGTGTTGCTCGTTCTGGAGGCCATCAAGCCGTTGTGGCGAAAAAGCCTGCGGTCCTGATCGGCACACACAAGCGGTAATGACATCCCAGTTGATGCGCTAAGCACTGGAAGATCTGGGCTGACAGGACGGATCAACCGCTCGTCGATGTTGGTCTTGCTACTGGCTGCGCCACGCTCGACGCCGGGAATTCCACAATGAAACACGCCCCACCCTCCGGCACCCTTTCATAGCGTACAGACCCTCGGTGGTGAGTAGCGATCTGGCGGACCAAGGATAGTCCAAGCCCCCAACCGCCCTTGCTCTCGCTTCGTCCCGTCGGACGGTAGAACGGTTCGAAGACCCGTGTGCCCTCGCCGTCTGGAATACCCTCGCCGTGGTCTTTGACGCACAGGCGCACGATTGCCCCATCGGTCGCGACCTCGGCGATCACCGGCGGAGCCCCATGGCACAACCCATTCTGCATCAAGTTGCGAACCAGGCGCCTCAGCAACCGCACATCGCCCGAGATTATGGCGGTCGAGCCGGTGACCGCAACGTCGTTGCGCGCACCTTCTTCGGCTGTAAGTGCAAGCATGTCGACGGCTTCCACATGGTCCAGTTTTTGGACATGGTCGAGCCGGCTGGCCAACAGGATTTCCTCGACCAGACTGTCGAGTTCCGAGAGGCTTTGCACGATCTCTCGCTTTGTTGCCTGATCGGCCGAACGCTCGTAGAGATCTATGGCCATGCGAAGCCTTGCCAACGGCGAACGCAGTTCATGGCTGGCATTTGCGAGCAGGGATCGATGCGCGTCGACTAGACGTTCGATGCGATCGGCCGCAACGTTGAAACTCCGCGCGACTGCTGCGACTTCATCGCTGCCACTCGCCGCAACCCGAGTTCCAAGCTCGCCAGCCCCCCAAATTTCCACGCCACGGCGCAGACGCTCCAACCGCCGCGTCAGATGGCGAACCACAGGATAAGCTGCAAGGCCGATGACACCGGCTATGACTGCCAGATAGCCAAGTGGGTTTCGTCCACCCGGCCCCAAGGGCATGCGGGCCTGTATCGAACGTCCATCCGCCAGTCGAATTACAAACGGCCGTTTACCATCATGTGACTGACGCGAGCCGGGCGCGTCGAGTTTGAACGGTTCTCCGGCACTAGCAATCAATTGGTCATGCGGGTTGTATAGCGCCAAGTCGGCTGCGAAGGCGTCCGCAAGCCGGTCAAGCGTGATCTTGAGCATAGCCGGATCGTCGGTCACTGGTAACATTGTGGCGATGAATTTGTCGCGCCGGCCGCCCCATCCCCGGTCCAGCTCGTCCTGCCCCAGCCGGACAAAAAACGCACTCGTGAATGCGACTACGGCCAAGCTCGCCAGCAGCGTGAGGTAGACCTTGAGGAAAAGGCTTTTGCGCACCACAATTTCGCCCCGACTTATTTCTGATCGTCCTGAAAGCGAGCGAAAACATAGCCGGCGCCGCGCACGGTAACGATGCGACGCGGGTATTTGGGATTATCCTCGATTGCCGCCCTGATCCGAGAAATATGCACATCGATCGACCGATCGAACGCTTCGAGTTCCTCGCCTTTGACAAGGTCCATCAGTTGCTCGCGCGACAGCACACGTCCGGCATTCTCCGCCAATGTAACGAGAAGATCGAATTGATAGCTGGTCATCGGACAATCGCGTCCATCGATACGGACTGAACGAGAACCGGGATCTATCTCAAGCCGCCCGGACCGAAGGATGCGTGATGCGGCCAGATCGCCGCCACGGCGCCGCCGCAGTATAGCCTTGAGTCGTGCAAGCAGTTCGCGTGGATTAAACGGCTTTGGCAAGTAGTCGTCTGCTCCCAACTCCAGCCCGATAATCCGGTCCGTCTCGTCCCCTTTCGCCGTGAGCATAAGAATGGCCACGTCAGATACAGCTCGCATGCGGCGGCAGGCCTCGAAGCCGTCCAGATCGGGCAGCATGACGTCGAGAATTACCGCGTCTGGCGAACGCCGTTGCACATCGGCGAGGCCGGCATGCCCGGTTGCAGCGGTGTGGACAGCGTAGCCATTTCCCGAGAGATAGTCCGCAATCATGGCGGACAGGCGTGTGTCGTCATCGATGATCAGCACCTGTTCCGCCATGGTCGGGACTCTCCGGATTTCAACCTTGCAGTTGAAATCCTACCACCGGCCGTGATCTCCGCGCGCCTTGAAACGCCCCAACATCTTTGCCCTTTGTTCTGGCGTCAGGATTTCTGCTGCATCGACAAGAGTGGCCGTCATTTTCCGCGAGGCGGCATCGATCGCGGCAACGCGCTCACTGCGCAACGTTTCGATTGCAGACCGGTCGATAGTCGGCGCGCCCAGAATGTCGGCTGCGGCGTTGCGCGTGTCCCTGAAGTCGTCGAGCATCGGAGCGATCTCATTTCGGGCAGAACCGAAGAGTTCCCTTAGCTTCTTCGACTGTTCCGGTGTGGCATCGATATCTTCCATCATATGCTCCATCCGGCGCTCCGAGAAGCCACCTCGGCCCATCGAAGCATCCATCATCTGGTGCCCTTGGCCAAAATGCAGCATTCCGTGCCCATCTCCGAACTCGCCACTGTTGGCCACAGCAAGTCCAATGCCGGCAACTGCTGCGGCAGCAAGGCCGCCGATAACGATGCGCCGTCCCCAGCCACGCGACCCAGTTGCGGTGTTCGGAGCCGATGAGGTCTGCAAATTCTGCTTGTCGTTGTCCATGATCGCTTCCTTGGTTAGGCGGCACTTGCTGCCGCGATAACGCCAGACTGGAGGGCCAACGTTTCTCGAGTGACGGGGAAGTGTAAAGAAATGTGAAGGTGCCTCCCTATCGAGTAGGATTCCAAGGACGCTCTTTGACCTGGCTCAAGGCGGGGAGCGACCTATTCTTCCTTAGTGATTGCCAAGTTTCTGATGACCGTGGAAGGAAATGCGCATGGGAAGGCTTGACGACAACGATCGGGCGCACGCCATCGAGGATGGGGAAATTGCGCTGCTCCACCGCTACTGGCAGGCAGCGAATTATCTTTCGGTCGGCCAGATCTACCTTCTCGACAATCCTTTGCTGCGCGAGCCGCTGAAGCCCGAGCATGTCAAGGCCAGGCTGCTCGGTCACTGGGGTACAACACCCGGCCTCAACTTCATCTATGCCCATCTAAATCGGCTTATCCGGATGCGCGACCTGGACATGATCTATGTCTGCGGTCCCGGTCACGGTGGGCCAGGCATGGTCGCCAATACCTATCTCGAGGGCAGCTACAGCGAGATCTATCCAGAGATCAGCAGCGATCTCGACGGCGTGCGCAAGCTTTTCCGCCAGTTCTCCTTTCCCGGCGGCATTCCCAGCCACGCAGCCCCCGAGACGCCCGGCTCCATTCATGAGGGCGGCGAGCTCGGTTATGCGCTCGTCCACGCTTACGGTGCTGCTTTCGACAATCCCGATCTCGTCGTCGCCTGCGTCATCGGCGACGGGGAGGCCGAAACCGGCACGCTGGCGGCTTCGTGGCATTCGAACAAGTTCCTGAACCCCGCGCATGACGGCGCCGTGCTGCCGATCCTGCACCTCAATGGCTACAAGATCGCCAACCCGACCATCCTGGCGCGGATAGAGAAGGCGGAACTGGAAAGCCTTCTCCGCGGCTACGGCCACGAGCCTCTTTTCGTCGAAGGCGACGAACCCGAAGAGATGCACAGGCAGATGGCGGAAACGCTCGATTTCGCGCTCAAGCGAATCACCGAGATCCAGAGCAAGGCACGCAGCGCGGGCAATACCGACCGACCGCAATGGCCAATGATCGTGTTACGTAGCCCCAAGGGCTGGACCGGCCCCAAGGAGGTGGATGGCAAGAAAGTCGAGGGCTTCTGGCGCGCGCACCAGGTGCCAATCTCCGATCCGCGAAACGAGCCAGGTCACCTCAAACTGCTCGAGGATTGGATGCGCAGCTACCGACCCGAAGAACTTTTCGACAAACAAGGTCGGCTGTGTGCAGAACTGCAACCGCTGGCGCCAAAAGGCAAGCGCCGGATGGGCGCCAACCCACACGCCAATGGCGGATTGCTCAGGCGTGACCTCGTGCTTCCGGACTTTCGTTCGCTTGCGGTTGAGGTCACGGCCCCGGGCGCCATCAAGTCGGAAGCTACGCGTGCCATGGGGCGTCTGCTCCGACAGGTAATGACGCTGAATGCCGAGGCACGCAATTTCAGGCTGATGGGCCCGGATGAAACCGCCTCCAACCGTCTCGATGACGTCTTTGCGGTCACCGACCGCGTCTGGATGGAAGGCATCGAGCCTTACGACGAACACCTAGCCCATGACGGCCGGGTGATGGAAGTGCTCAGCGAGAACCTTTGCCAGGGCTGGCTGGAGGGCTATCTGCTGACCGGTAGGCACGGCTTTTTTTCCTGCTACGAAGCGTTCATCCACATCGTTGACTCGATGTTCAACCAGCACGCCAAATGGCTCAAAGTTTCGCGCGAGCTGGCTTGGCGGCGGCCGGTCGCCTCGCTGAACTACCTTTTGACCTCGCATGTGTGGCGGCAGGATCATAACGGCTTCAGTCATCAGGATCCGGGCTTCGTCGATCTGGTCGCCAACAAGAAAGCCGACATCGTGCGCATCTATCTGCCCCCGGATGCGAACACGCTGCTGTGGGTCGCGGATCACTGCCTGCGCACATATAACCGCGTCAACGTGATCGTTGCCGGCAAGCAGCCGCAACTGCAATGGCTGAACATCACCGACGCGATTGCCCATTGCGAGACCGGTGCCGGCATTTGGCAATGGGCAGGCACGGAGCGAGGTGATGGCGAACCCGATGTGGTCATGGCCTGTGCAGGAGACGTGCCGACGCTGGAAACGCTTGCCGCGGTGGACCTGCTGCGGAGCGCCCTTCCCCAGTTGCGGATCCGCGTCGTCAACGTCGTCGACCTGATGACGTTGCAGCCGGACAGCCAGCATCCGCACGGTTTGACCGACAACGCATTCGACGCCTTGTTCACGCGCGACAGGCCGGTGATCTTTGCCTATCATGGCTATCCCTACCTCATCCATCGGCTCACCTATCGGCGCAACAACCACGACAATTTCCACGTTCGTGGTTTCAAGGAGGAAGGTACGACCACCACGCCCTTCGACATGGCGGTGCTCAACGAGCTGGACCGCTATCACCTCGCTATCGAGGCAATTGACAGGATCGGCAATCCGGGGCCCGATGCGGCGAAAACTCGCCGCAGCTTCGAGGACAAGCTGGCCGAACATTGGCGGTTCGTGCGCGAGCACGGGGAAGACATGCCCGAGGTGCGGGACTGGGCGTGGCGGCACTAGCGCAGGCAAGTCGGATCTGCAAGCGACCGTCGCGTGGTGGGACAAGGATCAGAAAGCATGATCGTTCTGGCTCTCAACGCCGGCTCGTCCAGCCTCAAGTTCGGCGTGTTCAAAGCTGCGACGAAACGCAAGGTTGAGCCGCTGATGCGGGGCCTCTTTGACGGTCTGGCCGACACGCCGCACTTTTCGGCGCAAGATGCTGCGGGACGCCTTCTTGCCGAAACGCCGTTGCGCCTTCCGGGCCAATCAACCGGCGCGTTGTTGCAGCAGCTTTTGAACTTTCTCGACACGCGGCTCGGCAGCGAGCAAATTGTTGCGGTCGGGCATCGGATCGTGCACGGCGGCAGTCGTTTCATTTCGCCCGTTCATCTGACGAACGAGGTTGTCGAGGCGCTCGAGGAACTCACGCCCATCGCGCCTCTGCATCAGCCCGCAAGCCTGGGTCCGGTCAAGGCACTGTCGGAGTTGCGGCCTGGGCTGGTGCAGATCGGCTGTTTCGACACAGCTTTTCACAGCACGCTTGCTCCACCTGTCAGCCGCTATGCCATTCCGCGCGAATATGAAGAGATGGGGTTAAAGCGCTACGGCTTTCACGGCCTGTCTTACGAGTTCATTGCCCATCAGTTGGGACGAATTTCACCCGATCTGCCCGCGAAAAAGACGGTGGTAGCGCATCTGGGCAGCGGCTGCAGCCTGTGTGCGATGGTCGACGGCAAAAGCCAGGATACGACCATGGGATTCACCGCGCTCGACGGCGTGATGATGGCCACCCGCTCGGGTGCCGTCGATCCGGGCATTATTCTCTATCTGCAGAAAGCCTGCGGTCTATCAATCGACGAAGTGGAGAACCTGCTTTACCGCCGCTCGGGCCTGCTCGGAGTGTCCGGAATTTCGGCGGACATGCGCGTTCTGCTTGCAAGCAGCGATCCGCAGGCCGCAGCGGCGATTGACTTGTTTGTCTTCAGCGTATCACGCGCCATCGCTGCGTTGGCCAGCACGCTTGGAGGAATCGAGCTTTTGGTGTTCACCGGAGGGATTGGCGAGCATGCCGCGGAGGTACGCAACGCGATCTGCCGTCGCCTCGACTGGCTGGGCGTTAAGCTTGATCTGTCAAAGAGCCATGACGTGCTCAGCGATACCGACAGCAAAGTGGAAGTTCGGGTGATTGCCACCAATGAGGAGATGGCAATTGCCAGACAGGTCCACTTGGCGCTGGAGAACGCAGCTGGACGATCGGAAGCAGCTTCCGCCTAGTTCTGCTTAGGTGAGCTCAGCGCGTGCCGAAGACGTCGAATTACTGCGGCACGTCCGCGCTCGTCGGCTTGCTGGCTTACCGCCTCGCTCACATCCAACAGCAACTGCGAAAGATCGTTGTGCCAATCCAGGCGTGCCACTTTCCCCGGCAGCAGTCGCTTCGGCTCATTGAGATCGACCTGGTGCGCACCCACCGGACCCAGATCAAAGGCATCATCAAGTTCCGGCAAGATAATCCGGTCTGCAGAAACAAAGGCGGACACACGCGACTTCAATCCCGACAAGCCAGACGCCTCGCCATGGGTCAGGAACACGCCCTTGTGGATCGGCAGGCGTTGACGCACCCAGTTATCGAGCTCTCTTGCATCAGCGTGTCCTGAATACAAATCCAGTTGCCGTATCCGAGCCTTCACCTGGAATTCCTCCCCCTGGATGCGAACCCGATCGGCACCGTCGACGAGGATTCGCCCCAAGGTTCCTTGTGCCTGAAATCCGGCAAGCATGACGGTCGCATTTCTGCGCCATATGTTGGCCTTGAGATGATGGCGGATACGTCCGGCGTCACACATGCCGCTAGCGGCGATCACGACATAAAAGCCCCTCAGGCGGTTGATTGCCTTGCTTTGCTCCACGGTTTCCGTGAAGCGCACTTCGCGCGAGTTGAGGGCCTGTCTCAACACGTCGCCTTCCTGAATCTCGTCGGCGTGCCGCTCGAAAATCGTGCTGGCGCGCGTGGCAAGCGGCGAATCCACGAAGATGTCAGCTTTGGGAATAGCTCCTTCGCGCATCAGGTAAAACAGGTCGACAAGCAGCTCTTGGGTCCGTTCGACTGCAAATGACGGGATGATCAGCGGCCCATTTGCCTCGAGCGCGCCACGCACCTCGTGCAGCAGCAATGATCGGCGCCTGTCAGGGGTGATTTCGCCTCGCTCGCGATCTCCATAGGTGGATTCACAGATCAGATAGTCGACATCGGCCGGAGCTTCCGGATCGGGCTGCAAAAGCTTGTGAGCGGGGCCAATGTCTCCAGAAAACAAGAGCCTGAGCGGCCTTGCCGCAGCCGCATCCTCGACTTCGATCTCAACCGATGCTGAACCCAGCAAATGGCCAGCATTCCAGAACCGGACCCGAATACCAGTCGCGACCTTGAACCATACTCCGTACTCTCTTGCATGGAACAGCGTCATGCACTTCGCGGCATCGTCCGTGCTGTAGATCGGCGCCACGGCGGCACGGCCGCGCTGGGCGTTGCGCCTGTTCAAATGCTCGACTTCCATCTCCTGGATATGCGCACAGTCCGGCAGCATCACCGAACAGAGATCGATTGTCGCGCGCGTAGCGTGGATAGGGCCGGAAAAGCCGTGCTTCATGAGTTTGGGAAGCAGGCCGCTGTGGTCGATGTGAGCATGCGTCAGCACCACGGCGTCGATCTTGGCTGGATCGAAGGGAAAATCGCCATAGTTGAGTTCTCGTTCGGACTTCGACCCTTGAAACAACCCGCAATCGATCAGGATTCGACCACTTCCAACTTCGAGCTCATAGCACGAACCAGTCACTGCATGGGCCGCTCCATGGAATCGTAGACGTGGGATCATTTCCTTGATGCTCCGTGAAGCGTGCGAAACAGGCAGTCCAATTAACAGCCCAGCTTCGCCGATATCCCGTGGAAAACCTTGACCGGGATCAAATATGAGATCGATATCGTCAGCAGTACAGCTCTATCGGCAAGCGTCGGCATGACGAAGAAAAGCGCGGGCATCCTGATGTTTAGGCGCACTGCAGTGGAGCTGCAGGTACTCCTGATCCATCCTGGCGGGCCATTTTGGAGCAAGCGCGATCTTGGGGCTTGGTCGATACCCAAGGGCGAATATGCCGACGGCGAGGAGCCCGATGCAGCCGCCAGGCGAGAATTCCTCGAAGAGACAGGCGGCCAGCCTACAGGTGAGCTTATTCCGCTCGGTACCCAGCGCCAGCCTAGTGGGAAGATGGTGACAGCCTTCGCCCTGCAAGGAGATTTCGAACCCGCCGCGTTACGGAGCAATCTCTTCGAGATGGAATGGCCACCACGTGGTGGGACAAAGCAACACTTCCCAGAGGCGGATCGTGCTGAGTGGTTTGCAATGCCCGACGCGCAGCTCAAGATCATCGCCGGCCTGAGACCATTTCTTGACCGGCTCCAACAGCTCATTGCGGGTCAGGAAACGCCCGACCGATCAGCATAACAACAAGGCGCGTGATACGAGGCGAGACAATGCAAATCCGCGACTTGCGCTATTCGCACATCTCTGCGAGCGACCGCCATTTCGCAATCTCGACTGTACGCAGGGACAACAAACGGATGATCCCACGTTCCCTGAGCTTGGTGAAGACACGCGAAACGGTCTCAAGCGAGAGGCCGAGATAGTCGGCGATGTCAGTGCGCGACATCGGCAATTCGAGTCGGTCAAGACCACCCTGACGCTCGAACATATCTACTAGAAATGCCGCGACCCGTTCCGGCGCATTTTGACGGCCCAGCACCAGAAGATGCTCTTGTGCCCGCACCAGCCCCCGCAATGCCAGCGGCAGAAGTTCCCGCGACAGTTCCGTGGTTGCCGAAATCCTGATGGAAAGTGTGCAGGTAGCCCCTACCGCCTCGGCAAAGAAATGATGCCGATCGTCCGCTTCAAATCCGAAGACCTCGCCTGGCAGATGGAACGCCGAGATCTGGCGACGACCGTCTGCCAGCAGGCGGTATGTTCGTACGCACCCAAACTTCACGATGTAGAGGGAGCGAGCTTCGCTCCCTTGCGAAAATATCTCCGAACCGGCCGCATGAAAGGCAGACGGCATTGCTGCGCCAAATGAGAATGCGGGCGTGTGAACAAGCGGGCACCCGTCGTCCAATTCGGCGCCAGTCAAGAAATCTGCTCTGCTGTGTAGGGTCATGGCGCTCTCCCGGAAGCTAGTGTCGAGAGATCTATCGCGCAATTCGGACAGCTGGAAAATTCGGTTATGTCCCTACGGGAGAGTACGTAGACGTCATCCAGTCTGATGCTCTTTACTTGAGTCCAGCCCAGCCTCGAGCGCCATTCGGACGAGGTCAGGCAGGCTTTTGGCTTCCATCTTGGACATCACGTTGGCCCGATGGACCTCAACCGTGCGCGGGCTGATGTCGAGATCGTAAGCGATTGTCTTGTTTGGGAGCCCCGCGACAACGGCCGAAAACACCTCACGCTCCCGCTCGCTCAAGGAGGCGGCCCGAGCTCGAATGGCGGAAATGTCTTCATGGACTGCCACTTTGCCAAGGCTGGCGGCCGCGCGATCAATCGCAGCGGCCAGAATTTCTTCCTTGAATGGCTTCTCGATAAAATCGAGCGCGCCGGCCTTCATCGCTTCAACCGCCAGCGGGACGTCCCCATGTCCAGTAATTACAATGGTTGGAATGGACGAAGGCAGTTGGCGAAGGCGCTGAAGCAGTTCGATCCCATCCAAGTCTGGCATACGCAGATCGGTCACCAGACATCCATTGTTGATTGCCGGGGCGACTGCCAGGAACGCCGTTGCAGATTCATGCTGTCGTACAGTGTACCCAGCCATTGTCAGCAAGAACACCAAAGACCTTCTGACCGGTTCCTCGTCGTCGACGACATGAACGACGTAGTCACCCTTGTCCATTGGCTCCCCCCTCGTCATAAGCAGGCAACGTAAATCGGAAAGTCACGCCCCCGTGGGCGTTTCTTCTCATGCTTATGATGCCAGCATGGGCTTCGACGATGCGCTTGGCAATCGACAGACCGATGCCCATGCCGCTTGGCTTGGTGGTGACAAAGGGTTTGAACAGACGCGCTGCGACTTCATCGGGAATTCCTGGCCCTGTGTCGGACACCTCAACAGCGACTTCACCTGGCTCTCCAAGAAATGTTCGCACGGAGAGAAGACGTACCTCGCTGTCGCGCATTGCCTCCATGGCGTTGCGCATGAGATTTGTAAGAACCTGTTGAATCTGGACCGCATCGACTATCACCATACCCGCGCCCGGCGCAAAGTCGAAAACAGACCGAACACCGCGTTCTCTCGATCCCATAAGGGCTAGCGCTCCAGCTTCCTCGACAAGCTTTCGGATATCCTGGGGGGCCTTTTCTGTCTCGCCGCGCATCACGAATTCGCGGAGATGACGGATGATCTCGCCCGCCCGAAGCGATTGCGTCGAGATCTCCTCGAGAGCTTCTGGCAAGTAGGATGCTGCCTTCTGCGGACTTTCGCGCAGCATGCGTATGGATCCTTGGGCGTAGTTTGCAATCACCGACAAAGGTTGATTGAGTTCATGCGCAAGTGTCGAAGCCATCTCCCCAAGCTCGTTGAGCCGGGAGAGCCTGGCCAATTCGTCCTGGATTTCCTGCAATCGCGTCGCAGACTCCTCACGCTCGGTCAAATCGCGGACAAACCCGGTAAAATATGTCTTGTTACCAGACTTCATCTCGCCGACAGCAAGTTTCATAGGAAACGTCGAACCGTCCTTGCGGCGGCCAACGACAACACGGTCGATACCGATGATGCGTTTCTCGCCAGTGGTCAGATAGCGCTGGATGTAGCCATCATGACCGCCTCTATAAGGTTCTGGCATGAGCATGCGCACGTTTTGCCCCCTGACTTCTTCCTCCTGATAGCCGAATTGCCGGATGGCTGCCGCGTTGAAGGAAACTATTGTGCCGTCCTTCTCAATGACGATGGTTGCATCGAGCACTGTGTCCAAGATTGATCTCAAGTGGGCTTCGCGCTCATCGAGCGTGCGTTTTGTCTCCTCAACGGCACTCCAGGCGCGATGCAGGAGGTCGCCCATCCCCACAATCGCCAGCCCGACCAGCGCAAACACGACGAAAACGAGAACATCGGTATCGCCCGTAAGCTGAAGGCCGCCAATGTAGAAAACTGCAGACAACGACATGACGACGGCCAGAAGCCCAGGCCCGATACCGCCGGCTATGGAGGCGGCGAGGATCGCCGGAACGAACAACGTAAAGATCGCGCGATCTGCAAGGGCACCCTGTAGCCCCAAACGAAGGAGCAGGGCGGCGCCGACCACTGCCACGGCAAGAAGATAGGACGCCTTCCCATGGTAACGGAGCGGGAAAACGTAGCGGCGCAGTGGCTTCAAGCTTGCGGCTTCAACCACGACCTGGTCTCAACGCTGCCATGGCTGGGGTCCAATTCGTGATCGGGTGGTCACACGTTGCGCTTGATGTTACATCGCAGCGCGTCGAAGGGCCATAGCAACTGGCCGCGGATAGCCAGCTTGGCAGGGCGCCCCGCAGTGACGGCAATGAATTTTTTTCAATTGCCACGAAAGCGAAACGTTCAAACTCAGGCTACGGTTTACCCCTTACATCGGGCCAACGATGCCCTGGACGATCTGCGAGCGGGGCGGATCAGTGGAGCAGCCGTCCTAGTGCCTTGACTGCAGGTCAAAGAGCTCGCTCGCCCAGCCTTTCCATCTGGCGTATCCACTTTGACCGCCGCGAAGGATTGTGCCCGCCGACCGGGCCAAAAAGCGTCTCGCGAACGGGTTTGATCCCGACGAAATTAAGGATGCCCCGACGCATGCTCGCGATTCCGTGGTTGAGAAACCAAAGCCGATAAAACATGGCGGGCATGCCCATCGTCACCACGATCCGGGCCGAGCGGCCACGTAGCAGGGACTTGGTCAGCGATCCCTCCTTGTCCGGATAGTCGAATGCCACTCCTGGTCGCATGACTTGTTCGAGAAACCCCTTGAGCAGCGCGGGCATTGTACCGAGCCACAGCGGGAACACGAATACCAAGTGTTCGGACCAGACTATCGCCTCGACGGCCTCCCTCAGCATTGCTGGAACAGGTCCATGTTCGAATTCATCGGCGCTCCGCAATAGCGGGAAATCCATGGTGGCGAGATCGATCTTTCGGACTTGATGCCCCGCGCGCTCTGCACCGGCAGCATAGGCTGCCGCCAGCGCGCGGCAGAACCGATCCGGAGCAGGGTCCGGATGACCTGTGATAATGAGGATACGGCGCGACACGGGGCTCACATATCGTTGGACATACGCGCCGATCGCACGCTGCTGCGGCCAAGGGGTGCCCGCCTGGTCGGCCAACGATGATCGGTGTTGGGGCGATCGGAGGCGGCAAAGAAGCGCATCTTCAGCCATTCGGAGGTGACCGCATAGGCAGCGGTAATGCAGAGCAGACCGCCGAGCACTGGCAACGGCAGCGGTTCGAAGCCGAACCAAGCTGCAATTGGCAAGTAGGGCAACGCGACAGCCACCACTCCGACAGCGATGGTAAGCATCGTCAGCGTGCGGCTTGGGCGGCTTCTCCAGGCAGGCTTGTGCGTTCGGATCACCAACACAATGGCCAGTTCAGTAAGCAGTGATTCCGTGAACCATCCCGTCTGAAAGGCCGACGGTGAGGCGTCGACGACAAACAAGAGAAACGCAAAAGTGACCGCATCGAAAAACGAGCTGGCCAAGCCAAAGCGAACCATGAATCGGCGGATGAAGCCAATGTCCCATCTCCGCGGGCGCCGCGTCTCCTCGATATCGACATGGTCGGTCGCGATTGCCAGCGCCGGGAGGTCGGACAGGAAATTGTTAAGCAGAATTTGTTTGGCCAGAAGTGGCAGAAAGGGAAGGAAAAGCGAGGCAATTGCCATGCTGGTCATATTGCCAAAATTCGCGCTCGTCGTAATTGCGATATATTTCATGGTATTAGCAAAAGTCTTTCGACCATCGTCGATCCCCAACATGAGAACGCCCAGGTCTCGCTTGAGCAAGATGATATCAGCCGCCTCGCGCGCCACATCGACGGCGTGCTCTACTGAAATGCCGACATCTGCCTGGTGCAGCGCCGGCGCATCGTTGATGCCGTCTCCGAGGTAGCCGACTATCTTTCCACGCCGTTTCAGGGCCTCGACGATGTGTTCCTTCTGGTTGGGGTCAATCTCGGCGAAGATGTCGATTTCAGTAACGCGCGCGAACAAGGCGTCCTTCGTCAAATGCATCAATTCGCTTCCCGTCATGACGGCGTCGGCTGATAGACCGATTGCCTTGGCAAGATGCTTTGCGACATGCCTGTCGTCGCCCGAGATCATCTTGACCGACACGCCGCGCTTGGCGAGGTCTCTCAACGTGCCTGCCACGCCCTCTTTGGGCGGGTCGAAAAACAACAAGAAGCCTGCAAGCGTTAACCCGGTTTCATCATCGCGGGTAACCTTATCGCCGGGTTCGACTTCGCGGAGCGCCAGAGCAAGCACGCGGAAGCCCTGTTCGCTCCATCGTTGGACAGTCTGATCAATTTTGCGCTTGCGCTCAGCACTGAGGGGAAGAGTTCTTTTGCCATCGATGACTGAGGCGCTTACGTCCAACACTGTCCTGACCGCACCCTTGCAGATCATCAGCGCTTTGTTATCTGCAACACGGACGACGACCGACAGTCGCTTGCGGATGAAATCGTAGGGCAGTTCATCAACCTTCAACCACTCGCCGTCTTGAAGCTGCCGTTCTGGAATGGCCGCCACGATCGCTTCGTCGAGAGGATTCTTGATCCCGGTTTGGAGCGAGGCGTTCAACCCAGCCCAAGCAAGTACCTGTTCGGACGGGCGTCCTTTTGCATCCGTCCACCGATCAAGCTTAATAGCGCCTTCGGTGAGTGTGCCCGTCTTGTCGGTACACAGCACGTCCATGCTGCCAAGGTTCTCTATCGCCTCCAGCCGACGCACGATGACCCCGCTTTTCGCCATGGCTGCCGCTCCGCGAGCGAGCGTCACGCTGATGATGGCCGGCAATAATTCAGGGGTGAGGCCTACAGCGAGCGCAAGCGAAAACAGCAGGGATTCTGTAAGCGGCCTGTCGAGTAAAAGGTTGACGACGAAGACCACGATAACGATCGCCAGCATCACCTCGGTCATCAGGTAGCCAAAACGTCGTATCCCCTTGGCGAACCCGCTTTCATCAATCTGTTTTTCGACAGCATCGGCAATGCCAGCGAATTCAGTCCCCCGCCCCGTCGCCACGGCAAGGACAATTGCTGTGCCACTTCGAACGGAAGTCCCGGTGAAAACTGAGTTCGTCCGCCCACCGATTGGGCTATCCGCCGCCACAACACCCGGCGATTTCACGACCGGAAAGGATTCGCCGGTGAGAACTGCCTCGCTGACATTGAAATCGCGCGCCTCGACAATGAGCCCGTCCGCAGCAACGAGATCCCCGGCAGAAAGCTTCAGAATGTCGCCAGGGACGACTTCATCAACGGCAACTTCGGTCTCGATCCCATCGCGCAACATCATGACTTTGCGCAGGAGTTGGCGCTTTAGCGCCGCGACAGCCTTTGACGCCCCATACTCCTGCGTAAATCCCAGGCCGCAGCTCGCCAATAGGATCAAGCAGATGATGAGTGCTTCCTGCCTCTCTCCCATCACAAAGGAGATTGTCGCTGCGAACATGAGTATGAGTACCAAGGGGCTTCGGAGTTGCCGCAGCAGTAATCGTGCCGCCTCGCCCGCCGAACGCCCTTCGATAGCATTCGGGCCATAAATCTTGCGGCGTCGGCTCGCCTGTGCCGAACTCAAGCCATTGGGCTGTGTATCCAGCGCGGCCATGACCTCCGCCAATGGCCTAGACCAAAATGCCTCAACTTGTGGATTCATCCTGCCGTCACCTCACCCCGGCTGCGCAGGCATCTTCCATCCCCTACGGTGCGGGTTTGACCTCAGGGACGCTTGGCTCTTGCACTCAGGGTCGCTCCACCCTCGCGATCTGATAGGTGTGCATTGCCCCCTTGGGGCCGACAGAGACATATTCGCCAACAGCGAACCGTTCCTCTCCCAGGCGAAATCCGATCTCGTCATCCTTGTCGCCTTCGGAAAAGTCAAAAAACCATTGTCCCCCCGGCTTGCGCCTGAGCAATCCGATGCGGTCCTCCATATCTGCGCTGAATTTTCTGACGCGGCAGACCGTTTGGTGTTTCTTCCAGTCGGCAGCATCGATCCGGCTTTCACCATCCAGAGGGATCAGCAGGTCGTAGCCGACGTCCTGTTCTCCACCGGGATGACCCTTTTCGCGTGCGAGCAGCAGCCGAACGTTGCGAAAATTGGGCGTGAGATCTTTCAAAGACGTCATGGCAAAGTCCTTTCTTTGCCCTGAAATAGCCTATGGCATGCAAATGGCCTTGATCGGCGTCAAATCGACTGTTGCAATCCTGCTAGAACGCAGCCCCCAACTTCAGGCTGGCGATACCGAATACGAACGCGATGGCGGTCACTACAAGCAGGGGCGCCGAAAACCGAAACGGGCCGGAAATCATCGCCAATCCGAGACGCCCAATCGCGTTCACTGCAAGTGCGAGCAGTACCGCCAGCGTGGCGACCTGGGTGGAAGCAACGTCCTTAGCCAGGCGAAGCGCACTCAGGACCGCGATATCGACATCGAAAAGCGCTGAAACGACCGAGACCGCGAGCACACCAGTGCTGCCGACGAAGCCGGCGAGCAAGGCACTTGCCACCGAGGCAACAGCGAAAAAGGCGGCAAATACAAGCAAAGGACCAAGTTCGAAGGGATTGCGCATGGGGGCTTCGGCGACCTTACGGTCGCCAACTCGCGACAGAAGGAACAGCCCGCCAACCGCGAAAACCGAAGCTGCAGTGAGCGCCACTGGTGCCGCACCTACTGCAACAGCTGGCTCCAACATAAGCACGATAACCATCACGCGAACGATCGAAACCAGGGCCGCAAGGCAAGCTGCTCCTGCAAGCGACGACACACCGCTGACAGCGGTGGCCGAACGCGCCAGCGCGACAGTGACAGCGGTGGACGAAACAACCGCTCCAGTCACTGCACTTACCAACAGTCCCCGCGTCGGACCGAACACGCGCACCGCGACATAACCCGCGTATGAGATCGCAGCGATCAAGACAGTGAAGATCCAGACCTCGCGCGGATTGAACCCACCCCAAGGATCAACTGTCCTATCCGGCAATAGGGGCAGAACGACCGTCGTCATGACCGCAAGGATAAGAGCCGAACGGAGTTCCACCCAAGTCAGCCGCCGCAGAAGACCATGCAGCAATTCGCGACTGGCCAGCACCGCTGCCAATGCGGCGCCGCCCGCTGCCGCGGCACGATAGTCACCAGCCACCGCCAGCGCCCCGAGTGCAAAAACTGCCAGCCCAGCAACTACTCCCGTGACGCTGAAATCTTCATCGTGAACTGCCTCGCGCGCCTTGTACCAAGCAAGGACCACAGTAAACCCGAGGAAACCTGCAACAAGCACTGATGGCGTGTTGAATGCCTGGGCTAGGGCTGCGATGACACCGCCCAACAGTCCCGAGATTCCGAAAGTGCGAATGCCCGCGGTCCGGCTTCGATCTGGTGCGTTTCTTTCCTGCCAACCTCGTTCAAGGCCAACCAGAAGGCCGATAGCGAGCGCAAGGCCGAGACGGGCAATGATCTCGTCCATCATCTATGCGCTCCTCAGTACACTGAAACGGACAAGCGCTTGAGTGGCCATTGGGCCATCGTCTTGTCAACGGCTTGGTCACTGGACCGGGCACATTCCGACCGGCTCCGCCTGCAAATCTACCCGTACCTCGCCTTTAGAATTTGGTCGCCACCAAGGGCGCGCAGCGCATTCAGGATTACTGCCACATCAATTCCCTCTTGCAGAAGAGCGCCTGCGACAGGTGTGATCAAGCCGAATGCTGCCGCGATCATCGCCGCGCCAGATAGTGCCAGCCCCACAACTATGCTCTGCTTTGCGATGGTCGTTGTCCGATGTGCAATTGCAACAGCATCAGCGACAGGCCCCAAGTGATCGGTCAACACAATGACGTCAGCGGCTTCGGATGAAGCAGTGGCACCTCGGGCGCCCATCGCAATACCCACCGTCGCGGTGGCCAACGCCGGGGCATCATTGATGCCATCGCCAACCATCATTGTCGGCGCCGCAAGGGCTTCTGCTTTGATAAGCCCAACCTTGTCGGCCGGCGACGCATCCGCAACGATCCGGTCAAAACCGAGTGTCCCACCGATCCGATTGGCGGTCTCGGCATCATCCCCCGTAAGCATCAGGCTGCGGGTGATCCCCGCGCGCCTGAGCCGTGACAAGGCGTCGACCGCGTCGGCACGCAGCCCATCTCCCAGGACAAGGATGGCAACCAGCCGCTCGTCGACTGCGACATAGACGGCCAACGCTGGCTGGCCTTTGTAGCGGGCGACGATCCTTTCAGCCCATGCAGGCAAGTCACGGCCGGCAAGGATGAGCGATTGAGAGCCTGCGGATACACTCACACCACACACAATCCCCTTGAGGCCCGATCCGCGATACTCGACAACCCGTTCAGGCCGAAACAGGTTGAGGCCCTTGTTTTTGGCGAGAGCAACGATTGCATCGGCCAGGACGTGATGGGAGGCCTGTTCCAAAGAGGCCAACAACCCGAAAAGCTCGTCGCTGTCACGTCCCGGTGCGACTTCCATCTCCACGAGTTGAGCTCCGCCGTATGTCAGCGTGCCAGTCTTGTCGAAAACTGCCGTCCGGGCTTTGGCGAGAGCCTCCAGGGCGGTGCTTCCTTTCATCAAAATGCCGTGCCGAGCCGCACGTGATACCCCGGCAATAAATGCGATCGGTGCAGCCAGGATGAGCGGACAAGGTGTCGCAACCACAAGAACCGCAAGTGCCCGGATGGGATCGCTCGAGGCGTACCAGGCAAGGGCCGCCACCATCAGTGTCAGCGGTAGCAAGATCAATGCAAAACGATCCGCCATGCGAATGAACGGAGCCCTGGCTGTCTGAGCCGCCTCGACCATTCTTACGATGCCGGCATAGGTACTTTGGCCTGCCAGCGCGGACGCACGCATGTGAAACATCTCACCTGCATTTACTGTCCCGCTGCGCAACGCATCGCCGCGCTTGCAGACCATTGGGAACGGCTCACCGGTTATCGCAGACTCGTCAATTCTGGCGTCGTCGAGCAGCACACCATCGACGGGCAGCACCTCACCAGCTCGTACCATGAGCTCGTCGTCGACTGAGACCTGTTCGACCGGAATGCTCTCAAAACGTTCCCCGGACCTGCGATGCGCAATCCGGGGTGACCTATCAGTCAGCGCCTTCAGATCACGCTCGGCGCGCCCCCGTGCATAGTCCTCGAGCACGTTGCCGCCCGTATACATGATCGCCACGACAACAGCGGCCAAGGCTTCGTCGAACAACAGTGCCGCTGTCATCGAAAGCAATGCGATCGCGTCAACGCCAAGGCGACCAGCAAATACATCGCGGAAGATGGACACTGCTAGCGCCGCGATTACCGGCAAGGTGGCCAGCGCCCATACACTTTCAGATGGAAGCGGAAGCTGGACTCCCAACACGCCGGCAAGCCCAGCCGCCAAGCCGGCGACAGCAATTGCAAGCAACGATTTCCGGAGCAGCGGTTCGTACACGGCGTTCCTCCGGCTCTGGCCGCCCTCCACGGCGACGAAATGCGAATGCGACAGGCTCACTTCGCCGTTGAATCATTGTTTTGGGTACCGGGGACCTCGCTGCCGCCCATCATGCCAGGACCACATCCGAGCGGCATGTTTTCCCATTTGTGTTCCTTCGGGAGCTTGATCCCCATTTCCTCTGCCCGTTTCTGCATCAGCTGCTGATGCTCGGCGCGGATCGCGCCACATTCCGCTTCGGTCTTCGCATTGTGCATCCTGTCAATCATCTTGGTCATGTCGTCGGCCGACATCATCTCGTGCCCTTGGAACATCAAGGGGCCGTGCATCTGCGCGAACGTGCCACCAGCCATCGCAGCAGTTGCGATCGCGGCGCCCAGTGACAATCTGATCAAGTGCTTCATCACAAGTTCCTCCCGTTGTTAGCTCAGTCGACCACATCGGCAACTCAGTAGCCTTGACGCAGGTCAATCTCATCGAGCGAACCGCAGGGGTTGATTTGAAGCAAAGCATCTCCGCACGCCTGGGCCTACGGTGACAACAGGAGGACAGGCGACTTGACCATCCGGAATCTTGAATTCGCAGTACACCCCAAATCAGTGGCTGTCTTTGGTGCTTCGACACGACAGGGATCTGTCGGGCGCGTTGTCATCGAAAACATCGCCCAAGGCGGCTTTGAAGGGGAGATATGGCCAGTCAATCCAAAATATCGGGAAATCGTCGGCAGGCCTTGTTACCGCCAAGCACAAGACCTTCCGGGCATTCCGGACCTCAGTGTCATCGTCACCCCCCCAGCCACCGTTCCAGCCATCATTCGCGAACTCGGCAACAAGGGGGGCAAGGCGGCAGTCGTGATTACAGCGGGTCTCACCGCTGAAAACGGGCTCAAGCAAGCCATGCTCGATGCAGCCAAGCCAAATCTTTTCCGGATAATTGGACCGAACACGCTCGGGTTGATGATCCCGTCGCTCAAGCTCAATGCCAGCTTCGCACACAAGCCGGCACGATCTGGCGGGATTGCGCTGCTTTCACAGTCCGGGGCCGTCGTGACCGCGTTGGTGGATTGGGCGCTGGAAAACAATGTCGGCTTTTCACACGTAGTCTCCTTGGGGGAAATGGCCGACGTCGACGTCGGAGATTATCTCGACATGCTTGCTGGCGACCCTGCTACGCACGCCATCCTCATGTATCTCGAGACGATCCCGAACCCGCGAAAGTTCATGGCGGCCGCGCGCGCCGCAGCGCGCCTCAAACCCGTGATCGCCATAAAATCTGGACGGCATGAACAGGCCGCCAAGGCTGCCGCTACGCATACAGGCGCGCTTGCTGGGGGTGATCGCGCGGTCAGCGCAGCTTTCAGGCGCGCCGGGGTGCTCCGTGTCAAAGGCCTGCTGGAACTCTTCGATGCAGCCGAGACCATGGCCCACTTTGCCCCACTGCAGCAAAGCCGCGTAGGCATCGTGACGAACGGCGGCGGCGCTGGAGTGCTCGCGCTCGACGAACTTTTGGATCGGGGGTGCGACCTGGCCGAACTGTCGTCTGCGACTTTCGACAGGCTGAATGTTTGTCTGCCTTCAACGTGGTCGCGGGCAAATCCGGTCGACATCATCGGCGACGCGCCTCCAAGTCGATACACCGAGGCCATCCAGGCCGTGGCGGACGATGCCGGCACGGACGCCCTGATGGTTCTGAACTGTCCCACGGGACTCGCGTCGGCGACCGAAGCTGCCGCAGCCGTCGCCTCCATTGCGCATGACGGCAAGATAAATGGCAAACCGATGCTCACGTGCTGGCTTGGCGAAAACACCGCAAAAGCCGGACGAGACATACTGCAGAACGCAGGCATCGCCAGTTTCGAGACGACAGCTGAGGCAGCACGAGCAGTTTGTTATCTCGGCGACTGGTCCCGGGCCCAAACCGCGCTCATGCGAGTGCCCTCAACTTACGACGACGCTTTCAACGCGGATCGAGATCTTGCGCGTTCGGTGTTCCGTCAAGTTGCCAAGGAAGGGCGGTCCATGCTGACCGAACCCGAGGCCAAGACAGTGATCGCGGCCTACAGGATACCGACGCCAAAGACAGTGGTAGCCAACTCACCGTCCGAAGTTGGTCAGGCAGCGGCCACCATGCTCTTGACCGCAGAAAAGGTTGTTGTGAAGCTTCTGTCCAAGGACATTTCGCACAAGTCGGATATCGGCGGCGTTGTGCTTGATATCAGGTCTTCTGCTGCGGCCGAAAATGCCGCTGAGGCCATTTACCAGCGTGTCCGTAAGGCCATGCCGGGTGCCTCGGTGGACGGCTATTCAGTGCAGCCTATGATCATAAGAAAGCAGGCCCATGAACTGATCTTGGGCATGAACCGCGACCCGATATTCGGGCCCGTCATGCTGTTCGGCACGGGAGGGGTTGCGGTTGAAGTGTTGAACGACACCGCGATGGCGCTACCGCCTCTGGATGATGTTCTGGCTGGAGATATGATCGACAGTACGCGTGCCGGCCGCCTGCTGGCCGGCTTCCGCAATCGCGAGCCAGCCAACCGCGCCGCACTGTTGACGGCGTTGAATAGCATCTCGCAACTGGTCGTCGATTTTCGCTGCATCACATCATTGGACATCAACCCTGTCCTGGTCGACGCGGACGGGGCGATGGCCTTGGACGCCCGCATCCAAATCGATCCGGCGAAGGTCGAAGAACCGAGCCCCAACGCCGATCTCGTCATTCGTCCCTACCCGGCAAAGTGGGAGCGGAGTGTTGACTTCAATGGGATGGAATATTCCATCAGACCCATCAAACCGACTGACTTCAGTCTCTATCCACCGTTCCTCGCTCAAGTCTCGCAGGAAGACCTCAGGTTCCGATTTCTCGGGCCGCGCAAGAACTTTCCCGACCAGATGCTGAAACGGCTGACACAACTCGACTACGAACGAGAAATGGCATTCGTTGCGATCGAGGCCGCCAGTGGCAAGCTCGCGGGCATCAGTCGCCTCTCATGCGACCCTGACCACGCCGTGGCCGAATATGCGCTGCTCGTCCGGACAGATTTACAGGGTAAGGGCCTCGGCTGGGAACTGCTACGCCAGATCATCGACTACGCACGTGCCGATGGTATCGCCAAGATCGAAGGCATTGTCCTCAGCGAGAACCGGAAAATGCTGGCCATGTGCAGGGAATTCGGGTTTGCCATTAAACACGTCGCAGAGGACTACGGCCTCTGTGTCGCGACACTCATGCTGAAGTCGCCTCAAGTGCTTGCAGCTACCCCGGTTGGTGCGGGCTGAAAGCCAAAACATCTGCAGCGATCCGGGCAGGAACACGGGCAGCATCAAGTTTCACCCAACTGACATCATCGTCATGGCGTCGCAACTGCCGTGACAATACATCAATGGTCGCGTCCGATGGCCCTCCCTTTCGTTCGCTCACCCGCTGCCAAAGCAAAGTCGGGTCAGCCTCAAGCCAGAAGCCGACGAAGGGTAAATGCCTTTCGCTGGCACTACGCTCGATCCTTTGCCTGTCCGACCGGCGATCAAAAACGGCATCGGCAACCACCGAACCGCCCTGGGAAAGGATCAACCCGGCACGCCAGGCCATCTCGGCATAGACGCGTTCTGATACCTCCGGCAGGTATGCCCTCGCCGGCAGTCGGGTTTCGGCCGACACGCCGTGAAGACTTTTCCTTACGCGATCGCTTTCGACTATCCGTGCCCCTGGAGGCGCCCCGATATGCGCGGCGACAGCTTCAGCAACTGTGGTCTTGCCGGAACCGCTCAAGCCTCCAAAAGCGACAAGCCTCGGCGGACAGTCGATAAGCAACTGTCGGGCAAGTTCGAAATATGATTTCGCTTCGGCAACCAGCTTCACCTTGTTGTCACCGCCCTCGTCTGCGAGCGTCGCGGTAACATGCGAACGGACCGCAGCGCGGATCGCCATCAGCATGGGCAAAAGGATGAAGCCGTCTTCATCGTCCGCCTCATCGAGATAGCGGTTCACAACCAGGTTGGCGAACTCTGGCAAACCACGATGCCAGAGGTCCATCAGCAGGAATGCGAGGTCGTAGAGCACGTCTACCGTTGCGATCTGGTCATTAAATTCAATGCAGTCGAAAAGCCGCGGCTCGCCTTGAAACAGGCAGATGTTTCGCAAGTGGAGGTCCCCGTGGCAGCGCCGTATCTTGCCGTGGCGTCCGCGGCTATCTAGCAGGCCCTCATGGCGTACCAACGCACTCCGGAACAGCCCGTCGAACGCTTCAACTTCGACATCGGTAAAGACGCTGCTCGTTGCAAACCCAGCACGGTTGATGTCGAGCACGTGTCCCAGGTTCGCCGTACCGGTGCCGGAATGAGAAACAGGGGCGCCACGGTGAAACCGTATGATCGTTCGAGCGACGTCCGTCATGAGTTTTGGCGTCAGTTCGCCGGCCAAAGCCATTCGATCCAGCAAGGCCGATTGATCGAAGCGACGCATCTCGACCACTGCGTCGACGAGTTCGCCAAGTCCATCGAACTCCAGCTGGCCGTTATGCGTACGCGTCAAGCGCCGCGTAGCTAGATAGAGGCCCGGCGCAGTCATTGAATTACGCTCGACCTCCAGCTTGCAGACAGCCAGCCGAAGGTCTGCCGTCGAAAAATCCGCATAGGGTAGCTTGACCGCTCGCTTCATCTTGAAGGCGCGCTCTCCAACAAGAAAGACGCGGGAAATATGCGTCTCAATCAGTTCCACTTTGTTGGCGTCACGATGCGTCGCCGCATTCAATAAGAAGGCGACTGCGGCTGTCTGGTCTTCGGTGAGCATCGCAATTTCCCGTCGGTCGAGTGCTATCGAGCGTCGCCCTGCAAGGCCGCCCCTATCTCTGCAGCGTCTGTATGTACTCTGCGAGCTGGTGAACTCTCTCCTGGGTCACAGCTTCTCCGCCCGTCGCACCATAGGTGCGTTGGTCGCTTTCCAGGAATTCGCGTCCCCAGACCGGCATTTCGCGCTCGCCATGCCCTGGCACGATGTGGCGACCGTCAATTATCGCCATCACCAGTTGAAAGGGAAACTCATCGCCGTTTCGCTCCGAGAGCAGAGACAAGTCGGAAGGGGCCGTCTGCAGCTCCGTAGCCAGAGGTCCATCACCCTTCCCGCGCACGCCATGACAGAGCGCGCATGAATTGATGAACTCACTTTCGCCGTAGCCCATCTCTTGGGCGGCGATTGGCCATGAGCTTGTTGCCAGAAAGATAGAGGTTGCGATCAAACAATTCATTTCGGCTCCCCCGCGAATAGGGACAAAGCCTAACTGATCGACCAGGCCAATCTTTGATCCCTGTCAAACCTGTCGTCAGATGCCCTCCACGATTTGACGCAGCGCAAGGAATGTCCCCGCCGTTGGCGATATCGATTGCTGCTCAAGTGTCCCATCAGGCGAGAGGAACCACGCTATGCCCTTCAAGACAATTCTAACGGTCACCGGTACGCATCGCGGCGACAACGACATCAAGCTGGCGACCAGCCTGTGTGAAGAAGTCGGCGCTCACCTATCTGTGCTTGCGGTGGCACTCGCCGCCCCGCCACCGATTGGCGACTACGCGGCTCCGATCTCCGATGCCTGGATGGAAGAACGTCGCGCCGACCTCGAACAGCTCGGAAAACGGACCGGCGCAGTTTCGCACCTGCTGGCCAGCTCCGCGATATCCGCCGACGTTACCAACGCCTATGCCGAAATCGGCTGGGCCGATGAAATCATCGGTCGGCGGGCCCGCTACGCCGACCTGACCCTCATTGGACCGGAACTATTGTCGGACGGCACCCTCAAAGACAAGACCATTGAAGGCGCCCTTTTTTCGTCGGGCAAACCAATGCTGCTGGTTCCTGAAGGATCGAGGCCAAGCCTGCAACCAAGGAAGGTGATGATTGCCTGGGATTCGCGCATCGAAGCCTCCCGCGCCGTTCGTGAGGCAATCCACATGCTGACGGCCGCTGATGATGTGCGCCTGGTTCTTGTCGATCCTGTCGAAGGAGAAAGCCACCAAGGTGCCGAACCCGGCGCCGACGTCGCGACCTATCTTGCCCGTCATGGCGCGAAAGTCATGGTCGAGCGGCTTCCAAGTTCGGGCCGGAGCGTTGCTGAGGTGCTGAAGCGACATGCCGCGGATATGTCGGCAGACCTGGTTGTGATGGGTGCCTACGGCCATTCGCGCCTGCGCGAAAAGTTGTTCGGCGGCGTTACCAAGTCGATACTTAATGACCTTTCAAAGCCCGTATTCATGGCGCACTGAATGGCCAAGGCCCGATGCTCAAGCTGTCTTCGACCACAAGGGCAACTGCCTTGCCGTTAGGATGCGGGATTTTCGGCACTTTCGACGTGATGGGGCCAGATTGAACTTCAGCTCAGATCCTTGTCTCGGGCGTGACTGCGCTCGCAAGCCGGACACTTGCTTCGAACCGGCTCTGGCTGTCTTGGCGCGGTGACCTAAGAGTAAGCGCGCTGCCCAAGCGGTGGGCGATCGTGCGGCTGGCGCTGGCAGTTGGCAAGGTATCCGACGCTGCTTTCGACATCGGGGTGGGCGATGCGGTAACAGCCTGGGGATTCGGCCCGGCCGCCGCCGCCGACCTGATCCGCACGGCCCTGACGGCGCGCCGCATTCCCGCGCATGAAGCGATCGAGCTGGGCGACGGGGAGGTACGGAAGCTTGTACCCATTGCGCTCGACCTCAACGGCATCGCCAAGGGCTTCGCGGTGGACCGGCTGGCCGAAAACGCTAGCCACCCTCGGAGTCCGTGATGCACTGGCCGGCATAGACGGCGAAATGCGGGCCATGGGACGGAGGCCGGACGGCGAGACCTGGACGGTCGCCGTGGAACTGCCCGATCCGGACCGGCGAGCACCGCATTCGGTCCTGTCCCTGCAGGACAGCGCCGTGGCGACCTCAGGCGACTACCGCCACTGGGTTGAGGTGCAGGGACGGCGGCTCTCGCACACCATGGACCCGCGTAGAGGCACACCACTTCTCGATGCCCCTGCCTCAGTCACGGTTGTCCGATTGCCGGTTCGTCCGCGAATATTCGCCCGACGCTGCACGCACGGATGCTATCTGCTTCGCCTCGAAGCAGGAAAAGGGCGTCGATCCCGACTTTCCGCGCCAGAACCCCGCCCTCGCCGGGGCCGAGCACCATCAAGGCGGTGGCCCAGGCGTCGGCGGCCGCACAGGACGGGGCGAGCCACGCAGAGGGATGGAGCATTCGAATGCAGACCGCCTAAAGAACGTGCTGTTGCCCTGGGAGGTTTCCTGGGCGGGGCCGCCCTCTACGGCGGACGGACCTGGCCTCAAACGATCTGGCCTGTGGGCTCCCCATGGTCGCCTTCCTGCTCCTGGGATCCTGCACTGCCTGAGGAGTTGGAGTACCAAAACGCGGACATGTATCGGCGAGGACTCGACACTATCTCTGGCAAATAATTCATTGAAGTAGAATCAAGCTTGCCGCTTCTGCCTTTGCCACCTGATCCAGATCAATTCTCCTGCAATTCTGACGCGCTAGGATTAATCGTTCTCGCGCGTCGTCCATAGCGCGCTCCAAAGGAGAGGTCGCATCATGCTCGAGTACAACGTCGAAGCCCGTCGGGTGGATGTCCACGGCGCCCTTGCCACGACCAAGACCGCACAGATCAGTCTTGGTACCGATCCTGATGGTCGACTTGATGCTTTCAATCCCGCGGAACTGCTACTCGCATCAGTCGCGGCATGCATGATCAAGGGGCTCGAGCGCATTGCTCCGATGCTGCACTTCGACTTCAAAGGTGCCCATGTCGATGTTCATGCCGTGCGGCAGGATAGCCCCCCGAAAATAGTCTCAATCGACTACGTACTGACGGTTGACACGGACGAGACGGACCAGCGTTTGGAATTGCTGCACAGGAATGTCCGCAAATACGGCACCATCTCAAACACGATCGCTGCAGCCACCGCGCTGAACGGCATCATCCAGAGGCAGGCATGAGCAGGCTGCATAAGGAGAACCATCTCGTTTCGCGGATCGGCTGGCTTCGAGCTGCAGTACTCGGAGCCAACGACGGTATAGTCTCCACAGCCAGCCTCATCGTCGGAGTCGCCTCCGCTGCTGCTGGAACGTCGGAAGTTCTTGTCGCGGGCGTGGCCGGGCTTGTAGCAGGTGCCATGTCCATGGCGGCGGGCGAGTACGTATCGGTGAGTTCGCAGTCGGACACCGAGCATGCTGATCTCGACCGCGAGCGGATGGAACTGGAAACGCAACCCGAGTTCGAAAGAGAGGAATTGGCGCAGATTTACGTCAAGCGCGGCTTGACGACTGACCTTGCACATCAAGTCGCCGACCAGCTGATGGCAAAAGACGCTCTTGCCACCCACGCACATGACGAGCTCGGGATTTCGGAGATGACGACGGCGCGGCCGATCCAGGCAGCCTTTACGTCAGCAGCTACATTTGCCGTCGGAGCTGCGATGCCGCTAGCGATGGTGCTTGTGGCGCCCACCGCTTCGCTGGTCTGGGTCGTGTCGGCTGCTTCATTGCTGTTCCTTGCGTTTCTGGGAGCAATCGGCGCGAAGGCAGGCGGAGCCAATGTCATGAAAGCAATGCTGCGGGTTTCCTTCTGGGGCGCCTTTGCGATGGCGTTGACTGCTGGCATTGGCGCGCTGATCGGGACGGCTGTCTGAGTGAACGGCCAACTCCGGGCGAGCCCGATATCCGACACCACCCTATCCTGTAGTTTCGTCCAAAGCCGCGTGGCCTGACTGCTCCCCCTGAGCGCACTTTCCCGTTTCCAAGTACGCAATTCGCCCAACCAGGAGAACCGCAAATGATGCTGCCCAAAGATACAGTCGCAGTCGCCGACGATGGCCCGCGCCTACCCGAGAGCCGATATTCCTCATACGTATCTGTCACTAAACAGGGTAGACTGGACCCGGGCCCTAGAATGTAGGAGCGATCCTTTTGCCTGACTGGATCACGCAATTTCCGGGCTTGTCCCGTCTCGAGCCAGCCGTACGCGACGCGCTGACCCGAAAGAGCGCCGTGATAGCGGTCCCGAAAGGTACTGTGGTCTTCGGCCCCGGCAAGTCACCAGAGAACCTGCTTCTGCTGCTGGAAGGCAGAGTGCGGGTGCAGCAGGTCTCCGAAGGTGGCCGCGAGATAGTCCTGTATCGAGTCGAGGCTGGACAAAGCTGCGTGCTGACTACTGCCTGCCTGTTGGCCCACGAAGACTATTCCGCCCAGGGCATCGCCGAAACCGATGTGCGCGCCGTGGCCATCCCGCGCGCGGTCTTCGATGAGCTGGTCTCGCAGTCGGTCGCTTTTCGCAATTTCATATTCACCGCCTATTCCAGAAGGATCACCGATCTGTTTCAGGTCATCGAAGACATCGCCTTCCAGCGCGTCGATATCCGGCTTGCGCAGAAGCTGATCGATCTGGAGCGCGGCGCACGACAGATCAAAGCCACGCATCAGCAGATGGCAGCCGAACTGGGCACCGCGCGCGAGGTTGTCTCGCGCCAGTTGGGCGAGTTTCAGCGACGGGGCTGGATCCGGCAATCGCGCGGGACGATCGATCTGGTAGATATTGCCGGATTAGAAAGACTCGCCGCCCTGGATGCTGGATAGATCTGCCCCCAGGGTCGCTTCCATCGGAGCGCTCGCAAAACAGCAATCATCCACAGGTTAAGGCGTTGCCTGTTCCCTCCATTTGTAATGACGCCATCCGACATCACACATTTTTCCAGCGTCCGGACGGCCCCCATCCGCAAACCTGTCAGTCAGCCTGTAGGTCTTTTTTCTTCCGCTTGGTGACATCGTCACTGAACGGCAAGTCGAAAGAGCATAGGCATGTGCTGTTCTCAGGAGATCACCGACAATGATTGCCAATGTAAGATTCATAGACCGCGCGCTTCGCCTTGAGGTCGGCGAGGCGCAGAACGCTGCTGCCGCTCTGCTCAACGGCTGGGCCGTCTTGGGGGTCAAGACGTGCCGGAACTAACCATTATCGAAACCCTTTTCACCCCATGGCAATCCCTCTCAGGCGGCATTCTGATCGGGCTGGCCTCGGCGCTGCTGATGCTGACCCTTGGCCGGATCATGGGAGCCACCGGCGTCCTGGCAGGTGTTCTGACCCCGTCTGCGCATCCAGATACCGGTTGGCGGCTTGCATTGCTGGCCGGGATGATCAGCGGGCCGCTTGCTACGCTGGCCGTGACCGGGCAGATGCCCGCAGTCGAGGTAACGGTGTCCATGCCGATGCTGCTGGTGGGCGGCCTGCTGGTCGGGATCGGCGTGACCTACGGATCCGGCTGCACCTCGGGACACGGGGTTTGCGGGATGGCGCGCCTGTCGCGCCGCTCCATCGCTGCAACACTGACCTTCATGCTGACCACCGGGGTGACCGTCTATGTCATCCGTCATGTTCTGGGGGCCTGAGACATGCGACTTCTGACGACCTATCTCATCGGCCTTGTCTTTGGCGTGGGCATTTCGATTTCGGGCATGGCCAACCCGGCTAAGGTGCTCAACTTTTTCGATGTGGCAGGCAACTGGGACCCAAGCCTCATCTTCGTCATGGGAGGGGCGGTTATCATCGCCTTCCTTGGTTATCGCATTGTCTTGCGCAGGTCCTCGCCGATCATCGACGCGAAATTCCACTTGCCCAACAATCTGCGTATCGATGCCCGTCTACTCGCCGGCTCGGCCGTGTTCGGCGGGGGCTGGGGCATCGCCGGGTTCTGCCCGGGGGCCGCGCTCCCCGCCCTGGGAACTGGCCGGATCGAGGTCGTCGCCTTCGTGGCGGCGCTGATCGCCGGCATCTTTGGCGCCAAGGGCCTAATGGCCCTGAGCGGCGAGCGCGCAGCCCGCGTGCTGCGCCGTGAAACCTGAACCAGAAAGGAGACCGTCGTGACAGACTATCCGATCAACATGTCCGTCAAGCCAAAGGTCGAGGCATTCTTCGACCCGGCAACCAATACCATCAGCTATGTGGTGAATGACCCATCCTCGAGCGCCTGTGCAGTGATCGATTCCGTCATGGACATCGACTATGCGGCGGGCCGGATCACCTATGACCATGCCGACGCCATCATCGACTACATCCGCAAGCACGGCCTGAAGCTGGAGTGGATCATCGAGACGCATGTGCATGCCGACCACCTTTCCGCCGCGCCCTACATTCAGAGCGCTCTCGGCGGCAAGATCGGCATCGGCGACAAGATCATGGTCGTGCAGGACACGTTCGGCAAGATTTTCAACGAAGGCACCGAGTTCCAGCGCGACGGCAGCCAGTTCGACGCCCTATTCGAGGATGGCGACACCTACAAGATCGGCAACATGGAGGCGGTGGCAATCTACACCCCCGGCCATACGCCGGCATGCATGGTCCATGTCATGGGCGACGCGGCTTTCGTGGGAGATACCCTGTTCATGCCCGATGGCGGATCGGCACGTGCCGATTTCCCCGGCGGCGATGCCGCCACACTTTACGATAGCATCCAGAAGGTGCTGGCTTTGCCAAACGAGACGCGCCTGTTCATGTGCCACGACTACGGCCCCAATGGCCGCGACATCCAGTGGCAAACGACGGTGGCCGCGGAAAAAGAACACAACATCCATGTCGGCAAAGGAGCCACCAAGGAGCAGTTCGTGAATTTGCGCACCGAACGCGATGCAACGCTGGCGATGCCAAAACTCATCATCCCATCGCTCCAGGTAAACATGCGCGCGGGCGAGGTGCCGACCGACCAGGACGGCCGGCCAATGCTCAAAGTGCCCATCAACAGGCTTTGAGCTCTGACCTCCATTCAAGGACAACGAAAATGCAAGACATCAAACACATCACGCCGGATTTCGCGGTCAGCCCGCAGATTGCGCCTGTGCAGCTCGCCGAATTGAAGGCCGCAGGCTTTACCACAGTGATCTGCAACCGCCCCGATCACGAGGATGCAGGCCAGCCCAGCTTTGCCGAGATCAAAGCTGCCGCCCAGGCGTCAGGGCTCGAGGCGCTCCACATTCCGGTCACGCCAGGTCAAACAACCAAGTATGACGTCGTCGCTTTCGACACCGCCGTGACGACGGCTCAAGGCAAGGTTTTGGCCTATTGCCGCACGGGCGCCCGGGCTCAGAGCCTCTTCGCCGCGATCCGGGGATGACCCGGCAGTCTGCCCCCTTCTGCAGATGCACTGAAGCTGCCTCTCATGGACCATGAAGAACCAGAAAAGTCTCGTCCCATGTCCGCCACATTGCTCGCACGCTATCTTCCGATCCTGCAATGGGGCCGGACCTATGATCGTCAAGCCCTGACGGGCGACCTGCTGGCGGCGGTGATCGTGACGATCATGCTGATCCCTCAGTCGCTGGCCTATGCGCTTCTGGCGGGATTGCCGCCGGAAGCCGGGCTCTATGCCTCGATCACGCCAATCATGCTTTACGCGATCTTCGGTACCAGCAGAGCGTTGGCGGTGGGACCCGTGGCGGTAGTGTCGCTGATGACGGCCGCTGCCATTGGCAATATCGCCGAACAGGGGACCATGGGCTATGCCGTGGCCGCCCTGACCCTGGCTGGACTGTCTGGGGCAATCCTGCTGGCGATGGGTCTCTTGAGGCTGGGGTTTCTCGCCAACTTCCTGTCACATCCCGTCATTGCGGGCTTTATCACTGCATCCGGCATCCTCATTGCAACCAGCCAGATCAAGCATATTCTGGGTGTCAGAGCAGGCGGCGACACTCTACCCGAAATGGTGGTTTCGCTGGTCGAGAACCTCATTGCAACGAATTGGATCACCCTGCTGATCGGGATTGGTGCCACCGGGTTTCTGTTCTGGGTCCGCAAGGGTTTGAAACCGATGCTGCGTCACCTCGGCCTCGGCCTGCGCCTGGCGGATATGGTGACCAAGGCCGGTCCGGTGCTTGCCGTGGTCGTGACAACGGTCGCGGTCTGGGGCCTCGGACTGGATGCAAAAGGAGTGCAAATCGTTGGTGTCGTGCCACAGGGACTGCCGCCGCTAACACTGCCCTCATTTTCCACCAATTTGATCGGCCTTCTGCTGCTTCCCGCGTTGTTGATTTCGGTCATCGGGTTCGTGGAATCCGTCTCGGTCGCGCAGACGCTTGCTGCCAAGAAGCGACAGCGGATAGACCCCGACCAGGAACTGATCGGTCTGGGCGCCGCCAACATCGGGGCGGCTTTCACCGGAGGATACCCGGTGACGGGTGGCTTCGCTCGGTCGGTTGTAAACTTCGATGCGGGGGCCGAGACGCCCGCCGCCGGCGCCTTTACTGCCATAGGATTGGCCGTCGCGGCCATCGCCCTAACCCCGCTGATTTACTTCCTCCCGACGGCCGCCTTGGCCGCGACGATCATCGTGGCGGTGCTTTCTTTGGTCGATTTCTCGATCTTGAAGCGCAGCTGGACCTATTCGAAGGCAGATTTCGTCGCCGTGGCCGCGACCACCGCGTTGACCCTCGTGATGGGCGTAGAGACCGGCGTATCAACTGGAGTGGTGCTATCCATCGCACTGCACCTCTACAAATCCTCGCGCCCTCATATTGCAGAGGTTGGCCTTGTTCCGGGCACCCAGCATTTCCGCAACATCCACCGCCACACCGTCCTTACCGATCCGACCCTTCTCACCATCCGCATCGACGAGAGCCTCTACTTCGCCAACGCTCGTTTTCTCGAGGATTACGTCGCCGATCGCGTCGCCACCGATTGCCCGATCACAAACGTGGTGCTGATGTGCTCTGCCATCAACGAGATCGATCTGAGCGCACTGGAAAGCCTGGAGGCTATCAACCATCGCCTGAGGACGATGGATGTGAAGCTGCATCTGTCAGAAGTGAAAGGCCCGGTGATGGACCGGTTGAAAAGATCCCATTTCCTCGATGCGCTGACTGGGCAGGTGTTTCTGTCACAATACGACGCGATGCGGACCCTTGCCGCAAAACAGGGCCTGAACTACCCGGACAACCCAAGTCATGCCGCGAGTATTTGTTCAAGGTCAGCTCTGGAGTGAACCGCGTCATTACGCGCCATGCGCGCCATCCCTGCTCGATCCGGAGGCAGCTTCAAGGCACGCCGTCTTCCTTCGCTTCGCGACCAGAAATCTGCTCCACACCGATGCGAAAGAAGAGATGCAAGGAGTGGTCGGTGACTGGCCGCTCAAACGGTTTCAGGCCACCCGGTTCCCACCAATTTACGTGCTTGCTCAGCAGCGTCCAGGCATGTTCTCGATCAGCTTTGTGCTGGGGCGTGTCATCCTTCAGTTCCTCGAAGCGGCCATCGACCAGCACGCTCCTCCATTCCCTCCCCTCGCCCCTCTCCTCGACAAGGACGCACACACACGGATTGGCCCGCATGTAATCGACCTTCTGTCCTGGCATCGAGAACGCATAAAGTCGGCTGTCGGCGTAGCAAAAATAGAAAGGCACGACATATGGTCGCCCATCCTTTGCGCATCCAAGATGCCCAAAGTGGCTACGAGTTAGAATCTTGGTGCAATCCAACGTCGAAAGTTCACGAACCCACATGACATGATCTCCCGATCAATGCGTGGCTCAGCGTGGCCACAGTTCAATCGCGCCAGCCATGGTTGGGACCACACGTGTCCCAGCATCGCCTGACAAGATGCGTTCGACATTCGAGATCGAGCCGATCGCAGCCCATTTCCCAGACGATTTAACAAAGGCGCACGCTGCCTCTATTTTTGGTCCTATTGAACCGGCATCGAAGGATGTTGCGCGAAGCATCGCGGGAGTAGCCTGTCGAACATGACGCTGCTCGGGTTTGCCATAGTCGATGGCGACCGAAAGCACGTCGGTCAGAAGCAGCAAGGCGTCGGCGTTAAGTTCGCGCGCGAGCAGGGATGCAAACTCATCCTTATCAGGCAATGCTTCTACGCCCGACAGACCGCCAGTTGGCAGCTCGGCAACTGGAACAGGACCGCAGATCACGACCGTAGACCCGGACTCTAGCATCAACTGAGAGGCGTGGGCTTCGATTGTCGCCTGCAGATGCGGCACTGCCGCCACCCGGCGATACTCTCCATTGAACTCCGAAAAATCCCAACCGCGCTGCTGGCGCAACTGGTGAGCGTGGATCCGTTCATAAAACGGTCCTATCGGTTTCGTGGGACTTCTGAAGGCCTCATCGTCAGGATTGACAAGTACCTGGGCCATCTGGGCGACCACCGGCCGGTCGCCACCAAGGCGATTGCGCAATTCGCGGGCGAGCAGATAGCCTGTTTCGCCCCCGGCCTGTGCACAGAGCAAATCGAGCCGCGTAGGCTCAGCAACGCTGTACGAAAAGGATTGCTGCGCAAGCATCGCCAGCTGGGGGCCACTGCCGTGAGTGACCAACACGTCGTGGGCGCGCGCCACCGGCGCGAGCCACATTGCCGCTTGGGATGCATTTTCGCGTTGGTTCTCGGCGGTGATCGCCTGCCCCTTGCGCAGGAGTGCGTTACCGCCCAGCGATATCACCAGTCTCATGCTACGCCTCCGTGGCTTGTTGGATGCGCCTGGGTGTTGAGGCCGTCATTTATCGCCCATGTTCACCGCGATGCGTTGATCCACGTCAATATCGGTGTCGTCAGCGCGCAAGCCAGCTAACCAGAAGTGTAGCCCCATCGACCAGATGGTGGTTACATATGATAAAGCTGGCTCGCTTCGAAAACAGAAAGTACGTCAGCGCGCAACCGCTTTACGGGGCGAGCCAAGCCGCACAACGGATGGAGCACACCAGTGCCCTTGGGCATCGCAGCCCCTCGTGCGAGCTAGTGCGACATCAATATCGGAAGGCGGAGATCCGAGAGAACACCCTCGGTCGCGCCGCCAAGTACGAAATCCCTGACGCGCGAATGGCCATATCCGCCCATCACGAGCAAGTCCGTACCCAACTCGATCGCTCGCTCCTGCAGCGTGACTGCGATCGGACAGTCTTCCGCTTTGATATCCATTGCATCAGCGTTCAAGCCACGCTTTCTCAACAAAGCCGCCAGCCTCTCGGCGCCGTCCACGGCCTTAAGGGGCTTTTCGTCGACGACGGCAAGGACGTGAACCCTTGAGGCATGCGCTAGAAACGGCAGCGCATCGGCAACTGCGCGGGCAGCCACTCGACTGCCATCCCAGGCGATCGAAACATGCTCTATCCTGGCAGCACTTGCCGAGTCAGGCAGCAGGACCGTCGGCTTGCCAGAACCGAAGATAACCGCCTCTGCAATCATGCGAGAGGTCTGGTTGTCCGTTTCCCAGCCTACGACACAGATGTCGAAATACCGGGCCTGTTCCATGGCGACGTCGCCCTGTGCGGCAAGGAGGACGGCCTCGGATGCGGTAGTGACAGCAACATCCTGTCTCGCGCCCTCATCGACAACTTTGGCAAGGAGCCGCCCACCGGCTTGCAGGCTCAAGGTCTCGGCTTCTCGGATGCGTGCTGGAAGATCCAACAGGATGCGTGAAAGTGGGCTCGAAACTGGCGGAATTCTCGCATGGAGTGCGAGGGCGTGCAGATCGGCGTGAAGTTGCGCTGCAATGGCGACAGCGTTGACGGTCACAGCGTCCGTGTTCGCGTCGGGAAATGTCGCCAACGGAAGAAAAACCTGAATTTTCATTCTGCGTCTCCTTAGGCAAGAGCTTTTGCATCAGGCAGCCAAACCGCCCCGCAACTGATCTACATTGATCGCTGCGATGAGGCGCAGCATTGATCTGGAGCAATCTCGCAAGACAAAAGAGGGCCATAAGCCGTCAAGCGTGTTTCAAAGCTGATATCATCTTGACGGATGCCGTAGCTTCCGCTCCTCCGCCGCACATCTGAGAACCTCGGTCACGTCATCATCCGTCAGTTGCGGAAAGCTAACGTAATGATACCCAAGCGCCAGGAAGCGGCCCGGCTTGCTCAGGCAGACGACCTTGTCCGCTTCTTGTTCGATGGTGGCGAGCGCGTCAGACGACGCGACGGGAATTGCAACGACAGTCTGGAGTGGGCCTCGACGCTTGATCGCACGCAATGCCACCTTGATCGTCGTTCCAGTTGCGGCACCGTCGTCGACAAGAATCGCCGTCCTGCCCGCGAGCGATCGCGGTCCAGCGGAGCCGCGATAGAGCTGCCGTCGACGTTCCAACTCGGGGCGCTCCATCTTGATCAGAGCTGCCAGTTCGTCATCACTGAGCGAATACGCTTCAACAATCTCTCGATTGATGACCACGTCAGGCGGGTCACCGTCCACAATTGCCGCAACCGCCAGTTCAGGATTCGTCGGGGCTCCAACCTTGCGAACTATGAGAATGTCGAGAGGTGCATCAAGTGCCTTTGCAACTGCCGCAGCTACGGGCAAGCCCCCACGGGGAAGTGCCAGAACTACAGGCTTGCGGAGCTGGCTGGCCTGCAATTCGCGTCCAAGTTTTTCGCCTGCTTCCTGTCTATCGCGGAACATCGACTGTCATTCCGGCCACAATCGCCGCAGCGACTTGCGCATCGAATTCCTGACCTGAACGATCTCGCCATGCGAAAGGTGTCGATCCAGAAGACTGAAAACAGCACCTATCGCCTCATCAAGATTAATGCTCGAATCGTGGCCAAAGGTTTCAGTAACCCGCATAACGAACTCGCGCTTTTCACGCTCCGCGGCCGGCGATGTGGCCGGGTTCCATCCCTCGAAGTACATCCCTCGGATCAGCTCTGGCAGTTGCGATGAAAGGTCCGCTGACTCTTCGGGCGACAGCCAGTCGCGCAACGTCGGCAATACAGCTTTCAACAGCCGATGAGCTCGGTGCTCAGGCCAACCAAGATCAGCTGCCAACTCATTTGCCCATTGCTGAGCCTGTTGGGCGGCATGAGAGAAACTCGAACTTGAAGCGTGGCTCATCGTCTTCACTCCTTGTGCATCAAAGGAACAATGCGCTCTTCATGACCAGGCTTCATTGAGCAAGATCAATCCGCGATTGGCCGCGTCGGATTCATGTCGTCAGTCCGATCTGGATCAGTTTTCGGACGGCCCGGAGGGAAAGCGGCACCCGACCGTCGGCTAGAGGCGCGCTGGACTAAGGACTGTATTTCCTGCGGCGTCGTCACGAAGTATCTCGCGATCTCCTCGTCAGACAGACCAAGGTCGCGAAGCGCAGCAACGCTTGCCGACGGATCGGGCCCTAGTCGCGCCATGCTGTCTTTTGACGTCAAGCGCTCGCTCCCAATCCAGCCCCTGCGCAAAGGGTCGGTGCCCGGCTGGCATCGACCCTGAGGTATATTGGTTAGCCGGCCTTGACCGCGATCGTCTTCTCGGCTTCCTGAGCCTCTGCTGTCTTCGGCAGCTTCACCGTCAAGATACCTTTCGCAAAAGTCGCCTCGATCTTCTCGGCGTCGACGCCCTGCGGGAGCTGAAAAGAACGTTGAAAGGAGCCATAACGGCGTTCCGAGAGAAAATAATCCTTCTTCTTTTCTTCTTTCTCTTCGGTCTTTTCGCCTTTGATGGTCAGCAGATTGTTGGCAACCTTGATATCAACGTTCTTTTCATCGATCCCAGCTAGTTCGGCGGTAATTTCGTATTCCGTTTCTTTTTCGACGAGGTCCATCGCCGGAACTACAGGCCAGGCGCCTCGTCGCGCCGTCCGCTCAAGTGTGCCAAGTGTTCGCGGAAACGCACCACGCCAGTCGAAAGGATGAAAGTCATCGAACAGGCGATCGATCTCGCGTCGCATGATTTCGAACGGCATCCAATCACTTGACCGAGAAGGCGCAATTGCCTTCTCAGACTGTACGGGCAGTTTGGTTGGTATATCAGCCATGGTATGGTTCCTCTTGGAGTCTTTGACCGATCGCCTCCTTGAAGCTGCATCCCTCACCTCGGGACTAGGGATGGTGCCTTGGCAACCGACCCTGAACATGCCTCAATGCGTCATGGCTGGCATGATGATCCGGACTCCGGTCGAACTCATTGATGTAGGTCAAAACCTGAATGATGAATGCGTTAAGGCCGTGCCTGTCGGCGCAGCTTCTGCACACCCTCCACCCTACAGCGATGTTGCCTAGGCGGATGTTGAGTAACGCGGCCCGGTCAATATCGTGTTTGTCAGGCTGTGCCTCGCACGGGCCAAAGCACTTCGGTCGCAGTCTCGTTTTGAGGCGTGCCCGGTGGGCTCAAATACGACTCCCACATGTCTTCGGTTGCTTCGAGACCCCGCGTGCGCATTTCGTCGAGCACCGCAGCGTAGGTATCGGATAGGCGCTCGTATGCACCGATATGCAACGCCTTGATTGCCTGTCCAGCGGCAGTCGCTCCGAGCCCCAATCCTGATCCACTCAAAGCCAGAAACTGGTCCTCGCTTATGGGAAAGCCCGCATCGAAGGTTACCTTGCCGTCACCAATCTCGCGATAGTGGGCCAAAGGCGGTCCCGCTGGCAGCACCCTGGCTTTCGAGAGGGCTTCGCTCAGGGTCTCGAAACTCGCGGCCATCGCGCCGGAGATCTGCGGAAGAGTGCAACTCCTGGAGACATAAGCGTATGGCCGCGGAGACATCGAAACCAGTTCAAAGTCGGGCATCATTGCACCTGGATGGCATGCTCAATTTGACATCAATCGGCTTATCGAGGAGCACCGAAGCAGGGAGCGAGTGACCCCACCGAAGGCCCATTCCCTGATACGACTGTGACCATACGCGCCCGAAACGATCAAATCGGCCCCGCTCTCCGCGGCGATTTGCACCAAGGCCTCGGACTCATCCGCTTCCCCGACATCGATGGCATCTGCGGTTGCCGTTATGCCGTGCCGACCCAGGTAACTGACCACGTCATCGGCGCTCTGCCGAGCCGCTGCAAGATTGTTGCTTTCAAGGGTTGCGACACGCACCCGAGACGCAGAAGACAAAAACGGCAAGGCATCCACAACTGCGCGACGGGCCTCGCGCGTGTCCTTCCAGGCGATCAGGACTCCCTCTGCCTTGACCGGTTGGAAGTCGACAGGTGCCAGTAGCACTGGCCTGCCGACCGAGAGAAGTAGAGTTCCATGATCTACAGTGCGGCAGCCGTCCGTCGACCCAGGCCTTGGGCAATTCAGGATAATCAAGTCTGCGGCGCGCGCATTGAACGCTAACAACTGGGTGGGGTTACCAAGCTCGCCTCGCCATGTGATCCGACGGTCGCCATCCACCTGACGGAAGAAGTCCTCCTTGACCTTGATGAGGTTGTCTTCAATCTCATCAACCTGGCGCCGCATCTCGTCCGCGATTGCCATGTCGCTATCGCCCACCGGCATCACATACCGGGGCTCAGCCGCGCAAAAGCCTATCAGGTCCGCATCGAACTTCAGGGCGATCGACTTCGCGAAAGCGACACGAGGACCGACGGGACTATCGATATCGAGTTGAAGCATTATGGTGTTGAAGCTCATTGGCGTGCTCCTTGTTGAGGAGACAATGCCCCCCCGGGACAACAGCGCTTTGACGTGTGTCAAAAATTGCATAGGAAATCGCCACATTTGACAAAAGTCACGCAGGCTCAGCCCGCAAGTCAGATACCAGCGAGCAGCAAGATTGGGTGGAAACATTCAGGCCTGCGCCGGCACAAAGATTGATCTCGCACAAGGACCTAGACTGCTGGGTGGCTATTGTTGCGCGCATGATCCTCAATCTGCTCATCGGCACAATCGTCATAAGTCTAACGGTCCTGGTCCACACCTTTGGTCTGATCGCCGTTACGCATGCGATGCGATACTTGGTCGCCCGGTTTCGCATGCACGGGCGCCGCAGCCGCATAGTCGCGATGATCAGCGTGGTGATGGGGCTCTTCGCCGTCATCACCACCGAGGTCTGGCTCTGGGCCGGCCTTTACTGGTTGCTTGATATCTTTGAGGACTTCGAAACCGCCCTGTATTTCTCGACCATTACGTTTTCGACGGTTGGTTATGGCGACATTGTGCCTGCTCACGCATGGCGCGTGCTGGCAGCTCTCGAGGGCGTGAACGGATTTCTTCTAATTGGTTGGTCGACGGCATATCTAATCGCCGCTGGAACTCGAATCGGTCCGTTTAAGTCCGGGGAGCATTTCTGACCAAGCACGCTTAAACAACGGCAAAATTCCTGCTCTTACGATCGGAGGTGGGCGAACTTCACCGTCGCTTTTATGCCAAAATGATAGCGGCTGCCGAACGACATTTGCGTCTTTTGAGCCTATGAAAGCTCGATCGTCTCTACGGGATACTCGTCAAACACGTGCGGTTTGTCAGTCAGGATTCGGATCGTTGAGGCGGAATTGTAATGGAGGAGCCGGAGCGCGCTGAATAACGCCCCCCGGTGGTAAAGCTCATCTTCCGCGTATGCGATGAATCCAAAACTATCACGCATGCAGGTGCGCTGTTGCCTGTGTTGAACCCGTGAATAGATGCCTTAGCGGCCTACGGCAACTCGGCAAAAGCTCAATCCAGCTTATCCCTTAACACCTGAAGGAAATCACATAGATCGCAGCAATTTCTACGCGCCCTTGCGCGCGCTCGTCCGGTTTGTTCGGAACGTCGCTCACGAAGGGCCAGGTCGACGGCGCCGAGCGCGTCTTAGACGAGGCGCAGCGCCGTGGCACGCCACTCCGCCATCTCGCCTACATCCTCGCCACCGCATATAACGAGACGGCGCACACCATGCAGCCGATCCGCGAGATATCAAGTGCGCAAAGATGGGTCTTAGCAACCCAAAAGGACGCATTTAGCCTATTCATGCTGGTCTTTTCCAATCTCCAGTATAGGATCAGGCTGGTACAACCAGCGAGTATTTCATAGATTATCCGAGTCTTTGAAGGCAGACCCTATGGGTATCAAGACTGACGACTACAATGTCTGGGCCGAAGGAAACGATCTATATTTCAGCGGGGTGATGCGCCTAGAAAACAAGGCCGCTCCTGAGATCACGTCACTGGTACGGGACCTTCTGAACTCCGGGCCACCAGCCATCACGGTGCACCTATCCGACCTGGAATTCCTCAACTCGCAAGGCAGGAATATTCTGGCGAAATTGGTGATTGAAGCCCGAAATCATCCTCAGGTCCGGATGGTTGTTCGGGGCAATAGCAATATTGCATGGCAGCAACGGTCGCTGCCAAATCTCAAGAGAATATACCCCGGCCTAGCGCTGCTTATGGATTGAAAAGCGAAGGCCTACTCGAGGGGTTCTGTCCCAATGCCTAGGTCTTTTCACACCGCGATACTCAATACACGCCTGGCGCTATCTTGGCGCTGCATGAGCCGCAGCTAATTTTTAGCCAAACTCCGGGCGCGACCTGCCATTCCCCGCGCCAGCCTCTCGACCCCACCCCCATCGACGAGTAGACGCGTTTCACAACGCAGGTTCCTCGAACCGCTAACTTTCTATTGGAGGCAATACCCTGTTTGATCACTAGACTTGGGATTTGGTTTTTGTGATCATGTCCAAGACACAGTTTATCCGCCAGGACCGTCGGGCAATTCGCCCGTTGGTAGATAGTCGGGTGTTCGAAAGGCGCGCCCATTTGCGACCACCTCAATACAACACCGCGCAAATGTCTCGGCGTCAAGACACCGTCTGAAGTCTTCCGGCACAAGCTTATGGCTGCCCGGCGATGAACCGGCGACCCTGAGCCGCTGCAAAGTCGCGCTTCGACGAGAACTCACAGCTTCAACTCGCCGGATCAAGGCCGCGCATACGCGTCGAGAGCCTCTTTTCCTCGACCGTCGTATCCTATGTGAACAGCGGCCTGGGAATTAGGCTGGTCGACCCAATGGTCACCTCCCTGATCAATCCGGAAAAGGTCGTTGTTCGACGGTTCGCGCCAACTATCAAATATTGCCTGTCTGTTGTATATCCGCGCCGCGCGCTCGCCGCAGTTCCAGGATTTCGCGAGCGATTTCCTTCAAGCCTTTCACGAAGAGATAGTCTTTGCTGAAAATCTCATTGCGGGTGAGACCATGAATATGTCGGGCAGGCCAGGTTTATCTCACGCAGTTGAGAACGGTCCTGTTCTTGGGTCACACGACGCGCGAGCATAAGCTGCTGCCGCGAAGTGTGCCGCTGGGGTGGGGCAGATGGAATTCTTGGAGAGGTGATATCTCGCTGCCAGAAGGGTCTATGGGCGGCCGCGTTGAGTTCGCTCTCCGCGGACCTCGGACGCCACGAGCCGACCAGTTGTCAAAAAGACAGCGCCAAGCCCCTTGGACCGTTCAGGCCGGGATTGTACTACCGGTCGTTCGGCGAACCGTGAGGATACTGAAACTTGTCAATTCAGGTTTATGCGAGGCCCGCGTAGCGCGCCAAAAGCATCAGGGGTGGTGTAGTTTCTGCAGTCCCGCTGTGCGCTATTGTGGTGCCGTATCAGAGACAATTCGACCATCCTCTAGCACAAGGATACGGTCTGCGCGTTCGAGTATCCGGTTGTCGTGGGTGACAAGGAGAGTGGTCGTGCCGCGGGTGCTGCCGAGGCGCTTGAGGAGATCCACGACTTCGGATGCACTGTCGCCGTCGAGCGCGGCGGTGGGCTCGTCAGCTAGCACGAGAGCCGGGTTTCCAACGAGTGCGCGGGCAACAGCCACACGTTGCTTCTGCCCGCCCGAGAGGTTGGCGGGCAGATAGTTTATTCGATCGGACAGGCCCACGAGTTTAAGCACATGGACCGCTGCCTTGCGTGCGAGTTCATCCGAAACATCACCATGAACCTGAATACCCATGATCACGTTCTGCAAGGCCGTCAGGCTCTCATGCAGATTGTGCGCTTGGAAAATGAACCCAAGGCGCCGTCTCAGCGTCATCAGCGTGGTTTCACGGGCACCGTTCAGCTGCTCCCCGAGTAGGCGCACAGATCCGTCCTGCACGCCACGAAGACAACCGAGCAGGGTAAGCACCGTCGTCTTGCCGGAGCCAGATGGCCCCATGAGCACAGTGAAGCTTCCAGGTTCGATCGCGAAATTGAGATCGTAGAGCGCCTGCTTACGGGCATCGCCCATGCCGAACCAGTGGTTAAGCCCGCAGACTTCGATGACGTCGCGATCTAGCGTTTCCATGATCAGAAGAGGTCCGCTGGATCGGCGGCAGCGACGCGTCTGGTGGCGATCGCTCCCGACAGAGACGAAACTGCGATAGTGCCGACGAAGACAGAGGCCGCCATAACGAGCGTCATCGATAACGGCAGCGTCGTCACCTTTGCCATTACAGTCAGAATCGTTGTGCCGACGATCAGGCCGGGGATGAAGCCGAAGACACCGAGGACCAACGCTTCCTCGAATACGATGCCCAGAAAAAAACGCGAGCCATATCCCATGGCTTTGAAGGTCGCGTATTCCCGCAAGTGGTCCGCCACATCGGTGGAGAGTACCTGATAGATGATAATCAGGCCAACCAGTATGCCGATAAAGACGCCGAACCCGAATATCACTCCGGTTGGACGTCGCATCTGCTGGTATCGCAAATCCTCGGTCATCGCGTCTGCATAGCTGCGGATGCGCAGCGAGGAATCCGAGATCTGGCCACGCAGGTGTTCCGACACTTCGTCCACTGATGTTCCGGGTCTCGTGCGCAGGAGGATGTGATCGGGCGCGGCCGAGCTTCGCGCGGGAAACAGCGACAGGAATGTCTGGTCGGAGACCAGCATGTAGCCGTCGCCGCCGAACCCTCCACCGCCGGAAAAAGTGTTGTAGGCTTTGATGGTGCGGCCGTCAGTCTCGAAGGAGAGCGGCGTTTGCGGCCGGATAGCGACAGCTTCGTCTCGCGTTATGCCGCGCGCGAGCCTGTCTAGGAGCGCCGCGTCGTTCACCTGTAGCAGGTTCAGGTCGGCCGCAATCTTGGGGGAGATGAAGTCCTGCTTGAACGGATCTATTCCGAATGTGGTGAGACTGATGTCCGTCTGTCCCCGGTCCCAAGGCACGTTGGCGACGAAGAGGCCCATGCCTTCGATGACGTCCGGATTTGCCAGCGCCTGCAGCATCCACTGGCGGGCAACGTTACCTCCGTCCGCGATCGCATTGGCGTCGGCCGCTGAAATGATGATGTCGGCCCGAAAAAATTCATAGGGTCTAAGCGTCGCAACGGCCATCGAGTTCATTATACCGAGCTGGACGAAGACCAGTACGTTGGCGAAGGCGACGCCCGCGATCGCTGCCGCGAAGCGGGTGCGATTGTGGGTCAACTGCAACCAGCCGATAGGGAGCCGCCCGAAGAGCCGTTGCAGCAGGCGGCTCATCGTGCGGCCCGTGTCGCCGCCGACGTGTCAATGCGGGCAATAGCCTCCAGGTTGGTGTAGCCCGAAGCCAGCTTCGTCGACGAGGCGTCAAGAGCCACGAGGATGCGAATGACCCTCGCATCGGTGTTCGCGGCGGCATCGTCGGAGATGAGGCCCTGTCGGCCAACGGTCAGCCCGATGCTTTCCACCGTTCCCAGCAATGTCCGCCCTAGCGCGCTGGCGACCAGTTCCACCGGCTGGCCGGCTCGCACGCTGGCAATCCGGTCCTGATAGATCTCGACCTCCGCCATCATTTGGCTGGTGTCGCCCATCTCCATGATCCCTTCCGTCGGGGGTCGCTGCCCAGGCGTCGCGTGAATGTCGAGGATTGTTCCTGCAATAGGCGCGACAACGACCGCCCGCTGCGTGTCGAGCTTCACCCTGGCAAGATCGGCCTCGGCGGCAGCAACGTTGCGGCCAGCGACAACTACGTCTGGCTGCTCGTCGAGGTGAACCGAGGAGAAGCGGGCGAGCGTTGCCTCGGCACGCGTCACGCTGAGCGCGGCATCTTGGACGGCCGCGCGCGCCGTATCGAGCGTAGCGCCGGTAGCAACCCCGCTACCAGCGAGCTTCCCGGTGCGATCGAGATTAGCTTCGGCTTCACGTAGATTGGAGCGAGCCTGGTCGAGCGTCGCCTGCGCCTCGTCGCGGCTCGACAAGACGGTGCTGCGGGTCTGAAGGAGCGCAGCCTGACGTACCGCCAGATTTGCCTCAGCGAGAAGAACGGCGCTTTCGAGTGCGTCGTAGTTATCCAGGCGCGCCAATGGCGTGCCCCGGTCGACCCAATCGCCGACACCGACGAGCAGTTCGGAAAGCCGCGCATCTCCGGCCCCGTAGGGCGCTGCAACGATCGAGACATCACCGCGCGGTATCACGCGGGCGAGCCCCACGACGTCAGAGGGCAGCATCGTTTCGGCCAAATGCGCCGGCAACTCGATATTGGGAGGGAGCGCGATTGGCGAGGCGGATCCCGCACCCGGCGTCAGCCCGGTAATCTCATAGAACTTCTGGATAGGTACGGGCTGGAAGTACATACCTAGGACGCCGCCCAAGAACATGAAGACGGGTATCAGCAGGACGAGCAAATATCTTTTGCGGAACCCCCGCCCCCCGCGACGCGGGATGCCGTCCGCAAGCTTTAGATCCATTGGTAGATCGCTGCCCGGAGTTACTGCCATATCCCTTCCTTTTTTCTGCGCCCGGTGAGTGGCCGACACTTTATCGAGTTTGCGCGCGAGACGGAGCGTATGCACCTCTCTCTGACAACCGATGCCAGTGTATCATCTGACCTGCGCATCCGACTTGACGCAGAGCAAGCGAACGATACGACGGTTCGAAAACGAACGATTTGAGAAGGCAGACGCTGGCTGCCTATCGGCTTGGATCGGGCTTGTGCCGAAACAGAACTCAAGCGGGGGCAAAGAGAAGCTCGGCAGTATCTCCAAAGCCGGAAATCGCTACCTGCGCCAGATGCTCGCGGTCGGCGCGATGGCGGTCATCCGCTATGCCGAGCGGAACGGGACCAGGCGGCCATGGCTCGTGCAACTGATGGCACGGCGAACTACGAAGGTTGCAGGTTGCGCTCGCCAACAAGACCGCCCGGATGGTCTGGGCATTGATGACAAGCGGTGAGCGCTACAGGGAGCCGGTCATCGCATAACACGAGACAAGACGCGTAAGCGCCGACGAGGTTGGAAAGGGCGAACAGGAGCTGATGCACAAAGCTGGCTCTGTGCGGAGCCAGCAGTATCGACGAATGAGCCTGTTGACGCACGCGCACTAAGGGAGCGAGTGGTCATGTCTGCCTGCCCGCGAGCCTGCCGCATTCAACCTGTCAAGCGATTGCCACCATCGGCTCCAGATTGCTGCTTGCCCCCATCAACGCGCTTCGCTGTGCGGCGCAGGATGTACTCCACCCTCTCATCGGGAGGCAACGGCGGCACGGTCTCAAGAGGGAAGCCGAGAGACCGATAAACTTCGATTAGCAACTCATGGATCCGGCGTTGTGCGCCGGTGTCTTCGGTCCGCGCGTAGTCCCTGGCGAGCGGCAGCAGATCGAGGACGAACACCTTCCGGTAGGAGGCGGTTTTCAGCGCCTCGATCAGTTCCGGCTCAGGCTCGAGAGAGAGAAAGCGGTAGTAAGCCAGTGCATCGGGGAGAGCCCGGTCGAGGAAGCATACCTCGTCTGGGTCGAGGTTTCGTTCCTGCTCGATCTGCATCTGCAGAACGCCCTTCTGGAACTCGCGCTGGTTGGCCCGTATCTCGGCGACCGTCCGTCCGGTGACGCGCTGCGTGTCGATGAAGTGCCGTGCGTGCTCGATCGTGGTGCGATAGCCACGCTTGGCGAGCAATTCGATGGTCGTCGTTTTGCCCGAACTCGGTCCGCCGGTGATCACATACCAGTTTGTCATACGCGCCAGACTGACACGCAGTGGCGATCGCGCCCTTGATCGGGATCAATTGGCAGCACACGCATTGTGCTAGTCTGGACCATATTTCTTCCCAATCCTGGGAGGCAGGCATGGGCCGCTATGCGAAATATGCCGAGACAAATGGTCTGATCGAGGCGTCCCCGACGGCGATCTATGAATTCCTCGACGACCAGTCGAACCTGTCGGCGCATATGCGCCAGTCATCGGGCATGATGTTGGGCTCTTCCATGGACATCCATATGGAGCCAGATCAAGCGCGGCACGTCGGCTCGAGGTTTGGATTCACCGGCCGCATTCTCGGCATTCCGCTGTCCGTGGAGGAAGTCGTCACCGGCAGGGAACCACCCATCAGCAAAACCTGGGAGACGACCGCGGAACCGCGTCTTTGGGTGATCGGCCGCTACATGATGGGCTTCGAACTCGCGCCAACAGCCGAAGCTGGAACGATTTTGCGTGTCTACATCCGCTACGATTTGCCGGCGGGAGGCTTCACACGCCTTCTGGGCCGCGTCTTTGGCGGCATCTATGCAGCCTGGTGCACGCGCCAGATGGTTGTGGACGCACAAAAACACTTCGACCACCAGCCAGTGAAGCCGCTCAAGACAACTCATAGCTGATCCTGCCGCGTCAGCCTGTCCGGATGCCCTCTAGGCGGGTGCGCTTCAGCAAGAGCGCGTTGACCGCCACGAGCGCCGAACTGCCCGACATCGCCAGTGCCGCGACCTGCGGGCTCAAGAGGAACGGGTAGAATACCCCCGCCGCAATCGGGAACGCGATGAGATTGTAGCCAGTGGCCCACCACAAATTCTGGTGCATCTTGCGTAAAGTAGCCTTGGAAAGCGTCATGGCTCCGACCACGTCGTAGGGGTCGCTCTTCATCAGCACGATGTCGGCACTCTCGATAGCCACATCCGTACCAGCTCCAATGGCAAAGCCGACATCGGCCTGGGTCAGGGCGGGTGCATCGTTCACCCCATCGCCCACCATTCCCACTTTCAGACCCTGGCTCTGCAACTCCCTGATCTTTTCCGCCTTCTGCCCGGGCAGCACATCGGCAAGGATGATATCGATGCCGAGCAGTCCGGCGATCCGCTTTGCCGTGCCGGCATTGTCGCCGGTCAGCATGGCAACGCGCACCCCCTGCTCATGGAGCTTGGCGATCGTTGCAGCCGACGTCGGCCGCGGTGCGTCGGCCACCGCAACAAGTCCCACGAGCCATCCCGCTCGTGCGACATAGGTCACGGTGCGGCCTTCGCCCTTGAGCACTTCAGCCGGCTCACCCAAGGCGCCCATGTCGACGGCGTTTTCGTCCATCAGCCGCCGGTTGCCCACCAGCACTGCTGCGTCCTCAACCTCGGCGCTCGCACCGCGCCCGTCCATGTAGTGGAAACGAGTGAGCCCTGGTAACTCCAGCCCCGCCGCCCTTTCGCGGATCGCGAGGGCAATGGGGTGGTCGGAGTTCTGTTCGATGGCGGCGGCGAGGGCGAGAAGCTCGTCTTCGGTAATGTCGGGGGCGGGAACGACGTCGACGACTTTGGGCTGGCCCATGGTGAGGGTGCCTGTCTTGTCGAAGACGATCACGTCGAGCTTGGTCGCGCCCTCCAATGCGGCAGCATTCTTGAAGAGGATGCCGTTGGCGGCGCCGAGGCCGGTTCCCACCATCACAGCCATCGGCGTGGCAAGGCCCAGCGCATCAGGACAGGCGATTACGAAGACGGTGATGGTAAGCGTCAGGGCGAAAAGCAGTGGCTGGCCCAGCAGCCAGAACCAGACGGTGAAGGTGGCAAGTCCGATGACGATGGCAGCAAGGACGAGCCACTGCGAGGCCCGATCCGCCAACAGCTGCGCTGGCGCCTTGGAGTTCTGCGCCACTTGCACGAGCTTGACGATCTGGGCCAGCGCCGTATCAGCCCCCACCTTGGTCGAGCGGTAATGGAGCGCACCGCTCTTGTTGATCGTCGCCCCGATGACCTGGTCGCCGACCCTCTTGGTCACCGGGAGCGACTCGCCCGTAAGCATGGACTCATCGATCGTCGACTCTCCTTCGACCACCTCTCCGTCGACCGGCAGCTTGTTGCCTGGCCGGAGAACGACGATGTCGCCCACATCCACCTCGGAGGTGGCGACTTCGATCTCCTGCCCATCGCGGAGGATTGTCGCCTTGGGTGGCGCAAGGTCAAGTAACGTGCGGATCGCTGCCGAGGCCCCTGCCCGGGCACGCATTTCCAGCCAATGACCCAGCAGGATGAAGACCAGCAGAACCGCCACAGCCTCATAGAACTGCTGACCATCGAACAGGAAGGTCGAGCCCACGCTGAACAGATAGCCTGTGCCGACGCTGAGCAGCACCAGCACGGCCATGTTGAGGACGCCGTTGCGAAGAGCGCGAACCGCCGCGACGACAAACGGCCACACGGGGTAGAGGATCGCTCCGCTCGCCAAGATGAACATCGTGATGTTCATGCTGAGCCCAAACGGTGGCTCGAACAGTGGCGGCGCCAGCCCCATGGGATCGAGCGCGAAGATCGGGATCGTGAAGATGAGACTCACGATGAAGCGGTTCCGCATGTCGCGGACCATCTCGTCCATGCTCATGCCGCCACCATGGCCCATCTCGTGAGCCATCGCGTCGGGTGTCGGAACGGCCGGCTGTCGGCCCGCTGGCGTGGCGAGTGCGTGCTCGCCATGCACGTGAGCCTCATGTCCCGCGGGTTCGGCAGACGTCATCACCAGCGTTTCGTTGGGCACGCAGACGTGTCGCGGCGCCACCTCGCCGCGGCAATGGAAGCCGCAGGCGCGGATCTGTTCGACCAGCCGCTCCGGCCCGGTGACCTCTTCATCATAGGTGATGCTCGCCGAGCTCGAGCCGGCGTTGATCGCGACGCCGTGAACCCCGGCGATACTCGCGAGGCGCTTCTCCACGGCGGTAAAATCAAGGATGCTTAGGAGGTCGGCGACTTCGAGGGTGACGGTTTTCATGCTCGAGCCTCAGTCCGGTCGCCGAAGGTCGACATCATGCCGATCGCCATGTGGTAGGGGTGGTGGCAGTCGAAGGCCCACTGGCCGGCATTGTCGGCGTCGAGGGCAATGGTTACCGAACGCATCGGCGGGATCAGCACCAGTTCGAGATCCAGCACCGGCCTATTCTGCTCGCCTGGCGCTGCGACCCTCGCCACCCCTGCGCCGCGTGGCTCGAGGATGATCCCAGTGCGCTGCGGCGCGCCCTCGCGGAGCGCCAAGATTAGGAACGAGCGCTTCTCCGCCGGCAACATCAGCCATACGTCGATCCGCTGTCTCATGTTCATCGGGAAACGGCGGCCTTTGACGGCTACGATGTCCTCGCCTTCCACCGTGATCGACTCGCCCTCCAGTTCACCGAAGTCGATGGTAAAGGCGGTGGCGGCCGCGCCTTTGATGATGCGCACACGCACCCGGCCGCCACGCTCCACCTCGGCCACTTCCTGGTCAGCCAGCGTGCGGTCACTGGCGAGATAGGCGTCGTACTCGATATCGTTGAGGTCCATCGCCATGATGCCCCAAGACAGGTCCATGCCTCCGTGACCGCTGTGGCCTGCCATGGCATCGGCCGCCGGACCAGCTGTGAGACCGGCCAGCAGCTGGTCCGGCGTCTTGAACGAGAAGTCGTGTAACAGTACGACCACCTCCTGCTCGTCGCGCCCGTCATCGTGAGGGTTCGCAACGATAAGGGGCGCCGCAAGTAGCGCCTGTTCCTGGAGCGTATAGGCCTGCATCCAGGGCGTTCCAGCCTTGCCGGAGAACGCGTAGCTCCGCATTGTCAGTTTCCTTTGAAACAACGAGTCTTGGCTGATGTGAGTCTGATGCTGCTCCAACCGCGACTGGATCGTCGCGGCTGGGTGGATGGCACGGAACTGTCGGTGCGCCGTCAATCTGCCGCTGCCGGTCATCGAGAACGCGCCGGCCCTGTGGCCGGCCCGTCTCAGAGTCCGCGCGCCGCGACAGCGTTATGGACCGCAGCCACGATCGAGCCTGCAACGATGCCGAAAACGAGGCTGAAGAAAATGCCTTCGAGCCAAGCCTGGGGCGACGTCACGGGTGCGAGCGTGAACAATCCTACCCAGGCATGCGTCACCTGCAGGCTGGGAAACAGCACTCCCACGAGAGCGCACAGGACGAACAGCACGATCAGGGCCACGCTGGCCGCGATGGCCAGCCCCAGCATCGACAGCGTGCGTCTATTGACGATGTCGGTCATGGCATGTCTCCCTCAGCAGGGGCCTCGGGTGTGGGCATGTCCTTTTGCATCTGCCGCATCATCTGCATCATGTCCATTTGCACCATCTGCATGGACCGCATCATCTCCATCATCTGCATCTGCGGCGGGCCGCCCGCTCCTGGCTGCATCATCCCGCCACTCTGCATCTGCTGCATGAGTTGCAGATGCATCTGCATCATCGTCATCATGTGCATTTGCATCATCGGCATGGCCGCTCCCCCGCCCCTCTGCATCATGCCCATCATGTCCGGGCATTGGGTCATCGCGTTGCCTGCGGGCGGAGCAGGAAGCTGAGCAATCTTGTCTGCCGGTGTCTCGGTAGCGGTCGAGGGGGTATCGGCACCCTCGGGGTGATGCGGGTCGGTCTGAGCGATCGCAGGATTGGCGAGGCCCAGGAACAGTGCCGCTATAAATAGCGGCTTGGTAACGCGCATGGGTCTTCTCCCTTTGCGTGGTATTGAATTGAATGTGGTGGTGACGAGACGCCGGACAACAGTGCAATGCAGTGCAGTGCGCAGGTGAGAGCGAAACGCCCGCGACCGCCAAGGTCGCTTATGTCAGCCGAGGGCGCGGGGCGGATGGCGGTTGACGAGCGGATCGATCCCGTGGAGGCATTGCGCGCGTGCTAAAGTCCAGGTTCGGTGCGCGGAACCGGTAAAGCCGGGGGCATCAGCCGGCGCTACGAAGGCAGTGCCGCTGCAATGCGCCACGCTTGAACAGCAATCGGCGAGCCGGTCATCGCACGACTCTTGCTTGTAGGCGTCGTGCGGGATCGATGCGGGGTGGACAGTGGCCAAATGGTGCAGTTCGACGGATGTGCCGGGCAATGCGGCAACCGCCGCAGAGCCGAAGCCGAGCGCCAACGCCAGACTGAAGATCAGCGCTGTCGCCAGAACTCGGAGTTCATCGCACAACCAAACCATGCTCTTACCATAAGGCTATCCCAGGAGCTGTCCTTGATCGAAATCAAAGTCGCGTCACGCATCAGCGCCGCACCTTCGCGTACGCCCGTTTGTGCTAGAGCAACGACGTCGCGTTCGATCGGCGCTTTCGACTGTCGATTGACGAATTGCTGGCGGCGGAGCCGCATGACGCGTTGCAACGGAAGGCGCGCTACAAGCTCATGTCCATGATGCTGGACGCAATATGCAACATTGAAGGGGGAATGAGGAAAGTGAACCCTTCAATCCAGTGGCTCGAAGACCAAATCAAAATCCGAAACGATCTCATTGATCAGATCGATCAGGGGACTGGACGCAAGAGCCCAGCAAGGAAATGGCAGAACCCACGGTTAAGGATCGTCAGTATGCTATTCGGGATCCCAAATTGAGCAGCAATTGGCCATGCTCCGCTCAATACAGTGAGCACCACGGCATTTCGCCAGGCGAACGTGTGTCAATCGCATAATTCGGCGATAACGATGCCATAAGCGCTATCGCAGTCTCAGCCGTTGAAGCGAATACGCCCCATTAGTCTTGAACGTGGAGAAATATGCGAAGCCGACTGATCACCTCATCGAACTCACTGCCGACATTGTGGCGGCCTATGTGACTACCCACCTTTGGCTTTCGCGTACGCATTTCCACCACCAAGCAGTGCCGCCAACTCCTCGTACTTCGCGCCGCACCGGTCGTAGACATTGAAGTTCTGATTTCTGGTGCACCCGGCGCGCGCAACAATGTCATCGAGCAGATGAGCCAGTGTGCGGTCTCCGCCCGCCCGCACCATCGCGTCCCTGTCGTATTGTTTCCACATCCCGCACTTCTCGCACGAGACGATGACCTTTTCAGAGGGGTATTCGGACAGCGTTGGCATCAGAACAAAATAGGAACATATGCCTTGGGAAGTCAACTACATTACACTGACGTATGTGCATTCCAGCGCCGTAAGGCCGCTTGACGTGAAAGCCACGCCAGCTACGCTTGCACAGGGAAGAGGCCCATGAACCGCCAAAGACTGCCTACTGAAGTCAAGATCAGCCTCATCGTCTGCATGATTGTTATGGGCATGGCAGCTTTGTCTCTGGCGGGCCTCGATTGGTTCGGCCAGGGTGGCGGCCTTGCTGTCGTACTCGCAATTAGCTGGAGCGTCGTCCTCCACGGATTCTTTTGCTATTGGAGGTTCGGAATAGGGTTTTTCGAAACCACGCTGCTAAGCGCCGTTGACCCCAATTTCCGGCGCGCTGTCCGTCGTCAGCCCCCTCTCCCCGAGATTTCACAGCACCAGACTAGGTCGAAGAAGAAGCCGTAGCTTGCCGCGTAGCGGGAGCAGGATCGAATTGCACCGATAGGAGTTTTAGAGTTCCCTAATACAATTGGAGGCTCCGAGATGCCTGACGGTTCTACGGCTAGCCGATGAAGACCCGGCGTCGGTCCGCGTTCATAATTCCCTGCATCCCGACGCTGGTAGACAAGCCGCCAGAGGGCGACCGCTGGACCCACGAAATCAAATATGATGGCTACCGGACGCAGATCCATCTGGCCGGCGGTCACGCTCGTGCCTTCACCCGCAATGGCCATGACTGGTCAATGAAGTATGCGGCGGTGCTGGCGGCGTCGCGCGAGTTGATCACGCGCGATGTAATCCTCGACGGCGAAATGGTCGTGCAGGATGAAAGCGGCCGCTCCAGCTTCAAGCAGCTTGCGAGCGCCATACGCTGGGATGGCTCCAGCCTGGTGTTCTACGCCTTCGACCTCCTTGCCCTCGACGGCAACGACCTGACCAAGCAACGCTGCGAGGATCGACGGTCACGCTTGCACGAGCTCATGGGCGATCCGGCGTCCCACTTGCGCTCTACAGTTCAGCCAGGCGTTTGAAGGCTCGGGAGCCGATTTCTTCGCGGCTGTCGAGAAGATGGACCTTGAAGGCATCGAAGCGCCGCGCCAGCATCTACCGCAGCGGCCCGTCCCTGGATTGGGTCAAGACCAAGACGTACATCACAGGTGAGTTCGCTGTGATAGGCTACGAGCGAAATCGCGGTGCCGCTCCTTCTCTCCTCCTCGCCGAAGAGACTGACGCTGTTATGCGCTATGTCGGCCGCGCCATCCCTGCGATACCGCAGAACCAGCGCGACGAGCTATGGCAGGCGCTGGAATTCCTGCACGCCGATAGGCTCGCCACGCCTATAAGCGGCGGCAATAAAGGTGTGGTGCCGGTGCAGCCGCTCTTGAAGGTCATGGCAAAACACCTGAGGGGCGAAGAGAAGCTTCGGCATGCAACGATGATCGAAGTTCTGATGCCTCGATGAAAGAGGCCCAGTTGCGAGGCATCAGTGTAGCGCAATCATCCTCACCTTCCCAACATCGCCGTGGAAGCCTGGGAGCGCGCGGAAAGGACGGGCCCTCAACAACCGGAAGGACATCTCGCTTTCACCGGAGGCCCGGTCCACCTATATGTGCAGTCCGTCGTGATCGTCGGGAACGACAAGGCGGCGGATCGAGCCTTCAAAGAGGGAACAAGCCGGAAGAAAGCGGCCCAACTCATCGGACACCTGTGGGCGACGTCGACGCGCATATCGTCGAGAAGCGCTTCCAGTGCTTCGCGCGGCCATAACTTAGCAACTCGGTGGAACCGACCCATGGCGACCCAACGACGCGCAGACCGTGAACTTCCACTATCCGACCGCGCTGCCCGCCGCGCCGATCTTCACGCCACCTTCCAATATCGCCGTTTGGAGATGCGGATTGCTGTCAGGCACGCGGGCTAGCCACAACAAGGCTGGCCATCACCCTTTGCTGGCCCGCAGCATGAGCTCGCAACTTTAGTCTGCTCGGCAAGCCATCTATCCCTTGGTTTGCAACTTGCGGCCCTCGGTGTGAGCTCCACATCGACTTGGCCATCGGCGATGACCGGGATCGATGCCTTGTGAAGCTGCATTGGAGCAATGCCGTCACTTACCTCGAACGTGAGCTTTGCCGTAGGGTCGAGAGCTAGATGCTCCGTGACTTTGCGGATGATGGCAGCGAACTTTCCTGCGGACATGTGAGTGCGCTCTTCCTCGTTCACGTCCCAGAGCTGGATGAAAATCTCGGTCCACGACTCGGGATTGGCACCACAATCGAGTGCGGCAAACGAGCCCGCCTTCACCTCTGTGACGTGATAGCCCGGCTTCACCGAACGGCCGTCATAGGCAAACACCAACGGCTTTTCCTTGTGCTCGCCGAGGAAGGACAAGAGTTCACCGATTGATATGTCGTCGTTCCGGAAATCTGTAGCGCTGGCGAATTCACGGTTGTCAGGGGTCAACATCTGCGTTATTCCTCGTTTCGACATTTCTAGGATTGTTGAAATATGGATGAACGTCAAGCACTGATCGCATTCGGGGCAATGTCCCAAGAGACGCGGCTGAAAATCGTTCGGCTGCTGGTAAAAGCTGGACCGGAAGGTATGGCCGCAGGCTCCATAGCGGAAGCCGCAGGGGTCTCAGCGTCGAACGTCTCGTTCCATCTCAAGGAACTCGAGCGCGGCGGATTGGTCGCCGCCCGCAGGGACGCGCGCTCTATCGTCTATTCAGCGGAGTTCCAGGCTTTGAGCGGGTTGATCCGCTTTCTCATGGAAGACTGCTGTGCCGGCAACCCGGCCATCTGCCAGCCGGCCCTTGCCCCATCCTGCTGCGAGCCATCGGACACAGTCCAATGAGCCTTCAAGTCCAGCAGATCGCCCCACACGATCCAGAATTCGTGGCAGCGCTTGCTGCGGAGGAGTTGCCCGTCGACGACCTCACGGAAGACGGCAGGCTCTTCTTCCGGTTCGAGAAGGACAAAGCGCTTATCGGCTTCGGCGGCATGGAATTGGTCGGAGACTACGCTCTGCTGCGCTCCATCGTCGTTCCGCCACCGTCGCGTGGCCAAGGCTCGGGGAAGCGCATCACCGAGCAGTTGCTACAGAAAGCCGAGGGTCTGGGAATTGCCGAAGTCTATTTGCTGACCACCTCGGCCGCGGATTTCTTCGAGGCCGCCGGATTTGAACGCATTGCGCGCGAGGCAGCTCCGCAACAGATTCTAGCCACCCGGCAAGCGTCATCGCTTTGTCCCTCCAGTGCGGCCCTGCTGTTTTGCCGCCTATCTCCATCCACAAGCCAACCGAGTACCATCTCCACGGAGACAGTTGATGACTGACCGCGTCTACAATGTCCTGTTCCTCTGCACAGGCAATTCCGCCCGCTCGATCCTCGCAGAGAGTATTCTGCGCAAAGAAGGCGCTGGGCGCTTTAATGCCTACTCGGCGGGGAGCCAGCCCAAAGGCGCGGTCAACCCGATCGCCTTGAAAGTTCTAGAAGCGCTCGAGTACCCCGCTGAAGACTTTCGTTCGAAGTCCTGGGAAGAGTTCTCGGTTCCCGGCGCGCCGCAAATGGATTTCGTCTTCACCGTTTGTGACGACGCGGCCGGCGAGGCCTGCCCCGTCTGGATCGGCCAGCCAATGACCGCGCACTGGGGGATCGAAGACCCTTCGAACGTCGAAGGAACCGACATCGAGAAGGAACGCGCGTTCAGTACGGCTGCACGGTTCATGAAGAACCGGATCATGGCGTTCCTCAGCCTTCCGCTCGCCTCCATCGACCGCATGGCCGTCGATCACCACCTCCAGGTGATTGGCCGCATGGAAGGCTCCACTTCAAAGAACACGGACGCAGCCTAAAATCATGTCGACATTTGAACGCTATCTGACCCTGTGGGTCGCCCTCTGCATCGTTGTGGGCATCGCCCTGGGCCATCTGATGCCAGGTGTCTTCCACGCAATCGGCGGCGCCGAGATCGCCAAGGTGAATATCCCGGTCGCCGTCCTGATCTGGCTGATGATCATCCCGATGCTGCTAAAGATCGACTTCGCCGCCATGGGTGAGGTCGGCAGGCATTGGCGCGGCATCGGGGTCACGCTCTTCATCAACTGGGCGGTAAAACCGTTCTCGATGGCGCTGCTCGGCTGGCTTTTCATCGGCTGGCTGTTCCGCCCCTATCTGCCCGCCGATCAGATCGACTCCTACATCGCTGGCCTTATCATCCTCGCAGCGGCTCCTTGCACGGCGATGGTGTTCGTGTGGTCGAACCTGACCAAGGGCGAACCTCATTTCACGCTTTCCCAGGTGGCGCTCAACGATGCCATTATGGTTGTCGCCTTTGCGCCGATTGTAGGCCTGCTCCTCGGCCTGTCCGCGATTACCGTTCCGTGGGGCACGCTCGTCCTGTCGGTGGTCCTTTACATCGTTATCCCGGTCATCATTGCGCAGGTCATGAGACGTAGGCTCCTTTCCTCGGGCGGACAGAAGTCGCTCGACGGCCTGCTCCATACCCTGCAACCGCTTTCTCTCGTTGCGCTGCTGGCGACCCTGGTCCTGCTGTTCGGTTTCCAGGGCGAGCAGATCATCGCTCAGCCGATGATCATCGCACTGCTGGCGGTGCCGATCCTGATCCAGGTCTATCTGAACTCCGGCTTGGCCTATCTGCTCAACCGCATCTCCGGGGAACAGCACTGTGTTGCGGGTCCGTCGGCGCTGATCGGCGCATCCAATTTCTTCGAACTGGCTGTCGCGGCCGCCATCAGCCTATTCGGCTTCAGCTCGGGTGCTGCGCTGGCAACCGTCGTCGGCGTACTGGTGGAAGTTCCCGTAATGCTCTCGGTCGTCTGGATCGTGAACCGCAGCAAGGGCTGGTACGAGCGGGGATCCGCTGTCTCCGCCGTCAAACAAAACGAAAGGACCGCATGATGGACATCACCATCTATCACAATCCCGACTGCGGCACGTCCCGCAACACGCTTGCGCTCATCCGCAATGCCGGGGTCGAGCCCACCGTCATCGAGTACCTGAAAACGCCGCCCACACGAGAGGTCCTTCAGGATCTGATTTCCAAGGCAGGCCTGACCGTGCGCGAGGCCATCCGGCAGAAGGGAACGCCCTACGCGGACCTGGGCCTGGACGATCCGACGCGTACCGATGACGACCTTCTGGATGCCATGATCGAGCATCCAATCCTCATTAATCGACCGTTCGTCGTCACGCCGTGGGGTGTGCGCCTGAGCCGCCCATCCGAGGTTGTGCTGGAGATCCTGCCACTCCCTCAAAAGGGACCGTTCTACAAAGAGGACGGCGAACCGTTGATCGATGCCGAAGGAAACCGAGTTGCTTAATCTGCCAAACATCGTCGAGGAAGCACTTGAGCTTCCCGATCCGGCCCAGCTGTCGAAGCCTTTCTCGACCCACAAGCCACGGATACTGATGCTGTACGGATCGCTCCGCGAGCGTTCCTATAGCCGATTTCTCACGCAAGAAGCCGCTCGACTGCTTGAGCATTTCGGCGCGGAAACCCGAATATTTGATCCTTCGGGTCTGCCGTTGCCCGACGATGCGCCCACCGATCACCCAAAGGTTCAAGAGCTTCGCGAGCTTTCGCTGTGGTCCGAAGGCCAGGTCTGGAGCAGTCCCGAACGCCATGGCGCCATAAGTGGCGTGATGAAATCTCAGATCGACTGGATTCCGCTTGCTGTCGGTTCGATCCGGCCGACGCAGGGCCGCACACTGGCGGTCATGCAGGTCTCGGGCGGCTCGCAGTCCTTCAATGCGGTCAACCAGATGCGCGTTCTCGGCCGCTGGATGCGTATGATCACAATTCCCAACCAGTCGTCCGTCGCCAAAGCCTATCAAGAATTCGATCCGGAAGGCCGTATGAAACCATCGTCCTACTACGACCGCGTCGTCGATGTGATGGAAGAACTGGTCAAGTTCACGCTGCTCACCCGAGATGTCTCAGGCTATCTGACGAACAGGTACAGCGAGCGGAAAGAGGATGCGGAGAAGCTCGAGGCTCGCGTCAAGCTCAAGGCGATTTGAGCGGCTCGAAGCTCTCGCCGTGAAGGTTAGCGGTGCTGCCAAACCTTCACGGCGGAGATGACGAGGATCAGCGAAAGCATCGGCAGCAGCACACCGTCGGGCACAATGCCCAGCAGTCTGCCGCCAATGTAGGTGCCGACAATCGACCCCGCCGCCATGATCAAGAGAAACACCTGATTGCGTTTCAGGACTGAAAAACTCTGGTCTCTGCTGTAGCGAGCAAATCCGGCAATCATGGTCGGAAGACTGACAGCCAACGACAGGCTTCCAGCCAGTTTTACGTCTGCGCCGAAAAGCAGGATGAGCGTCGGTATCAACAGTTCGCCGCCAGCCACTCCAAGGAGCGAGGCGACGACGCCAATCAGGAAACCTGCGGCAACGCCCGCAACCAGCAAATAGGTGCCTGCGAGAGCCTGTCCACCCCCCTCGCCATGTCCCAGAAGAAGCACGGCAGCGATCGCGACAAGAAGAACCGCGATGATCCTAAACAGCGTTTCCGAGCTCAACTTGGTTGCCCATCCGGCTCCGAACCATGCTCCTACAAGGCTTCCCGCCAACAGGTTAGCGATTACTCCCCAGTGCTGAAAAATCTCCGAGGCGGGCACGGTCTGCATGCGAAACGGAAGCGCTGACGCAACAACGACCAGGCTCATTGCCTTGTTCAGAATAATGGCTTCCAACGGCTTGAATCGGAACAAGCCGATCAAAAGCGGAAGTCGGAACTCGGCCCCGCCCAGACCAATGAGACCACCCAAGGTTCCGATGACGGCCCCTCCTCCAAACGCGGCCGCCTTGGAGCGTGACATCGGCGCGTCCGCGTCCTTCATGCCATCTTATCCCTATGTCGCTGTGGACCGACTCCTGGGACTTGTTCGCCCTTGCCGTCAACAAGCCCGTCGTCGATTTGTCATATTTCGACAATGATTGAAATTAGAGTTGACGGCTCGAACACAGCAGATCTAAGTTCCTTCCATGAAGATCGAAACAGCGGCAACTCAGCTCGAAGCTCTCGGCAATCCGACGCGCCTGCGGATCTACCGAGTGCTGGTTCGTGCGGGTGTCGACGGGCTCGCCGTTGGGCATCTGCAAGACAGGATCGGTATCGCCGCGTCGACGCTTTCCCACCACTTGCATCGCCTGATCGCCACCGGGCTCGTCAGCCAGGAACGGCAGGCAACGACCCTGATTTGTCGCGCCAACTATTCCGCGATGAATGGCCTACTAGGGTTCCTTTCCGACGAGTGCTGCGCGGATGCGAACTCCCAAGCCAGAGACGACGCGGCATAATTTTTTGGTTGATATTTCGGTTATCCCGGAAAGATGGAAAATGACTTCGACTGTTTCGATCGAGCATCACCGGGGCGCAGTTATCTGGGGCTTGGGCGTGACCCAGATCATCGGATACGGCACACTTTACTATAGCTTCAGCATCCTGGCGCCCGAGATGGCCAAGGACCTCGCCTGGACGCAGGAATGGGTGTTCGGTGTCTTTTCAGCTGCCTTGCTGGTAGGCGGGTTCGCTGCCCCGTCCATCGGCCGCCGCATCGATCGTCATGGTGCGGGTTCGATGATGGCCCTTGGCTCCGTAATCGCAGCTTGCGCCTTGGCCCTGTGTGCACTCGCGCCCGGCCGCATTCCGTTCGTGGCCGGCATGATCGTCATGGAGATCGCCTCGGCCTTTGTCCTCTACAACGCGGCATTTGCCGCCTTGGTGCAGATAGCACCCCAAACAGCTCAGAGGAGCATCACGCACCTCACCCTGATTGCTGGTTTTGCCTCGACCCTGTTCTGGCCGATCACGACCCAACTCCACGAACACCTGACTTGGCGGGAGGTCTATCTGGCCTTCGCTGTCTTGCATCTGGTCGTTTGCCTGCCTATCCATTTCTGGATCGCGAGAGCGATGAATGCCGATCGCAACGGCGACCATAAGGACAAGGTCAAGACCGTGGCGGCGGTTGAAGGAAGCATCGCTTCCTGGGATCGCCGACGAGCGTTCACGCTGATGGGTCTAGGATTTGCACTCGAAGGCTTCGTCCTGTCAGCGCTACTCGTCCATATGGTCCCGCTTCTGACAGCGGTCGGGCTAGGAGCGAGCGCGGTGCTGATAGGAACCCTGTTTGGGCCCTCCCAAGTGCTCAGCCGATTTATTAACATGCTCGCTGGCCGGGGGCTCTCGCAATTGGTGTTGGCAGTAATCTCTGCAGCTCTCTTGGTGACAGGGCTGTCGACCTTGCTGGTATCCGCTCCCTGGATTTATGGCGCGGCCGCTTTCGCCGTCCTTTTCGGGCTAGGATCGGGGCTGACCAGCATTGTCCAAGGCTCCCTCCCCTTGGCTCTATTTGGCTCAGATGGCTACGGCGCAATGCTGGGTAAGATATCCTCGATCAGACTGATCGTGTCAGCGCTGGCTCCGTTCGTGTTTTCGGTGCTGATGGCGCACGTGGGAACTTGGTCTGCCCTATCCGTGGCCATTGTACTCGGGATTGGAGCCGCTGCCGCGTTTGCCAGCATTGGGTGGAAGCCGCGGTCACCCGAACTAGTGCCTGAGACGTGACCGCTTCGGCGCAAGGTGGCCTGCTTTCGCCTCACGGCAAACGAGTCTGTAGGCTTCCTGCGCGCCATTGCAGCCCCGATCCTGGCAGAGGCACTCGAGGGCACACAAAACGTGCTCCGCAATGTCGTGGCGTCCCGTGCCGTCGGCAACTTTGAAAGCCTCCAGCAGAAGGCTATCGAGTAGGATCTCGGACCGTGCGGTTTCATGGGTCTTCATGAGAAGACCATAATGGTTCCAGCAGATGGAAGGTCAACAATGGCGATTGGGCTGGGAATGGGAACTAGGCAGGTTTTCAAGGTCCCTGTTCAAGGGCCGATTGAGTACCCAGCTCCACGTACAGTCCTGATCAGATCCGGACCCCGAACAGAACTTAAGGACTTGCGAAGGCGGCCGATGTGAACGTCGATGGTCCGCTCATCGATGTAGACCGTATTCCCCCAAACCTTGTCGAGTAGCTGCCCACGCGAGAAAACTCGGCCTGGCGACATCATCAGGAATTCAAGCAGCTTGTATTCGGTGGGACCGACATGCAGAGCCCGACCATTGCGAAGAACCCTGTGCTGCTGTCGGTCGAGCAGCAAGTCCTTGACCGAAAGGACGTCAGACAGCACCTCAGGTCGTGCCCGTCGCAACAGGGCACGAACCCTGGCTACAAACTCGGGTGTTGAGAATGGCTTTACGAGATAGTCGTCAGCGCCAGTCTTTAACCCTCGCACCCGATCAGTCTCTTCCCCTCTTGCGGTCAACATGATGATGGGAAGACGCTCGGTTGCCTCTCTAGCACGCAGTCGGCGACAAAGCTCAATCCCCGATATCACTGGGACCATCCAATCAAGGACCAGCAGATCGGGAACGGTTTCCTGCAACCTCAGCTCGGCTTCATCGCCCCGCTGCACGACTTCGACGTCATACCCTTCGGATTCTAGATTGTAACGAAGCAGCACACCCAGCGCTTCTTCGTCTTCGACAACCATGACTTTGGGAGCGATCATTGATGCGGTTCCGACTGTCAATTACTCGGCCTTGGTAGCCAGTACCGTCTGGTCGGCTTTGGGCCGATCCGGTGACAGTTGTTTCCCCGTGATGATGTAATGGGCGTTCTCAGCGATATTGGTTACATGGTCGCCAATACGCTCAAGGTTCTTGGCGCAGAACAACAGGTGCGTGCACGCACTGATGTTGCGCGGGTCTTCCATCATGTAGGTCAAAAGCTCTCGGAAGACGGCCGTGTATTTGATGTCGATCTCTTTATCGTCGGCTCTCAGAGCCTGCAGTTCAGATGCGTCGCGGGCGATGTATTTCTCGACGACACGCCGAACCTGAACCAACGCAAGCTGGGACATTGAGTGAATTCCATGCGCCAGATTTTGAGGAATCTGGTTGGCCCCCACGACACTGACGCGTTTTGCGATGTTCTTTGCAAGATCGCCAATCCGCTCCAGATCGGATGCCATCCGGAGTGCACCAACAACCTCTCGCAAATCTTGAGCCATGGGCTGGCGGATGGCGATAATGGTAATCGCCCGATGATCCAGGTCGCGTTGCTTTACGTCCATGACCACATCGTCTGAAATAACGCGCTGCGCCAACCCGTTGTCGTGTTTCAAAAGTGCCGCGATAGCTGCCTCAATCATCTCTGCAGCGAGGTCACCCATTTCACGAACCAATCGGTCGATCAGAGCAAGCTCTTGATCGAACGATGCTACTGTATGCTCGCCCACCATTTGCCCAGCTCGCTCAGCCATATCGCCCAGTTATGTAAGCCTGCGTTCGCTCGTCGTCCGGGCTAGTGAACATCTTGTCCGTCGGCCCCTCCTCAACCAGATTGCCAAGGTGGAACATCGCAGTCCGCTGTGACACACGAGCAGCCTGCTGCATCGAATGGGTCACAATGACGATCGTGTAGTGGGTACGTAGTTCGTCGATGAGTTCCTCGACTTTGGCAGTAGCGATGGGATCAAGCGCCGAACACGGCTCGTCCATCAGGATCACTTCGGGAGAGACGGCGATTGCGCGTGCGATGCAAAGACGTTGCTGCTGCCCGCCCGACAACCCTGTACCGGGTTCGAGGAGCCTGTCCTTCACCTCGGTCCACAGCGCGGCCTTTCGCAAGCTGGCTTCTACGATTTGGTCGATGTCCGCCCTCGAACTGGCAAGTCCGTGTATCCGCGTGCCGTAGGCAATGTTCTCGTAGATTGACTTGGGAAATGGGTTCGGCTTCTGGAACACCATGCCAACCCGGGCGCGAAGCTCCACGACATCGATTGAGGGATCGTAGATGTCACCCCCATCCAAGGTAATCCTACCCGTGACACTCGCGGACTCGATGGTGTCGTTCATCCGGTTCAGGCACCGGAGGAAGGTAGACTTTCCGCACCCGGACGGGCCGATCAGGGCTGTAACCTGGTTTTTCGGAACGTCGAGATTGACGTCATAGAGCGCCTGTTTCTCGCCATAAAAGACCGAGACCTTTTCGCCCCTTATCTTGGATTCGTGAGGTACAGCAGCTGCGACGTGCTGCTCGAGGATCTCGTCAGTAAACATGTTCATCTTCTCCTCCTACCAACGCCGCTCAAATCGCTGGCGAAGGAAAATGGCCACGGCGTTCATCAGGAAAAGAAACGCGAGCAACACCAGGATGGCGGCGGATGTGCGCGACACGAACCCCCGTTCGGGACTATCTGCCCAAATGTAGATTTGGGTCGGGAGAGCTGTCGACGCTTCGAGTGCCGACGACGGAATGCTGGTGATGAACGCGTTCATGCCGATCAGCAGCAGCGGCGCTGTCTCTCCGAGCGCGTGCGCCATGCCAAGGATAGTCCCCGTCATGATGCTGGGCATCGCCAATGGCAGGACATGATGGAAGATCATCTCGTGTTTAGACGCACCTATGCCAAGGGCAGCTTCGCGTATGCCCGACGGAACCGATTGCAGTGCCGCGCGAGTGACGATGATCAGCGTCGGCAGCGTCATCAGCGCCAGCACCAAGCCGCCAACCAAGGGTGCCGACCGGGGTAGGCCGAACCACCCCAGGAATACGGCCAAGCCAAGCAAGCCAAACACCACAGAGGGGACTGCAGCGAGGTTGTTGATGTTGATCTCGATGAAGTCTGTGAATCGGTTCCTTGGGGCGAACTCTTCAAGATAGATCGCTGCCGCAATGCCGATCGGAAAGCTGATCGTGAACGACACGAGCAGTGCCCAGAACGTTCCGGAAATCGCCCCCGCGAGGCCCGCAAGCTCGGGGAAGCGGCTGTCCGAGTTGAACAGCAGGGCCCAGTTGAATGGCTGGGAGATCATGCCTTTCGCGACCAACTGGTCGTAGAGGGCAATCTGACGGTCGTTCACGCGACGCTGGTCTTCCGGTGAGCCACGCACGACCTGGCCTTTGGCGAGTTGGTCAAGAGGGTCAGACAACGGAATGGTGAAACTGGACACCTTCCCCAAGCGACTTGGGTCGGCAATGACAATATCGCGCACCAGGAATGGAGCCGACGACGTAAAGATATTGAAGTAGTCGCGTTCGGCGCTCCGGGGCAAATCGGGCACCTCGGTCCGGAGCGCGCCCCTTACGATGCCACGCCAATCAGCTTCCATGGGATTGGCGGGATCCACTTCTGCCTTGGTGAGGTCGATTTCGACGGTCACCATCGACTGGGTGAAAGCCCGATAACCTGTGAAGGTCAGCGTTGCGATCAGGATTCCGAGGAATCCGAGTGCGAAACCGATCGCAACCATCCCGTAAATCTGGAGGCGCCGATCGGCAGCATAACGACGCTTGCGCGTGGCTTTCATGCTGTCTGACTGCCAATTGTTTCTGGCCGACGGCGTGATGTCGGCTGCCGCAATATCGGTCGTCATCAGTATTTTTCCCGGTACTTGCGCACGGTGCGAAGCGCAATCAGGTTGAGACCCAGTGTGATGAGGAACAGCAACAGGCCCAGCGCGAAGGCAGCGAGGGTCTTGGGGTTGTCGAACTCGGCGTCGCCGATCAGCAGCGTTACGATCTGCACCGTGACGGTGGTAACGGCTTCAAATGGATTCAGCGTCATGTTGGCGATGAGACCTGCGGCCATCACAACGATCATCGTCTCGCCGATGGCGCGGCTGAGAGCCAGCAGGATGCCGCCGACGATGCCAGGCAGTGCGGCAGGAAGCAGAACGCGTGTGATCGTTTCGCCCTTGGTAGCGCCCAAGGCATAAGAGCCATCACGCATCGCCCTGGGTACGGCTGCAATAGCGTCGTCGGACAGCGACGATACGAATGGGATGATCATCACGCCCATGACGGCGCCGGCGGCCAGCGCGCTGTTGGGCGCTGCGTTGAGGCCGAGGCTTAGTCCAAGGTTGCGGATGGCAGGAGCAACGGTGAGGACTGCGAAGAAGCCGTAGACCACGGTTGGAATGCCCGCGAGGATTTCAAGGAGGGGCTTCACCACCGCCCGAAATCTCCTTCCGGCGTACTCCGTAAGGTAGATCGCCGAGAGGATGCCTGTAGGCACAGCGACTAGCATCGCCAAGATCGAGATGACGATCGTTCCAAAAATGACCGGAATAACGCCGAAGGCGCCCTGCCCGGCAACCTGATCGGCTCGGATCGCAATCTGCGGTTCCCAGCGAAGCCCGAACAGGAATTCCGTGACCCGAACCATTGAAAAGAACTGGGCGGCTTCGAAGATCAGTGAGGCGACAATCCCGAGGGTCGTCAGGATGGCGACCAGGGACGAAAACATCATGAAGGCCGTCGCGGCGCGTTCTACGCTATGGCGCGCACGAAACCTCTTCTCGATGACCCGAAACCCAAAGAACGCACCGATCACGGCCAATGCGGCAACTACGGCCAGGACTGCCCAGCCTGCTAGCGCTTCGAGAGAACGAAGATGTTCTACGGCGGCAAGCATGTTCGCGGTGGGTTCGCTGAACGCGTTCCCATTGGCCAGCTGCCGAATCTGGCTCGTCAACACCGCTCTTTGCGAGGCATCGAGGAGGTCGGCTCCAGGATAGCTCGCGATCACAAGGCTATCCACGACCCCGCGTCGACCCAGAAGCCAAAGGATCAGAAACACGAATGCGGGAACGCCCGTCCAGATCGCCGCATTGAGCCCGTGATAGATCGGACGGGAATGCAGCTTTTCTTTTGTTGCTGCGGCTTTTGAACGTGCGCGCTGCACGCCAACTACCGCCGCGAAGATCGCAGCTACCACAATGAATGCGAACAGGTAGGCGGTCATGTTTCTCCCCCATCAGATGCAGGAAGCCGACCACGCAAGCGCGATCGGCTTCCTCGTCGGCTACATGCCGAACTTCTTCCCTTCGAGAACGGCAGACTGGACCGCTGCGCGCTTGTCGTCGGAGAGCGGGGTCAAGCCACGTTCAGCAAGGTATCCGTCGGGTCCCAAAGCTTCGTCCGAGACGTATTCCGCGAGGAATTCCTTCAGGCCGGGAATGACGTCGCGATGGGCGTTCTTGACGTAGAAGTAGAGCGGACGGGCGATCGGGTAGGAGCCGTCGGCGATGGTGTCGAAGTTCGCTGGAACACCATTGATCTTGACGTCCTTCAGCTTGTCACTGTTTTCGTACAGGAACGAATAGCCGAAGATGCCAATCGAGTTCGGATCCGACTCCAGGCGCTGCACGATGAGGTTGTCGTTCTCACCCGCCTCGACGAACGGGCCGTCCTGACGCATGCGCGAGCAGACCTCGGTCCACTTCTTCTCATCTGCCTTCTTGAGGTCTGCCATGCCGGCCAGGCCCTTGCAGCCGTCATGCATGGTCAGTTCGACGAATGCATCACGCGTGCCCGAGGTGGGCGGAGGGCCGAACGCAACAATGTCCGTGGCCGGCAGCGAAGCGTCGATGTCAGACCATTTCTTGTTCGGGTTGGCGACGAACCCACCCTTGCCGTCCGGAAGCTCAGCGGCCAGCGCCTTGAAGATCTGCTCTTCGGTAAGATTCCAATCGGTCGTGTTGGCTCGCGAAACCGCAATCGACAAGCCGTCGTAGCCGATCAACGCTTCCGTGATGTCGACAACGCCCTTGTCGGCGCAAAGCTTTACTTCGGATTCCTTGATGGCGCGGGAAGCGCCCGTCACGTCGGCGAAATCAGGGCCGACGCCACCGCAGAAAGCTTTGAAACCGCCACCCGTGCCGACCGACTCCACGACCGGAGCAGGCTTGCCGCTCTTGTTGGCGTATTCTTCAGCCGCCGCTTGGCTGTAAGGGAACACGGTGGACGATCCGGTCACCTTGATCTGATCGCGCGCCGAGGCTGCGCCGACTGACGCGACAATGGCGATAGATGCCGCCGATGCCGCCAAGAGAAATTTGTTCATTGCCCTGCTCCCTGTGAGGAATTCGATCTCGACGCCTTGAGGCGACAGGAGCCGGCTTAGCGGACAAATGTAACACTTAGATGACAGATTTCTAGCAATCTAGATATCGGGATTTATCGATATAAAAAGCATGGCTTTGAAGCCCGAAAGGGCCTGCCCTGCTCTGGTTGCAACAACGTGCGAAGGCGTGTGCGTCTATCAACAATTGCAGGTGATGGCTTCAATGACAGGCTGGCAAAGCTCGGGGGAGCCTTGGCAACAGTCTTCCATCAAGAATGCGAGCAAGTCACGAAACCCGGTCATGTCGGCGAAATAGAGAACGGAGCGACCGTCGCGTTCAGTTCTCACCAGTGAGGCCTGGTTCAGTGACTTAAGGTGCGCTGACATCGTGTTCTGGATGGTACCAAGACGGGTCGCGAGCTCTCCGGCTGCTATCCCTTCCGGTGAAGAGCGAACGAGGAGTCGAAAGACTTCGAGTCGGGTTTCTTGGCCAAGGGCGGCGAGTGCCAAGAGAGCTGCTTTTTTATTCATGATATCCACAAATCCAGAATCGTGAGCATCAATGCCCTGTCCTTCGTAACAGTTTCAAGACAACGGCTCAAAGTCCGCGATATTGCGGCATCTCGGCATACTTCTTGGGAATTTAGGAGCGCGGCGCCCTCAAACGGGCGGCATGCCGATGCCGCCCTGCAGGATCACCTGCGTCGGGCGTCTGCTGGCGTGCTAATGGTCCCCGACCTGAAAAACCAACGAGGTCGCAATCTCAACCGAATCCAATAGCTTCAAAGGTGATGGGCGCACCCGCTTCAATGAGGGTGGTTTCTGGCGGCAGCATGGCGATGCCGTCGGCTAAAGCCATGGCCGATAGGCTTGCCGATGACCCCCGCTCGAGCATTTCAATTACAGGGAGGCCGCGTTCGTCCCGGCCTATTCTACGTACTGGGATGAACTCAGTACGTCCCAAGACCTTGCGATAACAGAACCCGGCAACGGCAGGCTGCCAATCCAATGCCACGTTCCTCATACCCGCAATCGCCCTGATTGCGGGAAGCGCGATTTGGCGGAATGTCACGAAGGCGGCATTAGGATTGCCTGGTAGCCCTACAAACAACATCTTGCCGATCAGGCCAACTTTGACAGGTTTTCCGGGTCTCATCGCGACCTTGAGCACCTCGAGCGTCCCACCATGATCACCAAGAGCTGACACGACGTGATCCTCTTCGCCAGCAGACACCCCGCCAGTGGTAACCAGGACATCGCATGTCCGAACAGCGTCGCCGAAGGCCCTAGCCAGCGTGACGCGGCTGTCAGGCACGATTCCGAAATCAATGACCTCTGCCCATGGACATGCCAGCAACATGGAATGGATCATGACACGGTTGGAATTGTAGATGTGGCCCGGGAGTAGGGTTTCACCAGGGCTCTGGAGTTCGGACCCGGTGGACATGAGGCCAATCCGCACTTTGCGTAGCACGTCCACCTCAGCCAAGCCTTGCCCCGAGATGAGCGCAAGCCGCTGCGGTGTCAGGCAGTCGCCCGCAGCGAGCATAGGATCCCCAGCTCGAACATCCTCCCCTGCCCGTCGGATGTTTTCGTCAGGTCGAGGGCGATTTCGAACGACAATGCGATCCCCAATTCGCTCGCATCGTTCCTGCATCACGACCGCGCCGAAAACTGGCGGGACAAATGCGCCAGTAAACACTCGCAAGGCGGTGAATTCCCTCGTTGGCGACTCGTACACTTGGCCGGCTGCCACACGCCCCGCCACATCGAATTCCCAAGGCCCATCGCCTTTCATTTCGGTGATCTTGAGGGCGTAACCGTCCATGGCTGAGTTGTCGAACGGAGGAAGATGCATGCGAGCCACAAGATCGTGAGCAAGAATGCGTCCTGCCGATTGCATCAACGGCAGGCGCTGCACGTCAGCGATTGGCCTTGCGATGGCCACGGCCTTGGCGGCAGCGATGTCGACAGGAATAACCGCTCCGGTCGAAGTGCCAGCTTGGCAGAACTCGCCTTTTTCGACGGCCGCTGCTTTCATGAGGTCCTACTCGGAGACGCTTTTCAAATAGGCGACAACGTTGGCCACTTCGTCCGGCTTCTTCAACCCTGCGAAAGCCATTTTCGTGCCAGGAACCCTGGCCTTGGGTGCCGCCAGATACTCGGCCAGCGCGGTCTCGTCCCACACCAGGCCCGACTTCCCGGCCTCGATCATGGCTTTCGAATAGTTGAAACCTTCGACGGTTCCCGCAGTCCGTCCCAGCAATCCGCCCAGATGCGGACCCACCTTGTTGGTTGTGCTGTCGGCTGCGTGGCAAGCCGAACACTTCTTGAACACGGCCATTCCTGCATCGACGTCTTGGGCCTTGGCCTCGAGCGCGCTGAAAACGACGCTCGCTGTCAGTGCCAAAAATGCAATGTGCTTCACGCGACCTCTCTCTATTTGTGTACACAAAGGCAGCCCGCCGCGAGATATCCCGCGGCGGGCCGTGCAATCGGAGCGTCAGCTCGCCTGATATTCCTGGGACTTGAACGACAGGTGCTTCACGCCTTCAGGAGCATCCGAGATCTGTCCGTCGTCAGAACATTTGGCGCAGATTGGGGCGTAGACTAGCGGAGAGCGGGCCTCGTCTGGGATTTGATGTTAGGCTGCGAGCTTGCGGTGCTGCAAGCGCCGATATTCGATGGTTTTTCGTTTGATCCTTTCGCGCTGTTTGATGATGGCCTGTGCCCTGCCGAAGTAGACATCGGCAGGCGTCACGTTGGCCAGGCTCTCGTGGTAACGCTGGTTGTTGTAGTGCTCGACGAAGGCCTCGATCTGGGCTTCGAGGTCGCCGGGCAGGAAGTAGTTCTCCAACAGGATGCGGTTCTTCAGGGTCTGGTGCCAGCGCTCGATCTTGCCTTGGGTCTGCGGGTGGCACGGCGCGCCGCGCACATGGCTCATCTTGTTGGCCTCGATGTATTCGGCCAGCTCGCCCGCGATGTAGCTGGGGCCATTGTCCGATAGCAGCCTGGGTTTGTGTAGAACGGTGGCGCTGTCGCAGCCCGAGGCGGCGAGCGCGAGGTCCAGTGTGTCGGTCACGTCCTCGGCCCGCATGTTGGTGCATAGCTTCCAGGCGATGATGTAGCGCGAGAAGTCGTCAAGCACCGTCGAGAGGTACATCCAGCCCCACCCGATGATCTTGAAGTAGGTGAAGTCGGTCTGCCACATCTCGTTCGGCCGCGTGGTCTTGGTGTGGAACTGATCGGCCGCCTTGATTACCGTATAGGCTGGGCTGGTGATCAGGTCATGGGCCTTGAGCAACCGGTAGACCGTGGCTTCCGACACGAAGTAGTGTTTCTCGTCGGTGAAGCGCACGGCCAGTTCGCGTGGGCTGAGGTCGGTCGCCTCCAACGCCATCTCGACGATCTGGTCCTGGATGTCCTCGCCAATGCGGTTCCACACCCGGTTCGGCGCCGAAGGGCGATCCTCCAGCGCTTCCGGCCCACCTTCCCGGTAGCGGTCATACCAGCGGTAGAAGGTCCGGCGGGCAATGCCGAGCTGGTCCAGCGTCCGCCTGGCCGGCAGGTGCGACTGCTCGACGATACGGATGATCTCCAGCTTCTCGGATGCGGGATACCTCATTCGTCGTCGCCCCCATCCGCGATCATGCTTTTTTTAAGCAAGCGGTTTTCCAGCGTCAGGTCCGCCACGCACTCCTTCAGCGCACGGGCTTCGCGGCGCAAGTCCTGCACGTCACCGGAGGTCGCCGCACGGGCGGTGTCCCCGGCCAGGCGGCGTTTGCCGGCTTCCATGAACTCCTTGGACCAGCTGTAGTACAGACTCTGCGCGATGCCCTCTTTGCGGCACAACTCGGCGATACTGTCGTCACCGCGAAGACCTTCAAGCACGATGCGGATCTTGTCTTCGGCCGAGAAGTGGCGGCGGGTCTGACGCCGGATGTCCTTGACCACCCGCTCTGCAGGGGGCTTGGTCGGTGATTTTGAATTGGAGGATTTGGGCTTCATCTTCGTTCCTTCGTCACTACGACGAAGCCCAAATCCTCCTTAAATCACAACCTCAAATCTGTGCCATAGCCGCTGACGGGGGACACGAGATCTTCCGGATGTTGGCCCAAGTTTGCTTGTAGTTTGGCAGGATCAGCTCGTTCGTGCCCGCGTTGATGACATTCCCCTGCACGCCCGTCGGAAAGCCGAAGAGCATGAATGTCTCTCCTTTCCGGGCTGTGGGGGTCGGATAGACCATGGCCTGGGTCGAACCGCTCTCGTTATAGACCTCGACTAGATCGCCGTCCTTGACGCTCAGTTCCGCCATATCCTCGGGGTTGATCTCGATGAACGGATATGGCCAGCGATCCATGACAAACTCGCTATCCTGATCAAGGAATGCGTTCTGCCAGACTTGGTTCGCTCGGCCGTTATTGATGAGGTACTTGTTGTTTTTCTTCTGCTCCTCCTTGCCTGGAGCCTGAAGCCCGCGCCATTGGGCTTCCAGGAAGGTCGCTTTGCCGTCTTTGGTCCCGAACTTGCCGTCGGTGTAGAGACGTTTGGTCCCGACGATCTTGCCGTTCTCGAACCCGGTGGCAGGCTCCTGGAAGCCGTTGTTGCCCATGGCGCGCAGGCGCTCGTAGGTAACAAACTCACCACCACCTGCGTTCTTATTGTAGCCATCCATGAAGGCGTCTTCTTCGGTCTTCCAGTCGTAACCCTTGAACTGGTCCGCATAGGTAGTGTCGCCCATCTCGCGCAGGATCTTCTCCATGTGCTGGGCCAAGCCAGCCGCAATCATGCAGTCTGGCTTCGCGTTGCCGGGCGGGTCCATGTAACGCTCGACGAGTCGCATCCGGCGTTCGCCGTTCATGGAAGTGAGGTTCATTTCGCCAGACTCGGCGGCGGGAAGCCAGACATGGCTGGCGGCACCGATCTTCGACGGGATTATGTCGACATCCACCGAAAACAGACCACCAGCTTTGATGGCATCGGTGATGGCCTTCACCAGCGCTTCGCGATCACCGTAAGGCACGGCGTTCATGGCATCCTTCACCAAGTCGGTGCGCTTTTTGTAGACCATGTTGAACTGATGGGCGTTCAGAGTGGTCTTGTAGTGGTCGCAGGCCCAGATGTGATGGACCCCACCCTTGCCCTCAATGAGCAATTTGTCGACATAGGCGGCCGGACGACCGACATGGGCATCGGACGGTCGGACATAGCCTTCCTGGTGGCCGCCCATGCGCACGCAACCACCGCCTTCTCGGCCTACATTGCCCGTTGCCAGAGCGACGTTTACGAGCGCCGCGTTCGTACGATAGTTGTCATTGCCCCAGATAAGGCCCTTCTCATAGGCGAACATCGTCCGCCGGCGTTTCCCCTCCTTAGGCTCTGCGATCCATGCTGCGGACTGACGGATCTGATCTACGGTCAGACCAGTGATTTCTGCCGCCTGCTCGACCGTGGTCTTGTTGGCGGTAAGCGCCTTGTCAAAGTCCTTGGTCGAGGCTTCGATGAATTCCTTGTCGACCCATCCCTTGTCGGCAATCTCCGTGAGCCATGCATTGAAGAGCACCATGTCCGTGCCAGAATTGATGGCCAGGTGCATCACGTTGTCCTTGCCAGCCTCAGCTTCGGCCGCGTTCACCGAAACCGTCCGCCGGGGGTCGACGAAGATGATGCGGGCATTTCCATGGGGCTCATCGGGAAGCTGCTGCTTCTTCTTTTCCAGCGATGCGCCGCGGAGGTTCGGGACCCAGTGGTTCAGGAAATAGTTCGTCTGGGTCTCGAGAGGATTGTTCCCGACAGAGACAAGCGTGTCAGCAAGTTCCGCATCTTCGTAGCAGTTGTTCAGTTCGCCCACGCCCATGTCACGGGTGGCATGGACCTCGGAATTGTAGGCGGGTCGATTGTGGATGCGGATGTTCTTGACCTTCATGGACCCGAAATAGAGCTTCCCGGTCCCCCAGGTATTCTCGTAGCCACCAGCGGAGCCGCCGTGGTCGAATACCGAAACAAACAGGCCGTCTTCGCCCTGATCCTTGATGACGGCCGCGGTAACGCGGGCAACCAGGTCCAAAGCGTCGTCCCATGAAGTCGGCTGCATCTGGCCATAGCGCCAGACCATGGGGTCGGTCAGGCGCTGAAGCTGCGAATTGCGCGCGGTCGAATATCGAAGCTCGCCCATGCGCGCACCGCGAACCGAGCCGAGGCCAGAATTCACCTCGCACTCGTGATCGGGCTTGATGACGATGTGAACGTCCTGGCCGTCCTGCTTGACGATGTTGTACATCGACGGTGCGTACCAGGCGTCCGTCTCTGCTGGTTGCTGTTCGGCGAGATTGACCCCGAACGCGTTTGTGGATGCTTCCGTCCCACCCTGCTTGTTGGTCGGCCACGTGTAGGCGTGGTAGCCGCATCCGACGATGCAGTAGTGGCAGGTGACATTGTGCTTCTTGGCGTCGGCCGGGATGATCGGCAGGCGGTCGATGTGTCGCTTGTATGCCATGATCCGAACCTCCCTAGAGAACGTTGCTTAGGCGGCCGTAAAGGAGTTCATCGACTCCCTCGGCATAGATGTCGCCCTTGTCATCGATGCGGAGTGCGTACTGAGGAAGGTTCTCAGTCGACTGGCCCCAGATCTGTTGGCCTCCTGCGTCCGCGTCGAAACGGGAGTAGTGGCCGGGACAATTGAAGGTATGATCGTCCGCGTTGTAGTTGAGCGGAAACCCCTTATGCGGGCAGATGGTCGAAAACCCGACAATGTCGCCGTCAGGTCCGGCACCGCCTTCGACGCGGGTGCCGAGCTTGAGCAATACGCCAGGGGCGTTCTCATCTGGGTAGCCGACATCAAGTGGCTCGTTCGGTTTCAGGTCCGTGACGTTGGCCAGCCTGTTCGACGGATACTCAACCAGCGCAAGGCTGGGTGCAGCTTTGGCTTGGGTCGGAGCAAGCGAAACGGCCGCTGCTGCTCCTGTCGCAGCAAGGACGCTACCTCTGAGAAATTGACGACGACCAAAATCGACGAGTTTGTCGCAACGTTGCATGGCTTCCCTCCCGGTGGCTGGCTAGTCACCTGGAAGGAAAGCAACGTCTGTGCCACATTGCTCAGCTTTGATATTGCTTGATTATTTTCAAAACCAACCGAAACGCGGCGGCGGCTCGTTCGGAACTCTGAACATGTTGCGGCGCCGAAGGTTCAGAATTCCGAACGTGATGGACGATAACTCGAAACTCGACGTATGAGGGCACAGACGGCTGACAACCAATCTGGAAGCCCAGAAACTAACCGAATTCATCTAGGACAGCGTACGCGCGCTTATGCGACTCGATGGTGGGGACTCGCCCAACGCTGCGAGCGAATTATCAGGGTGTACGAGCTAGAGGCTTGCCTGACACCGCCGTAAGACCAGCATCGACGACGCAATATTCAGGACTCCGAGCGTTCCCGATCAGCAAGGCCGAACCTACTCATCTTTTCCCACAACGTCGTCCGAGAGATGCCAAGCAGGCCTGCGGCTTTCGCAATATGGCCTCCCGTTTCCAGCAAAGCGCGCTCGATCTGGCGGCGTTCAGCTGCGTCGCGCACGTCGGAGAGCGGAACGAACCTATCTGCCTTTTGCCTGTCCGCCTGCTCCGGAAACAGGTCGCCTGGCATGATCCACTCTCCGGTGGTAACCGCTGCCGCGCGCTCCACACGATTGCGCAATTCTCGAATGTTGCCTTTCCAATTGTGGGAGAGAGCCGCCTCCTCTGCCAAGGCACTGTAACCCCTGACGCGGTTTTCGGTTCGACCAATCGCATCTGCGAGGAAACGGTCCATGAGCCAGGCAATGTCATCAGGCCTGGATCTCAAGGGGGGAACCTCGACCGGAAGCACAGCCAACCGGAAATAGAGGTCTTCACGGAACCTCCCGGAAGTTCCAACCAGATTTTGATGCGTCGCAGAAATGACACGTGCTTTGAACGGCACTGGGACTTCTCCGCCCACTCGGAGGAAGCTGCCGTCCTCAATCAAACGAAGAAGTTTCGCCTGCAAAGCAGGAGGCATGTCCCCAATCTCGTCGAGAAACAGCGTTCCACCTGCAGCGCGCTCAGCATACCCGAGATGCCGCTGACTGGCGCTCGTGAAAGATCCCTTTTCATGGCCAAACAATTCGCTCTCGAGGAGGTCGGCCGGGATAGCAGCACAGTTGACAGCGACGAAGGGTTCAGCCGAACGCGTCGATACCTGATGGAGGTATCGGGCGGCGACTTCTTTTCCGGACCCGGTCTCTCCCGTGATCAACACCGGAAGGTTGTGTGGCGCGTAGCGCCGCAACGTGTCTTCAACTGTGTGCATCGAGTCAGACACGCCCAGGACGTAGCCATGCGAAGCAGTGTCGACAGGACGGCGCCCCAATTCTATTCGGCGAAGGAATTCTTCCATCGAAAATGGTTTGGTCATGAAGTCGACCGCGCCAGACCTCATGAGGCGAACCGCCTGGTCTATCTCGCCGAATCCGGTGACGAACATGAAAGGCGGGACATTCGGAAGCTTCGCAAGTTCGTTGAACACATCTTCCCCGCTCATGTCGGGAAGCCGGATATCGCAGATGACCAGTTCCAGCGTGTCCGACAGTTCCGCGATCTGCTCAAGGGCTTCTTGTCCAGAATGCCACCAGGTCGGTCGCCATCCCTCGAGTTCAAGACGCTGAACGATGGAGCCACCCATCACCGGATCGTCCTCTACAACGCCAATTCGCGCCCGCTCAGGCTGCATTGGATTTCTGATCCTCCCACTCCACGGGCAACAAAAGGGTGATTGCCGTTCCTCCCGAAGATTTCTCGCCAATCTTTATCGTTCCTCCGAGATCGTCAATCACGCGCCGAACCATCCATAGGCCAAGTCCTCGGCCAGCACGAACAGCTGGCCCTGGATCCCGGTCGATAAGAACTCCGGCAATGTCTGACGGCAAACCTGGCCCCTCGTCGCCGATGACGATGGTCAACAACCGTTCTGTGCTAGTCGCAGCAAAGCTGACCTGACCGCCCTCGGGCGTGGCCGCACTGGCGTTCAATAGAAGGTTGAGCATAGCCTGACGCACCAATCCTCCACTTACTGGAAGTTCGCTGGTTGCTCGCCAAACCACGTCCCATTCAAGCCGCTGGCGCTTTCGACGCAGCTCAGGCTTGATAAGGAGGCCCACGTCCTCAAGATCATCAGCCGTCAACGGACGCTGGGAGCGTTCCGGTCTGTAGGTCGCCAGTGCTGCTTCGACCACGTCCCGGATGCCTGCCAGACCACGTTCCACGAGCCTGATTGAGGTATCCCTGACCCCAGGCGTGTCTCCGTGCTGCTTCAACGTATCGATGGCATTGAACAGCCCGCCGAGAGGATTGTTGATCTCGTGCGCCATACCCGAGGCCAAGCGGCCGAGGCTCGCCAGCTTCTCTTCTTCTGCCAGTTGCATCGCCAGGTTTGCGCGCTCTCGCTCGGCACGGACGAGCGCGTTGTACCCATGGAAGAGGTTCGCAACCTCTCCTTCGCCAATTGGAATTTCGTTGTCGGCAATAGGTTCGGCGGCGCCATGCGCTGCAGACCGCATATGGTTCTCCAGGACCCGGATCGGCCCTACCATCCGCCGGACCAACAAGAAGCCGCCGAACGCGAACAGCACAGCCACGATCCCGTTCGTCACAAGCAGCGTGACCAACACCTCGCGCCGTTCGGCGAACAGGTGCGAGACATCGAATGTCGCGTGAATGGCGCCGATAGATTGTCCTTGATACACAAGCTCTCGATGGGCGAAGCCAGTTTTGCGGTTCTCATCGATCGTAACGGGTTCCGCCCCGTACCTTGATGCGTATTCCGGCGGGAGTACTGAATAGGCTTGGATCTTGTTCGGGTCGCTGGCAGCCAGGACGCGCCCATCAGACCCGGTCACTACAGTTTCTACAGGAGCGAGCGCCTCGTAGCCTGAGGATGACCGATCAAGCGCATCAAAGACTTCCCAAACGTCGCCGCGCAATACGGCAGGCACGATCGAGGATGACAGACCGTCCAAATAGGTCGATGCCAAACCGTCGAGGTAGCTTTGCTGCGTGCGGCTCAGTCGATCCAGAACCCGCTCTGAAATGGCGGCAGTGATGACAATCATCAGCAAAGCGACGATTGCAGGAACCCGAAACGAGACAGGGATCGACTGCCAGCGTCGGAACGGTGTCATCCGAACTGCCTCACCACATCGACCTTGGCTGCGATCGTGTCGTACAGCTCAGGTGACGCAACAACGAACCCGTCAAGTCGGAGCATTTCAAGGACCTTGCGTCCTTCCGGGTCATTGGCCATTGAGACCAGGGCCTCGCGCAACGTTGCGATCCTAGGGTCGGATGCCAACGACTTTGCTGAAGCGAAGGGAGGAAAGCCTAGCCATTCGGATTTCCTGACGATCTTCGTGCGGTTGACGAGGTCTGGTTCGAGGTCCTTCATCACCTCCCAAACATACCCGTCGACGCTTCCCGATTGCGCCAACCCCGACGCGATCGCGCGAATGACATTGCGATGGCCATACGTGAAGAAGGTGCGCGAGAAGAACTGAGTGGGAAGCAGTCGATTTTCGGCGAGCAATGCCCGTGTGACCAGGAAACCCGAGTTCGAATCCGGATCGGAGAACGCATGGATGTCGCCGCGAAGACCAGTCCAGTCTGTCACGTCGCGGCCTTCAGCTGCGATGAGGTAAGATTGATATAGAGGCCTGCCGTGCCATGACGGTGTCGCAACCAGATCAAGATCAGCTTTGAATTGAACGAAGGGGTAACCGCAAATCCAGGCCGCTTGGATTTGCCCCGAGACCACAAGTGCCGTGATCTCCTGATAGGTCCTGCGGGAGACAAGTTCGACGGCACCCCCAAGTTTCGAGGAGAGATAGCCTTTCAGATGTCCCAGAAGTTCGAGGTCATTCGACAAGAAAACGGGGGTCAATCCGACCTTGAAGGTCCGATCTTCTGCATGGGCTGCATCCCGCAACGCAAAGGTAGCCGCGCCCGCCAAGGCAGCGGCCACGAACTCACGTCTGCCCAAATTACCAGTCGCTCCCAACGCCGCCTCCCTTCAGGAAGGTTCTGACAGAGCGTGATCCTAGCTCAACGTGACATAGATGGCGACGGAGGCGTTATCGGACCAGTCGAGGGACTTCAGGCGAGGAATTTCATGAGATAGACGGAACTCTTGGGCACCCCAAACGGATCAACAAAGTGATGAGGCACAACCCCAATCTCCTGCCACCCCATACGGCGGTACAATCGCTCGCTGTCGCTTTCCTGGGCGGTATCGAGAATAAGCAGCGAACGGCCCCGGGCCCTAGCCTCGTTTTCGACGGCGGACATCAAGGCCGCCCCGATGCCTTGGCGTTGAAAATCGCTGTGTACTAGCAGCTTGAAGACTTCGGCTCTGTGCGAAGCATTGGGTTCAGGCGACAGATACAATTGAACCGTGCCTGCTATCTCGCCTTCGACCAGGGCGCAAAGCAGCAGGCGTTCGCCGTCAGCAACGGATCTGAGTACCCCTCGCCAGTACGCCTCTGACTGATCGTTGCCGAACGGTAGAACGAATCCAACAAGCGCTCCATGGGTCACGCTTTCCTGAAGAATCTCCGCAAACCGACCTAGGTTTCGCGCGGTTTGATCCGCGTCAAATATCACAATCTCCATTGCCTCTCCCAAGCAAGGTCAGGATAGCAGAGGAAATTCCCCCGCTACGCGCTGGCCCCGCCAATTACTGTCAGCTTTCACCTAGCACCCGCTCGAAAGCTTCATTCCGATCCTGCCCGACGAAGGCAATAATCGCCGCCGCACCGAGTGAAAACAGGCAGGCAATGGTGAGCGCCACGTAATACTGTCCTGTGACTTCATACAGCCACCCGGCAACAGGCTGTGCAGCAACGCCTGCTAGGCCCCACGCGGTAAAGACTCGGCCATAAGCCCAGGCTGCGCGATCAGCACCCGACCACGTCGACACCAGCAGCGGATACAGCGCAATGAAGGCACCGTATGTGGCTCCCACCGTCCCAATCAACGCCACGGTGGTCTGGGGATCACTGGTATAGGTCAACCCAGCCAGCGCGATGGCAGATATGGTCGCCACCACCACGAGCGGCCTCCTGCTGCCGAAGCGGTCAGCAATCAGCCCCGCGCATAGCCCAGCCATGGCGTTGCCCAGTGACACCATCGCAAGTCCTGCTATCGCGGCCGACGTTGAATTCCCTGAAGCCAGGATAATTGGGACAGCATGACCTAGGACCAATAGCCCGGCAAACGCGCCCATCCCATACCCAAGCCATAGACGGAGAAGTCCGCCGGAGGAGCCAGCAGCATTGGGTTCATCGATGGAGACATTTGTCGTCAGCCGCGAAGCGAAAAACAGTGTGGCTGAGACTGAGGCAAGGCCAGCGACAATGATCGTGCTGGCGGCGTAGCCCGCGGCCAGCCCAAGTGCCGCAAGCAGCGCTGGGTACAGAAGTGAAAACCCGAATGCGCCTAGTCCATAAAACGCCGTCGTAGCTCCTATCGCGAGACCGCGGCGATGAGCCGGAACGGCAAATGAGGCTGAGTGCAACGCGAAACCATAGCCTGCACCACTGGCGAACCCGAAAAGCAAACCATAGCCCACGATCCAGCCAGCCCAGGTTCCGGTCAACGTGAGAGGGATGCCCAAGATCGGCAATGCGGCTGCCAGCAGGACCAAGCTGGAAGCGTTGAACCGTCGATACAATTTGTGTCCGAAAAAAACCGCCGCAGTAAGGCTCAACAAAGCGGCCGAATACACAAGACTGACCGCCAGGCGTCCCGCTCCAGTCGCCTGTTCGATCGGTTCCATCAGGGCACTGAACGCGTGCAAGGCCCCCATCCCAAAAGTCAGGACCAGGCATGCCGCCATAGCCATTTGGGATTGCAAGGGTGGTGGTGTTCTCGGAGGTCGGGACGGTTGCGGCATTTATGCGTCTTCAGAATCTTTCAAGCGAGCTTCTTTCAAGCCGCAAATGGGAAGGTCGGCAGAAGTCGACGTTCAAGTGCAAGGCGTGATAGTCAATCGGTTCGCCCTGGACTAACCCGGTTTCTGAAACGCAGACCGTATCGCCATCTCCATCGAATTGAGAAGCCCGCTGGGCGCATCCGTCCACTTCAAGAGGACGAGTTCAGAATCCCCAAGCGGCGGTAATTGGGTGTTATCGCCTTCGATGCGGAGTTCTGCAGTCAAAGCGGTCTGCGGAAGCACGCCAACAGCCATGCCTGCTGCAATCGCCGCCCTGACGCCCGCCAGGCTTTCGCTGGTACAGACCACCCGATAATCGATGCCCGAGTTCTCCAACAAATCGAGACAGCGACTCCGCCACCAGCAAGCCTTGTCGAACAGCGCTACAGGCAGCGGAGTTCGATCCGATAAATCGGTAAACGCTGACGTCGCCCAGACAGCTGGCTCCCGGTAAATCACGACGTCATCTGTCGATGTGTTTTCTGGTGAATGGATCGCGAGGTCGAGTTGGCCTCGTGATACCAATTCGGGAAAATCTACACTGGATCCACATCTGACAACGACCTGAGCAGTCGGCTCTGCTTTCGCAAATGATGCGAGGATGGCTGCCAGAATTGTCTCGCCATATTCATCGGGAATGCCGATGCGGATTTCTCCGCCCTGCTGGTGGCCCTTCATTTCGATGGCGGCCTGATCCAGTGTCGCGATCACCCGCCTTGCCAGGGGGAGCAATTTCTCCCCGGCCGCCGTCAAAGACACGCCGCGCCCATGCCGCTCGAAGAGCTGGTGTCCGACTGTGTCTTCCAGCTTCTGTATTTGAAGGCTGATAGCCGATTGGGTTCGAAACAGTCTTCCCGAGGCTCGGCTTACGTTCCCTTCCTGAGCCACCATCAGGAAAGTTCGAAGGAGATCGCTCTCGAGCTTAGGAGCCAAGCCATCGTCAACACTCATGACTGATATATATACTATTCGTTTTCCTCATGAAAGCTATCGGCCTACCCTGATGGCAGGAGGTCGCCATGTCCATTTCAGAAGCCTTTCCACGCCAATTCCATCGCACCTTCTGGTTCCTTGCGATCGCCTCAGTCTTGCTGGCATCGTTCTTATGGCCCGCGATGACGTTGGCTTTGCTTGGGTTCGTCGCTGCGAGTTTCCTCGACGTCGCCATCCTGATCGGCACAGGCCTTCTATTGTCGTCTTGGGTGACGGCAAGCGGGGCTGGCGCCGTCACGGCACAGGTCTTCAAGGGTCGCCCAATGACCACGATCCTCTTGGCCTCTATTGCAGGTACGCTTACGCCTGTTTGTGGCGTGACGGTCCTCCCACTGATGACAGGCCTTCTCGCGTCAGGTGTTCCACTAGCCCCTGTCATGGCGTTTTGGCTGTCATCTCCGGTCACGGATCCTGCGATGTTTGCAGCAACCTGGGCAACGCTCGGCCTCTCTTTTGCAGTGGCAAAGACTGTCAGCGCATTCGGATTGGGGGTTTTTGCGGGTGTCGCAACAACAGCACTTGGCAAGACCGATGCCGTGAGAAATCCGCTTCGTCGGTCGACAAAGATCAGTGGCGGATGCGCCCCGGTCGCCGCCAACGAGTTCAAGGCTTGGGTGTGGAGCGATCAAGAACGAACCCGGGTGTTTTGGGCTGACCTCCTACAGACAAGCAAGCTCGTTTCGGCCTGCCTGACATTGGCATTTGGTGCCGAATACTTACTACGAGGTCTGGTGCCCGATCACCTGCTCGGAACCTATGTCGGCGCTAACTCCCCCTACGCAATTCCGCTCGCCGTCTCGGTGGGAGCGCCCATGTATCTGGATGGATACGCCGCCCTCCCCATGGTCCGGGCCCTGCTCGACCTCGGCATGTCCCCTGGGGCGGCTCTCGCATTTTTGGTTTCTGGAAGCGCGGTCAGCATCTGGGGTGTCCTTGCGGTGGTGCCGATACTGCGGATGGCGACACTGGTGCTGTTCGTTGCTTTGGCCGTAATCGGCTCGCTGGTTGCCGGATATTGCTTCGACTGGTTCTGGGCCGTGTACTGATGTTTCACTTGATCCGAAGCCTAGCCGAATACATCCGGCGCGGATCAGCCCATTCGTCGAGTGTACGTCCGCTCTCCGAGTTCGACGAACGACTGCTGGACGATATCGGCATAACCCGCGAACAAGCCAGGGAGATTGACGCACGTTCCCGGTCAGCAGCAAAGTTCGATCAACCTAAGGCACATGGCTAACAAGAATGAGATTCCCAACCAGCGCTGTGGCGGTCATCAACGACGCAAGCCCCTGCGCAGGGGTTGCGGCCCCTGCTCGACGAAGGCCGGAACCCCAGCCTTCAGGACCGTCGCGATCGCATTTTGTGCGATCAAGCCGCAGGCATGCTGTTGCTAGCGTGCGGCTTGCCATACAGGTCGATGTTCGCATCACCCCAATCCTTCAGGGCAAGAAGGATGGGCTCCATGCTACGGCCGAGCGGCGACAAGCTGTATTCCACCTTTGGGGGAACTTGAGCGTAGACCTTGCGTGTGATCAATCCATCCTCTTCCAGCTCACGTAGCTGGTTGGTCAGCATGCGGGGTGTGACACCGGCGATGTGGCGACGGATCTCGCTGAAGCGGAGCGTGCCGGACCGCAGATGAAACAAAACGATCGACTTCCATTTGCCGTCGATCAGACCGATCGCCGCCTCGACCGCGCAGCCGGGCGTGCAATCAAATCGGGAATGGCGGATCTTGGCCATCGTAGTACCCTTTATGACACTATAGGCGATGTTTGTGCGTATTGATTAATCTGCATCATATGCTCAGCTTTGTGGCATCAGCAACAGGAGCAGAGTTATGAAGGCCATCGGATACAGGACTGCCGGCAGCATTGACCGTCCTGACTCACTCGAGTTCATCGATCTGCCGCGCCCAGTCGCCTCTGGCCACGACGTCTTGATTGAGGTCGAAGCCATCTCCGTCAATCCGGTCGACACCAAGATCCGGCAAGGCGTTTCGCCCGTTGCAGGGGAATGGAAGGTACTGGGTTGGGATGCAGTCGGCCGCGTCGTGGAAGCGGGGGAGAAGGTGGAGCGCCTGAAACTTGGCGACGCGGTCTATTACGCCGGTTCGATTACTCGGCCCGGCTGCAACAGCCAGTTCCACCTGGTGGATGAACGCATTGTTGGCCACAAGCCAAAGACGTTGTCGAGCGCCGAAGCGGCCGCGCTCCCATTGACCGCGATCACCGCCTGGGAAATGCTTTTTGACCGGATTGACATCAGGCAGCCTGTGCCAGGTGCCGCCAACGCGATCGTGATCGTCGGCGGAGCGGGCGGTGTTGGCTCAATCGCCATTCAGCTCGCCCGCGCGTTGTCGGATGTAACTGTCATCGCAACCGCGTCGCGCCCGGAGACCAAAGACTGGGTGGCTGAACTCGGCGCCCATCACGTCGTCGACCACAGCAAGTCGATCGCGGAACAGGTCGCGGCTCTAGGGCTCGGCGCGCCTGCCTTCGTATTTTCGACGACCCAAACGGATCTGCACCTCGACCAGATCGTCGAACTCATCGCACCTCAAGGCCGCTTCGGGCTGATCGATGACCCCAAGGTGCTCAACATCCTGCCGTTCAAGCGCAAGTCGGTCTCGATTCACTGGGAATTGATGTTCACCCGGTCGATCTTCCAAACTCCGGACATGGATCGGCAGGCCGAACTGCTCGACCAGGTTGCGCGGCTGGTCGATGAAGGCAAGCTCCGAACAACACTGAACCAAGTCCTGCGCCCTATCGATCCGATGAATCTGAAACAAGCTCATTCGTTGATCGAAAGCGGACGTTCCAAAGGCAAGATCGTGCTGGAAGGCTTTTGAAAGACAAGCAGGCGGCTTTCGCCTAGCCCGGGCCCGATAGATTGCCAAGGCGTGTCGCCAGCGGTTCATTCGTCGCGTTACCGTGGGTCTGGTCTCAGCTGTCTTCGTGCCCCAGAGTGAGAGAAGGGCGAGTTGTCCATGACGGGTTGAAGTCGGAGGAGAGGCTTCCGGCGCCGTCATGGAGGTTTTTGCCATGAACACGCAAGTTCTCGATGCCACGCATCAGGTCGATGGTGGCTTCAAAGTGGATGTGTCCCGCGGCGGGCGCATCGGTCGCGTCTCGTCGGAATGGTTCTCGCGGCCCGACGACGAGCGCTTCTTATCTCTGAACGAATTGGCCCGCACAGTTCGCGCGCGGGCCGAAAGCGGCCGCACTCGCACCGTCGAAAGCGATCGCATCCAGGTTGAGGCGAGCCATGGCGATCCAGAACGGCTGACGCTCATCCTCCCCGGTGCTGAAGCACCCGTCGCCCCAACACACTGGAGTTTCGGACAACTCGCAAGCCTCGTCGGCGCGCCCGCGACCTATCTGCGCCAGCTCCCCGCGGCGCTGGCCGGCATCAATCTGCAGTACGGTCTCGCAACGCATCGCAGAGAGCAGGTAAAGACCCTTGAGACGGGCGACGGTCGTCTAGAACTGCGGGCAGTCACCGGCCCGGACTATGGTCGGATCTACGACCATGAACTCGTCGAAGCCGTCCAGCGCATCGCCGGCAACGGCATCGGCGACACGCGATGGAAAGTTCCCGGCGTGCTCGACTGGTCGACCGGCGTCTACAATCCCGCAGTCGACATCACCAAGGACACTACAACGCTTTACGCCTCGGACCGCGACGTCTTCATCTTCCTGGTCGACGATCTCAATCCGATCGAAGCAGGCAAGCTTCCGGACGGATCGCCCGACCTCTATTTCCGCGGCTTCTACTGCTGGAACTCCGAAGTCGGCGCCAAGACGCTGGGAATTGCTAGCTTCTATCTCCGCGCTGTGTGTCAGAACCGGAACCTCTGGGGCGTTGAGGATTTCGAGGAGATCAACATCCGCCACTCGAAGTACGCCGCCTCACGTTTTGCGCATGAGGCAGCGCCCGCGCTTCTCAACTTCGCCAACTCCTCGCCGATACCCTTCATCAATGGCATCAAGGCATCGCGCGAACGGATCGTCGCGCGCAACGACGACGACCGCACCGAGCTGCTGCGCCGGCGCGGCTTCTCGAGGGCCGAGACGGCGAAGATCATCGACACCGTCCTGAATGAAGAAGGCCGTCCACCCGAAAGCATTTTCGATTTCGTGCAGGGCATCACGGCCGTCGCGCGCGACAAGCCCCATCAGGACGCCCGCCTCGAAATGGAGGCCAAGGCCAAAAAGATGCTCGATCGAGCCTCCTGATCGTTCCCAAAAATCCGGAAGCGAGGCGCGGCTTCCGCCGTCGTGCCTTACCGGTTTGCCTGATGTGTGGCGCTGCCCTCCAGAGTAAGAGGGCGGCGCTTCGCTTCGTGACGGAAATCAAATCCGAGAGAGAGGCTCTTGGGGGTCCGTCGTGGAGAACCATCATGGCCAAAGCTGCCAAGAAGAAGTCCGCCGTCGCAATGATCGTCTTTTCGCGGTCGCGCGACATTCCGTTCGACCGGATATTCCTGTCGGACAGCAACGTCCGTGAGATCAACGTCGAAGAAGGTCTCGAAGAACTCACCCATGACATCGACCGCCGCGAGGACATCGTGCAGGGTCTCAATGTCCGCGCCATACTCGACGCCGACGGCAACGAGACCGGCGATTTCGAGACCCCGGCGGGTGGGCGCCGCTACAAGGCAATTGCGCGACTGGTGGAAGCCGGCCGCTTTCCGGCCGACGGCCCCGTGCCATGCCTCGTCAAGAAGGCCAACGCGAAGACATCCGCAGTCGACGACTCTCTGGCGGAAAACATGGTGCGCCTCGCCCTGCATCCTCTCGACCAGTTCAAGGCGTTCAAGCGCATGCTGGACGGTGGCATGTCGAAGGAGGAGATTGCTGACGCCTATCGCACCACCCCGCGCTTCATCACGCAGCGTCTTCGTCTCGCCACGGCAGCGCCAGCCCTGCTCGATGCGTATTCGCGCCACGAAATGACGCTCGCAATGCTCGAGGCATTCACGGTCAATCCCGATCATGTGCGACAGGAGCAGGTCTGGGAGCGGATCAGCGGCTCCTGGCAGAAGGAGCCGTGGCAGATCCGCCGCATGCTGACTGAAACGACGGTCCCGATGGCCGACAAACGTGCCCGCTTCATCGGTATCGATGCCTATGAGGCCGCCAGTGGTACCGTCCTGCGAGATCTTTTCTCCGACGACAGCGGCGGCTGGTTGGAGGATGTCCCCCTCCTCGACCGTCTCGTCGACGAAATGCTGCAAGGCACGGCAGACGAGCTCGCCAATCAGGGCTGGAAGTGGATCTCAGCATCTGTCGAGCTTCCCTATGGCCACGCGAACGGCCTGCGCAAGTTGATCGGCGTGATTGAGGCACTCACCGAGGAGGAGAGCGCGACCGGCGAAGCACTGCGCAACGAACAAGACGAGCTCGAATCTCAATACAGCGAAGTCGACGAACTGCCCGACGCGGTTGACCAGCGGCTTGCCGAAATTGAAGCAGCACTCTCGGCCCTCGAGGATAGGCCCATGACGTTCGAACCCGCCGAGATCGCGCGCGCAGGTGTCTTCGTCAGCATCAATCGCGAAGGCGTACTTGTCGTCGACCCTGGCTATGTCCGGCCCGAAGACGAGGCGCCGATCGCTGACGACAGCGAAAGCGGTGAGGATGGCACCGAGGACAATGCGTTGGTCGACCACGGCGACATTCAGCGCACCGCCATCTCTATCGGCGGCCAACCGGTCGTCAGGGAGGATGAGGATGAAGAAGGCAACAAACCTCTTCCTGAGCGCCTGGTCGGCGAACTCACCGCCCACCGCACGCTCGCCCTTCAGAACGCACTCGCCGACAATCCCCACGTCGCGATGACGGCGCTGCTGCATCGCATGGTGATGGAGCGATATCATTTTGCAGCTCCGACCGGGTGCCTGGAAGTCTCGATACGCCAGACCTGTTTCTCGGCGCAGGGTGCAGATCTCAAGGACACGCTCTCTGCCAAAGCGATCGGCGAGCGCTACGATGCCTGGAAGGCCGACCTGCCCTCAGACGAAGACGCGCTCTGGGACTGGATCGCGGCGCTCGATGACACGAGCCGGATGGCCCTTCTCGCCCATTGTGTCAGCTACGGTGTCAATGCGATCAACGAGCGCCCAAACCCTTATGGCGGTTCCGGCCCGACCCCGCACAACCTCAATTGCCGTCTCGCTGGCGCGGACCGTCTGGCCCAAGCGACCGGTTTCGACATGGTGACCGACGCCAACTGGAGGCCGACCGTCGACAATTATCTCGGCCGCGTCACCAAGGCTCGTATCCTTGCAGCCGTCCGAGAAGGTGCGGGCGAGCGCGCCGCGACGCTCATCCAGCATTTGAAGAAGGCGGACATGGCGCAGGAAGCTGAACGCCTTCTCAGTGATGCTGGATGGCTGCCCGAACCGCTGCGGCTCCCCGCCGCAACGGACGTCGAAGAACTGGCGGCCGAAGGTGGCGCAACGGCTATGGGCGAAGCTGGCGCCATCCGCGACACTGATACCGACGTGGCTACGCCCATTGCGGCCGAATGAAGCCACCCTGCCCCGATATCTTGGCCCGCCCGCGATGGCGGGCCAATTCTTTTGAGGTCCACCATGGCTGAGACACCGCGCGATCTCGCTACTCACCTTGCAAACCATGCCGAGGCGGTGTGCCGGCACTATCTGTCAAATGGACATCGTCAAGGTCGCTACTGGCTTGTTGGCGATGTCCGAAACACGCCCGGTCGCTCCATGTTCGTTCGTCTGAAGGGACCGGGTTCGGGAAAGGGGGCTGCCGGAAAATGGACAGATGCCGCGACAGGCGAGCATGGCGACCTGCTCGACGTCATCCGCGAAAGCCTGCGTCTTGTCGACTTCAGGGACGTTGCCGAGGAAGCACGATGCTTCCTTGCCATGCCATATCCTGCCTCAGGCAAACGGATCGGCCAACAGGCGTCAGCCGAGCGTGGATCGACGGAATCGGCACGACGTCTCATTGCCATGGCGCAGCCTATCGGACGAACCCTCGTCGAAGACTATTTGCGCAATCGCGGGATTACGGCTCTGCGCGAAACCCGTGCGCTGCGCTACCACCCACACTGCTATTACCGCGAAGACGACTGCGCTCCAACCGAAACCTGGCCGGCGATGATCGCTGCCGTCACCGACCTTTTCGGGGGGCTTACGGGTGCGCATCGCACGTGGCTTGACCCCAACGGCTTCGGTGAAGCCAACCTCGGCCGTGCACCGATCTCCACGCCCAGGCGCGCCATGGGCAGCCTGCTCGGTCACGCAGTCCGCTTCGGCGCAGGCAGCGACGTGATGATGGCCGGCGAAGGCATCGAAACGACACTGTCAGTCCGATCTGCCTTGCCTCATATGTCTTCGATGGCGGCGCTTTCAGCCGCGCACCTGTCTGCGATCCTGTTTCCGCATGGGCTGCGCAGACTCTACATTGCGCGCGACAAGGATCAGGCAGGCGACAAAGCTATAGCAACACTGCTCGAGCGCACTGGTGCGGTCGGCATCGAGGCTATCGTGCTCAAGCCACGGCTTGGCGATTTCAACGAAGATCTCAGGCAGCTCGGTCTCGACGCACTGACCGCGAGGTTGAAGTTGCAGGTCGCTCCACAGGACATCGCACGCTTCATGTCCTCGGCCGTTTGACCGGTAGGTGATCGAGGCGGCACCGCAGCATCGTGCGCTGTCGGGTGACGGAGGCCAGCCTTGCACACTGCGAAGCCACATCCACGGCCTTCGAGAGGGCGATCGGGCGTCAGACGTGCCGGACAGGCAACGGCTTCGCCCAACGATTTTCCGGTGCGCCTCGACGAGGCGCTTTCCATCGCGAAACAAAATCGTCGGTCGTCACCATCCTCCACTGCGTTCCGGCCTTCCGCTGCGCTCCAGGTGCAAGTCCATCCCGGCCGACGCCTTCGTCGCCAAGAAGGCCGCGCTGGGCGTGGTCACGAGCGAAGGAAGACCTCCATGACCAAAGAGCACGCCACGAGCTACGAGCCGCACCACGCCTCTCCGACCGAACACGTCCTCCAGGAACTTCAGCTTTACGGCTACCGCCCCTTCGAGGATGAACCTGACCCTCGCCCGCTTCCCGAAGGCCACGTTGTCGCTGCCAGCATTGCCGACATCTTCGACGCTCTCGTCGTGGCACTTTCCGATACCCGCCTCGAGCCCGACCTCGAGGAACTGCTCTGGGGCACGGTCAATCTCTTTCATCGCGCAATCGGTCGAATTGAACGCGAGCTCGACGAAAATGAGCTCGCCCAGCAGCGCCTCCAGCGCGAACAGGACGGGTCGGAGGTGAAATCGGTCGAACTCGAACGCCTGACGGCTCAGGGACAAACCGTTCTCGAACGGCGCAACGTGTTCGAACTGATGCGCGACCAGGCAGCCGAACAGTTCGAACGCTCCACCCATTCGATCTGGCGGCCGCGCACCGGCTCGATGGTCAACCATCGCAATCTTACTGCAGCGCTGATCGACAGCCGGGACTTCCTTGCCGCCAAACGGCGCGCTGAAAACGATACGCTCCTGCCTCCCGGCCCCAAAATCGCCTTCACTGGCGGGCTCGACTTCAACGACCATCGCCAGATCTGGAATAAGCTCGACCAGGTTCACACCAAGCACCCGGACATGGTGCTGTTGCACGGCGGGAGCCCGAAAGGCGCCGAGCTCATTGCCGCCAAATGGGCCAGCCATCGCAAGGTTCCGCAGATCGCCTTCAAGCCTGACTGGGCCAGGCACGCCAAGGCAGCGCCGTTCAAACGCAACGACGCAATGCTTGAGGCGATGCCGATCGGCGTCATCTGTTTCCCCGGCACCGGAATCCAGGACAACCTTGCCGACAAGGCGCGCAAACTCGGTATCCCCGTCATGAAATTCGGCGGCGCGTAAGCGCCGCATTCCCCTACATCGAAACCGCACGACCGAACGGGAGGAGGAACCGAGTAAGTGTCCAGTCGGCGTTGGACAAAATTGTTAGCGTCGATCGCCTGTGCGTAGTCTTAAAGGTTCAATGGGAACAGGCCAATGATTATGGAAACGGTGGCGCTGCGACGATCCGATCCAGTTTTTCACGAGACGGGCCATGAATCTTGATGAGTGATCGTGCTTGGCCGTCAGACAAGCCATATCGCTCGGCGAGGGTGTGCGCTGTGTAGGTTGCGTCCTGTGCGATCTGCCTGAATATGTCCATTTTCTGGTTTTCGTCTGGGTCGTCAATCATTGCGACTTCCTCCCGTCCGTAAACGCAGGGCGAGGCTACGGCAGGCCTATTCGCGGTCGAAGGGCACTGCTGACAGAACATAACATAGGCCCACCACCCTTCGGCGTTTAAGATTGGAAGTAGGGATCGCAAAGCGGGCGCGCAGTGAGGGACACCAAGGAGTGTGGCTTCCCCCCAAACTGCTTGGCCAAATCGGCGACGTCAGCAGATGAGCCAACGATCGCCGTGACTGAAAGACATCGCGAAGCGGAGCGGACGCAATAGCGATTCGAAAGCATGCTGACGGCCGCCAAGTACCGGACGATACGACGGTGGACCGTATTGCCGGAAAGCGGTCGGGATCAGCGAGGCAGCCCCTTGTGGTTCCTCCGAGTCCGGTCCGTCAGCGAGCGCACCGAAGTGGTCTCTGCGATGGATGTATCTGGCCGAAGGCCGGCTATGCCTCGATCGCCTTCCACGCAATGGCTTGTTGCGACTTTCTTCCCCTGGCGCTACGCGGCCATTCCTCGCGAGCCAACAAAGTCGCTCCCGCGCCATCCTCCGCTGACGCTTCGGCCCGTGGGTGCGCCGGCTATCGCCTCCGGCCTGTCGATCACCATCGAGACCGCAATGGTGCGGGCTCGAAACAAACAGGATCGGAGAACGACCATGGCCACCATCGGCACCTTCAAGAAGTCAGGCAACAACGAATTCACCGGCGAAATCGTCACGCTTAGCGTCCAGGCACGCAGCGTCCGCATCGTCCCCGAAACCCGCGCCTCTGGCGACAACGCTCCCAGCCACCGGGTCTTCGTTGGTCGAGCCGAAATCGGCGCCGCATGGGCCAAGTGCTCCAACGAGGGTCGCGACTATCTCGGCCTCAAGCTCGATGACCCGAGCTTCAACGCCCCGATCTTCGCTAACCTCTTCAACGACGAGGACGGTGACGCCTACAGCCTGATCTGGTCACGCCCGAGCCGCCGCAACGGCGAATAAGGCCCGCTGATCCCCCCCGCCCGAACAGTACGGGCGGGGTGCTTTTCGCTCAAAGCGGCCTGGCGACGCAGGCCTCCGACAGCCAGGAACGCGGCTGCTTGCACGCTTCTCGCTAATCATCAGCAACATACTTCTTCAGAAGCTCGGACACGTCACAGGAGAGAACGATTTCCGTCCCAAGCCGCCCCTCGAAGGAGGCACCTGAACTCACAAACCCATAGCGGCGGCAAGGCCGGAGCGCGATGGCATTTTCCTCGTTTACGCTTTGCGTCAAGCGGAGCTTCCGGGACGATACACAGCGATCGCTATGTTTCCGGTGTCATCTATTCCAAGGAGATAGATTGTATCCCTGATATCGAAAGCGTCGATCTCCAATGGAACCGGCCTGTCGATGTGCTGCCATTTTCGACCCACGACGTAGATTTCATATCGAATGCGAAAATAGCGTTCGAGATGATTCTGATGCGTCTGGCGGTTTGACCAATCGACTATATGAAGCTTGAACATGGCGCGCACCAGATGACGCAAAACCTTAAGCTGGGCCATACTGGTTTTTTGGTATTGTCAGGGACAGATTTCCCCACGCCGCACGGCTTCCATCGCTGCCTGGATCGTATTTACCGCGTCGCACTTTTCTCTGACATTGCTCAAATGTCGCTCGACAGTGAATCTCGAAATTCCCAAGATGCAGGCAACATCCTCAGCCGCCTTGCCGGCTGCTATCCATATCAGCACTTCTCGCTCTCGATCAGTCAGATTGATCTGAGGCGATTGCCCACCTCCGCCATTCAGCCGGCGCAACGCTCGGTAGGCATGCACGCAAACTGTTTCAAGAATGGGAACGTCCTCAGGCAAAAGTTCAATACGTTCCCCCGCCGCTGTCACGACCGAAGGAGCTCGTCTCGGCTCATGGACAGGAACACACAAGCCGTCCCTCAGACCGAACTCTGCGGCCTCGCCCATGACACGCAATTGTCCAGTGGTCATCTCGGTGGACGACAAGTCACGCCAGATAAAAGGCTGGCCAACCAAGCGGCTGCGTGAGGCGCATGGATCTTGGGAGAAATGCTCACTCGCAAGGTAATGCCTGAGCCACTCCACTGGCCAACCGTCATATAGGATTTCGCGCTGCCAGGGTCCGACCTGCGGTGAAGGCAAGCCGGTAATAAGCAGATGACGAAAGCCGAAAGGTCGTAAGATATTGAGGAGTTCTTCCAAAACCTCCGCTGGCGTAATCGCGGCGTCAATTCTGGCGAGCGCACCAGTAAGTCTAGCGAACACCTTGAGGTTCATCGATCACACCCTCCCCAACGCTGCGGAACATGCCAGCGTTGATGATGGCAGGGCAGTTCACTCTCGTCAGGTGATTCCAGAGTTCTGCAAGCAGAATGCTAACTATAGATTGCATTCGTCTGCGCTTTATAAGCATGACTCCCAAGCATCCGGCTCAACAATTATCTCTTTTCCCGTCCCGCTGCGGGATACTTCAGCAGGTCCGCAGGTTCTACCTCCAGCACCGTCGCCAGCGCCTCCACCGTGTCGAGTGTCGCATTGCGGCGCCCGGCTTCAGCCCCGCTGAGATAGGCGCGGGCGCAACCGGCAAGATGAGCCAGTTGCTCTTGCGACAAACGGCGCTCACGACGCAGCCGCTGCAGGTTCAGACCAAATACATTGCGAAGGTTCATCGCGTGAATTTGCCGAATGTGCATTGAGCGGGGATGGCGACAGATAGTCCGTCCGCAATAATCCCCAGCAGCCACGACATATGGCTTCCGGGCAGCTTCAACTGCCTCGGCGGACGATTTATCCGATAAGGCAGCCACCAAACTCATTTGTTAGAGTACGTGGCAGCCCTTGCGCCGGAGCTAGCAGCAAGTGTGAAGACCTTGCTGATACCAGTTGGCCATTCGTCGGAGGCGATCAGTCCCGGTTCCCCTGCGCGGCGCTAAGCTCAACCTCCTTAGGTCGCCTTGTTCGCCGATCGAAGTGGTCGCGAATTTGCTTCGACTTCGTCCCGGCAATGTCGTCCTGTCAGACGTGCCGATGTCTTCACTTTATGCGCTGCTTCCTTTTGGGTCGACGCAGAACAGGGCTTACCCGCCGTTTCGTCTTCCAGTCAGTGGATGGCAACGCGACCAGATTGCTGTGTCCTTCGGGGGGCCGAGAGCGGACCGGTAGGTTTTGGCAGATGACCTATGGAAAGCGGACATTCGAGTTCCGGCGTTGCCGATCTCAAGGAATTTCTGTGCTGAAAGAGAACGTGGCGTAGAGTTATCTCTCTCGCCCGTGGGACTGGACGGACGGCATCCTGCGGGAGATGGTAGCACGCATGGTCACTACGATTGTAATGGACGGTTGCAATGAAGCTGCTCGATGACGTTATGGTATACGAGCCGCCGCTAGGCCGGGCGCCCTCAAGAGTATGCGCGCCAGCTGGCGCCATTTTGACGAAGGCCCACCCTAGCGTGACCGCCAAGAGCGCAGAACCGCAGAAATTTAAAGTAGTGGGGCTCTTCGCGGGGACGAGCGCGGCCGCTATGTCCGGCCGGAAGCCTATCAACCGATCGCGCGGCTGCATGCCGACAATTACATCGTCGCCGACAACCAGTTCGTGCTGAAGCATCCGGCCGAGCTTCTCATCACGAGGAAGCCGCCGGCCCTGCCGCAGCTTAAATGAGGCAGGAAAAATGCACCTAAAGGTGCTTGAGGGATAAAGAACCAAGGCCCCATGATCGTGTCAAACGAAGGCCGAAATCAGCGAAACCGGTAGCTCTAAGGCAAGGGCAGATCTGACTTCAATGACCGGCATGGGCGCAAAGCTGCCATTCATATCTGCGGCAGCGTGTGATCGCTTTGATTATAGCGGGTCTGCCGGCTTATAGATTGTCTAGTGTAATTTCACCTGACAGGTGCAGCTTATTCATTGCTTGAACGGCGTGCCAAACGTACGCCCGCACCACCACCGTTCTCGGGTATAAATTCAATTCCATTCGCTTCGAACGCTGAACAGATTGCCCGCAAAGTTGAAGGATGAGCTGATTTTCCGCTTTCGATTCGGGTTATCGTTGCTGCGGTGACCTGAGCACTGCTAGCCAATTCTCTGACACCCCATTTAAGAGCGGCGCGAGCCATCCTAATTTGATCCCCTGTTATCAAATTATATCCTTGACATAATTTCATAGGTAATCAGAATACCTTATTACAACGCGGCCGTGCAGGATGGGGAAACATCCTACTCGGCCTGACCAAACCCAAGCTGGTTGGAGCTCGGATCATGGCTGATTCCGACAATACCACAGCTTTGCCTTTCGTCACCCAAGAGGGACGAAGGAAGAGCTGTGCTGTGGATGACGATGCGAGAGGTGGCGGCGCTGTAGTTCGCGCTACACCCACGGAGCGCTTTGCCGCGCCTTTACTTGCGCCGCTCGACCCATGTGTAGTCTTGCTGCAGGAGTGGGAACAAGCACACCACATGGCCGTGGTTTTGTGCCGCCTGCAGCAGCGTCTTGAAACACGGATCAGGAACGCCCTTGGGTTTTCCGATCCAAGTTGTGAACTGGGTAGCGACCTGCGAAGCGCGCCGCAGGCATCAGCGCCGGCGGATCGGCAGAAGCGTTGGGACGAGCTTGATCACGAGGTCGGCTACTCCAGAGCCCGCGCTGCCGAGGCGCAGGCCGTTGAAGCTGAGGAAGAGATTCTCGACGCCGTTGCCGCCACACCCGCCCAGTCATTTGCCGGGGTGGTCGCCAAGCTGAAGATCATTGTCGGCTGCGGGGAGACTGTCGGGGACGCCTCGTCATTTCCCTGGCCGCAGATCCAGTCGGTTTTGGCGGATCTCAAAGGGCTGGCCGAACGCGATGCGCCCGACCTGCCGCGTTCTTCCGGCAGTGGGCACGGCGACAAGCCACCCAGCAGCGATCGCGGTCTGGACGAAGAGACCAATCGATAAGTCGTAAGCCATCCACTGCGAAGCTGAGCGCACTGCAGGATCGCGGAGGCGAGGCTTCGGTCCCGCGAGGCCACGCACACCAGACGTCCCTTTGTCGGTCGTCGGCGCAGGCAAAACCTTACAACAATGGGAGAGAGAGAGAAATGACCTTCAGAAGTTCTGTACGCCCGCGGCTTGCATTCATGTGGTGCGTTTTGCTCGCGCTGATCGTTGCCATGCCAGGTGGTCCGGCCTTTGCCGAGACGACCAAGGAGCGCATCCTACGCGAAGGCAAGATCGTCATCGGCATCCACAACCGGACGCCATGGGGCTTTCGCGATGAAGCCACCGGCGAGGCCAAGGGATGGCATCCTGATCTGCTCAAGGCCGCGTTTGCCGAACTTGGCGTCAAGGAGATCGACATCAGGGTCACCGAATTCGGCGCCCTGATCCCGGGGCTGCTGGCAGGCCGCTTCGATGCGGTGGCGTCCGGTCTGTCCATCACGCCGGAGCGCTGCCGGCAGGTCGCCTTCGGTGCTCCTGATCTCAAGGTCCATGACGCAGCCATCGTGCTCGCTGGTAATCCAAAACAAATCCATGGCTTCGACGATATCGTCAGCAAGCAGATCATCATGGGTGCCGGCCGCGGCAGCGTGTCGGTCAGGAATGCGACTGTAGCCGGCGTGCCGGAAAGCAACATGCTGCTGTTCCCCGACATCGAAGCCAACATCTCGGCCCTGCGCTCCGGCCGCATCGATGTGACGGTGCTTTCATCGCCGACCGTGATTGGGCTGCTTGCCAGCGGCAAGCTCAAGGGACTGGAGAGTGCGACACCCTTCGTGACGACAGATGAGCAGGCAACTTATGCAGCCGTCGCGTTCCGCAGCGAAGACCAGGATCTGCGGGCACTGTGGGATGAAAGGCTTCTGGCACTGACAAAGGATGGAACGGTGACTACGGTCATGGCCAGATATGGCTTTGGCGAGTCCGAGGTCGTGCCCAGCACCGTCACCGTCGAGAAGCTCTGTGGCACGGCTGGTGCCGGCAAATGAGCATCCTCGAGATCTGGCTCGGCATCCTGCAGGGCTTTCGCGTCACTGCTTTGGTGACGCTCTATGGCCTGGTCTTTGCCATACCCTTTGGCCTCATCTTCGGCGTTGCCCAATACATGACGACGGGTCCGGCACGGTTCGTCGTGACGTCGATCATCGAGTTCTGGCGCAGCTCCGCCGTCATCATCCTGCTGTTCGTGTTCTATTACGCCCTGCCCCTCGCCGGACTGGCGCTGTCGGCTATGACGGTCAGTGCCATGGTGCTGGGGCTCAACATCGGCGGTTATGCCAGCCAGGCCGTCAGAGCCGGCCTGCAGGCACTGGACCGTGGCCAGAAGGAAGCTGGCCAGGCGCTTGGGCTGTCGCGCTCCACCATCCTGTTGCGCATTGAACTGCCGCAGGCACTGGTCGCCATGAGCCCGACCTTCATCAACCAGCTTATCCAACTGGTGAAGGCGACATCGCTTGTCTCGCTGGTCACGCTGACCGACATGACCTTCCGCGCCAAGGAGATTTCGCAGATCGAGTACGACCCGGTGCCGATCTACAGCTCGCTGCTGCTCGCCTACTTCATCGTCTGCTATCCGGTCGCACTGCTCGGACGCTGGGTGGAACGACGCATCAACCCGGCAAGGGAGGCTCGTTGTGCAGTTTGATGTGGCCTTTGCACTTTCGACGGTGCCAACCATCCTTGGCGCCATCGGCATGACGCTGCTGGTGGCAACAGTCAGCTGCCTCGGTGCCTCGGCAGTCGGGTTTGGCCTTGAACTCATCCGCCGCTCTGGTGGCTGGGGCGGTCTGTTCGTTGGCTTCCTGATCGACTTCATCCGGGCGACGCCGGTGCTGGTCTGGCTTTACTGCCTGTATTTCATCCTGCCGTTTTACGGCATTCGCCTTGGTGCGCTTGCCACAGGCATGATCGGGCTCAGCCTCTATTACAGCGGTTATCTCGCGGAGGTGTTCAAGGCCGGCATCGATGCCATCCCCAGTGGCCAGGCGGAAGCTGCAAGGGCGCTTGGCCTTGGCAGGATGGACATGATCATCTTTGTCATCGCCCCGCAGATGCTGCGCAACATCGCAGCACCCATGGGCAACTACTTCGTCTCGATCCTCAAGGCGACGCCCTATCTGGCCGTGCTTGCGGTGCCGGAGATGCTGGGACGGGCCTTCGACATTGCCTCCGAGACCTACCGCTATGCCGAGCCTTTGACGGTCGCCGGCCTGATCTTCCTCGGCCTCGCACTCCTCATCTCGTCGGCCATCAAACACCTCGAAAACAGGCTGCTGCGGCCGACAGCGAGGTAGGCGTCCGGCGCTTACCCCAACGGCTGAACACACCCTCACAAATCCAGACACTTAGCTCGCTATCTTCAAGCTGATATAGAGATACTCCATGACCCATCCAGACGACAAAGCCGCCGTCCAGATCGCCTCACTCAACAAGTGGTATGGCGCCTTCCATGTGTTGAAGGAGGTCAACCTCACCATCCCAAGCGGTTCCCGCGTCGTGATCTGCGGACCTTCCGGTTCAGGCAAATCAACGCTGATCCGCTGCCTCAACGGACTTGAAGCCTACCAGCAGGGAACTGTCACACTTGGCACGATCCGGCTGGGTGACAATGCCAGGGAGACAGCCCTCGCCCGCCGGCAGACCGGAATGGTGTTCCAGAGCTTCAACCTGTTTCCGCATCTGACTGTTTTGTCGAACTGCACGCTGGCACTGCGCCGGGTTCTTTCCATGCCGCGCAAGGAGGCCGAGAGCCTGGCGCGGCATTTCCTGGAAAAGGTCCGCATTCCCGAACAGGCCGACAAATATCCTGCACAGCTCTCAGGTGGACAGCAGCAGCGGGTGGCGATTGCGCGGGCGCTCTGCATGAACCCGCGGCTGATGCTGTTCGACGAGCCAACCTCCGCACTCGACCCCGAAATGGTCAAGGAGGTGCTCGATGTCATGACCGGGCTGGCCCACGAGGGCATGACGATGATCTGCGTCACCCATGAGATGGGCTTTGCGCGCGAGGTTGCCGACCAGGTCGTGTTCATGGATCAGGGCAGCATTGTCGAGCAGGCGTCGCCGATGACGTTCTTTTCGACGCCCAGTCATCCCCGCGCCCAGTCTTTCCTCAACACGCTGCTGCATTGACATGAAGATGTCGCCGGCGGGCGAGACGCGCATCTGGACACCTCTTGATTTTGACCGGGACGGCAAGCAGCACGATTGGCTGAGACTGCCGTTCTCGACAGACCAATCCGCCTATGGCGTCATTCCGATCCCGATCACATGCATCAGAAATGACAAGGGGCCGACCGCACTGCTGATTGCCGGTAATCATGGCGACGAATATGAGGGCCAAGTCGCTTTGAGCAAACTGGCTCGTCAGGTCGAACCCCAGGATCTGCGCGGCCGCATCATCATTCTACCTGCGCTCAACTACCCCGCCGTACTTGCGGGGCGACGCCTCTCCCCGCTCGACGAAGGCAATCTCAACCGGGTATTCCCGGGCGAGGCGAACGGCACCCCAACCCAGATGATCGCGCACTATGTCAGCTCGGTTCTGCTTTCGATGGCTGACATCGTCATTGATTTGCATTCGGGCGGCAGGTCCCTGTCCTATCTACCCTGCTGTCTGATCCGCGTTGGTAAGACGGGAGCCGAAACCGCAAGACTCATGGAACTCATACATGTCTTCGGCGCTCCCATCGGATCCATCAGCGACGGCAGCGGTGGCGGAGGGGCAACCACTCTTTCTGCAGTTGCCCAGGCTCTTGGCGTTCCAACCCTCACAACAGAGCTGGGAGGAGGCGGCACCTTCTCAAGTGCTGGCGAGGCCATCGCCAGCCAGGGCATCTACCGCGTCCTCAAGCACATCGGCGTCTTGCCCAATGCCGAAACCAAACCGGCACCGCCTGTCCGATTGATGCGGGTCGCCGGGAGGGGCGCGTTCACCTATGCCCCCATTCATGGCATCTTCGAACCTGCTGTCGAACTCGGCGACTCTGTGGACACCGGTCAGACCGCAGGCTTCATTTTTCCTGTAGAAGGCTCCCAGAAGCCGCCCGAAGAAGTCTGCTTTTCTCAGCCAGGCCTCGTAGCCTGCCGGCGAGCGCCAGCCCTTGCTGCTCCCGGAGACTGCCTTTTCAAGCTCGTGACCGATGTCGGAGCGATGTGAGTAACCAGCACATGAGAGCAAAAATGATGGTTGGGCGCCGGCCTCGTTTCACGGCCTGAATAAGCGCACGGCCCATCAATCACTTCCGGTCAATCCCGGTTTTTTGGGATTCTCTCTGCTTTTCCACTGCTTTACGGGGATGGTCCGCAAATCGCAGGAGGATGCATGAAGCCGGATTCGTCTGAGTGGCGTAGCTCGCAGGCCTACGATTTCATAAGCGACGTAACTCCGGATGCCCTCGCCTGGGAATTCCTCCGCCGCAATCCAGCCTACCAGCGCGAATTCGCAGACATGCAGCAAATCAACCCCACGCCGAACTCCCTGTCCCCGAATGAACTGCGGTCGCAGTGGGGGCTTCGATTTTCCAGCAAATCCTGATCGCCCGGCAACCAAGCAGCCGGTTTACTGGACACCCGAGGTCGATCCGGGTGTTATCCTGCTCATCAACACGCCGCCGCTGCTGGCAGACGACGCGGACGTCGTCGCCGCTTTGCCGCCGGCGGTTTCAATGCGTGACGAGCTCGGCGAGCACCTGCGACCCCTGTCGGCGGCAAATAGCTGTCAGATTGCGCTGCTTTACGGCACCGATAGCGCGCGTCCCCTCGCCGCGATAGTACCTCTCGACGCCAAGGCGCCCGAACGACTGTCGTCCCTGGATAGATTTCTCAGATCGTCCAAGGGAAGCGGCGTGCCCGATAAACGCCTGACATCATCGCAACGCACTCGCCTCGGCCATATGCTTCGCGCTCTCGACGGCCGAATCGAAGGGGCTTCCCATTTCGAAATAGCCCACGCCCTGTTCGGTCCTCGCTTCATTGTCGCTGAAGAATGGCAGGATTCGCCATTTCGTTACACAACGCTGCGCCTCGTTCGCGATGGCCACAGAATGATTGCCGGCGGCTACCGCCAGCTCCTGCGGTTCCGGCGGCGCGAAGCCTGACTGCTCGTTGCCAAAGCCCGGTGGCAATGTGCCTGTCCGTGCGAAATAGGCTCCATCCATTCCGCACCTGAACAACGCCGGAGCCCTTCTCCATCATAGCCCATGTCCGCCGCTCGATCTCAGCGGCTTTCTCAAAAGTGATGGAGATGACCCGATGAACGGTCGAAACGCCGGCTTGCCGCCACGCTTTCTGCGCACCAAGGAAGCGGCTACATTTCTAAGCCTGTCGGCCAGGACGCTCGAAAAACACCGCACCTACGGGACAGGCCCCGACTATCGCAAGCTCGGCGGCCGGGTCGTCTATGCCATTGACGATCTCCAGGCCTGGGCCAATCGCGGAGCCATGACGTCAACGTCCGACCCACGGGGCACCGTGCTTCCGGCCAAACGCCATTCCCTTATGCCTGCGGCACATGCCGACCGCTTGGCCCGCTGATCGCTCGGCTGTTCCCCTTGTCGGCGCGGACTCGCCTACTTTCAGAGCGCGGACAGCTCGATCTGTTCCATGCGCTCCCCGGCGACTTCGCTCCTCGCGATGCACAGGACCTCATGGCCTATCCATTCTTTTCCCTCGCAAAGTCCAGACGCACGGCACCGATCGATTTCAAGGCCGGAGGCGTAACCATCCGGGTCGAAGCTGTGCCGGACCATGGCATGGCAACGATCTGGGACGCAGACATTCTGATCTGGGCCGCCAGTCAGATCGTCAACGCCCGCGATGCCGGACTACGGACATCAAGGCTGATGGCTGCGACGCCCTACGAGATCCTGACCTTTACCGGGCGCGGGGTCAGCTCACGCGACTATCAGCGCCTGAAAGCCGCGCTCGATCGTCTCCAGTCGACCACGATCGCGACCTCCATCCGCCAGCCAGCCGAGGGCCGGCGCCATCGCTTCTCCTGGCTCAATGAATGGCAAGAGCGGACCGACCGCGATGGACGGCCAGTCGGCGTCGAACTGATCCTGCCGGATTGGTTCTATCGCGCGGTCCTCGATGACGCGCTCGTGCTGACCATCGACCGGACATATTTCGAACTGACCGGGGGCCTTGAGCGTTGGCTTTACCGCATCGTGCGCAAGCATGGCGGACACCAGCAATTCGGCTGGAGGTTCGACTTCGTCCATCTGCACCACAAGTCCGGCAGCCTCTCGCCGCTCAAGCACTTTGCATACGACCTGCGCGACATCGCCCGACGACAACCCCTGCCTGGCTACCGCCTCGGTATCGAACACCAGGTCGACGGTCCTGATGTCCTCACCTTCGTCACCACCAATCCGGCCGCTTTCACTTCGCCACGCCTGGAGCGGAAACCATCCACGCGATTCGGGGATAAGCTGTGAATACGTTCGTGCTATCGGGGACCACCCCTGTCGTGCCATCGGGGACCCGACCTTCGTGCTATCGGGGACCGGAATTGACGATTCCTCGTCGGATTCCAGTGCCTTGCGGCCACCGTAACGTCTCTAACCCAGATTCTTTCAGAATCTTTCTAACGCACCCCTGCCTTCGCCGGCATGAGGATGACTGCCCCATAATTGCGGAGAGCTCGTCATGAACGCAGCACTCCTCACCCATGTCGAACTGACCTTTGTCGAAAAGAGGATCGAGCACTGGATCCGCTTCGGTCGGGCAGCGCACGAACAACGTATCGATCGCCGCCGTCGCATCCTCTCCTTCCAGCCCGGCACGATCTTCGCCTTTGTCCGCTGGGCCTCCAATGACTTCGGCACAGTGATCTCACGGATCGACATTGTGCGTGCGGTCGCCCGCGGCGAAGCCTATCAGACGCTGCCATTCGTGCGTCCGGGTGGCGACATCCTGCTCAAGATCGATAGCTGGCCCAAAGTCGAGCGCGTGCTTCAGGTGATCGATGCGATTGAACGTCTCGGTATCGATCCCGAAACCGTATCGCCCGATCACTGGCGACACATCCACAACCGAATGACAGCTGGCCAAGAGCCACGGGCGTACACGCTCGACCAGCATCGCGGCTTCCTTTTGCGCCTGAAGGCGAAGCCATGAGCCGCCTCAGCACCGTCCTGACGACGGTACTCGCTGCGACGGGCGTCGGCTATCCGGCGCTCACACCGATGCCGATCAGGCTGATCTGGAATGTTTCGGCCAGTGCACCGATCGGCCTTTACTGGATCGACTTCGACAGTCCCCTCGAAGTCACTGATCTTGTCGCCGTCGACGCGCCGGAGCCGCTCGCGATATTCTTCGCCGCGCGCAACTATCTGGCCAAAGGTGTCCCGCTCGTGAAGCGCGTTCGCGCGGTCTCCGGGCAAACCGTCTGCCGTTCAAACGTTCTCATCACAGTCGACGGCATCGAGGCTGGCACCGCGCTCGAGCACGATCGCGCGGGCCGTACACTGCCGACCTGGAGTGGATGCCTGCGCATCCCCGCTGACGAAATCTTCCTTATGAACTGGGAAGTCCGCGACAGCCTCGACGGTCGCTACTTCGGCCCCATTTCCATCGACCGCATCATTGGCCGCGCCATCCCTCTTTGGACCGACGAGGAGGGTGACGGCCGCTTCGAATGGCGCGCGACAACGCGGTGAGCGCGCCAGCGGCAGCGCAGGTCTCGCTGCCGCCCCCATCACTGCCGAACCAGAAAAGGAGTTAGCCATGCCACAGATCGGACTGTTCACGCGCGAAGGAGACAGCTTCTCGGGCCGCATCCACACATTCACGCTCGACCTCGAACTCACCATCGTACCGGTCGAACCCGGCGACGGTGACAACACACCCGACTATCGCGTGCTGCGCGGCATCGATGACGGACAGGACGTCGGAGCAGGCTGGACACGCACCAGCGAGAAGGCCGGGGAGTATGTTTCGTTGCAGATCGACGACCCGACCTTCCACGAACCGATCCGCGCACGCCTGTTCCGGAAGGGTGACGACGCGACCTCATGGTCGTTGCATTGGAGCCGTCCACGCGACCGCAGCGAGACGGCTTGAGTCATGCCCTGCCGCGACGTTCCCATCGCTTCTCGGCTGCGCCCAACGCGCAGCCGATCGGTCGCCCGACAGCGACACCCGGTTCGCCGGTTCGCGCTTCGTCTTCTTTCCGGCCTCCTTTTGTCGGCCTGCTCGGTCGGCCCGTCCATTGCGCAAGCCAATGCGGTACATCAATCGGAGCCCAGTGATAATTATGCCACCCACATCGCCGAAGCTTCTCGACGCTTCGCAATTCCGGCTGCCTGGATACGCGCCGTCATACGCAAGGAAAGTGCAGGCGACGCGCGCGCCGTGTCCAGCGCCGGCGCGCTTGGACTGATGCAGATCATGCCTGGTACCTGGGAGGAGCTACGCGGTCGATGGCCGCTCGGACAGGACCCGTTCGATCCGCGCGACAACATCCTGGCGGGCACCGCCTATCTGCGGGAGATGCACGATCGCTTCGGATCGCCGGGTTTCCTCGCGGCGTATAATGCGGGCCCGGCACGCTATGAAGGCTATCTCGCCGGCCACCCTTTACCGGCCGAAACCTTTGCCTATGTCGCTACACTTTCCACTCTGATCAACGGCGATTCACTCACGGAGCGGGCGTCGACGCCGGTGGCACCTGGTGACGCGGAAACGCTGCCGTGGCGCCGCTCGCCGCTCTTCGTTCGAGCCCCCGCCGGCACTGAGCCGACGTCGTCCGAGCGCGATAATCGTGCAGCGGAGGAGCGCTCCGTTATGCCCGATGACGTTGCCGTCACGCCGCGCTCGAACGGCCTCTTCACCGCGCGCACCGGCATGGGAGAGCAGTTTTGACGGTCGTCGCAGAAGGGCGTTGTGTGGCGGGCATCCGGCAGCGCTGGGCAAGGTACGTAAGCGTCCGGGGGCTGCACGTGATGTCAGGCATTGACAGGATTTGCCGCTTTCCAGGCCCACGGCAGGAGGTCGTCGAGGCTGTTGACGGGATGTCCGTCAAGCATGCGCTGAAGTACGTCGGCGAGATAGGCGTAGGGCTCGACGCCGTTGAGCTTGGCGGTCTCGACCAGCGAACAGACGATCGCCCAGCGGCCGCCTCCCCCGTCGCTGCCGGCGAACAGATGGTTCTTGCGGCCAAGAGCCACCGGACGGATCGCTCGCTCGACCGGATTGGTGTCGAGTTCGACGCGGCCGTCATACAGGAAGCGCATCAGCCCCTCCCGGCGCGAGAGCGTGTAACGGATCGCCTCGGCCAGCGTGCTTCGACCGGGGATGCGCGGAAGCTGGGCCTCCAGCCAGGCGCGCAGATCGGTGACAATGGGTTTCGAGCGCTGTCGCCTGGCAATCAACCTATGGGCCGGCGACTGTCCGCGAACCTCCGCTTCAACGGCGTAGATTTCACTGATCCGGCGCAGCGCCTCGTCCGCCACGGGCGATCCGGTCGCTTCCGCGACCTCGTAAAATTTGCGCCGCGTATGCGCCCAGCAGGCGGCGAGAACAATGTCACCCTTGGCCGTGAGTTGTTCGAAGCCGGCATAGCCATCGACATGCAGCACACCTTTGAAGTGCTGAAGATGCGATACCGGGCGCTCGGCCTTTCGGTCGGGTGCGAACAGATAGACAGCCGCCGGCGGCTCGGGTCCGGCCCAGGGCCGCTGCTCGCGCGCATAGACCCACAGCCGCCCCGTCTTGGTGCGCCCGCGGCCCGGATCGAGCACCGGGACCGGTGTGTCGTCGGCGAACAGATGATCCGAAGCGAACACGTTTCTGGCCAGCCGCTCGTGCAGAGCTTCCAGCCACCAGCAGGCGCCGCCGATCCATCCGGCGAGCGTCGAGCGCGCCAGATCGACACCGTGTCGGGCGAAGATCTGCGACTGCCTGTAGAGCGGAGTGTGGTCGCAATATTTGGAGACCAGCACCTGCGCCAGAAGCGCTGGCGTCGCCAGGCCACCGGCGATCAACCGCTCCGGCGCGGGCGCCTGCGTTACCGTCTCGCAAGTCCGGCAGGCGTATTTCGGGCGCACGGTGCGAATGACACGCAGCTGCGCCGGAACCCAATCGAGCATCTCGCTCACGCTCTCGCCGATCACATGGAGTGCGCCACCACAGCACGCGCAAACCGCGTCGCCGATGTCGAGCCGAATATCCTCGCGCGGCAGATGATTGGGCAGCGGCTTGCGGTGGGAGGGTCGCTCGGGCGACAGGTTGCGGACAACTGGCCGGCTCGCCCGGATGCGGGCGATGTCGGCATCAAGGTCTTCCAGTGCGAGCGCCAACTGATCGGGATCGAGGCGTTCGGAACGTCGGCCGAACTGCGCCCGCTGGAGCTTCTTGATGATCGATTGGAGGCGCTCGATCTCACCGTCGCGGCTCTCGACGGCAGCCGCCATATCGCGCAGCAGACGCTGCAAAAATGCTGGATCGGACGGCAGATTGTCGAGGTCGATCAACATGACCGATTCTACTTCAAAACACCTTTTTTCCCAAGCAATAGTGCATTGAATTTCTTGATGTTTGGCGCTTTTTTAACCGGCCAGCGCCGGTCTCCAGACACGCACCGGCGCGCGCCAGTCGATGCCCTCGATCAACATCGCAAGCTGCGCCGGCGTCAGCGTGATCGAGCCGTCATAACCTGCCATACGCGGCCACACGAAGCTGCCCTGGTCGAGCCTTTTGGTGAACAAGCACAGCCCGTTTCCGTCCCAGAACAGGATCTTGAGCAGCGACGCCTTCTTTCCCCGGAAGGCAAACAGATGACCCGAGAACGGGTCCTGCTTCAGCGTTGCCTGGACCAGCATGGCGAGCCCATCCAGCCCCTTCCTCATGTCGGTGGAGCCCAACGCCAGATGCACCTTCACGCCCGCCGGAACGATCATCATGGCACGATCTCCCCGCGCGCGACATGTGCTCGGACAGCGTTGGGATCGCAGTCTGCGGGAGCGAAGACCCGCCGGCCGTCCGGCAGCTCGACTGCCGACATTCCGTCAGGCGGCGGCAAAAGATCATGCAGAACCACGGGGACCGACGAAGCTCCTGCGCCGCTTGCCGGCATCGCGACCGTCGCCAGTTTTACACGTTTCTTCTGCGCGAAGCCGAACCGGACGCGCCAGCGGAACAGCATGCTCGTCACAATGCCATGGCGGCGGCAAACCTCCGCCACCGCGATGCCGGGCTGTTCCGTTTCCAGCACGATGGCGAGCTTCTCCCCGTCGGTGAAGCTGCGCCGGTTGGTGCGTGCGTCGCGCGGCGGATCGGTATTCGGTGTGTCTGTCAATCCGCTTTTCACCGAGCCTTCCTTAGCAGCGCTGCTAGCACCGGTGCTTATTCGCGGGCGGGCGCTCGGATGAAGATGCTCCCGCCAGTCGATTTCCACCTCGCCGTCCTCGAAACGGTCGCGCCATCTGCGCAGCGAATAGGGCGAGAGTTGCAGCGCTGCCGCATACTCACGCACCCCCATGCCGCTCCAATTCATCGCCTCGACATGCATCGCCCAGAACGCCTGGACGGCCTTGCTGCGCACATCGGTGCTCACCGCAAAGTGCCGTCTCTGACGTTTCCTGATCCCCTTCTCGCGCTCCTCCCGGTGCCGCTGGCGGCGCAATTCCGCCTGGTATTCCGCATGCTTACGAGCATCTTCCTTGCTGACGAGATGCTTCATCCAGCGACCGAACGTGGCCTTCGTCAGACAGTGCTGACGACAATATTCCGTCCGGCTCAGACCACTTTGCCGCCACGCCTCGACGTGCAGCGACCAATACGGACTGTGTGCCTTTTCCCAGGAACGACGCGACGCCATCGGAGACCCTCCAATGTACCAAGGAACCGCACATGCCGCGAAAATGCACTACCCCAAGGACGTGTCAGGACCGGACGCTTACCAAGGTACGGCGTTAGTGCTGGAGAAACGACAGAGGACGGCGAGATAAAAGCGCCTGCCCGAAACGCGTTAAGCCATTGGCATGGCTTGCGTTTTCCCGGGCATGCGGGTCGGTCGCGGGCATACTGCCCGAATTTTTCCAATGTTTTCAATGCTTCGACATGCACGACCAGCCTCCGGTCACAGTCATGAGCGAGGTTGACCGCGACCTACTCATCAAGCCAGGCCGCATCCGTTCGACGAAGACGCCGAAGGCCAAGAGCTTCGTAAATCAGGTCCTCGCCGCGGCCAAGCGCGCCGGCCACATCTCTGGCAGCGCTCCATCGGGCAAGCCGGGCCGCCGGCCCGGCCACTCCACCTTCGGACGCGGGCGCAATGTCTTCGGACGATCCCGCATCTTCTCCTCGCACCGCCGCGTCGTCATCAAGGCGCGTGTCGCTCGCCATCAGGGGCGGGCATTTCGTTCAGCACCGCTCACCGCCCACGTCTCCTATCTCAAGCGCGAAGGCGTCAGCCGAGATGGCGAGAAGGGCGTGATGTTCGACGCCAACACCGACCGCGCCGACGATCTCGCCTTCGCCGATCGCTGCAAGGACGACCGGCATCATTTCCGCTTCATCATCTCACCGGAGGACGCAGCACAGATGACCGACCTTAAAGGCTTTACCCGAGATCTTGCGCGCCAGATGGAAGCCGATCTTAATACCCGCCTCGACTGGATCGCTGTCGACCACTGGAACACAGACAATCCGCATGTGCATCTGCTCGTGCGCGGCGTCGACGACGTCGGCGCCGACCTCGTCGTCTCTCGCGACTATATCAGCCGCGGTCTACGCTCCCGCGCCGACGATCTCGTTGGCATCGAACTCGGCCCGAAGCCCGAGCACGAAATCCGAAGCGCACTTGAAAAGGAAATCACTGCCGAACGTTGGACGCGGATCGACCAAGAGATCCAGCGCGCCGCCGATGAGACCGGCTATATCGATCTCAGGCCAGACCGATCCGCCCCTGATCCGGCACTTCGCCGCCTCATGGTCGGCCGGCTCCAGCATGTCGAAAAATTGGGGCTCGCCATCCAGGGTAAATCAGGACAATGGGTCGTTGGTCTCGAAGCCGAACCCGCATTGCGCGATCTCGGCATGCGCGGCGATATCATCAAGACAATGCACCGCGCCTTCACGGAGCGCGGCCACGATCGCGGCGTTGGCGATTATGTGGTCGACGGCGGAACCTGTGGCTCGCCGATCATTGGGCGCCTTGTCGATCGCGGCCTTCACAACGAGCTGACCGGCGAGGCCTACGCCGTCATCGACGGGGTCGACGGTCGCGCCCACCATGTCCGCCTCCGGGGCGTCGAAGCCTTCGACCAGGCGCCTGCAAATGGCGGTATCGTCGAAGTCCGTCGCTTTGGAGGTACGGACGACCGCCGCCCGACATTGGTGCTTGCGATGCGATCTGATCACGATCTTCAAGCGCAGGTCACAGCACCTGGTGCTACCTGGATCGATCATCGCCTTGTTGAGCGCGACGCCATGCCGCTGTCGCAGGCCGGGTTTGGTCGAGAGGTGCGCGACGCCATGCAGGCGCGTGGCGAACATCTCGCCGATCAGGGCCTCGCCCGGCGCGACGGCCAGCGCATCATCATGCAACGCGATCTGCTCGCCACCCTTCGACGCCGCGAGCTCGAGGCGGTGGGCGAGAAGCTCTCGGCCGAGACCGGCTTGTCGCATGTGAAGACGCAAGCCGGGCAGCGCGTCGCGGGCGTCGTGCGCCAGCGCCTCGCCCTCTCCTCCGGCCGCTTCGCCATGATTGAAGACGGTCTCGGCTTCCAGCTCGTGCCCTGGTCGCGCGATCTCGACCGCAAGCTCGGCCAGCATGTCGCCGGCGTCGCGAATGTGGCCGGCGGCATCGAACTGTCGGTCGGACGCAAGCGCGACCTCGGCCTCTGACAACGACGGAAAAGGATCACGCATGTCTGCGACCAAAATCCTCTGGGGCCAAATCACGGTGGTCTTCCTGATCGTGATCGTCACCACCTGGGCCGCGACCCAATATGTTGCCTGGCAGCTTGGGTATCAGGCGCAACTCGGCACGCCCTGGTTCAGTCTCGGTGGTGTACCGATCTACTATCCGCCCGCCTTTTTCTGGTGGTGGTACTTCTTCGACGCCTACGCACCCGAGATATTCAACAAGGCCGCTTTCATTGCGGCCTCGGGCGGCTTCATTGCGATCGCTGTTGCCATCGGCATGTCGGTCTGGCGCGCTCGCGAGGCCAAGAACGTCCAGACCTACGGCTCCGCACGATGGGCCGAAAAGAAGGAGGTGGAGGCCGCCGGGCTTCTCGGCTCAGACGGGGTCGTGCTTGGGCGCCTCGATCACGACTATCTGCGCCATGACGGGCCCGAGCATGTACTGTGCTTTGCGCCGACACGTTCGGGCAAAGGCGTCGGCCTTGTGGTGCCTACGCTGCTGACCTGGCCGGGTTCGGCAATCGTTCACGACATCAAGGGCGAAAACTGGCAACTTACGGCCGGCTTCCGCGACAAGCATGGTCGCGTGTTGCTCTTCGATCCGACCAATCCGAAATCAGCCGCCTATAATCCCCTGCTCGAGGTTCGTCGCGGTGATTGGGAGGTGCGCGACGTGCAGAACGTTGCCGATATCCTCGTCGACCCGGAAGGTTCGCTGGACAAGCGCAACCACTGGGAAAAGACCAGCCACTCCCTTCTCGTCGGCGCGATCTTGCATGTCCTCTATGCCGAGGAGGAAAAAACGCTCGCCGGCGTCGCAGCCTTTCTCTCCGATCCGCGCCGGCCGATCGAGGCGACACTCGCCGCGATGATGACGACGAGGCATCTCGGAGACGCCGGCCCGCATCCGGTTGTCGCATCGACGGCACGCGAGCTCCTCAATAAATCCGACAACGAACGATCCGGCGTGCTGTCGACCGCCATGTCGTTCCTCGGCCTTTATCGCGATCCGGTCATCGCGGAAGTGACTGGGCGTTGCGACTGGCGCATCGCCGATCTCACCTCGGACGCAAGGCCGACCACGCTCTATCTGGTCGTACCACCCTCGGACATCTCCCGAACCAAGCCGCTGATCCGTCTCGTCCTCAACCAGATAGGCCGACGGCTCACCGAGGACCTGCACGCAATGGAACTCCGGCACCGCGTCCTCATGATGCTCGACGAGTTCCCGGCTCTCGGCCGCCTCGATTTCTTCGAGTCCGCGCTTGCCTTCATGGCCGGTTACGGCATTAAGAGCTTTCTCATCGCTCAGTCGCTCAACCAGATCGAAAAGGCCTACGGCGCCAACAACTCGATCCTCGACAATTGCCATGTGCGCGTGAGTTTCGCGACCAATGACGAGCGCACCGCCAAACGCGTGTCCGATGCGCTCGGAACGGCCACCGAAATGAAGGCGATGAAGAACTATGCCGGCCACCGGCTCTCGCCATGGCTTGGGCACCTGATGGTCTCGCGTTCAGAAACGGCGCGCGCCCTCCTCACCCCCGGCGAGATCATGCAACTTCCACCGACCGACGAAATCGTGATGATCGCAGGCACTCCGCCGATCCGGGCAAAAAAGGCTCGCTACTACGAGGATGCGCGCTTCCGCGAGCGTGTCATGCAACCGCCGGATCCGGCCAGATTGGGCAGGACCCGTCGCAGCGACAGCTGGTCGACAGTCCTGCCGCGGAAGGCCGATCCAGTACTTTCAGCCGCTGAAGTGCCTGACAGCGCCAATGCCGGCCTGCGTCGCGAACCGGAGCTTCCCGAACATATCGCTATCGCAAAGGAAACCGCTGACCAGAAGCCGGCCGAGGAGTTCGCGCATATCCTCGACGATGAGCCGGAGGACACCGCTCGACAGCGCCAGTCGCTACGCCGCCAGATGAGCGGCATCGCTCGCCAGGTCGCACTCGACCCGAGCGACGGAATGGAGCTCTAAGGCCATGCGCGACCGCCTCAATCTAACCCTGCCGGTGGAACTTATCGGGCGCATCAATGAGCTTGCCGACCGCAAGAAGTTACCCAGGTCGGCCATCGTGGAGGCGGCCGTCAGTTCGTTCCTGTCGCCCGATCACGCCGATGCGCGCGAAGCAGCCTTTGCTCGCCGGCTCGACCGACTGTCCAGGCAAATCCAGCGGATGGAGCGCGATCTTGGCGTCACCGCGGAAACACTCGCCCTTTTTGTGCGCTTCTGGTTGTCGATCACCCCGCCTCTGCCGCCCGAGGCGCAAGCTTCAGCTCAGGCCAAGGGGCGGGAACGTTTCGACGGCTTCGTTGAAACGCTCGGCAAGCGGCTTCAGAAAGGCCAGAGTTTTCTGCGAGAGATCCCCGATGATGTTGAACAGCGTCACACGACGGAATGAATGGCGCGAAGCGCCCCTGAAAGCTGCGTGTACATCCAGACTGCCTTCTTATCCTGTGTCATGAGATCGTCGAAATATGTCGCGTGCACGGCAAAGCTCAGATCGACGATATCGTTCCGTGCACGATCATGTCGTGTCGGCAGTTGGCTTCCCGCGCGTATCCACCAGACCATGTACATCATGATCGCGAGGGAAAACCTGTACAGATAGGTGTCCGACCGCTGCCGAATATCAACGGGAGGTTCGCGTCCATGTAATGCAAACAGCGTCTCGCAAACCTGGTCAGCTGAGCCAAAGATTTTCGCGATCATTTCCTGACTGAATCTGTTTGTAGTCCGAAAGCGGCGCAACTCTTCCGCCGTGTAGGTCTCCTCCATCTCCGGGAGGGATTGAAGAATGTCTACCGCGCCTTCCAGCATTCCCCCCATAAGATCGGCGGCCCTTGACCACTGCATCGTGAATTGTTCGAGGACAGTTGCCTCGCCCCTTCGGGCAAGGTCCAGTGCTTTCATCATCTCACGCAGATCGTTCCCTGTGCCCATCGTAGCAGCCGTCATGCCGAATGCTGGATCAAGCACAGCGATCTCGCCAGATGACTTCAGGACGATGACTTGATCAGGAAAATCGCCAACGACAGAAAGCGTTTCGGCAATCGCCCGGAGCGTTCCAGATTTGTATGTCTCGACCCAGATGACATCCGGCAACACGGCAATGTTCGCGCCTGTTTCCGACAGAAAATCCCGCAAGACTTGAGATCGCATCATGTTGCTGTCGATCACCAAACGCCTGGTCATGGAACATAGCCCTCGCCCTTCTCCTGCAATTGCACGCTACTCTACTACGCCCCCTGAAACCTGTTGAATCTGACTGATTTCTGTCTCTCTTAATCGTCCCCTATCGAGGTCGCGCGGCGCGCCACCCGAACGCGAATGGGGGCGATGTGGCGATTTCTCAACGACATTCCGAAGCATCCTTGCGGGGTGTGCGCATGCTGCGCACCGCATTGGGGCCAGCGATCGCGGGGTTCCTGGAAGATCCGTCCATCGTCGAGGTGATGCTCAATCCCGACGGGCGTCTGTGGATCGACCGCCTCACTGGCGGGCTTGAAGATACCGGTTTCGCAGTCTCTGTCGCCGACGGCGAACGCATCATTCGCCTTGTCGCCCACCATGTCGGCGCCGAAGTACACCCCGGCAATCCACGTGTTTCGGCCGAGCTGCCCGAAACGGGCGAGAGGTTCGAAGGGCTGCTGCCGCCCGTCGTCACAGCACCCGCCTTTGCGATCCGAAAGCCGGCTGTCGCCGTCTTCACTCTCGACGATTACGTCGCTACTGGCGTCATGACGGCGCAGCAGGCAATCACTCTGCGCCAGGCAGTCGCCAAGCGCGCCAACATTCTCGTCGCTGGCGGCACATCGACCGGCAAGACCACGCTCACAAATGCCCTTCTTGCCGAAGTTGCCAAGACTTCGGATCGCGTCGTCCTGATCGAGGACACACGCGAGCTGCAATGCGCCTCGCCCAATCTCGTAGCCCTTCGTACCAAGGAAGGCGTCGTCTCCCTTTCCGATCTCGTTCGCTCGTCGCTTCGCCTGCGCCCCGACCGCATTCCGGTCGGCGAAGTGCGCGGGTCCGAAGCGCTTGACCTCCTCAAAGCCTGGGGCACCGGCCATCCCGGCGGCATCGGCACCATCCATGCCGGCACCGGCATCGGCGCCCTGCGACGCCTCGAACAACTCATCCAGGAAGCCGTCGTCACCGTGCCGCGCGCACTGATCGCAGAGACCATCAATCTCGTCGCCGTGCTTTCGGGACGCGGGTCCGCCCGACGACTGGTTGAACTCGCGCATGTCGAAGGGCTCGGTCCCGGCGGCGACTACCGCATCACACCCAACAACGAAGGGACAACCGCATGACCTCGCCCTTTTTCCGAGCCGGACGCCGCGTCGCGGCATTCTGCCCGGTCACCGTCCTCGCACTGGCGGTAACTCCCGCCGCGCACGCCGCAGGGTCGTCCATGCCGTGGGAACAGCCGCTGCAACAAATCCTGCTGTCGATCGAAGGCCCGGTCGCCAAGATCATCGCCGTGATCATCATCATCGTGACCGGCCTGACGCTTGCTTTCGGCGATACCTCGGGCGGCTTCCGGCGACTGATCCAGATCGTCTTCGGCCTCTCGATCGCCTTCGCCGCATCAAGCTTCTTCCTCAGCTTCTTCAGCTTCGGCGGCGGAGCGCTCATCTGATGGAGGAACCAGTCCCAGGGTTCAGCGCACCTGTTCATCGGGCGCTTACAGAACACATCATGCTCGGCGGCGCCCCCCGCTCGATCGCCATCCTGAACGGCACACTGGCTGCGGCGTTAGGGCTCGGCCTGCGGCTCTGGATCGTCGGCATCGCGCTAGGGCTGATCGGGCACTTGGCCGCCGTCTGGGCGGCCAAGCGCGATCCGATGTTCGCCGACGTTGTGCGCAGGCATCTGCGCATCCCCGGCCATCTCAGAGCGTGAGGCTACCGCCATGATGAACCTTGCCGAATATCGAAACCGAAATGCCCGCCTCTCGGACTTCCTGCCTTGGGCAGCGCTGGTGCGCGAGAGCGTTGTCCTCAACAAGGATGGCAGTCTCCAGCGCAGCGCCCGATTCCGCGGCCCGGATCTCGACAGCTCTGTTGCAGCCGAATTGGTCGCTATCTCCAGCCGTCTCAACAACGCTTTCCGGCGTCTCGGCTCGGGCTGGGCGATCTTCGTCGAAGCCCAGCGTCATGCAGCCGGTGCCTATCCGGAAAGCACATTCGCGGACCCCGCTTCCGCCCTGGTCGATGCCGAACGCAAGGCCGGTTTTGAAGAGACCGGGGCCCACTACGAGTCCAGCTATTTCCTGACCTTCATTTATCTGCCGCCGGCCGAGGACGCCGCCCGGGCGGAAAGCTGGCTCTACGAAGGCAAAGTCGAAAGCGGCGTCGATCCGCACGAGATCGTCACAGGCTTCGTCGACCGGACCGACCGCGTGCTCCAGCTCGTCGAAGGCTTCATGCCCGATTGCGAATGGCTCGACGATGTCGAGACGCTGTCTTACCTCCATGCCTGCGTTTCGACCGAACACCATCGCGTGCGCGTTCCCGAGACGCCGATGTATCTTGATGCGTTGCTCGCGGACCGGCCCCTTGCTGGCGGGCTCGAGCCGCGTCTTGGTGACCAACATCTTCGCGTTCTCACCATTGTCGGCTTTCCGACCGCGACCACGCCTGGAATCCTCGACGAGCTCAATCGCCTCGCATTCCCCTATCGCTGGTCGACCCGCGCCATCCTCCTCGACAAGACTGACGCCACAAGGCTGCTGACCAGGATCAGGCGGCAATGGTTCGCCAAGCGCAAGTCGATCGCTGCGGTCCTGAAGGAGGTGATGACCAACGAGGCAGCCGCTCTTGTCGACACGGATGCAGCCAACAAGGCGGCCGACGCCGATCTCGCGCTTCAGGAACTGGGTGCCGATTATGCCGGACAGGCTTACGTCACCGCGACACTCACCGTCTGGGACGCCGATCCGCGTGTCGCCGACGAGAAGCTGAAGCTAGCCGAAAAGGTCATCCAGGGCCGCGACTTCACATGCATGCCCGAGACCATAAATGCCGTAGACGCCTGGCTCGGTTCTCTACCTGGTCACGTCTACGCCAATGTCCGGCAACCGCCGATCTCCACCGTCAATCTCGCCCACATGATCCCGCTTTCGGCCCTGTGGGCAGGGCCAAAAGAAGATGAGCATTTCGCAGCGCCTCCGCTGCTCTTCGGCAAGACCGAAGGCTCGACCCCGTTCCGCTTTTCGCTTCATGTCGGCGACGTCGGTCACACGCTGATCGTAGGCCCAACAGGTGCGGGCAAATCAGTGCTGCTCGCTCTGATGGCACTGCAGTTCCGCCGCTATCGCCACTCGCAGGTCTTCGCCTTCGATTTCGGCGGCTCGATCCGCGCCGCCACACTCGCCATGGGCGGCGACTGGCATGATCTTGGTGGTGGCCTGAGTGGCGACATTGGCGAGCCGGTCCAGCTCCAGCCACTCGCGCGCATCCATCACGTGCCGGAGCGCGCCTGGGCGGCCGACTGGATCGTCTCGATCCTGGTCCGTGAGAGCGTCCCGATCACTCCGGAGATCAAGGAGCATCTGTGGTCAGCGCTGACCTCTCTCGCCAGTGCTCCGGTCCATGAGCGCACGATCACCGGCCTCAACGTCCTGCTCCAGTCAAATGACCTGAAACAGGCGCTACGCCCCTACTGTGTCGGAGGTCCTTATGGCCGGCTACTCGACGCCGAGTTCGAGCGGATCGGTGAGACATCGGTCCAGGCCTTCGAAACCGAGGGACTGATCGGCACGGCTGCCGCGCCGGCGGTGCTTTCTTATCTCTTTCACCGCATCGAGGACCGGCTGGACGGCTCGCCTACGCTGGTCATCATCGACGAAGGTTGGCTCGCACTCGACGATGACGGCTTCTCCGGCCAGATCCGGGAGTGGCTGAAGACGTTGCGCAAAAAGAACGCCAGCGTCATCTTCGCCACGCAATCGCTGTCGGACATCGACAACTCGACGATCGCGCCCGCCATCATCGAGAGCTGCCAAACCCGGCTCCTGCTGCCGAACGAACGCGCAATCGAGCCACAGATCACCGCAATCTACCGTCGCTTCGGCCTCAACGATCGTCAGATCGAGATTCTAGCGCGCGCTACACCAAAGCGCGACTACTATTGCCAGTCCAGGCGCGGCAACCGGCTCTTTGAACTCGGCCTTTCCGAAGTCGCGCTGGCGCTTTGCGCCGCATCTTCAAAAACCGACCAGACCTTGATCGCGCAGATCCTCAGTGAACATGGCCGCGACGGCTTCCTCGCCGCCTGGCTGCACGCCCGCGGCGTCGATTGGGCGGTCGACCTCATCTCCAATCTCACCAATCTCGTCCCCGAGCCTGAAAAGGAGCCCACGCCATGACCGTCCAACGCTCGCCCCTCCGTGCTGCCTTGATCGCGGCAACGGTTCTTTCCGTGACCGGTGCGGTTTTGCCCGTGCTGACCAGTCAAGCGCATGCCTTCTTCGGCCGCATTGTCTACGATCCGACCAACTACGCGCAAAACGTGCTCACCGCCGCTCGCACACTGGAACAGATCAACAACCAGATCAAAAGCCTCCAGAACGAAGCACAGATGCTCATCAATCAGGCGAGGAACCTGGCGAGCCTGCCATACTCATCGCTCCAGCAGCTTCAGCAGTCGATCCAGAAGACACAGCAGCTTCTCAGGCAGGCGCAAAACATCGCCTTCGACGTGGAGCAGATCGACCAGATGTTCCAGCAGAAATATGGCAGCGCGTCTTTGTCGGCCCCTGATCAGCAACTCATCGCCAACGCGCGCTCACGTTGGCAAAACACAGTAGGCGGCTTGCAAGACGCGATGCGCGTCCAGGCCGGCGTCGTCGAAAACATCGAGACCAATCGTGCCCAGATGTCGGCGCTGATCGGCCAGAGCCAGAATGCTGCCGGCGCTCTTCAGGCAACACAAGCCGGCAACCAGCTACTTGCGCTCCAGGCTCAGCAACTCGCCGACCTCACCGCCGTCATCGCCGCCAATGGCCGGGCGCAGGCGCTGACCGAGGCCGAACGATCCGCCGCTGCCGAACAGGGCCGCGAGCAGCGCCGCCGCTTCCTGATCCCGGGTTCGGGCTATCAGCCCGGCAATGCCCGCATGTTCAACAATGGCAACTGACGGCCACAGGAGAACATCATGGATGGCAAGATGCTGGCGCGCCTCGGCGCAGTCACGTTCGTCGCTGTCGCCATCACGGCGACGGTGATCGAATTGACCCGAAAGGAAGCCGCGCCACCAGCGACGCCGGTGCTGGTTCTGCGTCCCGAGGCCGATCCGTTGCATGAGAGTCAGCGCCGGTGCCAACGGCTTGGGTTGAAGGCGGCTGAAGACGCCGAATGCCTGCGGGTCTGGGCGGAAACCCGCGACCGCTTCCTTGGCCGCACGCCGGCGCCCGCCGCTACACGAATTCAGGAAGGCCGGTGAGCCATGGGCGGTGCCGGCGTAATCGACAACTTCCTCGAAGTCTTCGCCCGTTACATCGACAGCGGATTTGGCCTGCTCGGCGGGGAAGTCGCCTTCATCGCCACAACGCTGATCGTCATTGACGTGACGCTGGCGGCTTTGTTCTGGAGCTGGGGCGCTGACGACGACATCATCGCGCGGCTGGTCAAAAAGACGCTGTTTGTCGGCGTCTTCGCCTATCTCATCTCCAATTGGAACAATCTCGCAAACATCGTCTTCGACAGTTTCGCAGGCCTCGGCCTCAAGGGCTCCGGCACGGGATTTTCGACGGCCGATCTGATGCGCCCCGGCAAGGTGGCACAAACCGGTCTGGATGCCGCCCGGCCGCTGCTCGAGTCCATTTCCGACCTGATGGGATGGGTCGCCTTCTTTGAGAACTTCATCCAGATCGCCTGCCTGCTCTTCGCATGGGCGCTGGTCATCCTTGCCTTCTTCATTCTCGCAATCCAGCTGTTCGTCACGCTGATCGAGTTCAAGCTGACCACACTGGCCGGCTTCGTGCTGATCCCCTTCGGCCTGTTCGGCAAGACCGCCTTCATGGCGGAACGTGTGCTCGGAAACGTTGTCTCCTCCGGCATCAAAGTGCTGGTGCTCGCCGTGATCATCGGCATCGGCTCAACATTGTTCAGCCAGTTCACCCAAGGCTTCGGCGGCCAGACCCCGAGCATCGACGAAGCCATGGCTGTCGTGCTTGCTGCCCTGTCGCTGCTGGGTCTCGGCATCTTCGGTCCCGGCATTGCGTCGGGGCTTGTCAGCGGTGGGCCCCAGCTTGGCGCCGGAGCGGCGGTGGGCACGGGTCTTGCCGCAGGTGGCATGACGCTGGCCGCTGCTGGTGCTGCTGGTCTTGCGGCGAAGGGCGGCGCTGCCGCTTTCTCGACTGGCGCTGCAGCCGTCCGTGGCGGTGCAACCGCTGCCGGAGCGGCGTCTTCTGCCTATTCGCTGGCCTCCCTCGGTCAGTCCGGCGCGGCCGGCAGCGCATCCGGACTCGGGGGCGTCGCACATGCCGCCGGCAGCGCGGTGACATCGCCGCTCCGCATGGCTGCCGCCGGTGTTAAGTCAAGCTTCTCCGACGGCGTCAAGGCTGGCTTCAGCGCGACTGGCGGCTCCTCGACCTCGGTCGGAGGCGCGGCTGAAACTGCGGCCGGTTCCGCCATCCATGCGCCCAGCCCACCGCCCGGCTGGGCGCAGCGTATGAGCCGGTCCGGCCACATGGGCCATGCCGTCCAGACAACCGCGCACGCCGTCCGCTCCGGGGACAGCCATGCATCCGCCTCTTCCGTCAACCTTCAAACAAGTGATCGTTCATGAATCTCTTCTCGCGACCCGCCGCGCATTACGGCAAGACACCTCAACCCGAGACTCCCTATCAAAAGGCCGCGCAGGTCTGGGACGAACGTATCGGCTCAGCCCGCGTCCAGGCCAAGAACTGGCGCTACATGGCATTTGGATCGCTGATCCTTTCAGGCGTGTTCGCTGCAGCACTCGTCTGGCAGTCGGCTCGCGGGACGGTCGTGCCCTGGATCGTGCAAGTCGACAATCTTGGTCAGGCGCAGGCTGTCGTACCAGCAAGCGCCGACTATCGTCCGACCGATCCGCAGATCGCATGGCATCTCGCCCGCTTCATCGAACAGGTCCGCTCGATCCCGGCTGACCCGATCATCGTCCGGCAGAACTGGCTGCGCGCCTATGAATGGACCACGGATCGTGGTGCTGCAGCGCTCAACGACTTCGCTCGCACCAATGACCCATTCACCAAGGTCGGCAAGCAACAGATCGCCGTCGAGGTCTCCTCGGTCATCCGCGCCTCGCCGGACTCGTTCCGCGTCGCCTGGACCGAGCGCCACTACGAGAGCGGGAAGCTCTCCACGACCCAGCGCTGGACTGCGATCCTGACCAATGTAATCCAGCCGCCACGCGATACCGAAAAGCTCCGCGCCAATCCGCTCGGCATCTACGTCAACGCCATCAACTGGTCGCAGGAGATGAGCCAATGAACCGGCCGACGATCCGCAGAGGCGGCAACCTGATCTTCCGGAGATCCGTAGGTCCAGTCCTTTTGCTTTCCGCCACGCTCGCGGGCTGCGCCACCAACAAACCGCCTGTGATCAGCTACGACTCCGACGTGCCACCTCTCCCGGCGATCCCCATGGCTGCGGCAGATAACAGACCGAAGCCTCTCCATGTCCCGCCTGCCTGGCCCCCGGCACGTGGAGGTACCGCCGCGTCGACACCGACGGCGCGTGTCGAGAATGCCAATGCCGCCGCGCGCGTCCAGCCGCGCCGCGAAGGCTATTACAATGCCATCCAGATCTATCCCTGGAGCGAAGGTGCTCTCTATCAGGTCTATGCCGCTCCAGGGCAGATCACCAATATCGCGCTCGAGCTAGGCGAGAACCTGACCGGCGCAGGCCCGATCGCCGCCGGCGACACCGCTCGCTGGATCATCGGAGACACCGAGAGTGGTAGCGGGATCACCCGGCGTATCCATGTGTTAGTAAAACCTACGCGCGCTGACATCTCGACCAACCTCGTCATCACCACCGACCGGCGCACCTACATGATCGAGCTGCGTTCCGGCGAAAAGCCATATATGCCGGCAGTGGCCTGGGCCTATCCAAAGCAGCCAGCCGGACAGCGCCAGGCCATCCCGACAACACCCCTCATTCCGGCTGTCGCGGTGCGTAACTATCGCTACGGTCTCACAGGCGACAGTCCGCCATGGAAGCCGGTCGCTGTCTATGATGACGGCAGGCGCGTCTTTGTCGAGTTTCCACGCGGCATCGTGCAGGGCGAGATGCCGCCACTCCTGGTCATCGGCCCGGACGGCGAAGCCCAGATCGCCAACAGCCGCATTAATCAACACATCCTGATTGTCGATCGCCTGTTCGGCGCAGCCGAGCTGCGTCTTGGCAGCGGCGATCGACAGCAGACCGTCAGGATTGTGCGCACGGATGGAAGGCGATCATCATGAGCGAAAAGGATAGTGCGGCTCCGATGCGCCTTCGCGCCGAACCGCCGCGTATCACCCGTCTGTCGCCCAAGGTCATCGTCGGCGTCGGCATCGTCGCCTCGCTCGGCATCGGCGGGGCACTGATTTATGCGCTTCAGACGCGCGTGCCCGGTGCCAACGACCAAGAGCTTTACTCGATCGCCAATCGGCAACCCGCAGACGGTCTCGCCGGCCTGCCGCGCGACTATACAGGCCCGATCCTCGGGCCGGCGCTGCCCGGCGATCTCGGCCGGCCTATCCTCAATGCACAAAACAGGGTGCAACCGGTCGTGCCGCCCGCGATCACGGCCCCGGCTGTCGACGAGGCGGAACAACGCCGGCGCGCTGAAGAAGATGCCGCACGGACCAGCACCGTCTTTTTCCAGTCACGGGGAGGATCAACCACAACAGTCGGGACGGGAGGAGAACCGGCGTCGGGCTCTGCGGGTCTTGATCTGAGCGGTCACCCTGGCCAGCAAACCGCACAGGATAGGCAACTGTCTTTCCTCAACGCCGCCGCCGACAGGCGCATAGTGGCGCGCGACCGCGTCATGCCGCCGGCATCGCCCTTCGTGCTCCAGGCTGGCGCCGTCATCCCGGCCGCGCTCATCACAGGCATCAGGTCCGATCTGCCCGGACAGATCACCGCGCAGGTAACGGAGAACATTTACGACAGCCCCACCGGACGCGCCCTGCTCGTGCCGCAGGGCACACGGATCATCGGGCAGTACGACAACAACGTCCAATTCGGCCAGCGCCGTCTCCTTCTTGTCTGGAACCGGCTCATTTTTCCGACTGGCCATTCCATAATTCTCGAACGTCAGCCGGGCGCCGATACGCAAGGTTATGCCGGCCTTGAGGATGGGGTCGACTATCACTGGTGGGATCTGGCCAAAGCCGCCGGTCTTTCCACATTGCTTGCGGCCGGTGCGGAGTTGGCGATCGACGACGAGAACCGGCTATTGCGCGCAATCCGCGATGGAGCGCAGGACACGATCAACGATGCCGGCCAGCAGATCATCCGCAGACAGCTTACCGTAGCACCAACGCTGACTATCCGGCCGGGCTTCCCGGTACGGGTCATCGTCACGCGCGACCTCGTGCTCGAGCCTTATGGAGCAATGCAATGACCAAGCTGAAGTTGGGGCCCATCGCCGACGACAAACCCGTCAAGGTGACGGTGGAGCTTCCAGCGTCGCTGCATCGCAATCTCCAAACTTATGCTGACATCCTCAGCCGGGAAAGCGGCCAGCCGGCAACCGATCCAGTCCGGCTGATCGTACCGATGCTCCAGCGCTTTATCGAGACCGATCGAGGATTTGCAAAGGCTCGCCGGAACGCCCATCCAGATCCGTAGGGCGGCGCAGTGCTGACAGCTGTCGAAGAGGGTTCGGGCAATTCGCCACTTTTGTCGGCCAGCACACGATAGGCACCATTGGCCGTCGACCTGCAGGCAGTCAGCCAACAATTCCACGACACAAATCATGATACGGTGGGGATATTGGTCCTTGATTTTTTGAATCTCTAAGCTTCCGATAGGTCCTGCACGAGGCCGCGTCATGCCCACCGATAGTCAGTACATTCTCGAAAGCATCAAGCAGGGATGCGCGACGCTTAGCGATGACGAGTTCGTCATCGATAGGCTGGTAAAGTATTACGGTAACGGGAGAATCCGGTGGCACGTCGAATTCCGCGAGCATAGCATTGAACTGACGACGGGCCAGATCAAGAAGCAGCCTACCTTTCGAAGGAAGATACTCGAACAGGCTGGTGTGCTGCCGCCCCAGCGTGCCGGGGCCAACTACCGGCGATGGGCTATCGACCTGAGGAAGAATGCCATCGAGCTTCCTTGGCGGGACAGGCCGGTCGATGCCGGTTTCGCCATTGATAGGCTCGCCAGCCATGGGGATGGGCGCTGGATGGTTGAATACCAAGGCAAGGCGATCAAGTTCACGACGACCAAACTTCGCAGGCAAGTCAGTTTCCGCAAACGCATGCTGGCCAAGGCCAAGGTGTTGCCGCCCCAACTGAACCCGGCTGCCTATCGGAAGTGGGTGGACTGGCTCATTCAAAACGCCACCGAGGCTGCACCGCGCACCGAGGATGCCTCGATGACAGAGAAAAGCTGGCTTGATGACCTACCAGAGCTAGCCGGCTGGCAAAATGAAGCACCGCCCCAAGCAACCAGCTAGGGCGGCAGTTTCCAAAACAGAAGCCATCGAGCCAAAGGGGCAGCGGACGGTATCTGCTCGATGCAAGTACGATCCGCTCAGATCGATATGTCCTGGGTTTCGCCGCTGCTTAGTTTCATTGTTCCTTCGAAACTTCGCCGGGAGATGCGCCGTAGCACAACAGTGCCGGCCCATTCATTCGAGCATCTGACCGGAAATTCTGTCTCCGTTGATCCTGGCTCGAATCCAGGTTCCCTAGGCAAACTGGACGCCGCGGCAGATAAATAGGAACGGATATCACGGCGAACATCCGCGTTGGAGCGGTGACAGCCTTCGGCTGCAGTGCGCCCGAAAAGGGCTATCGGCGGGCCCCTCGTGGGAACGAAAAAAGAAGAGAAGCAGAACTTTCGTGCGCGGTTTTTGCACACGAACACTGGTAACATATTGATATTACTTATCTATCTTCCCCATCCATCATGGGGGCAACGGCGACAATCTGCGCACCGTCGGCATAGAGTTTCGTCATGGCTTCTTCGAAATATGGAGCAGCGAACGCCTGGAGATATGACGGCTCCCTAGCACATCAAGGCCACAAGGCCAAATCGCCCGCCTGACGTGCTCTCCGTCGATTGCGACGGGACATCGCGTGTTGAACCGGCAGTCTTTTTGGTGGTGCGCTTGGGCTAGGCGGGTCGCCTGCGAGAATGATGCGTCGTCGGCTGGCCTTCGATACGGGATCGGGTGACGGACCCGCGGAAAGCGGCGCCTGGCTATATGGGCGGGGCGGATTCGCCGGTTGCATTCGCGTGTGGAGATGGCCGACCGTAGATCGAAATAGCTAGCGGCATTGTAGCTCTTATATGCGATTGACCTGCATAGAATGAAGGTTAATTTTTAGTCATTCTTGTCGGAATTTAGCCGACTTCGACATATGTCTTGCCCTTCCATTTGCAGCGGAGTCGCTTCGTGTTGAGTCGAAACTTCTCCTCAATCGAAAAGCTCGAAATTTCCGAGCATCATTTTCATCTGCCGAACTACACTTCAGCCGAATATTGCAAGTCCATCTGGGAGCAATTCGACATACCCGCTCCGCGTGTAGCCTTGCTCCCTCAGGCGAGCAGACAATTCGGTAATCTTCGCAAGATTTTCGAAGTCGTCGACAGCGGGGATGCCGATGCCATCGTACTGACGGACGAGCGACACGTTCTGGCACTCGATGATTTCCGAAGCGCCAGGGGCCTCTGCTTTGTGCCAGTCGTCAATGCGACGGGCCGATCCAGCCATGTCACTGACGTCGATTTTGATGTCGCGGACCCTCAATCGATCATCAAGACGGCAGGCGTCATCAGCAAGTTCGCCGAAAGAAAATCCCGACTGTCACCCAAGTTTATGCTGGCGGACTCGCCGGCCTCAAGACTGCTGGCGCACCTGTTTCTATCAGGCGAAACCCTCACGCCGGTTCGCGTCCCGGAGTCCAAGTATTTTTTCGCCATGAAAGGATTCCTTGACACCAACTCGACGGTGCTGGTCGCGGAAGCTCTTGCAAACCGGGGCTGGTTGGAGAGGCATTTCGTCGACCGGCATCATCAATGTGACAAATGCGGCTCGCACCGGCTTGTGGTGAGGGAAGAATGTCCGGCCTGCCGGTCAGCCAACCTCGATGAAGCAAAGCTGATCCATCACTACAGTTGCGCCCAGCTTGGCCCGGAGGTCGATTTTCACCGCGACAACGCTCTTATCTGCCCGAAATGTAGCAAGCAGCTGCGAAACTACGGGAAGGACTACGATAAGCCGGGAAGCGTGCAAATATGTGGCGAGTGCCGCCACACGACTTCTGAGCCGGCAATCGGGTTTGTGTGCCAGGACTGCGGAGCGGGAATCGATGGTCAAAGGGTAGCGACAGTCGATCTGCACTCCTATGCCTTGACCGATTACGCCACCTACCAGTTGACCGACGCCGCGCGGCAGGCACTGCATTCGCCACCACAACTAAGGGACTGCCCGGACGGGCTGCAGAAAGAGCTTCGCTCGTTCACGAATGACCTGCCGGTCCTGCACGATTGCGTCGTTGCCGAGTTGATCTATGAAGCCCGCGACGAGATCGTACGTCGGCGCGGGGAAGCGACTTTTGCTGCCCTCCGCAGATTGTTCGCCGAAAACCTCCAAGGCCATCTGGCGGGGATGGCCACTGTACATCCGTCTACCGAGCGCGATTTCGTGCTTTTTTTCCATCTGACGCAATCCGACAGGGACACTGATGCACAGGTCATACTCAACATGTGCGAAGCCGTTCTTTCGGACCACCTGCAGCCGAGGCTGCGCATCTTGTGGGGCGGTTCGGACGGGGCAATTGCGTGACCGATATCGAATTCGGCCTCTCGTTCCTGTATTCGCAGACCCTGTCGAGCGTAGTTGTGATCTTCTGGTACACGCTGGTGTTCGATCTGCCGCGCTACGCCCTGCCCTTTGCTGCGGTGGCGCTAAGCCAAAAAAGACAAGCAGCCCAGTCCGACCCAATCACGCAGCCCCATCGCAAGCCCTTCAAAGTGAGTGTTGTCCTAATTGGCCATAATGAGGCCGATTCTATTCGGGCTTGCGTCCGCTCGCTTAGGGAACAGTCTTTTTCCGACTTCGAGATCGTGATTGTCAGTGACGGCTCAACCGACCGGATGAGCAAAGTGGCGTGTGAGATTGTGGGTTCCGGCGACGCGACCTGTGTCCTCTCGACCGATGTCAGGGGCGGCAAGTCAAGCGGCGTAAACCTCGCCTGCGAGATCGCCAAAGGCGACATCATCATTAACGTCGATTGTGACTGCTCGTTCGATCGCTTTGCCATCGAAGCGCTGATGCGCGCTTTTGACGACCCTCGGGTCGGAGCGGCCTGTGGTGACATCGCCCCACGAAATGCCGACGCAACGCTGATGACGCAGATCCAAGAAATCGAATATTTGCAATCCATCTCCGTGGGCAAACGTTTCAGCGGATCGATGGACCAAGTAACCTGTTGCTCGGGAGCATTCGGAGCCTTTCGCCGTGAAGCGTTGGCTCAGGTTGGCGGTCTCGACGTCGGCGGCGGCGAAGATCTCGATGTCACCATTCGCATGCGCCAGGCCGGCTGGCGGATTGCGTTTGTGCCGGATGCGCTGTGCTACACCGACGTGCCGGAGTCGGCTTACGCCTACATTCGACAGCGTTTGCGATGGGAACGGGACGCTTTCTGGCTCAGATTCAGAAAGCATCGTCGGCTGCTCAATCCCTTTGGGACCAAATTCCGCCCCGCCGAGGCGTTTCACCAATGGGACTTTGCTCTTTTCAGCGTCGCAAGCACGGTCGCATTCCCCATCTACCTTCTCTGGCTTGCCACCCATTTCGGGCCCGAAGCCATCCCGATCCTGATATCCCTCCAATTGGCTTTGCTACTGCTCGACGCCGGAATGCTCGCCCTGGCAAACCAGATAACCCGCCGGGCTGCCTTTGGACGAAACTTGCCTTTCCTGCCGGCCTATTCGCTGTTCATGTCGTATGTGATGCGCTTTGTGCGGCTGACCGCTTATGTCGACGAATGGTTTGCTTCAGGCTCGCATCGCGACAACTATGTGCCGGCGAAAGTGCGTCTGCTTAGACCATGGTGAGCACGCATTGATGCAACACATCCGCAAAAGGACGCTGCTGGATAATATCGACAAGCAGCAAAGATCGCACTCGGGGCGCCTGGGCAGGACGATCTACCTCCTGTTGCTGGCGGGCTTTTTCCTGCTGGTTGCGTATTACCTCGCCGGCTCACTGGTCATACTGTCCGCTGACGGGATCGTGCTCAACGAGAAGCGCGTTGTGGCGGCGAGCTATCCCGCCACCATCGTCAAGGTTCTCGTCAGCGAAGGCGACGTTGTCGACAAAGGCGCCCTGCTCGTCGAGCTCGAGTCCTTCGAAATGGTCAAGGAAATCGCCGACCTCTCGGTGCGCTCCAGCGAAATGGTGGTGAAAGAGACCGAGTTGCAAGGACAGTCGACGACGATATCCACCCTCCTTCCACTGGCGGAGCGGGCATCGCGCGAAAGCGGCGAGACGGTATCCAGACTCGACCAGATAGCCAGGCAGGGGCTGATCCCGATGCGGACGCGCGATGACGCCGTGAGCACAAGCTTCCAGGCGACACAAAGGCTGGCTGAACTGACAGCAAAAAGCCTGGACAATCACGCACAGGTTCGGATGGTTCGGGCGTCACGACAAGTCGCTGAGAACGCTGTCACCAGGCTGAAGGAAATATATGATGACGGAAAAATCCAGGCCCTGACTGCTGGAGTGGTTGGTTCCCGCGTGCCGGTTCCCGGTCAGTTCGTACGCCCTGGCGACGAACTTCTTCAGATCAATGGCGGGCGGTCCTACATCTTGGCCTACCTCCCGGATGAGTATTTGTTCCCCGTCACCGAAGGATTGAAAGTCGACGTCAGTGCTGGGAGCGATCGCAGCGAAGGCACCGTCGAAAAAGTGCTCCAGATTGCTGATGCCCTACCGGCAGAGTTTCAAAATATGCTGCGACCAAGGGATCGTTCCCGGCTGATCCGCATTGCGTTGCCCCATGCGAATCCATTCGCTGTTTCCCAGAAAGTCGTCGTGCGTGGCTGCGTTTTCGGATGGTGCTGGGTAAAATGAAAGCAGCACCGGCCTCTCTCGTGGCGGAAAGAGCCCGGCGTAGGCTACCGCTCACGTTGGCCAGAACGAACGCGATGAGATCGGAGTGACCCTGTCCCGGACGACATGACGTCGGTGGGAAGAGCCGGTTTCTACGGCTGGCCTGCAAGTACCTGCCACTGTCGACGCCAAATCGCTCTGGTCATGCCAGGTTTTCTCTCGTCGCCGAACTTCCCGACATCAGTCATCGTCCCTGCGAAGGGTCGCGAATTCCGGCTTCGGCTTTGGATCCGGCCGTGTCGCCACATAGAAGGCACCGCAGGCGACGAAAATCGCGACTGCCGTGGCGACCAGCACATCAGGTCTTCCAAGCAAGAACAGTCCGTAACCAAGCGCCATGCCGAGCCAGGCCATGATCTTGGCCCTGCGCGGGATGGCACCCTCCTCGCGCCAGGCCCGCAAAGCTGGACCGAATCGCGGATGATCGAGCATCCATGCCTCGATCCGCGGTGACGAACGGCCGAAACACCATGCCGCCAGGATCAGGAAGATCGTCGTCGGCATGACCGGCAAGAACGCGCCGATGATGCCGAGGGCAAGCATCAGGATGCCCAGCGCAATCAAGCCCGCCCGTCGCGCATTGAAGGCCGCGCCGTTGGCCACGCGGCGAAACAACGACGTCATCCTGCCAGACATGCCCTCACGATAGCCTTCATCCGAATGTCTCCCTTACCGGCCCATGCACGCGGCGAAATGCGGACTCTGCCCCGGCGACGACGCGGTCTTCCTCTTCGTCGCTCAGTTGCAGCGCATCGAGTGCGGCCTTGAACGTACGCCCGTGCAAACCGCGCCTCCAGGCGCCGGCGCAAGATGCCTTGCACCGAAGGTTTGGGAAAGCCCAAGCTTGGCCGCCTCCTTCAAAAGAAAGCCGCGCCGAGATTCGATCCTTTGGACTCTTCGCCGCGCGCGCGGTCGTGCTTCCAGACTCAGCGACGCGCGATGATGCGGCTGTCGACGTCCTGGATGTCGCGCAGGCCGCAGAAGGCCATGGTGATGTCGAGCTCCTTGCGGATGATGTCGAGGCAGGTGGTCACGCCCGCCTCCCCGCCAGCGCCAAGGCCATAGAGGAACGAGCGGCCGATGAACACGCCCTTGGCGCCCAGGGCCACAGCCTTGAGGACGTCCTGGCCGGAGCGGATGCCGCCATCCATCAGCACTTCGATGCGGTCGCCGACGGCGTCGACGATGGCCGGCAGCGCCGAGATCGATGATATCGCCCCGTCGAGCTGGCGGCCGCCATGATTGGAGACGATGAGTGCGTCCGCTCCGCTTGCCGCAGCCTTTTCGGCATCCTCGGGATCGAGGATGCCCTTGAGGATGAGCTTGCCGCCCCACTGGTCCTTGATCCACTTCACATCGTCCCAGCTCAGCGCCGGGTCGAACTGTTCGGCTGTCCACGACGACAGCGAGCGCAGGTCGGTGACGCCCTTGGCGTGGCCGGCGATGTTGCGGAACGTGCGGCGATTGGTGCGCAGCATGTTCAGGCACCAACGCGGCTTGGTCGCCAGGTTGATGATGTTGGGGATCGTCATGCGCGGCGGCGTCGACAGGCCGTTGACGATGTCCTTGTGGCGCTGGCCGAGGATCTGCAGGTCGAGCGTGAGCACCAGCGCCGAACACTTGGCCGCCTTGGCGCGCTGGATCAGCCGCGAGACGAAATCGCGGTCCCTCATGACATAGAGCTGGAACCAGAACGGCTTGGAGGTGTTTTCGGCGACGTCCTCGATCGAGCAGATGCTCATGGTCGAAAGCGTGAAAGGGATGCCCGCTTTCTCGGCCGCACGCGCGGCGTGGATCTCGCCATCGGCATGCTGCATGCCGGTCAGGCCGGTCGGCGCGATCGCCACCGGCATCGAGATTTTCTCGCCGATCATCGTGGTTTCGAGCGTGCGGTTGCGCAGGTCGACGGCGACGCGCTGGCGCAACTTGATCGGCACGAAGTCGCTCTCGTTCTCGCGATAGGTGCTTTCGGTCCAGGCACCGGAATCGCAATAATCGTAGAACATGCGGGGCACGCGGCGCTTGGCGATTGCGCGAAGATCGGCAATCGAAGTTATCGGACGCGCCATTCGTGTAAGCTCCAAATTCTGTTGATGTTCCAAGCCTGCGCGCGGCATGTAAGCCGCCTTCGCTGCGGATGCCAAGAGGCTGCAGCGCGGCGCGCAGACTTCTAACCTCTATCTGCCTCAAGCGCCCACAGACTTTCGCCGAAGGCTCAGTGGGAAAGGATATTGATCACATTGCCGAATGGGTCACGCATGTAGAAGCGCCGCACGCCCCAGGGCTCGTCGACGAGCTCATAGATGATCTCGCAGCCCGCCGCCTTGGCCCGCCGATAGACGGCATCCACATCGTCGACCTCGATTGACAAGGCCGGCACCGGCGTCCCCGAACCGCCCTCCCTGGCAACGCTGAGCTGTGGCGACATCGCACCGTCCGTTGCGAATGTCAGTATCCAGCCATGATCCATGACAACATCAAGGCCCAGCAGATCGCCATAAAATGCCCGAGCCGCATTGGGGTCGGATGCGTACAGATTGGCGACAATACGTCGAACGGTCATGCCGGCTCCTCTCAGGCAGCATTATGGAAAAGGGGCCCGAAGGCCCCTTCCCCAACATCACGCGGCTCGATCAAGCGTTGGCCGCCATGACCGCACGCTTGGCCATCACCACCACCAGGTTGGCGCGGTATTCCGGAGAAGCATGCAAGTCGGCCATCAGGTTCTTCGACGGCACCGAAACGCCCTCGAGCGCGGAAGCCTCGAACTTCTTGGTCAGCGCCGCCTCGATCTCCTTGGAGCGGAACACGCCGTCATCGCCGGCCCCGGTCACCGCAGCCCGCACGCCCTCCTTGCCCTTGGTCACGAACACACCGGTCATGGCGTAACGTGACGCCGGGTTCGGGAACTTGGCGTAGCCGGCCTTGGCAGGTGCGGTGAAGGTCACGGCGGTAACAATTTCGTCATCCTTGAGCGCGGTTTCGAACAAGCCCTTGAAGAACTTGTCGGCAGCAAGCTGGCGCTTGTTGGTGACGATGGTCGCTCCAAGCGCCAGGAGAGCCGAGGGATAGTCGGCCGCCGGATCGTTGTTGGCGACAGAACCGCCGATCGTGCCGCGGTGCCTCACCGCCGGATCGCCGATGTGGCTGGCAAGCGCGCACAGCGCCGGGCAGACCTTCATCAGCTTCTCGTCGTTGGCAACGTCGAAATGCGTCGTTGCAGCACCTACGGTGACGGTCTTGCCCGAGACCTTGATACCCTTGAGGTCGGCAATGTGGTTCAGGTCGACCAGGTCGGACGGGGCCGCGAGGCGGGTCTTCATCGCCGGGATCAGCGTCATGCCGCCCGACAGGTACTTGGCGTCACCGGTCTTGATCTTCTTGACAGCGTCCGCGACCGAGGTGGCGCGATGATAGTTGACGGAATACATTTATCTTTCTCCCTTCGGGGAAAGAGCGAATAGGGAGTAGCGAATAGCGAGTAGGTTTCTTTCCCGGCGCTGTCGCTCTTCTCTTCCCTATTCGCTACTCCCTATTCCCTATTCGCTTGTCTCAGTGCTTCGAACCACTGCGCAACGCCGCCCAGACTTTCTGGGGCGTCGCCGGCATGGTCAGGTTTTCGTGGCCGAGCGCGTCGGTGATGGCGTTGATGACCGCCGGCGGCGAACCAATGGCGCCGGCCTCGCCACAGCCCTTGATGCCAAGCGGATTGCCCGGACAAGGCGTGTTCGACGTCGATATCTGGAACGACGGCAGGTCGTCGGCACGCGGCATGGTATAGTCCATGTAGCTTGCCGTCAAAAGCTGCCCGCTGCCGTCATAGATGGCCCCTTCGAGCAGCGCCTGGCCGACGCCCTGCGCGATGCCGCCATGCACCTGCCCCTCGACGATCATCGGGTTGATGATGTTGCCGAAGTCGTCGGCTGCCACGAACTGCACGATGTCGGTCTTTCCGGTCTCCGGATCGATCTCGACCTCGCAGATGTAGCAGCCGGCGGGGAAGGTGAAGTTCGACGGATCGTAGAACGCCGTTTCCTTCAGTCCCGGCTCCATGCCTTGCGGCAGGTTGTGCGCGGTATACGCAGCGAGCGCCATCTGGAACCACGGCACGTTCTTGTCGGTGCCGGCAACCTTGAGCTGACCGTTTTCGATGACGATGTCGCCCTCGTCGGCCTCGAGCAGGTGTGCGGCGATCTTCTTGGCCTTGGCCTCGACCTTGTCGAGCGCCTTGACGATCGCCGACATGCCGACAGCACCCGAGCGCGAGCCATAGGTGCCCATGCCCATCTGCACCTTGTCGGTGTCGCCGTGCAAGATAGACACGCTGTCGAGCGGCACGCCGAAGCGCGAGTTGACCAGCTGGGCGAAGGTCGTCTCGTGGCCCTGGCCGTGGCTGTGCGAACCGGTCAGCACCTCGATGGTGCCGACAGCGTTGACGCGCACCTCGGCCGATTCCCACAGGCCGACACCGGCGCCGAGCGAACCCACCGCAGCCGAAGGCGCGATGCCGCAAGCCTCGATGTAGCAGCTCATGCCGATGCCGCGCAGCTTGCCCTTCTTGGCTGCCGCCGCCTTGCGCTTGGCAAAGCCGGCATAGTCGGCCTGCTTCATCGCCGCATCGAGCGACGTGCCGTAGTCGCCCGCGTCATAGCACATGATGACGGGCGTCTGGTGCGGGAAGGCGGTGACAAAGTTCGAGCGCCGGAGTTCAGCCGGTGAGACACCCAACTCACGCGCGGCGATCTCCATCGTGCGTTCGAGCACGTAGGTAGCTTCGGGCCGCCCTGCTCCGCGATAGGCATCCACCGGTGCGGTGTTGGTGTAGACCGTGCGCACATTGCCGTAGATCGCCGGGATGTTGTACTGGCCCGACAGAAGCGTGGCGTAGAGGTAGGTCGGCGTCGCCGAGGAGAACAGCGACATGTAGGCGCCGAGATTGGCGATCGTGTCGACCTTGAGCCCGACGATCTTGTTGTTCTTGTCGAAGCCCATCTCGACCGTGGTGTGATGGTCGCGGCCATGGGCGTCGGTGAGGAAGCTTTCGGTACGGTCGGCCACCCACTTGACCGGCACGCCGGTCTTCTTGGACGCCCACAGGCAGACGATCTCCTCGGGATAAATATAGATCTTGGAACCGAAACCGCCGCCGACATCAGGGGCGATGACGCGCAGCTTGTTCTCCGGCGCGACATTGTAGAACGCGCTCATCACAAGGCGAGCGACATGCGGGTTCTGCGACGTGGTCCAGCAGGTATAGTGATCCTCGGCCTTGTCGTAGTGGCCAAGGGCTGCACGCGGCTCCATCGCATTGGGAACCAGGCGATTGTTGACGATACTGACGCGCGTGATATGCGCAGCCGTCTTGAGCGCGGCATCAGTTGCCGCGGCGTCGCCGATGCCCCAGTCGAAGATCAGGTTGCCGTCCGCCTCGGGATGGAGCTGCGGTGCGCCCTTGCCCAGCGCCTCGAGGGCGTCCGACACCGCCTTGCGCTCCTTGTAGGTTATCTCGACGGCTTCCGCCGCATCGCGCGCCTGGCCCTTGGTCTCGGCAATGACGATGACGACCGCGTCGCCGACATAGCGCACACGATCGACCGCCAGCGGCGACCATGCGCCCATTTTCATTGGCGAGCCGTCCTTTGAGTGGATCATCCAGCCGCAGATCAGGTTGCCGATGCCGTCAGCCTTGAGCTGCTTGCCGGTCAGCACGCCGATGACGCCCGGCATGGCTTCGGCCGCCTTGACGTCGATCTTCTTGATGTCGGCGTGGGCATGCGGGCTGCGCACGAACGCCGCGTGCTTCATGCCGGGCACGACCATGTCGTCGACATAGCGCCCCGCGCCGGTGATGAACCTCTTGTCTTCCTTGCGCGCGACACGCGCGCCAATGCCTTCGATTCCCATCTGAATTCCTCCCGAATTTCAAAAAGCGAATAGCGAATGTAGTGGTTGGCGATTTGAGCAGTGCGCTTAAGCGGAGGGACATCCCTATTCGCTATTCGCTACTCCCTATTCGCCCCCCTTCCTCACGCAGCCTTTTTCGCCTTGCTCTTCGATGCCTTCGACATCGTCTTCGAAGCGGCGAGGATCGCCTTGACGATGTTGTGGTAGCCGGTGCAGCGGCAGATGTTGCCTTCGAGTTCCGCGCGCACGGTGGCTTCGTCGAGCCCTTCGGGATGCCGGCGGATCATGTCGGTCGCGGTCATGATCATGCCCGGCGTGCAGAAGCCGCATTGCAGGCCATGATGTTCCTTGAAAGCGGCCTGGACAGGATGCAGGTCAGCGCCGTTGGCGAGCCCTTCGATGGTTGTGACGGTCGACCCGGAGGCCTGCGCTGCAAGCATGGTGCAGGATTTCATTGCCTTGCCGTCGACATGGACGACGCAGGCGCCGCATTGCGACGTGTCGCACCCCACATGGGTGCCGGTCAGACCCAGATGCTCGCGCAGGAAATGGACAAGAAGCGTGCGGTCCTCCACCGCGCCGCTGACCTTTCGGCCATTGACGACCAAAGATACCTCCGACATGAAACCTCCCACTGTTGCCGCGACCGGCCAGGCAGACCCCGCCCTGTCAGGTGAGCAAATCCTATCCCCGCAAATCAAGGCTGCAAGCGACTTTTTGGGTCCAGACACGCATTGCGTGCAGGCCAGCGAAGAAAATGAAGATTGTTTGGTAGCGGCATGACTTGCGGCGACTTGGCCAAGCCAGCAACGGTCGACGTCGCGCATTGCGATTGGAAGTGGAATGCACGGTTGGATCATGCCAAAAGCCTGCATCACATTGACAGGAGGCTGCCCGTGGCCACTTTCGTATTCGCTCCGTCCGCGCCAGCTTCGGTTGCGATCTCCGGATCGTCCGAGCGCTTTCCGGTCCGGCGCATCTTCTGCGTCGGTCGCAACTACGCAGCGCACGCGCGCGAAATGGGCAACGACCCGGATCGCGAGCCGCCCTTTTTCTTCGGCAAGCCCGCCGACGCCGTGGTTGATTCCGGCGTCACGATCCCCTATCCGCCGCTCACCAACGACCTGCACCATGAGATCGAGCTGGTGGTCGCCGTCGGTCGCGGCGGCTCCGACATCGATGCAGCTGAGGCGTTGGGTCACGTCTGGGGCTATGGCATAGGCATCGACTTCACCCGCCGCGACCTGCAGGACACGGCCAAGAAGCTAGGCCGCCCCTGGGACTGGGCCAAGGGTTTCGACCGCTCGGCGCCATGCGGACCGCTTATCCGTGCATCTGAGATTGGGCACCCCGCGAAGGGGCGCATCTGGCTTGCCGTCAATGGCGAGACCAGGCAGCAGGGCGACCTCGCCGACATGATCTGGTTGGTTCCCGAGATCGTTGCCATCTGCAGCCAGTCGATGGAACTGAAGGCAGGCGACCTGATCTTCACTGGTACGCCGGCAGGCGTCGGCGCCGTTGGGCCCGGCGACCGCATCACCGGTGGCGTCGATGGTGTCGGCCAGATCGCAATTTCAATCGGCGCGGCGCAATAGCAGGTGGCGGCTCAGGCCGTGGCCTTCTTGCGCCGCTCGTAGAGCATGATCAGCGTCTCGGCGACAAGCGCCGGCTTGGCTTCGCCCTCGATCTCGATGGTGTTCTCGCCCTTGAGCAGATATTGCCCGGGGCCTTTGTCTTCCATCGATATCAGCACCGAGCGCATGCGCACCCGCGAGCCGACCTTCACCGGTGTCACGAAGCGGACCCTGTCTAGGCCGTAGTTGAAGGCAGCCTGGGTGTTTACCGGAATGACGCCCATGTCCTGGATGAACGCACCGATCATGGACAGCGTCAGGAACCCATGGGCTATCGTCGTGCGAAACGGGCTTTGGCGCCGAGCGCGCTCGGGGTCGACATGGATCCACTGGCGGTCGCCGGTGGCTTCAGCAAAGCCGTCGATACGGCTCTGATCAACGACCATCCAGTCGGAAACGCCGAGTTCCTGCCCGATCTTCTCGCGCAGCTCCTCGTAGGTTTCGATTGGTTTCGACACGCTTCCTCTCCCCAGCATTAGGCAACATTTTGCCTGTGGGGACCATGTACGGGGCGCCTTTGTCAACCTCTGGCAGGTGCACCGAGGCTACTCGGCCGCCTCGCGCTCGGCAACGTCGTCTATCCTCTCGGGATCGCCCAGGGCCGTTTCGCAGCCAAGCTCAGGGAAAGCCACCGAGCGCTTGCCGTGGAAGTCGGTGCGCACGACAACCAGCCCCTGCTCCTCGAAATAGGTAAGCAGGCGCCGCGCCCGACGCGCCGAATGGCTGCCATAAGCGTGCGCGATGGCCGCATCCGAGGGGCAAGGCGCGCCCTTCACCGCCGCCTGCGCGACGATCAGGAACACCGCCTGCAGGTCCTCAGGCAGTGCGGCGGACATGCCGAGCGCCTGCTGCCAGGTATCGCTCGATGCGGTCTCGTCGTCGATGCCCGAGCGCGCCACCGCATAGCGGCGACGGAAGTTCGACAATGCAGGCGGTTCACCCTGCATGCGCTTGATGCGGCAACGAACCAGGAAATCCTGGTAGAGCACGGCGTCTGTTCGGAACGCCGCGTCCGGGTCCTCGACCATCTCGCGCACGATGGTGTCGATCAGCGCCTCACGCTCGGCTTCGTCGAACAGCGGGAATATCGGCTCGGCCACCGGCGCCGATGCCTCGGCGCGCACCTGGGAAAGCTGGGCGATGATGTCGGCCGTCGGTGTCGGCGTTGGCGGCACCGGACGCCGCACGGGGTGACGCGCCTCCAACGGAGCGGGTGCGAAAATGAGCTCGCGGGTATCGTCGCTGGCGTCCGGCAGCGGCATCAGCTTGGGGCTGACCGAACGCGCCGACGTTTCGACCGGACCGATCGCAACCGGAAGCGGCCGGCGCGACATCGCCGGTCCGAGGGCCACGAAGTTTCCGCGCGCCAGGTCGCGGAACATCTCCGCTTGACGCCGTTCCATGCCGAGGAGATCGGCGGCGCGCGCCATGTCGATGTCGAGGAAGGTTCGGCCCATCAGGAAGTTGGACGCCTCGGCGGCGACGTTCTTGGCGAGCTTGGCCAGGCGCTGCGTAGCGATGACACCGGCCAGCCCGCGCTTGCGGCCGCGGCACATCAGGTTGGTCATCGCGCCGAGCGAGATCTTGCGCGCCTCGTCCGACACCTCGCCGGCCACCGCCGGCGCGAACAGTTGCGCCTCGTCGACGACCACGAGCACGGGGTACCAGAAGTCGCGCTCGGCATCAAACATGCCGTTCAGGAACGCGGCCGCGCCGCGCATCTGCTGCTCGACGTCGAGGCCCTCCAGATTGAGCACGACGGAAACGCGATGCTGGCGGATGCGGCCGGCGATGCGGGTCAGTTCAGCCTCGGTGCGCTGGGCGTCGACCACGACATGGCCGAAGCGATCGGCAAGGGTAACGAAATCGCCTTCGGGATCGATGACGCATTGTTGCACCCAAGGCGCGCTCTGCTCGAGCAGGCGGCGCAGGAGATGCGACTTTCCCGAGCCCGAATTGCCTTGAACCAGCAATCGGGTCGCCAGCAGCTCTTCGAGATCAAGTTGAGCCTTCGTCCCGCCGGACGCCGCCCCCATCTCGATGCCTACCTTCATCCTTTTCCCCGGTCGAATCCTGACGCACCAGCCCGGGTATCAAACCTGATTCCCGGCAGGCACAATACGCAGATTCAATGCGTTAAGACGCAATTGTGCATCCAGACGGACGCACTGCGTTCCAATGGTGATCTGCCTTCCTTAGCATCCGAGGCCTGGCAATGCGCGGCCCGTCTTGCGAAACCCACAACAGAGGTGGGCTGCCGATGCGTCAGCCTGGAAAAGCTACTTCTTCTTGTCGTAGCTGTCGCGGATTTCCTGCATCGATTCACGGATGCGCTCGCGCAGGACCTCGACCGATTCCGACCCCGACTTGCGCACGATATCGGCAACCTCGCCGGCATTCTTGAGCGCTGCCTCGAACGATCGCCTGGCGAAATCGGCTTGCTTGCTGAGCATCTCCTGCGGATTGCCCGGCATACGCAATCCCTGCGCGGCCTCGGTCACCTCCTGCAACGCGCTCTGGATCATTTCGCGCTGCTTGGCTACCAGCGACGAAGCCCCCGAGGCACTCGCCTTCACCGATTTTTCCAGCGCCTCGAGATTCTTGCGGTGATGGCTGACGATGTCGTCGACATCGACCGCGGGCATCTTCAGATCGCGGCCGAACTTCGAAAACATGTCCATGAAGGATTCCGGTTCCGGTTTCTTGGCCATGGCTCGCTCCCTTTTGGCTCCGGGCCTTCCCGGAGGTCGCAAGTGTCAGAATAGAGAAGCCACGGGCATGGTCAATTCGCCACCAGGAGCAGTTCAGCACAATAGAGCACAAGGCCCGCAAGGCCGCCGATCAGCATGCCGTTGAAACGGATATACTGCAGGTCCCGGCCGATGTTGATCTCCATCAGCCGGGTCAACTGGCCAAGGTCCCAGCGCTTGACCTGTTCGGCAATGAAGCTGGAGACGCCGCTCTTCTGGCTCTCGACGAAGGAGGCAAGCGCGACCACGAAACCGGCATTCATGTCGGCGCGGATCTGCGGATCGCGCGCCAGATTCTGCCCAACCTCGACGAACAGGTTGGTCAGGTGCTTTCGTGTCATCGAATCCGACGATGCGACATCCTGCTCGATGAAGCCGCGCATGCTCTTCCATACGTCGAGTGCCAGCCCGCGCAGTTCGGGACGGGCAAGGAAATTGCGCTTCACCTGTTCGGCGCGCTTGGCATAGTCGGGCGAATGGCGAAGTTGATCGATGAAGCCGTGGACGAAGCGGTCGAACTCGCCGCGCAGCGGATGGTCGGGATCGGCCCTGACCTCTTCCAGCAGTGTGGCTGCGGACGAGACGATGCGCTTGAGCAGATAGGCATCGGCGCGGAACAGGTTGAAGACGGACGGCAGTTCCTCCCTGATCTTTTCGCGCAGCACGGCCAGCGCCTGCTCGTCGCTCAAGAAATTGCCGATGATCTTGGTGAACTCGTCCAAAAGGCGTTGATGCCGGCGATCGTCGGTGAATGCTGACAGCAACTCCGCTGCCAACGGCGCCACCTCGATCTTGCCGAGGCGATCGAGCATGCGGCGCGTGGCGAACTCGCGCAGGCCGGATCCTTCGATCGCCTGCAGCATCTGCGGCACCAGCCGGCCGACGAAGCGCGACAACGCTTCCGCTCGGCTGCGGTCCGACAGCCAGTCGGCGACGAGCGCAGCAAAATCCACTTCCTTCAGCTTCTGCCGCACCGGCTCGGGCGCCAGAAAGTTGGTCTCGATGAAGCGGCCGAGATTTTCGGCGATCCGGTTCTGGTTGGAGGGAATAATGGCCGTGTGCGGTATCGGCAGTCCTAGCGGCCGTTTGAACAGGGCGACGACGGCGTACCAGTCCGCCAGGCCGCCTATGGTGGCGGCCTCGGCGAAGGCGGCGACAAAGCCAAGCCAGGGCCAGCGTCCTTGCAGCGACTTTGCGATCGCGAACACGCAAACGCACACGACCAGGGCGGCAGTCGCTAGAAACTTGGTCCTGCGCAGCGCTGCCAGCTTTTCGACATCGACGGCATTGGCGGAAGGTGTCATGCCGGCCGGAAGGGCCTGGCTTTGCGGTGAGGACATCGGTCGCCTTCCCTGTTCATCACAGGAACTATATCGGCGACGGCTTTCGCCGCTTCAATTCGAAAAGCTGAATTAGGCGGCGATGGCCTTGCCGACGTTGCGCCGTCCGAAATCGGCCGGGGCGAAAAATCCCAAATCAGGATCGGCCGCTCCGTTCGCGTCGAGTTCTATGATGCCGTTGGTCTCGCCCTGTGCGAAGCTCAGCTTGGCGTTGAAGCGCCGGGCCAGGGCCTTCATCGCCGAATTGTTGGCGTGCGTGGTCACCTGCAGCCGCGTATAGGCGAGCCCCTTCGCCTGGGCGATGATCCGCCGGAACAGGCGGCCGCCGATTCCTCTGTGCTGCAACTGGCGCTCGACACTGAAGGCGATCTCCGCCGTCGGCTCGCGCTCCTCGGGGCGTTCATGCAGTTCGGCAGCGCCCAGAACCTTGTCGCCCTCGACATAGGCAATGACAGTCACGCCGTCGTGGAAACTGCGCTCGGCATATGACCGGAGAAAACCGTCGTCGGTCAGGCCATTGAAGCGGTCGCGCCGGCTCTGGGCGTCCAGTCTCAGGAGATGTTCGGCAAAGCGGGGCAGATCGGATGGCCTGAGCTGGCGGATGATCCCCGTCAGCGGCCGTTGGGCATGTTTGATCTGTTCCATGTCGTAGTCCTCTTGGGTTCCTCCCCAGAGTCTTCGACTCCCGACGCCACCAATATTGTGCAATGCAGCAACAACTTCAACCCGTGAGCCCGATCAGGAATGCAGGGCTGGCTTGCGCCAGATGCGGGACCGCAGCGCGGTTTCTTGATATATCTTGTCCAGATTCTTGAGATCGCTTGTCTGGAATTGTTCTAAGGTGTAGGCCATATAAGAAGCCCGTCCGCGCCACAGCGAGGAATCACCAATGCGCCTTACCCGCCAAACCAACTACGCCATGCGCATCCTGATGTATTGCGCGGCCAATGAGGGCCGACTGAGCCGGGTCCCCGAGATCGCCGCTGCCTACACGGTGTCGGAGCTGTTCCTGTTCAAGATCCTGCAGCCGCTGGTCGAAGCCAAGCTGGTGCAAACCGTCCGCGGCCGCAATGGCGGCGTGCGACTGGCCAAGCCTGCCGATCAGATTTCGCTGTTCGACGTGGTACGTGTCACCGAAGAGAGCTTTGCCATGGCGGAATGCTTCGAGACCGACGCGGCCGAATGCCCGCTGGTCGACAGCTGCGGGCTCAATTCTGCGCTTCGTGAGGCGCTGAATGCGTTTTTCGAGGTCCTGGCCCGCTACACGATCGCCGATCTGGTCGCCGCACGTCCCAACATGCGCGATCTGCTCGGCATCCATTTTCCCGAGCCGCACGCGCTGGCCGGCTAGCGCGAGACCGGTATCGCAATCTTCCGGCCGCGAAGGTGGTTCGGAGTGGTTGCACCGGCGCAGCCGGATCGCTACATGCGCGGCATGAAAGTCAAGGACGCCGAAATCATCATCGTCCCCGGATACACCAATTCCGGGCCCACCCACTGGCAGAGCCGTTGGGAGGAAAAACTGTCGACCGCGCGCCGCGTCGAGCAGGACGAGTGGTCGAAGCCGCTACGTGAGGACTGGACGGCAAAAGTCATCGACGCGGTGAACGCGGCCGAACGGCCGGTCGTTCTGGTTGCGCACTCGCTTGGCATCCCAACCGCCATCCACGCCATTCCGGGGTTCACGAAACGTGTTGCCGGTGGGTTCTTTGTTGCCCCGCCCGATGTTTCCAACCCAGCCATCAAGCCGAAACACATGATGACCTTCGGCCCCTACCCGCGCGATCCGCTGCCGTTTCCCTCGGTGGTGATCGCCAGCCGCAACGATCCCTACTGCGCACTCGATGTCGCGGAAGACATCGCGGCCGCCTGGGGGTCGATGTTCGTCGATGCCGGCGAATCCGGTCACATCAATTCGGATTCCGGCCACGGGCCGTGGCCGGAGGGATCGATGGTATTCGCTCAGTTCCTGTCGCGCCTGGAAGGCTGACGACCAGTCGTCAGCCGAGCGATTTCCTGAGATCGGCCAGCAGGCCGGCGGCGCCGGTCGAGATCAGCTGGTGCTCCGAGCCGGTGGCGAGCAGCTGGAAGCCCATATCGACGAAGCGCCCGGCGATCTTCGGATCGGTGACATAGATGCCGGCATGCTTGCCGGCGGCCCGCGTGCGCTTGGCGACTTCAGCCACCGTTTCCATCATGCCTTCGAGCGTCCCGTTGATCGTCTCGCCGTTGGTCCAGGCGATGGAAAAGTCGCCGGGCCCGACAAAAATGCCGTCGATACCGGGAGTCGACAGGATGTCATCGAGAGCTGCGACCGCGGCATGCGTCTCGACCATCGCAAAAGAGACGGTGCGGGCGTTGCTCTCCCTGAGCCACTTGGCAGGGTCCTTGCTGCCCTGGCGGGGCGCAGCGAAGGTCGGCCCCCAGGAACGCTCGCCCAACGGCGGATACTTCATCGCGGCAGCGAAGCGTTGCGCGTCCTCCACCGAATTGACCATCGGCGCGATGACGGCCTCTGCGCCGAAGTCGAGCGCACGGCTCGCCATATCGAAGCGACCGACCGGAACCCGGACGATTGCATGCTTGTTTGCGCGCAGGACCGGAGCCAACGAGCGCAACACGCTGTCTTCGTTGTGGCCGCCATGCTGCATGTCGAGGGTGACGGCATCAAACCCCTGCCCGGCAAGTATTTCGACGGTCAACGCATCGGGCACGCCCGACCAGGCGGTGATAATGGTCTCGTTGGCGTTCAGTCTCTCGGCAAGCGACATTTTTTCTCTCCTGATCGGGCGTCATTTCACCCGGAAGCGACCGAAGTCGCAAACAAAAACCGCCCGGAATCCGGGCGGTTCGTTGGCCCAGCGACACTGGGAAAATCAGGTATTCTTGATCTGCTCGATCGCTTGGGCCATCAGTTCGTCCATGGTGCGGCGGATCTGATGGTCGGACTGGTCAACGCCAGCAGCATCGAAGTCGGCACGGACCTTGCGGAACACGTCATGATCGCCGGCTTCCTCGATGTCGGAAACGACGACTTCCTTCGCATAGGCCTCTGCATCGGCGCCCGATTTGCCAAGCTTTTCAGCCGCCCAGAGACCGAGCGCCTTGTTGCGCCGCGCATTCGCCTTGAAACGCAGCTCTTCGTCAAAGACGAATTTGCGCTCAAAACCTTCTTCGCGGTCCTTCATGTTGCTCATGGCAATCCTCCAGGGAGTGGGAAATCGATTCGACTTCCGGTGCATATGATATCGACTTCCTCAAACCAAAAGCCCGCCGCCCGGTCAATATCTCTCTTTTGCTCTGTTTGCGTGTGCGGTGCGGCATTTCCGTACCAAAAGGAGTTGATTGGCGGGAAATGATGATTGAGCAATGTGTCCGATTAAGATAGAGACCGGCCTTGAAACCCACAGCCGCCGCGGCTTTGCGGCGTGAGAAAGGGACCGGTAGCTTGCCGTCCACCCTTCCAACCAGAGAATCATTCAAATGAAGAATCGCCGCCGCATTTACGAAGGCAAGGCCAAGATCCTTTATGAAGGCCCCGAGCCGGGCACCCTGATCCAGTTTTTCAAGGACGACGCCACCGCCTTCAACAAGAAGAAGCATGAGGTCGTCGACGGCAAGGGTGTGCTCAACAACCGCATTTCCGAGCACATCTTCAACCATCTGAACCGGATGGGCATTCCGACCCACTTCATCCGCCGGCTCAACATGCGCGAGCAGCTGATCAAGGAAGTCGAGATCATCCCGCTCGAGGTCGTGGTGCGCAACGTCGCCGCCGGCTCGCTGGCCAAGCGCCTCGGCATCGAAGAAGGCACCGTGCTGCCGCGCTCGATCATCGAGTTCTACTACAAGGCCGACGCGCTCGACGACCCGATGGTCTCGGAAGAGCATATCACCGCGTTCGGCTGGGCAAGCCCGCAGGAAATCGATGACATCATGGCACTCGCCATCCGCGTCAACGACTTCCTCTCCGGCCTGTTCATGGGTGTCGGCATCCAGCTCGTCGATTTCAAGATCGAATGCGGCCGCCTGTTCGAGGGCGACATGATGCGCATCGTGGTTGCCGACGAGATTTCGCCGGACAGCTGCCGCCTGTGGGACGTCGCCACCCAGGACAAGCTCGACAAGGACCGTTTCCGCCGCGATATGGGCGGACTGGTCGAGGCTTACCAGGAAGTGGCACGCCGCCTCGGCATCATGAACGAAAACGAGACCCCGCGCCCGACCGGCCCGGTCCTCGTCAAGCACTGAAGCATCAACCACGGGCGCGAGTAACTTCGCGCCCGAAAGTTTTCCAATTTCGACCCCGGAGTGAAATGCCCGTGATCAAGGCCCGCGTCACCGTCACCCTCAAGAACGGCGTGCTCGACCCGCAAGGCAAGGCGATCGAACATGCGCTCGACGGCCTCGGCTTCGGCGGTGTCGGCTCGGTGCGCCAGGGCAAGGTCTTCGACGTCGAGATAGAAGGCGCAGACAAGGCCAAAGCGGAAGCTGACCTCAATGCCATGTGCGAGAAGCTTCTGGCGAACACGGTGATTGAGAATTATAGTGTGACGCTTATCTGAGGTTGCATCGGAGGGTGTAGTGGCAGAAGTCACCAACGACCTGGTGTACGAACTGCTGAAGCGGATGAATCACGACCTGTCCGAACTTCGCCAGGATGTGTCCGAGGTCAAAAGGGAACTGAATGTCATTCGCGGCCACATGGTCGGGATTCAGAGTGACATCCACAATATCTACGGTGTTCTCGCGCGCCACGACGAGCGGCTCGAGCGCATCGAGCGTCGCCTAGAATTGCGTGAACTTGCCGAACCCCAGAGGCCTTACGAACCGAAATGAAATCAGCTGTCGTCCTCCTCCCTGGCCTGAACCGCGATCGCGACATGATCGCGGCGCTGACCAAGATTTCGGGCAAGGCGCCCGTCACCGTCTGGCAGACGGACACCGAGATTCCCGAAGTCGACCTGATCGCCATTCCCGGTGGCTTCTCCTTCGGCGACTACCTGCGCTGCGGGGCGATTGCTGCTCGCATGCCGGTGCTGCGCGCGGTGGCCGAGAAGGCCGCCAAGGGCGTGCAGGTCGTGGGCGTCTGCAACGGCTTCCAGATCCTGGTCGAGGCCGGCCTGCTGCCCGGCGCCTTGATGCGCAACACGTCGCTCAAGTTCGTCTGCCGCGAGGTCAAGCTCGAGATCGCCAACGCCAACACGGCCTTCACCCGCAACTATTCGGCCGGCCAGGTCATCCGCTGCCCGGTGGCGCACCACGACGGCAACTATTTCGCCGATCCGGATACGCTGAA